>NZ_JBPOFB010000019.1:0-52955 GCF_051251565.1 Marivita sp. | reverse complement strand
GGGTCAGTTTGCCCGCGGTGATATCTGTGTCGATGAACCCCGGACAGATCGCGTTGGCGCGGATACCATCGGGGGCCAGTTCGCGCGCCATGGCCTTGGTCAAACCCAAGATCCCCGCCTTGGCCGCCGAATAATGCGGCCCGCCAAAGATGCCACCGCCGCGTTGCGCGGAAACCGACGACATATTTACGATGCTGCCCACTTTGCGCTCTCGCAGGTGCGGGATCAGCGCCTGAGACATATACAGCGTGCCGCGCAGGTTCACGTCGAGAACAGCGTCGTAATTCTCGGGCGCGATCTCCATGAGCTTGAGAGGCTGCGTGATGCCTGCATTGTTCACAAGAATGTCGATGCCACCAAGCGTTCCCAAAAGCTCTTGCACCATCGAAAGACACGCGGTGCGGTTGGTCACGTCACAGGCGCGACCCAGATGGCCATCGCCCGGCAAATCATTGGCAGAAGCTTGCGCTTGGCTTGCATCGAGATCAACAATCACCACGTTCGCGCCATGTTCGGCAAACAAATTCGCCGTCGCCTTGCCCAGCCCCCGCGCGCTGGCCGCACCTGTGATGATCGCGGTTTTCCCTGTCAGAAGTGCCGTCATGTTCTGTCCTTCAAGCTCTGCCCCATAAGGGCCTCGTATGCGCGCACGACGCGGCTGTCGTCTTCGCGCCCATGTCCCATGGCAGACGCGGCGGTGAACATCTGGTAGGCGGCGGCGGACAGGGGTAGGGCCACGCCCGCGTCTTTGCCGGTTTGCAGAACAAGCCCGAGGTCTTTGATGAAGATGTCCACGCTTGACGCGACGGGTGGATCATCGACCAACATGCGCGGCACGCGGTCGGACATCATCCAAGAGTTGCCAGCGGCGTTGGTCACGATGTCATACAGCGTCTGCGGATCGCACCCGGCCTTTGACCCAAGCGCCATAAGCTCAGCAGCCACCGCCAAATGTACGCCTGCCGCCAATTGGTGAACGACTTTGTATGTCGCCGCTTGCCCTGCCTCGTCGCCAAGACGATGCACAATGCCCGCAACCGCGTCCAGCACTGGATCGGCGCGATCAAATGCAGCTTCGGGGCCGGACGCCATAACAGTCAAAGTCCCGGCCTCAGCCCCGACTTGGCCACCCGACACGGGCGCGTCGAGCATGATCAGCCCAGCCTCCGCCAGCCGCGCCGCGATCTCTCTTGCGTCGGATGGTGCGACCGTCGAAGACAGCATGACCGTCGCACCGGGGGCCAGCGCCCTGGCCACATCCGTGTCGAACAAAACCGACCGCGCCTGATCCGCGTTCACCACCATGACGAGCAAGAGGTCTGCGCCTTTCGCGGCATCCTCTGGGGTATCCCGGGGGGTACCGCCTGCGTCCGTGAATCGCTGTCGTGCATCGGGCGAGAGGTCGTAGCCCGTCATTGGGATACCTGCGGTCAAGATATTGCGCGCCATGCCAAGGCCCATTGCGCCAAGGCCGATGATTGCGGTGCTCATTGGTTCACCCATGTCTTGACCGACGCACAAATCGCTTCGACGGTCATACCGTACTGCTGATGCAGCGTCGGCAAAGCGCCCGCATCCAGGAATTCATCCGGCAGCCCGATCTGGCGGAATGGCACATGAACCCCGGCGCGCATGAGGGTGCTTGCCACCGCTTCGCCCAACCCGCCGGTGACGGAATGGTTCTCAGCCGTCACAACCAGTCGCCCGCCTTTCGCGGCTTCTGCGGTGATCGTTTCGGTGTCCAGCGGTTTGATCGTCGGTGAATGCAGCACAGCACAGGAAATCCCGTCTTTGGCCAAAGCTTTCGCCGCATCCAGAACACGCATGGTCATGAAACCGGACGCGATGAACAGAACGTCGGTTCCGTCATGGATTATCTGCGCTTTGCCCAGTTTGAATTGGTAGTCGTATTCACCAAGAACATTCGGCACTTGCCCGCGCAGAAGCCGCATATAGACCGGGCCGGGATGATCGGCGATAGCATGTGTCGCCTGTATCGTGTCAATGGCATCGCAGGGGTCAAGCACCGTGAGGTTCGGCATCCCGCGCATGATCGCCAGATCCTCGGTCGCCTGATGGCTGGGGCCGTAGCCGGTGGTCAGGCCGGGCAAGGCGCAACAGATTTTGACGGGCAGGTTTTCTTCGGCAATTGCCATGCAGATGAAATCATAGGCCCGGCGCGCGGCGAACACGGCATAGGTTGTTGCAAACGGCGTGAACCCTTCACGGGCAAGACCAGCAGCGGCAGAGATCATCACCTGTTCGGCCATCCCCATCTGATAGAACCGATCCGGGTGCGCGTTCGCAAAGACATGCAGGTCGGTGTATTTCGACAGATCCGCGGACAAGCCAACGATATCCTCACGGGTCTTGGCCAGTTCGACCAAGGCATGTCCAAACGGCGCTGCAATGGTCTCGCGCCCCTCGGAATCCAATGACGCGATCATCGCTGAGGTGGCGAGTTTCGTGTCCGGCACCTGCCGCGCGGTGTATTTCGATTTACGGCGTGAATTCGGGGGAAAATGTTCGTTCATACTGGTTTTCCCTCGTCCAGAATGGCAATCGCTTTGGCCCATTCCTCGGGTTCAACCCGCACAAAATGCGCCATCTCACGGGCCTCAAGGAATGGCACGCCTTTGCACATCTTGGTGCGGCAGATGATGACGCGCGGACGCGCATCAGGCAGGTTCCGCGCGGTGTCGAACGCGGCGGTCAACGCATTCAGGTCGTTGCCGTCCACCTCTTGCGCGTGCCAGCCAAACGCCGCCCATTGCGGCGCTTGCGGGCCAGCAGCCAAGGCATCGGTGGTCTTGCCATCCGCCTGCTGGTCGTTGAAATCGACAAGGCAGATCAGGTTGTCGAGCTTCCATTGCACGGCAGACATTACCGCTTCCCAAGTGGAACCTTCGCCCAATTCCCCATCCGACATGAGGTTATAGACAAACGCGTCGCTGCCCTTGCGCTTGAGCCCCATCGCAGCCCCGACCGCAATGCCAAGGCCGTGGCCAAGCGACCCGCCCGTGATCTCCATTCCCGGCGTATAGGCGGCCATGCCAGACATCGGCATCCGAGAATCGTCCATACCGTAGGTGCCGATCTCGTCCTCGGGCAGGACACCGGCCTCGATCAGCGCCGCATAGAGCGCAATCGCGTAGTGACCGATGGACAGGTAAAACCGGTCGCGCCCTTCCCATTCGGGATCTTGCGGGCGGTAGGTCATCGCGTGGAAATAACTGACCGCGAGCAGATCGGCGGCACCCAAGGCCTGCCCGATATAGCCCTGTCCCTGCACTTCACCCATCAAGAGCGCATTGCGCCGGATCGCCCATGCGCGGCGCGCAAGGCTCACATTCTGCCGTGTCAGTGTCGATGCGTCCGTCACGCGCATTCCTCCCCCCGTGCCGATACTCGGGGCTAACGAACCACCACGCCCCAATTTTTGCAATCGAATTTTGGTATACCATTTACACAGATTGCGATTAGGGTTCGGAAAGCATCCCATTTTAAGGACCGCACAGATGAACCTCTCTGCCATGCTCGCTGCACGTCACGCCACAGGCCGCCCGGTTCGGGTGGGCCTGATCGGTGCGGGCAAATTCGGGTCAATGATCCTGAACCAATCCAAGTATCTGAACGGCCTGCATATCGTCGGAATTGCCGATCTGGACGTTGGAAAAGCACAGGCCTCATTGGCCCGCGTAGGCTGGGGCGATGACCGATTTGCGCCGTCTTTGGCGGAGGCCTTAGGCAGCGGCAAAACCCATGTGATGGACGACGCAAACGCGCTTTGTGCGTTTGACGGGATCGACTGCATTGTCGAGGCGACAGGCCATCCGCTTGCCGGGGTGCGCCATGCGTTGGCAGCTATCGACGGCGGCAAACACGTTGTGATGGTCAATGTCGAGGCCGATATCCTGTGTGGTCCGGTCCTTGCCAAACGCGCGGCACAAGCGGGTGTGATCTATTCAATGGCCTATGGCGACCAGCCCGCTGCGATGTGCGAATTGGTGGACTGGGTCCGCGCCACAGGGTTCGAACTGGTGGCCTCCGGCAAAGGCATGAACTTTGCGCCGCATTATCGGTATTCGACCCCCGACACCGTGTGGGGCTTTTTCGGCTGGTCGGATGAAGAGGTTGCAGCAGGGGATTTTAACCCCAAGATGTACAATTCCTTCACCGACGGCACCAAAGCCGCGATCGAGATGGCGGCGGTCGCCAACGCAACTGGCCTTGATTGCCCGGACAATGGCCTCGCCTTTCCGCCTGCGGGGCTGCACGATCTGGCGCAAGTATTCAAACCCGCGTCCGAAGGCGGGCGGCTGGATCGCGCCGGGCTGGTCGATATCGCTGCGAGCCGCGAACCTGACGGGCGAACGGTGATGAACAACATTCAATACGGGATGTTCGTGACCTTCAAAGCGCCCGACACCTATGCCCGTGATTGCTTTGCCCAATACGGGCTGCTGACCGACGACAGCGGATGGTACGGGTCCATGTGGCGGCCGTTCCACCTGATCGGTCTGGAAACCAGCGTTTCGGTGCTTTCCGCCTGTCTTCGGAATGAGGCGACAGGCAGTTCCACCCGCTACCGTGCCGATGCCGTGGCCACCGCGAAACGCGACCTGAAAGCGGGCGAATGGCTGGATGGCGAAGGCGGGTTCTGTGTCTGGGCCAAAGCGATCCCCGCCCGCATCGCAGCGCCAATGAACGCGCTGCCCATCGGCCTTGCGCATCACGTCAAACTCATCCGCGATGTTCCCCGAGATCAGGTGGTGACATTCGACGATGTGGACCTGACTGAAGACCAAGACATCGTCGCGCTGCGCCGCGAACAGGATACAATGATGGAGTAATCTATGGTTGATCTCGTCTATTTCCCAAAAGAAGACGTGGACGAATGGGAATAGACATGGACCAAAACCGGCTCCACGCCACCTAAGTTACATAATTATCATTATTGGTGCATCGAGCCATCACAACAGCAAAGACGTTGCCAATGCCGCGATCTCGTCGGCCACGCGCTGCGGCAAGGGAATACCGTCGCGCATCCGCTCTGCCCGCAAAGCGCGTTCCTTGTCACCGGGGATCAGAACGCGGTCAGTCCCCGCACCCGGGGTCAAGGACCGCACAAAGTCGATATAGGATGCAACCTCGGGAAAGATCGCCTGTTCGGCATCAAGCCGCACGGGATCAATGAACAGCGCCAGCAATCCATTACCGAACGGATGTTTCGTCGCCCCATTGGTGCCATTGCTGGTCAGCGCACCGGCCAACAGCTCGCAGGCCAGCATCAATCCCGACCCTTTGTGCAATCCAAACGCCTGCAACGCGCCCGATCCCATCAACGGATCTGGAACCGCCTCTGACACGGTCGCGCCATAAAGCACTTCGGGGTCGCGCGTCGGCACCCCGTTCTGATCCACAAGCGCGTCAAGCGTCAGCGCAGCCCCCCCTTGCGCGGCAACCAGCGCCTTGCCTTCGGCCACGATCGACGTGGCGAAATCAAGGATGAAATCATCCCCGCCGGGATTGGGCACACCCACCGACACCGGCGCGGTTGAGGCCGCCCGTTTCCCGGTGCCAAACGGCGCGACAAGTTGCGATCCCGCCACGTTCACGAACATGATCGACACCAGACCGGCTGCTGCCGCCTGTTCGGTATAGGCCCCAAGCCGCCCGATATGTCCGGCGCGGCGCAACCCGATTCCCGAAAAGCCAGTGCGCTTTGCCACCTCAATGCCGCGCGCAACCGCATCCCGGGCAAGCCATTGCCCCATCCCGCTATTGCCATCGAACAACGTGAACGCGTCCAATTCGACCATCGGCGTCAGGCTTTGCCCCGCCTTGAGTTGACCCGTCCGCAGCCAGTGATGATAGCGCAGAATACGAATGATGCCGTGGCTGTCATGCCCACTGGCACTGGCCTCGGTCAGATGCTCAGCGACGCAGCGAGCCTCATCCAATGCACAGCCATCCGCACACAGAATATCGGTCATGGTCTGCGTGATTGCGGTGGCGGACACAGGTACAGAGGGCATCATGTGCGTGCACCCCGAGCTGCCGTGACCAAACCCAAGTAAAGACCGCGGCACAGCACCCGAATTCTCATGAAATCCACAGCATTCCTCCCAACGCCGAACTTTCCAAATTTATCCGCGACTTGGGCAGTGGGATCAACGGATATTCGGTAGTGGCACAGTATGGATCGAAACATTTCAGTATTTTGGTATACCAAAACGCCATTTCCTGTGATACCGAATCGAAAGGGCCGCTAAAAACGCGGCCTCAATGGGAGGAAATTCAAATGAAAAAACTGCTCGCTTTGGCGGCAGCTGTTGCTGTCGTTGGAACTGAAACGATTGCCGAGGACTATCCCTCAAAGCCAATCGAAGTGATCACGCATGCCGGTGCTGGGGGAGGCACCGACGTGACGGCTCGCATGATGATGTTGCGCGCCCGCCGCGAACTGGGCGAGGACATGATCGTCGTCAACAAACGCGGTGGTGGTGGGTCCGTTGCGATGGACCATTACCTGACCCTGCCTGCTGACGGCTATTCGATCCTGACTTTCACTATCGGCCACGCCGCCGAACTGGCCAAAGGCAAAACCGACATGACGCTGGCCGATGTGCGCCCGATCGCGCGCGGCACTGATGATCCGCAGATCCTCATGGCCCGGTGCGGTGCCTATGAAAGCGCCCAAGCCTTTGTCGACGCCCAAAAGGACGAACCGCTCAGCTATGGCGTGACCCAGCTTGGCAATATCGACGACGTGTCCGCGTTCATGTTCACCACGCGCGGCGGTCTGGCCACACCCCGGATCGTTCCGTTCGAAGGGGGCGGCGAACTGGCCACACAGCTGATCGCCGAGGCAGTGGACGTTGCCGTTCTTAACCTCGCCGAAGCGGCCAGCCAGATCGACGCAGGCGATATCTGCCCAATCGTAGTTCTGGCCGATGACCGCATGGGCGCGCTGCCGGATGTGTCTACCGCGAAAGAGCTTGGCATTGATGTCAGCTTCTCGACCGTGCGTGGTTTTGTCGTGCACAAGGACGTGCCAGACGATGTGGCCGCCAAGATCGAAGACTCGCTGATGAACGCGATGAACCATAGCGTCTATCAGGGCTTCCTTGAATCGGTCGGTCTTGACGGAACATCCGTCGCCGGCTCCGAGGTCTGGGGCAATCAGCTCACCACCATGGTCACCGATATGGAAGCCGCTCTGAAAGAGCTTGGCTTTATCGAGTAATCGACCGTCCTGCGCGCCCTATCCCGGGCGCGCAGACCCCATTTGCGAGAACTGCCATGACACCCCCAGACACATCAGGCGCACGCCATGCGTCCAGTTGGATCGTGCCGCTTGTGATCCTCGCGTTCTGCGCTGCGGCCTATTACCTGACGACGACATTCGACCGCGTACCGCCGATCCTCAAGCGTGGGATGCAGCCCGCCGATTTTCCGCAGCTGATGATCATACTCTTGGCCATCATGGCGCTTTGGCTGCTGATCCGCGATCACGCACCCGCCCCCGAAGTGCTGCCAGCGCCGGTCTATATCTCAATGGCGCTCCTTGTGGGCTTTCCAGTTCTGGCGTTGCTGGACCTGTTTCTGGCGTTAGGGGTGTTTGGGCTGTTGCTCACGCTGTTTTGGGGCGAACGCCGCACCTGGGCGCTTGTCCTTGTGGGTGTTGTTGTCCCCACCTGTGTCTTTCTCTTGTTTGATCAGGTGTTCGAGATCCGCTTCCCGCGCGGTCTTTTAACCAACCTTTGGTACGGGTGAACCCATGGATGCTGTTTTAGCTGGTCTCTACGCCCTTGCCGATCCTGGGCTGCTTATCCTGATATTCGCGGCCACTTTGGGCGGCGTGCTTGTCGGGGCGCTTCCCGGTCTGAACGCCACCACGGGTGTTGCGCTTTTACTGCCATTCACCATCACGATGGAGCCGATCCCGGCGATCGCCATCCTTATCACAATTTATTGCGCCGCAACCTTTGCAGGCGCGATCACCGCGATCTTGATCAATACGCCCGGCACGTCGGCCTCTGCCACCACCTGCCTTGACGGCTATCCCTTGGCCCAACGCGGCGAAGCCGGCCGCGCACTTGGCATTGCCACCGTGTCGTCCACATTCGGCGGCGTGGTCAGCGTGGTCTGCCTGATGGCGGCAGCACCTCTTATGGCGCGCGCAGCGTACAACTTTGCGCCGCCCGAATATTTTGCGCTAACCGTGTTCGGCCTATCGATGCTGGCCAGCATCGGCGATGGCTCACCCCTCAAGAACGTAATGGCCGGCGCGTTTGGCGTGCTTTTGGCCACTGTCGGGATTGATCTGCTGACCACCGTGGAACGCTTTACCTTTGGGTTCAACGAAATGTCCGAAGGCATCGGGTTTGTGCCCGTAATGATTGGCGTTTTTGGAATTTCCGAACTGCTGGTGCAGGCCTCGAACCTCAACGCAAAACGCGAACGCATCACGATGAAGGCGATCAAGCTGCCCTCGATTGCCGACTATAAAAAGATCTGGCGCACGATCCTGCGGTCCTCTGGCATCGGCACATTCATCGGCATCCTGCCTGCGGAAGGTGCCACAGTCGCGTCGATGATCGGCTATAACGAGGCACGTCGCTGGTCCAAAACACCCGAGGAATTCGGCAAAGGCGCAATCGAAGGCATCGCAGGGTCCGAAGCCGCCAACAACGCCGCCGCCGGGGGCGCAATGGTGCCCACCCTTGCGCTTGGCATCCCCGGCAGCCCAACAGCGGCGGTGATCCTTGCAGGCCTCGTGGTCCATGGCATTCAACCGGGCCCGACCATGTTCACCGAACAGGCCGACTTTGCCTTTGCGATCTTCTGGTCGATGCTGCTGGTCAATTGCCTGTTCTTCTTTGTCGGTCTCTTTGGCGCGAAACTCTTTGCCCGCGTGACACTGATCCCGGTGACGATCCTGTGGCCTGCGGTCTTCACATTTTCCATCGTTGGAGCCTATTCGCTGGATCAATCCATGCTTGACGTCTGGATCGCCATCGCATCGGGCATCATCGGCTACTACATGCGCCGCTATGGCTACTCGGTCGTACCGCTTGCCATTGGTTTGATCCTAGGCGGGATGCTGGAGAAGCGTCTGGGCCAAAGCATGGTGATGCTCGATGAGCAGTGGTGGCTGATGCTCACCCGCCCGATCTGCCTGTTCTTTTTTGTCCTGACAGCACTGGCGCTGTTCGGAAAACCGCTCTGGGGGATGTTGTTCCGCCAGCGCGCACCGCTCAAATCTTCCGGAGAATAACGTGACCAAGATCAAATCCATCCGCACCCGCGTCTGGAACTGGACCGGCCCAACCGTCCCACCCTCGGGCAATTTCTGCACCAACGCGTCTGACGTATTGTGGATGAAGGGCGATGCAATGGCATCGTTCCGATTTCACCAATGGCTGACATGCGAGGTGGAAACCGAAGACGGCACCATCGGCATTGGCAACGCCGCGCTTGCGCCATCGGTGGTTAAGAAAGCCATCGACGATTGGTACGCGCCGCTTGTCATCGGCGAAGACCCATTTGACTATGCCTATATCTGGGAAAAGATGTACCGCCGCACCCACGCCTGGGGCCGCAAGGGCATCGGCATGACCGCAATTTCCGCGATCGACATCGCCATCTGGGACCTGATGGGCAAGCTGGTGAACAAACCCGTCTTCAAACTGCTGGGCGGCCGCACCAAGGAAAAGATCCCGGTCTATTATTCCAAGCTTTATGCAGGCCCTATTGAGACCATGCAGAAAGAAGCCGAAGAGGCGATGTCCCACGGCTACACCGGCTTTAAGTCACGCTTTGGCTATGGCCCGAAAGACGGCATGATGGGCATGCGCGAAAACCTCAAACGGGTCGAGGCGATCCGCGAGGTGATCGGCTATGACCGCGACCTCATGCTGGAATGCTACATGGGGTGGAACATCGATTACACCAAACGCATGTTGCCCAAGCTGGCCCCGTTTGAACCCCGCTGGCTCGAAGAGCCGGTAATTGCCGACGATGTAAACGGCTATGCCGAACTCAACGCGATGAACATCGTGCCCATTTCGGGTGGTGAACACGAATTTTCGGTCATCGGCTGTGCCGACCTGCTGCGCAAAGGCGCGGTCAGCGTCCTGCAATACGACACCAACCGCGTCGGCGGGATCACGGCAGCACAAAAGATTAACGCGATTGCCGAAGCGTTTCAGGTGCCCGTCATTCCGCATGCCGGACAGATGCACAATTACCACCTGACCATGGCCAATGCGAATTGCCCGATCAGTGAATATTTCCCGGTCTTTGACGTCGAAGTTGGCAACGAATTGTTCTATTACATCTTCGACGGTGACGTTGAGGCACAGGACGGTTTCCTCCAACTGGACGACAACACCCCCGGCCTTGGCATCACGATCAGTGACAAACATTTGAAACATTTCGAGATTGAAGAATGAGCACCTATTCCGGCATCTGGCCCGTCGCGCCGACACCCTTTCACGACGATGGCACCGTCGATTTCGACGGCATGAAACGTGTGCTGGATTGCATGATCGACCAAGGTGTCGACGGCATCTGCATTCTGGCCAACTTCTCTGAACAGTTCCTGATTTCCGATCACGAACGCGCGGCGCTGACGAAACTGTCGCTTGATCATGTGGCAGGCAGGGTGCCCGTGATTGTCACGATCAGTCACTATGCCACCCAGATTGCTGTTGAACGCGCCCGCTTTGCCAAAGACCTTGGCGCGGACATCGTGATGATGATGCCACCCTATCACGGCGCATTGCTTAAAGGCACAGCAGACCAGACGTTTGAGCAGTTCCAGGCCGTCGGAGAGGTTGGCATCCCGATCATGATTCAGGACGCGCCGCTGTCCGGTGTCGATCTGCCGGTGCCCTTGCTTGTGCGTATGGCCCGCGAAATCGAGATGGTGAAGCTTTTCAAGATCGAATGCCCGCAAGCCGCTGGCAAACTGCGCAGCCTCATTGCTGCGGGGGGTGACGCCATCGAAGGCCCCTTTGACGGCGAAGAAGCGATCACCCTGCTGGCCGATCTTGAGGCGGGCGCCACCGGGTCCATGACCAGCGCGATGATCCCGGATCAGATCAAACCGGTGATCACCAAATTTGCCGCAGGCGACCTAGCCGGGGCCGAGGCGGCATATGCCCGTGTCCTGCCGGCCATCAACCATGAAAACCGCCAATGCGGGTTCCGGTCGGCCAAGGCCGCCATGGTCGAAGGCGGCGTGATCAAATCCGAATTTTGCCGCCATCCGATCCCGCCTCTGCACCCAGACACGCGGGCACAGCTTTTACGTTTGATCACACCATTAGATCCGATTGTCTTGCACTGGGGGCTTTGATGCAGAAACCTGTTTCCACTTTCGATTTGTCTGAAGAAGACCTGGAACTTGAACGCCCGCGCGCGACCCTTGCAGAAGTGGCCGCAGACAAACTGCGCGACTTTATCCTGCTCGAAAAGCTGCCGCCCGGCGCGGCGATTTCCGAACGCGAAGTCGCTGCGATGCTCAGGATCAGCCGCACCCCGTTGCGCGGCGCGCTGGCGATTCTCGAACAGGATGGGCTGGTGGAATACACGGTCACCCGCCGCCCGCGCGTGGCCAATCCTTCGGTGGCCGAAATCGCTCAGAACCTTGTCGTGATGGGTGCCCTTGAGGCGCTTGGCGGCGAACTGGCCTGCAAACACGCCACTGATGCCGAAATCGCCGAAATCGTCGCTCTGGATGCCAGAATGCAGGACGCGTCAACCACCCTGCCCCCGCTGGACTTCTTCAGCACCGACATGAACATGCATGAAACCATCATCCGGGTCAGCGGCAATTTTGCCCTGGTCGAAACCCACCGCCGCTACAATGCACGCCTCTGGCGCGCACGCTTTATCTCGTCCAAGCGCAGCGAGGGGCGCGACCAAACGCTGGCCGAACACGCCGCCATCATCGCCGCCTTGAAAACACGAGACGCCGCCAAGACAGGCGCGGCAATGCGCAAGCACCTGTCCTCGGCGATCTCGAATATCGAAACCGCGCTTCACGAACGCAATTCATAACCCAGAGGATATCATGGCCCCAAAAATCGGCATCATCCCCGGTGACCCAAGCGGCATCGGTCCGGAACTGATCGCGCGGCTTCTGGCCGAAGACTGCGCGGACGCTGCAAGCATTCTTTTGATCGGCGACCGCCATGTCTTTGAACAAGGTCAAGCGCAGGCCGGTATCCCACACGAGATGGTGGATATCGACGCCACCGCGCAGGATTTCACCACCCTGCCACGCTTTGCCCTGCATGCCTTGGACACCATCGCACCCGAAGATGTGACACTGGCGCAAAGCACCTTTGCGTCGGGCAATTCCACGCTTCGCGCATTGGACAAGGCGCTGGAATTTGCCCAAGCCGGGATCATCGACGCGATTGTCTTTGGGCCGTTCAACAAGGCGTCCATGCACATGGCGGGTCTCGGGCACGCGGACGAACTGCACTACATGGCCGAAAAACTGAGCACGACCGGATATGTCAGCGAACTCAACACCCTGGACGGCATGTGGACCAGCCGCGTCACCAGCCATATCTCTCTGAAAGAGGTGGCTGACGCGATCACAGGACCGCGCATCAAAGAGGCAACACATCTGATTGACCGCACCTTGCGCCGCGCCGGATACGCCCGCCCGCGCATCGCGGTGGCCGCATTGAATCCGCATGCCGGGGATGGCGGCAATTTCGGCCGCGAGGAAATTGACGTGATCGAACCAACCGTGCGCGAAATGGCCCAATCCCAGATGGCTGTTGACGGGCCTTGGCCCTCGGACACCGTGTTTCTCAAGGTCACGCGCGGCGAACTGGACGCGGTGGTCACCATGTACCATGACCAAGGCCAGATCGCGCTGAAACTGCTCGGCTTTGACCGGGGTGTCACGGTGCAAGGTGGTCTGCCGATTCCTGTGGCGACCCCGGCCCATGGCACGGCCTTTGATATCGTGGGCCAGGGCAGGGCCGATGTTGGCGCCACGGTCGCCGCCTTTGAGGTCGCCTGCCGTATGGTCGAAAACTGGAGCGCCGAAGAGGCCGTTGCATGATGCGCCGGATCGGCGTCATCGGGGCAGGACTGATGGGTGCGGGCATGGCATCGTGCCTGCTGCGCACAGGCCATCCGGTCATCGTGCTGGCCAACCGCAACCGCGCCCCTATCGACGCGCTTGTGCAACAGGGTGCCACCGAAGCCGACAGCGCAGAAACGCTGGTACAGACCTGCGATGTGGTTCTGACCTGCCTGCCCAAGGCCGACACAGTGCTGGCGCTCGCCAATCAGCTGGTGCCAATGGTGCGCCCGGATCAGGTGTGGATCGACACCACGTCATCCACCCCCGAAGCCAGCATCACCATTGCCAACATGCTGGCCGCCCAAGGGGCAATCTTTGCCGACGCGCCGGTCACCGGTGGCCCCCCACAGGCAAGCAGCGGTGAACTGGCCTCGCTCGTTGGCTGCGCCGAGGCGCATTTTCCTTTGATACAGTCTCTGGTTCAGCCCTATTCCAAGGTCGTCCGTCGCTTTGGCGATCCGGGGCGCGGGCATGCGGCCAAGCTGCTCAATAACCTTGTCACCCAAGGCACGATGATCTTGCTGGCCGATGCCTATGGCACCGCCCACAATTTTGGGATCGATACATCCGCACTCTACGATGTGATGATGACTGGTGCCGGGCGATCGGGCACTTTGGAGAAAGCGGTCAAACCCGCGCTTCAGGGCGACTACGGCGGGTCACGGTTTTCCATCGAAAACGCCGCAAAAGACCTTGGCTATGCGCGCGACCTGATTGCCGGTTTCGACCCGGACACAGCCGAACTTGCCGCACAGTTACACAACAGGCTCGCAACCCTCATCGACAAGGGCCGCGGGGCCGATTACGTCTCAACCATGCTGGACCCCACACGGGCAGACCAAAAGGACACCTGACATGAGCTTTACCCCACACGGCAAACATCTGATCGCCGGAACCTGGACCGCAAGCGATGCGACCTTTCAGTCCATGCCCGCCCATGGCACCGCGCACAGCTTCAGCGTGGGCACGCCAGATCACGTCACCGCCGCGTGCGAGGCCGCCGAAGACGCGTTCTGGAGCTATGGCTACAGCTCACGCGACGACCGCGCCGCGTTTCTCAACACGATCGCGGACGAGATCGAGGCCCGCGCTGACGCGATCACCCAGATCGGGACCGAAGAAACCGGCCTTCCCGAAGGCCGTTTGCAAGGCGAACGCGGGCGCACAATCGGTCAGATGCGGCTTTTTGCGTCGCATATCCTTGCCGGTGATTACCTTGACCGTCGCCATGACGAAGCCCTGCCTGATCGCGCCCCCCTGCCCCGGCCTGACCTGAAGATGGTGCAACGCCCCATCGGCCCCGTGGCTGTGTTTGGCGCGTCGAACTTCCCACTGGCCTTCTCCACCGCTGGTGGCGACACCGCCAGCGCGCTTGCCGCTGGGTGTCCCGTTGTCGTCAAAGGCCACCCGGCCCATCCCGGCACCGGCGAAATCATCGCCGAGGCCATTCATGCCGCTGTCACAAAGTGCAATCTGCATCCCGGTGTGTTCTCGTTCATCCAAAGCAACAGCAACGAGGTCGGCAGCGCGTTGGTGCAGCACCCTCTGATCAAGGCCGTTGGTTTCACAGGGTCGCTGCGCGGCGGTCGTGCGCTTTATGATCTGTGCGCCGCGCGCCCTGAACCAATCCCATGTTTCGGTGAACTGGGTTCTGTGAACCCCGTGTTCGTCCTGCCCAACGCGCTGTCCAACCGGGCCGACGCGATTGCCAAGGCGTGGGCTGGATCGCTCACCATGGGGGCGGGTCAATTCTGCACCAATCCCGGAATCCTTGTGATGAACGACGGCACAGACGCCGACACCTTCACCACCACCGCCAAAGCCGCACTGGCCGACACAGCGCCGCAAACCATGCTGACCGATGGCATCGCAAACGCGTTCCGCGATGGGCAAACCCAGATCGCAGGCGTCAGCCCGGTATCCGAGATCCTCGCCACATCGTGCGAAGGCCGCAACGTCGCCCCGTTTGTGTATGAAACCACTGGCGACGCGTTTTTGGCCAACCCTGCGCTGCACCACGAAGTGTTCGGCCCGCTTGGCCTAATCGTGCGGACCAAAGACGCGGACCAGATGGTCGCCATTGCGCGCAGCCTTGAAGGCCAGCTGACCTGCACGCTTCAGCTTGATGAAGCAGACACCGATCTTGGCAAAACCTTGATGCCAGTGCTTGAACGCAAGGCCGGGCGCGTGCTTGCCAACGGCTTCCCCACCGGTGTCGAAGTGGCCGACGCAATGGTCCATGGCGGCCCCTACCCCGCCTCGACCAATTTCGGCGCAACATCGGTCGGGACGATGGCCATTCGTCGCTTCGTGCGTCCTGTTTGCTATCAGGACATTCCCGACGCATTGTTGCCGCAAGACTTTTAATCGTTCCGGGGGAACCATGACGAAAACGCAAAACGTGGCTGCGATAGGCCTCGGCTCCATGGGCTATGGCATCGCGCAATCCGCCTTGCGCGGGCGCCATGCCGTTTGGGGCATCGACATCAACGCAGATCAAATGGCCCGGTTTGTCAGTGAAGGCGGACAAGGCGGCGACGTCCCTGCGGATGAGTTGGACAGCGTCATAGTCTGTGTTCTGAACGCGGCGCAAACCGAAGCCGTGTTATTCGGTGAAAGCGGCATCGCCCCCAAGCTGCGCAAAGGCGCGGCAATCCTGTCCTGCGCAACGGTTCCCCCGGCTTTTGCCAAGGATATGGAGGCCCGGTGCGCTGCATTGGGCCTGCACTACCTCGACGCGCCCATTTCCGGCGGATCGGTCAAAGCCGCGAACGGGCAATTGTCGATTATGGCAGCGGGCACACCCGACGCGTTCGCGGCCCTGCGCCCGGTGTTGGGCAGCATTTCCGAGACCGTGTTCGAACTGGGCGACAGCGCAGGCGCGGGCAGCGCGATGAAAGCCGTCAACCAACTGCTTGCCGGCGTGCATATCGCCACCATGGCCGAGGCGTTGACCTTTGGCATGACCCAAGGGGTGACTCCCGACAAATTCGTCGAAGTGATCAGCAAATGCGCGGGCACCAGCTGGATGCTCGAAAACCGCGCACCGCATATCGTGGCGGGCGATTACACGCCGCATTCGTCGGTCAATATCTGGCCCAAAGACCTTGGCATTGTTCTCGACATCGCCAAGGACGCGCGGTTCAGCGCCCCGATCACCGCCGCCGCGTTGCAACAATTCGTAGCCGCCGCTGGCATGGGATACGGGGCCGAAGACGACGCTGCGGTTGCCAAGGTCTATGCCCGGAATGCGGGTCTAACCCTGCCCGGAGGCGACACATGACCACCGTAATGGGCTGCATCGCGGATGATTTCACCGGGGCCACCGACCTTGCCGGACTTCTTGCCCGGAGCGGCGTGCGCGTGTCCCTGCGCATTGGCGTGCCGGATGAGCCGCCAAGCGACACCAGCCCGTTCGAGGTGATCGCTTTGAAGTCTCGCACCGTCCCTGTGGCCGACGCGGTGGAGGAAACCCAACGCGCGCTGGCATGGCTGCAACAGGCGGGTGCGCAGCGGTTCTTCTGGAAATATTGTTCGACCTTTGACAGCACCGCAGAGGGCAATATCGGCCCGGTGGCCGAGGCTTTGATGCAGGCGCTTGGCACCGACCAGACGATCTATTGCCCCGCTTTCCCGGAAAACGGGCGGTCGATCTTTATGGGCAACCTGTTCGTGGGCCAACAACCCTTGGCCGAAAGCCCGATGAAGGATCACCCGCTGACGCCTATGCGCGACAGCAATCTGATGCGTCTGTTGGCTCCGCAAGTGACAAAACCTGTCGGCCTCGCTGATCGCCTCACCGTTGCGCGTGGTGCAGACGCCTTGCGCGACCGTTTCGAAGCGCTGAAAGCCGAAGGTGTCGCGCATGTGGTGGTTGATGCGGTTGCCAACGAAGACCTCTACACCATTGCGGAGGCCTGCCGCGACATGCCGCTGATGACTGGTGGGTCCGCCGTGGCGATGCCCCTGCCCCATCTTTACAAAGCCCAAGGGTTGCTAGCTGCCGATGCCCCCGCGACGCCGAAACCGGACACGCCAGACCAGACGATTGTCCTTTCGGGCAGCTGTTCGGCGATGACCAACGCACAGGTGGCGCGCTATATCGCAACTGGCGCGCCCAGCTTCCGACTGGACCCGCTGGACGTGTCGAAAACAGGCTCTAACCCGGCCCTAAACTGGCTTTTGAACCAAGACCTGAGCACGGCGCCCCTGATCTATGCAACAGCCGAACCTGCGTCCGTCAAAGCGGCGCAAGCCGCGCTTGGCACTGATGCCGCGGGCAAGCTGATCGAAGACACGCTGGCCAAGTGTGCCATCGCCGCCCGCGACCAAGGCGCGCGGCGCATTATCGTGGCAGGGGGCGAAACCTCGGGTGCTGTGACCAAGGCGCTTGGCGTCACGCAACTTGATATCAGCACCGAAATAGCACCCGGCGTGCCGTGGACGTTCTGCACCTCTGACGGCCATACCATCGCGTTGACCTTAAAATCGGGCAACTTCGGCGCAGAGACCTTCTTCACCGACGCCCAAGCCAAGCTGGACGCCGCATGAGCAGCGAGGCCAAGCTGCGCGAGTTGATCTGTACGCTGGCCAAGTCGATGTTCGACCGTGGTCTGACCGGCGGCAGCACCGGCAACATTTCCGCGCGCACCGAAGATGGGGGATTGCTGGTCAGCCCCACAGGCACAAGCTTTGGTCGCCTTGATCCCGGCAGGCTCAGCCGCTTTGACGCGCAAGGCACGCTGATCGACGGAGACAAGCCGACCAAGGAAATGCCGCTTCATTCTGCGTTCTATGACACGCGCAGCACGGCGGGCGCGGTGGTGCATCTGCATTCCTGCCATTCGGTCGCATTGTCGATGATGCCCGACGCGGACGAGGACAATTTCCTGCCACCGCTGACGCCCTACGGAATCATGAAACTGGGCAAGGTGAAACTGCTGCCCTTTTTCCTGCCCGGTGATCCGGCGATGGGTGACGCCGTGCGCGGATTGGCGGGCAAACGCAGTGCGGTGATGCTGGCCAATCACGGACCTGTCGTGGCTGGCAAGGATATAGAGGCGGCATGCAACGCGGTGGAAGAACTTGAAGACACCGCGCGCCTTGCGATGTTGACGCGGGGCCTCAACCCGCGCGGTCTGACCCCGGAGCAGGTTAACCAACTTGTGACCAAATTCGATGTGGAGTGGGACATATGAAATTCTCGGCCAACCTAGGGTTTCTCTGGCAGGATCGCCCCCTGCCTGACGCGATCCGCGCCGCAAAATCCGCTGGGTTCGATGCGGTCGAATGCCATTGGCCCTATGACACGCCTGCTGCCGATGTTGCCGCTGCGTTGGCCGAAACAGGCCTGCCCATGCTTGGTCTCAACACACGGCGTGGCGATGTTGCTGGGGGTGAAAACGGCCTGTCCGCCCTGCCCGGCCGCGAGACCGAGGCACGCGCCGCAATTGACGAAGCGGTTGCCTATGCAAAGGTCGTGAACGCTGGTGCGATCCATGTCATGGCCGGGTTTGCCCATGGGCAAGATTCCCGGCAAACCTTTGTAAGTAATCTGAAATACGCTTCTGAGATTGCCCCGGAGCGGACCATCCTGATCGAGCCTCTGAACCACCACGACGCACCCGGATATTTCCTGCAAACCTCTGGTCAGGCCATCGAGATCATCGCAGAGGTCGGTGCGCCAAACCTCAAACTGATGTTTGACTGCTATCACCTGCAAATTATGGAGGGCGACCTGACGCATCGCCTGCAAACCCTGCAATCACACATCGGTCATATCCAATTCGCCTCGGTTCCAGACCGCGGTACACCGGATCATGGTGAGGTGAATTACGCGCATGTGTTCGGTGTCATCTCTGCCATGGGGTACGACGCTCCGATTGGGGCAGAGTACAAACCGGTCGGGGATACCGATGCGACATTGGGTTGGTTAACAGCGCTGCGTTAACCAGAATTTACAGGGGGTTCTTTTCCGCGAAGCTGCGGAAGAACGCCAGGAACGCCTTGTCTGGGTCGCGCAACGGCTCTTTGCCAGCCGCCCAGGCGCGCCATTCGCCTTCGACGAAATACACGTCATAGCCGGGGTGGCGCAGCTTGGCGGTCTCGTAGGTTTCGGTCCGCAATGCAGGCCCACGCCGGTCAAGCCAGTCGGGACGCGGTTTGAGGGTTTCGGCCCTGCCCTCCATCCGCGCTTTGCGGCCCACTTTGCTGGCACCCAGCTCGCGCTCGGCCTCGGCGGTGCTCCCTGCGTCTTTCTTCCACCAGCGCAGCTCGACATGGGTCACACGACGGCCCGTCTTGATCGGATCAATCGCAACCACGTAATCCGAGAGCGCGTTCACCTCGGCAATCGCGGGATCGATCGCGCGCAGTTTGAGGTTGGACCACGATGTCAGCTTGCCCTTGGCCACGCCCAAAACACCGCGCAGATCATCAAGGCTGAACTTTTCAGACGAGCGATAGCGCAGATTGCCGCGTTTCTGCACCATCTCATACAGGGTCAGCGCGTATTTCGACGACAGCGCAAACATCACCTCGCGTTGCAGGCGGGCAAAGACAGTCGAGTCCTTGATGATCCGCCGAAGCCGTTGCGGGATTTCGTATTCCAGCAATCCGTCGCGCCGGGTGGTTTCGATGTTTCCACCAAGAAGCTGCACGCGCTCAATCGCTTCTTCCCCTTCGCGGATGACGCGGATCTTGACGATGGACGCCATGAGCCGTTCGATCGATTCCCCTACCCTGTCATTGGAATTGTGCGATCCGCGCAGATCAGCCTTGGCAATCACATGGGTCACGGGTTTATCGATGGCATCCCACGCGTTTTCCAATAGCTGGTTAAAGATACGCCGATCGGCCAGCGTCAGCGGAGTGACCTCAACAAGATCCACCAATTCGCCCGGTTTGATCAGGCTTTGCGCATTGGGTCGCGCCTCAACCGTGCGGTACGCTTTGCCTTGCGCCATGCGCCTTACACCACTGCTCTTACTTTTGTACGTGTTTGCGTGTAATTTATCATATTACGTGGGTTTGGCAAACCACCCAATTTGTAAGCCTTAAATCACGGGTTTTTGCCACACCGATTCGCAACCCCCTTATTTTGCGCTGTCTTTTCTGACTAAAGAAGAGGTCATTTCCATCCACCCAAAAGGTAAGAGTTCAGGACCACCCAAGACGTAAGATTGACGACCCCAGACTGTAAGGGAAAACATCCCAGCCTGTAACCAAACCTATCCCGAAACGTATGTTTAGACACGAATATTGGACAGTTATCAGTGGGTTAAGACAGACGAACATTGAATCTAGAAATAGGAACAGAAACAGGGATTTTTGTATTTGAATTTAGTTTGAGAAGTGCGATGGCACTCGCAGCAATTCAGATCAAAACTTAGTAAACTTACATTTTGGGTGATAGACGCTATCAAAGCGTAGCTCAGGCCCCATGATCTTGGTACATGGATCAGTTATCTGATCCAGAAGCCGTCCACACCAAAGTTCCGCTTTTTTCAACGCATCAAGGAAAAAATCGCACTTGTGGCAATGGCCCGATGCCTTCATGATTCGGAAAAACACATAACAAGAGGCCATGATGGAGCAACCCGCCCTACCCCCCGTGACCCTGACCGAGCTGGATCAACTGGCGCAGCGCGCCGCCACAGTGATCGCGCGCCTGCGTGACAGACTATATGCGCCGGGCACCGAAAAGCAGCTCGACCTGACGTTCAACGTGCGCAAGGCCGCTGAAATGGTCGGCCGCAGCGAAAAACTGATCCGGGATGCCGAAGGCGACGGACGACTGCCAATGCCCGATAAAGACCCCGATACCGGTCGGCGCACTGGCTATAACCTTGCTGATGTGAACCGCATGCGCGAAGTGTTCGGCACCCTGCCCCATCGTGGTCCGAACGACCCTGCGATGGTGCTTGCGGTGCAGAACTTCAAAGGCGGTGTCGGCAAATCCACGGTCACTGTGCATCTGGCGCAGTACCTCGCGCTCAAGGGCTACCGAGTCTGTGTTGTGGATTGCGACAGTCAGGCTTCAACCACGTCGATGTTTGGTTTGAATCCTGACGTGGATGTCGATGAAGACGAAGATACGCTCTACCCGTTCTTTCGGCATGGTGGGCCAAAGTCGCTGCATTACGCATTGCGCGCGACCTATTGGCCCGGGGTCGCGTTGATCCCTGCGAACCTAGGGCTTTATGATGCGGAATATGAATTCGCAGCGCGTATGGCGCGGGAACAGAGCTTTGTTCTGGATCGGCTTCGGGCGGGAATAGAAACGATTCAGGATCAGTTTGATGTGATCCTGATGGACCCGCCCCCGGCGCTTGGCATGTTGTCGCTGTCGGTGCTTAGGGCGGCGAATGCGCTGATCATCCCGGCGCCACCCAACAACATTGATTTCGGCTCTACCGCGCATTTTCTCAAGATGATGGGTGCCACATTAAATGAACTCGCGGAACATGGCGGGGCGCGGGATTATGCGTTTGTTAAGATCCTCGCCACGAAGATGAACGATCAGAAATCGGCGCATATCGCAATCAAGCGGATGATGGACGCGGTGTTCCCAATGGACAGCCTGTCCGCGGTTCTCAAGGACAGCGCCGAGATCGACAACGCGACCGCGAACCTGTCTTCGGTTTACGAACTCACCGGACCGGGCACGCGGACGGACACACATAAACGCTGCCGCGCGTATCTGGACGCCGTCAACCGCGAGATCGAAGTGTTGATCCGCAAGACATGGCCCAGCCATTACCCGGCATTGCGCAAGGAGGGACTGCTATGACACGCCGCCATGATGATATTTTCAACGATGTGCTGAACGGGTTGGACACACCCGCGCCCGAACCCGAAGCGCGCGCCGGGGCGCGGTTCCTGAAACGCTCCAACACGATTGCAGATCGGCTTTCGGGCGAGGTTGAGGAAAAGACGCTGCGCTGGGTTGAGCCATCGGAGTGCCGGATGTGGGATCAGCACAACCGCGCCTATGACCTCCTGACCGAAGACAATTGCCGCGATCTGATCGACGGGATTCGCGCGCAAGGGCGGCAGGAATTTCCGGCCATCGTGCGCAAGACCGGCAATTCGGATCAACCCTTTGAGGTGGTCTGCGGCGCGCGTCGGCATTTCGCGGTAAGCTGGTTGCAGGCGAACAATTACCCGCAGTTCAAATACCTGATCGAGGTGCGTGACCTGACCGACGAAGAGGCGTTTCGCCTGTCGGATATCGAAAACCGCGACCGCGAGGATATTTCGGATTTTGAGCGGGCGATGGATTACGCTGATGCGATTGAACGCTATTATGGCGGGCGTCAGCGGGCGATGGCGGACAGGCTGGAGGTCAGTGAACCTTGGCTGTCGCGGTTCCTGCAACTGGCCAAACTGCCCAAAGAGGTGGTTAACGCGTTTCCCACGATCCGCGATATTCGGGAACGCGCGGTACGGGATCTCAAACCGTTGATGACGACTCATTCCACCAAACAATTGCTGATTGCTGAGGCGGTGAGCATCGCAGAAGTGCAGGACGCCGCGCGCGGCGGGCAGGGCGCGTTTGTTGATCCGAACGAGGTGATCCGGCGATTGCTGGAGGTGGGCAAAGCCCCGAAAGCCAAAAAACCGAAGGTGCTCGCGCAGGTGTACGGCGGCAAAACCGTCAAGGACAAGATCGAGGTCCGTCAAAAAGGGCGCACGATGGTTGTCGAATTTGATGAGGGCGTGTCAGAGGCGGGTTTGCGCCGGGCGTTTGCGCAATTCATGGACGCGCATTTCAAGCACGGGCAGCATTCCTGAAAAACTTGCCCATGGGCAAGTTTTCTTATAACGCGTTGAAAATAATGAATAAGTGCCTTTTCATTTTTGCTTATTCAGCGCGACGCCCTGGGCGACAATGTTGTCCACAGTGATGCCGAAATGCGCGTAAAGCACATCCGCCTTGGCCGATGCACCAAAGCTGTCCATGCCGATAAATCTGTCCTCGGGGCGAAGCCAGTGTGACCAGCCAAAAGGCGACGCTGCCTCAATCGCAAGGCGTGGCGCGTCCCCTAGGATGGCGGCGCGGGCCTCAGTCGAGTGCTCGGCGAACAGCTCCCAGCAGGGCATGGACACAACGGCGGTCGGGACGCCGCGCGCCTCAAGGGCGGACTGAGCCGCAACGGCCAATCCCACTTCTGTGCCCGTTGCGATCAAGGTTAACGCGCGGGGGCCTGACGCGTTTGACACGACATAGGCACCGCTGCGTGACAGGGTTGCGGAGGCGTCGCTGCGCACTTGCTCTGCGGGTTGGCGCGACAGCGCAAAGAGCGATGGGCCGTCGCGGGTCTGCAACGCGATGTGCCACGCCTCGGCGGTTTCAATCGCGTCGGCGGGCCGGAAGACGCGCATATTTGGCATGGCGCGAAAGCTGGCCAGAACTTCGATCGGTTGGTGGGTCGGGCCGTTGCTGCCGACGCCGATGGAATCGTGGCTGAACACATAAATCACCGGCAGGCGCATCAGGGCGGCCATGCGCATCGCCGCGCGTTCGTAATCGGAAAACGCAAGGTAGGTCACGTTCACCACGCGCAATCCGCCATGCGCGGCAATCCCGTTGCCCATCGCGCCCATCAGATGTTCGCGCACGCCGCAATGCACATAGCTGCCGCTGCGGTCGTCTGCGGTGAAGGCGGCGCGGCGACGTTTGTGGTTGGTCGGGGCCTCAAGATCCGCACAAAGGACAAGCGTTTCGGGCATCGCATCGGTCAGCCAGTCACAGACATCGCCGGACGATTGAATGGTCGGAGTTGCGGCGTTGGGGACGGCTGGTATGTGCCATGGATCGGGCAGGGGGCTTTGGTGCCAGCGATCGAATTCGGCGTGTTTTGGATGGGCCTGTTTGCGCTGGATCCATTCGTGACATGCGGCGCGGCCCCGGTTCATTGAGGTTGTCCAATCGTGGTAAATGCTGTCCGGGATCACGAAGGGCGCGTGGGGCCAATCCAATGCGGTGCGCATCTCAATGCTGTCTTGCTCCGTCAACGGCGCGCTGTGCCCACCGCGTTTGCCCTCAAGGCGGGGAATGCCACGGGCGATGATGGTACGGCAGGCGATCAGTGTTGGTCGTGGGTCCGTCTTGGCCTGAGACAAAGCGGCATCAATCGCCGAAATGTCGTGCCCGTCCGCTTCGATCACCTGCCAGTTTGCCGCGCGAAAGCGGGCGGGGATGTCTTCGCTGATGGAAAGGCCCGTGGCCCCATCGTCGGTGATCTGATTGTCGTCCCAAAGGAAGGTCAGATTGCCAAGCCTCAAATGCCCGGCAAGCGAAATCGCCTCTTGCCCCATGCCTTCTTGCAGGCACCCATCGCCGACAAACGCCCATGTGCGGTGGTCCACCAGATCAGAGCCGAACTGCGCCTGTAGTCTCTGTTCTGCCACCGCCATCCCAACCGCAGAGGCGATGCCCTGACCCAGCAATCCGGTGGTGATTTCTATTCCGGCATGTTGCTCGATCTCGGGGTGACCCGCGCAGACGGATCCGAGTTTCCGAAAGGATTTGAGCGCGTCCAGCGACAGCTCTTTGTAGCCCGACAGGTGTAGCAGCGCATAGAGCAGCATCGACCCGTGCCCGTTGGACAGCACCACGCGATCCCGGTCGGGCCAGAGCGGATCGTCGGGGTTAACTTTAAGGTGGTTCGCATAGAGCGTCGCCGCGATCTCAGCCATGCCAAGGGGCACGCCCTGATGGCCTTCGCCTGCGGTGCGGATGGCATCAAGGGCTAGGAAACGGATGGCGTGGGCCATGGAGTGAATGTCTGACACGGGCGGCGTCCTTTGGCGAAAACTTACGTTTTGGGTGGGCTAAGTGTTGTTGACACTTGCACCTCTCATGCTCACCATTGCAGATGGTATACCATTTTCCAAGACTGCGCATGAAGGGTGAGGCATGACACATACGCTGGCGATCGGGCCATATAACGATGATGAAAAACAGGGTCTAACACAGGATCTTTCGCCAATTTATCTTGATGGGCCGTCCGGGGTGGCGGGGCTTGATCCGGCGCAGCGCGATGCGATCACGGCCGTGGCCTATAAGGGGCATCACCCGTTTGGTGCAGATGAGATGACGCTTTTGCCGAATATCGGCGTGATTGCGAATTACGGCGTTGGGTATGACGCGATCGATGTCGCTGCCGCCAATGAGCGCGGGATCAAGGTCTCTAACACGCCCGGCGTGTTGAACGATGATGTTGCGGATATTGCCGTGGCCATGTTGATCATGCAGGGCCGCGAGATGGAACAGGCGAGCGCTTGGGCGCGGTCGGGCAACTGGGCGGAAAAAGGTGAATACCGTTTGAACCGCAAGGTAAGCGGCGGGCGCGTCGGGATCGTTGGCCTTGGCCGGATCGGGCGCGAGATTGCAAACCGGCTGGCGGCGTTCAAAATGGACATGCATTATTGGTCGCGCACCGAAAAGGACACGCCGGGTTGGACGCATCACAGCGATCCTGTGTCGCTTGCAAGTGCGGTGGATTATCTGATCGTGGCGCTTGTGGGCGGGCCGGATACCGAGAATTTCGTGTCGAAAGACGTGATTGCAGCGCTTGGCCCTCGGGGGGTTGTTGTCAACATTTCGCGCGGGTCCACGATTGATGAAGGCGCTTTGCTGGACGCGTTGGAATCGCGCGCGATTGCAGGTGCTGCGCTGGACGTGTTTCAGGGCGAGCCCAAGATCGACCCGCGCTTTTACGCGTTGGACAACGTGGTGATCCAGCCGCACCAGGGGTCGGGCACTGTTGAGACGCGCGCGGCTATGGCCAAGCTTCAAAGGGATAATGTGCTGGCGTTTTTGGCTGGGGACGCGTTGTTGACGCCGGTGAATTGATCTTGTTTCGGACCGGGGCGCAAAACCATCCCCGGTCCGAAGCCTTGGCTGCGCTTCAGGCCTTTGGTTTGTCGTCTTCGAGGTAGTAGCGGATATTGTCCTCAAAGCTTTCGTCGGCGGAAAGGCCAAGTTTCAGCGATTTTTCAGGCGCTTGATCATAGCGCCAGCCTTTGACGATGTATTGGATATCGGCATCCGGTTCCCAGCGGATCAGTTTTGCGGGTTCCGGCCCGACTACGGCGGTCATGGCGTCGATCAATTGGCGCACGGACCAGATTTTGCCGGGCATCATCATGTTGCGATTCATGCCCAGATCGGCCTCGGCCAGTTCAGCGCCCTTGATGAGGTTGTCCACGCATTTGCGGGGGCTGAGATAGTAGTGCAGGAAATCGTCGTCCACCGGGCAGATCGCCTCTTGGCCGTTCAGGGGTTCGCGCAGGATCGACGACATAAAGCTTGATGCGGCGCGATTCGGTTTGCCGGGGCGCACCGAGATCGTCGGAAGGCGGAAGCCGCGCCCATCGACAAAGCCTTTGCGGCTGTAGTCGTTGATCAGCATTTCCCCAATGGCCTTTTGCGTACCGTAGGACGTTTGCGGGTTAAGAAAGGTGTGGTCGGTGATCGGGTCGGGTACTTCGCCACCGAACACGGCCAGCGACGATGTGAAGACGACAACAGGTTTGGTGCCCAAGGCGCGGGCGCGGTCCAGCACGTTGATCGTGCCGGTCATGTTGATCTTGTACCCGAGGTCAAAGTCTTCTTCGGCATGGGACGACACGATTGCCGCAAGCAGGTAGATCACATGGGTGTCTGTATCGAGGCAGGCGGCGACGGATGCGGGATCGGCGATATCACAGGTGGTTGTTTCAACCGGAAAGGGGGCTTGCACGGGGGCGGGATCGGCAATGTCGGCCAGAACCAGCTTCGTGATGTCCTGCCCGCGCAATGTGCCGCGTTGGGCCAGCTGCTGTGCGAGTTTCTGGCCAACGACACCGCCGCCACCGAGGATAAGAATGTTCATGGGGGATCTCCTGGTTCTGGATTAAAGAAGCCCGCGCGCGGCAAGATTGCGCATCAGGGCGGATGTTCCAAAGGTCCATTCCGGGCATTCGGTGGACAGGCGCACGGTGTTGCGCAGGGTGCCAAGCTTGGGCTCTGTGATGTCGACCACATCACCGATGTGATGGGTGAAGCCTTGTCCGGGGGCGTCGCGGTCCTTGGTCGGGGCGAAAAGCGTGCCGCAAAACAGGACAAATCCGTCGGGGTATTGGTGATGCCGCCCGATGGTTTGCGCGGCAAGGTCGGCGGGGTCGCGGCTGATCTGGGTCATGGAGGATTGACCGTCGAGTGTGAACCCGTCGGTGCCAGTGACAGTCATGGTCAGTTCCGCGCTGCGCACATCATCGAGCGTGTAGTTGTCATCGAAGAAACGAAGGAACGGACCCAGCGCGCAGGACGCGTTGTTGTCCTTGGCCTTGCCCAAGAGCAGGGCAGAGCGGCCCTCGACATCGCGCAGGTTCACGTCATTGCCCAGCGTCGCGCCGATGATGGTGCCTTTTGAGGTAACGCAGAGGACGACTTCGGGTTCGGGGTTGTTCCATTTGGACACCGGGTGCAGGCCCACCTCGGCACCATAGCCAACTGCGCTCATGGGTTGGGACTTGGTGAACACCTCTGCATAGGGGCCGATGCCAACCTCAAGGTATTGCGACCAAAGGCCCTCGGCTTGCAGCACGGCTTTGACCTTTTCAGCCTCAACAGAGCCAGGTTTCAGGCCCGAGAGGCTGTCGCCGATGATCTTGCCGACACGGTCGCGGATCGCATTGGCGCGCTCGGGGTCGCCGTCGGCCTTTTCCTCGATCACGCGTTCCACCATGCTGTTGGCAAAGGTCACGCCGCAGGCTTTGACCGCGTGCAGATCGACGGGGGCCAGCAGGTGCGGGGCCATGTCGGACAGGCTGCCAATGTCTTCGCCAGCGGCGGCGTTCAACAAGGCAACGGGATCATCCGCTTCGCACAGATCGCGCATGGTGGGGATGGTGTGGGACGTGATGTCGATCACGCGGTCGCCGCGAATTGCGACAACGCAGGGGCCGATATTGGGGCGCCAGACCCGGCCTGCCAGGGCAGCGTTTGAAAAGGGATTGGACAGGGGCAGCATGGGTCACCTCGTGTTGGTCGGCGGCAGCATCTTGCCGGGATTCAGGATGTTGTGTGGGTCTAACGCGGCCTTGATCGCGCGCATGGGCATCAGGGCGGGGCCGTGTTCAGCCTCCATATGGCGCTGTTTGCCAAGGCCGATGCCATGTTCGCCGGATACCGTGCCGCCAAGGCGCAGGGCGGTTTTGCACAGGTCGCTTGTGAATTGCTCGGCGCGTTTCATCTCGTCCGGGTCGTTGGGATCGACTGACAGTCCGGCATGGAAGTTGCCGTCCCCGACATGGCCGACAATGGTGGCGGTCAGGCCAAGTTTGGCTGCGTCATCCTGCGACTGGCGGACCGCTTCGGCCAGTTTCGAGATCGGCACGCAGACATCCGTGGGCCAGATATGTTTGCCCTTGCCTAAGGCGGCAGAGGCGTAATGCGCGTCGTGACGCATGGCCCAAAGTGCTGTGCGGTCCTCGGTCGTGTCGGCGGTTTTCCAGCCGCTTGCGCCGTGATCTTCAGCGATCGCGGCAAAGGCGACGCGTTGGTCTTCGACTGCGGCGGGAGAGCCGTGGAATTCGAGAAACAGATGCGGAACCTCTGGCAGGCCCGCGTTGGAATAGGCGTTGAACCCGCGCACCATCATATGGTCAAGAAGTTCGATCCGCGCCATTGGGATGCCGCATTGAATCGTCGTGATCACGCAATTGACCGCGTCATCAACCGATGCAAACCGGCAGGTCGCGGCGGTGGTTGCTTCTGGCAGGCCGTGCAGTTTCAGGGTCAGTTCGGTGATGATACCAAGCGTGCCTTCCGACCCAATCAACAAGTGCGTCAGGTCATAGCCGTTCGAAGCTTTGCGCGCGGCGCTTCCGGTGCGGATGATCGTGCCGTCGGCCAACACTGCCTCAAGCGCGAGGATGTTTTCGCGCATGGTGCCATAGCGCACGGCGGTGGTGCCGCTGGCGCGGGTGGCGGCCATGCCGCCCATGCTCGCGTCGGCACCGGGATCGACGGGAAAGAACAGGCCCGTGCTGCGCAGATCGGCGTTCAGTGCCTTGCGGGTGACACCCGGTTGCACCACGCAGTTGAGGTCTTCGGTCTGCACCGAAAGCACGCGGTTCATATCGCGGAAATCGACACTAATACCGCCCAAAGTGGGCAGGTGTTGACCTTCGAGAGACGATGCCGCGCCCACTGGCGTAATGGGGCATCCGTGCTGCGCACAGAGTTCGACAATCGTGCTGACATCGTCGGTCGAGGCCGGGTAGGCGACGGCGTCGGGCGGCGTGTTGGGGTAATAGGTTTCGTTCTGCCCGTGCAGCGTCAGATCTGCGTGCGACGTGCTGATCTTGTCGCCAAGCGTGGCTTTGAGCGCGGTGATGGCTGTTGAAATACTCATCGTGTGGCCGTCCATGTTGCCAGCGCCACGACCGACAGCATGGCAAGGGCCATGCCAATGTTGATGGCGCGTTGGGTGCGGTGGCTGAGGTTCAGTTCGTGCAGGACCGTGCCCGCCCAGAGCCAGCCCAGATGCAGAGGTATCCAGATCGCTGTCATGATCAGGACTTTTGTGATCACTTCAAAGGGCAGGTTGTCTGGCGCATAGTTGAACCCCGAGATGAGTGAGGTGTTGACCACATACGCCTTGGGATTGATCGCCTGAAGCGCAATGCCTCCAAGGATGCCGGGGGGGGTCTTTGCCTCCATGAACGCGATTTTTGATCCGGCGAAGGCGATCCGCGCTGCGAGGTAGAGAAGATACGCGATAGAGGCCGTCATCAGCACGATGCGCAGCCATGGGACGGACAGCACAATTGCGGCAACGCCGGTGATGACCGCGAGCAGCACAAGGTTTGTGCCGATGAACAGCCCCAGAACATAGCGCAGCGACGGTTTGAACCCGTAGGCTGCGCCAAAGCCCGCAGTGGTCAGAACACCGGGGCCGGGGGTAATGATCAGCAGGATCACGGCAAGCGCGAAGGTTCCCATCAGGTGAACTCCAACTGCACTTTCATCGCCGTCGCGCGGTCATTGGCGGTGGCGAAGGCGGTGGCGTATTGGGCCAGCGGAAAGCTGTGAGTCACTAACGGGGCAACGTCGATCAGGCCTTTTTGCATGAAGGCGACGGCTTGTGCGAATTCGGCGTGAAAGCGGAAGGAGCCTTTGAGAGACAGTTCCTTGGCGGTGATTTGCATCATCGGCAGGGTCATGTCGCCCGACAGGCCCAGTTGCACCAACGTTGCGCGCGGACGCAGGGCACCGACCATCGCGCGCAGGGCGGGTTCCGCGCCGGAACATTCAACGCCTGTGTCGATACTGCCCTTGGCGGCTGCATATGGAGCGAGTGCTTCGGGATGCGTCAGGCTGTTGAGCGTCACGTCAGCGCCCGCTGTCTTTGCGCGGGAAAGGGCGGTGTCGGTGATGTCGGTCGCTATGATTTCGGACGCACCTGCGCGGCGGGCGGCAAGGATCACCAGCACGCCGATGGGGCCGCACCCCGTGACCAGAACGCGTTTGCCAAGAACGGTGCCGGCTTGCGCCATCGCGTGGAGGCACACTGCGAGCGGTTCGGCCATGGCGGCCTCTGCCGGGGTCAGGCCGTCAGCGTTGATGCATTGCGCCGCATCGGCGATCAGGCTTTCGCGGAACGCGCCTTGGATGTGTGGGAATGGCATCGCAGAGCCATAAAACCGCATATTCAGGCATTGGTTGGGCAGGCCGCGCAGACATTCGTCGCAGACGCCACAGGGGCGCGACGGAGACACGGCGACCAGATCGCCGACGCTGTACCCGTCAACGCCCGTGCCGATTTCGGTCACATGGCCGGACACTTCGTGCCCTAGGATCATCGGTTCGCGCAGTTTGACCGTGCCGAACCCGCCGTGGTTGAAATAATGCAGGTCGCTGCCGCAAATGCCGCCGCGCGCCATCTTGATGCGCAGTTGGCCGGGGCCAAGCAGATCATCGGGTGCTGTGCCAAGGCGCAAATCCTTGGGCCCATATGCGTAGAGTGCTTGCATCAGACGACCCTCCCTAGATCGGGCAAAACGCGGCTTGCGTCATGCGGCAAATGGTATACCATTTTTGCAAGTAAGAGCGTCGGCGGGGAATTGTCAAACACCCAAAGCACGACGAAACCGGGAGGGGACATGCCGAATTTCGATCTAACGGGGCGCGTGGCGTTGGTCACGGGGTCATCCAAGGGGATTGGCTTTGCCTTGTCCCAAGGACTGGCCGAGGCTGGCGCACGCATCGTTATGAACGGTCGCAATGAGAGCGACCTTGAGGCGGCGGCAGAGCGGTTGCGCGGGGCAGGGGCCAGCGTTGAGACCCTGGCCTTTGACGTGACCGATGCGGCAGCGGTGCGCGACGCGGTGAACGGCTATGAACGCGACGGGCAGATCGACATCCTGATCAACAATGCTGGGATGCAGCATCGTGGTCCTTTGGAGGATTTTGAGCCGGATGCGTTTGACCACCTGATGCGGACCAACGTCAATTCGGCATTTTATGTCGGACAGGCCGTGGCCAAGCACATGATCGGGCGCGGTACGGGCAAGATCATCAACATCGCGTCGGTCCAGACCGCTTTGGCGCGTCCGGGGATTGCGCCCTACACCGCGTCCAAGGGGGCGATTGCGAACCTGACCAAAGGCATGGCGACCGATTGGGCGCGGCTTGGTCTGAACTGCAACGCAATTGCGCCGGGGTATTTTGACACGCCGCTGAACGCAGCATTGGTGGCCGACCCGGAGTTTTCCGCATGGTTGGAAAAGCGTACGCCGCAGGGCCGGTGGGGCAAGGTCGAAGAGCTGCAAGGCGCTGCTGTGTTCCTTGCCTCGGACGCGGCCAGTTTTGTGAACGGACACACGCTGTATGTCGATGGCGGCATCACGGCGAGCCTTTGAGGGAGGGAAAACATGAGTGAGAAATTGACAGTTGGCTTTATCGGCGTTGGTCTGATGGGGCATGGGATGGCCAAGAACATCCTGAAGGGCGGCTATCCGCTGGTCATCAAGGGCAACCGCAATCGGGTGCCGGTGGACAGTCTTGTTGGCATGGGTGCCACCGAGGTGCAGACCGCGCGCGAGATGGCGGCGCAATGTGATGTAATCCATTTGTGTCTGTCGAATTCACCGCAGGTCGAGGCAATGATGCGTGGCCCTGACGGTATCCTGGCCGGTGCGCGCGAGGGGTTGATCGTGGTCGATGCAACGACCGCTGATCCAACCTCGACCATGGCGCTGGCCGAAGAGATGTTGGCACAGGGCGTGCACATGGTCGATGCGCCTTTGGGCAGGACGCCGAAGGAAGCCGAGGAAGGCATGCTTGACGCAATGGTGGGGGCGTCGGACGCCGCGTTTGCCAAGGTGAAACCCGTGATCGAATGTTGGTCCGGGTCGATCAACCATATCGGGCCGGTGGGGTCTGGCCATAAAATGAAGCTCATCATGAATTTCATGTCGATGTCCTATGCCGCCGTCTATTCCGAAGCGCTGAGCATTGCCGTCAAATCCGGACTAACGCCGCAATCGGTGCGTGATGTGATGGCTCCATCCCGCATGGGCTGTGGGTTCTTTGACACGTTCTTTTCCGCTGCAGTGGGCGGCAATCCGCAGGCGCACAAATTCGCCATCGCCAATGCGGCCAAGGATGTGCGCTATGTGGCCTCTATGGCCACGGCGGCGGGGGTGATGAACCCGATGGGGGCTGCCGTGCGCAACTATTTTGATCAGGCCGAGGCGGCGGGCAAGGGGCAGGATTTCGTGCCGACCATTGCCAATCACATCGCGGAACTGAACGGGTTCAGCCTTCCGGAGGCGGTGAAGAAGGGCGAAAGCTGATGTTGAGCGCAGAGCAGACGCAGTTCTACGACGAGAACGGATACCTGTTGGTCGAGAACGCGGTCACGCCGGACCAGCTTGACCGTTTGCGTGACATCACCACGCGGCTGATCGAAGCATCGCGCGAGGTGAGCGAGAGCAACGAGGTTTATGACCTTGATCGGGGTCATTCTGCGGACAACCCGCGCTTGACGCGGGTGAAGCTGCCGCACAAGCGCGATCCGTATTTCTGGGATTTGATCCGCGATTCTAAGATGACCGAAGTCCTGACTGATTTGTTGGGGCCGCATACGAACTTGCTCACGTCCAAGCTCAACACCAAGGCACCCGGCGGTGGGCGGGCGATTGAGTGGCATCAGGATTGGGCGTTCTACCCCGCGACCAATGACAGCCTGCTGGCATTCGGTCTGATGCTTGAGGATGTGGATGAGGCGAACGGGCCGCTCATGGTTATTCCTGGAAGTCACAAAGGCCCGATCCTGAGCCATATGGCGAACGGCTATTTCGCGGGGGCCATTGACCCGGATGATCCGCTGTTCGAGATGGACAAGGCTGTGACGCTGACCGGCAAAGCGGGCGATATGACGGTGCATCATGCGCGCATCCTGCACGGGTCAGCGCCGAATATGAGTGATCGGAATCGATTGATTCTGTTCTACGAATGCAGCGCGTCGGATGCCTGGCCGATCCTTGGCGCGTCCAGCTATATCCATTCACTGGGTCAACGTGCCTATTGGGACGATGTGCAGGACCGCCAAATCACCGGGGAGCCGCAATTGGTGGCTCGTATGGCGGATGTGCCTGTCGTGATGCCAATGCCGCCTGCGCCTGACACCGGGTCGATCTTCAAGACACAGGAAAGTGCAGGCGCGAAAAGCGCGTTTGCGACGAAACCAAGTTAGGATTTGCACACGACATCCCACAAACCGCGCGTTGGTGCGCCTGTTGACCAGACCAGTTTTCCTCTACTGGGCGGCGGGTCTGTGATCATTGGCGCGCCCAAGGATCGCTGGACGCTGCTGGTGGTCTATCGTGGCAAGCATTGCCCGCGCTGCAAGCGGTATCTGAACAAGTTTAACGCGATGCTGGCGGATTGGACGGCGATCATGGATGTGATCGTGGTGTCTGCGGATACCGAGGCAGAGGCAAAAGCGGATGTGGCAGAGTTCGGTTGGGGTTTCGATTTGTGTTACGGCATGACCGAGGCGCAGATGCGCGCGCTTGGGCTTTATGTGTCGGACCCGTTGTCCGAGGCGGAAACAACCGACCGGTTTGCTGAACCCGGCACCTTTGCGATTCGGCCTGACGGGACGCTGATGCTGGTGGATATTTCCAACGGACCCGCGTCGCGGCCCGATCTGGACGAGTTGCTCGACGGGATGCGGTTCAACATCGAGAACGACCGCCCGGTGCGGGGGACGGCTTAGGGTGCGATCTTAGCCAATTTGGTTTGATGCGATGCGATCAAGGATGTGGGTCTTGTGATCCTGTCCACCAAAGAACACTGCCAGAACAAAGATCGTCTGCGTGGTCTCATCGACGGTAAAATACAGGATAGCGCGGTTCTTGGTGGTCCAACGCAAGCCTGCCATCACTTCGGGCCACAGCGTGCCCTGATGGGGCGTTTGGGCAAGGGCGTCGATGATCGTTTCAATCTCGAACAGGCGTTTTTCGGCTTGGTCGAACGCGTCCGCGATGTCAGAGCCAAGGTCGGTATAGGCCGCGATGAGATGGTCAAAGATCGTTTCAAGATCGGTTTGGCAGGCCAGTGACCGCTGAACCCTACAGCCCATGCGCCTGTCGTTTGCGGGCAATCATGTCTTGAGTTGCGCGGCGGGCGATGTCCGAGGATTCAAACGGGCCGTCTAGCCGGTCAGCAACAAATGCGCGGAGGGCATCAAGTTCGGTAGTTTCGCGGTCAGCCTTGGCTTTGAGCAGATCAAGGCTGTGTTGAATCACCGCGCTGACGCTGGAATACCGACCTTCTTGAACCAGGGAGCGTGCAAACGAGTCTTGTTGTTCAGAGATCGAAATCGAGGCTTTGACCGACATTTTGGCACCTTCTTTCACCATGCTACTGAGTAGCATAGAGTTGACCTCGTATCAAGGTTCAGGGTGGTGCTACAGCTCGTCCACCAGCCTTGCGCTGCCGTCCTCAAGCATCGCGGCGATCTTGGGCATCTCGCAGAACCCGCCTTGGACCTTTGCGTCCAGCGTATCTTCGAGTTCCTGAATGGCGGCAAGTTGGGCGATAACTGTGTCGATTTTGGCAAAGGGTACCACGACCACGCCATCCCTGTCGGCGACGATCATGTCACCGGTCTCGATATGCCTGCTGCCGACAACCGCGCCAAAGCCCACCTTTCCGGGGCCGTTGGAATAGGGTGAATTCGGGCTGAGACCTGCGCACCATGCAGGCAGGCCAGCTGCGACAATTCCGGGATAGTCGCGCATCTGGCCGTCGGTGACGAACCCGGCAACGCCTTTGTTCCTCATCATCCCGCAGAAGCGATCACCGGCGGCAGAGCAGTTCTGATGTCCGTGGACTGCGGCGACGATGATGTCACCGGGCCGTGCGACATGCACAGCCCCCATGGTGGCGAGGATCTCGGCCGGGCCGTTGTCGGCGACAAGTGCGGGGCCGTGGGCGTGCAAGGGCAAGCCGCCATCGGTGCAGACAGGCTGGATGGATATGTCCAAGGCGCCTTGCCCTTCCATCGCGTCACACAGAAACCCCGTTGGAATGTTCTTGAACGCGTCGATCTGGGCTTGGCTGGGGCGCGGGATCGTGGTGAGGATTTGCAGCTTTGGGGGTTCTTCGATCATGTCAGACCTCTGGGTTCAGGTGAGAAAATGCAGGGCGTAGAATGTGCCCATGCCTGCGATGATCGCGCCGATCACCGACCCCTTGAGGCCAACGGCAAACGCGGCAATCGCGGCTATGATGCGCACCGGATCCATGTCTCCGCCGGTTGCGTCGGGCCACAGGACCAGCGGCGTGAACAGGGCCGGGAACACGGCAACGCCGACATAGCGGAGGTGCAAAAGTGCCCAGTCGGGCAGTTGCCGTCCCCCCAGAAGGCCCAGAAACGAAAACCGGATCGCAAAGGTACCAAGACCCAGTCCGAGCGTCAGTAGCCAGAATGCGGTGTCGTCGATCATGCGGTGCGCCCCGCGCGGCGTTTGAGGAACAGTTCTGCTTGCGCGCCGACGCCCATGGCAATCAGCGCAGCAACGATGATGCCAAGCGACCACGGCACCCACGCGAATGCGATGGCCATGGCACAAGAGGTGAGCGCCGCAATGATGTGGGGCAGGGACCGCAGCAGCGGGGCTGTCAGGGCAATAAAGCAAATAGGGACGGCGAAATCCAAAGACCAGCTTTCGGGGATTGCCTGGCCCATCACCGCACCGAAGAAGGTGCAGATGTACCAGATTGGACAGATCAGTAACATCGCTCCAAAGTAATAGGCAACCTTGGCATCGGGTGTCATCTCGGGGCGGTCTTCATAGGTTTTGACGGCAACCGCAAAAGCCTGATCGACCATCAGATAGGCCATGAGCGCGCGTGTGCCGAACCTGGCATGGCCGACATGCGGGACCAGAGCAGCGGAATACATCGCCATGCGCAGGTTGACCGCCAGCGCTGTGAGCAGCGCGATAAACACCGGCGCTTGATCCTGTAACAGTGCAAGGGCCGTGAACTGTGACGCGCCTGCAATGACCAGCACCGACATTGACATGGTTTGCAGCACATCCAGACCTGCGTCGCGGGCGACAACACCGAACAGCGTGGAATAAGGCACAACGATCAGGATGAAGGGCGCACAATCAAGGTAGCCGCGCCAAAACGCTTGTCTTGGTGTCATTGCAGGCTTTGCGCCCGCATTTTGACGCGCAGATAGACCAGCCCGGCGGCGGAGGCCTCGCATTGGGCGCGTTGGCGGGCGATCTGGTCTCCGGTTGCGACTGCGCCGAGCTTGGCAAGCTCTTCCATCCGGTCGCATTGCATCAGGTTGGCCAGCAGATCGTATTTCAGCTCAACCGCCGCAATCGCAGCGATCCGGTCGTCAGCGTTTTGGGTTATGTTGTCCATATTGGCGGCGATCCCGATGTTCCACGCTTCGCGGGCCTGCCCGAAGCACAGGACGGCAGACGCGGTCATGGTTTCGGGGGTGGTCAGGCAGCGCTGATGGGCCTGATCAATACAAGCCGAGGGGTTTTGATTGTGGGACAGATGGTCAGTAAGACAGGTATCTGCCGTTGCAAGGTCAACATCGGCTTGCGCAAATGTGCCCAGACACACCGCCAAGACCGCGCCTAATCCGCGCGTGACACGTGATGGCATACGTCGTTCTCCCTCTTGCTGATCTGGGCTGATCTTTTGCCCTTGCATTTGGTATACCATTTCGGAATGCTATGCCAAGCGCCCCGATGCCAGAGGGCGAAAAACATAGCATGGGAGGGCACGATGTCGGACACGCGCGCCAACAAACGGTTCCGCTCGCAAGAGTGGTTTGACAACCCGAACAATCCGGGGATGACAGCACTTTATACAGAGCGCTATCAAAACAGCACGTTCACCCGTGAAGAGCTGCAAGCGGGCCGCCCCGTGATCGGCATTGCGCAGACCGGCTCTGATCTGGTGCCGTGCAACAAGATCCATGTGTTCCTGATGGACCGGATCAAGGCGGGCATCCGCGAGGCCGGTGGCATTCCGATGGAATTCCCGGTGCACCCGGTTCAGGAAACCGGCAAGCGCCCGACAGCGGCGTTGGACCGGAACCTGCAATACCTGAGCCTTGTCGAAGTGCTGCATGGGTATCCGATTGACGGGGTTGTCCTGACCACGGGCTGCGACAAGACCACGCCTGCGATGCTTATGGGGGCCGCCACTGTGGACCTGCCCGCGATTGCGCTGAATGGCGGGCCGATGCTGGATGGTTGGTGGAAGGGTAAACGCGCCGGATCGGGTGCGATTGTCTGGGAGAGCCGCCGTTTGCTTGCCAATGGCGAGATTGACTACGAAGAATTCATGAAGCGGGTTTGTTCCTCTGCCCCGTCGCACGGGCATTGCAATACGATGGGCACCGCCAGCACGATGAACGCGATGGCCGAAGCTTTGGGTATGACCCTGACCGGGAACTCGGCTATTCCCGCGCCGTTCCGCGAACGCATGGCGATGGCCTATGAGACCGGCAAGCGGATTGTCGGGATGGTGTATGAGGATCTCAAACCCTCGGATATTCTGACCCGCGCGGCGTTCGAGAATGCGATTGTCGTGAACGCGGCCATTGGTGGATCGACCAACGCACCACCGCATCTGCAGGCTATCGCACGCCATATCGGCGTTGATCTGCATGTCACCGATTGGGAAAAGGTCGGGTTCGACGTGCCATTGATGGTCAATATGCAGCCTGCGGGCGAATATCTGGGCGAAAGCTTTTTCCGCGCGGGAGGTGTGCCTGCGGTGATGGGCGAGCTGGTCAAAGCGGACCGTCTGCATCTGGATGTGATGACCGCGACCGGGAAGACGATGGCCGAAAACCTGAACGGCTGGGAAAGCGAAGACACGGATGTCATCAAAACCTATGCCGACCCGATGCGCCCCAATGCAGGGTTCAAGGTTCTGTCGGGCAACCTTTTCGATTCTGCGCTGATGAAGACCAGCGTCATTTCGCCGGATTTCCAAAAGCGGTTCTTGTCCGAGCCGGGCAACGAGGGCGTGTTCGAAGCGCGTGCGGTCGTGTTCGAAGGGCCTGAGGATTATCACGACCGCATCAACGATCCGGCGCTTGAGATCGACGATCACACGGTCCTGTTCATTCGTGGAGTCGGCTGTGTGGGCTATCCCGGGTCTGCCGAGGTGGTGAATATGCTGCCCCCCGATGCGATTGTGCGGCAGGGTGTGAACCATTTGCCCACAGTCGGTGACGGGCGGCAGTCGGGGACTTCCGAAAGCCCGTCGATCCTGAACGCGTCTCCTGAGTCGGTTGTTGGTGGCGGTCTGGCCTATCTCAAGACCGGTGACTGCGTGCGGCTTGATCTGAACGCCAGCCGCATGGATGCGCTGGTGCCCGACGACGAATGGCAGGCGCGCAAGGATGCGTGGGTTGCACCTGTGCTCAAGAACCAGACGCCGTGGCAAGAGATTTACCGATCGCTTGTTGGGCAGTTATCTGATGGTGGCTGCCTTGAATTGGCAACTGCGTATCAGAAGATCCGGCATGATCTGCCACGTGACAATCATTAACGATTGGGGGCCAGCCCCCAAACCCCCGAGGTATTTCGGGCCCAAAGAAGCATAGGACAAGGGCATGTCTCAGAACATCATCATCACCGGCGGCGGACGCGGGATTGGCAAAGCGACGGCGGAGGTTTTTCTGCAAGCCGGTTGGAAGGTTGGCCTTGTCGGGCGGACGGGGTCTGCGTTGGAGGAGGTCGCCGCGTCACACGAGAACGCCTTGGCGATGCCATGTGACGTCAGTGATGAGGCGGATGTTGCGCGGGCGTTTGGTGAGGCGGCCAAGTCGTGGGGTCGCGTAGACGCCTTGTTCAACAATGCGGGCGTGTCTTTAGGGGCCGCGACGGTTGATGAGATCGACGTTGCAGATTGGCGCAACCTGATCGACATCAACGTCACCGGCAGTTTCATCTGCGCCAAGGTCGCCTTTGGCCTGATGCGCCGGCAAGACCCCCAAGGTGGGCGGATCATCAACAACGGGTCGGTCTCGGCCTATGTTCCACGCTATGGCTCGGCGGCCTATACGACGTCGAAACATGCAATCACCGGGCTGACGCGGTCGATTTCCCTCGATGGGCGCGCGTTCAACATTGCCTGTGGTCAGATCGACATTGGGAATGCTTTGACAGACATGGCGGCGAAGATGACAAAAGGCGTACCGCAAGCGGATGGGTCCATCGCGGTCGAGCCTGTGATGGATGTGGCCAATGTTGCCAAATCGGTGCTTCATATGGCGTCGCTGCCGCTCGATGCCAACGTGCAATTCATGACGGTGATGGCGTCGGCGATGCCGTATATCGGGCGGGGCTAACCCTCCTTCACCTGCCGTTCCCTTGCCCAGATATACAGACCGGAGGCGATGATGATGGCACCGCCACCCAATGTGTAGATGGTGGGCCAGGTGTTGAAGATCACGATACCCGAGATCGCGGCAAAGACGATTTGCGCGTAGAACATCGGCGACAGCAGTGAGGCATCTGCCCAGCGGTGTGCTGTGGTCGCTGCGATATGGCCGGTCGCCCCAAAACATCCGATGGCACAGAAGACCATCCATGCTTGCATGTCAGATGGCCAGACCCAGCCTTTGATCACAAAGGGCAGCAGGATCGTTGTGGCGACAGCTGCGGACCAGAGTTGCTGGGTCGCGTTGCTTTCCACGCCTGCGAGCATGCGCGTCATGACAAAGTAGAGAGACGCAACGACCACTGACAGGATCGACAAGAGCATGGCGGGGTGCCACTCGGCCCCCCAGGGTTGCGTCACCACCAGCACGCCGGAAAACCCGACGCAGACGGCGACGATGCGGCGTATGCCGACGGTTTCGCCCAGCATTGGGATGGCGAGCAGGGTCACAACGATGGGCATGGTGAACTGAATCGTCGTGGTGACCGTGATTGGCAGATAGCTGAGCGCGAGAAAGTTGAGGATCGTGCTGCCGAGCAGAAAGATCGAGCGCAGGAATTGCTTGCCGGGGCTTTGGGATTTCAGCGCACCCAGCCCTTCGCGTGGCAAGTACAGAACCAGCGCCACGATGAGATGTCCGGCATAGCGGGCAAAGACCACCTGCAAGGCGGGCAGCCCTGCGATAAGCAGCCATTTGGCAGAAGTGTCGATACAGGTAAACAGGGCCACGGCCAGCACCATGATGCCGATGCCAGCCGGGGTCTTGTCCTCACGCGGAAGGATACCTACCAAGTGCGCCTCATATCGTCATGCCACCATCAATGCTGATGATTTGCCCAGTCATATAGCGGGTTTCGTCGCTGGACAGGTAGACGACCAGATCGGCGATTTCGGGGGCGGTGCCGATGCGGCCCATGGGTTGGCGCGCGACAAAGGCTTTCATCGCGGCGTCATAATCGCCGGTCGCCCGAAGACGTTCATGCAGCGACGGGCTGTCTACGGTGCCGGGGGCGATGGCGTTGCAGGTGATGCCCTGGGTGACAAAGTCTGCCGCGACGGATTTCGTCAGGCCAATCACTGCCGCTTTGGACGTGCCGTAGATACAGCGGTTGGGCAGGCCCTGAATGCTAGAGGCGACAGAGGCGATGTTCACGATAGACCCGCGCCCCTTGTCGATCATTCCGGGCAACGCCGCCTGTATGGCATGCATCTGGGATCGCAGGTTGAGGTGCATCGCAAAGGCAAATTCGTCGTCCGTGACGTCCAGAACGCTGCCGCCATGCACATGGCCCGCGCAATTGACCAGAATGTCCGGGGCCGCCGCTGTGACCGCGCTTTGCAGCGCAGCTTTGTCGAGCACATCAAGGGCGAATGCCTCGGCAGCGGTGATCCCGGTCAGCAGATTCGCGTGCAGATCTGTGGCGACCACATGCGCGCCTGCGGCTGTGAGCGCTTCGACCGTCGCGCGGCCAATCCCCTGACCTGCGGCGGTGACGAAGGCGCGTTTACCAGAGAGTCGTCCTGTCATGATGTCCTCAAATTCTTGCTCATCCAATCGACCATTTCTGAAACCATCTTGTCTCCGTCGCCGTCTTTGGTCGCTGTTTTGAGGGCGTCGTCGGCACAACCGGACATGCGGCTTTCAAGGCCAAGATCCTGCGTCATCTGGCGATAATATCCGACATCCTTGGACGCGTTCGCAATCGAAAATGCCAGATTGAGGTCGCCATCGACCGCATAGTTGCGGATGAATTCCATCATGCCAGAGCGTAGCGGCCCGGCGGCCATCACTTCGAACAGGGCTTGCCGATCAATTCCTGCGGCGTCGGCGGTGGCAAAGGCCTCGGACATGGCACAGGCGGTGGTCATGCCGAAATAGTTGTTGATGAGCTTGATCGTGTGGCCGCTGCCCAGTTTGCCAAGGTGAAAGACGTTTTCGCCCAGCACATCCAGCACCGGCTTGACCTGATCAAACGCTGCCTTGTCACCCGAACACATCAGGTTGAGCAACCCGTCCACCGCATGCGCCGGCGTGCGGCCCAACGGGGCGTCAAGATAGGATGCGCCCTTGGCCTCCATCTCGGCGCCGATCTTGAGGGTCGAGGCGGGTAGGGAGGTGCCAAAGTCGATCACGACCTGACCCGCGCTGACACCGGCAAGGATGCCGTTGTCGCCATAGACATTGGCCTCGACATGGTCAGAAGTGCCGACACAGAGCATGACGATATCGGTCATCTTGGTCAGGTCGCGGGCAGAGGTGGCCTCGGTCGCGCCACGGGCCAAGGCTGCTTCGATCCCTGTGCGGTCGCGGTTGCCAAGGACAACCACATCGTACTCTGCCTTTTGCAGGCATTCGACCATGGCGCGGCCCATCAGGCCCAGTCCGATAAATCCGATTTTCATAAGTTTTCCTTCGTTGTTGTCTCAGACCCCGGTGAACTGTCCGGGCACTTGGCCCTGACGCACCGGACGACCGTCACGCCCAGACAGGGCGGCGGCCAGCGTGATTTCAAGCGCTCGTGCGCCTTGGGTTCCGGTACACAGAACATCGTCCTGCCCACCTTGTGCAACCCGCGCAAAGCGGATCAGTTGTTCGTGGATCGGGTCGACCCGCGCGAAGGTCGGTGTGTCGTGGCGCAAAAGTGGTTTTGACCATTCGATTTCCGCCTCATCCGACCGGCCCCAGCGGGTCAGCGACGGAAAGGCCAATGCGCCGTCCGTGCCGGTGAAGCGCAGGTAATCTTCGCCCGACCCCGCGATGGCCGGGTTTTCATAGCTGCCGGATTCGAACGACCACGGCGATGCGCCTGCATCGGACATGAGCATCGACCCCAGCGCGCCATTGGCAAATCGAAACGCCAGAGCGGCAGTGTCTTCAATCGGCAGGTTGCGCCGGGCCGAAGACAAGAGCGTTGTGACCTCGATGATCTCGCCCACAAGGAAATGCAGCAGATCAACCTCGTGGCTGAGGTTGGTCATCAGCGGCCCTGCACCCGGTTGCCTGCGCCAAGGAACATCATAGTAGCTGGTGTGTTTGCGCAGCGACCAAAGCCCCTGAACGCCGACAAGATCGCCCAATTTCGCAAGTTCCTCGCGCGCGGCGATGGTGAACGGGTGACAGCGGCGGTGATGGCCGGTGAAAAACGCGAGTCCCTTGGTATCGGCCTGACGCACCAGATCATTTGCGGCCTCCAACGTGTGCGCGGTTGGCTTTTCGACCAGCACGGCCCAGCCTTTGTCAAAGCAACGCAAGGTGCTTTGTGCGTGGTCCGGGGTGGGCGTTGCGATGATCGCGGCACGGGTGCTGTTGGGCGCGTCGTCGATATTGGCAACCATCGGCAAGCCCTGTTGCGCCAGGGTGCTGCGCAGGGCTTCGTTGGGTTCCACCACAGCAACCAGATCGACCGCCGCGCATGTCTGCGCGACGCCGATATGGCGCTGACCGATAGAGCCTGCACCGATGATGGTTAGCGGTAGGGGTCGGGTCACATCGTGGCGCCGATCTGCCACGGGACGAATTCGTAGTCGCCCAAGCCCTGAACTTCGGATTTGGACTGTTCGCCCGACGCCATGCGCAACCACATCTCGTAGATCTCGCGGCCCACTTCTTCGACGGATTTGCCGTCTGACAGGATAGTGCCTGCGTTGATGTCCATGTCATCTGACAGGCGGGCGTACATTTCGGTATTAGTGGCGACCTTCATCGATGGACTTGGTTTCGCGCCAAAGGCCGATCCGCGCCCTGTGGTGAAACAGACAAGGTTGCAGCCTGACGCGATTTGGCCCGTAACAGAGACTGGATCGTAGCCGGGGCTGTCCATGAAGGTGAAGCCTTTGGCGGTGACCGGTTCGGCGTATTTGTAGACGCCGGTTAGCGGTGTTGTGCCGCCCTTGGCCGCCGCGCCAAGCGATTTCTCAAGGATCGTCGTCAGTCCGCCCTGTTTGTTGCCGGGCGACGGGTTGTTGTCCATGCTGCCCTTGTTGCGGGCGGTGTAATCCTCCCACCAGTCGATCAGGGCCAACAGTTTGTCGCCTGTCGCGCGGTCAATCGCGCGGGCGGTGAGCAGGTGTTCCGCGCCGTAGATTTCGGGCGTTTCGGCCAGCACACCTGTGCCGCCTTGCGCGACGAGCAGATCGCAGGCGTAGCCGACAGCCGGGTTCGCGGTCACACCGGACCACGCGTCTGATCCGCCACATTGCAGGGCAACCATGAGTTCAGAGGCAGGCACCTCTTCACGTGTTGAGGCGTTGACCACAGGCAGCATGTCTTCGATTTTCTTGATGCCAAGCGCGATGCATTTTTGCAGACCCCCGACATCCTGAATGTTCATCCGCTGGAACAGCGGACCGGGGACAAGGCCATATGCCTCAACGAGCCAGTCGATCTGGTTCATCTCGCAGCCTAGACCGGCCATCAGAACGCCGCCGATATTGGGATTCTTGGCATAGCCCCACATCACCCGTTGCAACGCCTCGAAGCCGTCACCCGACCCGGCCATACCGCAGCCCGTGCCGTGCACAAAGGCGACCACGCCATCAACATTAGGATAGTCGGCAAGCATGTCTGGCGTGAAATGCGCGGCAATCATCCGTGCGGCGGTGGCGGAGCAATTCACCGATGTCAGAACGGCGATATAGTTGCGGGTGCCGACGCGGCCCGTGGCGCGTTTGTAACCCATGAACGTGTCTTGGCTGGTCGCCTTTGGGGCAGGGTGCAAGTTGGTGGAAAACTCGTATTCAGTGTCGACGCCGCGAAATTCGAGGTTGTGCGTGTGGACATGCGCGCCCTTGGCGATGTCTTCGGCGGCGTAGCCGATGATCTGCGCGTATTTGCGCACAGGCGCGCCTTTGGCGATGTCGGTGGTCGCCATTTTGTGGCCACGCGGGATCAGTTGGGTGGCGCCCTCGATTCCAACTTCAAGCGGTTTGATAGCAGTGACGACGTTGTCTTGGTCTGACAGGCGAACGGTGGTCATGTCTGTGTGGTCCTATTTGGGGCTCTGCCCCCGCGCGTGCCGCGCTCCTCCGGGATATTTATACACCAGAGAAGCAAAGGGTCAGGCGCAGGCGGGGCTGTCGGAAGTCCATCTGTGGAGAGGGATATGGGGGTTCGGAGCAAGACGGGCGCGGGTGTTGTGCCAGCTTTTGCTCCAGATTTTCCAATCGCGCAGTTCGGTTTCGGGGGCTGTGCGCGACCGGGCGATGAAATCAGGGAAATGGGCGCGGCCTGTCGGTTGGCCGGTGACATTGTAGCGAATGTCGAACGACCAGCGGAACCCGTCAGACGTGTTGTCGAGCGCACCATGCGGGGTAAGCGGATGGAAGATCACCGCACCACCCGCTTTGACGGGCAAGGGTTGCGCCCTGGACTCGTCGATGAAGCCGTCAGCGATGGAGGTCTGGCGTTTGGGGCAATGGGGATACATCTGCGGCTTGCCGGGGATCACCTGAAGACAGCCATTGTCCAGTGTTGCGTCGGTGATGGCGAGCCACACAGTGACGATCTTGGTCTGGTCGCCGTCTTCATGGGCAACGGCGCGGTCCTGATGCCAGTCGGTTGCCATGATATGCGCTGTGGTTTCGGTGTTGCGCAGGGTGCGCGCGGGTGGCTTCAGGCGGACATGTTGGATCGGGTTTGACGTGATCTCGGGCCCAATCAGGTCTTCGACCAAATCGAGAAGGCGCGGACAGGTGAGCATGTCAAACACCGCTGACCCGGTGTGAAACGGCGTGTTTGCCGCGATCTCAGATCCGGGTAGGGATATGTCCAGGGGTTGAAACCAGTCGCATCCCGCCTCGTAGGCGGTCAGCAGTTTTTGAAAGAAATCCATGTCTCCGGGCGCTGGCACACGGCCCTGTGCGTGCCACGTGTCGTAAATTTGATCCAGCAGGTCGGTGTATTCCGCTTGGACAGCGGCGAGCGTTTCGGCAGGCAATACGTTGTCGACCACCAGAACGCCGTCACGCTCAAAAGCTGCGATCTGGTGGGCAGAGAGGAACAATGTCATGCGCGGACCCTTTCCAGTTTGTCCCAGTCAAAGGCAACACCATGCCCCGGTACATCGCGGGCAATGGCATGGCCGTCTTCGATCTTGAGAGGCGTTTCAACGTAATTCTCAAGCCCGAAACCGTGTGCTTCGAGGTAGGAACGGTTCGGGCAAGCGGCGAGCAGATGCACCGTGATATCATGCGCGCCATGGCTGGTGACGGGCAGGTGGAACGCCTCGGCCAGTCGCGCGATTTTCATAAAGGGCGTGACACCGCCGCAATTGGTGACGTCTGGTTCGGGGAAGGACACGCCGCCTTCGATGGCAGTTCGGAATTCCCACAGGGATCGCAGGTTTTCGCCCGATGCAATGGGAATGCCACCTTCGGTCAGGATACGTTTGTGGCCTGCCGGGTCTTCTGGCGGGATCGGTTCTTCGAACCAGACCAGATCAAAATCGCGGAACGCGCGGGCGGCGCGGATGGCCGCATCCACGGTATATTTCATGTTGGCATCCACCATCAGCGGCAGGTCAGGGCCGAACGCATCGCGCATCGCGGCAATCTTGGCCACGTCTTCGCGCAGCACATCACGACCCACCTTCATCTTGATGGCGCGGTGGCCGTTTGCGATATTGTCGTGGGTTTGTGCAACCAGCTCAGATGGGGTCAGGTCAATGTCGATCCCTCCCGCGTAACAGGGCACTTTCGCATCATAGCCGCCAAGCAGTTGGTAAAGCGGCAATCCCGCTTTCACCGCTTTCAAATCCCACAGCGCCATGTCCAGCGCCGACAGGGCCAGCACGGTAGGCCCGCCGCGACCGCCATAGTGGAAGGCCCACCACAGGTCTTTCCAGATCGCTTCGATCATCGCGGGATCACGGCCAAGCACGCGTGGCGTCATTTCCCGACCAAGGATGTCGGCAATCGCGCCGCCATTCACACCGCAGGTGAAGGTATAGCCGACACCCGTTGCGCCGTCGCTGTCCGTGACACGAGCGGTGACCACTTCGAAGCCAGTCATGGTGCCGTGCATGGAATCCTCCAACGCGCGGGGCAGGGGGATCATGTAATGGTCGGTTTGAATACGGTCGATATGTGTCATGGGATTGTCCGAAAAAGGGGCACCCCGCAGGATGCCCCCAGTTGGTTTACAAGAACACCGTCACAATGGGCGGGTAGGCCAAAAGCACGGCCAGCGCCAAAAGCTGCAGGCAGATGAAGGGCAGGAAGCCTTTGAAGATGTCCGTCAGCGAGATATGCGCAGGCGCCACTGACTTGAGGTAGAACGCCGCCGGGCCAAAGGGTGGCGACAAGAAGCTGACCTGCATGTTCATACAGAACACCACACCGAACCAGATCGGGATCAGGCGCGGGTCAATTGTCCCAAGCCAGCCGATTTCTTCCGCAGGCAGGCGCACCACGATGGGCAGGAACACTGGCATGATCAGAAGAACGATGCCGATCCAGTCCATGAACATGCCCATGATCAGAAAGATGAGCATCATCATCAGGATCACACCCATTGTGGGCAGGTCGTAGCCCACGATCAGGTTCGCCACAAAGGTCGGGCCGCCCGCAAGCGTATAGGCCGCAGCAAGCGCTGACGCCCCGATGGTCACCCAGATGATCGTCCCTGTGGACCGCAAGGTCCGCACAAGCGCATCCCAGACGATCTCAAAGTTCATCTCGCGGCGCAGGAGGCCGATCACGAAGACCGCGACCACACCCATGCCCGCCGCTTCGGTGATACCGGTGATACCGCCATAGATCGACCCCATGACAACACCGATCACAACGATGGGCGCGACAAGACCCTTGCCCATCTCCCAGCCCTTGTCGGTGCGTGCCTTGCCCACGACCACATAGGCGATCAGCGCGAAGATGCCGAAGGCTGCGGCCAGATAGGGCAGGTCAGCCACCATCCCCAAGGGGATCGGATCGGTGTTTTCGACGATGCGGTTGTCGCCAGTTACTGTAAAGAACAGTGCGCGGCCCGTCAGGACACCGGCAATCCACATGCCGGTCTTGGCAAGGAAGCCAAGGAACATCATGCGCTTTTCATTGCCTTCGGGTTCACCGGGAACCGGCTCTGGCAAAGGGGCCAACGACGGGTTCAGGTTCGTGCGTACAATGATGTAGGTGATAAAGAACATGGCCAACATGAAACCGGGCAGGAATGACGCGGTGAACAGCGCCTTGATCGAGGTTTCCGTGACCAGACCGTAGAAGATCAGAACGATCGATGGCGGGATCATGGTGCCCAAAGAGCCGGACGCACAGATCGTGCCGATGGCAAGGTTCTGGTTGTAGCCAAGCCGCAACATCTGGGGCAGGGCGATCAGGCCAAGCAGAACAACCTCGCCGCCGATGATGCCCGACATGGCAGCCATGATAACGGCCATGATCGAGGTCACGATGGCAATGCCGCCGCGGGTGCGGGACAGCCAGACGTTGAGAGACGAATACATGTCCTTTGCGATGCCAGACCGCTCCAGTAGAGCGGCCATAAATATGAAGAGTGGCACCGATATGAGAACATAGTTCGTCATCTGTCGGTAAACCGCCTGACCCAGAACCGAGAACGGTCCCTGGCCAAAATTGCCCCATAGGATGCTGGCATCAAATTTCAGGACCAGTGTCACGACTGCCAAAAAGGCAGAGGCAAAACCAAGAGGCATCCCAATCGCCAGCAATGCGAACATTGCCAGCAGAATGATCATGCTGAGTGTGCCGATATCGACCATCGATTATACCTCGCCCAGAGTTTTCTTGATCTTTTCGATCTCGGTTGCGTCGATGTCATCGGCGGGCGAATGCTCACCGGGCTCCTTGTTCCAGTCGGCAATCAGGTTCGACACGGCCTGAATGGTCACGGCAAGGATGATGATGAGAATGGCCGGCTTGAGTGTGCCGGGCAGGGGGGGATCCCAGGCTGTCCCGAATGTCTCCATCCGCAGCATCCGGCGCATGGCGTCATTGTAGCCACCCCAGATCAGCGCAAAGGTGAAGACACAAATCAGGGACGTCGAAATCACGTCAGACGTCTTCTGAAGCCAGCGCGGGAACATATCGTAAATGATATAAATGCGGATATGGCAGCGTTGCTGCATCGCGTATTGTCCTGCGAACAGGAACACGAAGCTTGCGATCCACAAGGACAGTTCGTTCGCCCAAAGCGTCGGTTTGCTGAACACGTAGCGCGACACAACTTCGTAAAACATCACAAGCACGATGAATGTGGTTGCGATCATGGCAAGGCGCGACGCGACAAGCGATATGACGTCGAAAACCCCGTCAGGCTTGCTTTCGATCGAAACGGCCCAGTCGGATAGGTAGATAGAGCCGATAAGCAGTGTGATGGACAAAGACACCAGCATGAGCTGAACCATTGGTGATCCCGCCGGGCGGATCATTTCATGCATGCCGATGGCGTCATCACCAAACAGTAGTCGGTTCACCACAAGCCAGCCAAATAGTGCTGACGTAAAGATGATGCTGGCAATCATGGCCGAGCGTATCGGCTTGCGATACGATCCCAGCCACAGGCTTTCCTGTGTCATGGCACGCGTTCCCCTCGCGGTATGTCGTGGGTGGTCAGATGCGGCGGGCCCAAGCGGACCCGCCAAGACCCCAAAATGTCAGGGCCATTTGGGCAAGCAAGGATGGTTTAGTTTATCAAACCAAGCTGCTTGAGATACGCTTTGTGGCTTTCGACCAACGCGCGTGTCTCTGCATTCTTGTCAGCCCAGCCTTCCCAAGCCGCCTGTGCACCTTTACGGAACGTGGCACGATCTTCGGCTGACCAGTCATACAAGGTCACACCCTGTTCCTGCAGCGCCGCTGCGGCTTCGGAGTTTGCCTTTTCGTTGAAAAGCGCGATCTGGAAGCTGAGCTTTTGCCACGCAGTGTCGATGATACGACGCTGCTGTTCAGTCAGACCGTTCCAGACGTCAAGGTTACACGCAAGGTGGTCCGACGGCATGGAGTGGAAGCCGGGATATGTCGCATGCTTCACGATGTCATAGATGCCGAGACCCACGTTGTTGGCCAGGCCCGATGCGTCGGCACCGTCAATGATTCCGGTCTCAAGTGCGGTAAAGATTTCGGTAAAGTCCATCACGATGGGGGATGCACCAAGCCCCTGAAAAATCTCAGTCTCAAGACCGGGCGGCGACCGGAATTTCCAGCCTTCAAGGTCTGCGAAGCCAGCAATTGGCTTGGAAGAGGACAGCGATTCCTGACCGTAGATCGACCAGCCGATCAGCTGCATGTTCTGTTCGTTGTAAAGCTCTTGTGCGGCTGCGTAGCCGTCACCGTAGTAAAGCCAGCTATACTGCTGCCAAGGCGTGTCATAACCACCCATGATGTCGCCGACGAACTGGAACGCCGGGTTCTTGCCAGTCTGGTAGGCGCCGCCTGTGGCGTCGCAATCCAGAATGCCGTTGATCGCGGCGTCAAAGGTCTCCACCGTCGCAACGACGGATGCGGAATAGAACATCTCGATGGTAATATCGCCGCCAGACATGGTCTGAACGTCATCAATCCACTGGGCCAGGAACTTGCCCGTGGGGTGCTCTGTTGCGTAATGCGTCTGGATACGCAACGTCACCGGATCGGCGCTTACTGTTGTCGCCAGCAGCGCAGCTGCCGTTGATCCCATAAGAATGGACTTAAAATTCATAGTATTTCCTCCCAATGCGGCTCGAATGTCCGCCTGATTTTCTTTGGTTGGCCGCAGACAACCGGATAGATGGTATACCATCCTGTACCAACGCTAACGAATGCAATGTCGACACGCAATAATTTTTGGTATACCAAATTTGTTAATTCGCTCTGGGCCTGATTTTGACTGATTCAAACGACACATCTCCCCTGCCTTTCGCGCCCGCGAGCCTGCCCGAGCAGATCGCAGCACAACTGCGCCGCGATATACTGGCCGGAAAACACGCCCCTGGCGCGACCATCAAGGAACGCGACAATGCCGCCGATATGGGGGTCAGCCGGACACCCATGCGCGAAGCGATTCGTATCCTTGCCCAGGAAGGTCTTGTTGTCCTGCGCCCGGCGCGCAGCCCGATTGTCGCGCAACCCACGTTCAAACAGGTCTCTGACAATATAGAAGTCCTGACCGCGCTGGAGCTTTTGTCAGCCGATCTGGCCTGCCAAACCGGAACGGATGACCAGATCAAGGCGATCGTCGATGCCCAGTACCAGTTCGCTGCCGAATACGATTCGCGCGAACCCGTCGATGTGTTTGAGCTCGACATGCAGGTGCATCTTGCCATTGCACAAGCCTCGAACAATGACGTGCTGATCGAAACCCACCGCAGCATGCTCGCCCGTTTGTGGCGGGCGCGGTATCTTTCCGCCCGGCGTCAGGACAGCCGCGCCCGCGTCATGCGCCAACACACTCTGATCATTGACGGGCTCGTGAAACGCGATGCCGATCTGGTGCGGCTCAGCCTTTCGGACCACCTTGAACATCTGCTGGTAAATGTCCGCGACTACTTCGAAAGCGACGACTCAGATCAGGCCGCCGCTTCGTGAACTCTCAACCTTTCAAGACCAAACAGGAAACCAACTATGAAACTCTTGCGCTTTGGCCCCAAGGGCCAGGAAAAACCCGGCCTTCTTGATAATGACGGCGCTGTCCGGGATCTGTCTGCGCATGTGACGGATTTCGCCGGCACGTCAGTGTCGCTTGAGGCCTTGGAGGCGTTGCGCGCAATTGACGTGGCCAGTTTGCCGGTCGTGGCAGATCCGGGCCGCATCGGGTCGTGCCTGGCGTCGGTGCCAAATTTCTTTTGCGTCGGCCTGAACTACACCAAACACGCCGAAGAAACCGGCGCGACACCACCGACCGAACCAATCCTGTTTTCCAAGGCAACGTCATCGCTTTCGGGTCCGTTTGATCCGGTGATCCTCCCACGCGGATCGGTCAAAGGCGATTGGGAGGTTGAACTGGGCGTCGTGATCGGCCGCACCGCTTTGTATGTGTCCGAGGACGACGCGTTGGACTATGTCGCGGGCTATTGCACCATCAACGACGTGTCGGAACGCGAATTCCAGATCGAAAAGGGCGGTCAGTGGATCAAGGGCAAATCCGCCCCAACCTTTGGCCCGACCGGCCCCTATCTGGTTACGGCTGATGAAGTGCCAAACCCGCAAGCCTTGCGCGTGCAACTGTCGTTGAACGGCGAAACTGTGCAGGATTCCAATACTGACGACATGATCTTTTCGGTGCGCGAAATCGTGTCGTACATGAGCCAGTTCATGGAACTGCAACCGGGCGACATCATCGCTACCGGCACACCTTCGGGCGTCGGCATGGGCATGAAACCACAGCGGTTCCTCAAACCCGGTGACGTGATGGAGATTGAGGTCGAAGGGCTTGGCCGTCAGCGACAGGTCACCGAGGCGGCGGAGTAAAGCGCGGCAGATCCAAGTTTCGGCGCAGCCTATTCACACGTCATGGTTAGCCTGCGCCGTTACGAACATATCGCAAATGCCCGTCTGTCACTGGCACCAAGACAATAGCAGTCTCGTGTTACGGATCCTGCTCAGTCGGATGCGTAAAGCCCATCACAAGACCGACTGAACGACACCCGCTTTTGTCAATGGATCAACGACCCTCCATTCACGTCTACCTCTGACCCCGTCACATAGGCCGACAGGTCCGACGCGAGGAAAAGTGCGCATCCCGCTACGTCGCGGGCGGTGCCCGCGCGACCCATCGGGATACCGTCCAGCACGGACTGGCGCATCTCCGGGGTCAGTTTGCCCGCGGTGATATCTGTGTCGATGAACCCCGGACAGATCGCGTTGGCGCGGATACCATCGGGGGCC
>NZ_JBPOFB010000018.1:0-53712 GCF_051251565.1 Marivita sp. | reverse complement strand
TCCCGTGCCCATAGTTCGTCTCCTTTGCTGCACATTATGCTATCAAAGGAGCGGCACCAAACCGCGACAGGTCCAACTTCCAGCTCCGTCAGCAGTGGATCTTGCGGTTGTCCCCCGTAATCTCCAGCGTCCCGCTCGATCGTGCGCTCCAAGGCTTCGATCTCTGCGCGCATCAGCGCAAACCCAAGATCAATCCATTGAGTTGAACCCGGCCCGCCCAAAAGCTTCTGGGCAGACGTGAGGCGTCGCAGGTCTGATTCAACCAGTTTGGTATCTCGGGCTACGAGGCCAGAACGAAGGGCATCAAGCCTGCGTTTGCGCAAGCGAGCATCGTGATCTCGCGCACCACGCATCAGCTCAAGATCTGTCATGGCGTTGATCATCGGAGCGAAGCCATTCGAGATGCTGATTTCGCCCTTGTCGATCCTTTCGTAAATCCTCTGCTCCTCGGCAGCGATCACATCGGGGGTTGGCATTGCAGACCGCTTCTGAGAGTCGACTGACAGTTTGCTTTGATAGTGGGCTTTTGCCAGCGAAGAGAGATGTGGGGCAGGAGCATCTCCGCGCGTCGCAAGCTGCTCCTGTGCCTCTTCGATACGTGCGTAGAATCCATTTATGATACCGACAGCCAAGCGTTCTCTCTGTCTGGTGTCGTTCGGCAAGCCGCGCTCCACGAGTTCTCGAACGCCGATGATGTCCCGCAATTCTTCCGGAACCGTAACACGGACCACCCATATACCACGCACCTTCTGGACGTGCTTCATACCTACCTCTAGGGGCTGATTTGTAGCTGAATTTGTAGCAGATTTTGTAGCATGCGCCCTTGGAAACTTGGGGTTTTGTGCATTTTCAAGGCGCTAAGGGGGTGTAAGGTGAGAGGCTGGACAACGACCCAAGCGTGGCTCGTTACGGCTGCTTCCTTCCGGACCTGACCGGGTTGGCGAGGTGCTCGCCCGCGCCAACCTCTCACCGCCCAGATAGGCGAGGCTGCGCAGGATTGCAAGTCGCTGTCGTAGTAAATGCCGCTGTGCGCATTGTTCTTTTCGCGTTGGCGTGGCAATCGCGGGCACAGGCAAGAGGGCGGTGAATAAAATGCGCAATGCAGAGCAGGTGACATTTGGCGGGTCCGGGTTGGACCGCGCAGCCGAAATCAGGGGCAATGTCCCTGAAGTTGCAGCGCTTTTGCAGCATGCGGAGTCTCGGACCATTCTTCTTTGGCGGGGCAAGCCCTTGCTGACAGGCGCGCCGGATGCGCGGGTGCTCGTGCGGTTGCCGCTGGACCATCCGATCCTGAAAGAGGCGCGTAGCGCACCGATTCTGCTTGGCCGGGAAGACGGTGCGGCACGGTTTGCGCATGATATCTCGGGTTGGACGCCCACCGCGGATGTCAGTGATGTGGGCGCGTTCATCGACCAAAGCGAACAGCGGCACCCGACCTTGCCGCAAGATCACGGCTTTGCCGAATTGCGCGCCGTGATGACCGTGCTGTCGCCGCGCGACGCGGAACTGGCGGCCACCGCCAAAGCAATCATCGGCTGGCATGACACGCACGGGTTTTGCGCGCGCTGCGGTGTGGCAAGCGATGTGACGCAAGCCGGGTGGCAACGGGTGTGTCCCGCCTGCGGCGCAGGACATTTCCCGCGCACGGACCCGGTCGTGATCATGCTGATCACGCGGGGCAACAAAGTGCTGTTGGGGCGGTCACCGGGCTGGCCCGAAGGCATGTATTCCTGCCTTGCCGGGTTCGTTGAGCCGGGCGAGACCATCGAAGCCGCCGTGCGCCGCGAGGTCTGGGAAGAAGCAGGCGTGCGTGTGGGCAATGTACGCTATCTATCGAGCCAGCCCTGGCCTTTTCCCGCGTCCCTGATGTTCGGCTGTCATGGCGATGCGCTGAGCGACGAGATTACCATTGATCCGCATGAGATTGAGGATGCGCTTTGGGTCAGCCGGGAAGAGGTGATGGACGCGCTTGCAGGGCTGCGTCCGGGGCTGCTGCCTGCACGAAAAGGGGCCATCGCGCATTTTTTATTGCGCAATTGGCTTGCCGATACGGTCGAATGACGCAACTCTAGCACAATCGATTGTGACAAGGGCGAGCCGATGCAAGTGACCGCGACAGAAGATGTTGCCGCACCGATAGACCATGTGTTTGCTGAGCTGACGGCGTTTGACGCGATTGAACGTCAGGCGTTGCGGCGCGGGATAGATGTGCGGCGCAAGTTTCGCACGCCGATGCCCAAACCGGGGGAAGGCTGGGAAGCGCAATTTCGCTTTCGAGGTAAGGAACGCACCGCAACGGTTGAGCTTTTGCAGTTTGATGCGCCGCAGCATTTGCAATTTGCCGGCGCGTCCGGTGGGCTTGAGACAACGACCCAGATCGACCTTGTGCCTTTGTCGCCCAACCGCACACGGGTGACTGTGGCGTTCAAGATGTCGCCCAAAACTCTGTCCGCGCGTCTTTTGGTGCAGTCTTTCAAGCTCGCCCGGTCACGTATCAACACACGCTTTCGGGACCGCATGGCGCAATATGCCCGCGAGATCGAAGCCAAGTTGGTGAAATCCGCATGACCCTGCGGGCCGCACTTGTCTTGACGTTTGCGGCGGGGCTCTCTTTGCCGGTTGCCGCGCATGAGTTCTGGATCGACCCCGAGGTATATCAGGTGCCATCGGAGGGGACGATTACTGCGCGGCTGCGGGTTGGTGAAGCGTTTGCCGGGGCAGAGCAAAGCTACTTGGAGCGCAATTTCGACCGTTTTGATCTGGCCTGTTCTGGTGCACTGTCTTCGGTCGAAGGACGCGCCGGGGATCGGCCTGCGCTGACGGTTGAGGCCCCAAGGGATGGTCTGTGTGTGGTGATCCACCAGACGCGGGATCACACGTTGACTTACCGTGACTGGCAGAAGTTCGTGAATTTCGTCGAGCATAAGGATTTTGCCGGCGTTCTTACAGAGCATGCCGCGCGGGGCTTGCCCGAAACGAATTTTGTTGAGCTTTACAGCCGCTACGCCAAAAGCCTGATCGCTGTTGGGTCCGGTGCCGGTGCAGATGCAGACATGGGGCTTGAGACCGAGATCGTGGCCGAGGCGAACCCTTATCAGGACGACATGACCGACGGGTTACCGATCCGGGTGTTGTATCAGGGGGAACCGCGCGCCGATGTGCAAGTCGAGCTGTTCGCAAAGCCGCCGTCTGGTGCCGTGGTGGTTACGTTGCACCGCACTGATGCCGATGGCCGCGTGACCCTGCCTGTTGAGGCGGGACACGCATATCTGGCCGATGCCGTGGTGCTGCGGGCGTTGACGCCAACAAATGACGGCGATCCCGTGTGGGAAAGCCTATGGGCGTCGCTGACCTTTGCCGTTCCGGAGTGACCGGCACAGCGTTTAGTGCGCGTGCCAGTCGAAAAAGCCGGGACCGGCGCGATCCAGCAAAGTGCGCGCAAGCGCTTGGCCCATCGCGGCACCGTCCGAGATCGGGCCGCTGATTTCATCGGCATGCGCGCTTGATCCGTCCGGGCGGAGCACTTCGCCACGCAGGTGCAGCGTGTCGCCGTTCAGTTCCGCCAGACCCGCGATGGGCGTTTCGCAAGACCCGTCAAGCGCGGCAAGAAATGCGCGTTCGGCGGCAAGGCGTTGCCCGGTTTTGGTGTCATGGATTGCGGCCAGCATCTCGGTGGCGCGGCTGTCGTCGGCGCGGCGTTCGATGCCGATGGCGCCTTGAGCGACGGCAGGAAGCATATCCGTGGTGTCGATCGCGGTTTTGGGCACATGGTCCATGCGCAGGCGGTTCAGACCGGCCATTGCAAGGAAAGTGCAGGACGCCACGCCGTCATCGAGCTTTTGCAGGCGGGTTTGCATGTTGCCCCGGAATTCCACGACATTCAGGTCGGGCCGCCGGTTCAGCAATTGCGCACGGCGGCGCAACGATGACGTGCCGACAATCGCCGCTTCGGGCAATTGGGCAATCCCGGTGAATTCGGGCGAGATGAACGCGTCGCGCACGTCTTCGCGGGGCAGGTAGGTGTCGAGCAACAAACCTTCGGGTTGCAGCACCGGCATGTCTTTCATCGAGTGGACGGCAATGTCGATCTTGCCCGACAGCATGTCCTCTTCGATTTCGCGTGTGAACAGACCTTTGCCGCCGATCTCTTTCAGCGGGCGGTCAATGATCTTGTCGCCCGTGGTCTTGATGACAACGATGGTAAAGGCCTCAAAAGGCAGATCAAACGCCTTGGCCAGCCGTTCGCGGGTTTCGTGTGCCTGAGCCAACGCCAGCGGGGAACCGCGCGTGCCGATGTTCAGGGGTTGGGCGGGTGTGGGCAGATCTCTCGTCATGAATCGATCTTTAGGCGTGTAAACTTGTCCTGACAACCATGCTTGTCTTGACATATGGGTTTCTACGGTTGATCCGAAGGCATTACAGAAGGAAAGACCTGATGAGCCAGACAAAAACCATCCTGCGCGCCCTTGCTGGCGAGACCCTGCCGACCCCCCCAATCTGGATGATGCGTCAGGCCGGTCGTTACCTTCCCGAGTACCGCGCGACGCGCGCGCAGGCCGGTGACTTTCTGTCGCTGTGCTATAACTCGGAACTGGCTGCCGAGGTCACGTTGCAGCCGATCCGCCGCTACGGCTTTGATGCGGCGATCCTGTTTGCCGACATCCTTTTGTTGCCACAGGCGCTGGGCGCGGACCTGTGGTTCGTCACTGGCGAGGGGCCGCGTTTGTCGACGATCACCACGCAGGCCGAGTTCGACAAGCTCGGCCGTGGCGAGATGATCCATGACACGCTCAACCCGGTCTATGAGACAGTGCGCATCCTGCGCCGTGAATTGCCGGAAGAAACCACGCTGATCGGTTTTGCCGGTGCACCCTGGACTGTGGCGACTTATATGATCGCGGGTCGCGGCACGCCGGATCAGGGGCCTGCCCATGCGCTCAAGGACGAAAACCGCGCTTTGTTCGAGGCAATTCTCGAACGCCTGACCGAAAGCACGATTGATTATCTGTCCGCCCAGATCGATGCCGGGGCCGAAGTGGTCAAGATTTTCGACAGCTGGGCGGGATCGCTCAAGGGTGAGGATTTCCAGCGCTATGCCTTGCAGCCTGCGAAAATCATCACCGAAGAAATCAAGCGCCGCCATCCGGGCATTCCGGTGATTGCGTTCCCGCGTCAGGCCGGTGACAGCTATATCGGCTTCCATGCCGCGACTGGTGCCGATTGTGTTGCCGTGGATGACAGCGTGACACCCGAATGGGTGGCCGAGCATGTGCAACCCGGCGGCTGTGTTCAGGGCAACCTTGCATCGCGCCACATGGTGACCGGCGGACAAGAGCTTGTTGATGAGACTCGCAAGGTTGTGGAGGCTCTCAAGAACGGGCCGCATATCTTCAACCTTGGTCACGGCATCACGCCGGATGCGGACCCGGAAAACGTCAAGCTGATGATCGACACGGTGCGCGGGCTTTAAGCCACGAAAACGCGGTGCCGCGTTTTGGCACCTCCGGGATCGGAGGTGTCAGCGCGCTTGGCCGCTGGGCGGTTTTGTGATGTGTCGCTTGCCCTTTTGACGTTCGCGCAGGAACACGAACAGGCCAGCCCCCAGGATCATCGCACAGCCCGCCCAGATTGCCGGGGTGGGCCATTCGGCAAAGAACAACCAGCCCCAGAAAATTGCGAGCGGCAGGCCGATATATTCGAACGGGGCGATGCTGGCGGCCGGGGCCATTCGGTAGGCGGCGGTGATGCAATAGGCGACGATGCCGTTGCAGATGCCGATAACCAAGAACAGTGGCCAGTCCTCGGCGCTGGGCCATGTCCATGCGCGCAACAAGAAATGCAAGCTGGGGGAATCTGGGCCGGGGTCGGCCTGTCCTTGCCCGACAAGCAGGTAGAACAGGCTCGACACCAAGAGAAACATCGCTTGGTTGTAGATGGTGAGTGCCGAGGCCCTGCTTTTGACTCCAAGTGCGCGGGTCATCACCGCCATGGCTGCATAAAGCGCTGCCGCGATCACCGGCAGGGCAAAAAGCCAAGGCGGCCCATATTCTGACCCGCTTTGCCACGGCTCCTGCATGACGATCACCCCCAGAAAGCCAAAGACAATCGCGCCAAGCCTTAGTGGGCCTACCTGTTCGCGCAGGAACAGAAAGCCGAACAACGTTATGAACAACGGGCTTACAAAGAAAAGTGCCGTGGTCAGGCCCAGTGGCAAGACGGCCAAGGAAGCAAAGAACGTCATGTTCGCGGCAACCAGCGTCAACCCGCGCAGGATATGCAGCCCCGGTTGCGAGGTGCGCAGCAGCGATAGGCCGCCCTCAAGATGCAGCATGACAAAGGACAACAGGATGCCGATGGCCGTGCGGGTGAACACGATCTGATGGAGCGGATAGCCGCCTGACAACGCTTTGATCACCAGATCGTTGATCGAAATGGCAAAGACGCCAAGGCAGATCAACGCGATGCCACGGGCAATGCTGCTGTCGGAAAGAGATGTCATGACCTGTGCATAATCTGGACGACGACTAAGGTCAGGTCCAAAAGCGACGCGCACATTGGGTGCGTATGGGTGCACGGCTTTAAGGATTGCGTCTGCGTGCCCGCGCGATAGGTAACGGGTCTGTCGCAGACAAAAGGACGCCCCAATGCAACCGATGGTTCAGATCAGCAATGTCCGCAAAGCCTATGCAAACGGGTTTGAGGCGCTCAAGACCGTGTCTTTGGATATTCACGAAGGTGAAATCCTTGCGCTTTTGGGGCCGAACGGCGCTGGCAAGACGACGCTGATTTCCACGATTTGCGGCATCACGCAAGCGACCTCTGGGACGATCACGGTGGGCGGGCATGATGTTGTCACCGACTACCGCGGCGCGCGGGCGCTTGTCGGGTTGGTGCCGCAAGAGATCAATCTGGAGCCGTTTGAGCGGGTGATGAACACGGTGCGGTTTTCGCGCGGGCTTTTTGGCAAACCCAAGGATGATGCCCTGCTGGAACGCATCCTGCGGCAATTGTCTTTGTGGGACAAACGCGACAATCGGACTATGGAGCTTTCTGGCGGGATGAAGCGTCGGGTGCTGATTGCCAAAGCCTTGTCACATGAGCCGCGCGTTCTGTTCCTGGATGAGCCGACCGCGGGTGTCGATGTCGAGCTGCGCCGGGATATGTGGGACATTGTGGCGGGGCTGAAAGAGGCGGGCGTGACGATTATTCTGACCACGCATTACATCGAAGAGGCCGAAGCAATTGCCGACCGCGTTGGCGTGATCAACAAGGGCGAAATCCTGTTGGTCGAGGAAAAGACCGCGCTGATGACGCGTCTGGGGCAAAAGGAATTGCGCATTGAATTGCACGATCCGGTGACCGAATTGCCTGCGTCGCTGTCAGATCGTGGGCTGCGCATTGATGAGGGCGGTCAGGTGTTGATCTACAGCTATGACACCAACCAAGACCGCACTGGGATTGCCACGCTGATCCGGGACATCAGCGATGCGGGGCTTGTGCTGCGCGACTTGCAGACGCGGCAAAACACGCTTGAGGATATTTTTGTCGGACTGGTCACAAATCAGGAGGACGCGGCATGAACTGGCAAGCGATCCGCGCAATATATGTATTTGAGATGGCAAGATTTTTTCGCACCTTGCTGCAAAGCTTCGTGTCCCCGGTGATCTCGACCTCGCTGTATTTCGTGGTTTTTGGTGCGGCCATCGGCAGCCGGATCGACGAGGTCGAGGGCGTGTCCTATGGCGCGTTCATCGTGCCCGGTCTGATCATGTTGTCAGTGATGACGCAGGCGATTTCGAACGCAAGCTTTGGCATCTATTTTCCGAAGTTCATCGGCACGATCTATGAGCTTTTGTCCGCGCCCATTAACTTTCTTGAAATTGTTCTGGGTTACGTCGGTGCGGCAGCGACAAAAGCGCTGTTTATCGGGGTTGTGATCCTTGCGACTTCCGCGCTGTTTGTGGATCTGTCGATCCAGCATCCGTTTGCGATGCTGGCGTTTATGGTACTCACCTGTTTGAGCTTTGCGTTGTTCGGGTTCATTATCGGCATCTGGGCCGGGAATTTCGAACAGCTCCAGCTGATCCCACTGCTCATTGTGACACCTTTGGTGTTTCTGGGTGGGTCGTTCTATTCGATCTCGATGTTGCCGCCGGTGTGGCAGACGATTTCGTTCTTCAACCCGGTGGTCTATCTTGTGTCCGGCTTCCGGTGGTCGTTCTTTGGCATCGCGGATGTGCCCATCGGGTTAAGTCTGCTTGCGATTGGCGGGTTTACCATGCTGTGCCTCGGGATCATCTGGTGGATCTTCAAGACGGGCTGGCGCATCCGGTCATGATTGGCGCAGTCTGCGTGCCTGTCAGACCGCCGCAGGCTGCCCACGCCCGCCCATGACCAGATCCATGCTCATGCCGCCGATCCACATACAGAACAGGGCGAGCCACGCAGTCCCCGCAAAGATTGACCCTCCGGTGACTCCGGCGCCGATGGCGCATCCGCCCGCCAACATCCCGCCAAACCCCATCAGTGCGGCGCCGATCATGGCGTTTCGCATCGGTGTGGAGCCTTCAAAGCCTTGGAATTTCAGCTCCCCTGTCACGAATGCGGCGAGGAAAGACCCAATGACAACGCCGGGAACCAAACCGATGTCGAATTCGAGGATCGATGACCGATCCAGAAAGAACATCAACGTGTTGGCAGAAGGGCCCGTAAAGGTCGCGCTTTCGATTTGAACGGGGTCAAAGGCCACAAGGCTGAGCGCGTAGGTAAAGGCCCAACCCATGGCGACGGCAAATCCCACGCCTGACGCAAAAACAAGCCGTTGCCAGCCGATCTGGTTGCGGCGCGACAGTTCCAGCGCGAGCAGCGCTGTGGCCAGTCCAAAGACCAGACCGGACCCCTCGGGCAAGTGCAGCGTGGTTAACAAATCCATATTGCGGCCACCCCTGGTGATCCACATGCCCGCGATTTGATCACGGATGGGTGCGAGCCAGCCCGTGATGCTCATTTGCGCGACTACGGCAAAGATCAGGCCAGACACGACGGACCGCAGGTTCCCAGTCGCGGCCAGCACAAGCAACCGGCCCGAACAGCCGCGTGCAAGAACCATGCCCGCGCCGAACATCAACCCGCCGATGATTGCCCCAGACCAGCTTCCGGGGACGGCCATCATGCGGGCCTCGGTGGTGTCGATCAGGCCAAACAATTGGGCGGCCTGCACCCAGACGACGGCTGTTGAGAAGGTCAGCAACCAAACCGCAACCTTGTCCTGCATCATGCCACGGGCAAATTCGACTGTCGCCGCGCGCAAACAAAAGCGCGAGCGCTGGGCGGCCACGCCAAAGACGATCCCGGTGATCAGCCCGAACAACGCGGCTGTTGGTGCTTCGCCGATCCGGTCAACAAGCGCCACAAGATCCATGACATTTCTCCGCGTTAGGTGCGTTTCGTTTGTGCATGTATGCGCTGGTGCGAATGTGTTTGCCTTGATTTGGATCAGATTGGTGGCGCTTAAGGGATTGTCAGGGATTTGCCGACAGAGTGGAGTTCAGGCGTCGATCTGCGGGAACATGAAGAAAGGGAAAGCCATGAACTGAGTGTATGAAAGGTTGCGGAGTGCCTTCGCTTGGTACTCGCCAAAAGGGCACAGTGGGCGTAAGGGACTGCTATGAAGCGGATTGTCCCCCTTGCCGAAGCGCGCCATTTGCCGATCCACAAACGGCCCGTGACGTTGTTGTTCTTGATGGCGATTGCCATGCCGTTGTCCTTTGCGACATGGTCAGCGTTGCTGAACAACTTCGTTATCGAAGTGGCACAGTTTGACGGCGCTGATATTGGCTGGCTTCATACTGTGCGTGAAATCCCGGGGTTTCTGGCTGTTGGTGTGATCGCTGTTATTCTGTTTATCAGAGAACAGACGCTTGCGATGATCTCGCTTGCGATGCTGGGCGTCGCCACGGCGTTGACGGCGTATTTTCCCTCTATGGGTGGGTTGCTGTTCATCACGCTGATAAGCTCGATCGGGTTTCATTATTACGAGACGGTGAACCAGTCGCTACAGTTGCAATGGTTGCCCAAAGACCGCGCGCCTCAGATGCTTGGCTTGCTTGTGTCGGCGGCATCAGCGGCGACGTTGGTGGCGTATGGCGTTTTGGTTGTCACATGGCGGGTCTATGACCTGAGCTATAACTTCGTGTACATGGTGTCAGGGGCGCTGACGCTGATCATCGTGGCTTATTGCACCCTGATGATCCCGCATTTCGAGGCGCCCAATCCGCAGCTTAAGAAGTTCGTGCTGCGCAAACGGTACTGGCTCTATTACGCCCTTCAGTTCATGTCGGGCGCGCGGCGTCAGATCTTTGTTGTGTTCGCGGCCTTCATGATGGTCGAAAGGTTTGGCCTTGGCGTGGATCAGGTCACCAAGCTTATGCTGATCACCTTGGTGGCCAACATGGTGCTTGCACCGTTTATCGGACAGGTGGTTCACCGGTTCGGCGAACGCAATGCGATGGTCTTTGAATATATCGGTCTGGTCATCGTGTTTGTCGCCTATGGCGGGATTTACTGGTTTGGGTGGGGCGTGATGTTGGCCACGGGGCTTTATATTGCCAACAACATCTTCTTTGCCCTGGCATTGGCGCTAAAGACCTATTTCCAGAAAATCGCTGATCCGGGTGATATTGCACCCACGGCGGCGGTGGCGTTTACCATCAACCACATCGCAGCGGTCTTTTTGCCGGCGGGTTTGGGCTATATCTGGCTGATCTCACCGGGGTCAGTCTTTGCACTCGCGGCGGGCATGGCGTTGGTGTCGCTGCTTTTGGCCCTGATGATCCCGCGTCATCCCGAGCCGGGCAATGAAACGGTGTTTTCCGCGTACATCACCGCCCCGGCGGAGTGAGCTTGCGGCAGGACAGGCTTCGTGGCACAGGGACGGCATTGCCTCTCACTCAGAAAGTTTCGCCGCATGACCACCTTCACCGCGTTTACCACATTGTCGGAAAAGCCCATGGCCGAGGCACTGGGCGAGGCGCTCGAAGATTTGCACCCTGAACCCTATGGCGTGGGGGTGTTTGAGATCGAAGACGGCAGCGGCTTGTGGGAAGTGGGGGGCTATTTCATGGACGCGCCTGATGATGTGGCGCTGGCGTTGTTGGCCGCGGCCCATCAGGCAAAGCCTTTTGTTGTCTCCGAACTTCCGGAAACCGATTGGGTGTCGAAGGTGCGCCGCGAGCTGGTGCCAGTGCATGCCGGTCGGTTCTTTGTTTATGGCAGTCATAACGCCGACCAAGTTCCAGCCGATGTAGAGCCACTTTTGATCGAGGCGGCGATGGCCTTTGGTACGGGGCACCACGGGACGACCCAAGGCTGCTTGCGCGCTCTGGACCGGTTGCTGACCTCAGATGTGGTCTGTCACAACGTGGCTGATATCGGCTGCGGTACGGCGGTTCTGGCGATGGCGGCGGCGCGGGTCTGGCCGGAAACAGTGCTGGCCAGCGATATGGATGAGGTCGCTGTCGATGTCGCGCAGGCCAATGCTGCTGCCAATGGGTTGGACGGTCGGGTCATCTGCCTTGAGGCAATGGGGTTCGACCATCCGCAATTGCAAAAGGCAGCCCCGTTCGATCTGGTGTTCGCAAATATCCTCAAACAGCCGTTGATTGACCTTGCCCCGGACATGGCTGCCTGTCTTGCGCCAGGTGGGTTCGCCATCCTTTCGGGGCTTTTGAACGATCAAGGCGATGAGGTGGCATCGGTTTATGCACAAAACGGCATCAATACATGGCACCGCGAAGAGATTGGTGATTGGACGACCCTAACGCTGCAAAAATCACTTTCCTGAAGTCGCCACAATTCCGATTTATTTCGAATTCCTGCCGTAATTGATGAAAATCGGAAGGTTTTGCCCAATTCCTGCCATATTTCGCCCCTATCCCTGACACATCCGGTGGGGGCCGGAATAAAGGCTGCTTTACATGACCAAGCAACAGGACATGTTCGACGAAAGGTACCGCAAGGTCCTTAAGCGCCATCGGCAGTTGTCGCGTGGCTATGTCACAAAACTTGAAAAAAATGGTGTTATCACGCACCGCCCCAATCGTCAGATCAGGGACGCGTTTTCGTTTTCCATGATTTTTCTGCCGATCGGCGTCTTGTTCTTTCTCAAGGCGTGCATCGTCACGCTGTTGGGCGAAGAAGGCTACGTTCAGCAAGTTGAGGTTTTGCGCAATGGCGGGTTTGTGGAGCAGATGGGCGCATTGATCATGCAGATTGACCCCATCACGGCACCGCTGGCCCGATTGCTGGGAAACGTTATCGGCTGATCCATCGTCTTATGTTTTGCTCAAAAGAAAAAAGCCGTGTCAGGGTCGCTGACACGGCTTTTTGACTGAAAGACGGATCGTCTTAGAGCGAATTGATGTCGCCGCGTGTCAGACCGATGTCTTCAAGTTCGTGATCGCTCAGCGCGCTGAGAGCATTGCGGGTCTGACGGGTGTCATTCCATGCAGTGAAGGCAGCGATCAGGGATGTTGCGATTGCGCCAAAGCCGGAGCGGCCTGCGGCGTAGGTGGGGCGGGATGTGTCAAAAGCGGCCATTGCCATGTTCCTTGAGAAAAAGGGGAGAGGTATTCGTCTGCCGCGCATCTAGTTGCGGAAAATGCCATCCACAATTGCCCTTTTCGCATAGTTTTTATGCGTTTTGTGCATGGCTTCGAATTGTGGCGAAACGGCCTTATTTCATAGGGAGAACACGACGTTTTTGACGTCGTTTTCCGCGCTCAGAGCACAAAGGCGACGATATCCAAGACGATTTCGACATTTCGCTGAATGCGGCGCATTTGTTTTGAATGCTTGGCGTTTGTTCGCGTTTCGTGCTAGCCGTGATGCAAAAGCAACATAGGCGCGAGCAGCATGCGTGTTTTGGGGATTGATCCGGGTCTACGCTTCCTTGGTTGGGGCGTGATCGAGGTAGACGGGAGTCGCTTGCGCCATGTCGGCAATGGCGTGTGCCTGTCGGGCACCGGCGAATTGGCGACGCGCCTTTTGGCACTTCATATTGCTTTAACCGAGGTGTTCGAGCGGTTTCAGCCTGAAACGGTGGCCATTGAGAAGACATTCGTGAACAAGGATGCGGTTGGGACGCTCAAGCTGGGCCAAGCGCGTGGCGTGGCTTTGCTTGTTCCGGCGCAGTTCGGGCTTGAGATCGGAGAATATTCGCCGAATTCGGTCAAAAAGACAGTTGTCGGTGTCGGCCATGCAGACAAGAAACAAGTCGAACACATGGTCAAGATGCAACTGCCCGGTGCGCAGATCAACGGGTCTGATGCGGCGGATGCCTTGGCGATAGCCATCTGCCATGCGCATCACATGACGGGACCGGGAATGAGGATGCGGGCATGATCGGGCGGATTGCGGGACGGATTGAATACAAGGGCGACGATCACGTTCTGATCGACGTGCGCGGCGTGGGTTATGTGGTCTATTGTTCGGATCGCGTGCTGGCAGGTTTGCCGGCCTCTGGAGAGGCGACGGCGCTTTATACCGACCTTTTGGTGCGGGAAGACATTCTGCAATTGTTCGGCTTTCCCACGATGGTCGAAAAGGAATGGCACCGCTTGCTGATGTCGGTGCAAGGGGTGGGAGCCAAGGCGTCACTGGCGATTTTGGGAGCACTTGGGCCGGATGGGGTCAGCCGTGCGATTGCGTTGGGTGACTGGAATTCGGTCAAAGCCGCCAAGGGGATTGGCCCCAAGACGGCGCAAAGGGTGGTCAACGAGCTGAAGGACAAGGCGCCTGCCGTGATGGCGATGGGTGGTGCTGCTTCGGTTGTTGCTGTGGCGTCTGACGATGACGCGCTGATTGAACCGATTGAGGCCAAGCCTGTGGCCCGCGCACCAGCCCCTTCGGCATCGGCGCAGGCCGAGGCGTTGTCGGCGCTGGGTAATCTGGGCTACGCGCCGGGTGAGGCGGCAGGAGCGGTTGCGCAAGCGGCGGGTGATGCGCCAGAGGCAGCAACGCCCGAATTGATCCGGGCGGCGCTCAAACTTTTGGCACCGAAGGGGTAGGGGAATGGACACGCTGTATTTTCGGTTTGGCACCGTTGTGGGGAAAGTCCAGACAGGGATGAGACGTGCCCATGCCGTCTGATCCGATTGTCCGTCCAGACCCATTGCCAGAGGATCGGGACCGCGCGCTGCGGCCCCAGATGCTTGACGATTTTGTCGGACAGGCCGAGGCACGGGCAAATTTGCGGGTATTCATTCAATCGGCGCGACAGCGCGGAGAGTCGATGGATCACACTTTGTTTCATGGGCCACCGGGCTTGGGCAAGACGACATTGGCGCAGATTATGTCGCGCGAATTGGGCGTCGGGTTTCGCATGACCTCTGGGCCAGTGTTGGCCAAAGCCGGTGATTTGGCGGCGATCCTGACCAACCTCGAAGCGCGGGATGTTTTGTTCATCGACGAGATTCATCGTCTCAACCCGGCGGTGGAAGAAGTGCTTTACCCCGCGATGGAGGATTACGAGCTTGATCTCGTGATTGGCGAAGGGCCAGCGGCGCGTACTGTGCGGATCGAATTGCAGCCCTTTACGCTGGTCGGTGCGACAACGCGGCTTGGCTTGTTGACCACGCCGCTGCGCGACCGGTTCGGGATTCCCACGCGGCTTAACTTTTACACAGAAGACGAGCTGAACACGATTGTGACGCGCAATGCGCTCAAACTGGGTGTCACCACGGCCCCCGAAGGCGCGCGCGAGATAGCACGACGGTCCCGAGGCACCCCCCGGATCGCAGGTCGGCTGTTGCGCCGGGTTGTCGATTTTGCGGTGGTCGAAGGTGACGGGGTTGTCACCAAGGAACTTGCCGACAGCGCGCTGACCCGGCTTGGGGTGGATCGGCTTGGCCTTGATGGGGCAGACCGTCGGTATTTGAGCCTGATTGCCGAGAATTATCAGGGTGGGCCTGTCGGGATTGAGACCTTGTCGGCGGCGCTGTCGGAAAGCCGCGATGCGCTGGAAGAGGTGATCGAGCCGTATCTGCTCCAACAAGGGTTGATCCAGCGCACCCCGCGCGGGCGGATGTTGGCGCAAAAGGCGTGGAGCCATTTGGGCATGGCTGCGCCCCGGCAGCCGGGGCAATCGGATTTGTTCGGGCAGGCCTGACTTGCCCGGCGGCGCACCCTGTGCCAGAAGTCATGACTGCATATTTGGAAAAAGAAGAAGCAAGGGGGCGGTGCCTCATGACGGATGCTGCCGAGGTTGAGCGGTATTTTACGCGGTCTGACGGAACTTATCTGTTTGCGCGTTGGGGGCGTCCGATTGCGCCCATCGTGTTCGGTGTCGAAGACGCAACCCTGTCCGTGGTCAAGGGCGCATTCGAGGCGGTGTGCGCGCTGGCCGGTCATCATATGGCCGAAACCGACCCCGAACTGGGCGCCAATGTGATGGTGTTTTTCTTTCGTGACTGGGAAGAGCTTTTGCCAGTGCCGGACTTGGATCGGTTGATCGACGGGCTTGCACCGTTGGTTGCCAAACTGTCGGCGGCAGACGCCAACCAGTACCGGGTGTTCCGGTTTGACGATGCTGGCGCGATCAAGGCCTGTTTTATCTTTTTGCGGATGGACGAGGTCTTGTCGGATATCCCGGCCGAGACATTGGCTTTGACCCAAGTGGTGCAATCCATGCTGCTCTGGTCAGACCTGGCCTTTACCGATCGGTCGCCCTTGGGGAAGCTGGAAGATGGGCGCGATGTGCTGCGACCCGAGATCGGGGCTCTTATCAGGGCGGCGTATGATCGGGTATTGCCGCCAATGGCGCAAGACGAGACCCATGCGCTGCGCCTTGCGGCGCGGATACACGTGGCGCAACAGGGGTTGGCCTGATGGTCCATATGTTTCCGGTTCGTGTCTATTACGAAGACACAGATATGGGTGGGGTTGTCTATTACGCCAATTACCTGCGCTATATCGAGCGGGCGCGGTCGGATTGGGTGCGGTCCCTTGGTATTGATCAGAACGCGATGCGCGAAGAGGACGGGGTGGTCTTTGTCGTGCGACGGGTTGCGGCAGAGTACCTCAAGCCTGCGAAATTCGATGACGCGCTTGAGGTGCGGACCGCGATCAAGGCCGTGACGGGGGTGCGGCTGATCCTGAACCAAGAGGTGCTGCGCGGTGCGGATCTGTTGTTTCAGGCAGAAGTTGTGATCGTTTGCATCGGCGAAAGCGGCGCGCCTGCGCGGCTTCCGGCAAATATCCGCCGTCAGGTTCACTAGGATACCGAATTGCGCCTGTTCTGACGCCATTGTGTTGGCGTTTCCCCTGAAATTGCGGTATTGAGGCTGGTAATCAGAGCCCGACCAATTGGGCCCAACAGGCTAAAGAGCAGGCAGATGGAAGCAGAAACACTTGCGTTGGCGCAGGAGATTGATTTCTCCATGTGGGGACTTTTTGCGCGGGCCACGGTGACGGTAAAGCTCGTGATGCTCATGTTGATCATCGCGTCTTTTTGGGCGTGGGCCATTATCTTTGAGAAAATCATTCTGTATCGCAAGGCACGGGCCGAAGCGGCAGAGTTTGATCGTGCGTTTTGGTCGGGAGAGCCGCTAGATGAATTGTTCGACCAGATCGGTCCCGACCCGGACGGGCGCGCCAAAAAGGTGTTTGTCGCAGGGATGACCGAATGGCGTCGGTCACACCGCGATGATGGTGGCCTGATTGCGGGTGCGCATGCGCGGATTGACCGGTCAATGGACGTCGCAATTCAGAAAGAGGCCGAAGATCTGCAAAAAAACCTGGCTATTTTGGCGACTGTCGGGTCCGTGACGCCGTTTGTGGGCCTGTTCGGCACCGTTTGGGGCATCATGCATGCCTTTGTGGAAATCGCACAGCAGCAGAACACATCTCTTGTCGTGGTGGCACCCGGTATTGCCGAGGCGTTGCTTGCGACAGGCCTTGGCCTTTTGGCGGCGATCCCGGCGGTGGTGTTTTACAACAAGCTGTCTTCAGACAGTGATCGCATTCTGGCGGGCTACGAATCTTTTGCCGATGAGTTCTCGACAATTCTCAGCCGCCAGTTGGACAGCTGAGCGATGGGGGGAGGTGTCGTCAGACAGGGTGGCGGAGGCGGGCGCAGGCGGCGCAAGGGCCGTTCCATGCCCATGTCCGAGATCAACGTCACGCCGTTTGTTGACGTGATGATGGTGCTTTTGATTATCTTCATGGTGGCGGCCCCGTTGTTGACCGTTGGGGTTCCGGTGGAATTGCCCAAGACCGCCGCGACGGCCCTGCCGTCGGAAACCGAAGAACCGCTGACCGTGACCATCGGGGCGGATGGTGTTGTGTCGATCCAGACCACCGAAGTGGCGCGCGCCGATCTGGTCCCGCGTTTGCGGGCGATCGCCGCAGAGCGGTCGGATGACCGGGTGTTTCTGCGCGCGGATGGGGCTGTGACCTATGAGGTCGTGGCACAGGTTATGGGTGCGCTCAATGCAGGCGGTTTCAGTTCTATTGGGCTGGTGACCGATATCGGAGGGCCGGCTCTTGACGGGTCGGATGGCTGAGGCGCGCAGTGCACACGGGGCATTATATATCGGGCGGTGCGCACGGGGTGTTGATCCTGTGGGCTTTGTTCGGGGGCGTTTTTCGAAGCGATCCGCCGGAGGTTCAAGTGGCTGATGTGTCGGTCATTTCTGAGGCACAGTTCGCCTCGATGATGCCGCCGCAGGCGGCTCCGGCACTTGGCGCGGAACCTGTTGCCTTACCGCAACCCGAGGCACCCGAGCCTACGCCCGCGCCGCCCGTAGCCGAAACAGCACCTGTTGCGCGGCCTGATCCAGTGCCGCAACCCGTAGAGCCGCTGCCCGAGCCGCCCGTCGCGGAAGAGCTGCCGCAACCACCTGCACCAGAGCCGGTGCCCGAGGTGGACGCACCAGACGTTGCGTTGCGTCCGGTGCCACGGCCCGCGCCGCGTGTCGCTGCCGAGGTTGTTCCCGAGCCCGAACCTGAGGCGGAGGTTGGACCCGAGGTTCAAGAAACGATAGAGCCAGCCGAGAGGCCGGATGTGACCGAAGCCGAGGAGCAACAGGCGACTGCGCCAGAGGCTGCGGCGACCGAGATCGTGACTGAGGCTGAACAGCCCGCCCGCGCGCCTACAGCATCGACGCGCCCGCAAGTGCGTCCGAACCGTCCGGCACCAACCGAGACGGAGACGGCAGCTGCGCCGCCCGCGCCGCAAGAAACTGCGCCACAGGAACCTGTGGCAGATGCGACCGCGTCGGCCATTGCCGACGCATTGCAAGAAGCACTGGCTGGCAGCGCCACCGGGACAGCCGATGGTCCGCCGCTTACGTCAGGCGAGCGGGACGGCTTCCGTCTTGCGGTTCAGGATTGCTGGGTTGTGGATGTCGGCTCGCAGGCGTCGAATGTCACGGTGACTGTGGGATTCGAGATGGATCGTTCGGGCCGGGTTGTCGCAACAAGCATGCAGATGCTTGCAGCCAGCGGTGGCGATGGATCGGCTGCGGAAACCGCTTTTCAGGCCGCGCGTCGTGCGATTTTGCGGTGTCAGGGCGACGGATATACCCTGCCACCCGAGAAATTTGATCAGTGGAAGACCGTCGAGATGACGTTCAACCCCGAGAGTATGAGGATCCGATGAGACAGATCGTTGCATCGCTATTGACTGTTCTGGTTCTGGCTGTTTGTGCGCCGTTGGCGGTACTGGCGCAAAGCGGACCACTCAGGATCGAAATCACCGAAGGCGTGGTAGAGCCACTGCCCTATGCGGTGCCTGATTTTGTGGCTGAAAGCGCAGGTGCCCAGCAATTGGCACAGCAGATCGCACGGGTTGTCGCCGAGGATCTGACTGGAACGGGTCTTTTCCGCGAAGTGCCGCGCGAGGCGCATATCAGCCAGATTACCAGCTTTGGCAGCCCGGTTCAGTTTGCTGATTGGAAGGCGATCAACGCCCAAGCGCTTGTCACTGGAGCGGTGAGCGAATCCGGTGGACGAGTGGTGGTCAAGTTTCGTGTCTGGGACGTGTTTGCCGGGGCAGAGCTTGGCCAAGGTATGCAGTTTGCAGGCACGCCGGACGGCTGGCGGCGGATGGCGCATAAAGTGGCCGATCAGGTGTATTCGCGCATCACGGGCGAAAGTGGTTATTTCGACAGCCGTGTGGTGTATGTGTCCGAAAGTGGCCCCAAGGATCAGCGGCTCAAGCGGCTTGCCGTTATGGATTACGACGGCGCAAATGTGCAATTTCTGACTGGCAGCAGCGCGCTTGTTCTGGCACCGCGCTTTTCGGAAAACGGCGAACGGGTGCTGTATACCAGCTATGAAACGGGCATGCCGCGGGTGCATATTCTTGAAGTGGGCATGGTACAAAGCCGTATTCTGCAAGGCCAGGACGGTGTCATGAGCTTTGCGCCCCGGTTTGCGCCCAATGGTCAGACGGTGGTGTATTCGCTGACCCAGGGGTCCAACACGGACATTTGGGCGATGGATATCGGCAGCGGCGGCACCCGCCAGTTGACCAGCGCGCCGTCGATTGAGACCGCGCCAAGCTATTCACCGGATGGCAGCCAGATCGTGTTCGAAAGCGACCGCTCGGGCACGCAGCAACTTTATGTCATGGCTGCAAGTGGCGGCGAGGCGCGTCGGATCAGTTTTGGTCAGGGCCGCTATTCGACGCCGGTTTGGTCGCCGCGCGGGGACATGATTGCCTTTACCAAACAAAATGCAGGCCGGTTCCATATTGGCGTGATGCGTACGGATGGATCCGAAGAGCGTTTGCTGACCGCTTCGTTCCTCGATGAGGGGCCGACTTGGTCTCCAAATGGACGTGTCATCATGTTTGCCCGCGAAACACAGGGCGCGCAGGGTGCGTCTTCGCTTTATACGGTCGATATCTCGGGTCGGAACCTCAAGCGGGTGCGGACACCCGAAGGGGCGTCTGATCCAAGTTGGGGACCGTTGCAGTGACGCGTGCCCTTTCACCAGAAATTAGTGTGCAGTGCTCAGAATTTTCATACGAAAGTTCTCGAACCCGGCAGACGACTAGGCGCGGCAGCGATGCTGTGGTAAATTCGGACCAACGATAAAGAGAGCAGGACATCTCATGCGACTTTCCGCAAAACTCACCATGCTGTTGGCCGTTCTGGCCCTGTCAGCCTGTACCAATGCCAACCGCTTTGACAATGACTCGGTCGATTTGAACGCAGCCACGGGTCAGGCCGGTGGCTTTGTTCCCGGTAGCGCCAGCGATCCAAGCTCGCCTGCGTATTTCCAGCAGACTGTCGGCGACCGTGTTCTGTTCGCCGTGGACCAGTCCACGCTCAGCCCCGAAGCCCGCGCCACCCTTGATGGTCAGGTGCAATGGCTGCGGACCAATGCGGATTATCAGGCCGTGATCGAAGGCCATGCCGACGAACAGGGCACGCGGGCCTACAACCTTGCGCTTGGGGCGCGCCGCGCGAATTCGGTGATGGAATATCTGGTTGCACAGGGTATTACGTCCAACCGGCTGCGTTTTGTGAGCTATGGCAAGGAACGCCCCATTGAAATCTGCTCTGAAGAGTCGTGTTATGCCAAGAACCGGCGGGCGGTGACGATCATCTCTGCCGGATTGTCGAGCTGACGGAGAACCGGATGCGCTTGAGGGCTGGATTACTAAGTTGTGTGCTGGCGTTTGCGCCCCTTGGGGTGCAGGCGCAGGAAACCTTGGCTGATATCCGACAGGATATGTCGGTGTTGTTTGTCGAGATTCAAAAACTCAAACGTGAATTAAGCACAACTGGCACCAGCTCTGTTGCGTTGCCGTCCGGGATTCTTGATCGGGTCAATTCGATTGAATTCGAATTGCAGCGCCTTACGGCCAAGACTGAAGAGCTTGAGTTCCGTGTCGGGCGTATTGCCGAAGACGGGGCACAGCGCATTGGCGACCTGGAGTTCCGGCTGTGCGAGCTTGAAAGCGGATGCGATATCGGCGCGTTGGGCAAGACACCCACCTTGGGTGGCGCGACGAGCGCGGCGACCCCGTCGGTGCAGCCGAGCATTCCAGAATCCAGCGGAACGCAATTGGCCGTCGGCGAAGAGACAGACTTTCGGCGGGCTGGGGAGGCGCTCGCCCAAGGTGACTTTCAATCCGCCGCAGACCAGTTTGCGGCCTTTCGCCAGACCTATCCCGGTGGACCGTTAGAGGCGCAGGCGCTTGTGGCGGAAGGTCGCGCGCTTGAGGGGCTGGGCAATCTGCGCGATGCGGCCCGGCGGTTTCTGGATGCTTATGCCGGCTATCCTGATGATGCGGCGGGGCCAGAAGCCTTGTGGCGTCTTGGTGCAGCGCTCGCAACGTTGGGTAATGTGGACGAAGGTTGTGTCACCCTGACCGAGGTCGCGGGGCGCTATCCCGGCAGCACTGATGCCATCGCGCAGGCGGATGCGGCCAAAGCCCGGTTCGACTGTCAGTGACCGAGACACCGCTGGCGCAGCGGTTTGCTGACGCAATGGGGCAGCTGCTTGGGCCCGATTTCCCGTCTGATATCGGTCTGGCTGTCTCGGGTGGCGGCGACAGTATGGCAATGCTGTATCTGGCCCATAATTGGACCCGCGACTACGGCGTTCGGCTTTGGGTTGTGACCATTGATCATGGTTTGCGCGCCGAAAGTGCGGCAGAGGCTGCCATGGTGTCGGAGGAATGTGCGCTTCTGGGCTGGCCGCATGCAACGCTTCGTTGGCATTGGGATGGCACTGGAAATGTGCAGGACGCCGCGCGCCGTGCGCGCCTCGCGTTGATCGACAAATGGCGTGGGCCGGTGCGGCATGTGCTGTTTGCTCACACCAAAGATGATCAGGCGGAAACGGTGTTGATGCGGCTCATGCGTGGGTCGGGTGTTGATGGCCTCTCGGGGATGCGCGCAGCGCGGCAGGTTGTGCCACATGCCCTGTCTGTCCCACCTTTGGCTGCAAATGATGTGTCTGGCACGCCGCCCGCGCACGACGCTCGTTCCCCGGGTTTTGCCGTGGTCCGGCCCTGCCTTTATATGCACCGCGATGCGCTGCGGCATTATACACGGGTCTTGCAAGGGCGCTGGGTCGAGGACCCGTCAAACGAAAATCTGGCCTTTGATCGCGTGCGCGTTCGGCATTTGTTAAAGGTTTTGAGCGAAGAAGGGCTTACTGCGTCTGTTTTGGCAGACACTGGCCAGCGTATGGCACGCGCGCGGGACGCGTTGCAGGCACGGTTGGTTGGGGCGGTTGCGGAAATTGGGTCCGATGCACCTTTGGGCCAGGTGCGATTGGATCGGGATGGCTTTGCCGCGCTGGACGCAGAAACGCAGCTTCGGCTGCTGACCTCGGCAATATGTTATGTGGGGTCTGCAGAATACCGTCCGCGTGCGGCGTCAAGCGACGCACTGCTGGATCAGGTTTTGTCGGGCAGGGGTGGCACCCTGCACGGGGTCGATGTGATTGTGGAAAAGGCGCACCTGCGGTTCGTCCGAGAAGCGGCGGCGGTTGAGTGCAGTCCCTCAAGGCTCGGAGCGCTCTGGGATGGTCAGTGGGTTCTGCGCGATCAAAGTGGTGCTATGCCGGGGGACGCAAAGGTCTGTGCGCTTGGTCAGTCGGGCTGGTGCCAGATCGAAAGCAAAGCGCCGCCATTGGTGCCACATCGCGCGGCGCTCGCCTTGCCCGCGGTTTGGTTGAACGATGCCTTGCTGGCCTGTCCTGCCCTTGGTATCGGGACGAACATCACGGCACGTCGCTACGTGCTTGGGCGGCCCGACACCGGTTTTGAGGCATTTTGTCTTTCGCATTGAACACGGGCCGCGCATGTCTATGTTATAGGCCAAGAGACACGGGCCGTTTCGCCCGTGTCACATTCAGGAGAAATTTCCTTGGGCAACGCACGAAATATCGCCTTTTGGGTCGTTCTGTTCCTGCTGATCCTTGCGCTTTTCAACATTTTCTCGGGCGGTGGTAACACCCTTCAGAGCCGCGAAATCAGCTATTCTGATTTTGTATCATCGGTTGAAAACAACACGGTCAGTTCGGTAACACTGGACGGCGAACAGGTTCGCTTCCGCAGCACGGACGGTCAAGACTACGTCGCAATCAAACCCGAAGACGCCACTGTCACGGATTTGCTGATCGACAACAATGTCCCGATCCGGGCGGAACAACAGCAGCAATCGGGTTTTCAGTCCTTCCTGCTTAGCCTTCTTCCGTTCCTCTTGCTGATCGGTGTGTGGATTTATTTCATGAATCGCATGCAGGGCGGCGGCAAAGGCGGCGCGATGGGCTTTGGCAAATCCAAGGCCAAGCTTTTGACCGAAAAGCATGGCCGCGTCACCTTTGACGACGTGGCTGGCATCGACGAGGCCAAGGAAGAGCTGGAAGAGATCGTGGAATTCCTGCGCAACCCGCAGCGGTTCTCGCGGCTTGGCGGCAAGATCCCCAAAGGCGCGTTGCTTGTTGGTCCTCCGGGCACCGGTAAAACGCTGCTGGCGCGCGCAATTGCAGGCGAAGCGGGTGTGCCGTTCTTCACGATTTCGGGGTCTGACTTTGTGGAAATGTTCGTCGGCGTGGGCGCGTCCCGCGTGCGCGACATGTTCGAACAAGCCAAGAAAAACGCACCCTGCATCGTATTCATCGACGAAATCGACGCCGTGGGACGTGCCCGTGGTGCCGGCTACGGTGGTGGCAACGACGAACGCGAACAGACCTTGAACCAGCTCCTGGTTGAAATGGACGGGTTCGAGGCCAACGAGGGCGTGATCATCGTCGCGGCGACCAACCGTCGTGACGTGCTTGACCCTGCGCTGCTGCGTCCTGGTCGTTTCGACCGTCAGGTTACGGTTCCGAACCCCGACATCAAGGGCCGGGAAAAAATCCTTGGCGTGCATGCGCGTAAAACGCCACTTGGTCCGGACGTGGATCTACGGATCATTGCACGCGGTTCACCGGGTTTCTCGGGCGCCGATCTGGCCAACCTCGTGAACGAGGCGGCGCTGATGGCGGCGCGGGTCGGACGGCGGTTCGTCACGATGGAAGATTTCGAAAACGCAAAAGACAAAGTCATGATGGGGGCCGAACGGCGCTCCATGGTGTTGACGGCTGAGCAAAAAGAAAAGACCGCCTATCACGAAGCCGGACATGCTATTGTTGGACTTGAGCTGCCGCAATGTGATCCGGTGTATAAGGCCACGATCATCCCGCGCGGTGGTGCGTTGGGCATGGTGGTGTCGCTGCCGGAAATCGACCGTCTGAACTGGCATAAATCCGAGTGCGAGGAAAAGCTGGCCATGACCATGGCGGGCAAAGCGGCTGAGATCATCAAATATGGCCCGGAAAACGTGTCGAATGGCCCGGCTGGTGACATTCAGCAGGCGTCGGCGTTGGCCCGTGCGATGGTGCTTCAGTGGGGCATGTCCGACCGGGTCGGGAACATTGACTACCGCGAAGCCGCCGAAGGCTATAGCGGCAACACGGCGGGTTTTTCGGTCTCAGCAAACACCAAAGAGACGATTGAGGAAGAAGTCCGCAAGTTCATCCAAGACGCGTATGAACGGGCGTTCAAAATCCTTACGGAAAAGAACGAAGAGTGGGAACGTCTGGCCCAAGGCTTGCTTGAATACGAAACCCTGACCGGGGAAGAGATCAAGCGCGTTGTCCGGGGTGAGCCGCCGCAAGCTGGCGATGGCGATGCGTCTGGTGATGTGTCTGACAAGAAACCAAGCCTGACGGCAATCCCCAAGACCAAGCCAAAATCCAAGAAGACCCCGGATGATGGCGGGTTGGAGCCCGAGCCAACGCTTTGAGTTCGATTTGAAACACGAATAAAACCCCGGTGCCCTGATACGGCATCGGGGTTTTTCGTTTGTGATACGCATGTTTCGGGTTGCTCTTGGCAGCGGCACGAGGTTGTGTGCCGTGCAAACCAGTGTTGAGAGACGCATATGCCTGCTTTGAAACGAACGGATTTTGTCGCAGCGGTGCGCTGGGTTGGCCGTGTGCCCATCGAAGGCGAGTCGATTTTGTCGGCACCCTTGGACGCGCTAGAACTTGGCTTTGATGGCCCTGTCAATGAACGCCATTCGGGCCGAACGCGACCCTCGTGCAGCCGGGTGACATCGCAACATGTGCGCGGCACCGAGATTGCGAATGTACGCCAGCTGTCCGTGGTCTCTGCCGAAGAGCTGGCGGCAATCGCATCCGAGATGGGGCTTGAGTGGATTGATCCGGTGTGGCTTGGTGCGACTTTGGTGATTGAAGGCATCCCCGAGTTTACTTTGGTGCCCCCGTCGTCGCGGCTTCAGGGGCCGGGTGGGGTGACACTGATCGTGGATATGGAAAACCTCCCTTGCCATCTGCCCGCACGCGAGATCGAGGCGGTGTTTCCCGGCAAGGGCAAGGCGTTCAAGGCGGCGGCGCAGAATCGGCGCGGTGTCACCGCGTGGGTCGAGCGGCCGGGGTGCCTGAGCCTTGGCGATGATCTGCGTCTGCATGTGCCGGACCAGCCGGTTTGGTCCCATCTTGATCTGGCCAGATCGTAGCGGAATACGGATAAGGTTTCCGATTGGCGACGCGGGTCGGCCATTCCCGCCGCAGTTTTGCTGGGAAGTGTCGGTTTCACGGTGTTGGTGCTTGGGTGCACAACTGTATGCCTTGGACAAATGACTGTCGTTACAGGGGAGCCCTTTCATGTCGTACAAATCGGATATCGAAATCGCACGTGAGGCACAAAAGCGCCCCATTCAGGAAATCGGGGAAAAGATCGGGATCGGGTCAGATGACCTTTTGCCCTATGGCCATGACAAGGCCAAGGTAAGCCAGACCTTCATCAATTCTGTGCAGGATCGTCCGGATGGCAAACTGATCCTTGTCACCGCGATCAACCCGACGCCCGCAGGTGAAGGCAAGACCACCACAACCGTGGGTCTCGGCGATGGCCTGAACCATATCGGCAAGAAAGCGATGATTTGCATCCGTGAGGCGTCGCTGGGTCCGAACTTTGGCATGAAAGGGGGCGCGGCTGGTGGCGGCTATTCGCAGGTGATCCCGATGGAGGATATGAATCTGCATTTCACGGGTGATTTCCACGCCATCACCAGTGCACATAGCCTTTTGTCGGCCATGCTCGACAACCACATCTATTGGGGAAATGAGCTCGACATCGACATCCGCCGGGTTGTCTGGCGGCGCGTGGTCGACATGAACGATCGCGCCTTGCGCCAGATCACCTGTTCGTTGGGTGGCGTGGCCAACGGGTTTCCGCGCGAGGCAGGTTTTGACATTACAGTCGCGTCCGAGGTGATGGCGATCCTGTGTCTGGCCAAAGACCTTAAAGACCTGGAAAAACGTCTGGGTGACATGATCGTCGCCTATCGTCGTGACCGCAGCCCGGTCTTCTGCCGCGATATCAAAGCCGAGGGCGCGATGACGGTTCTGCTCAAGGATGCGATGCAGCCGAACCTTGTGCAGACGTTGGAAAACAACCCGGCCTTTGTGCATGGCGGCCCGTTTGCCAACATTGCGCATGGCTGTAATTCAGTGATTGCGACCACGACAGCGCTGAAGCTGGCGGATTATGTGGTGACCGAAGCGGGCTTTGGGGCCGATCTGGGTGCCGAAAAGTTCATGAACATCAAGTGCCGCAAAGCTGGGATCGCGCCGTCGGTCGTGGTCTGTGTGGCCACGGTGCGCGCGATGAAGATGAATGGCGGTGTTGCCAAGGCCGATCTTGGGGCCGAGAATGTGGACGCGGTAAAGGCGGGGTGCCCAAACCTTGGCCGTCACATTGAAAACCTCAAGAGCTTTGGCGTGCCTGTGGTTGTGGCGATCAACCATTTCGTCACTGACACCGACGCAGAGATCGAGGCGGTCAAGGATTTTGTGGCTGGTCAGGGTGCCGAAGCGGTGCTGAGCCGTCACTGGGAGTTGGGGTCGAAAGGGTCTGCCGATCTGGCCACCAAGGTGGTTGAGGTGATCGACCGTGGCGCCGCTGATTTTGCGCCGATCTATCCGGATGAGATGTCACTGGCTGACAAGGTTCAGACCATTGCCAAGAAAATCTACCGCGCAGATGAGGCGATCATGGATCAGAAAATCCGCGATCAGCTCAAGCTGTGGGAAGATCAGGGCTACGGGCATTTGCCGGTGTGTATGGCGAAAACACAGTATTCGTTTTCGACCGATCCCAACCAACGCGGTGCGCCGACAGGGTTTACCGTACCAGTGCGCGAAGTGCGTTTGTCTGCGGGGGCTGGGTTCATCGTGGTTGTTTGCGGTGAGATCATGACCATGCCGGGCCTTCCGCGTGTGCCATCGGCAGAGAATATTCACCTGAATGATGCGGGCCAGATCGAAGGTCTGTTTTGATCTGATGGCGGGTGGGCGCTCGGGCTGTGCCAATCGCCCCACCCGCCATCCCGCCATCCCGCTGCCTGCATCGATCATCGCTTGTTTGGAGGCGTCACTGGGTGCATGTGCGTGTTTGGAAAAAGAAGAAGGACGGATCATGGGCGCTCAGATCATCGACGGAAAGGCGTTTGCAGCCAAAGTTCGGGGTCAGGTGGCCGCGCATGTGGCGCGGTTGAAGGCCGATCATGGGATCACGCCCGGTCTGGCGGTGGTTCTGATCGGCGAAGATCCGGCCTCTCAGGTCTATGTTCGGTCCAAGGGTAAAATGACCGTCGAAGTGGGCATGGCGTCGTTTGAGCACAAGCTTGATCTGGACACGTCAGAGACGGATTTGTTGGCGTTGATAGGACAGCTGAACGCTGATCTCAAGGTGCACGGTATCTTGGTACAATTGCCGCTGCCGAAACACCTCGACGAGGATCTGGTTATCAATTCCATCGATCCGGCCAAGGACGTGGACGGGTTTCACATATCGAATGTTGGTCTTTTGGGAACTGGGCAAAAATCCATGGTTCCGTGCACGCCGCTGGGCTGTTTGATGATGCTGCGCGAGCATCATGGCAGCTTGTCGGGTATGGATGCGGTGGTGATCGGGCGGTCGAACATTGTGGGCAAGCCGATGGCGCAGCTTTTGTTGGGTGACAGCTGTACTGTGACCATCGCACATTCGCGCACCAAGAATTTGCCGGACGTGGTCCGCCGTGCTGACATCGTTGTGGCCGCTGTTGGCCGGGCGGAAATGGTGCCGGGCGATTGGATCAAGCCGGGGGCGACGGTGATTGATGTTGGCATCAACCGGATTGATGCGCCGGAAAAGGGCGACGGAAAAACCCAGCTTGTGGGGGATGTTCATTTCGACAGCTGTGCCGAGGTGGCGGGCGCGATCACGCCTGTGCCTGGTGGCGTTGGTCCTATGACCATCGCATGTCTGTTGGCGAACACCGTGACCGCCTGTTGCAGGTCGCATGGAGTGGATGAACCCGAGGGTCTGACAGCGTGAGTGTGGGCCGGGCTTGCGCCCGGCTCATTTATTTTTGCGCCTTGGGGAGCGCACAAAGCATCTCAAAGAGCAGGTTGGACGCGATCAGGGCGGTTGTGCCGGTGGTGTCAAAAGGCGGAGAGACCTCGACCAGATCACCGCCGACAAGGTTCAATCCTGCACATCCACGAACGATTTCAAGAGCTTGCCATGTGCTCAGGCCACCCATTTCAACTGTACCTGTGCCGGGGGCAAAGGCGGGATCCAGACTGTCGATATCGTAGCTGAGATAGACCGGCGCATCGCCGATAGCTGCGCGGATCTCGGCCATCATCGGGGCCAGCGATTTGTACCAGCATTGTTCTGCGGGGATGACGTTCCAGCCCTGATCCCGTGCCCAGTTCCAATCTTCGGGCGAATACCCGGAGCCACGCAGGCCAATTTGCCAGACCTTGTTGTTCTGTAGGCAGCCTTCCTCCCATGCGCGGCGGAAAGGGGTGCCGTGGGCTTCTTTTTCGCCGAACATCTCGTCGCTGGTGTCTGCATGGGCATCCACATGAATAAGGGCGACTGGACCGTGTTTTTCCTTGATTGCACGCAGGATGGGCCATGTCAGCGTATGATCGCCGCCCAGTGTCAACGGGATCGTGCCGTGTTTGATGATCTCGCGGTAGTGATCGGTTATGATGCCGATGGTTTTCTTCAAATCGAAGGTATTGACTGCAACATCGCCGATATCGGCCACTTGCATACATTCAAACGGTGCGGCCCCCGTGGCCATGTTATACGGGCGCATCATGCGGCTTTCTTCGCGGATTTGACGCGGACCAAGCCGCGTGCCGGGGCGGTTGGAAGACCCGTGGTCCATCGGGATACCGACAAAACACGCGTCCAGCCCTTCGGTTGTTGTTTGCGTGGGCAGGCGCATCATCGTGTTGGGGCCCGAGAAACGGGGCGAATCGTTGCCGCCAAGCGGCTGGTTGTATGTCGGCATTTACGGTTCCTTCAGAGATCCACAGGTACCATCGTCCCCATAAGGCAGGCGATGTGGCGTTCGATGCCACCGGATTCGGCATAAACATCGGAGGTGACAACAATCAGACGGCGACCGGGTTTGATCACACGCCCGCGGGCGATCAGGCGGTCGCCTTTGGCGGGGGCGATCAGGTTGATCTTGATTTCGGCAGTGACAACTTCCTGATGATCCGGGATCAGGGTCAGGGCGGCGTAGCCAGCAGCGCTGTCGCCAATGGAAAACGTAAGGCCGGCATGACCGAAACCCTGCTGTTGTGTTGATCCGGGTAGGATCGGGGCGCTGATGGTCGCCGTTCCATTGCCCGTTTCGGCAAGGGTGGCACCAAGGGTCACCATCATGGATTGGCGATCAAAACTGGCCTGAATGCGTGGATCGATGCTCATGCCGAACAGTGAGCATGCCGCGCGGGTCAAGACAAGGGGGCGAGTCCCGGCATTGGAATTTTGCAAGGTCGTGGCCCTGTAAGTATGGCCTGAGCACCGGGCGACATCAGCCGTGTCAGCACGGGATCATGGCTGTGCAGCCCGCCGGTAAAGGCACCGTAAGCAGGCATGATCAGGCGCGTTTCGTCGAAAAGAAAACACGGGCGGGTAAGCATGCGTCCACGTAGGGCCAGCGTCGCTTTGGGGTGGTAGTGCCCTGTGACTTCGCCCGATTTTGGTGCCGCTTCGGCGATATGACAAAAGTAGAGCGGGGCGATGGCCAATGTGCGTTTGTGTGTGCCGCCCAAAGCAACTGGTCCCGGATCATGGTTGCCTTCGATCCAGATCCAGTCGCGCCCGGCTTGCAGGGTGGTCAGGGTCATCAGGTCAGTATCGGGGAGGGCAGATTGTAGCGATGGGGCATCAAAGCTGTCGCCAAGGCATATGACCGTCTTGGCACGGGTTGCGTGCAAGTCGGCAGAAAGACGTGTCAGTGTTTCGGTTGTTTCATAGGGCGGCAATTGCGCGCCCCCGAACCGCGCGGCGCGGGCAGATTTGCCAAGATGCAGATCGGACACCACAAGCAGGGACTCAGACTGCCAGAACAGCCCGCCACTGGGGAGCGCCGAGAGGGTTTCGCCTTTGAAGGAAAAATCAAGAGAGTTCATGCTTTGTTCATCTTTCGGCCTTACGCAAAGAGCAAGGGTCAAAACCAGTGTCAGAGCATGGCTGGCACAACCTGATCCGGTGGGCGATGACCGTCAGCAAAGGTTTTGACATTGATGATGACTTTTTCGCCCATTTCAAGGCGGCCTTCTTGCGTGGCTGATCCCATATGGGGAAGCATGACAACATTCGGCATGTTGCGTAGTTCGGGATTGCCGCGATGACCGTGTTCGTAGACGTCAAGGCCGGCTCCGGCCAATTCGCCTGCTTTAAGCATGCGGGTCAGTGCGTTTTCGTCGATCACCTCTCCGCGTGAGGTGTTGATGATCACCGCGCTGGGTTTGAGAAGTTTGAGGCGACGTGCATTCAAAAGGTGAAAGGTTGACGGAGTATGCGGGCAGTTGACGGAAAGAACATCCATCCGCGCGACCATCTGGTCAAGGCTTTCCCAATACGTGGCCTCAAGCGCTTCGTCGACCTCGGGGCGCAGACGGCGACGGTTGTGGTAGTGGATCTGCATACCGAATGCCTTTGCGCGGCGCGCCACGGCTTGCCCGATCCGTCCCATTCCAAGGATTCCAAGACGGCGTCCGCCCAAACGTCCACCCAGAAAAGCGGTCGGTGCCCAACCATGCCAATCGCCGCTTTGCATAACGTTCAGCCCTTCCTGAATGCGACGGGTGACGCCTAGCATCAGGGCAAGCACCATATCTGCTGTGTCTTCGGTGACCACGCCGGGCGTGTTGGACACAAGAATGCCCCGGCTGCGGGCGGTATCGACATCGATGTGATCGACACCTGCACCGAAATTCGCAATCAAGCGAAGTTGATCTCCGGCCTGACCGATCAGCCCCGCATCGATCTTGTCGGTGAGGGTGGGGACAAGCACATCTGCCTCGCGCATCGCGGCCGCCAGTTCGGCTTGGCTCATCGGAACATCGGTGTCGCGCAGACGCACATCGAAAAGTTCTTTGAGACGTGTTTCTACGGCGTCTGGCAAACGTCGCGTGACGACAACACTCAAACGTTTTGATGACATGGTTTCACTCCCACCACTTCCCCGGCGCGTCAGGTTTTGGCACAGTGTCTCAAAGCTGCGGCGGGCACAAGAACCTGCCGTCAAAAACCAAAAAACCAAGCAAATTGAGGCGCATTCCATGAAATGGCTGTCGTTCCGCAGAGTGTCGGGCAAACTGATGACTGTTGCCGTGTTGGCTGCGATGTTGGCGGTCCCGCCTGTTGCGGCTGAGGACCGGGGGGCTGTCACCAATTTGCCGCTGCCCCGGTTCGTGTCGATGAAGGCGAGCGAGGGGAATGTCAGGCGCGGACCGTCATTGTCTCATCGGATCGACTGGGTCTACAAACGTCGCAATATGCCATTGCAGATCACGGCTGAGCACGGCCATTGGCGCCGGGTGCAGGATCGTGACGGGGCCGGGGGGTGGGTGCATTATTCCCTGCTTTCTGGCGTGCGCACGGTCATTGTCGAGGCGGATATGCTCAACCTCTATGCGCGACCCGATGCGTCGTCACAGGTAAATGCACAATTGTCGCTGGGCGTCGTGGCCGAGGTCCGCCGCTGCGAGGCGGAGTGGTGTGAGTTGTCGGCAGGCGGATACCGGGGCTGGGCGGGCAAAGGGGCCTATTGGGGGGTAAAGCCCCAAGAGGCGTTCGAATAGCCTGGAACCACCCCGGAGCCTGCCTTTGATCAGGCGGCTTCGTGCATGAGAATTGCGGCCTCGGACGACGACAGGTTCCTACGGGCAAAGCGACCATAGCTTTGCGGGTTGAGTTCAACACCGGGCAGAATGCCGGTCAGTCGGGTTCGATCAAAAGGGTCAAGCGTCGACAAGGCCGCATTGGCGGGGTGGAAGCTTTCGGATTCGACGCCGTTGGCAAAGAGGATTTCATGCTGAGGCAACAGCATGTGCACATATGTGATTTCACGCACGGTCAGGTCCACCGATACGTTGTCGTGGTCGACCAGATCACGCGCAGCCACAAGAACTTCGGGCGTGTTGAAGAGGTCCATGGCGACCCGACCCTTGATCAGCATGCGATGTTCGGGCGAGACCAAAAGGTCTTCGTCGGGTTCATCAAGCCCAAACACCCCGGCACGAATGCGGATCGGGCGGAGTTTTGGCATCGCAAACAGACGCGCCCCGCTCATGCGACGCTGCCCCATCCATTGGATTTCCTGGCAGCCATTGTCCTTGGTCTGGACAAGGTCCCCTTCGCGCAACTCTTCGATGGGTTTCACACCGTCGGGCGTTAAAATCCGCGTCTTTGGCGTAAAGCAGATGACCGCGCCCTGAACTTCGGCATCGCTTTGGGTGACGCTGGTCAATAGGGAGGTGTGCACCACCCACAGGTCGCGGTGCCTTGGGGGCATCCCATTGAGAAACATCAACAAAGGTGGTTTGCGGGTGCCGGTTTCGATCACGGTGATGGTGTAGGTTGATTGGCCGTCGGTCACGACAAAGCATTTGTCCGCAATCGGGTGATCGGGGGCAAAGGCGCCGAGACCCTTGGCATCTTCTGTTGCGGCTCCGACAAGCCGCCGCACCATGCGGGCCGCGTGTTTGCGCCGGTCCGCTTCTCCTTCGGCCTCCTCTAGTCGCAACAAATCGTTAGGGCCGTCCACACGGACTGCTTCGCCTTCCCAACTCCATGCGGCACCCACCTTCAGAAAATCGACCGGAGCCGATTGAAGCGTGTCGATGGATGTTTGCGACCAGGAGATGACGAAGGTGCCGTTATACACCGTTCCCATAGTCTGGTTTGCCTGCTCTTGTTGTTTTTTCAACAACGTATCGAACCATGCACAGGTTTGCAGGCGAAATTTCGCCTCTGTGAATCGCTGTGACAGAAATGTTTGACGGCGTGATTCTTTGGCAACGGTTCGCGGGTTATTCCGCCGGGTTGAAACCGACGATCAATTGCCGCAGGCCCAAAGACGCGCCGGCAAAGATTGCAATAAAGGTCACCGGGGCACTAAAGGCCAGCAGAGAGAACGCGCTGATGCCCTGTCCAACGGTGCAGCCCAACGCGATTACAGCACCTGCACCCATAAGCGCCGCACCAAAGATCTGTCGGCGCAATTCACGCGGGTCTTCGCAGGCTTCCCAGCGGAAATGCCCCTTTATCAACGATCCGGTAAAGGCACCAACCCAGACGCCCGCAACAGAGCCGACGGCAAAGCTCACGGGCTGCGCGGACCCGATCATCCACCACATGATGCTTTCACCAAGCGGGGCGGCAAAGCTGTGGGAGACAACGGGCAGCGCCTCGAAACCGGTATTGGCGACCCATGATGTGCCCGCCCATCCTGTGACGATGGCAAGGCCCACCACAGCGGCCCAGATGGCAGAGTGCGGCGCGTCGACGAAGGCACGCGACGCAGCAGAAAATGCCAGAATGCCAAGGCCGATGATTAGCCCGATCGTGTTTGTGGACAGGCCCGTCCACGCCGCCGTGGCATGGGCGATTCCAGGGGGCACATCGCCGGGCAGGACAGGGCTTTGTGGAAAGAGCATATCGCGTAAGGGGGCCAGTGGACCGCTGAGAACGACATAGGTGGACACGCCCATCACCAGCACGATCACAAAACTGCGCAGGTCGCCACCGCCCAGCCGGGCCACGGCACCAAAGCCACAATTCCCGGCAAGTGCCATGCCGTAGCCAAACATGAGCCCGCCGACCACGGACGCCCAAGGCAACCAGTTGATAGAGAGGTAAAAGGTGGTGCCCCCGTCAATAACGTCGGCTGCCATGAGACCAAAACTGCCAATGATCGCGGTGCCGATGGCGATGCCCCACATGCGCAACCGGGTGTCCGAGCCGCCATAGAGAACGTCTTCGATTGCGCCCAAGGTGCAAAAGCGGCCAAGCCTGGCGGCCAATCCCAGCAAGACGCCCCCAAACAACCCAACCGCCGCCACAAGAATGTGTTCCGGTACGCTCGCCAACATGTGCTGCCCTCCCAAGACAGGCTCCCCCGGCAAGTATGCGGTTAGTCAGATGTGAGAGCAAGACAAGAGTACGGGGTGGGTCAGTCGTCTTTGCAAAACAGTTCGTAGACGCATTCAAGCATCTTGCGGGGCCTGTCATCGGCCAAACGGTAATAGATCGTCTTGCCATCCCGCCGTGGGATCACCAGCCCTTCGAGACGCAGGCGCGACAATTGTTGTGAGACCGCCGCCTGACGTGCAGCGAGCAGTTCTTCAAGCTCTGTTACTGATTTTTCGCCGGTCACCAAGTGGCACAGGATCATCAACCGGCCCTCATGGCTTATCGCCTTGAGAAAGTTCGACGCAGTTGTTGCCTTGTCAACGATGCGATCAAGCTCATCGTCGCTCAGGTCTGGACTTAGCTGGGGGAGTGCCATGCCGTGCCTCTAATTCCGGACCGTTTCGGCCTCTGCTATGGGTGAAAAATCAGTGTTGTCTTCAAGAAGTTTGGTCAGCAGCGGCCAAAAGAAATCTTCACCGGGATATCCTTCTATGCGGGCCTGTTCTTGTCCATTTTCTATCAGAACAAATGTCGGTGTGAAAAGCACGCGCCGCGCATAGGTGACACCTTCGGGAGGGCCTTCGCGCAAATCTGCACGAATAAGCGGCGCAAACTGGCCCTCGGCGGTTTTGGGATAGGCCGGCCCGATCTCCGCATGCCATCTTTCACAGTAGACACAGCCAGGTTGATCGACCATCACCAGATAGGGTTCGGCCAGAACCGACCCGGCCCATGCCGGGCAGAGCGACAGTGCAACTCCAAGAGCAAGGGCATTTAACGCGTTCATCATTCACCAATTGACGGCATCTTAACAAAACACTTAATTTGAATATGTGAATAATTCAAGGAATCCCTGCCAATGTTCGACATTTCTTTTGCAGGTGCAGCACTGGCTGGGGTGCTAAGTTTCTTTACGCCCTGTATCTTGCCGATGGTTCCGTTTTACCTGTGCTACATGGCCGGGATTTCGATGAACGAGCTAAAGGGCGAAGACGACGTGCCGCGTGGAATAGCGTGGAACCTTGTTTTGTCGGCCTGCCTGTTTGCGCTGGGCGTGACCACGATTTTCGTACTTTTGGGCATGGGGGCGACAGCGGTGGGGCAGGCGTTTGCGGACTTCCGCGAGCCATTGCGCTATGTCGCGGCGGCGGTTTTGACCGCGTTTGGCCTGCACTTTCTGGGCGTCGTGCGCATTCCGATCCTGTACCGCGAAGCGCGGGTCGAGGCCAAGACCGAGCCCACGACCTGGGCAGGGGCCTATGTGATGGGGCTTGCCTTTGGCTTTGGCTGGACACCTTGCGTTGGGCCGGCGCTGGCATCGATCCTGATGATTGCAGGCGGCATGGGAGATATGTTCCAGGGCGGGTTGCTGCTGTTTGTCTACGGGGTCGGCATGACTGCGCCGTTCGTGATTGCCGCGCTGTTTTCTGGGCCGTTTTTGCGCTGGACAGCCCGCAATCGGGGCTTTTTGCACTATGCGGAAAAGGTCATGGGCGGGATGTTGATTCTGTTTGCAATGTTGATCGCCACCGACACCGTGAACCTGATTGCGGACGCGATGTTACGTTGGTTTCCGAATTGGTCATCGCTGGGATGATCGCCAACCTTTGAAGAGGAGGAGGACGGATTATGAAACATGTGTTGGGGGGCGCGTTGGCGCTTTTGATGGCGCTTCCGGTGATGGCGGCAGAGCTTGGGGATGACGGGCTGCACAAGCAGCCGTGGATGCGTGACACGTTTAAGGACTTGCGCGAAGACCTTGCAGAGGCGAACGCCGAAGGCAAGCGTCTGGTCCTGTTCTTTGAGCAGCGTGGGTGCATCTATTGCGATAAGATGCACAAAGAGGTGTTCTCGGATGCTGTGGTCAGCGACTATATTGGTGACACCTACTTCGTGGTGCAATTGAACCTGCATGGCGACATCGAAGTGACTGATTTCGATGGCGAGACCTTGTCAGAGAAGGACATGGCCCGAAAGTGGCGCGTCATGTTCACACCGAACATCGTTTTCCTGCCGGAAGAGGTGTCAGAGGGCCAAAATGCCTTGGAAGCGTCGGTGGCCGTCATGCCTGGGGCTTTTGGCAAGGGTACCACTCTTGATATGTTCACATGGGTAGCGGAGAAGCGCTATCTTCTTGATGGAGAAGAGGATTTCCAGCGTTACCATGCGCGTATGATCCAGCAAAGAAGCAACGGGAGCACGGACTAAACCTGCGACATTCATACTCAATTATTCACTTCTGTGAATTTGTTGTTGCGTGAATCAAGTTCTGTGGCCTACGGTATACAAAGCCATATGTCAGCTCGGTCAACGTATCGGGCGGTAAGGGAGGGACTATGAAGCTAACAGGTATTTCAGCTGCTGTCGTGCTTTGCGCAACCGCAGCCATCGCCAACCCGGTTACCCCGGGTGAGGTTCAATTCGACGAATACGGTGCTGTGGCGGCATCATTGTCCGGTGTCGCCGGTGATGCAGAGAACGGGGCCGCAGTCATGGTCAGCCGGGGTAAGGGCAACTGCGTTGCATGCCACGCTGTCACAGCTTTGAACGACGCGCCGTTCCACGGAGAAGTTGGCCCATCGCTGGATGGCATCGGCGAGTACCGCACAGCCGAAGAGCTGCGCGGTATCGTGGCGAACGCGAAGATGATGTTTGAAGGGTCGGTCATGCCGGGCTTTTACAAGACAAGCGGCTTCATCCGCCCCGGTGACGGCTACACCGGCAAGAGTGCTAAAGAAGAAGACCTGATGCCAATTCTCACGGCACAGGAAGTTGAAGATGTGGTGGCGTTTTTGATGACGCTGAAAGACAGCTAAGTCGCCCAACACCGAGATAGGAGACACGACATGGATTTCACGAGACGCGAAACCTTGGCATTGGGTGGGGCAGCCGCGCTGACCTTCGTCCTGCCGTTCCGCGCCAATGCTTCGGTTGACGATGCCATCAGCGCATTCACTGGCGGTGCCGATCTGGCCAATGCCGGTGTTGAATTGACGGCCCCCGAGATCGCCGAGAACGGCAACACCGTTCCGATCGAAGTGTCCGCACCGGGCGCCTCGGCGATCCTGGTTCTGGCGGCGGGCAACCCGACACCCGGCGTCGCGACTTTCAACTTCGGCCCGTTGGCCGCGGCACAATCGGCAAGCACGCGCATGCGTCTGGCCGGCACGCAGGACGTGATCGCCATCGCCAAGCTGGCGGATGGCAGTTTTGCACGCAGCGCCAAGACCGTGAAGGTCACCATCGGCGGCTGCGGCGGCTAACGGTCAATATACAGATTTCAGGAGATACAACATGGCATCCGGTGTAAAACCCCGCGTCAAGGTTCCAAAGTCCGCTTCGGCTGGCGAAGGCATCGTTATCAAGACTTTGATCAGCCACCCGATGGAATCGGGGCAACGCAAAGACGGTGACGGTAACCCGATCCCGCGCTCGATCATCAACCGCTTCACTTGCGACTTTAACGGCCAGAACGTTATCGATGTCACGTTGGAGCCGGCGATTTCGACCAACCCGTATTTCGAATTCGAGGCAACTGTGCCCGAAGCCGGTGAATTCAAGTTCACTTGGTATGACGATGACGGGTCCGTCTACGAAGACGCAAAAGCCATCACGGTCTGAGCACAAAGCTCCTCTCTGTCCCGGTCGACGGGGCAGGGATTAATTCGGGAGGGAACAGAATGAAATTCAAGGCAATGACAGCGTTCGCCGCGCTGGCTATTTCGGCCCCCATGGTTTTCGCGGGTGGTGCAGATGACGATACGCTGACGATCGACGGTCAAGAAATGATCTCGAAGGCCGCGGCGCCTGCACACATGAGCGAAACTGGGGTCGACACAATTATGTCTGGCTGGCATTTTCGTGAAGACGACACGCAATCCATGCAAATGGACACCTTCGACAATCCCGGCATGATCGCAGTGGATCAGGCTATGGATGCGTGGAACAAAGTGGAAGGCACGGCGGAACAATCCTGCGCGTCCTGCCACGAAGGTCCAGAAGCGATGGAAGGCGTCCGCGCTGTCTATCCAAAGTGGAACGAAGAAGCGGGCGAAGTCCGCACTTTGGCGATGCAGATCAATGATTGCCGCACCAACCAGATGGGTGCCGATGCGTACAAGTACGACAGCGCGCCGATGGCTGCGATGGAAGCGCTTATTTCGGTTCAGTCGCGCGGTATGCCTGTAAACGTTGCAATTGACGGTCCGGTCGCCGAAACGTGGGAGCAGGGCAAAGAGCTTTACTACACACGCACCGGCCAGCTTGAGCTATCCTGCGCGAATTGCCACGAAGATAATTATGGCAACTACATTCGCGCCGACCATCTGAGCCAGGGCCAGATCAACGGCTTCCCGACATACCGGTTGAAGAATGCCAAGCTGAACACTGTTCATGGCCGCTTCAAGGGCTGTGTTCGTGACACACGCGCTGAAACATTTGCGCCGGGTTCGCCCGAGTTCGTAGCTCTCGAACTTTATGTGGCATCGCGTGGCAACGGCCTTTCGGTCGAAGGTCCGTCGGTTCGCAACTAAATCAATCGACCCCGCGCCAACATTGGCGTGGGGTTTTTTTACTTTTAACTCATTCACACATGCGAATGTGTGGAGAGACATCGAAGAAGGCCCTCCCATGATCTCACGTCGCGATTTCCTTCAGGTGTCGATGGCAGCCTCTGCGCTGGTTGGCGCATCCGGCTTTGGCAATTGGTCCCGACTGGCGGCGCAGCAGGCGCTGACGCAGGATCAGCTGTTGCAGTTCGACACGTTTGGAAATGTCTCGTTGATTCACGTCACGGACATCCATGCACAGCTCAAGCCGATCTACTTCCGCGAGCCGTCGGTGAATATTGGTGTTGGTGAAAACCGGGGTGCCGTGCCGCACGTCACCGGGGCTGATTTCCGCAAACTCTACGGCATCGACGATGGCAGCCCTTCTCATTACGCGCTCAGCTCTGGCGATTTCTCCTCCCTGGCCAAAGCCTATGGGCGCGTAGGCGGACTGGATCGCGTGGCCACCGTGGTCAACGCGATCCGGGCCGACCGTCCTGATGCACTGCTGCTTGACGGCGGGGATACGTGGCATGGATCGTATAGCTGCTATCACACCGAAGGTCAGGATATGGTCAACGTGATGAACCAGTTGCGTCCTGATGCGATGACCTTCCACTGGGAATTCACGCTTGGGTCTGACCGGGTCCGCGAGATCGTCGAGGGTCTTCCCTTTGCAGCGCTGGGGCAGAACATCTTTGACGCCGAATGGGACGAACCGGCCGACCTTTTCCCGCCCTACCAGTTCTTCGAACGTGGTGGCGTGAAGATTGCTGTGATCGGTCAGGCCTTCCCCTACATGCCGATTGCGAACCCCGGCTGGATGTTCCCGGAATACTCGTTCGGTATCCGCGACGAGAATATGCAGGCAATGGTGGACGAGGTGCGCGCACAAGGTGCGGAATGTGTCGTCTGCCTGAGCCATAACGGCTTTGACGTCGACAAAAGCATGGCCAGCAAGGTCACGGGCATTGATGTGATCCTGACGGGGCACACGCATGACGCGCTGCCCGAACCGGTGCTGGTGGGCGACACGATCCTGATTGCGTCCGGCTCCAACGGTAAATTCGTGAGCCGGGTCGATCTGGACATCCAGAATGGCCGCATGATGGGGTTCCGCCACAAGCTGATCCCGATCTTTTCGGACGTAATTGAACCCGATGCCGACATGACCGCCCTGATCGACGAACAGCGCGCGCCGTTCATAGACCAGCTGGAAGAGGTGATCGGCCAAACCGACAGCCTGTTGTACCGTAGGGGCAATTTCAACGGCACATGGGACGATCTGATCTGCGACGCGCTTCTGAGCGAACGTGAGGCCGACATCGCCATGTCCCCGGGCGTGCGTTGGGGGCCAAGCCTGATCCCTGGCGATGACATCACCCGCGAAGATATCTGGAATGTCACCTCCATGAGCTATGGCAAGGCGTACCGGTCTGAAATGACGGGCGAGTTCATCAAGGTCATTCTTGAGGACGTGGCCGACAACATCTTCAACCCTGATCCCTACTACCAGCAGGGGGGAGACATGGTGCGTATCGGTGGCATGGGCTACCGGATTGACGTGCAAAAGCCGCAGGGCGAGCGGATCACCGATATGGTCTTGCTCAAGACCGGAGAAGCTATTGACCCGGCGAAGAATTATGTCGTCGCTGGCTGGGCCTCGGTCAATGAAAACACCGAAGGTCCGCAAATCTGGGACGTGGTCGAAGCGCATATCAAAAAGCTTGGCACAGTCACTGTTCAACCCAATAACAGCGTCACGGTTGTGGGCGCATAATGTCAATCGGAGCGAGAGATATGTCTGACATCCTCAAACCCTCCCGTCGCGCGTTTTTGCGGGGCTCTGCGGCTGCGGCGGCAGGGCTGACTGCTGCGGGCGCTACGCGGGCAAACGGGCCGGACCCGCTGATCACGGAAACGCAGGACTGGGCCATGTCCTTTGGGGATGGCGTTGATGCCACGCCTTACGGATTGCCCATTGAATACGAAGCGGATGTGGTGCGCCGCAATGTGGAATGGCTGACCGCTGACACCACCAGTTCGATCAACTTTACGCCGATCCACGCGCTGGAAGGCACGATCACACCGCAGGGCTGTGCGTTTGAACGCCACCACTCGGGCGCGATCGAGCTGCGCAAAGAAGATTATCGCCTTATGATCAATGGCTTGGTGGATACGCCGCTGGTGTTCTCCTACGCCGATCTTGAGCGGTTCCCGCGCGAGAACCATGTGTATTTCTGCGAATGTGCGGCCAATACCGGTATGGAATGGGCGGGTGCACAATTGAATGGCGCGCAGTTCACCCACGGTATGATCCACAACATGGAATATACGGGTGTCTCGTTGCGAACGCTTTTGGGCGAAGCCGGACTAGAGTCGGCAGGCGACCTGTCGGACAAATGGGTCTATGTCGAGGGAGCCGATGCGTCCTCGAACGGGCGGTCGATCCCAATGGACAAGGCGCTTGACGACGTGCTTGTCGCATTCAAGGCGAATGGCGAAGCGCTGCGCAAAGAGCACGGTTATCCCGTGCGCCTTGTCGTCCCCGGTTGGGAAGGCAACATGTGGGTCAAATGGCTCCGCCGGATCGAAGTGATGCCAAACGCGGTCGAAAGCCGTGAAGAGACATCGAAATACACGGACACGCTGGCCGATGGCACAAGCCGCAAATGGACATGGGCGATGGATGCGAAATCCGTTGTCACGTCGCCCAGCCCGCAATCGCCGATCACCCATGGAGCAGGGCCGCTTGTGATCACAGGTCTGGCGTGGTCCGGCCATGGTGCGATCACCCGCGTTGACGTGTCCAAGGATGGCGGCAAGACATGGGAAACCGCGCGTCTGGCCAAGCCGGGCGAGAAAATGGCGCTGACGCGCTTCTATCTCGACACGACATGGAACGGCGAAGATTTGCTGCTTCAATCGCGTGCGATCGACGAAACCGGGTATGTTCAGCCGACTAAAGCGCAGCTGCGCGAAGTGCGCGGCGAAAACTCGATCTATCACAACAACTGCATTCAAACGTGGCACGTCAAGCCCAACGGGGAGGCAGAAAATGTCGAAGTCTCTTAATCTTTTCGGCGGAGTTGGCGTTGGAACCTTGGTGGTTCTGACGGCAGCCGCAAATTTTGCAGATCGCAACATTGCGCCGTTTCCTGAGAACCCGCCCGTGATGACGGCGATTGCGTCGGTAGAGCCTGCCAGCGGCGGTCTATTTGTGAGCGCTGCAAACGCCTCGACAGAGGTTGGCACTGGCAAGCTTGGTCTTGGCCGCGAAGCTTTGGCCGAAGAAATCGCGGCGTGGGATCTCGACGTGAGCCCGGACGGCACAGGCCTGCCCGTTGGTTCAGGGTCGGTCGAAGACGGTGAGATGGTCTTTTCGGAAAGCTGTGCAGTATGTCACGGTGAATTTGCCGAAGGTGCGGGCAACTGGCCCAAGCTGGCCGGTGGCGAAGGCACACTTGCAGATGAAGATCCGTTGAAAACAGTCGGAAGCTATTGGCCCTACCTGTCCACGGCCTGGGACTATATTCATCGCTCTATGCCCTATGGCAACGCGCAAACTCTGAGCGACGATGATGTCTATGCGATGGTGGCGTATATTCTGTATTCCAACTTCCTCGTGGACGAGGATTTCGTGTTGAGCAACGAGAACTTCCTTGAGGTCGAGATGCCGAATGCCAATGGCTTCATCATCGATGACCGTGCCGAGACGGAATATACGATCTGGCGCACTGAGCCTTGCATGGAGAACTGCAAGGACAGCGTTGAAATCACAATGCGGGCCACCGTGCTTGATGTGACACCCGAAGAAGAGGGCGCAGAGGCCGCGACCCAAGCTGCGGCCGTTGTTGAAGTGGCGACTGCAGCACCTGCGGAAGAGGCCCCTGCCGAGCCTGTTGCGGCGGCGGTCGAAGCACTGGACACCGAACTGGTTGCAGCCGGTGAAAAAGTGTTCGGCAAATGCAAGGCCTGCCACCAGGTTGGTGAAGGTGCCAAGAACCGGTCCGGCCCGCAGCTCAACGGCATTGTTGGCGCGGATATTGGCGCGGTTGAAGGCTTCAAATATTCCAAGGTTCTGGCCGAAATGGAAGGTACCTGGACAGCCGAAGCTTTGGGCGCGTTCCTTGCTGACCCGCGCGGCTATGCGCGGGGGACAAAGATGAGCTTTGCCGGCCTGAAATCCGAAGAAGATATTGCGGCCGTGACCGCGTATCTGGCAAGCTTCGAATAAGTGAATGCTGCGCGGCGGGGTATTTCGCCGCGCAGTCGCCATGAGTAAAAAGGGTGTGCCGAAGGACAGTCCGGTGTTGCTGTAGGAGCAGCTTGCATGACCACGAATTCATCAAGTCTTTTTGTTGCGATGTGTGGCGGCGCTGCGCTTGTTCTGGGAACGGCGTATGGCTGGACAGCTCGTGAGCATCGGGGTCAGGAATTGGACGCTTTGACCGGGCGTTTGGCACAGCTTGAAGACAGCAATACGGCCCTTGCGGCCAAGGCGGATCAGACCGCCGCTTTGCAAACAAAACTTGCGGAATTAGAAGTCGCGCTTACCGCAGCATTGGCCGATGCAGAAGCCGCTCGTGAGGCAAGTCTGGCACCCCCGACAGATATGTCCGCGTCAGCGCAAGACATCGAGCTGGCTTTAGCAGCTGAGTTCGGCGACCCGGGCAAGGGTGAGGCAGCTTTTGCCCAGTGCCGATCGTGCCATCAGGTCGGGCAAGGGGCGTCAGACCGCATTGGTCCGCATCTCAACGGGATTTTTGGACGGCGAGCCGGGGCGCATGAGGGGTTTCGATACTCTGACGATATGTCAATGATGGGCGCCGATGGCCTGACCTGGGAACGCAACACGCTGGATGCGTATCTTGAAAACCCCAAAGCGCTTGTTTCGCGCACGCGGATGAATTTTGCCGGCCTTAAAGACGCTCAAGAACGGGCGGATATTCTGGCTTATCTGCGTACATATTCGGCAAGCCCGCAGAACATCCCCGAGGCCGCGCCCACAGCGCAGGCGCGCGAGGTCGAATTGCCGCCAGAGGTGCTCGCCATCGTGGGCGATGATGAATACGGCGAATACCTGTCCAGCGAATGCAAGACCTGTCACCTAGCGAGTGGGGCAGACGCAGGCATCCCGGCGATCACGCAATGGCCGGAGGATGACTTTGTCGTTGCGATGCATGCCTACAAGCGCAAGCTGAGACCGCATCCAGTGATGCAGATGATGGCCAGCCGATTGTCAAACGAGGAGATCGCCGCACTGGCCGCATATTTTGCCAAGAGTGAGTAAAGACCCGAAAGAGGTTTCACCGTCACGTCTTGGAGGAAGATTTCAAAAGGGAGGACGACCATGAAACTGAACAGACGTGTCTTTGTGGGCACCGGGATGGCGGCGGCATCAACGCTCGCTGCGCCGATGGTGCATGCAGCTTCGCATGGCAAACCCAAAGTGGTTGTCGTGGGGGGCGGGGCCGGTGGTGCGACAGCCGCCCGCTATATCGCCAAGGACAGCGCGGGCGAGATTGATGTCACGCTGATCGAACCCAGTCGCAGCTACTACACCTGCTTCTTTTCCAATCTTTATATTGGCGGGTTCTGGGAGCTCGAAAACCTTGCGCATTCTTACGGCACCCTGGCATCAGAATTCGGCATCAACGTGGTGCATGATTGGGCCACAGGCGTCGACCGGGATGCCAAGACAGTCGCCTTGGCGGGGGGGGGATCGGTTCCGTATGACCGGTTGATCCTGAGCCCCGGGATAGACTTTGTTGACGGTGCGGTGCCCGGATGGGACGTCTCGGCGCAAAATGCGATGCCGCATGCCTATAAGGGCGGGAGCCAGACCGAACTGCTCAAGGCGCAAATCATGGCGATGCCCGAAGGCGGCACCTTCGTCATGGTCGCACCGCCCAACCCGTACCGGTGCCCACCCGGACCTTACGAGCGGATCTCGATGGTCGCGCATCAGCTCAAGGCGAACAACCCGACTGCCAAGATCATCATCGCTGATCCCAAGGAAAGCTTCTCAAAGCAGGCCCTGTTCGAAGAAGGCTGGCAAAAGCACTACGCTGGCATGATCACGCGGATCGGTCCGGACTTTGGCGGCGACAACGTTTCTGTCGATCCGGCGGCGATGACGGTCGATATCGATGGCGAGGTCATCAATGCGGATGTGGTCAATGTGATCCCGGCCCAAAAAGCAGGGCTGATCTGCGACGCGGCGGGGCTGACCGATGGCAATTGGGCTCCGGTAGACGGCCTGAGCATGGTGTCGCGGATGGATGAGAATATCCACATTCTTGGCGATGCGACCAATCAGGGCGACATGCCCAAGTCGGGCTATTCGGCCAACAGCCAGGCCAAGGTGGCGGCCATGGCGGTGCGCGGGGCGCTGACGGGCAGCCGTGTGTTCCCGGCCAAGTATTCGAACACCTGCTGGTCGCTGATCGCAACCGATGATGGCGTGAAGGTCGGCGCGGCCTATGAGCCGAACGAGGAAAAGATCGCCAGCGTGTCGAGCTTTGTCAGCCAGACCGGCGAGGACGCTGCCTTGCGCAAGGCCACCTTTGAGGAAAGCATCGGCTGGTACGAGGGGATCACCACGGATATGTTCGGCTGATCCTTAGTATTTGGCATATGGGAAAGGCCGGGCTTCTGTCCCGGCCTTTTTCTTTTGAATGAGTGTCGGATCGCTGCGCGATCCGACTGATTGGAGGGCCAGCCCTCCAAACCTCCAGGCATATTTTTCAAAAGAAGAAGATCAAACGGCCTGAAGGCCTTTCATCGCGCCCACGAGTTCTGGGATTTTCTTTTTGAACTTGAAAAACCCGGCAGTGGCATGGGGCCACGCGTGTCGGTCAAACGCACGCAAGGGGCGGATCACGGGCAGGGCACGGATATCGTTCAGGATCGTTGCAGCCGGGCCGACAGGCGCATAGGGCGTGACGATCTGCTCTGCCCCTGCCGAGCGAGCCCAATCCTCTAGCTGTTGTGCGGTGGTCAGCCCAAGGGTGAGCGGGCCAAGCGTGGCGGCCCACCGCGTTGTGCATTCTGTGATCAGTGCGGATTTGAAGGCGGTGACAGTCGGGGCCACATGCAGCAGGCTGATCCTGCCGGTGGCATCGAGCGTGGCGGTGGCCAGCGGTTTGAGCCCCAGATCAAACAGCCAGCCGGGGCTAAGGTCGTCCTCGTGCAAGATCAGGACCGACGGTTTTGACGGATCAAGCGTGTCGCCCAAGGGGGCGTCCATGCGGGGCGGATGCGGCGGTCCGTCCAAGGGTTCGGGAGTCGAGGTGAGCTGGTAGAGCGGTGCGAACCGGCCTTCGGTGTATTTTGAGATATTCGAGGCGCGCGCGGCGTAGTTTTTGCCTTGTGTCTGAAGCCCTGCAACCCAGCGCCAACTGAGCGTGTTGGACGCAGGATCGCCGTCGAACAGGTGCCGCAAGAAGAAATCGGCGCCCAGTTCCCAAGGCAGGCGCAAGGTAAAGATCCAGATCGAGGCAAACCACATACGGGCGTGGTTGTGCAGGTAGCCTGTGTTCACCAATTCCTGTGCCCAATGGTTGAAGCAGTCGATCTCGGTTTCGCCGCGACAGGCGGCTTCCCAGTCTGCGCGAAGGCCGGATTGCGTTTGGACCTGATCCCATGCGCGCGACAGGCCATGCTGGTAGCCGCCCCAGACTGCGGGGCGCATTTCCAGCCAGCCTTTCCAATAGGTACGCCAGAACACTTCTTGCACGAATTTTTCGGCGCTGCTGAGGGAATAGCGGCCCAGAACGGCCTCCAGCACCTCGGGTTCTGTGACCGCGCGGTGCCTGAGATAGGGGGACAGGGTCGAAACATTGTCATGTGCTCCCGGCCCACGGTCATAGTTTCGCTGCGCGGCGTAATCGCGCGCCGCTTTTGGCACAAAACGGGAAAGTCTTTCCAGTGCGGCCGTACGGGAGGGGAAAAAGAGTTCTGTCATGTGGCGCGAGGTAACGTCGCGCAGCGCGGGGTCAAGGCAGCAACTGAAACCACTGCCCCTTGCAGCCCCCAGAGCCGGGCACTAGTCTTGTGGGAACTCGCAACCAAGCCCCCCGTCCGGTGGGCGCATCATCCAGGCAGGCACAGATGAAAGATCCCATTGATACATACATGAACACGCTTGTTCCCATGGTGGTTGAGCAGACCAGCCGTGGCGAACGCGCGTATGACATTTTCTCGCGCCTGTTGAAGGAACGGATCATTTTCCTGAGCGGTCCGGTGCATGACGGCATGTCATCGTTGATCGTAGCACAGCTTTTGCACCTTGAGGCGGAAAATCCGTCCAAGGAAATCAGCATGTACATCAACAGCCCCGGTGGCGTCGTGACCAGCGGTTTGTCGATCTATGACACGATGCAATATATCAAACCCAAAGTCAGCACGCTGGTGATCGGTCAGGCAGCATCGATGGGATCGCTTTTGTTGACGGCCGGTGCTGAAGGCATGCGGTTCTCCCTGCCCAATAGCCGCGTCATGGTGCACCAGCCCTCGGGTGGGTATCAGGGCCAGGCAACGGACATCATGATCCACGCGCAAGAGACGCAAAAGCTCAAGACGCGGTTGAACGAGATATACGTCAAGCACACGGGCCAGACCCTCAAAAAGGTCGAAGCCGCGCTCGAGCGGGACAACTTCATGTCCCCGGACGAAGCGAAAGAGTGGGGTCTCATTGACGAGATCGTCGAAAGCCGTGCCAAGAGCGGTGAGAGCGAATAATCGTGATTGGGTCACGACGCCTTGGATGTGTTTTTGGCGTTGTGGCCCAAGTTTTGCTGTCCTAAGGTTCTGGGAAGAAAACATGACACACGCTTAGGGTTTGTGATTTTCAGAAAATCACCCTTAAGGTGAGTCGGGAAAGGTTAAGAGATGGCGACGAATTCTGGCGGCGACAGCAAAAATACCCTCTACTGTAGCTTCTGCGGCAAAAGCCAACACGAAGTGCGCAAGCTGATCGCAGGGCCGACCGTCTTTATTTGTGACGAATGCGTCGAGCTTTGCATGGATATCATCCGCGAAGAGACCAAAGGCGGTGGCCTGAAGTCTACGGATGGCGTGCCAACCCCGCGCGAGATTTGTGATGTGTTGGACGATTACGTGATCGGTCAGTCGGTGGCAAAGCGGGTTCTCTCGGTTGCGGTGCACAACCATTACAAGCGTCTGAACCATTCGCAAAAGTCGTCTGATATCGAACTGGCCAAGTCGAACATCCTGCTTATCGGCCCCACGGGGTGTGGTAAAACGCTGTTGGCACAGACATTGGCGCGGATTTTGGATGTGCCGTTCACGATGGCGGATGCAACCACGCTGACCGAAGCGGGCTATGTCGGCGAGGATGTAGAGAACATCATCCTCAAGCTGTTGCAATCGTCCGAATACAATGTGGAACGTGCGCAGCGCGGGATCGTCTATATCGACGAGGTCGACAAGATCACACGCAAGTCCGAAAACCCGTCGATCACACGCGATGTGTCGGGTGAGGGCGTGCAGCAGGCGTTGCTCAAGCTGATGGAAGGCACGGTTGCGTCTGTGCCGCCGCAGGGTGGGCGCAAGCATCCGCAGCAGGAATTTCTTCAGGTGGATACGACCAACATCCTGTTTATCTGCGGCGGGGCGTTTGCGGGTCTGGATCGGATCATCAAGCAGCGTGGCAAAGGCTCGGCAATGGGCTTTGGCGCCGATGTGCGCGACGACAGCGGAGCGGGCATTGGTGAGACCTTCAAAAGCCTTGAGCCGGAAGACCTTTTGAAATTCGGCTTGATCCCGGAATTCGTAGGCCGTTTGCCGGTCATCGCAACGTTGGAAGATTTGGATGAGGATGCGCTGATCATCATCCTGACCCAGCCCAAGAACGCCTTGGTCAAGCAATACCAGCGTTTGTTTGAAATCGAAGACACCGCGCTGAGTTTTACCGATGACGCCCTCAGCGCCATCGCAAAGCGTGCAATCCAGCGCAAGACTGGTGCGCGGGGGCTGCGGTCGATCCTCGAAGACATCCTTCTGGACACCATGTTCGAACTGCCGGGCATGGACGAAGTGGTCGAAGTGGTTGTCAACGAAGAGGCTGTGAATTCTGACGCCAAACCGCTGATGATCTACGCGGATCAGAAAAAAGAGTCTGTTGAGGCGGGCTAAGTCTTTACGCGCTGTAAAGGATAAAAGGTGGGCATTTTGCCCGCCTTTCTTTTTGGGAAACGAACGATGACGATAACACGTATTTCATCCGGTGGGGCATTCGAGGCCAAGATCGGTTATTGCCGGGCCGTGGTCGCAGGGGGCTTTGTCCATGTGGCGGGCACCGTGGGGCAGGGCGACACCGTGGCCGAGCAATGCCAAAGTGCGCTGGATGTGATCGCAGGTGCGTTGGACAAGGCGGGCGCGTCGATAGCGGATGTGGTGCGGGTGACGTATTACCTGCCGGACCGCCACGAGTTTGAGGCGTGCTACGACATCCTTGCCGCGACCTTTGGCGACAACCCGCCGGCGGCAACGATGATTGAATGCGGCTTGATCGACCCGAAATACCGGATCGAGATCGAAGTGACCGCGCTTGCGCCTGCTGCGTCATAGCTGCGCTGGACCTTGGCCTTCAAAGCGCCGTATAAGACGCTGAACCAACCCCGAGGAGTCGTCCATGGGCATTCTGAATACCCTTCTTCGCGCAGTCACCTGGTGGCACGGGCAGACGCTCGGCACCCAGTTTTATACGTGGCGCAATGGCGAAAAAGTGGGTGAGGACACCCAAGGCAACATCTTCTACCAGACGCGCGACGCCAAGCGGCGTTGGGTGATCTATAACGGTGAGCCCGAGGCCAGTCGCGTTGATCCTGATTGGCATGGCTGGTTGCATCACACGTTCAAGGAAACGCCGACCGATCGGCCTTTGCCCACCAAAGCATGGGTCAAACCGCATCAGGAAAACCTGACAGGTACGGTGCTGGCCTACGCGCCTGCCGGGTCGATCCGCCGCGCCGAACCCAAACCGCGTCAGGATTATGAGGCGTGGCGACCGGAATAATCCAGTCTTGCTATAGCACCCGCGCGGATCAAAGGCGATAGAACACCCATGACACGTCTGTTTGCCCTGTTGACCTTACTCCTTGTGGCGACAACCAGTGTGGCGCAATTGGCTACGTCCAATGGTACGGGCGTTGCTGTGAGGGCATTGGACAAGCTGACGGGCAAGGTCGAGGATTTGCAAATTGCCACTTTGCAATCTGCAACCGTTGGACGGATTACCATCACGGCCAATGAATGCCGCTACCCCAGTGGAAATGCCGCAGGCGAGGCGTACGCATCGCTCAGCATCACGGAAATTGGCAAGAACGCCCCGGTGTTTCAGGGATGGATGATCGCGTCGTCCCCCGCGTTGAACGCGATGGATCACCAGCGCTACGATGTCTGGGTGTTGCGCTGCACAACGTCCTGACCGGACGCGGCCAATGGTTGCCTCATAAAATCGGCTTCAAGACACAAGGCCTGTGCCAAATGCGTGTGATATTCGGCGCGGGTGATTTCGACGGCCCCCAAAGATGCCAAATGATTGGTCAAGAATTGGGTGTCGAATAGCACGAACCCGGTGCGGCGCAGCAAATCCACCAACCACGCCAGCGCGATCTTGGACGCGTCGCGTTCGCGCGAAAACATGCTTTCGCCGCAAAACACAGCACCGACGGTCACGCCGTACACCCCCCCGACAAGATTGTCGTCCATCCACACTTCAATAGAATGGGCATCCCCCCTGCGGTGCAGTTCCTGATAGAGCAGGCGGATGTCTTGGTTGATCCAGGTTTTGCTACGATCTGCGCAAGCGTCGATCACATCGGCAAACCGTGTGTTTCGGGTCACGCGATAGCCGTCACGGCGCAGCGTTTTGGCAAGGCTGCGCGAGATGTGGAAGGCATCAAGCGGAACCACACCTCGTTTGCGCGGATCGACCCAGAACATCTCTGGGTCGTCGCGATGTTCGGCCATGGGAAACACGCCAACGCGATAGGCTTGCAACAGAAGTTCAGGCGTGACGGTCATGTTTCATGGCCGGTTGCCTCAGGTCTGCGCGTGCGTTGGATTATCCCTGCGGGCTTGCATAGGTGCGCTCCAACCAATGTTCGAGCCAGTGGATGTTATAGGTGCCGCTTTGCACATCCGGGTCTTGCAGCAATTCACGAAACAGCGGGACCGTGCTATCCACGCCGTCCACGATCAATTCGCCAAGCGCGCGCGACATACGCGCAAGCGCTTCGTCCCGATCACGGCCATGCACGATCAGTTTTCCGATCAGACTGTCGTAATAAGGCGGGATCGTGTAGCCGTCGTAAAGCGCGCTGTCCATGCGCACACCCAATCCGCCGGGCACGTGGTATTGCGTGATCCGACCGGGCGAAGGTGAGAAATTCGGCAGCTTTTCCGCATTGATCCGGGCCTCAATGGAATGCCCGTTGATGACCAGTTCGTTCTGTTCGAACGACAGCGGCAGACCAGACGCAACGCGGATCTGTTCGCGCACCAGGTCGACGCCAAAGATCGCTTCGGTGACAGGGTGTTCAACCTGAAGGCGCGTGTTCATTTCGATGAAATAGAATTCGCCATTTTCGTACAGGAATTCGATCGTCCCTGCGCCCGCATAGTTGATCTTGGACACCGCGTCAGAGCAGATTTTGCCGATCCGCGCGCGTTCTTCGGCGGTGATGGTGGGGCCGGGGGCCTCTTCCAGAACTTTTTGGTGGCGGCGTTGTAGCGAACAATCGCGTTCGCCCAGATGCACGGCTTTGCCTTTGCCGTCGCCAAACACCTGCACCTCGATATGACGGGGGGTGGTCAGGTATTTCTCGATATAGACTTCGTCATTGCCAAAGGCGGCTTTCGCCTCGGAGCGTGCGGTCTGAAACGCGCGTTCCATGTCGGCCGCAGTCTGTGCCACCTTCATGCCGCGTCCGCCGCCGCCAGCTGTGGCCTTGACGATCACGGGATAGCCGATGATTTCGCCCACAGCCTTGGCTTCGGCCAGATCGGCCACGCCGCCATCGGACCCGGGCACGCAAGGCACACCCAACGCTTTGATCGTGTCTTTTGCGGTGATCTTGTCGCCCATGACGCGGATATGTTCGGCGGTGGGGCCAATAAAGGTCAGGCCGTGGTCTTCAACAATCTGTACAAAACGTGCGTTTTCCGAAAGGAACCCATAGCCAGGATGAATTGCCTGTGCGCCGGTGACTTCGCAGGCCGAGATGATCGCGGGGATCGACAAGTAGCTGTCGGTCGACGAGGGCGGTCCGATACAGATCGCCTCATCAGCCATACGCACATGCATCGCGTCGGAATCCGCTGTAGAGTGAACAGCCACGCTGGCCACACCCATTTCGCGGCAGGCGCGGACCACGCGGAGGGCAATCTCGCCCCGGTTCGCAATCAGGATTTTGTCAAACATGCTCTGCCCCGTTTATTCGAGGATGACGAGCGGCGCGCCGTATTCGACGGGGGCTCCGTCTTCGACAAGGATACGTTTCACTGTGCCGCTGCGGGGGGCAGGAATATGGTTCATCGTCTTCATTGCTTCAACGATCAAGAGCGTGTCGCCTTCCGCAACCTGCTGCCCGACCGAAATGAAAGACGGCGCGTCGGGTTCGGCTTGCATGTAAACGGTGCCCACCATCGGAGAGGTCACTGCGCCGGGATGGGCGGCCGGGTCTTCGGGTTGCGGCGCGCTTGGCACGGCTGCAACGCTGGGTGCGGCTGCCTGTGTCGGGACATGCGCTGTTACCACTGGCGCGGCTTGGATGACGCGGCTGACCCGGACATTCAGGCTGTCATCTTCGCCATATTCGCGTTTGACCTGCAATTCGGTCAGATCATTCTCGCGCAGCAGCTTTGCCAGTGCTTCGATAAAATCCACGTCCGCGTCATGGTTGGTTTTGCTCATGCTGTTCCTCACCCGCTTTTTGGCTTTTGGCGGCTGGTCCCCGTGTCGGGGTCGTTTGCCCGCTTTCCCTACGGGCACCACCTGTATTGCACGTCATTCCTTGCACCGATTACACTTCAGGAGCAAGGGGGGCGTGTGATCATTCTGATCGTCACAGGTCTGTGCATCCTCCTTGATGCCATGCTTGGGCGGAGAAGTGGTGTGGCAATTACCGATCCGTGTCCCGTTTTTCGACTATGGTCGAGTCGCGCGATTGCGCCTGCTCCGTGATCAGGGCCTTTATCTGCATTTGCACAGCTGACGGTGGTGCGGCGGGGGCAACTGCCGTGTCATCGGCCCGTTGAGCAAGCGGCAGCGCTGCGGTTGTTGCTGGTGTCAGAGCGTTCGTTTTGTTTGGTGGTGACGGGTCTGTTCGAGATGATACTTTCCATGTTGTGCTAGGTGTCATTGGCTGGATCAAAGGCATTTCGTGCTCCATCAATAAGAGCCCCCACTGCAATTAGCCTAACATGAAATTTCATCAGGTGCAGTGGCTTCCTGTGAACAAACTTAATCAAATCGATGCAAAAAAAGGGCGGTCCGAAGACCGCCCTGATGTTTGCGAATTGCAGCAAATCAAGCCTTATTCATTCGGTTTTGGATGAGGTCGTCGACGACGGAAGGGTCTGCGAGTGTTGAGGTGTCGCCGAGAG
>NZ_JBPOFB010000017.1:0-55440 GCF_051251565.1 Marivita sp. | reverse complement strand
CCCTGCAGGAAAAGACCACTAATACCACCATTTAATCACATATTTTCAATGCCTTGGGAGTTGTTCAGGCCGGACTAATTAAGTTTCATTGGCGAGCCAAACAGCTTGCCGTTCTGCATGTTCGGTCGAGGTTCACAGACCATCGTGACGCAACCAGTCAATATCGCCTGTTCCTACACAATGCGTCTGTCAGGCCATTTCGACTACGGACCACCTGCGAAACCTGACCGCTTTGAAGGTAGTGATGGTTCGGACCGACTCGATCCCGCTCAAGATGGCCTTTGCTCTTAGCAACGATCAGAAGCTTTGCCAGTGCAGATCGCAACTGTCCTATACGACTGAACCTATTCGATTGCCCTGCGCAGTAAACCTCTCACAACCTTCGTATCCCACCGTTCGGTCGGGCAGAAATAAGCTATCTGACCGTATACACGGTGGCGCGGCGCAGATGCGTTTCGATTCGCTTTGCCAGCGCCAGCGCAAACTTCTGCACTCGGCAATCGACAAACACCTGTGATGCCACGCAATACAACAGCCCCAAGCAAACCAAGACCCGTTTGACGTGCTGATCGGAGCAAAACCCAAATACTCAGCATGCCGCTTTTGCCAAGCAACGGCCAGTTTGCCTCATTGGACGGGTTCCGACAATTTGGTGATCTACACCGAAACTCCAGCCAGCAACTCATCCCGGTCCAGCTCTGCTTTTGGCCCGCTCATCTTTACCGCGCCGCGTTCAAGCACGTAAAACTGGTCCCCAAGATCGTAGGCAAAGCTGAAATACTGCTCAACGAGCACGATCGCCATGTCGGCCTGTTCCCGCAAAAGGGCAATTACACGGCCAATCTGTTGGATTATGTTGGGCTGAATGCCTTCGGTCGGCTCGTCCAGCAACAAGAGCTTTGGCTTGGTGATCAGCGCGCGCGCAATGGCGAGTTGTTGTTGCTGACCACCGGACAGGTCGCCGCCACGGCGGTGCAGGAAATCTTTTAGAATCGGGAACAGCTCAAAGATGTGATCGGGGATGTGATGCTCAGTTTTGGGCAAGCAGGCATAACCGGTCTCAAGGTTCTCACGCACAGTGAGCATCGGGAATACGTCACGTCCCTGCGGCACATAGGCGACACCATTCTGCGCCAGCGTGTGGGCGGTTGCGGATTTGATGTCTTCTCCATTCAGAAAAAGCGTTCCACCGGAATATTTATGTGTGCCCGAGATTGCCTTGAGCAGTGACGTTTTGCCGACGCCATTGGTGCCCATCACGCAGGTGATCTCGCCCCGGTTGGCGGCCATGTCGATTCCGTTGAGGATCTGACTGCCACCATAATGCAGGGTCAGACCTTGCGTGCGTAGGATTTCATCGGCCAAGATACACCTCGATCACCTGTTCGTTTTTCGTGACATGATTGAGCGACCCTTCAGCCAGCACTGATCCTTCGTGCAGGACAGTCACCTTGCAATTCAGGCGGCGCACGAATTCCATGTCATGTTCCACAACCACAACCGCGCGGGTCTTTGCCGCTTCGCGCAGAATGTCGGTGGTGTGCTCGCGTTCAGCGGGCGTCATTCCAGCCGCGGGTTCATCCACCAGCAAGAGGCGCGGATCTTGTGCCAGCAACATCCCGATCTCCAGCCATTGTTTCTGCCCGTGGCTCAGTTCCCCAGATTTACGATAAAGCGCGCCGGACAAGCCAATCTGATCGGCCAGATCTGCCACCTTGTCGTTGTCTTCCGACGTGGGTTTGAAGAACAACACCGCCAGAGGGCCGCGCGTCTTTTTCAACGCCATCATCAGGTTGTCGAAAACACTTTGATCTTCGAACACGGTAGGGCGCTGAAACTTGCGGCCCACACCGGCCTGGGCGATCTCACTTTCCGACATTTTGAGCAACGATACGCTGCGGTCACCGTAAATCACCCGACCTTCGTTGGGACGGGTTTTGCCCGTGATGATATCCATAAACGTGGTCTTGCCTGCGCCGTTGGGCCCAATCACCGCGCGCAATTCCGCATCGGCGATCTGAAAGGACAGGTTGTTGATTGCCTTGAACCCGTCGAAGGACACGGACACGCCGGAAACTTCCAAAAGTGTGCTCATTTTTCGGCCTCCTGTTCCCGAAGTGCGCCGTGATCCGGGCCAAGGTCTGCACCGTGGCGGTTCGGCGATTTGCGGTCGATCAGGATATCCACCAAGCCGCCAATTCCTTTGGGAGCGAACAAGGTGACCGCAACAAAGGACAGGCCTAGAAGCACGGTCCACCAATCCACCCAACTGATTGTGTAAAATCCAAGATGGATGTCAGGCGCTTTGCCACCTGTGAACCATGTGGACAGCAGCGATACAAACGCCGCCCCGATGACAGCACCGTAAAGCCGCCCGCGTCCACCGATGGCGACCCATACGGCCAGATAAATCGACGCAATGGGCGCAATCTCTGCCGGGTTCACGATACCCGCCTGCGGGTAGTAGAGCGCGCCAGCGATACCAGCGATCACAGCGGTCACTGTAAAGATCGCCAGCTTGAACGCCTCCACGGGGTATCCAAGAAATCGCACGCGGGCCTCATCATCGCGGATTGCACGAATGACAGACCCGAACTTGCCTGAGACGATCCAAGCACAAAGTAGGTAGCCCAGACCAAGCGCCAGCGCCGAGGCCCAGAAGAACCAAAGCGAGACGATGGATTGCGGGGTCTCTGACAGTCCGGGCAGGTTTTGCAGACCGGAAAGGCCGTTATTGCCGCGCAAACCGCTGTCGTTCTGGAAAAGGTGCAGTGACAGGGCAAGGGTCATCGCCTGAGTCAGGATCGACAGGTACACCCCTGTAACCCGGCTACGAAAGGCGAGCCAACCAAAGACCAACGCCAGAAGGCCGGGTACCAAAACCACGGCGGCCAGTTGCAGTGGAAGGGAATGCGCAAGTGCCCAAATCGGTGGAAACTCGGACGCGCCGACAACGCCGAAGATCTGGGTTGCTATGCCGTCTGACACCTCTTGGGGGGTTGGTGGAAGATCGGCAGCGGAAAGGCTTTCGAGGACGATGATTTCGGTCCGGGCATACATAAGCCACATGCCGATGGCGTATCCACCAAGCCCGAAGAACGCCATGTGCCCAAGCGAAAGGATGCCGCAATAGCCCCAGACAAGGTCCATTGCCAGTGCGACAAGGCACAGGCACAACGTCTTGCCCAACGTCTTGACAAAGCTGGTCGAGATCACGCCGATGCCAAAGCCTTCGGACAGAATGGTGACCCCGATTGTAAAGAGCGCGAGGAGGGCGAGAAAGATCATCACCGACGGAAAGCGCAGAGCGAAGGGTTGGCGGCGGGGAAGGGCGGCGTCTGTCATAGTCTATGCCTCTGCCGCGCGGCCTTTGAGGGCGATGATGCCCTTTGGCCGAAATTGAATGAACAAGATGATAAACAGGATCATGTAGGTCTGCGCCGCAAGCGTGTTGGACGGGTTGAGGAACTCAATCCCCTTTTGCAGAGACCCAACCATCGTCGCGCCCAGCAATGTGCCCCAGATGTTCCCGACACCGCCAACCACCACAGTCATAAAGGATTGCACGATATAATCGCTGCCCATCTCTGACGTGACCTTGGCGTAAAGCCCGATCGCCACCCCGGCGATGCCTGCGATGCCGGACCCGAAGCCGAAGGTCAGCATGTTGATTTTGTCGGGATTGATCCCCATTGACGCGGCCATGCGTGGGTTCTGCGTGACGGCGCGGACCTCAAGACCCAACCGCGTGCGGTTCATAACGAACAGGAACAGGGCAAGGAACAGCAGGGCAAGAACGAAGATGGCAATGCGGATGTAGCTGATCGACACGATATCGTTGATCACCAGCGACCCATCGAGCCATCCCGGTGCAGTCAGTGGGCGTGCCTGTGTGCCAAAGATGTTCTTTGCAAGTTGCTGGAGCGCGATGGAAATACCGAATGTCGCCAGCAGCGTTTCCAAAGGCCGGTGATAGAGCCAGCGGATCACCAACCGTTCCATAGCAACACCGGCACCGAAAGTCACCGCAAAGGCGAGCGGGATCGCAACGATGATCGACAGGGTGTAGTCGGGGATAAAGAGCTGCACTACATAGCCCGTGTAGGCCCCCATCATGATGAATTCGCCATGCGCCATGTTGATGACGCCCATCACACCAAAGGTGATGGCAAGGCCGATGGCCGCGAGGAAATAGATTGAAGCCAGCGAAAGAGCGTCAAGCCCGAGGTCAAAGGCTTGGTTCAAAGAAACCTTGTTCTCGATCGCCTTGAGCGCCAGTTGCGCGGCCACAACAACCTCGGGTGGCGCGCCGATGTAGCGCTCATAAAAGACGTGGGCTGCAAGACGCTCGTCGACCTCGGTTTCGGTTGCAACGGCGGTGACTGTGCCTTGGTCTGCCAATGCGGCATACGCCATATCGCGCGCAGCCTGGCTGTCGAGTGTTGCAACCTGAATTCCGGCAACCTGACCGTCAGCGATGTTTGCAATCAGCGCGTTGCGCTGGTCTTCAACGCTGATCCTTGGCTTCGCCAGCTCTGCGCTGACCAGCAGGGCGTAGGCATCGTCCCGTGGCAGCGCATCGGAACCGGGATCTAAAACGCGGCCAATATCGACATCATCGGGCAAGGTGGTCGCGGCTTCGACGCGTACCGCCAAAAGCGGGTTAAGGGCGGCACGCACATCGACACCCAGATCGCCATCAAAACTATTGATCGCGTCAATCCGCACGGCATCCGTTTCGCCAAACCGAATGGTCAAAAGACGCTCGAGGCGGTCCTTCCGGGCGCGAATGACATGATCGGACTCATTTGGAAGGCTGGCGCGCAGGGCCAGCAGGTGGCTTTCTTCGGCCCCGCGTTCGATCGCATCCAACGCGCGACGACGTGTGTCAGGGTCAGGATCGCTCAATTGAAACTGCACCAACGCAGTTGCGATCATGCCGCGAATACCGGAATTCGGTTTAAGCTGTTCAAAATCGTCATCAGGAACGGTACCAATCTCGGTTCCATCTGCAAAATCAAAGATGCGCAGCGTGTCGCGGTCGACCTCTTCGGCGTAAACAAACAGTCCAGTGGCATCGTTGACCCACATTTCCTTGTTCTGCCATTTGTCCAAAACCACTTGCGCGGCAGGCAGACCAGAATTGGCAAGAGCATCGACGGCGGGACCGATCGTCCGGCGCGAGCTTTCGACAAGGGTTTCGCTGTGGGTTTGAAGCAATGTCTGGATCGGAGCATCTGCCTGCTGGGCATAGCCCGGACCGGTGAGCAACAGACAAGCAAGAAAGACGGCGGCAAAGCGCAACATTGGCATATCCGGGGAGATCGGTGCGCGAAAAGCCACGCAGCTTAAAGGTTGGGGTCGGGTGCGTGGTTTCCCACGCACCGCGTTGTGTCTCAGTAGTTCGATTTGATCTGAACGCAGGTGCTTGTCGCGGTGTTGTACATACCGCAGCCCAGTTCAGCCCAATCAGATTTGAGAACAGCCGATTCCGGCAAGAAGTCTGTCCAGGCGTCGCCCGGCACTTCTTCGGTCTGGCTGATGATGTCGAATTGACCATCGGCCGTGATTTCACCAATCAAAACCGGCTTGGCGAGGTGGTGGTTCGGCAGCATGACAGCAGTGCCGCCCGTCAGGTTCGGGAATTCCTGACCGTACATGGCGGTACGGACTGCATCGACATCGGTGGTGCCTGCTTCGGTGACAGCGTTCACCCACATATTGAAGCCGATGTAATGCGCTTCCATCGGGTCGTTTGTGACGCGGTCATCCCCCATGCGGGCCTTCCATGACGCGACCCATTCTTCGTTGGCTGGTGTGTCTGCGGATTGGAAGTAGTTCCAGGCTGCGAGGTGGCCGACGAGGTTGGTGGTGTCCAGACCGGAGAGTTCTTCTTCGCCGACCGAAAAGGCAACAACGGGGATGTCGTCAGCGGAAATTCCTGCTGCGGCCAGTTCCTTGTAGAAGCCGATATTGGCGTCACCGTTGATCGTGGAAATCACGCCAACCTTTTTGCCGTCAGCACCCAGCGCCACAACGTCAGCGACGATCTTGGACCAGTCGGAATGACCGAACGGTGTGTAGTTCACAAAGATGTCTTCTTCGGCGATCCCTTTGGATTGAAGATATGCTTCAAGGATGTTGTTTGTCGTGCGCGGATAAACGTAGTCCGTGCCCAGAAGGGCAAATTTCTCGACACCAAGCTCTTCCAGGAAATAATCCGTGGCCGGGATCGCCTGTTGGTTCGGCGCGGCCCCGGTGTAGAACACGTTCTTGGAGCTTTCTTCGCCCTCATACTGCACCGGATAGAACATCAGGCCATTGAGTTCTTCGAGAACGGGCAAGGCGGATTTGCGTGATACGGATGTCCACGATCCGAAGATCACGTCGACTTCCTGAACCGTCAGCAATTCGCGCGCTTTTTCTGCAAAAAGCGGCCAGTCGGACGCAGGATCAACAACCGTGGCTTCAATTTGACAGCCCAGAAGACCACCTTTTTCATTTTGGATATCGACCAGCATTTCCATTGTGTCTTTGAGCGTGGTCTCGGAAATGGCCATTGTGCCGGAGAGGGAGTGCAGAACACCAACCTTGATTGGGCAGCTTACGTCTTGCGCAAGGGCGGGCAGCGTTGACGCGATAAGCGCGACTGCGGCCGTTGTGCTGAGGAATTTCATCGACATTATACAAACGTCCTTTGTACGTTTTGCGCCTCGACGGTTGCCATTAGCAGATCAGGCCCCATGTTCCGCAGACGCAAGTGAATTGCGGAGTGCGGTGGGACCCGGAGTTGAACGGCCAGTTCCATCGCACGCTATCTGCTGATGAGTATCACCAGCCGGGGATATCTAGTGGGTCGTTTTTCCTGACAGGAATACAGTCCCGCATCGGACAACGCAGTTCAGGCGCATTCGCATAGGTTTTAAGCTAAATATGCATTATTGATTAAAATAAGGGCGGAATGACGGGGCCTTGACGCCTATTGCAATGCGATCCGCGTTTGCTGATTCACCGAAAGCACTGGCGTGCTGCCCACCCGAGAGCGCGTCTGCGACACTTGGGGCTGGGTTGGCAAAAGGATGTCTACACACAGCCTAATTTCCTGATTTGCGCGTTTATTCGCCCAGTTTGCGGATCGGGCATCCTCACTGAAGGCGGCTTGGGTCAAGAGCGCTGCATGCGCCATCTTGGCGTCGATCCGGGCGGCAAGACCAAGTGCTGCGGTATCCGGAGTGATCAGGCTGTTGAGGATGTCGATGAGATGCCTCTGGTCTTTTTCGATCAAATCGGTTGGTCGATCGGCAAACAGCCAGCGGTGTTCAATCTGCGCCGATAGGCGACCGACGCATTCAGCGACACGGTGCAAAAGCTTCTCTTCAGCCGCAGGCAAAGGCACGGCGATAATCGTCGCGGCGAAGGCACATCCAAGTGTTTTCAAAACGCCCATAATTTGAGCGTGTCGTGCAAACTTGCGCCTTGCAACTTAAGGCTTAACGCTAAGGTGAGATTTTTGCAGCATGAGTCATTCGCGCATCGGTCAAAATAACCGTGTTTTGCCGAACCAGTTTCATTACTTGGCGGCAGAGCACCCGCAAGAAAAAACCACCAGCCTACGGAAGGCTGATGGAAGGATATTTAATCAGGGTCGAATCATTTCATGACGGTGTCAGATGAGCTGGACCCGCCACCGCCTGCGGCAGCCGCGACAAGCACAACTGCAAACAATGCGCCAAGTGTCCCGCCCGAACCGAAACCACCAGCGCCACTACGCGCTCCGGTCGCTGCCGCGCCTTTACGGCACGTGACGCCAACTCTGCCATCTTCCATGTAACGTGCTGAAACGATTGCAGCACCTTCGCCACAAGCTTGCTGTGCACGCGCGACTTCCATCGCGTTGGCGGCATCACCGGCTGCAAATGCTGCTGACGCTGAAAGCGAGACAGCCATCACAACGGGAAAGATCACATTTTTCATTCTGTACTCCAACTCAAAGCGTTCGATGTATTCGTATCACGAAAGTATCAGATCAAAAAGGCCTTTGGTTTTCGGTGAATGCCAACCCTCACACCTTGACGGCGCAGAGTGTCACAATGGGTTGGGTTTGCGGCGTCATCGCTTGCCTTTCGCAGAACCCACTCCGCGCACAATGGCGCCAACTTGCATAAGCTGGGCCGCCAAAGGATTGGATTTGCGCCAGACCATGCCAATGGTGCGGTTTGGCCTTGGGGGATCAAACGTGGCGACGGAAACATTCGCGGATCGCGTTTCCAACGATACAGCCATCTCAGGGATCAACGTCACTCCCATTCCCGCCCCAACCATCTGCACGAGCGTAGACAGTGAACTCCCTTCCATCAACTGGCGCGGCTGGGCCTTGGTAATTTCGCAGAACGACAAGGCCTGATCGCGGAAACAATGGCCTTCTTCCAGCAACAAAAGACGCATGGATTTGAGCATGTCCGGGCTTGGCACAGGTTTTTCCGCATCCTGCAAAGGACGCACGAGAACAAAATCTTCTTTGAACAGGGCAAATTCTTGAAGCGCAGGTTCGGATATGGGAAGCGCGACGATTGCTGCGTCCAATCGAGAATCCACGAGATCGGCCACCAGTGATCGCGTCACGGATTCCCTTAATTCCAGATCGATTTCGGGAAAGCGCGCGGTCAGTGCTGTGATCGTCGCTGGCAAAAGATACGGAGCCACGGTTGGGATCACACCCAGTCGGAACCGCCCTGCCAGCGGGCCTTTGGATGCGCGCATCAGGTCTTCAAGCTCGTCCACCGCAACCAGCACTTCGCGCGCCTTGAGCACGAAATCTTCACCAACGGCGGTCAGGCGCAGGGTCCGTGACCCACGCTCCACCAGCGATGTGCCTGCCGCAGCCTCCAGCTCCTTGATCTGCAAAGACAAGGCGGGTTGCGAAATCGAACACGCCTCGGCCGCGCGGCCAAAGTGCAAATGACGCGCGAGCGAGTCAAAATATCGAAGCTGTCTAAGGGTCAGTCCTATCATTTGGAAAACTTATCATAGTCTTTTAGATATCCAATTGGAATTTATTGCCCTGCATGATTAGAACGATTCCAGAAAGGGCGCTTTGCCCTGATCGATTCATTGCGAGGGAGACCAATATGGACGGCAACAACATTGATCCGAAAGGCGCCTGCCCTGTCATGCATGGCGGAAACACTGGCACTGGCAACAGTGTTGCCAAATGGTGGCCAAGTGCTCTGAACCTGAGCATTCTGCATCAGCATGGTGCGCGCACCAACCCTATGGACACTGACTACAACCACCGTGAAGCGGTCAAGGCGCTGGATTTCAACGCGATTCAGGAAGACGTCAAAGCCCTGCTGACCGAAAGCCAGGAATGGTGGCCTGCGGATTGGGGGCACTACGGTGGACTTATGATCCGTCTCGCGTGGCATTCTGCCGGGTCATACCGAATGGGCGACGGTCGCGGCGGCGCTGGCACTGGCAATATCCGTTTTGCGCCCCTGAATTCGTGGCCGGACAACGCCAGCCTCGACAAGGCTCGCCGCCTGCTGTGGCCGGTCAAAAAGAAATACGGAAATGCGCTGTCATGGGCGGATCTGATTATCCTCGCAGGTAATATGTCCTATGAATCCATGGGCTTGAAAACATTTGGCTTCGGTTTTGGCCGCGAAGATATCTGGGGACCTGAAGAAGACATCAACTGGGGCACCGAAACTGAATTCCTTGCTCCGTCCGAACAGCGCTACGCGGACCTTGATGATGCGTCGACCATGTATAATCCCCTCGCGGCCGTGCACATGGGACTGATCTATGTGAACCCCGAAGGTGTGAATGGTCAGCCTGATCCCGCGCGTACCGCGATGCATGTTCGTGAAACTTTTGCGCGCATGGCGATGAACGATGAAGAAACCGCCGCCCTGACCTGTGGTGGTCACACTGTCGGTAAGGCCCATGGCGGCGGCGGTATGGCCGAAAGCATTGGTGATGCGCCCGAAGGTTGTCCGGTTCACACCCAAGGCTTTGGCTGGGCCAATCCCGGTCATGACGGCAAAGCAGCCAACGCCTTTACGTCGGGCATCGAAGGGGCGTGGACGCAGCATCCGACACAGTGGGATATGGGTTATTTTGATTACCTGTTTGACTACGAATGGAAGCTCACCAAATCCCCCGCCGGTGCAAACCAGTGGGCACCAGTGAACATGCCGGAAGATTCCAAGCCGTTGGATGCAACGGATTCGTCCAAGCGCGGTATTCCGATGATGACCGACGCCGATATGGCGATGAAGGTTGACCCGATCTACAATGAAATCTGCCAGAAATTCCGTGCAGATCCGCAGTATTTCGCCGACACCTTCGCCCGTGCGTGGTTCAAGCTTACCCACCGCGACATGGGACCAAAGGTTAATTACTACGGACCATACGTGCCGTCGGAAGACCTGATCTGGCAAGACCCGATCCCGGCAGGCAACACCAGCTATGATGTCGATGCCGCCAAAGCAAAGATCGCGACAAGCGGCCTCTCGATTGGCGATATGATCGCAACCGCGTGGGACAGCGCCCGGACATTCCGTGGCTCTGACAAACGCGGTGGGGCAAATGGGGCGCGCATCCGTCTTGCGCCGCAGAAAGACTGGGCTGCAAATGAGCCCGAGCGTCTGGCAAGGGTGCTTGGTATTCTCGAGCCGATCGCGGCAGAGACAGGTGCTTCTGTGGCGGACATCATCGTGCTGGCCGGGAATGTCGGTCTTGAGAAGGCCCTCAAAGCGGCAGGTCAAAACGTCAACGTTCCGTTTGCACCGGGTCGTGGCGACGCCACAGACGAGATGACAGATCATGACAGTTTTGGTGTCCTTGAGCCATTGGTCGACGGGTTCCGCAACTTCCAAAAGGAACAGTATGCTGTGTCCATGGAAGAGCTGATGCTTGATAAGGCGCAGCTTTTGGGTATCACGGCGCAGGAAATGACTGTTCTTCTGGGCGGTATGCGGATGCTTGGCACAAACCATGGTGGCAACGCAGACGGCGTATTCACGGACCGTGTAGGTCAGTTGACGAATGATTTCTTTGTCAACCTGACCGACATGGCCAACAGCTGGCATCCTGTCGAAGGCGGCTCGTTTGAGATCCGTGACCGCAAGACAGGCGCTGTAAAGTGGACAGCGACAAGCGCGGACCTGGTCTTTGGATCGAACTCGATCCTTCGGGCCTATGCCGAAGTCTACGCACAGGACGATAACACGACAAAATTCGCCCGCGATTTCGTTGCCGCTTGGACCAAAGTGATGAACGCCGATCGTTTTGATCTGGTGGCATAAACCGGAAATACTCTCCGGGCGACATTGCTCGCCCGGAGAAGTTTCAGACACATCAGTCAACCGGTATCGACAAGCGATACAATTACACAGTCTTCATTCTCGGATTGCATCGGATACTGGTCCCCTAAGCAGTCAAGAAATGAACAGTATGGTGTTTAATTTCCCCTCTGAAACCTCCCACGTTCGATGTAGCCTAGCCTCGCAGTTGAGGCAGAGCGCTTCCCTTGCCTGCGCAGGCAAGTTGTGAAAAAACATTCGAACGCAGCGGAACGGGGATTGGGTTAAATCGTGCAAGAGGTTAGGCGGATAGACCGCGCGGAGCCGTTAGCTCAAATCGACAACGATGAAATTGATCTTCTGGAGCTTTTTGCGACGCTGTGGCGCGGAAAGTTGATCATTCTTGCCTTTGCGCTGGCAGCATTGCTGTTGGGTGCAACGTATGCATTTGTCTTGGCAGTTCCGAAGTACACCGCATCAACGACACTGGCGGTTCAGCCAAGCAGTTCGAACATCGTCGACATTGAAAGTGTCGTATCAGGGGTATCATCGGATATTTCGTCACTAAACACTGAGCTTGAAGTTATAAAATCTCGCAAACTTATCGAACAGCTCGTTCAAAGGTTGTCCTTAGTTAACGATCCTGAATTCAACCTTGCCCTTGTTGAAGTTGAAGAGAATGCAGACCCAGGCGCGGTTTTGCCCACCCTCTCAATTGCGGAGAGAGCACTTGGTTTGATCGGGCTTGAACTGCCTCCGCGCGTCGCCCTGACAGAACAAGCGCAGTTTAACGAAACTGTGGATCGTGTCAGCGACGTCATTTCGGCAAGCTTACAGCGGAACACATTTGTTTTCTCGATTTCGGTCAAAACGACTGATCCACAAAAGTCAGTGGAAATCGTCAATGCTTTGGCAGAGTTGTATATTTCAGACCAGATAGCGGTAAAATTTGAAGCGACAGAAAATGCTGTGACGTGGCTGTCTGAACGTGTCACCGACTTGGAGGTCGAACTCACCACGCGCGAAGACGAGATCAAGGAGCTGCGTGCTGGATCAACCTTGATTACACCCGAAGCACTGGCGGCGCTTAACCAACAAGCCAGTGATATGCGAGAGCGTCTTGCGGATCTGCGCTCAGCGGCAGTGGGCGCAGAAGAACGCTTGCTTGATCTGCGCAAAATCAGAGAGGCGGGTGACATCAATGCGATGCAAGCTGCCTTTTCAGATCCAGTTCTGAGACGTTTGTTCAATGATGTTGCTGGCGGCAATACTCAGTCCCGTGGGCTTTTTGAGGACCGATATGACCTCTTGGTTACGCGGGATACAAATGATGTGCAGCGCGCGATTTCGCAGGTGAGTTCGCTAGAGCTGTCTTATGATGCTCTTCAAACCCAAATTGCTGAAAAGACACAGGACTTGGTAGAGTTGCAGCAAGCAGAACGAGAGGTCGACGCAACCGGTGTCCTGTACGAGACATTCTTGGCCCGTTTAAAGGAAACGACGGTCCAACGGGGGCTTCAAGAAGCCGACGCGCGGATTCTATCTCCGGCCGTTAACGGACTGTATGTCGAACCGCGGAGATCCCTTGTTTTGGCGTTGTCGCTGGTTCTTGGTTCGCTTTTGGGCGCGGGGCTGGTCTTGATCAACCAACTGCGCCACAGCGGCGTCCGGACTGCAGACGACCTTGAAAAAATGACCGGGCTGAACGTCCTTGGCCAGGTACCGAAGATGCCAATCAAGCGAAGGGACCAACTGGTCAAGTATCTTAACGACAAACCGACATCAGCAGCGTCCGAAGCAATTAGAAACCTGCGCACGTCTATACTGCTTTCCAACATCGACAATCCGCCAAAAGTGATCATGTCCACATCATCGGTACCGGGTGAGGGCAAAACCACTTTGGCGATTGCACTCGCGCATAACTTTGTGGGGCTTGGAAAATCGGTGCTGTTGATCGAAGGCGATATTCGTCGGCGGACACTAAGCGAGTATTTCGAAAACACGCCTGACGGCGGCTTGATAGCGGCCTTGTCTGGTGACCGTCCGATCAACGAAGTTGTGTTTCACGACAAGAGTCTGGGCGCAGATGTTCTTATGGGCGAAAAAAGCAACGTAAATGCTGCTGACCTTTTCAGCTCTGACCGATTTCAAACGTTCCTTCACCATGCGCGTGAAGCGTATGACATCATCATTATCGACACACCGCCTGTGTTGGTTGTCCCAGATGCGCGGGTTCTTGGTCAGGCCGTGGATGCGCTTGTCTATGCTGTGAAATGGGACAAAACAGCCAAACGCCAGATTGAAGAAGGTGTGCGCCAGTTTGCTACCGCGAACTTGAAGATCACAGGCTTCGTGCTGTCACAAATCGATCCCAAAGGCATGCAAAGGTACGGGTATGGCGGGAAATATGGATCATACGGCGCATATGGATCATACGGCAAAGGCTACTATGACACGTAACGAAAAGGCGGCAAGTCAAACGCCGCCTTTTCATTGATCGCGTTCAAAAGTTTAGTTTGACGCGACGGTCGCTGTTTGAACCGCCGATCCAAGAATACCGAACGCTTGCTGCAAGGACCGCCCCCATTTTGTCACGGGCTGCTCCTCGATAAAGACGATGTCATTCGGGCGCATTTCCAAACGGGTCGCAAGTGAGAGATTCACAGCGTTGGTTGCATCGAGATGCCACGCTGTTACCGCTCCAAATTCTGCGGGGTTGGTAGACGGGCGCAGAACGTAAATATGCCGAGAGCTTCCTGTTGCATTGTTGTAACCGCCACTGTCATAAAGCACATCTGCCAAAGACGCCTGTTGGCCGTATGGAAGCGGGAAGCGGCTTTGTTTGTTCACTTCGCCAGTCAGGTAAACATAGTCTCGTTGTTCAGCGCCCAGATCCGTCCGTGCCTCAAAGTTTGAGCGTTGTTCGACCAAGGTACCGCGGCGAAGACTAATTTCAGTTTCCAATTCCTGAATGGCTTGCGCGCGCGCTTGGCTGCGTTGCTGAATCACGTCAAGGCGCTGACGGTAGAACGACAAGGCCTGTTCAAGATCATAAGTGGTGTCGACGTAAACCGCGTCCCCATCAAGAAGCAACCTGCGTTGCAGCGCAGGGTCCTCAAAGAAATCTTTGACAGGAATTTGGAACAGCGTGCCGTTCCTGTAAATCCGAATTGATCCGAATTCGTCATTTGTCAACTGGATGCCCCCTGCCGCAGTCAACGCGTCACTCAGAGTAAGGGGTCTGAGTGTAAGCGGAATGAGGGTCGAGTTCGCGACGGCCCCTCCGATGGCAACGCGCTGTGAATTGAAGTCCGATACCTCAAGGCTGAACGCCGGATCGATTTGGTTGCGAACAAGGATTTCAAAGATGCGCGCCTCTGCCTCTTCAACAGTCAGGCCGGCAATATCAATCTGACCAATTTCCGGGATCGCAATACGACCATCATCCCGAACTGTGTAGCCCTGTCGGCGGTTCTGAGCAGCAAGAAGGCCAGTGAGTTCCTCGACTGTCGATCCTGCCGATTTTGTGGCCAGAAGAACCACATCGCCGACACCGATCCGATAGGTCTGTGGGTTGATTTGAGGGGGCGGACGAAGCTGCAACGTGCCGGGCGTTTCCTCGGGAACAAACGGTTCGGATGGCAGGGCTCCACCAAACCTTAGCTGTCCGCCGCCTGCTGTCTGATAAAACGCTTCTGGCAGACGCTTGGGTGTGTAGGACGATTGGTTGGCCACGAGAACGCTTTGGGCCGTCAAAGGCACTTCTCTGACGGCTACACCAGCTGCTGCCTCTTTTACAGATGGGCTATGATAGGTGATGCCGCAGCCGGCTGTTGCCAATGCCGTGCTCAAAAGCGCGATACTCAGGAACTTGCTGCCCATATTCGTTTGCCCTCGGTCTTTGATTCTGCGCCACGCGGTCACTGAATTCTGTTAGCGGATAATCCGCTCGGTTTCCATGTAGCCAACGCGCGGTGAGATCCACTGGCGTGATTTAACCATCACGCCGTTGCCCGTTTGCCAGTATATATTCTGAATTTCGCGTTCATCGTTCACGCACAACTCATCTGTTCGATTGGCTGAAATGCTGCTAGTTCCAACAGCCACAGCCTCCCTTTTGGAGGCTGTTCTCTGGCATTGAAACGCCATGAACACGCTTTGGTACTCCGGGCTCATGTATCCATGCACACGAGGGGCCCATTCCCCTGCCCCACCACCAAGTGCAGCAAGGCTCGCACCAACATCTGCGCCCATCAGGTCATCGCCCAAGCCGCGAGTTGAAACGACAACACCATTCCGGAACGACACCGCCCTGTCCTCGACAGAGAGCCACGTTACAACACCATCATTTTGTGCCACCGGCGTGGCGATGGTTTGGGCCTGCAAGGACGGAAAGAAAAGGCTAAGAGTTGGCGCGTCAGTTCCCGGAATAATGACTTCACCCCCACGCCCCGGAACAAGTTGAGCCACCTGTGCACAGCCTGCAACGCTGCAAAGCGCAACTATGAGGAACGCAAACCGCATCATTTCCAGAAACGCCCCCAGCCATCGCTCAATTGCGGTGTATGCAGATCACGCACGGTCTCATAAAGGCGGTCTGAGACATTCAAGCGGGCACCGCCGTCTCGTAGCACGGGACGAACCGTGTAGTTCAGGCTTTGCGAATTCTGCTGCCCCGAAATTGTTGCGATTGGTATCTCAAAACGGATGCCTTTGTCGAACGACCCTTCGCCAAAGTCATCAAAGCTCACATCCGTGAGCGTGGCAAAGGCACCGACCTTCCAGCCATTTTTGAACTCGCGGTCCAGCGAAACCGTTGTTCCCCAATCACCAGCCAGATAGCGCCCAGCATCCACTTGTGAGTGGAACCCATTGCCCATGTCCCAGTATCCAGAAACATGACCGGTAGCGACTTCATAGTCACGGAACCCGAAAAGCTGATCAAAATCGCGCTGTTTAACGTAGTTTAGCTCGGCACCAACAGCGAATTGACTATCAACAGGCTTCCAAAGAAGCTCGGATGAAAGGCCGCCAAACATTGGTTCCAAATAGCCAGCGGTCACGCGACCATACAAGTTTTCGCCCGGTTTAAAATAATATGCCCCGACAAGCTCCGTGATCGCTGGATCCCCTTCGCGTTCGTAAATGTTGGCTTCCGAACGGACGCGTTCAAGCACAGACGTTGATTCCCGCGTGCTTTCATCGAGGTTGCCCAAAAGCTTTTTGCGGACGGCACCTCTAAATTCAAAGCCCGGTGCAGGTTGATACTGGGCTGCGACTTCAACACCGACATCCAGCCGGAGCGGCGCGTCAGGATCAAAAAGGCTGGGCGAAAGATAGGGCCTGATCTGCCAATCAAACTGTGGATAGCGGCTTGCGACGGGTGTCAAAGGCGCAATGTCAGATTCAAACCGTGCACGTGTGAACGAACGCCAACTGTTGTCCGCATCAAATTCCAGCTCTTCCATATCGCTACGCTGGACTGAAACGGCGGCACCGCTGATCCCTTTGACGACGGGTACAATTGTAAATGTATCTACACCTGTCGGAACCGCATTGGTCAGTGCGCGCGCAGTTCGGCCAATGACCTGTGCTGTATTCGCGTAAGCCGCACTTTCAACTTCTACGCGCAAACTGCGGCCTGACACTTGAAAGCCGTGCAAGACAAGGCCGGACTCCACCATGGCGCTTTGCACAGCATTCTGCACGCGGGTTTCGCCAACCGCTTCCACACTCCAACCCAAGGATCGCGCGCTCTGACGCGGTATGACGGGAAGCGGTGCACGGTCCGTGCCCTGCGCATTCCGAAGTGTTTTGGGGTTGGTGATAAATGTCGCCTGAACCCCGATCTCTGAACCGTAAAGATAATTGGCCCCAAACACGAGATACGGACGGTACGCGTATTTTACACCAAAGTTGTACGGTGATTTCCGGTCAAAAGTAACGCCGTCTTCAATGTCATACGCATCAGACGAATACTCAGCAGCAAAGCTCAACTTGTCGGTTGCCTGCCATTCGATTCCGCCAAAAAATGCCGCATCGCCACGAAAAAACTGGTCAGATTCGACATTGCCACCTTGCTCAACGTCACGCGCTGGCCGGGTGTCAAAGCCGTCGTTCAGCACACCAAGCGGATTGTCAAAGCCGCCTACCCCAGCCAGACGTCCCCATCCGATCCCCCCCGTCACCCGAACGCCGGCTCCGAGTGTTTTCGTCGCAACCAAGTATTCGGACGAGTAAAGCCCAGTGCCCAGAAAGTCGTTTAGTCCAACAGCAACTGCAGGCCGCCAAGAGTTCGGGTTTTCGTCTATGAACCTGTAATGCAGTGAAAAGCTGCGATCGAAGGTTTCATTCCCTTCGCGGCGAAAATCGTCAATGTTTGTATATCGAAAGCTACCGGACATACGCGGAGTGATCTGAAAAGTAAGCGTATTTCTTGTTTGATTTTTGAAATAGCTTGCCGAAAACGCAAGCTCTGCGTCTGGGCGACTTTTCGCCGAGGGCATTTCGATAACGCCCGGAAAGCCATACGTGTTGTAGCCAGCAAGTTGATCCGCCAATGGCTGACCAACCAAAGCAGTTGCTGAAGACAAGACCACAAGTGTTCGGATCAAATATCGCATGGCCACCTCCGTTGTAACGGGTCTAGCGGATGCCAGAATCAAGCGTAACCGTTTCACGTGCAATCTGAGCCAGTTGGGATCATCCGTTGCAAACTGATCACTGTCCTTCTATGGGTCATCCAACATCGTTACTTCGGTCATTTTCGCAGATACAAAGATGCTTGAATTGGCTGTTGAAATTCGCTTTTTTGGATTCTCGGAGCTTGAATTGCGCCATCAGCTTTGTGCAGCAATTTTAAGGGGTTGTTTGGCGCTCAATGCCATGAGCCTCGAGCGTGGCCATCAGGGTAGATTTTCCCCCTACCATGACACGTGTTTATAAGCGAATAGACACCAGTGTCATTTAGAATCAAAGATATATCCGATCTGGGCCGAAATGGGAAAGTTACGCTGCAGATAGCGGCTGATCTTTTGCTCATTTTCGTTTGCTTCGTTGCTGCAATGGCAATTCGCTTGGAAAGCATCATCTTCGTGGGCAACGGTGCGGTATGGCCTCCCTTGGGCGTATCAGCCATTGCCGCCATCGCCGCGTTCTGGCGTTTTGGAGTGTACAGGTCTCTCGTCCGATTCGTGACCCACCAAATACTGGCATCGATCGCGAAAGGTGTCCTGATCGCTGCGGCCACGTTATTTTTCGTAAGCAGTTTGACGTCTGCCGGGATACCCCGTTCCGTTCCCTTTATCTACGCGGCGCTTTTGTTTTTATCGGTTGGTAGCGTTCGGTTTTTTGCCCGCCAGTACTTTAGAAAACCCGATCAAGCGGCAAAAACGCGTGTTATAATCTATGGTGCTGGTGATGCTGGAATTGAACTGTCATCATCCCTTTTTCAAGGGCGCGACTATGCGCCTGTCGCATTCGTAGATGACGATAAAAAAATTCAAGGCCTGACGATTGGTGGCTGTTTGGTCAGCCACCCCGACAGGCTTGCTACGCTCACTAAAGCCTTGGACGTAAAGACTGTATTGTTGGCGATGCCACAACTCAATCGTGAACGCCGTCGTGATATCATTTCAGAGCTTGCCGAGCTTGGAGTTCAGGTCAAAACAGTCCCATCAATGTCGGACATTATCAGCGGCAACGCACAATTGTCCGAGCTGCGCAAAGTCAGTCCGGAAGACTTGCTTGGGCGGGATCCGGTCGCGCCAAATCCGTCCCTGATGAAAAAGAATATTTCCGGCAAAAACGTATTGGTGACGGGTGCTGGCGGATCAATCGGAGGAGAGCTTTGTCGCCAAATCCTTGAGCACGGGCCGGAGACCCTCATACTTTTTGATGTGTCAGAGCTCGGGCTTTATTCCATAGATAAAGAGCTGGTTGAAAGCACGAAAAAGATCGGTTTCCCCACTAACATTTTCACAGTCTTGGGCTCGGTCCAGAATGCGCGCCGTTTGGAAACGACTCTGAGGTCGTTTCAAGTTCAGACGGTCTACCATGCGGCGGCGTACAAGCATGTACCCTTGATTGAAGACAACATCATCGAAGGCGTCAGAAACAATGTCTTTGGCACTCTGACGCTTGCAGAGGCCGCCATAAATCTGGGGGTTGAGAGCTTTATTCTCATCTCAACAGACAAAGCTGTGCGCCCCTCAAATGTCATGGGTGCTACAAAGCGCGTCGCAGAATTGATATGCCAGGCGTTTGCAGACGACGCCACCACAACCAATTTCTCAATGGTGCGCTTTGGAAATGTTCTGGGGTCTTCCGGCTCAGTCATTCCGCACTTCAAAAGCCAAATTGCGCAAGGCGGACCGATCACAGTCACCCACCCCGACATAAATCGTTTTTTCATGACGATCCCAGAGGCCGCTCAACTGGTTATTCAAGCCGGGGCCATGGCCAAAGGCGGAGATGTGTTCGTTCTCGACATGGGCAAGCCCGTAAAAATCGCAGACCTAGCGGTGAGCATGGCCAAGCTTCATGGGCTTCTCCCCTACTTCGCGCAAGAAAGCCTTCACGAAACGTCTAATGAGGGCACCATCGCAATCTGTTTCACTGGCCTGCGCAAAGGCGAAAAGCTCTATGAAGAACTCATCGTCGGCGAGGATGCTCAGCCAACCGAACACCCCCGCATCATGACCGCATCAGAGGCAAAGCTGTCAAAGAAGCAGCTCCTTCTGGAATTGGATCATCTGCACACAGCCTGCGTTGCCTTCGATCTCGCACGCGTCGTCGAAATTTTGAAGGAATTGCCCCTCGGGTATAATCCGGAGAACGTGCAAACTCATAGCCATGCACCCAAAACCATCTCGAAAGAGCCATAGTGCGTTCTTGACGAAGAACTTGCGCCAGCATTAATGCGGTCAACCACATGCACCCATGCAAGTCCCAAAAGGCCTGTTACTAAAAACCCCAACGCGGCAAACGGTCCTGTGAAGAAGCGCAACCTGTGTTTTACACTTCCGTCGCGTCTCGTTATCCAAGGCAGGAACGAAAGACATAAGGCCAGAAAATGAGCCTCGAGGGACAGTTACTTATCATCATCGCGCTCCTGCCGTTTGTGGGCGCGCTGGTTCCGGGCGTCATGATACGCGCCGGACGGACAGCATGCGCGTGGTTTACGGCGGTGCCAACGGCTCTGGCGCTGATCATGCTGTTGATCCTTGCACCCGCAGTGTTGCGCGGCGAAGTCATTCAGGTCGAAATCGCATGGTTGCCACAGCTTGGGCTATCAGCGTCATTCTTCCTTGACGGGCTTGGACTATTGTTTGCTTGCATGATCACGGGTGTGGGTCTGTTGGTCACACTTTACGCCCGGTTCTATCTGTCGGGCGACGATCCGATGGGGCAATTCTACACGTATCTCCTACTCTTTCAGGGCGCGATGCTAGGGATTGTTCTATCCGATAATATCCTGCTTTTGCTGATTTTTTGGGAGCTGACCTCGCTGTCATCTTTCCTGCTGATCGGCTATTGGAAACACCTCCCCGAAGGTCGACAAGGCGCGCGCATGGCGCTTGCTGTTACCGGCGCAGGTGGTCTTGCGATGATTGGAGGGATGTTGATCCTGGGCAATATCGTGGGCAGCTACAACCTCACGGACATCCTGCAAGCGGGTGATCAGATCAGAGCATCAGACTGGTACATGCCTGCGCTGATCCTGATCCTGCTGGGGGCCTTCACCAAATCGGCTCAGTTCCCTTTCCATTTTTGGCTTCCGCATGCAATGGCCGCCCCGACACCCGTGTCAGCCTATCTGCATTCCGCCACGATGGTCAAAGCGGGCGTGTTCCTCATGGCGCGGATGTGGCCGGTCCTCGCGGGCACCGATGCGTGGTTCTACATCGTGGCCACAACGGGTCTGATCACCATGGTTTTGGGCGCGCTGATTGCGCTGTTCAAGGACGATCTGAAATCGCTATTGGCCTTCTCGACGGTGAGTCATTTGGGTCTTTTGACCATGCTCCTTGGCTTTGGAACGCAGGCCGCGGCGGTGGCGGCGATGTTCCATGTCATCAACCACCTGACGTTCAAAGCTGCGCTTTTCATGACAGCCGGGATCATTGACCACGAAACGCACACACGGGACATCAAACGTCTTGGCGGGTTGCGACATCTGATGCCGATCACCTTTGTCATTGGTACCGTTGCAGCACTCTCCATGGCGGGGATACCGCTGTTCAACGGGTTCCTGTCCAAGGAAATGATGCTTGAGGAAGCATCCCACACCGATTGGTTTGGCAGTCATTACGCGGTGCCGATCGCCGCCACATTGGGCGCATTGCTGTCAGTGGCTTATTCCTTCCGCTTCATCTCTCATGTCTTCTTGGGCCCGGTGCGCGACGACTACCCGTCAAAGCCGCATGATCCACCCTTTGGCATGTGGGCCGCGCCTGCCTTGCTTGTCACGCTGGTGATCCTGATCGGGACCATGCCGTTTCTGGCCGAAGGTATCGTGACAGCGGCAGCCAATGCGGTGACCGGGGCGGATCTGCATCCGCATCTGAAGATCTGGCATGGCGTAACCCCTGCCCTGTGGATGTCGGTGATCGCAGTCGGCGGCGGGTTTGCTCTGCTGATGCTGCACCCGCCACTGGACGGCGCTTGGATCAAAGCCCCCCGCCCCGAGGCCAAGGCGATCTTTGATCGTCTTGTCGCGGCGCTGGTCACGGCAACGCGCTGGATCACCGAGTTAGGCCATAACGGAGCCATCAGCCGCTATCTTGCAATCTTTACAGTGACCTCGGTCGTCATGGGGTGGATTGCCTATTCCGGCAGTGGCCTGTCCGCGCCGACGCGCGAACTGTTGCCCGTTCCCCCTGTGATCGCCGTGGGCTGGGTGATGCTGGTTGTTGCCACGCTGTCCGTGGTCACGATGCACCATCACCGGTTCCGTGCGCTTATTTTGATCGGGATCATTGGCCTGTCGATCTCGGCCGGATTTGTCTATCTTTCTGCCCCGGACCTGGCCTTGACCCAAGTCTCGGTAGAGACGGTGACGATCATGCTTCTGCTTCTGGCGCTGCATTTCCTGCCCAAAACCACCCCAAGAGAAAGCTCCACCTTGCGCAAACTGCGCGATGGTGCTGTTGCGTTGACCGCAGGGGTTGGCGTCGGATCGCTGGCTTATGCGTTCTTGATGCGCGACATTGACACCATCTCGGATTACCACATCGCCAACAGTTACGAGGGCGGCGGCGGAACGAACGTGGTCAACGTGATCCTCGTCGATTTCCGGGGCTATGATACCTATGGGGAAATCATCGTTCTGGGGATTGCAGGCCTTGTGATCTATGCGCTCATGCACGCGCTTCTTGATGGGCCGGCTGGGCGCCGCTTGAAGAACACCGATTATTCCGACGACCTATCCCGCGACCGCCATCCGATGATGATGGTTGTTGTGACCCGCGTTCTGATGCCCATTGCGGTTGTGGTTGGCATTTACATCTTCCTGCGCGGCCACAATGAACCCGGAGGCGGGTTTGTGGCAGGGCTTGTGATCGCGATCGCGCTTCTGATGCAATACATGGCCTCGGGCTTTGCCTGGACACAGGAGCGCAAGAAAATCGAATACCACACCATGATTGGCCTTGGCGTGGTGATTGCGGGGCTGACCGGCGCGGGCGCTTGGCTTGCGGGCAAACCGTTCCTGACCAGCGCATTCACCTATGTGCATCTGCCCCCGATCGAAGAATTTGAACTGGCCACAGCCATGCTTTTTGATCTGGGAGTGTTTCTCACCGTGCTTGGGGCCGTGATGCTCATGCTCTATAGCCTGTCGCGCATCGCGCGCTCTGCCGGAGGGACAGTGAACGCAGCGCCTATGGATTTCGATCCCGGATCAGAGCCTTCCCCGGCTGGAAAGGCAGAGACCTGACATGGAAATCCTTGTAGCCAGCAGTATTGGGGTTCTGACCGCAGGTGGCGTTTACCTGATCCTGCGTCTGCGCACCTTTCCCATCATTCTGGGACTTGCGCTTTTGTCCTATGCGGTAAACGTCTTTATCTTTGCCAGCGGACGGCTGGTGATTGATGCCTCGCCGATCCTGTCCAAATACGGAGAGGCGATCTATTCAGATCCTCTACCCCAAGCTTTGGTGCTGACAGCCATCGTGATCTCGTTTGGGATGACGGCTGTGCTGGTGATGATCGGTCTTGGCGCGTTTCTCGAAGCGGGCAGCGACAGGATCGACCTCGATCCCGAAGCGGATAGCACGGAGGACCGGACATAATGCACTGGATCATCCTCCCCGTGATCATCCCGGCGATGTTTGCGCCGCTTATTGGCTTTGTCATGCGCTGGGACATCACATTGGCCCGCGCGGCGTCGGTCATGGCCACGGTGCTTCTGGTCGGGGTTGCCATTGGCCTTGCAATGCTCGCAGCTGGTGGCGAAACCCATGTCTACCGCCTTGGCGACTGGCCAGCGCCTTTTGGTATCGTGCTGGTGCTGGATCAATTGTCCGCGCTGATGGTGCTGCTGACATCCATCCTTGCGCTGATCGTGCTGATCCACGCCATAGCCACCGGCTGGGACAATCGCGGCCGACACTTCCACGCGCTGTTCCAGTTTCAGCTTATGGGTATCTGCGGTGCATTCCTGACTGGCGACATCTTTAACCTATTCGTCTTTTTCGAGGTTCTCTTGATCGCCTCTTATGGGTTGATGATCCACTCCGGTGGCAAAGAACGGATGCAGGCCGGACTGCAATACGTGGTCATGAACCTCGCAGGCTCTACCTTGTTCCTGTTCGCGCTTGGGACGCTTTATGCGTCGACTGGAACATTGAACATCGCAGACTTGGCCGCAAAAATTCCCCTGATCCCGGCAGAAGAGGCCGCACTTGTTCGAGTGGCAGCGATCCTTTTGATGATCGTCTTCGCGGTCAAAGCCGCGCTCTTCCCGGTGCAGTTCTGGTTGCCCGCCACCTATGCCAATGCCCCTGCCCCCGTGGCCGCGCTGTTTGCAATCATGACCAAGGTTGGCGCTTATGCGATCTTACGGGTGCACACGACCGCCTTTAGCCCGGACCATCCGGGCACCGTCGACCTCGCAGATACGTGGCTTTTTCCCGCGGCGATCATTACGATCGCGATTGGAGCCTTCGGGGTTCTGGGCGCGCGCCGCCTGATGCCGCTTATTGCGTTTTCGGTGATCGGGTCGATGGGCACGCTACTTGTCGCAGTTGCTGCCTTTTCGCCCAACGCCACAGCAGCCGCGCTGTATTACATGGTGCATTCCACTTTTGCTGCGGCGTGCCTGTTCCTTGTTGCTGACCTTATTGTCACCCGGCGGAACACTGACAGACTGACAGCAAAGGTGCCGACCGTGCAAAACGGGCTGTTTGCTGCACTGTTTTTCGCGGCTGCCATCGCCATGGCCGGGATGCCACCGTTAAGCGGGTTCCTTGGCAAACTTCTTGTCCTTGACGCCTTGCGCGCGCCCGGAACAATGATCTGGGCATGGAGCGCGATTCTGATTGGTTCGTTGCTCACCATTGTTGGGTTTGCCCGCGCGGGCAGCACGCTGTTCTGGAAATCCACATCCATGATCCCTGAACCGAACATGACCACGTCAGAGGAAACTCCCCAAGCCAGTCCTGCAACCGCGCTCCAACTGGCCCCGACGATGCTGGCCCTGGCGACTTTAGCGGCCCTTGCGGCTTTCGCGGGACCCGTCTCGGCCTATCTGCAAGGGACGTCAGATCAGCTTTTTGACCGCGCAGGATATATCAACGCGGTGCTGTCTCCGGCTGAGGAGGTTATAGAATGATCCGCACGCTTGTACCGCACCCATTCCTAAGCCTGACATTGGTGCTTGTCTGGCTTGCGTTGGTGAACACGTTCACCTTGGGTAACCTGATCCTCGGGTCCGTGATCGGCCTGGTCGTGCCAATGATCACCGCCGCCTATTGGCCCGACCGGCCCCGCGTCAGTCGTCCACTCAAGATTGTTGAATACGGTTTCATCGTGATCTGGGACATCATCGTTGCCAATGTGCAGGTGGCCATGATCATCTTGTTCAAGCCCGAAAAAGACATCACATCGCACTGGATTCCAATTCCAATCGACCTGAAATCCGCCGAAGCTATCACCGTTCTTGCAGGCACCATCACCATGACGCCGGGCACTGTGTCGGCCATGCTGTCCGCGGATTGCACATCGATCCTTGTGCATTGCCTGCACACCGATGATCCTGACGCGGTGCGCGACGAGATCAAAACCCGGTACGAGGCTCGCCTGAAGGAGATTTTTCCATGATCGAATATGCCCTTCTTTTTGCCGCCGGATGTTATGGAGTCGCGCTGTTGCTTGACCTGTGGCGCATCGCCAGAGGCCCCGACGCCGCAGACCGCATTCTTGCGCTCGACACAATGGTCATCAACGTAATCGCGCTTTTGGTTCTCTATGGAATCTGGCGTGGTACCTCGATTTACTTTGAGGCCGCAATGCTCATCGCCATGGTCGGCTTTGTCTCAACCGTCGCCTATTGCCGCTTTATCCTGCGCGGCGACATCATCGAGTGAGACCAGAATGCACATTTTAACCGAACTCTTGATTTCGATCTTCCTGATCATGAGCGGCGTCTTTGGATTTGTTGGATCTTACGGCTTGGTCAAACTCAAAAATAGCCTGCAACGGCTGCACGCACCAACAAAAGCAACCACACTTGGGGTTGGTGGTGTGATCCTTGCGTCGCTTGTCTACTTCTACGCCGAGACTGGGCATGTGTCCGTGCACGAGCTGCTGGTGTCGCTGTTCCTGTTTCTCACGGCCCCAATCACTGCAAATTTCATCGCAAAAGCGTATCTTGCCCAAAACGTCAGAAGCGAAGATCTGCCACCAAGCGCAACCGCTTTTGGGTGGTCGGTTTACGATGAACCCCCCGAGACAATGCCAGACGCCAAAGACCTGTAACACGGGTGGGTGGAAGGTATTGTACCGGCCACGCAGCCTAAACAGGCTTCTTCTCGGCTTTGGTAATCTCGCCAGTTGTCAAAACAGGCGACGCATCCAACCCCTGAGCGTCAAGCATATCCGCCACACGCTCTAACGTAGCCACAAGCTGCGCCTGTTCCCACTCTGCGAGTCCCAGAAACGCCCGCGCATAGCGTTGTTGCAATGCATCTGGCGCGCGCTCCATCCGGGCGCGCCCGTCCACGGTCACTGTGACATTGATCTGACGCCGATCCTGAATGGAAGGCACACGCTCCACCAGTCCTTGCGCGACAAGCTTGTCGACAAGCGCCGACACCGTTGCCTGACTAACCCCCATCTGGGTGGAAAGCGCTTTGGGCGTGACGCTGTCGCGCTCGTCGACAATTTGCAGCACCCGGAGTTGCGCAGGCGTTAAGCCAACGGCATGGGCAAGGTCGCGTGCGTAAAGCTCGGTCGCCCGCAGAATGCGCCGAAGCGCAATCAGGCTGTCATCCATGCGGGAGTTCGAGTCAGCAGTCATGACGAGCAACATCGCATGAAACCCGAGCTGGCTTCAATCTACGGAAGGTGTGATTAACAGTTTGTTACCCTAACTGATTTGGATGGATTACAAGCGCATGCCATGCCGCATACGTCAACAAAATACACAATATATAGTGTCTAAATTGAATCTGAGTCGATTAATGACTTAGATGTTGAAAAATCTGACAATCTACACTACTTAGTTAGACGAACTAATTAAGGACCAAGGCCAATGCCACCGAACAGCGACATTCCTCGAACGCGCACGCCCCGTCTTCGCAAACCGAATGCGACAGACGGGGCCGCGATTTGGGAACTTGTAAAATCCTGCAAGCCCCTCGATGAAAACTCGATGTATTGTAACCTTGTTCAGGCAGATCACTTTCGGGACACTTGTGTCCTTGCCGAACTTGACGGTGACGTTGTCGGCTGGATTTCCGGGCACATGATCCCGGATCAGGATGCGCTGTTCATCTGGCAGGTCGCTGTTGGCGAAACAGCGCGCGGCATGGGGTTGGGCAAGAAAATGTTGCGGCACCTGATCGAACGCGACGCGTCCGAGGGTGCGACCCTTCTCAAGACGACGATCACCCGCGACAACGCCGCCTCATGGGGGCTGTTTCGCGGATTTGCCCGGTCTATCGGCGGCACCCTCACCGATGCACCCCATTTCAAGCGCGACACCCATTTTGAAGGGCGTCACGACACCGAACACATGGTGTCGATCACGCTACCTGCGGCTGGCGATATCAAGCGCGCAGCCTGATCGGACGCGCCTTTTCGTCCAAAATTCAAAACCAATTCCTTGAAAGGACATCTGATGCCCAAGGACATGACACATGTCGACTCCATCTTTGAACGCCGCGAAAGCGCAGCCCGCTCGTATTGCCGGGGAATGCCCGCGACCTTCACCACAGCCAGCGGATCGGAAATCACCGATGACACAGGCAAGACATATATCGACTTTCTTGCAGGCTGTTCGTCGCTGAACTACGGCCACAACGACCCCGACATGAAGGCCGCTCTGATCGAGCACATCTCAAACGACGGCATCGCGCATGGTCTGGATCTGCATACCAACACAAAGGCGGCGTTTCTTGAGTCCTTTGAGGAACATATCCTTGAGCCGCGCAATATGGACCACCGGGTCATGTTCACCGGGCCCACCGGGGCCAATGCAGTTGAGGCGGCGATGAAGATTGCCCGCAAAGTCACGGGCCGCACCAACATCATCGCTTTTACCAACGGGTTCCACGGCGTGACCTCTGGCGCGTTGTCGGCAACCGGCAACAGCTATCATCGGGGTGGCGCCGGCATGCCGCTCAATGGTGTGACGCGGATGCCGTTTGACGGGTTCTTCCCCGGAGAAACCGACACGGCGGACTTTCTTGATGCCATGCTGACAGACAAATCCGGCGGTATCGATGCGCCTGCCGCGATCCTGCTGGAAACTGTACAAGGCGAAGGCGGCCTGAACGCGGCCAGCCCCGAATGGATCAAGCGGATTGCCAAGCTGGCCAAAGACCATGGTGCGCTGCTGATCATTGACGACATTCAGGCCGGTTGCGGCCGCTGCGGGACATTTTTTTCGTTCGAAACCATGGGCGTCACGCCCGACATCGTGACACTGGCGAAATCCGTTTCCGGGTTTGGCCTGCCTATGGCGATGCTTCTGGTACGTCCTGAATTTGATGTCTTCGGTCCCGCCGAACACAACGGCACTTTCCGAGGCAACACCCACGCGTTCATCACCGCGAAAGTGGCGATCGAAAAATTCTGGGCCGATGACACGTTCCAGAAAGACCTGTCTGACAAAGCCCTGATGATCACCACCAAACTGGCCGATCTCGCCGCCATGGTTCCGGGCGCGTATCTCAAGGGGCGGGGCCTGATGCAGGGGGTCGATGTCGGCTTGGGTGATCTTGCCGGAGAGATTTGCGCCCACGCCTATGACAAGGGCCTCATCATCGAGACCTCGGGCAGTGAAGATCAGGTGATCAAGGTACTTGCCCCGTTGACCACCCCGAAAGCGACCTTGCGCAAAGGGTTCAACATCCTGCTGGACGCGGCCAATGACGTATTGTCAGCACCTAACAAAATCGCGGCGGAGTAAGCGGCATGATCGTCAGAGACTTCAACAAGATCGTCGAACAAGAAAAAGACCGCGTCGTGTCAAATGCCAACTGGACAAGTGTCCGGATGCTTTTGGCCGACGACAATATGGGCTTTTCGTTCCACATCACCTTCCTCGAAGAAGGGTCCGAACACACGTTCGAATACAAGAACCACTTTGAAAGCGTGTATTGCATGAAGGGCAAAGGGTCGATCACCGACCTTGCTACCGGCGAAACCCACGCCATCACACCCGGCGTCATGTACGCGCTCGACCAGCATGACCGCCACGTCCTGCGTGCCGAGGACGAGCTGGTCATGGCGTGCTGCTTTAACCCACCTGTGACTGGCACCGAGGTGCACCGCGAAGACGGATCTTACGCTGTGCCGGAGACCGAGGACGCCTGAAATGACACATACAGTCGAAAAGATCGGCGGGACGTCCATGTCCCGTCTCGCAGAATTGCGCGACACACTTTTCGTCGGCAACCGCGCGGCGCAAGACGTGTACAATCGCGTCTTCGTTGTCTCTGCCTTTGCCGGGATCACCAACCTATTGCTGGAACACAAGAAATCCGGCGAACCGGGTGTCTATGCGCTTTTTGCCAATGATGACAGCAACCACAAATGGCAGGACGCACTTGATCGTGTGGCCGATGCCATGAAGGCCGCACATGCTGACCTTTTGCACCATAACGGGGATGCCCAGCAGGCCGATCTGTTTGTCGATGAACGCATCCTTGGTGCACGCAATTGTTTGATCGACTTGCAACGCCTGTGTTCCTATGGGCATTTCCGACTGCCTGAACATATGGGCCATATCCGCGAATTGCTGTCCGGTCTGGGCGAAGCCCATTCTGGTTTTGTCACCACCCTGATGCTTCAGCGCAGCGGTGTTGAGGCGCGGTTTGTCGATCTTTCCGGCTGGCGCGACAATGGCGATGTCTGTCTCGAAAAGCGCATCACCGACGCGTTTGACGGCATCGACCCGTCCACCGAAATGCCCATTGTCACCGGCTATGCCCAATGCGTCGAAGGATTGATGAACGAGTTTGACCGGGGCTATTCCGAAGTCACGTTTTCACATCTGGCCGCCCTGACCGGTGCCCGCGAGGCAATCATCCACAAAGAATTCCACCTATCCTCGGCGGACCCCAAACTGGTCGGCGAAGGCGCAGTGCGCAAACTGGGGCGTACAAATTACGATGTGGCCGATCAATTGTCCAACATGGGCATGGAGGCGATCCACCCCAAAGCTGCCAAAACTCTGCGTCAGGCCGGTGTGCCCTTGCGTGTCACCAACGCCTTTGACCCCGACGATCCCGGCACGCTGATCGACGATAGACCCGCAGACAGCCCCGCAGCCGAGATCGTGACCGGGCTTGATATCGTCACGCTTGAAGTTTTCGAACAGGACATGGTGGGCGTCAAAGGCTACGATTCCGGTATTCTTGAAGTTCTCAAGCGTCACAATGTGCGGATCGTATCCAAAGTGTCGAACGCCAACACGATCACCCATTATCTGGATGCCTCGCTCAAGACGATGCGCCGGGTCGAGCGCGATATCGCCAAGATGTTTCCCGCCGCCGAAATCACAAGCCGCCGGTTGGCGATGGTGTCGGTGATCGGACGTGATCTGAACGGGCTATCTGTTCTGACACGCGGGCTTCAAGCCATTGCTGCCGCCGGATGCGAAGCGATCGGGGCAAGCCAAGGACCGCGCAATGTCGATGTGCAATTCGTTATGGACCGCGCGTCGATGGAGCCTGTCATAAAAGCGCTGCATGCAGAACTGATCGAGGCCGCGCTGGCCACACTGTCACGCGCAGCCTGAGCAGTTGAAACCTCCGATGCCCAGATCAGGGCATCGGAATATCTGTCACGAATTTCGGAACCTGATAGCCCCTCTGCACCGCCGGACGCTCTGCCAGACGCAGATACCAGTCTCTAACATTGGGAAAATCGTTCAAATCTATCTGCTGCCATTCGAACCGCGCAACCCAAGGGAAAATCGCCATGTCGGCGACGGTGTATTCACCGACAACGAAATCCTTTCCTGCCAACTGGGTGTTGAGCACAGAATAAAGACGCTGCGCCTCTTGGCCATAACGCGCCTCCGCATAATCCGACGTGCCCTTGTTGAACTTCAGGAAATGATGCGCCTGGCCCAGCATTGGGCCAAAGCCGCCCATCTGCCACATGAGCCATTCCATCATCTGCCAATATGCATTGCCTTCGGCTAGGAACCGACCATGCTTCTGCGCGAGATAAAGCAGGATCGCCCCGCTCTCCATCAGCGACAAACTCGTCTCTTGATCGACAATCGCAGGAATTTTGTTGTTGGGCGAGATCTTGAGGAACTCTGGAGCGAATTGCTCATCCTTGCCGATGTCAATGGAATGAACGCTGTACGGCACTTCCAACTCTTCCAGCAGGATCGACACCTTGCGGCCGTTCGGAGTGGTCCATGTGTATAGGTCTATCATAGCATCCTGCCTTTGGGTTTCCGGTCCGCACAGCGCTAAGAATGTTGGGGCATCTCCGACATGCGGTGCATCTGACGTGTCGGCCAAGATGACCCCATGCCCACTGCAAAGGTCAATCCCCAGATTGTCCTTGTCAAAGCAGGATCAGGACGACGACACTGCGCCGCATGACCCAGCTCAAATCAGACCATACCCCACCCCTGCCCGATTTCGATCTGGACAGCTTTACGCCCTACCGTCTGGCTGTTGCGGCCAAGCGCACCAGCGAAGAACTGTCGCGCCAATACCGCGACCGATTTGGCATCTCGATCCCGGAATGGCGCGTGCTGGTTCATCTGGTGCAGGAAGGTGAAGCAACCTCGGTCCGGGATATTGAAAGCCGCGTTCAGCTTGAGAAATACGAGGTCAGCCGCACGGCGAAACGGCTTGTCGAAAAAGGGCTCATCGCCAAGACACCGCATCTGTCTGACCGGCGTTTGGTCAAACTCGTGCTCACCGAAGAGGGTTACCACATGATGGCGCAATTGCTTCCCCGGGCCATGGCGTATCAGCAAGAGATTGAACGCCGCCTGGGTGCCGCGTTTGACGGCCTTGAAACAGGCTTGACCGAACTTCTGCGCAACACCGACTGATGCGCGCGCCGGCTGGCTGGACCTGATGGCACATACGCCCCGATGACCGGGCATGACCATACCAAGATGCGGCTTGGTGCCAATTTCGGGGGGGAACTCAACGCGACACCCCTCTGCCCTGCTTCAGTTGAGTACAACATCAGACGCTGCGTCCTGTCAGACTGTCACCTCTGCACTTCGATGAACGGCAACCGTGCGCATGATGTTGATCGCGCCTTGCGTGCCGTCGATCAGCGGCACGGGACAGGTGGGTGCCAGCGTTGCGGCAAGTCCGGCCAACGGACCGCCCCCCATAACAACACAGGTGGCACCGCGCTGGTGCATCTGCGCACATAATTGCCCAATCTCGCTGGCGTACCGCTTTTGCACAGTGCCGGGATCGCCGAAATCGCGCGTCTCAACCGCTTCAGTCGCAATGAGCCGTGCCCCAAGCCCGGCTTCCACGGCCTTTTCGGTCAGTCCGGGAACGAGGCTCCGGCCAAAGGTCACGATACCAAACGGCCCACCAAGCGCGCCCACAATGGAAAACGCCGCAGTTGCAATGCCGATCACGGGAATGTCCGGGCGCAATGCTCGCACGGCCTCGGCCCCGGTATTGCCAAAAGACGCAAGGATGATCCCATCACATGGGGCCTTATAGGCCTTGACCGTTTCTACCACGGCTCTGGCCGCCTGTTCGGCGTCTTCTTGAGAGACGATAAGTTCGGGACCGAAGGCCGGGCAAACCGTTGTGAAACGGTCTCCTGGCAGGGCCGCGGAATCGGCAGCCTCTTTGATCCGGGCGGTCACGCCGATGGACGTGTTTGGATTGATGACCAACAACCGCATCAGAGGATGACCGATGGCAGCCAGAGCGACAGCGCCGGAAACAGGTTGATCAAGACCAACGCGACCAGCATCGCAGCAATAAACATCATCATCGACGGAATGATCTTTGCGATAGAGATTTTCGCAATCGCGCAGGTGATCAACACGACAGAGGCAACCGGAGGCGTTTGTTGTCCGATGCCAAGGTTGATCGTCAGGATCAGACCAAAATGCACGCGGTCAATTCCAAGCTGATCCGCCAAAGGCAGGAAGATCGGGACGAGCATCAAAATCGCCGGCGTCCCATGAATGATTGTACCCGCCAGCAGAAAGAAGATGTTGATGACCGCAAGGACCACCCAGTAATTATCGGAAATTCCAAGAATACCTTGGGCGATGTCCTGCGGAATGCGCTGGTTCGTCAGATACCAGCCCAGCAAAGTTGACGTCGCCACGATGAACATCAGCATGGCAGAGCGCTTGCCGGCGATGCGCAATGTGTCCACCAGCGTCCCAAGGCGCACTGTTCGGTAGACCCCCATCGCAAGCACGATCGACCAGAACGCGGCGATGGCCCCTGCTTCGGTGGCGGTAAAGATACCACCCAGAATACCTGCCAACACAAGGATCGGGAGCGTCAACGGGATGGCCGCGTCCTTGCCGGTCTCAAACACCCGCGCGAGTGAAAATTCGCCCTCGGTCGGGTAGCCACGCTTGACCGAAATCACATAGGCAGTTCCCATCAAAAGCCCGCAGACCAAGAAGCCCGGCACGATTCCTGCCGCAAACAGCTCTGCAATCGAAGCGTTTGCCACATAGGCATAAAGGATCAGGTTCAAACTGGGTGGGACGATAATCGCCATCGTTGCAGACGTAGACGTGACCGCTGCGGCAAACGCGACCGGATAGCCCCGCTTTTTCATCTGCGGGATCATGACAGAGCCGATGGCCGCAGCGTCCGAAGTCGCAGTGCCAGAGATTTCGGAAAAGAAGAGTGATGTCAGAATGTTGACATGAGCCAATCCGCCCCGGATATGCCCCACCAGTGACGACGCAAAGGCAATGAGCTTTTCCGCGATCTTGCCTTGGTTCATGATTTCCCCCGCGATCATGAACAATAAAGCGGCCACCAAAAGGTAGTTGTTCGACCCGCCAAAGGGGATCAACCCAATGATCTGCGGCACGACGGCGGGATCAAGAACGATCATTGTCGCCGCCGTGACGCCAAGAACAAAAGCGATTGGAAGCCCTGCAATGAGCAGAACAATCAACAGGACCAGTATCATCCATCCGGGATCAAGAAACATCAGGCGTCGCTTTCAGGTAAAAGGTCCAAGGGATCGATACGACCTGTCACGATGCCAACAAACCGCACCATGCAGAACAGCGTAATGAGCGCGCCACCAAACGGCATGGCTCCGCGAAACAGTGCCATTGGGGCATCGACAGAAATCAGGGACCGCGCGCCAAAACTGGCGGCAGCGATACCACCGTAATAGGCCAGCATGGCCCCAAACACGCCCATCAGGACCAAGTTGAGCGCGGTGACCACACGCATCATCCCCGGCGGCATGATCCTCAGAACCGCATCAAATCCAAGATGTTCGTTGGTCCGCGTAAGGTAAGCCGCCCCGATAAAGGTCAGCATCGCCAGAAGATGCGCGGGCAGTTCTTCGCCCCATGAGACGCTGTCATTCAGGACGAAGCGGGCAAAGACTGCCCAGTTCAGAAGCAAAAGCAGGAGACCGGCAAGACCGATAACCAAAGCGTCAAGCAGGGCGCTCAGCCAACGGTCTATCGTCAGCACGATGGGTTCAATGCGAGTCATGCACGGTCTCCTGATTACGGGTCACTCGATCCCAAGCGCTGTTTTGGTAGCGGCGATCATGTCTGCACCGATCACGTCCACAAAAGTCGGGCTTTCATAGAGTGGAGCTGCCGCCGCTTGGAATGCAGCGAAATCAATCTCGTTGATCGCGATCTTGTCTGCCAGGGCTGCGATGGTTTCTGTGTCTGTTGTCTCGCCCCATTCAAACGACCAAGGCGCAACCTCTAGAGCAACGGACAGGACTGTTGCGCGCAAGTCGTCGTCAAGCGACGCAAGGAAAGGCTCTCCGATCATTAGGAAGGTCGGCAGGTACACATGGTTGGACAAGGACATATAGCCCTGCACTTCAAAGAGCTTGGCAGTGTCGACCACGTTTGCCGGGTTTTCCTGCCCATCAATGGTGCCCTGATCCAATGCGGAATAGACCTCGCCAAACGACAACGGCGTGGCGTTGGCCCCCAGAGTGTTGAACATCTCAACCCGTTGCCGGTTGGTAGGGGTGCGGATCTTGAGGCCGTCAAGGTCAGCTGGTGTCACGATAGGGCGCACGTTATTTGTAATCTGGCGGAACCCGTTGTCCCACATCGCCGCCAAAACCATACCGCTGCCTTCGAAGCCTTCCGCCATCATTTCACCCGCGGGGCTGTTGATGAAGGTCTGCACGGCTGCGCGGTCTTCGAAAAGGTAGGGCAAGTCAAAGATCGACGTGCGTGTGTTGATCTGAGAAACCGCTGACGCCGAAAGAGAGGCTTGATGAGTGCCAAAACCGAGGCCCTGAAGAACGTCTTCTTCTTTGCCAAGCGTATTGGACATGAAAATCTGTACGTCGATCTCGCCGGGGGCGGCGGCTTCTAGACGGGTTTCGTATTCCTGCAAGAAAACGTGGGCGAAAGACCCTTCAGGCAGCGAGGAGTTGATCTGCATTACGGATTGCGCGGACGCGACAACGGGAAAAAGTGCAGCACTTGCTGCGGTGATCAAGGTCAGGCGAGAAAAAGTCATGTGTCATTCCTTTGCATTGATAAGGGGACGGATAAGAATCAGAGACCTGTGTGAAAATAATTTCTTAAACTTAAAATCATGAAAACATTTTTTCACACGGTTTCACAGCCTTTTCCCAACCTGCCCGTTTTTAGGGCGGGTTTTGAAACCAGCTTGCGTAAATTGATCAGAATCCGAACAGCACTGCCCGCGGTTAAAGCTCGTCGAACCGCCTGTGACCGTCTTCAATCGCTGCCATTCGGCTGCGTCCTGCGGGTCCAGAAAGCTCGATCGTGCGGGCCGCAACCAGATTGCAGACAGCCATTGTGCCGACATGGTTCATCAGCGGCCCATTTGCCGAAGTGACACAGGACAATTGCCAACGCGCGTCCACTGCCTCGGGGCCGGGGCGGTCTTCGATCACCGCAAAAGCGGCACCGACATGACGCGCGGCGTCTGCCACGGCGGCCACCAATTTCGGTTTGCGGCGTAAAGCGACCAAAATCACAATGTCAGCCTTTGACAATGAAGCCATGCTTTCAGCCAGCGTTTCGCCGGCCCTTGGCAAGATCGTCACATTGTTAAGAACCTGCGACGTTTGCCAGCCAAGGTATTGCGCAAACGCCTGACCAGCCCGAAACCCTATAAACCACACGCGCGGTGCTGCGATCATCGCTTTGGAAAGGCTGTCAATAACAGCGTCATCAAGGCCCCCATAGGTCAGATCAAGATTTTGCTGCGAGGTCTCGAAATGCGATGCGACCCCACCACCCTGATGCGGCGTTTCTGAGGCGAACCGCAACAGCGCCGTTCCTGCGCGCTGTTCATCCCTGACAGCGCGGCGCGCCTCGTCAAAAGAGCTGTATCCAATCCGCCTGACAAAGCGCGACACTGTCGCATTCGATACATTGGCCAGCTCCGCGATTTCGGTTGCCGTGTATCCAGCCATCTCGCCCGGAAAATCGAGAACAAGGTCTGCGAGCTTTTGCTCACTCGGATGGAGGTCCGGCAAAGCATCGCGCACGCGCAGCAAAAAAGGCTTGGTCACATCCGAAGTCATCAGCCCAAAATGGTCACCGTTGGAGTGAAGGTAAACAGGTTTGTGCATGACACAGGACTTTTTGGGCCCAGACCAACAAAACAGCACAGCGGATCTGGGTGGGGCTTCGTTTGGCCCGGCATCGCGTCAAAAGGCAACGTTTTCAGCGCCCTTCAGGGCGAGTATCGCGCGGGCTTCATCCGGCGTGGCGACCTGCCGGCCCAAGGTTTCTACTAGAGTTCGTGCCATCGTGACCTGCTGCGCATTTGACGTGGCTGGAACGCCCGGTCCGGCCCAAAGAGAATCCTCTAATCCGACCCGCACATGCCCGCCCTGCGCAGCGGCAAGCGCCGCAAGGTTCATCTGGTGGCGTCCTGCACCCAACACTGACCACTGCCAATCCCTGCCGAACAATCGGTCTGCCGTCCGCTTCATATGAGAAACGTCATCGGGATGCGCCCCGATCCCCCCCATGAGCCCGAACACGGTCTGGATGAAAAGCGGCGGCTTTACCAATCCGCGATCCAGAAAATGCCGAAGGTTATAAAGATGAGCCGTGTCGTAGCATTCAAATTCAAACCGTGTGCCATGTGCCGACAGAGTGGTGATAATCGTCTCAATCTGACCAAAAGTGTTGTTGAAGATAATATCACGGTTCGACAGGTAGTCCCTCTCCCAATCATGGGCGAGCTTTGGGTAACGGTCCAACATTGGAAAAAGACCAAAGTTCATCGACCCCATGTTGAGCGACGCAAGCTCGGGCTGGTGCTTGGCAGCAGGGCGCAACCGCTCTTCGACACTCATGGTGGGGGCGCCGCCGGTGGTGATATTGATCACACAATCGGTTTGCGCGCGGATCGCCTTTAGAATCGGCGCAAATGCTTCGGGTGTTTGCAATGGGCGGCCATCCACGTCGTCACGCGCGTGCAGATGCAAAATTGAAGCCCCCGCCTGCGCTGCCTCAATGGCAGAAGCCGCAATCTCGTCCGCAGTGACCGGCAGGACATCCGCCATAGACGGCGTATGAATGGCACCCGTTATGGCGCAGGTTAGGATCACTTTTGGGGATTTTTTCATTGCGTCACCTTATTGGTTTTGGTTCCCGCACCCGGCCTCTAACGTGGCTGGGACATCGCAGAAAGAAAGAGAACGATATGGACCTGGGATTGAATGGCGCGCGCGTTATTGTGACCGGCGCAGGCGCTGGCATAGGACGCGTCATTGCAGAAGCGTTCGCAGCACAAGGCGCTGTGGTGCATGTGTGTGATATTGATGCGGATGCTTTGCGCAGTTTGCCTGCGGGCATCACTGGCGTGCAAGCAGATATGGGAAACCCAACCGATATTGAAGGCTTCATCAACGGCGCTATCGCCAAGATGGGCGGACTGGACACGCTAGTGAACAACGCAGGTATCGCCGGGCCCACAGGTGCCGTTGACGAGATTGACCCCGAAGGCTGGGAAGATTGCCTGAGGATTTGTCTGACATCGCAGTTTCACACCGTGCGCCACGCGGCGGGCGCGATACGTCAAAGCGACAATGGGGCCATCATCAACCTGTCGTCGCTGGCGGGTCGCTTGGGCTTTGGTCTGCGCACCCCATACGCCGCGGCGAAATGGGGTGTTATCGGGCTGACCAAATCGCTCGCGGTCGAAATGGGTCCACAGGGTGTGCGTGTGAACGCGGTTCTGCCCGGCGTTGTGGCTGGCGACCGTCAGAAACGCGTTTTGCAAGCCAAGGCAGACCGTCAGGGCAGATCCTTTGAAGAGGTCGAAGCGGATGCGCTGCGATACACGTCCACCGGGCGCTATGTCCAACCCGAAGATATTGCCAATCAGGTTCTGTATCTTGCCAGCCCGATTGGGGCTGCGGTTTCGGGACAGGCGATCTCTGTCTGCGGCGATACGCAGATGTTGACCTGACCGCCTGTCCCCTCCGAACTGTTGGGTGCCCTGCCCTGTCATCTATAAAGCAGGGTGGGCAACCACATGGCCAGACCCGGCACAAAGGTCATCAACAGCAAGCAAGCAACGAGCGGGATCAGGAAAGGCGCTGTCGACACAACGCACTGCTCGAACGGCACGCCCGATACCCGGCTCAACACATAAAGCACCATGCCCACTGGTGGCGTTAGCAGCCCCAGCATCAGGTTCAGCACCATGATGACACCGAAATGCACCGGATCAATTCCCAACTCGACCGCAACAGGCAACAGAACAGGCACCAGAATGGTGATCGCCGCCACGGTTTCCATGAAACAGCCGACAATCAACAAGATCAGGTTGATCAGCAACAAGATCACCCAAGGGCGATCAGACAACGCCAAGAGAACGCCCGCCGCTGCCTCTGGTACGCGGTTGGAGGTCAAGATCCACGCAAAGATCGACGCTGCCGCGACAACGAACAGCACCACGGCGGTTGTTTCGATCGTGTCAAAGCTCACCCTCAGGAACCGCTTGAGCGTCAGAGTACGGTAGACAACCAGACCAAGGAACAGCGCATAGGCACACGCCGCGATGGCTGCTTCGGTTGGCGTAAAGGCCCCCGACAAGATACCGCCCACGATGATGACGGGCGTCAGCAGCGACAAGAAAGCCCGCGAGAAGGTCACGCGCAAAAGCTTGAGCGCAAAGGGTTGATCGCGTTTGAAATTCCGCACCCGCGCATAGTAGGCGACCATCAGCATCAGTGACGCCGCCATGATCATGCCGGGAATAAAGCCTGCGGCAAAGAGCTGCCCAATGGACGCACCCGACACGACACCGTAGATCACCATGGGAAGCGATGGTGGAATGATCGGCCCAATGGTCGATGAGGCTGCCGTTATGCCGACTGCAAAACCAGGATCGTAGCCCGCGTCACGCATCGCCTTGATCTCGATAGAGCCCAGACCGCCCGCGTCAGCAACGGCGGCACCGGACATACCGGCAAAGATGACCGACGCGCCGACATTCACATGCCCAAGCCCGCCGCGCATCCAGCCGACCAACGCCAGTGCAAAGCTGAAGATGCGCTCGGTGATGCCTGCGCTGTTCATCAGGTTGCCGGCAAGGATGAAAAAGGGAACGGCCAAGAGTGGGAAGCTGTCGACACCGTTGATGACCCGGTGCGCCACGATGAGCGGCGGAACATCGCCCGTGAGGATGAAAAGCGCAGACCCCCCTGCGAGGGCAATGGCCACTGGAACGCCACAAATCAGCAGCACGCCCATGATGAGAAACAAAACCGTGAATGTCATTGAATCAGTCCGCCCCTTTGAGGTCGCCGTGATCGTCTGGATCGATCAAACGGCTGGTGCCTTGGCGGATGTGCTTCACGGTGTTCAACAAGGCGAAAAGCGTCATGCCGGCAAAACAGATGGCAACATAGTAATATACAGCAGATTTCGGCACCTCGATGGACACCATCAACTGCGTCGTGCGCCCGGCCAGCTGTACTGTCAGAAAGGTCATGCCTGCGTAGAACGCGATCATGATGACATCTATGACAAATTGGGAAACCCGCCTGAGAGGGCGCGGTACGTAGCGGTACAAGAATTCAACCGCGATGTGGGAGTTTTTGCGCGCTGCCATGACCGAGCCTGTGAAGCACACAGCAATCAACAAAAAGCGCGCGATTTCTTCGGTCCAGCCCAGCGAATTGTTGAGCACGTAGCGCGTGAAGAATTGTAGAAAGACGACAAACGCCAACACCCAGAAAATACAGAGAAGCGGATAATCCACCGCCGAGATATCCGACAAATCGATCTGGTCGTCGTTGTCTTCCGCCTCGATCTTGGTCACTTGGAGTTCGTTCTGGATCTGCGACATTGGCGAAACCTCATGCAAGCGCGTGCTAGAGCAAGAAAGGGGCCGCACGCTGTGGTGCGGCCTCTGTTGTCATGGCCTTGGCCGCAAATCAGCCGTCAGCGCCAATCGCTTGCAGGCGATCGTATGTTTCTTGATCCCATGTCGCCATGTCACCGTTGTGCATCGTCATCACCGCATCGCGGAAAGGTGTGATGTCGACTTCGTTGACATTGACGCCCTGTTCGCGGAACCAGTCTGCCAGCTCTGCTTCAGAAGTACGGATTTGCCCGGTGACACATTCGGCTGTTTCTTGGATCACGCCGGTCAGGGCTTCTTGGTCAGCCGCATCCAGGCTGCCCCAAGTCGGACCACCAACAATTGCCAAAAGCGAGTCCACGATGTGCCCGGTCAGGTTGATGTCGGACTGCACTTCGTAGAACTTTTTGGCCTGAATTGTGGGAAGCGGGTTTTCCTGCCCATCAACTGTGCCCTGCTGCAACGCAAGATAGACTTCGGCAAAGGCAATGGGTGTCGGGTTTGCGTCAACAGCGCGTGGGAACATCATGTACAAAGGCGCATTCGGCACGCGCAACTTCATGTCTTTCATGTCGGCCGGAGTAAGGATTGGTTTGTTCGACGTGGTGTGCCGGGCCCCATAATAGGCCAATGTAACCGCGTGATTACCGCTCGCATTGTTGTACCCGTCAAGCATTTCTGCAAACAGATCACTGCCGCGGTACGCGGCCCAATGGTCGTAATCCCGGAACATAAACGGGGCGCCGCCAATGGCGATGGGTCCGTAGGACCGGCCCGCGAACAATTGTCCGGTCCAGATAATGTCAACCGTGCCAAGGCCAAGCCCTTCGTTGATGTCGACTTCCTTGCCTAAGGATGACGCTGGAAAAACCTCAATGCCAAGCCGGTTTTCGGTTGCCGCAGCAAGCTGTTCACCTGCTGTCACGGCGCAGGTGTGATACGCTTCGCCAGCTTCATAAACATGCGCCCATTTCAAAACGCGTTCGGCATCCTGTGCTGCTGCGGGCAGCGCAAGACCCAGTGCCGTCGTCGCGGTCAGTGCAATCTTGAGTGTGGTATTCTTGATATTCATCTTGAAGTCCTCCCATTTATGGTCTTCATCCATCACCGCTCAATGCGCGTGCTCCTCACAAGCTAGCAGTGGGATTTCTTGGTGGTCAGCAAAAGCGTTCAATGCCGCCACGGTTGCTTGGTCCAGAACGATTCCGCCTGTCCGGCGGCGCTCGGCCTCGGCCCATTCACGATCACCAGCCGCCATGATCGTTTCCAGTGGCGCTGTGGCAGAGTGTCGAATTCCGTCACGATAACGACGGATCACCGCCTCGAAAGTGGCGCGTCCAACAAATAGCTCGGGGTTCACCGCAAGAACAAAGGCTCCCATGCCGCGCGGGGTCGTCATATCGTCCGAGATCATCGACGGAATTTCGCGGCTCAAGGGCGAGTCTGACAGCGCCGATGACAGTATCTCGGATATACCTGCAAGCCCTGCCCCTTTATACCCAAACGCACCACCCAAAGGGGCGAGCATTGCAACAAGAGCAGGCGCAACAGTGTCAATTCCGTTGCTGTCCGACGCTGTGCCAGCGGGCAGCGTGAGACCGAGTGATTGCGCAAGCTGCACCTTGTTGAACGGAATAGCGCTTGTCGCCATATCAAAAAGCCAAGGCGGCTCATCCTCACCGGCACTGGCTGCAAAGGCGATTGGGTTGGTGCCGTGGAATTTTTCCGACCCGCCATGCAAACGAACAAACGGGTCCGAGTTACACACACAAAGCCCAATCATCCCGGCTTCGGCAATAGCCAGCGCATAAGCCCCTGCGGCCCCAAAATGCGATGAATTGCGGATCGCCACCGCGCCGACCCCTGCTTTCGCAGCCATTGAAACGGCAACTTCCACAGCGGCATAGGTCGCGCGTGCCCCGTGCCCGTCACCAGCATCCAAAACCGCTACGGCATCGGTTTTATGCTCTATGTTCAGACTGGGATTAGGACACACCCGACCGTGGGTCAGAACACTCAGGTAATGCGGCAACAGCCGATAGCCATGACTATCAACACCGTGCAAGGACGCATGACTAAGCGCACGGATGATGGCATCGGTGCTGTCTTGATCTGCGGAGACGGCACCAAGCGATGTCCGCGCGAAACGCTCCATTTCCTCGACACGGACACGACGCTGGGCTCCTGGCATCGGCTCGTCTATTTGAAGCTCGGCGAAATCCCTGACGTTGCTGCGAATATGCTCACCGAGCAAGTCAGCGGCACGGTCCCCGTTGTTTTCTCGAATGGCTTGTAGGATTGCCAAATGTGTTGCGTGCGAACGGCTGATCCGTTTTCGATCTCCGGTCAGGCGCGATCGAATGGCCTGAATCCGCGAGGCAATTGTTACAAACGACTTTTCAAGATACCGATTTCCACTTCGCCGGAACAGCTCCATGTGAAAGTCGTTATCGGCGCGCGCAAACGCGGCAACGTCGTTTTCCTCAAGGGCCTGTGCACCCAAAGTCGTGATGCTCTCCAGTGCGTTTGCAAGACCAGCTTGATCGCGGGCAACGGCCAGCCTCACGGCTTGAGTTTCAAGGACATCACGCAAGTAGCCCAGTTCTGTCACATCCCCGGTGTCCAGAGTGATCACACGAGCCGAGCGATTTGGAGACATGACAACAAGCCCCTCCTGCGCCAACTCCAAAAGGGCCTCGCGGATCGGGCTTTTGCTCATGTTGAGCAAAACCGACAAATCGGATTCCCTCAAGGTGCGGCCAAAAGCAAATTCATCCGTGACAATACGATCACGAATCCAGTCACGCGCCAGCTCGGACAGCTTCCTGCGCGACGTTCCATTTTGCGTATCAGACGTATGCGGCGGGGACACATTCATGCAAGAACGTTATCTGATATCTGATATATCACAAGAAAAATCTGTGGCTGTCCCCTTACTTCTGATCCGCCCGCTTGAATGCGCCCTGCACGATCCGGTCCATGACCATCGCAAGGAACAGGATAGCAAAACCACCCAGAAGGCCCGGACCCTTCGCAGCGAATTGCAGCGCTTCAAGAATCTCTTGTCCCAAACCGCCCCCACCGATGAGCGAGATGATCACCACCATCGACAGACACATCAGAATCGTCTGGTTCACCCCGGCCATGATCGACGGCAGAGCGAGCGGGATCTCAACATCCTTGAGCAATTGCCACTTTGACGCGCCAAATGCGACAGCCGCTTCCTTGATGCTTTCGGGCACACCCCGCATCCCCAAGGCCGTAAGGCGAATGACGGGCGGCATCCCGAAGATGATCGTCGCCAGAATGCCCGGCGGGTTGCCCGTGCCAAAGAACGCGATGATCGGGATAAGATACACAAAGGCAGGCAGCGTCTGCATCAGGTCAAGCACGGGTTCCGCCATACGGTAGGCCCGTGTTGATTTTCCGAACCAAATCCCCAGGGGAATGCCAATCGACACGCACAAAAGCACCGCCGCGCCCACTAGGGCGACGGTTTCCATCGCCAGGGCCCAATACCCAAGAAGCGCGGTATAGGCCATCGCCCCCACGGTAAATATGGCAACGCGCGGGCCTGCGGCGCGATATGCCGTAACAGCAATCACAAACATCACGACCGGCCAAGGCGACCCGTTCAGTGCCAGCGTCAGCCCGTCCAGAACCGTCCGCACACCCAGAACGATCCCGTCGAACACGTCGCCCCCAGCGGTGGCGGCCGCGTCGATGCGTGCCTCCATCCAGGACGCAAGTGCACCGAACAGCGTGCCGCCGTCGTCGCCCAGAACCATCGCCGATACTTCGCGTTCAGGAAATTCGCTAAGCATTGCCAACGTGTTGCTCGCGGTGAATTTGTAGATAATCAGCGGCGCGATTGACGCGGTCAGAACAAGCCCAAGAACGAGGTTCGCTGTGGATCGTCCACTTTCGGTTCCAGTTGGATCAATCCGCCAGCGCGAATACTGCTTTTCATAGGCGATATTGGCGTACACGCCCTGCACCAGCTTCAAAAAGACAAGCAGACCCAAACCAAACAACAGGATAGTCAGCCCTTCGGCTTGCGCTGCTTCCGCCCGTTCAAAATTCTGATCAATGGCGCGTTGCATATTGTCGGCCAAGGTCTCGAACCTTTGGCGGGTTTCATCTTCTGCAGCCGCAGCGGCCTGATCCAAACGTTCCTGCATCCGCTCGCGCTGTTGATCCGCGCGGGCAATAAAGTCAGAGCCCAGGTTGCCCCACAGGCCGCGCCCGATCTGCACCCACGCAATGATTTCGAGGATCAGGAAGGTCCAAAACATTCCCCAGATCGCACGCGGTGCCGCCCATAAGGGGCCAAGAAGCGCTGCTGCCACGTTGAATGTCTTGGGAATGAACCCAGTGGTGTCGTGGATCGTATGAAAGGCGCCGACATAGTATGACCCGTTTGGTCCGGCAAAATCCTTGATCGACTGATCCAACGCGTCACGATCCACCTCGATATCCGAGGCGGCAGTGACCCTGACATCTTTGGTTGCATCACTCATCTTTGCCCCCTTGAATCCCGCGCAAAAGTCGCGGTTTGGTCACGATGCCAACATCCGTCCCACCGCTGGTGATGACCACCGGAAGATCCGTTGTAACAGCAAGATCAATCAACTGATCCAAATCCGCCCCTTCGTCAGCGCGCGGTGCGGCATCCAGAGAACCGGAAAAACTTTCCAGTGGCTCAAGAATTGAATGGGCTTTCACCAGCTTGAGCTTGGAAATGCCCTGTACGAATTCACGAACATAATCGTCTGCGGGGTTCATCACGATGTCTTCAGGCGTGCCTATCTGTACGATGACACCATCTTTCATGATCGCGATGCGATGGCCGATGCGGATTGCTTCATCCAGATCATGGGTGATGAACAATGTCGTTTTCTTAAGCTGCGCCACAAGCGCTTTGAACTGGTCCTGCAACTGCAGCCGGATCAAAGGGTCCAAAGCCGAGAACGGTTCGTCCATCAGCAGGATCTCGGGATCAGAGGCCAACGCGCGGGCAATGCCCACGCGTTGCTGCATGCCACCGGACAACTCACGCGGCAGGCGGTCTTCATAGCCGGTCAGATCCACCAAGCCAAGCGTGTGGTCTGAGATCGCCCAGCGTTTGGATTTCGGCACTTTTCGGATTTCCAGCGGATAGGCAACGTTGTCCCGCACCGACCGATGCGGGAGAAGGGCCATGTGCTGAAACACCATGCCAATCTGTTGCGCGCGGACGCGGCGCAGTTCAGTGGGTGACAGGGACGACACGTTTTGGCCCAGAATCTCGATCCGGCCTGCCGTGGGTTCGATCAGACGGTTCACATGGCGCACCAGCGTCGACTTGCCCGACCCTGACAACCCCATGATGCAGAAAATCTCACCACGCGAGACTTCGAAACTGGCGTCCTGAACGCCGACCACACATTTATATTTCTCTAGCACCTCGGGCTTGGTCAGCCCTTCGTTCAGCACGGCCTTCATGGCTTCGTCGCTGCGTTCGCCGAAAATCTTCCAAACGTTTTCAAGCTTTACGACAGGGTCGTTCATCTGCCTCTCCCGGTGGGTATGCATGTCCCGCGCACGAGTCGCGGGACACATGGGATCAGGGCCGCACCAGATAGGCGGCGGCCCTGATGTCAGAGGCTTAGTTGGTCAGCCAATTGATGACAGTGTCTTCATTTTCAGCCACCCATTGCCGGGCAAAGTCTGCTGCTTCAACACCATCAACGGCAAGGGCCTTGCCCATGGCGCTCAGGTCGTCACCGCTCATCTGATAGTTCTGGAACAGCGCCGCAACTTCCGGGAAGGCCTCATCCAGTTCCTTGGCATAGTGCAGGTGCAGGGTCGCCCCGTTCCATGCGGTTGAAGCAGAGGACTTCTCAAGCCAATCCGGGTCATCGGTCGGCTGAACGATGTTCCAGGTTGCCGGGTCATGCGCGGGCTCTTCCAATACAAAGAGGTCCTGCGTCACAAAGATATAATGCGGGCTGTAGCAGAAACCGAGCCAAGGTTCGCCAGCCGTTGCCGCATTGGCAAGGTTGGCATAGGCAATGGTTTCTTCATATTCAGTAAGCTCGAACAGCTGATCATAGCCATAGGATTTCGCGCGGATCTTTTCGACCACGGTCGATGCCCAACCGGGGGCACCAACCCAGACCTCGGGAGTGCCATTTCCGTCAGTATCAAAAATGGCAATTTTGTCCGGGTCACTCAGATCATCAATGTGCTTGATATCGTATTCTTCGGCAATCGCTGCGGGCACACACATGCCCTGCTCGGCCTGCACCGGGTTGGTGTTCATCACGACTGAAGCACGTTCTTTAACATAGGTGTCGTGAAGGTTTTGCTGGTTCGGCATCCAGACTTCGGGGTGAACATGCATGGACCCGCTGTCCATCGCTTCGAACACGATCGGGTTGGTGCCGTTCTGAAGCTCGACATCCAGACCAAGATTGTCTTCGATCACCACTTCCAGAATATGCGCTGTTGCGTTCACCGACGCCCAGTTTGGTACACCGATCACAATATCCGCCGCCTGTGCAGATCCGGCTGCCCCAAGTGCCACGATGGCAGAGGTCGTCAATGCTTTGGTTTTAGTCATCTTCATTTAATCGTCCTTTCCCTGTTGATTGATTTTTTCAGGGGGAAATTGCGCGTCTTTGCTCCGTCCCCCCGTGTTTCCCGTCGGATGAGGACACACCCGAACGCGAATACTCAACTGCGGCGCTCACAAGCACCTGCAACGTGTCAAACATCGGCAGTTTAGCGTTGATATCCGAAGTCAAAAGCGAAAACTCGGTGCAACAGACACAAATCACGTCTGCGCCATCATGTGCCATCTGTGCGCAGATGTCCGAAAGTGTGTGTGCCGCGAATTCGGACGGCCCTTGCGCCTTGATCGACCGAATCGTGGCCAATGCCCTGCCCTGCTCTGCGGCATAAATTGGGGTCAGGCCCGTATGTTCCAACGCCTGCTCAAAGACCTTAACCTGTTGTAACGCCGGCGAGCCCAGCAACCCAACCTTGCCACCGGGCGTGACGCGCGCAGCTTCTGTACAGGACAAATCAACCATGTTCAGAAATGGCTTGTCCGTCGCAGTGGCAATCTGATCTGCATAATAATGCGCGGTATTGCACGGCATCACCAGCGCCTCGGCCCCTGCCGTGACCAATCCACAGGCCATTTGCGACAAAACCGGGCCGGGGTCGTCGTTTCCGCCTTCCAGGATCGCCTTGATGCGGGACGGCACTTGGGTGTTGTTGTCAACCAGCAGCGGAATGTGATCAGAATCGTCGTGCGCCTCAACGGCAGCAACCACCTGTTGCATGAAATAGATCGTCGCCTCTGGGCCCATACCACCGAGAACACCGATTTTCCGCATTAGGCGTCTCCTTTTTGCAGGGCGCGCGCCACCACATGCACAACGATGTCCGCCACTTGCGCGCAATCCTCAAGGCTGAACGTCAAAGGGATGCGCATATCCAGCAGACCGGCAAGAAGTGCATCCGTTTTAGGCAAATCCTGCGGGTTTATGTAGCGCCAGCTTTGGTGGTTCGAGGTGAAGCCAACGGGACTGTCCGCCCCGAACCACTTAAGCTCAACCCCCAACGCTTTGGCGTTTGCCACAACCGCCTGCATTGTCTCGACACTCGCCCCCGGCATCAGGAACTGAAAAGACGATCCGACATAGCGTTCCTGTTTGGGGCGATGCGGGACATAGACACCATTCAGACCCCGAACCCTGTCCGCCACCAGATCGTGTCGCGCGTTCCAGCGGTCGATGTTCGCCTCAAGATTGGCCAATTGGGGCAACAGGATCGACGCCCGAAGGTTGTCCATGCGCCCCGACATGTTGGGGGTATCAAGGCGAATGTCCTTGAACAGGTCAGCGTCAGGCCCTGCCCCATGACGATCATAAAGCATGTAGGACCCGGACAACATAATCGCCCGCGCCATGAACTCGGGGTCGTTTGATGTCAGCAAGCCGCCTTCGCCGCTGTTCATGTGCTTATAGGTCTGGGTCGAAAAACACCCGGCAATCCCAAAGCTGCCGGATTTCCGCCCGTTCCAGGATCCACCCATCGTATGCGCGCAGTCTTCGATCAGGGGTACATGATGACGATTCAGAACCACCATCAGCGCGTCCATGTCGCACAGATGCCCCCGCATGTTGGACAGCAACAAAGCCTTGGGCTGCGTCACTTTTATCTTTGCCTCAAGGTCCGCCAGATCAAGAACAAGGTCTGACGTGATTTCAACCAGAACCGCCTCGGCCCCGACGGCTGCAATCGCGCCCGGAACCGGCGCGAGCGTGAAACCATTGGTCAGAACGCTATCGCCCGTTCCCACACCCAATGCCCGCAACGCAGTCGCCATGGCATACCCGCCCGAGGTACAGGCGAGACAAAACGCAGACCCTTGATAGGTGGCATAGGCCTTTTCAAGCTCGGCCACCGGGCCAAGCTCATCATCAATTGTGTTGTAACGATGCAGCCGCCCAGATCGCAGAACCGCAACAGCAGCCTCGATTGCATCCTCTGCAATCGGCTCTTGTTGGGTAAAGCTCCCCGTAAACGGCTGCATCAGGTGTTACTCGGCGGCCATGCTTGGCGCGTCATAGTCGAACGCTGCCGTGTACCCGAACAATGCGACACCGCCGCCAGTATGGATGAACACAATGTTTTCATCACCTTTGAATGCACCCTTGCGCACCAGATCGATCAAACCCGCAGCACCTTTGCCCGAATAAACTGGATCAAGCAGAATACCTTCAAGGCGTGCAAACATTTCGATTGCCGCCAGACCATCCTTGGTTGGAATACCGTAGCCTTCACCAACATAGTCCGTGTTCGCTTCCACATCCTCGCGGGACACCACACCGGGGCATCCGAGTTTTTCAGCAGTTTTCAAAGCAAGATTAAAGACGTTCTCTTCTTGCTTGGGTTTCGGCGCACGCACACCAATCCCTAACAAAGGGATATTGGCGTTGATCGCCTTGAGACCCACAATCAGACCCGCCTGTGTCCCCGCACTGCCAGTTGCATGCACGATACGGTCGATCTTAAGATCCATGGCGTTCGCCTGTGTGACCAATTCCATCGCGGCATTGGCGTAACCAAGCGCACCAGTTGCATTCGATCCACCACCCGGAATGGTATAAACGTTACGGCCTTCAGCTCGGAACTTCTCGGCCACGGCTTCCATCTCGGCATTCATGTCGAGACCCGATCCCGGACGTTTTTCCGCCGTTGCGCCATGCAGGAAATCCAGAAACACGTTGCCGTTCAGATTGTAGTTCGGATCATTCGACCCGGTACGATCTTCCAACAAGATGTGGCAATCAATGCCCAGCTTAGCGGCGCAAGCGGCTGTTTGGCGCGCGTGATTGGACTGTGTCGCGCCCTGGGTAATAACCAGATCAGCTCCTTGCGCCTGAGCCTCAGCCATCAGGAATTCGAGCTTGCGGGTCTTGTTGCCGCCCGTTGACATGCCGGTGCAATCGTCCCGCTTGATCCAGATGCGTGGCCCACCCAGCTCAGCGGACAATCGGTCCATCGGCTCCAGTGCAGTGGGCAAATGTGCAAGGTGTACGCGGGGGAATCGGGAAAAGTGCATCAGGACGTCCTTTAATGTTTCCGAGGTATCGTTTCTGCATATTACCAAGCTCGTCAAATAGAAAAACCGGTGATATTATGCACAACACGCATAACGAGGGCGAAAATGCGCATAGACTGGATAGAAGACCTCGTAGCGCTGCTGGACAGTGGCGGCGTGGCTGATGCTGCCCGCCTGCGCAACGTAACACAACCTGCCTTTTCCCGTCGCATCAAAGTTCTGGAGGACGTGCTTGGGATCGAACTTATTGACCGCAGCGTCAAACCAAGTGGCCCATCGCCGATCCTGCGCGACCGTGAAACGGACCTGCGCAAACTGGCCACCGAACAACGTCTCTTGCTAAGTAACATGCGGCAGGAACACAGCACAGGCTTGCGCCAGTTGGTGATTGCAAGCCAGCACGCCATCACCACGTCAATGGGCACGCAGATCATCAACTCCGTGGCCGAACCCAATAGAACCCATATCCGGCTGCGCTCTGCCAACCGGGACGAATGCGAAACCCTGCTGATCCGCAGACAAGTCGCGATTTCACTGACCTACCGGATCAAGGCCGAACCCATGGTCGAACTGTCCGCGTTTCTGACCGAAGCCGTGATCGGGTCAGAGACACTGATCCCGGTGTGCGGGGCTGACCACGCGGATACCGAAATGAACCGCTTTCGCGCGGGCACATTGCGGATCATTGGCTATCCGGCGGATGTGTTCCTTGGGGCTGCGATCACCCGACACGTCCTGCCCGCAATTTCTGGAACATGCACCGTGAGCGTGGTGACAGAAACCGGGTTGTCGACGGCTGCATTGCAATTGTCACAATCCGGACTTGGCGTGGCATGGGTGCCCGAAGCCCTGGCCCGCCCGGCTCTTGTGCGCGGCGAGCTGACCAATTTGACCAACATGCTTGGCGGAATCGATATGGATCTTGTCGCACAGCGATGGGCCACGACAACAAACAGCGCCACGCTTGATGCATGGTCACGACTGACACAAGCGGTGTGACCGCACCCCCGCGCCCTAACGATCATTTAAAAACTAAGGCACAATTAGAGAAACGAACGGGGGTGCTTTGATGCCACGTTTTTTTTACACCAGCATATGTAATCGAGTCGCGCTTGTGCAAAGCGCATCATCTTGAGACCGTCAGAGGCGCAATGCTCCGCATGGGCACTAAAAAGGATCAAACCTATGACACCTGTAAACGTAGATTATGCAAAGCTTTTGGGCTTTCGCCTTTTGAAGTCGGAAACATCCGTTTCGTTGAAAACAACTGACGAAGCCGCAATCGGCCTCAAGGTTGGCGTGAAGGGCACCACCCCCCCACCGGGTTTTATACGTCGCAAAAACGACATCTGATACCTATCGGCGTACCTCACCATCTTGTTGGCCGGGGCGGTACGCTTGTAGCGCGGCTATGTGTGTGAAAGCACATCTGAGGATATCAAAAGTTGCCCCGTAGCTGCTGAAAGAGATGGGCCGCAACTGGCGACAATAAGCTACAAGCGTTCACGCAAAGCCTGCAAGTGTACTTGAATAGGCGACGCACAACGATGATCAGGTTCGCGCCCACCGCGAACCAACCCAGCACAGGAAGACCAAAATGACACATGTATCCGTAGATTATTCAAAACTCTTGGGCTTCCGCCTTTTGAAGTCGGACACATCCGTTTCGTTGAAAACAACTGACGAAGCCGCAATCGGCCTCAAGGTTGGCGGGAAGATCCCGGACAACATTGAATAAAGACGATGCCTGACATTTCGCACGACTTCGTTGACGAGTGCTTTGAACCGTCGACGGCGCGTGCTGCATCCGCCGACAGGCGGATGCATACTGAGCTTGCTGCAAGCCTGCATCATCTCGCCGAGGCTGTTCAAACAACAGACGGGAAACTGAGCGACAGCCTTGGTGACTTCGCAAGCAACATCAACGCGGGACGTTTTGTTCGCCCAAGCGTCTTCCGTCACTATTTCCAACTGGTGACCTCTTTGTCGTCCGGTGACATCGACGCAACCAAGGCGCTCATATCGAAAATGAACGCGACGCCGCCACGGAACGCACACAGGACGATAACCCATTTTGGGCACCCGGATGCCGACCAGATCAGCCTTGAATTGATCTCTGATGGAATGCGCCTCGCTCCGATTTCAGACACTCTGGCCCAAGATTTCGGCACACTGCTTGAGGCAGGGTTCGATCTCATGCAAAATGCGTTACCAGAACTTTACGGTGAAATCACAGCAATCGTACACGAAATCCTTTTGGGGGGTGCACCTCATGGGGACAGTGTTGAATTCGATGGGGCATCGCACTACCAATTCTGGGGCTTACTCATTCTCAACCCCAAGCATCACAACACCCCACTTGAGATTGTCGAAGTGTTGGCCCACGAAGCATCGCATTCGTTGTTGTTCGGGTTGACCGTGGATGAACCTTTGGTGCTGAATCCGAACGAAGATTTGTTTGCATCGCCTTTGCGACAGGACTTGCGTCCCATGGACGGTATATATCACGCGACATATGTGTCCGCGCGGATGTGCTGGGCAATGGAAACTCTCGCAGCATCCGGACATCTTTCCGTTACGGATCACGAGACCGCGCTAAAGGCCGCCCAAGCAGATCGTGATAACTACAAAAAAGGCTTGTCCGTGATCGATGCTCACGGGGAGCTAAGTGCAACTGGCCAGCGCATCCTCGATAAAACCCGTGCATGGATGAACCGCCGGTAAATGCACCGGCGTCGACATGCACCATCATCCTGCAATGCCTATTTTCCAGTATTGGAAATCAGATCTTTCAGACGCGATACCAAGAACGAATCTCGCATCTTGCCATACGCGGTCTTCGCAATAAGGTTGGTGTTTACAACGGTCACTTGCGATGCGTGATGAAACGGGCGACCAGTCTGGAGCAATTCATCCGTCTGCACCACGACCACCACAGCATCTGCCCGCGGCTCTTTTAGAAGGTACGAGATTCGTTCAAACAAGCCGTTAAAACCATGCAGCCTGATTTCCGCCAGATCAGGCCCGACCGTCATGTTATGCGAAGTCAAAAACGGTTTTTCTGATGTCGCACGCAACCGCGCAAGCTCTGCCAAACCCGCCTGCATCGCGGCTTTGTCGCCAATGAAACAGATGATCGGAATCTCAGCATCATTTTCAGGGAAACAGATATTTATCATCTCGCGCGCAGTGTTGGCTCCAACTTGTGGTCGGAAATTCACCTCGTTGATCACCGCGCCCGTGTCATACCACGGCCTGGACACATCTTCTGTGATCAGGTCGATTCCAGCAGTCTCCAGCCCGAATTGGCGGGCCGCGCGACGTGCCAGCTCAACATTCTCAGGGTGCACTAGGTCTGTGTTCACCAGATCCTGCCCGCCCCATTCCGGCGATTGATACCGCCGCAAATAAGCAGTTTGACCTTCGGCGAGAACTGTATCCGCGTTAAAATTTTGCGATTGAAGCAAGGCCAATGTGTCGGGAGTCAAACCTGCAAATTTCTTACGTAGGTGTTTTGCGCGCTGATGCTGAATTTCCTGTGTCTCTTCGATGATCCTGGCAATGGTCTTTTCCCCATCACCCGTGATCAACAGAGGAAAACGCGCATATGCAAAGATCAATCGATCTTGAAAGATCAACAGTCGGTGGCAAATGCCCGGAACACGATTTTCAACGAGAACGTTTTTTGAGAAACGTTGTGCAGTCTCAAACGCTGCGTCGACGTCATCCGCCGTTTCAATATCAAGGGTTACACCCTCACCCCGGTCCCTGTCGGCAGGCTTCACGACCACAGGGTATCCAAGCTGCTTTGCGACCGCTTTGGCTCCTGCCGCGTCATTGACCCGAAAGGACATTGGCACCGGAATGCCAGAAAGCTTCAAATGTTGGAGGCAGGTCCATTTATCCATGGTAAGCTTTGCGCCGACGGCTGAATCATTAGACGTAGCACTTCTTTGAAAAATGCGTTGTTTGTGCCCATAACCGACCTGATAAATGCCTGAACCGCGATGAAGGATTGGCAGCCCGCGGTCGAACGCTTCTTTCAGAATAAATCGGGTCGACCGTCCGCCAAACGACACCTTGGTGATCAATTTAATCAAAGCGCTCAAGTCTTCATCCACAAGGCGCGCCACCTCTGCCCTGCGATCCGCTGGTTGCGTAAAGCACCACGCAATCTTGAGCCCAAGCTCATACGCCAGCCTAATGGCCTCTTGGTTATGGTACCTCTCAGTTGGCACGTCGACAGTAATGAGAGTTTCATCAGTATGATGTTTCGCAAACCGGGTGAGGCGAGGCGTGTCGAATGACGGAAACGAGCCTTGAATCAAGGTGAGCCGTGCAATCTCAGACGCTATCGAGATTACACTCAACACGGGCTGACCTATTTGGGTTTTTAGATTTTCTTCTACTTCAAGTTTTGGCGCATCAATTATCTGCAAAACTGTCTTCAGGAACAGCACCGCGTCATCAGCAAAGAATGCTTCCGGCTCTTCTGTAAATATTCGAACTATGCAGCAAGATTGTTTCTGCGCTTCGAAAAGACCGGGAACACTGTTCCCAATTTCAGTGCGAAACTTCTGTCCCTCGTGCATCGCTTGATCAGCCCTTCAGATTGAATTTGCCAAACACGCCTATTCAAAGCGATATGTCTTGGAAATAATCCTGGATACATCGCTACACAGACTGTCCGGAGCGACAGTTCGAACCATTATGGTGGTTCCGATTCAATCGTAAATGACATCAAAGCGTGGTCAGATATCTCATTCGATATTAAATTGAAGTGCCACTAGTGTGTATGATTTTCACCGACCCAACCATAAAATACCGTCGTGTAAGCCTGCATCAAGGCTCAGGACGCACAATCAACAAATGACAGTTGTAGCGAGACCGAGGTCAGACAGGAAGATGTTACGGTAAAGGTCATACCGGGTTTCGACACACCGCTAGCCCGTGAGCCTGCCAAACATGATCTCGATGCGCGTGCGGCGTTGCTAGCACTGCTTGCCGTATCGGAGTTTTGTGATACGCCCATTTTTCCAGGAATACAGGCTCGTGTTCCTTTGTCCGTCAACGCGCCACTAAACCACATAACATCAAATCCGCAGTCGCCATTCGGGAGCAAGCAATTTCCGAAGTTTTGGCGCCAAGCGAATTTTCCAGTAAGCGTCCTATTATGGAAATTCGGTTGAGCGCAATTCGATCCGGCATTCCCTTGTATTGCGTGGTTTTATATTTTTTTTGTGGTTTGATGGTTGCGGGGGTAGGATTTGAACCTACGACCTTC
>NZ_JBPOFB010000016.1:0-60147 GCF_051251565.1 Marivita sp. | reverse complement strand
TGTCTCCGCCGTGTTTATTTCTGTTTATTGTGTGTAGCGGATCGGGCTGCGCCCGATCCCACCGGCTGGGGGTTTCACCCCCAGACCCCCAAGGTATTTCAGGCCCAAAGAAGCATTAGGACGGCAGCTTGGCCTTGCGTAGGTACGGAAGCACGGTGTCAATCTTGCCGTATTTGGCAATCGCGTCTGCATCACTGACGGATGTCGGTACGATCACGTCCTGACCTATTGTCCAGTTCGCCGGAGTCGCCACGTTTTCCCGCGCTGAGGTTTGAAGCGCATCCAGCGCCCGGAGTACTTCGGCAAAGTTGCGGCCCACGGACATTGGATAGGTCATGGACAGCTTCAGTTTCTTGTCTGGTCCGATGATGAACACAACCCGCACGGTTGCGCTGTCGGCAGGGGTGCGGCCATCGGGCAGCGCGTATTCCGCAGGCAGCATGTCGAACGCCTTGGCCACGGTCAGGTCTTCATCCGCGATGATCGGAAACCCGGCTTTGGCCCCGGAGGTCGATTCAATGTCGCCCTTCCATTTCTTGTGATCTTCAACACCGTCCACGGAAATGCCCATCACCTTGGTGCCGCGTTTATCCCATTCGCTGGCCAATTGGGCCACAGCACCGAATTCGGTGGTGCAAACCGGAGTAAAGTCCTTGGGGTGCGAAAACAGGATCGCCCAGCTGTCGCCGATCCAGTCGTGAAGGTGCAGCGTGCCCTGATCCGTCTCGACCGTCAGGTTTGGAATTTCGTCATTGATGCGCAGGCCCATGGGCGTGTCTCCTTATGGTGTTTCGTTCGTGCATTACATATGCGAAAATTCCGATGTTTACACCCCTTGCGAGGGAAAGTTGGGGGTGACACTGTGTCGTTCAACATCCTCTGCAAGGAGACAGCCAGATGATCGAGAAACGCCAATTTTACATCAACGGTGCATGGGTCAACCCAATGGATGGCCGGGATCATCACGTCATTGATCCGTCCACCGAAGACCCCTGCGCGGTGATCGCACTGGGCGGTCAGGCCGACACGGATGCCGCTGTAGCCGCCGCTAAGGCCGCGTTCCCGTCATGGATTGCAACGCCCCCGGCGGAACGGATCGCACTGGTTGAAAAGTTGCTTGAAATCTACCAATCCCGTGGCGAAGACATGGCGCAAGCCATGAGCATGGAAATGGGCGCGCCGATTGATATGTCCCGCTCCAGTCAGGTGGGCGCGGGCACATGGCACATCCAGAATTTTCTCGACGCAGCGCGCGGTTTTGCATTCGACCGCCCGCTGAACGATCATAGCCCCAATGACCGGATCATCTACGAACCGGTCGGCGTTTGCGCGCTGATCACGCCGTGGAACTGGCCGATGAACCAGGTCACGCTCAAGGTCTGTGCGGCGGCGATTGCAGGCTGCACGATGGTTCTCAAACCGTCCGAGGAAAGCCCGCTCAACGCGTTGCTTTTCGCCGAGATGATGCACGATGCAGGCTTTCCGCCCGGCGTATTCAACCTTGTCAACGGCGATGGCACCGGTGTCGGCAGCCAACTGTCCGCACATCCTGATATCGACATGGTGAGCTTTACCGGCTCCAGCCGTGCGGGCACGCTGATTTCCAAATCCGCCGCCGACACGCTCAAGCGGGTGCATCTCGAATTGGGCGGCAAGGGGGCCAACCTGATCTTTGCCGATGCCGATGACAAGGCGGTGAAACGCGGCGTGTTGCACATGATGCAGAACACGGGTCAGTCCTGCAACGCACCATCCCGCATGATGGTCGAAGCGTCGATCTATGACCGCGTGGTCGAAGAAGCGGGCGAAATCGCATCAAAGGTCAGCGTCGGTCCCGCCTCCGCCGAAGGTCGCCATATCGGTCCAGTGGTCAACGCCGCGCAATGGCACAAGATTCAGGACCTGATCCAGAAAGGCATTGACGAAGGCGCGCGTCTGGTGACCGGCGGTGTGGGACGCCCGGAAGGGTTGAACAAGGGGTTCTACGTCCGCCCCACCGTGTTTGCCGATGTGACCAACGACATGACCATTGCCCGCGAAGAAATCTTTGGTCCCGTCCTGTCGATCATGAAGTTCGACACCGAAGAAGACGCGGTGACCATCGCCAATGACACGGTCTATGGCCTCACCAATTATGTCCAAAGCCAGGACGCCGCACGCCGCAATCGGCTGGCCCGTCAGCTGCGTTCGGGTATGGTGGAAATGAATGGCGTGGGCCGCTCTGCCGGGTCGCCGTTTGGTGGTATGAAGCAATCCGGCAACGGGCGCGAAGGCGGCCTCTGGGGGATCGAGGATTTCCTTGAGGTCAAAGCCGTTTCGGGCTGGGCTGCCGAATAAACCTCAATGAGGCAGGGGCGTTGGCCCCCTGCTTCTTCTTTTTCAAAATATGCAAAGAAACGCGCAGCCAACGGCTGCGCGCCCGTCGGACGCGGCAGCGTTCGAAATTGTTCAGAACGGCGCTTTCGCCCGGAATTTCATGCCTTCACCGCCATCGGGATGGCGCAGGCGCAATTCCTCTGCATGCAGCATCATCCGTGGATAGGCGCTGGCTGTGTCCGGCGCGTAAAGCGGATCGCCCAGAATGGGGTGACCCAGCGACAGCATATGCACCCGGAGCTGATGACTGCGCCCGGTCAATGGATAAAGCTTGACGCGGCTCTCCTCATCCGATGCTTTCATGACTCGCCAATCCGTGACCGCCGGTTTCCCGGTTTCGTGGTCTACCTTCTGCAAGGGGCGGTTCGGCCAGTCCACGATCAGCGGCAGATCAATGGTGCCGGTCTTTGGGTCCATCCGCCCCGCCACCCGCGCAAGATAGGTCTTCTTGATGTAGCGTTTTTCGAATTGGAGCCCAAGGTGGCGCTGGGCGTGGGGCGTGAGGCCAAACACCATGACGCCGGACGTATCCCGGTCCAGCCGGTGCACGAGCAAGACCTGCGGATAGGCCGCCTCCAGTCGCGCGATCAGGCAATCCGTCAGGCCCGGTCCCTTGCCGGGGACGGACAACAACCCGGCGGGTTTGTTGACGACAAGGATCTGGTGATCCTCGTGCAGGACGTCCAGCGGCGTATCGGGCGGAGTGTATTCGGTCATCCGCCCCGTCTACGCAGCTTGGCGTTTTGGAACAAGGCCGAGAAACGTCGTCCAGAGTTTCTGGCTACGCCCGCACCCGCGTCGACGTTGGATCATACATCGGCTTCAAAGATGCCTCAGCACGGACCCGCGTGCCCGCCACGTCGATCTCGTAGGTCGAGGCCAGAATCTGTTCTGCGCTTTCACCTTTGCAAGGCACATAGCCCAAGCCGATTGCCGCCCCAAGATGGTGTCCGTATGCACCGGAACTCAGGTAGCTGACAATTTCTCCGTCTCGCAGGATCGGTTCGTGATGATACAGCAGCGGCTCGGGATCGGTCAGCCGGAACTGCACCATCCGGTTTTGCAAACCGTCCTCGCGCTTTTGCAAAACCGCATCACGACCGATGAAGTCAGGCTTTGCAGTCTTGACCGCAAAGCCCAGACCAGCCTCAATCACATGGTCTTCGCAGGTGATGTCATGGCCAAAATGCCGGAACGCCTTTTCGATCCGGCAGGTGTCCATCGCATGCATCCCGCAGAGTGTCAGGTCGTGGTCCTGCCCTGCGTTCCACAGCGTTTCGAACACATGGCCTGCCTGATCCGCAGACATGTAAATCTCCCAACCCAGCTCTCCGACATAAGACACGCGGTGCACCCGCGCCGTACCAAGTCCGATCTCGATCTCCTGTGCGGTGCCGAACGGGTTGGCGTCGTTCGAGAAATCATTCGGCGACACTGCCTGCATCACCGCGCGCGCCTGCGGTCCCATCACTGCCAGCACGCCTTCGCCTGCCGTCACATCGGTGATGACAACCCGCCGGTCACCTACATGGCGGTGCAGCCAGATCTGATCTGCAGCCCGCGTCGCCGCCGGGGTCACAACAAGATAACAGGTCTCGGACAGACGCGTGACGGTGACATCCGCTTCGATCCCGCCGCGCGTGTTCAGGAACTGCGTGTAGACGATCTTGCCCACCGCGACCGAGAAATCGCCACCGCCCACATGGTTCAACAGCGCTTCGGCATCCGGTCCTTCGACCCGCAGCTTTCCAAAGGACGACATGTCGTACATCCCGACGTTTTCGCGGATCGCCTTGTGTTCGCGGGCGACATTGTCAAAGAAGGTTTGCCGCTTCCAGCTATAGGCGTATTCGGGGATCTGCCCATGGGCCGCGTACCAGTTCGCCCGCTCCCAGCCTGCAATTTCCCCCATCACTGCGCCACGGTCCAGCAGGTGCTGATGGAACGGCGTGCGCCGCACACCGCGCGCGGTGGCTTTCTGGCGGTAGGGGTAATGGTCGGCGTAAAGCAGACCCAGCGTTTCGGTGACCCGCTCCTTGAGATAGCGCCGATTGCGCTGGAACGGCTGTGCGCGGGCGATGTCAACGTCGCCCAGGTCAAACGGCTTTTGCCCGTCTTCCATCCACTGCGCGAGCGCCATGCCCGCGCCGCCTGCGGATTGAATGCCGATCGAGTTGAACCCGGCCGCGACCCAGACATTGTCCATCTCGCGCGCCTGTCCAAGGTGATAGGCGTTGTCGGGGGTAAAGCTTTCTGGTCCGTTGAAGAAGGTGTGAATCCCTGCCTCCGCCAGCATGGGCATGCGGTTCACCGCTGCTTCCAGGATCGGCTCGAAATGGTCGAAATCCTCGGGAAGTTGATCAAACTCGAAACTGTCCGAAATGCCGTTCATCCCCCAGGGCTTCGACACCGGCTCAAACGCGCCCAGCATCATCTTGCCGGCGTCTTCCTTGTAATAGGCACATTCATCCGGAACGCGCAGCACCGGCAGGGCCTCAAGCCCGGCGATGGGTTCGGACACGATGTAGAAATGCTCGCAGGCCTGAAGCGGCACGTTCACACCCAGCATCTGCCCAACCTCACGGCCCCACATACCCGCGCAATTGACGACGTGATCGCAGGTGATGGTGCCGGATGTGCCATCTTCGGCGGCCCAATCAACCGACGTGATCTGTCGGGCGTCGCGGGTCACGCCCGTGGCCTTGGTGCGCTCAAAGATCTGCGCACCCCGCAGGCGTGCGCCCTTGGCCATCGCCAGCGCGATATTGGCTGGATCGCCCTGCCCGTCACTGGGCAGGTAGACACCACCCACCACGTCCTCGGTGTTCAGATGCGCGTATTTCCGTTTGATCTCGGCCGTGTCGATTTCCTCGACGGGCACGCCAAATGCCCGCGCCATCGCAGCGGTGCGGCGCAGTTCCTCGTGGCGTTCGGTGGTCAGTGCCACCGAGATCGAACCGGTTTTGCGGAACCCGGTTGCAACGCCAGTTTCCTCTTCGATGCGGGAATACAGATCAGCAGTATATTTCGCCAGCTTGGTCATATTGGACGACGCGCGCAGCTGCCCGATCAGACCCGCAGCATGCCATGTCGTGCCAGAGGTGAGTTGCTTGCGTTCCAGCAGCACAACATCGGTCCAGCCAAGTTTGGCAAGGTGATAGGCCACGGAACAGCCGATAACACCGCCGCCGATAATGACGGCGCGTGCGTGCGTGGGTAGGGTCATGTCAGGTCTCCTGCGTATCCCGAATATGGGGCGTATGGTGAGTGGATGCAGTCAAAGAGAAGCTGTGTGATCATGAGAGCGCCCAACACACCCGGTCTGCATTTTGCAATCCGGGCGCTGGCATATTTGGAAAAAGAAGAAGAAGGGGCGCGCGCGTTAACCTTAACGCAATCCCAAAGGGCAGCCGATCGGGGGCAGGGCCAACGCGCATCGGTTTCACCCTTTGCCAAAGCGTCGGGACAGTTCCGCGATATGTGCGGGGCCGGTTTCACAGCAGCCTCCTAGGACAGTTGCGCCGCTTGCGACCCAAGTGCCTGCTTGATCGGCATATTCTTCGGGGCCCATATCACGACGCGCGCTGAGCGCTTCTACTGTGGATTTGTCCTCGAGGAATTCCTTCGTGATCCGGGTAAAGGCGTTGGCATAGGCGCCAACCTGTTTGCCGCTGGTCTTGAGAACGTCGAGTGCAGCGGGCATCGCCTCGGGGGCTGAACAATTGGCCAGCAGAACTGCCGCGTCCTCACAAAGCGCGACCGCATCTGCAAGCGCTTCGCCCGAGCGCAGGCGGTTGCCGTCTTCGTCATCAACGGAAAACGCGATCCAAAGGGGTTTGCCCAAGCCGTGCACCGCGTCAAGCGCGGCACGGGTCTGAGCGGCAGAGATCACCGTTTCAAACAGCAGCATGTCGCAGGACGGGGCGAGCAGATTGGCAATCTCGGCCATCCGCGCGACCGCAATGTCATGCGGCGGCTGAACATCGGCGCGGTAAGACGCACCAAGCGGCCCAATGCTGCCTGCCACTTGGCCAGACCCATGGGCCGCGCGGGCCTCAATCGCCATATCAACAGCAAGGCGGTGCAGATCTTCGAACCGGTCCTCGAACGGGGTGCCTTCAAGCCGGTCGCGGTGGATTGCATAGGTGTTGGTGGTGGCAATATTCGCCCCAGCCGCAAAGTAATCGGCATGGATGTCACGCACCAGATGCGGGGCGTCGATCATCACTTGGGTGGCCCAAAGCGGTGTCGGCTTTGCGCCGGACCGGTGCACAAGCTCTTGCCCCATGCCACCGTCCAGAAATGTGATTGTCATGCGAGCAGCCTTTCGTTTTGCGGATCCCAGAGGGGTTCATCCTTCTGGACCACCGCCTTGCGCATTTCGCCGTAGATGTCGATCTGAAGTTCTGTGCCGGGCACCGCCAGATCGGCCCGCAGCATGCCAAGCGCGATTGACGCATGTACGCGATACCCCCAGCCCCCGCTGGTGGTTTCGCCAACGACCTGCCCGTCATGCCACAGCGTGGACATATAGGGCGCGTCGCAGTTACCCGCGTCGACGGTCAACGTGACAAAGCGTTTCTTTATGCCTTGCTGTTTTTCCTTCATCAGCGCGGCCTTGCCGGGGAAGTCCTGAGGTTTGTCCAGTTTGACAAATCGGTCCAGCCCGCCTTCGAACATCGTGTAGTCCGTCGATAGATCGCCCTTCCAAGCGCGGTAGCCTTTCTCAAGGCGCAATGCGTTGAGGGCATACATTCCAAAGGGTTTGGCTCCGGCAGCGATCACCGCGTCGTAGATCGCGGGGATGTCGGCGTTTTCGGCATGGAGTTCCCAACCAAGTTCTCCCGCAAAGCTGACCCGCAAAAGGGCCACCCAAGCGCCTGCTATTTCGCTGTCCTGAAAGCTAAGCCATGGCAGCGTCAGGTCACCTTTGCAAACCTGGCCAAGATAGTCGCGCGCAGCGGGGCCAGTGACGATGAGAGTGGACATGCGCGTGGTCCAGTCTTCCAGCGTGAACGCAGCATCTTCGGGCATGTGGCGCTCAAGCCATTCGCGGTCGTGCCATTGTGCGGATGCAGCTGTGACAAGAACGAACAGGTCTTCCGCTTCGCGCGTCACCGACATCTCGGTCACAATCCGTCCCCGGTCGTCGGCGAAATAGACAAGCCCGATACGGCCGATCTTGGGAAGCGCGCCGGTGACAAGCCCGCGAAGCCATTCATCTGCGCCCGGACCGTGAATCTTGAACCGGGAAAAGCCGGGCAGGTCGAGAACACCGCAGTGATCGCGCACTGCTTCGCACTCTTCTTTGATGCGCTGCTGCCACGGACCGGAGCGCGCCCAGGTGTGGGTGCTTTCCTCGGATGTGTCGTCGCCGGGTTTTGCGAACCAGTTGGCGCGTTCCCAGCCATTATACGCCCCCATGACACCGCCTGCCGCGACGACCTTGTCATGCACCGGCGACAGCTTTTTGTCCCGCCCGGCAGGCCATTCGTGATGCGGGAAATGCATGGCGTATTCGTGGCCGTAGACCTCGATCGCTTTTTGATTGCAGTAATCCTGATCGGTGTAGTCGGTAAAGCGGCGCGGATCGACCGCCCACATATCCCATTCGGTCTGGCCTTCCGTGACCCATTCCGCCAGCACCTTGCCCGCGCCGCCGCCCTGCGTGATGCCAAAGGTGAACACACAGGCCTCGAACGCGTTGGGCACGCCCGGCATCGGACCAATCAGGGGCAGACCATCGGGCGCATAGGGGATCGGGCCGTTGATGACCCGACCGACACCTGAGGCACCCAGGATCGGCACACGCGCCATCGCGTCCTCGATATACCATTCGAGCCGTTCCAGATCGTCGGGATACAGCTGAAAGCTGAAATCGTCGGGCATCGGATCATCCGGCGTGACCCAATGCGCCTTGCAGTTCCGTTCATACGGACCAAGGTTCAAACCGTATTTTTCCTGCCGCAGGTAATAGCTGCTGTCCACATCCCGCAACAGCGGCAGCTTGCCGTTTTCCTTGGACCACACCTCAAGCTCGGGCACGGGTTCAGTCAGGAAATACTGGTGGCTCATCACAGCCATCGGGACAGTGCGCCCCCCGTAAGGCTTGAACCATTCGCCAACGCGTTGGGCGTAATAGCCTGCGGCGTTGACCACCTTTTCACACGCGATGTCGCCCTTGTCGGTGTGCACGATCCATTCGTTACCGTTGCGCGTCACGCCTGTGGCCGGGCAGAACCGTTCGATCCGCGCACCCATCTGGCGCGCGCCTTTGGCCAAGGCCTGCGTCAGCTGGGCGGGGTCGATATCGCCATCGTCAGGATCGAACAGCGCTCCGGCTAGGTCGTGGGTTTCGATGAACGGATAGCGGTCCTTGATGTCCTCAACCGCCATCATTTCCAGATCAAGACCCTGATACCGGCCCATTGCGCGGGCGCGCTCGAATTCCTGCATCCGTTCCTTGGTGTGGCCCAGACGGATCGACCCGGTGACATGGTAGTTCATCGGGTAATCAACCTCGTCCGCCAAGGTCCGGTAAAGTTCCAGCGAATAGCGCTGCATGTTCATCACCGCCCAGCTTGTGCTGAAGGATGGGCAGTTCCCGGCGGCATGCCATGTCGACCCGGCGGTCAGCTCGTTCTTTTCAAGCAGGACGCAATCCCACCCCGCTTTGGCGATGTGATAGGTGCAGGAGGCCCCGACGACGCCGCCGCCAATGATGACGACGCGGGTGGTGGTGGGGAAATCGCTCATGATGGTCTCCTCAGTTCCAGGCCAGGCGCAGCGCAAGCCCGCCAAAGACAATTGCAGATATCTTGTTGATCCAGCCCGACGCGCGCTTGATGCGGGCGGCGGCCAGCCCGGCAAAGCCCCCCAGAACGCAGTAGACCGCCAGTTCCCCCACAGCGAGCAGCGTGCCGAGGATCAGGATTTGCTGCCAGACCGGGCCAATGGCGGGGTCGGCGAATTGCGGCAGAAAGGCCAGAACGAACAGGCCCACCTTGGGGTTCAGGATGTTGGTCAGAAACCCCCGACGAAACGCGCGCCATGTATCGCTGCGCCCTTCGCGGTGTGCGTGATCGGATGTGTCGGTCCACGTGGTGTAGGCCAGCCAAAGCAAGTAAGCCGCCCCGGCATAACGCAGCGCGTCATAGGCGATGGGATAGGTCAGCAGCAAAACCGCAAGACCTGCCGCCGCGATCACTACATGCCCCATCACACCAAGCCCAATGCCCGCCGCTGCCGCCATACCCGACCGCGCACCGCCGCGCATGCCGCTGGCCAGTGTGAACATCATGTCTGCTCCGGGCGTAAGGTAAAGCACCAGTGCCGCCCCCATGAAGGTGATATAGGTCCAAAGCGGGATGCTCAGGGTAAGGTCAATCACGGCTCAATCCTCTCGCTGCGGGTCGTTGGGGTTGATCTCGTAGTAGTCGCCCTTGGATCTTGTGTGGATATGGCCACGCAACATCAGCCCGGTTGCACCGTCGATGGACCCGGTGGAAAAGCAGATGAACGGATCCTCCTCGTGATCCCAGAACAGCGCTGATCCACAGGTCGGACAAAACCCGCGCCGGGCTTTTTCAGAGGATTGGAACCAACGGACCTCGCCTGCGATCTCAAGCCCGCCATCGGCAACATAAGACGACGCCCAGACATGTCCCGACTGCTTTCGGCACTGCGTGCAATGGCAGGCCGCCGGTGCGCCTGGCGTGCCATTGACGCGGTAGGTGACGGCACCGCACAGACAGCTTCCCTTCATGCCCGGCCTCCGGGTGGCACAACCGTGCTGCCAAGCAGAAGGCCGTAAAGGATGAACGACACCGCAAGAACCCGTCGCACGACCGTGTTCGCCACCATGCCCAAAGCCGCACGCCCCAACCCCGCACCAAGCGCGGTATAGGTGACATAACTTGCCGCTGTGATGCTCAGGGCGGTGGGCACGATCACCCACATCTGTTGGCCTATGGGCACATCCGGCATCACGAATTGCGAGAACGCGGCCAGATAGCCCGCCACGCTTTTGGGATTGATCGTGGCGATGGCAAAGGCCCGCCCGTAAATCGACCCGGCGGTCGGCACTTGCGCCGCAAGGGGTTTGCGCGCGGTCATCCAGCCGCGCACCCCCAGCCAGATCAGGAACCCCGCGCCGATGATTTTGGCGATCAGAAACGCCGTCGGAGATGCCGCAATCAGCGCTGTTACCCCAAGCGCTGACAGCCACAGGAACAAGAAGGCTTGGGTCAGGATTGCCAACACACCCCAAAGCGATTTCGCAAACCCGTGCGTCATGCCGTTCTGGATACAATTCACCGCGTTGGGTCCAGGGGAGGTGACAAACACCACCCAAAACAGCGCGAAAAGGGTCCATGCCTGATACGTCATCAATACACCGGCGGCGCGATGACCCAGATCGCCACGGCAGGGGCGTCATAGGGATTGATCCACTCGAACGGTTCCGCCTTGATGCGGAAACTGTCGCCCGGACATAGGGTAAAGCGGCGGTCGCTGATTGTCAGATCAAGCTTGCCCGACAGGATATACCCGACCTCTTGCGTCGGGCGTGTGGTCACCTCGCCCCGGCGGCTGTGCGGCTGGAAGGTGGAATGCACGACTTCGAAATCGTCTGACAGATCGGGCGATAGCAATTCCTCGACCAGACCGCTTTCGCCGCTGCCAATCGGACGCCGCGCCCCGGCGCGCACCACATAGCCTGCTTCGTCAGCTTGCACATTCGGTGTGCCAAACAACAGGGACATCGGTACGTCCAAAAGTTTGGCAATCTGGCGCAAGTCGGAAATTGAGGGCTCTGACAGGTCGCGTTCGATCTGGCTGACCCAGCCCACGGACCGCCCCATGCGGTCTGCAATATCCTGCAACGTCATCCCACGCGCCTTACGCAGTGCGCGTATGTCGGCGCCAAGCGTCTTGCTGTGAAGAACCGGATCGTGCTGCACGACTCGCCCATGAAATTTTCTACAGGAATTTCATGGCATGAAATCGTGAAAATTCAAAAGAAATTTTCACTGGGTCGGAGCAGAGGGCACAGAACAGCGCGCTCTATGGCACGGCGGAAAAGGTGGTGTTTAGAATATCCGTCAGGGCATCGGCATCCCTTCGCGTGAACGCATCCGCCTGATTGCTGTCGATATCGAACACGCCCAACAAACGGCCCTTACCGTTCCAGACCGGCAAAACCAATTCCGACCGGGTCGAAGATGCACAGGCGATATGGCCGGGAAAGGCATCTACGTCGGGCACAAGCTGCACTTTGCCCGTCTGCGCCGCAGCCCCGCACACCCCGCGCGAGAATGGGATGGTCAGACACCCATGCCCCCCCTGATACGGCCCGATCTTGAGCAGGTCCGGCCCCGCCACGCGGTAAAACCCGGTCCAGTCAAAGCGGTCATCGGCGTGGTGAACCTCGCAGGCAAGGGTGGCCATGAGGCTCACCGTATCGGTCTCGCCTTCGGTCAACGCGGCGATGGTCTTGGCGAGAGTTGTGTAGTCAATGGTCATGACGCTGCCTTTGATAGTTGGAAAGGGGGCGCTGCCCCCTCGCCCCGGAGAAACTCCGGGGCTCACCCCCGGGATATTTTTGAACCAGAGAAGATCAGAGGCGTTCAATGGCAATCGCCGTGCCCTCGCCGCCACCGATGCAAATCGCCGCCACGCCACGTTTCAGCCCACGCGTTTCCAGCGCGTTGAGCAGCGTCACCATGATCCGCGCCCCAGAGGCCCCAATCGGATGGCCCAAGGCGCAGGCCCCGCCGTTGACGTTCACGATATCGCGGGACAGCCCCATTTCGTGCATGAAAGCCATCGGCACAACTGCGAAGGCTTCGTTCACCTCCCAGAGATCCACATCGTCCTTGCCCCACCCGATCTGAGCCAGCAGCTTTTGCGCGGCGGGCACAGGTGCGGTGGTGAACAGACCGGGGGCCTGCGCATGGCTGGCATGGCCGACGATCCGTGCGCGCGCCCGATTGCCTGCGGCGGCGGCACTGGTCAGGATCAGCGCCGCTGCCCCGTCCGAGATGGAAGAACTGTTTGCAGCTGTCACCGTGCCGTCCTTGCGAAACGCAGGTTTGAGCGTCGGGATCTTGTCGGGCCGCGCAGTGCCGGGTTGTTCGTCCTGCGCCACGGTCACGTCGCCGGTGCGGGTCGAGATTGTGACGGGCGTGATCTCATGGGTGAATGCACCGGTTTTCTGAGCGTCCAAGGCGTTCGACAGCGACCGCAGCGCATATGCGTCTTGTGCGTCGCGGGTGAATTGGAACGCCTCGGCGCAGTCTTCGGCAAAGGTGCCCATCAGACGACCTTTGTCATACGCGTCTTCAAGCCCGTCGAGGAACATATGGTCGATCACCTGCCCATGGCCAAGCCGCGCCCCGCCGCGCATCTTGGGCAGCAGGTAGGGCGCGTTGGACATCGATTCCATGCCGCCTGCCACGATCGTGGTCGCCCGGCCAAGGGCAATGGCATCAAACGCCATCATTGCCGCCTTCATGCCTGACCCGCACATCTTGTTGAGCGTCGTGGCGGGCACCTCTTCGCCCAGACCCGCGGCGAAACCTGCTTGCCGCGCCGGGGCCTGGCCCTGCCCCGCAGGCAGGACGCAGCCCATCAGCACTTCGTCGACCGCAGGCGCACCGGCCTGTTTCAGCGCCGCGCGGATCGCTGCACCACCGAGATCGGCGGCGGTCACGTCCGAAAACACGCCCTGAAAGCCGCCCATCGCGGTGCGCGCGGCCCCTGTGATTACAACCTCTGGCATCGTGATCTCCACACTGTCTGATCTTGGCTCTTGCATACCGGATGGTAAGGATTGGCGTCTAGGGTGCGTGGCATATCAATCTGCCGAGGCCTTATGGAACTGACTGTAGACCTGTACCCCACCGCCACCGTGATTCGCGTGAATGCCGCCCGCATAGACGCGCCCAATGCGCTGCAATTCAAAGAAGACATGCGGTCCCTGACGGCGCGCAAGGACGGACGATTCATCCTTGATTTGCAACAGGTCGATTTCATTGATTCGAGCGGGTTGGGCGCGGTGGTTGCATCGATGAAGCAACTGCGCCCGGGCCAAACACTTGAACTGGCAGCGCTGCAACCGATTGTCGAAAAAGTGTTTCGACTGACCCGGATGGACACGATCTTTGCAATCCACGACAGCGCGGAACAGGGCATTGGCAGCGGAACTGGCTGACCTGCCTGCGCGCCGGGTACTGGACCTGTGCCTGCCTGCGTTGAACGATGTCACCCCGCTGATACTGTCACGGGTTGGGCACGCAGTGGCGCATTCAAGCCTCCCACACCTTAAAGATGATGTGCAGATCGTTCTGGCCGAAGCGCTGAACAACATTGTGGAACATGCCTATAAAGGTGGGCCATTTGGTGCCATCGCCCTGACGATCACGCTACGGGATCGACATGTGCACCTGTGCCTTACAGATTGGGGGCATGCCTTGCCGGACAATGCGGTGCCGCGCGCACAGGGGCCCGACCCCGATACGTTGTCGGAAGGAGGCTATGGCTGGTTCCTGATCCATGCCCTCACGTCCGAGATTCGCTATGCGAGAATCGCGCGGTCAAACCGCCTGACTCTTCGGTTTCGCGGCTAGCTGAACGAAGCACACCGTCACGGTTTCGCCAAGTTCGCGCAAATTGTCGTTAAATGGGAATTAATTCATCTATTTCAGAGCCTTCTGGGAGCGATTTCAAACACAATGACAAACAATGGCCGCAATGTGTGCGAATTTTGGACGGGATTGAACGGCAAAACATACGGGTAGCTGCTCAAGCTTCACCTCGACGTCGCGCCATTAACAGCCCCCACCCAGTGTGCGACGTCGAGGTACTGTTTCCCCCCAAACATCATTCGATTGACCTTGCCCCCCGTCTGCCTATTTTGGCCGCGAAAAGGGGAGAACAATCCGATGCGCGATTTTCAGATGCCGGGCCGCTCTGCGGTGATGGCGAGCAATGGTATGTGCGCCACATCGCACCCGCTGGCAGCACAGGCCGCCGTGGATATCCTGAAGCGGGGGGGCAATGCGGTGGATGCCGCGATTGCGGGCGCTGTCATTCTGGGTCAGGCCGAACCGGCGATGACGGGAATCGGCGGGGATTGCTTTGCCTTGATTTCACCCGCTGGTGGCGATGATGTCATAGCGATCAACGGATCGGGGCGCGCGCCTGCCGCAGCCCATGCCGATGATCTGCGCAACCGGGGCGAGACCACGGTTCCGCTTTATGGCCCCGAAGGCGTGACGATCCCGGGCGCCATCGATGCGTTCTGCACCATGTCCGATCAATGGGGCCGGTTGGGCCTTGCTGACAGCCTTGCACCGGCCATCGACTACATGGAAAACGGCTTGCCTGTCGCTGACCGCGTTGCATGGGATTGGGCCCAGAATGCGCATCTGCTTCAGGGACATGCACGCAATCACTACCTTGTGCAGGGCGCGACGCCAAAGCGCGGTGACCTGTTCCGCTTGCCCGGCAACGCCGAAGCGCTCAAGCGCATCGCGGCACAGGGGCGTGATGGGTTTTATACAGGCGAAGTGGCCGAAGACATGCTTGCCACGCTGAACGCGCTGGGCGGTGTGCACACCGAAGCCGATTTCGCCAACGTCAAAACCACCATCGGCGCACCGATCAGTGGCACCTATCAAGGGCGCGAATTGCTGGAACATGCGCCAAACGGGCAGGGGGCCACGGCCATTCTGCTGCTCAATATTCTGTCACAGTTTGATCTGGCCTCGCTTGACCCGTTCGGCGCAGAACGGGCGCATATCGAAGCCGAGGCCACGAAACTGGCCTATGACGCCCGCAACAGGTTCGTCGCCGACCCCGATCACATGACCAAGCTGGATCACATGCTGTCGATGGAGACAGCCCGGAAACTGGCGGCTTTGATCAATCCGAAAAAGGCCATGACCGGCCCCGCCGCCCTTAGCGAAGCGGTGCACAAGGACACGATCTATATCACCGTGGTCGACAAGGACCGCATGGCGGTGTCGCTGATCTATTCGGTCTTCCACAGCTTCGGGTCCGGCTTGGCGTCCGAAAAGTTTGGCATCCTGATGCAGAACCGTGGCGCGGGCTTTACCCTGCAAGAAGGGCATGCCAACGAATATGGCGGCGGCAAGCGTCCGATGCACACGATCATTCCGGGGATGCTCCGCGATGCCGGGCGCGTGTCGATGCCGTTTGGCGTGATGGGCGGGCAGTATCAATCCTGCGGCCATGCGCGGGCTGTCACCAACATGACCGATTTCGGTCTTGATCCGCAGGCGGCGCTGGATGCACCGCGGTGTTTTGCCGAAAACGGCAAGCTGATGATGGAACGCGGGTATTCCGATGCGGTGCGGGCCGAACTGACGGACATGGGCCACGAGGTGGAAACGCCCGAGGTTGCCATCGGTGGCGCTCAGACGATCCTGATCCATGAACATGGCGTTCTGGAAGGCGCGTCCGATCCCCGTAAGGATGGCTGCGCCATCGGCTATTGATCAACGCCCCCGGCTTTTCGAAAAGCCGGGGGAACCTCTTGGATAGAGGGTCGGCCTGATCAGTAACTGTAGTCGCCGTAAATCCGCGTCAGGTCGCCATTCCAGTCGCCTTTGTAACGCTCTATCAGCTCATCCGCGAGGGTCTGCCCGGTCTCGACGCTTTCCTTGAGCGCATTCAGAAAATGCGTCTCGTTCGGGACGAGCCCACCGGCGCCGGGGCGCGCACGGGCAACCAGCCCGGCCTCGGAAATCGCCAGCGCCTCGCGGGCCAGATCATGCATCTTGATCCCGTTCACCTCGGCCTGAAGCCCGTCCACCGATGCGGCGACGCGCAACTCCTCACGGGTCTCTGCATCCCAATCCTTGACCAGGTCCCACGCTGCATCCAGCGCGCTTTGGTCGTAGGTCAGGCCAACCCAGAACGCAGGCAACGCACAAAGCCGCCGCCACGGGCCACCATCGGCGCCGCGCATCTCGATGAACTTCTTGACCCGCGCTTCGGGAAAGATCGTGGTCAGGTGATCGGCCCAATCCGAAAGGGTCGGTGTCTCGCCCGGCATTGCGGGCAATTCCCCCTTGAGAAAGTCGCGGAACGATTGGCCCAACGCGTTGTGGTACACCCCGTCGCGGTAGACGAAATACATCGGCACATCGAGCGCGTATTGCACCCAGGCCTCAAAGCCGAATCCCTCTTCGAAGACAAACGGCAACATGCCGGTGCGCGCATCGTCCAGATGCCGCCAGACCCGCCCACGCCAGCTTTTGTGACCGTTCAGCGTGCCTTCAAAAAACGGCGATGTGGCGAAAAGCGCATTCGCAACCGGCTGCAACGCCAGCGCCACGCGCATCTTCTGCACCATGTCCGCTTCGGATGAAAAGTCGAGATTGACCTGAACCGTACATGTCCGCCGCATCATGGTGGTGCCAGCGGTGCCGACGCTTTCCATGTAGCTGTCCATCAGCTTGTAACGCCCCTTGGGCATCAGCGGCATGTCCTCATGCTGCCAAATCGGGGCCGCACCCAAGCCAATAAACCCAACGCCGATCTCGTCCGAGATCGCTTTGACGTCGCGCAGGTGATCGTTCACCTCGTCACAGGTCTGGTGGATCGTCTCAAGCGGTGCGCCCGACAGCTCCAGCTGCCCACCGGGTTCCAGCGAGATATTCGCGCCGTCTTTTTCCAGCCCGATCAGGTAGGGGCCTTCCATAACCGGCGACCAGCCATGACGGTCCCGCAGCCCTTCCAGAACAGCCAGAATAGAGCGTTCACCCTCATAGGGCAGGGGCCGCAAACTGTCTTTGCAATAGCCGAATTTTTCGTGCTCGGTGCCGATGCGCCAAGCGTCCTTGGGCTTGCAGCCCTCCGCAAGATACTGTGCCAGCTGGTCTTCGTGTTCGATGGGCCCGCCGCCGGACTGTGGAATGGACATGGCGCATCTCCGGTGTGTCTGCTCGTCAATCGGGGTCAGCCTTGGGCTGATTTTCGGGGGCTGTCAATGCAACTGCGCAATGCGTTTCGAGAGGTCAGCCCTGCGCCACAGCACAATTGGTTTGCGACCCTCTTGTTTCAAGGTCGCGGCCATCCGTCCGGGGCTGAGGCCGGGCAGGCTCGCAAAGGCATCAAACAGCGCATCCGCCCCTTCGGCATTGACCGGAATGTGCAACGCGGGCCCACCTTCGTGGGTGATGACCCAGTGGCGCGGATGTTCTGCGGGATCAAGGCTGAGCGAGGTCACTGCATCAAGATCGACCATCCCCCCGTTGAGAGGTCCGAAATACCCGATGCGTCGTTCCACCACCTGAACCACGCCGGGGCCTCCGCCGCCCATCCGCGCCCGCCCTTTTTGCATCCCGGCAAAAGCAAGCACGGCACCAAGCACCAGCGCAAGATACCCAACCCATGTCAAAAGGCCCGGCGTGACCCCAAAGCTCCAGTAAAGGCCAAGCAGCAAGACCGCCGCACCGATAAGCGCCTCCCGCCACCGCAGAAAGATCGCGCGCACTTCGGGTCGGATAAAGCTCATGAATGGTCACCGCACGCGCCGCATCCGTTGACGGATGCGCGCGTTTCTGTCGGCCGAAACGCTGTCATGCCCAATCCCCCAACGTGCTCTGCCACAAGGTCAGCGCGGCCACCGCCGCCGTATCGGCGCGCAGGATACGCGGCCCCAGACTGATCGCCGAGGCACATGCCATTCCCCGCAATCGGCGGCGTTCTTTGTCGGAAAACCCACCTTCGGGACCGATCAGAATCGCCCATGCACCCGGCGCATGGGGCAGACGGCCAGTTTCCCCCACAAGCGCCTCGTCACAAAACGCGATCCGGCGCTGGGTGTCCCACTTGGTCAGCACACGGTCCAGCTTTGCCAACTCGGTCACCTCGGGCACAAACACACCGCCGCATTGCTCTGCGGCCTCAACGGCATGCGCCTGAAGCCGATCCTGTCTGATCCGTTCCGAATTGGTGTGGGCCGTCTGAACCGGCAGAATCCGCCGCACACCCATCTCGACCGCCTTTTCAACGATGAAATCGGTGCGCGCTTTCTTGATCGGTGCAAACAGCAACCACAGGTCGGGTGGCGTGGACTGCGGCTGCGACGGCTCCCGACAGACCAGAACGCCACCGCGTTTTCCGGCCTCGGCCACGTCGGCCTGCCATTCGCCGTCATGCCCGTTGAACAGCGCCACACGCGCACCCACCGTCAGCCGCATCACCCCAAAAAGGTAATGCGCCTGTTCCCGCGTCAGAGCGACAGGTTGTGCCGCCCCAAGCGGCTGATCTACAAAAAGCCTGACTTTCGCATTCATGGAGCAACACATATGCCCGGCCCGCAGATTTCACCAGACCAGAGCGGTCAGGTCGCTGATGCTGTTTCGGGCAATTGGGTCGACACCCGTGCCCCCGCTTGGACGCGCCCCTACCTGCGCCTAAGCCGCGCAGACCGGCCCATCGGGACATGGCTGCTTTATCTGCCATGCGTCTGGGGTACGCTTTTGGCGATGCTGTTCACCGAAGAAGCGCGGCTTTTCGATGCGTGGATCCTCCTTGGGTGTGGCATGGGTGCATTCCTGATGCGCGGCGCGGGCTGTACCTGGAATGACATCACCGACCGCGACATCGACGGGTCCGTCGCCCGCACCGCCTCGCGCCCGATTCCCTCGGGTCAGGTCAGCACGAAACAGGCGCTGATGTGGGCGGTGCTACAGTCGTTTCTGGCGTTTGGCATCCTGATCACTTTTCCGGTGCAGGCCATCCTTCTTGGGGTGATCGCGCTTGTCCCGGTGGCGATCTACCCCTTTGCCAAACGGTTCACATGGTGGCCGCAGGTGTTTCTGGGTATCGCTTTCAACTGGGGCGCGTTGCTGGCGTGGACGGCCCATACCGGCCAATTGCAATGGCCAGCGGTGTGCCTGTACCTTGCCGGCATGGCGTGGACGCTGTTTTACGACACGATCTATGCCCACCAGGACATCGAAGATGACGCGTTGATCGGCGTCAAATCCACCGCGCGCCTGTTTGGTGACGACACCCCCCGCTATCTGGCATGGTTCCTTGTCCTGACCGTCGCGCTGATGGGATGCGCTATCATCCTCGCCGCCCCCCGAGGCGAGATTTTCGCGCTCGTGATTGCGCTTGGCGGGCCATGGGCGATGGGCTGGCACATGATGTGGCAGATGCGCCGTCTCAAGCTGGACGACACCGATCGCCTGCTTGTCCTGTTCCGGTCCAACCGGGACGCCGGATTGATCCCTGTGCTGTTTTTCGCCGTAGCGGTTTTCGTATGATTGCACTCGCGGGCGCTGCGGCGTATCGCTTTGCGACCATAAACTGACGTGGAACATAGATGCGCCTGTCCTCGATCTTTATTCTGTTATGTGCTTTTGCCAGCGCCGCACTGCTCAGCCTTGGGGCGGCATGGGTTGCGGCAGGGGCAGTGGAAGAGGTTTCTGAACAGGCTGTGCGCACCGAACTGGACCGCGATGCGCTGACCTGGGCGGATGTGGATACGAACGGCTTGCAGGTGTTCCTGATCGGCACCGCCCCCACCGAAGCGGCCCGGTTTCAAGCGCTCAGTGCGGCAGGGCGGGTTGTCGACGCCGCCCGCGTGATCGACCAGATCGATATCACCGACGCCGATGGAATCGCTCCGCCCCGGTTCTCGATCGAACTGCTGCGCAACGACAGCGGCGTGTCGATGATCGGGCTTTTGCCATCGGATATCGACCGCGAACAGCTTGTGGCAGACATTACCCGTGCCGTGCCGAATGCGCCTTTGTCCGACCTTCTGGAGGTTGCGAATTACCCCGTACCTGACGGGCTGGACGAATCGCTGGAATACGCGGTGTCGGTCCTGCGGCTTTTGGACCGGTCCAAGATTTCGGTCGAAGCCGGGCGCGTGACCGTCCGGGGCGCCGTGGCCAACGAGGACACCCGCCGCCGGGTCGAGGCTGATCTGGCCCGTCGCGCCGGGGACAGCGTGCGCCTCGCGCTTGAGATCACGGCACCGCGCCCGGTGATATCCCCGTTCACCCTGCGCTTTATCAAAGACGAAGACGGCGCGCGCTTTGATGCCTGCGCAGCCCCCACCGAAGAAGACCGCGCCACGATCCTGACAGCAGCGGCCACGGCAGGCCTGTCCGACAAGGCCGATTGCCGACTTGGCCTTGGAACCCCGACCAACGAATGGGGCGCTGCGGCTGCAACCGGAATCGCGGCGCTTGATACGCTGGGTGGCGGCAGCATCACCTTCGCCGATGCCGATGTTGCGCTTTTTGCGTTGGAAGGCACGGATCAGGCGTTGTTTGACCGTGTGGTTGGCGAATTGGAAACCGGGCTTCCGGATGTGTTTGTGGTCAAGGCGACGCTGCCAAAACCCGCGTCCGACACACCAGAAGGGCTACAGGAATTTACTGCAACGCGCAGCCCCGAAGGCGATGTGCAGCTGCGCGGCCGCATCAACAGCGAGATTTCCCGCCAGACCGCCGACAGTTTTGCCCGTGCCGCGTTCGGCTCGTCCACCGTGCGCACCACCGCGCGGGTCGATGAAACCCTGCCCGCGAACTGGTCAAGCCGCGTTCTGGCTGGTCTCGAAGCCCTGTCGCGCTTGTCGAATGGCGCTGTTTTGGTGACACTCGACGGCCTGCGGATCACTGGCAACACAGGAAACCAGAACGCCAGCTCGGAAATTTCGGGCCTCTTGGCGGACAAGCTGGGTGAAACCGAAGTGTTCGAGATCAATGTCACCTATCAGGAAAAACTCAATCCGCTGCTTGGCATTCCGACCCCCGAACAATGCGAAGCCCAGATCGTCGAGATCATCGGCGACCGCAAGATCACGTTCGAACCGGGATCGGCCACGCTCGACGTGGCAACGCAGGATCTGATGGATGAAATCGGCGAACTGTTGCAGCTATGCGGTGACATCCCCTTGGTGATTGCCGGGCACACGGACAGCCAGGGCCGCGAAGAGATGAACCTGCAACTGAGCGAGGATCGTGCGCAAGCCGTGGTCGAATCGCTGCGCCAGCGCCGAGTGCTGACGGCAAGCTACGAAGTGCGCGGCTATGGCGAAGAACAGCCCATCGCTGACAACGATACCGAAGAAGGCCGCGAAGCCAACCGCCGCATCGAATTCAAATTGCGGCGTCCGGACCCCGTGGTCGAAACGCAAACAACACTCGAAAGCATTGCAGAACCCGCGCCAACGGACGACACCACAGACGGCGACGGCGCAGAGGGGACCACCGATGAACAGAACTGAGTTTGTCATCACAACCGCGATCATCCTGTTCGTGGCGTTCTGCCTGGGCTGGTTTGCCAATTGGCTGGTGCACCGCTTCACCCGCGTCAGCCAGGCCGACATGGATCAGCTTGAACGCATGAGCCAGGAACTCCACGAGGCCGAGGAAACCCGCGATCAGGCGATCACCTACCTGCAACAGCGCGAAGCGGAACTGACCAACCAACTGGCCCAGACCGAAGCTGAACTGTCTGCTGCGATGGAAGGCCTCCGCGACGCCCGCCACGAAGCCGAAGAAATGCGCGTCTACGTAGAACGCATAAGCGCAAGCTAGACATGCGTTCCGGCGGATGGGCTGTCGTGATCAAACGCCCTGATAACAGCCGATAGGGCTTCGTTTGCAACAGAGGAACGCAAGCGTCACGCACCGATCAGTCAAAGACCTCTTGCGCGGTGTCTGCGGTCAACCTTTGGTCTCCGTCACCCCAGCCCTATCGTGCTGCCTATCTCTGCGCGGGCGGCGAGGCCATGCAGATCGGGCAGGCTCAAAGAGCCACCATCCCGCAAAACCAGCCCGTCATGCTCAAGCGCACGGAGCTTCTTGTTGATGGCTTCGCGGGTCACACCCAGAAGCTGTGCAAGATCTGTCTGAGAAAAATGACGCGTAAAGCGTGCGGTCTGTCCGTCGATTTCGGCATGATTCTGGGCCAGATCGTAGAGCCGACGTGCCAGCCGTGCATCGAGTCCAGAAAAGGCGAAACCGCCAATGGTGTCGATGTTGCGCCGCAGGATGGTGCACAGCGACAGGATCAGATGTCGCGCAACGGCCGGGTCGGCGGCGAGGGCGGTCTCGACCGCGGCCACCGGAAGCAACAAGCAGCGCGATGTCTCAAAGGCCGTTGCAGTCGCGGAACGGGGCAATTTATCGAGAAGTGCAATCTCTCCGAAAGAGTCTCCGGGTTCGGCAAAGTGCAGCGTGAGTTCACGGCCCTCCCGATCCGCGATCCAAAGACGCACCTGCCCCGAGATAACGACCCGCAGCCCGTCTACCCTGTCGCCCGCTGCAAAGATCTCAGTGCCCGGCTGGATGACGCGGATCGAACTGGCGTGAGCAAGCGGCGCAAGACTGTCTGGGGCCAAGTCTGCAAAAAGATAACACTCTCTCAGAACGGCCTCTTTCTCATCACGAAGCCCGCTCATGTGTTCCCCCGGCTGTCATAGCATCCTGCACGCCCTACGACATGCAAGGCATACCATCCACTTTAGTCAGAAAACGGATTGAGGGAAGCGAACACTGGAAGTGACTGAACCAGCTCAGTGCAGACGCCATAAGATGCCGGCGTCCGCGCTCTTGGCGCAGGCCGCTGACGGAAGCGGTAAGGCACAGACATGATGGCGGCGGCCCTGACATGAAATTGGTATGCCAGGACCGCCACGAGGGAACGTTTTAGATATCTTGAACGGGAGGGCGGTACGGTTTGACCCGCACCGCCAAAATGTATTTTTGGTCAATGACTTGCGATAAATTCCTATTCGTCGCTTTTGTGAACGAAACTTTGACGCAAAATCTGACGGCTTGTTGGATGGACCACGATCATGACTTCGCTGCCATGTTGGTCATAAGCGGTCAGCGTGTTTGTTTCTTGATCCACCATCTGAATATCTCTGAAACCAGCCATGATCAGCTTGGCTGCCATGCCATCAAAATACTGGTTCGGCATGTCTGCGGTCGGGCTGGCAGATGCGCTCACGGCGCACAGCATGGCGACGCCGGTCAAAGCAGATGTGAAATATTTCATGATGCATTTCCTTGATGTTAAATGTTTGTTGTTGGACCTGTCGTCCAGCCCTGTGACCACCTTGCCGAAATTGCGCTGTGGTTGATGTGAACAGCTTCACAGGGTGTGGCGAAAAAATGCCTCAATGCCCGCATTGCCGCCATCAAAGCGGTATTCCGGGGTTTGTAAGGGTACGGTGCTTATGGCCGGGTTTGCCGTCCATTTCGGTTTGGAAAGGGCGCGTTCCGTCCCGCATCTCGGCCTGACAAAAGCTTAACAAAACCTTAAAGGGTCAGCACCTCTGTCCCAATGTTTCGCGCGCGAAACAATAGGTCCATTCCGGTCCTATCTGTCGGGTTCCCGGACTCGCTGTGCACAGGGTGCTGCGGGAGGATGCAACGGGATTGGTGCTGGCAGGGGCACGACTGTTAGAAAAAACGCCACATCGATGCTGGTCCGCTGCGCGCTTGCGCTGCGGACCAGCCAACCCTTTGTCAGCCTGCGTTAGCGGGCGTTGGTCAGCCGAACACCAAGCCACCGTCAACGATAAGGTTTTGCCCCGTGATCGCGCGGGCCCATGGGCAGGCAAAGAAAAGGACCGCATCGGCAGCGTCTTCCGGGGTGGTGACAGACCGCAACGGTGTCGTGTTTGCGATAAAATCGAACACTTCGTCCGGCGTTGCCGCGCTGGCATCCGTGCCGCGCAAAAGCCCGCCCGAAACCATGTTGACGGTGATGCCCTTGGGCCCCAACTCGGCGGCGGCAGTGCGTGTCAACGCCAACAAGGCGGCCTTGGCAGACGTGTAGTCATGATAGGGCACAACCGGGTTCTGAACGAGGTTCGTACCGATTGTGATGACCCGCCCAAACCCATTGGCCTCCATCCCCGGTGTCGTCGCCTGAAGCACGTTGAGCGCCCCCAGAACGGCTGTCGAGTGCTGTCGCACCATGTCGGCCGGTGGCATGCTGTGCAAGGTATGCCGCGCATCCCCGTTAAAGCTGTAGTCGGCAAGGGCATTGTGGACAACGGTTGTGATGGGTCCAAACCGGTCCGTCGCTTCGGCGACCATGGCCTTGACCGCGTCGGCATCTTGCACATCGGCTTGCAGCGCAATCGCGGTGTCGCCAAGGCGGGTGGCAAGCGCGTCTGCGGCTGTCTTGCTCTGGCGGTAATTGACGATCACCTTAGCGCCTTCTCGGGCAAAGGCGGTAGCGATGGCGGCTCCAAGGCCCCGGCCCGCGCCGGTGACCAGGACGGTTTGGTCATGGATGGGTTTGGTCATGATTGGTCTCTCCAGAGGGTGTGAAAGTGGTGAACAGGCCCATGTCCGTGTCCGACCGAAAGCGCATCTGCGGCAGCGATGGCCCCGGCGACATAGCGTTTTGCCGCTTCGACCGCTGCGTTGAACGACGCGCCTTGTGCTAGCTGGGCAGCAAGTGCCGACGACACCGTGCAGCCTGTCCCATGGGTGTTCTTGCCGGGGGTCCGCACCCCTTCGAACCAGTGCACCCTGCCATCAACACAGAGCACGTCCGGGCTGTCCGGCTGGTCAAGATGACCGCCCTTCACAAACGCCGCCCTTGGCCCAAGCTTGGTCAAGGCGATCGCCTGCTCTGCCATCATTGTCCGGTCCGTGGCCTCTGGCACGTCCAAAAGCCGCGCCGCCTCGGGCAAGTTGGGCGTGAGGATGGTGGCCAATGGCAAAAGCTCAGTGCGCAGCGCGGCAATGGCCTCGTCCGCCAACAGCGATGCGCCGCCTTTGGCCACCATCACCGGGTCAAGAACGATGGGGACGGTGCGATGGTCTGCCAAAGCGGTGGCGACCGCTGCCGCGATCTGCGCCGTTGCGATCATTCCGATCTTGACCGCATCAACGCGCACATCAGCAAAGACCGCTGCAATCTGGGCTGTGACAAACGCCGGTGAGACCAGTTCAACACTGCTGACGCCTTGGGTGTTTTGTGCCGTCAACGCAGTCAGCGCGGCCATGCCATAGGTGCCGTTTGCGGCAAAGGTCTTGAGGTCCGCTTGCACACCTGCCCCGCCGGACGGGTCTGACCCGGCAATCGTCAGAACATTCCTGATCATGGTCTGTCTCCAAAAGCGGTGTCCAGCGCGCTGCGCAAGGCGCGGGCGGCCTGTTCGGGGTCTGGTTGGCCACAAATGGCGGACACCACCGCCATTCCGTCACACCCGGCGGCCACAACCGCACAGGCATGATCGCGTTTCAGCCCGCCAATCGCCACGCTCGGCAAGGTCGACGCAGCGGCCAAACCTGCCAATCCGGCCATCCCGATGCTGGGCGCATGATCGGGTTTCGTTGCGGTCGTGAACACTGTGCCCAGACCCAGATAGTCCACGGCATCCGCGGTGGCGGCCCGCACCTGATCCACGGTTTCACAAGACAGCCCGATGATCTTGTCCGGGCCAAGCCGCGCGCGGGCTTCGGCACTGCTGATGTCGTCCTGCCCAAGGTGAATCCCGTCCACATCAGCGGCAATCGCGGCCTCAAGATCGTCATTGATCACCAAAGGTACGCCGCTGCCCGCCAGAACGTGTTTGAGCGCGCGTGCTGCCGCGACGCGATCTTGCGTAGATGCGTCCTTGTCCCGAAGCTGGACAAAACTGACACCGCCACGCACCGCCGCCAGAACGAACTTGGCCAGATCATCTCCCGCACACAGCACCGGGTCTGTGACCAGATACAGGCGCAGATTGCGCGGGGTCACAGCCATGTCACGCGACCCTGATCAAGATCATTTGGCTGAAGCGCGTGAAGCTGATCAAGAAAGTGAACGGAAAAACTACCGGGTCCGTCAGAGACACGGGCCGCGCGGTCGCCTGCCTCGGCAAAGTGCACAAGAGCGGCCAGTGTTGCGTCAAACGCCGGGGCAACCGCTGCGTAAGCCCCCATCAAAGCGGTGAGCGAACAGCCCAAAGCTGTCACTTTCGGCATGATATCTGCGCCGCCTGTGATGGTGACCTGCCGTGTCCCGTCGGTCACAAAGTCGACCGGGCCGGTAACGGCCACGACGCATCCTTGCGCGCGTGCCAGAACTGTGGCGCTGGCCTGCGCGTCGGTTACGCTGTCGCCACTGTCGGCACCTTTGCCTGCTCCGGTCCCACCAGCCAAAGCAATGATTTCCGATGCATTGCCCCGGACAATGTCAGGTTTTTGGGCCAGCAGATCCTGTGCGACCTTGGCGCGATAGGGGGTTGCGAAATGTGCCACCGGGTCCAGCACCCACGGCACAGAGTGCGCCTGCGCCGTTTGTGCGGCGATCAGCATGCTGTCGACCCACGGGGCGGACAGCGTGCCGATGTTGATCGTCAACGCACCGGCAAGCGGTGTGAAATTGGCAACCTCTTCCGGGGCATGAAGCATCGCCGGAGAGGCGCCCGCCGCCAAAGTGACATTCGCCGCAATGTTCATGGCAACGTAATTGGTGATGCAGTGTACGAGCGGCGTTTTTTCCCGCATCGTCTGGAGCGCAGTCTGTGGCGTCATCTGGTTTCTCCGATCATCTGGAAGACGGAGAGACGCACCAGACCAACGGTCAGGTCCAACCTCCCTCCGCCAGCATTATCTGGTTCAGGTTCAAAGGGTGCATCTCAGCCTTGCGGCGCCCCCGGCGTACCGTAGGGTTCCCGCAGGCAACCTGTGATGTCAAGGCCACACGTGCACTGTGCTCAAACGCATAGCCGGCCTCAACCGTGCTATTTTGGCGCTACCCCCTGCGCTTGCGGGATCGCTGTTTGCGCAGGCTGCCTCGGCCACGGTCATGAAACTCGGGTGGGCGTTTGGCCACCCACGCAAAGAACGTGGCGAGATGCGGATGGGCGCGCAGTGCTTCGGGCGTGTTGAACGCGCGGGCCAGCTCTGCCTCGGTCAATGTCGCGTGGATTTCCTGATGGCAGATGTGATGCACTAGGATCGTCGGCCCACCCTTGCCGCCCTTCAGCTTTGGGATCAGGTGATGCTGGCTTTGCCGCACCCCCGCAGGGATCGGACGCTGGCACAGCGGACAGAGGGGATCGGGCAGGGTCACAGCTTTGGGTCTCCGGTGCGAGAGGCTTGTGCTGGCGCGTCGGGCAAGGCATTTAGCTGCTACATTTTTTGTGTAATTCAAGGGTCGGGCCATGGAATGGGATTTGTCAGCGCAACCGCCCATCGTGCAAAAGGCGGTGGGCTTTGCGCTGCAAGGCTACGAGATCGCACTTGGCTGGCTATTGTCCCCCGCCGCATGGTCGCAATTTGCCATTCTGGTGGTCGCCTATCTGGCTGCCGTCATCCTTGCGCGGAAAATCCGTCCGCCGCTTGTCCGCCTTCTGACACCCCCCGAAAGCAATCTTAGCGCCCTGTCCAAGCTGCGGCGCAATTTGCTTCTTTTTGTGCCGCTTTTGGTGCCCGTCTTTGCCTATGCGCTTGCCGGGATCGGGGAACAGGTGATCCGGTCGGTCTTTGGAACGGGCACTGTGATCGCCTTTGGCAAGCGTCTGTTCCTTGTGCTTGCGGCCCGCATTTTCGTTCGAGATATCCTGTCGGATCCGTTCCTCAAATTGCTGGGGCGCTATGTGCTGCTTCCGGCGATGGCGCTTTACGCGTTTGGACTGCTGGATGTGCTGACCGAACGGCTCAGCGCGACAATGATCAGCCTGGGCAATATTTCGTTCTCGGTAATGTCCCTGTTGCGCGGCGTGATTTCCGGGGCGATTCTGTTCTGGCTGGGTCGCTGGTCGAATGACCAATCCGCCGCCTACATCAACAAACAAGAAGAGATGCGCCCCGCCACCCGGCAGCTTGCAGCCAAGGCGGCAGAGCTGATGATCTTTGGCGTCGCATTCCTGCTCTTGATGAACATCATGGGCGTGCCGCTGACCTCGCTCGCGGTTCTGGGTGGTGCGATTGGTGTGGGTCTTGGTTTTGGCCTGCAAAAGATCGCGTCGAACTACATCTCGGGGGTGATCCTGCTGCTCGAAGGGCAAGCGACGGTTGGCGACTATGTAGAGCTCGACAACGGCGAATCGGGCACCATCGTCAAGACAACCGCCCGCGCGATGATCCTTGAGACCTTTGATGGCCGCTGGATCGTGGTCCCGAACGAGGATTTCATCACCACGCGCGTCATCAACTATTCCGATCAAGGCAGCGCCAACCGGATCGAGGTGGCTTTTTCTGTCAGCTATGACACCGACATCAACCTTGTCCCGGACATCATTTCAAAGGCCGTTGCGACCCATCCCGGCGTTCTTAGCAAACCCGAACCGCCCGATGTCGAACTGCGTGGCTTTGGGGACAGTGGCATCGATTTTGGCGTGGAATTCTGGGTCAATGGCATTGATGACGGCAAGAACAAATATGCCTCGGATGTGCTGTTCCTGATCTGGAACGCGCTGAAAGAGCACAACATCGAAATCCCCTATCCCCGCCGCGTTATCGAGATGCGCAACGCGCCCCCAGAGGCGTGACCGACGCGCTGGTCATCGGCGGTGGGCCTGCGGGCCTGATGGCGGCAGAGGCGCTGTTGCAAGCCGGTCGCGCGGTGACGCTGGTCGAGGCGAAACCGTCCATCGGGCGCAAGTTCCTGATGGCGGGTAAGTCGGGGTTGAACCTGACCAAGATGCAGGAGTCTGCGCCGTTCCTGGCATCCTACGGCGTGGGTCTGCACCCGACTTTGCGCAACTGCCTGCATGCTTTTGGCCCGGAAGAGGTCCGCTCATGGGCCGAAGACATGGGGCAAAGCACTTTCACCGGGTCCACCGGACGGCTGTTTCCACATGCAATGAAAGCGTCTCCGCTGCTGCGGGCGTGGCTGGCGCGGTTGGACGCGCTTGGGCTTGACCGGCACACCCGTTGGCGCTGGGTCGATTGGGACCAGAACACGCATCAGTTCGACACGCCCGACGGCACCCGCGTGTTGGTGCCCCGTGTGACCGTGTTCGCGCTTGGCGGTGCAAGCTGGGCGCGGCTGGGGTCAGACGGGCAATGGGCGGCGCGTTTCGCAGCGCACGGGATTCCGCTTGCGCCATTCCAGCCGTCAAATGTTGGCCTTGATGTCGGATGGTCGGACCACATGATCAAACACTTTGGCGCGCCGCTCAAAAGCATCGCCTTGCATGCCGGGGATCAGGTGTCGCGCGGCGAGGTTGTGATTTCGAACCGGGGGCTTGAGGGCGGTGGCGTGTATCCGTTGGCCCCTGCCTTGCGCGACGGGGCCGCGCTGCGCTTGGACCTGTTGCCGGACCTCAGCGTTTCAGATGTGGCTGCGCGGCTGGCAAAGCCCAAGGGTAAAGCGAGCCTGTCGAACCATCTGCGCCGGGTGCTAAAGCTGTCGCCTGCTGCACAGGCCATGCTGCGCGAATTTGTGCCGTCTTTGCCCGATGCCCCAAATGCCTTGGCGCAGGTGATCAAGGCGGTCCCGATCCGTCACGCCGGTCTGCGCCCGATGGACGAGGCGATCAGCACTGCGGGTGGCGTGCCCTTTGACGCGTTGGACGACACGCTGATGCTGCGCGACCGGCCCGGCACGTTCTGCGCAGGCGAGATGCTCGACTGGGATGCGCCCACGGGTGGCTATCTGCTGACCGCTTGTTTCGCCACCGGGCTTTGGGCAGGGCGGCACGCGGCGGAGTATGACCGCCCGTGACGTGACGTTGGGGCGTGACACGTCAACTTTGCCCGTGTCAGGTGACGCCAACTGAGGAGTTCTGCCATGATCACATACCCCCATATGCTTGCGCCGCTGGACCTTGGGTTCACCACGTTGAAAAACCGCGTGCTGATGGGGTCGATGCACACGAACCTCGAAGAAACCGGCGATTGGAACCGCGTGGCCGAGTTCTATGCCACGCGCGCACGGGGCGGCGTGGCGTTGATGGTGACGGGCGGCATGGCCCCCAACCGCGAAGGCGGGGTGTTTCCCGGCGCGTCTGGCTTGTTCACGGACACCGACATTGCCAATCACCGGATGGTCACGGATCGGGTGCATGACGCGGGCGGCAAGATTGCCATGCAGATCCTGCATGCCGGGCGCTATGCTTATGGCAAGGAATGTGTCGCGCCCTCTGCGGTGAAATCCCCGATCTCACCGTTTGTGCCGATCGCATTGGACGAGGTCGGGATCGAAAAACAGATCGCCGACATGGTCACAGCTGCGAAACGCGCGCAAGAGGCCGGATATGACGGGGTCGAGGTGATGGGATCGGAGGGGTATTTCCTCAACCAGTTCCTTGTGACCCACACCAACAAACGCACGGACCGCTGGGGCGGCAGTTATGAGAACCGGATGCGCCTGCCCGTTGACGTGGTGCGCCGTGTGCGCGCGGCGGTGGGGCCGGAGTTCATTTTGATCTACCGATTGTCGATGATTGATCTGGTGCCGAATGGATCGACCCATGACGAGGTGGTCCAATTGGCGCAGGCGATTGAACAGGCGGGTGCCACGATCATCAACACCGGGATCGGCTGGCACGAAGCGCGAATCCCGACGATTGCCACCAGCGTTCCACGCGCGGCCTTTGCCTGGGTGACGAAAAAGCTGATGGGCAAGGTGGGCATCCCGGTCATCACGTCGAACCGGATCAACACGCCGGAAGTGGCCGAAAACGTGCTGGCCGATGGCTGTGCCGACATGGTGTCGATGGCGCGGCCGTTCCTGGCTGACCCCGATTTCGTTGCGAAAGCGGCGGCGGGAAAGGGCGCGCAGATCGCACCGTGTATCGCGTGCAATCAGGCCTGTCTGGATCACACGTTCCAGATGAAGATCAGCTCCTGTCTGGTGAACCCGAAGGCGTGTTTCGAGACCGAGTTGAAAACGGACCCAACCGCCGTTCCCAAACACGTTGCGGTGGTGGGCGCGGGCCCTGCGGGCCTGTCGGCGGCGATCACGGCGGCAGAGCGCGGGCACCGGGTGACGCTGTTCGACAAGGCCACTGAAATAGGCGGCCAGCTCAACATAGCCAAACAGGTGCCCGGCAAGGAAGAGTTTTGGGGTTTGGTGGATTGGTATCGCACAATGCTCGCCGAAACCGGTGTCACCGTGACCTTGGGCCAAGCGGTGACAGCGGATGACCTGTCCGGCTATGACGATGTGATCATTGCCACGGGCGTTCTGCCGCGTGATCCGCAGATCCCCGGTCAGGACGGGCCGAACGTGGTCAGCTATATTGATGTGCTGCGCGGCAAGGTGACTGTTGGCAAACGGGTTGCCGTTGTCGGGGCCGGGGGGATCGGGTTCGATGTGTCGGAATACCTGGTGCACGAAGGCGATAGCCCCACAGAGAACCTTCCCGACTGGATGCGTGAATGGGGGGTCACCGACCCCGCCGAACAGCGCTCTGGTTTGGCCCCCGAAGGTGCCCAGCCCAGCCCGCCTGCGCGGCAGGTGACATTGCTTCAGCGCAAGGCCGAGAAACCGGGCAAGCGGTTGGGCAAAACGACTGGCTGGATTCACCGCATGAGCCTGATGATGAAGGACGTGCAGATGAAAGCGGGTGTGAATTACGAGCGCATCGACGCGGGCGGTTTGCACATCTCTTATGGCGAGGCGCGCGAACGGCCCGAGGTGATTGCCTGCGACACCGTTGTGCTTTGTGCGGGTCAGGTGCCGGAACGGTCGCTTGCGGATGCATTGGAGGCACGCGGCGTGACATGCCACGTGATCGGCGGAGCGGAAGTGGCAGCGGAACTGGACGCCAAGCGCGCCATTGATCAGGGCACACGATTGGCAGCAGCGCTATAGTCCATGCCGCGCAAGGTGGTCTTGCTCCAAGACACCTCACGCGGAACGTCACCTTATTCCGTCACGGTGATGGTGATCACCTCGCTGACCACCGGCGGATCATGCGGGACGTGAAAGTGATCCCCCAGCACAAGCTGCATCGTGTAGGTGCCGGGTTCCAGATCATAGGTCGCCTGCGTCTGACCGGCACCGTAATGGATATGGGCATCATCGGCGGGAATGCCGTTGGCAATCAGCTCTGCATCATCCGCGCCTTCACCGAATGGCGCACGATTCAGGAACATATGGTGATGCCCTGTGCCGTCGATCTCGACCCCGGCAGGCGCGACTCCCATGCCGCTGAGGCCAAACACGACGGTGACCGGCGATTGCACGGCTGCTCCGTCTTCGAGATTGACGATGTAGACCTGTGCGCCGGGTGTGGATGGTGTGTCGCCTGCAAAGGCGATTGATGCAGATGCAACAGCAAGGGCCATGCCCAGAATACTGTGTTTCATGAGTCTCCTCCCAAATTGGGGCAAACTACCTTCCCCAACGTAAGGATAGGGGCGGCGACCTGCTTTCCCAATCACAGTCTTGCGATTTTGGCCCCTCCAGTGCTGTTTCCGCTAGGACGACATTGCCCAACAAAACCCAGATATTGTCGGCAGAGCGCCCAAGTCGCGCCTGAATTGGTCTGCATACCTCATGGCAACGAAACACGAGGAACACGTATGGACCGTCTTACCGAAATGGAGGCCTTTGCCACGGTTGTGGATCAGGGTGGCTTTACCGACGCGGCCAAGAAGATGGGCATCTCTAAGTCTGCTGTGTCCAAGCATGTCTCAAGCCTTGAGGCGCGTTTGGGGGCACGGCTTTTGAACCGGACAACACGTCGGGTCAGCCCGACCGAGATTGGCCTTGCCTATTACGACCGCGCCCGCAGGGTGCTGAACGACGCCGGTGAAGCGGATGCGCTGGTGACCTCCATGCAATCGGCCCCGTCAGGTCTGTTGCGGATCAGTGTGGCGACCGATTTCGGGGTGAACCACCTGTCCCCGGTTCTGGGTGACTTCCTGTCGGATTTTCCGGATATCACGGTGAACATGGTGCTGAACAACCGCTACGTTGAACTGATCTCCGAAGGGTTCGACATGGCGGTGCGGATCGGAGAGCTGGAAGACAGCACGCTGCGCGCCCGCAAGCTGACCGAGACAACCAAACGGATGATCGCAGCCCCCGGCTATTTCGAAAAATACGGGCGTCCGCGGCGGATTGACGATCTGAACGAACACAAGCTTTTGCACTACTCGAACCAATCGAGCGGCAATGTCTGGAAAGTGACTGCGCCATCAGGCGAAAAACGTCAGATTCGCACGGCGGGCTGGCTGTCGGTCAATGACGGGCAATCGCTTTTGAACGCCTGTGTGGCGGGTCTGGGCATCGCCTATCTGCCGTCCTTCCTGTACGCCGACGCGATGGAACAAGGGCTGGTCGAGGACGCGATCCCCGATCTGCCTGTGGACACCCAGGGTATCTACGCGGTGTATCCTCCGGGCCGGTTTACCCAACCCAAGGTTCGGGCGTTCATCGACTTTCTTGTGCATCAATTCGCCGATAAAGGCCCGAAAGACTGGTAATCGCTTCCTCCCTCGTCTGTTCGCAGACCACCTTCACGCCTCGGGTGCCATAGCCCGGGGCGTTTTTTTGTGCTGGTTTGCGGGTTGCGGTGTGCGGCGGTCGGGGGCAGTGTCTGGCGACCTGTTCACCCGCCGTCGGAGATGCGCCCATGCCGTTTACCCTTGCCACCTGGAACATCAATTCCGTCCGTCTGCGCGAAGGGCTGGTTGCACGGCTGATGTCCGAGGAGGCGCCGGATGTGCTGTGCTTGCAGGAGTGCAAAAGTCCGGTGGACAAGATCCCGCTCGCGCAGTTTCAGGCGCTGGGCTACGGCCACATGGTTGCGCGCGGGCAGAAGGGCTATAACGGCGTTGCCATCCTGTCAAAACTGCCGATCGAAGATATGGGCGACAAGGATTTCGCCAATCTCGGCCATGCGCGTCATGTGGCAGGGCGGCTTGAGAACGGGGTGACGATCCACAACTTCTATGTGCCAGCGGGCGGCGATGTGCCGGACCGTGCGGTGAATGAAAAATTTGGTCAAAAGCTCGATTACCTCACCGAGATGCGGGATTGGTTTCATGGCGACCGGCCTGAAAAGGCCATCCTGGTCGGGGATTTGAACATTGCCCCGCGCGAGGATGATGTCTGGTCACACAAGCAATTGCTCAAAGTGGTGAGCCACACGCCCATCGAAGTCGCGCATTTTCAGGAAACGCAGGATGCGGGTGGTTGGGTGGATGTGACCCGGCAGGATATCCCGGACGGTTTGTTGTATTCCTGGTGGAGCTACCGGGCCAAGGATTGGGACGCAGCGGACAAGGGGCGGCGGTTGGACCATGTTTGGGCCACGCCGGACATTTCGAACGCAGCCCATTCCAGCCGGGTGTTCCGCGATGCGCGCGGTTGGGAAAAGCCCAGCGATCATGCGCCGGTGTTTGCGACCTTTGATCTCTAGGCCCCCAGGGGCCTGCCACTTTTCGCCAAATCCTATGAATTTACCTGACAAAAGGGCAGGATAGACGCATCGCGCCGATTCGAGACGGTTGTCTGTCTTGGGAGAGGGTTGGCGCAAAACGGCGAAGCGGCGGCATGTTTGGAGGACATGCTGGCTGGAAGGGCAACGACAATTGTCGGGCGTCCATGTGGCTTTCAGGAAAAATGTTTAGCTTTGAACCATTTTGCTATGCGTCCAACGCATGGATGTTATGCCTCAGGGACACTGCCGCAAGGGAACCTGCCATGATAGGCACGCGTTGACTGTACCGATCCGATGCATCACCGGAATTGGTTGAGATTTAAACTAAAGACCGAATGGTCTGGCCAAGGGAAGAGGGCACATGAAAGACACCCCCAATGATATCGACCCGGTCGAATCTCAGGAATGGCAAGACGCGATTGAAGACGTGATCCTTCGGGATGGCGCCGATCGTGCGCATTTCCTGCTCGACAAGGCGGTCCAGCAGGCTCGCGCCGCCGGTGCAAAGCTGCCGTTTTCGGCGAACACCCCGTACCAGAACACGATTGCGCTGGATGACGAGGTCGAGATTCCCGGCGACACGGAAATGGAGTGGCGCATCCGCACCATCAACCGTTGGAACGCCATGGCGACCGTGGTCAAGCGCAACAAGGAAAGCAGCGAATATGGCGGGCACATCGCGTCTTTCGCCTCGTCTGCCGCGCTTTATGACATCGGGCTGAACCACTTCTGGCGGGCAAAATCGGCCATTCACGGCGGCGATCTTGTGTTCTTCCAAGGCCATGTGATCCCCGGCATCTACGCACGATCCTTCATGGAAGGCCGCATCAGCACCGAACAGCTTGAGGCGTTCCGGTCCGAGGTTGATGGTGGGGGGCTAAGTTCGTATCCGCACCCGTGGCTGATGCCGGATTATTGGCAGTTCCCGACCGTTTCGATGGGTTTGGGGCCACTCATGGCGATCTATCAGGCGCGGTTCATGAAATACATGCACAACCGTGGCCTGATCGATGCCGCCGACCGCAAGGTCTGGTGCTTCCTTGGCGATGGCGAAATGGACGAACCCGAAAGCCGGGGTGCCATTGATCTGGCGCACCGTGAGGGTCTTGATAACCTGATCTTTGTCGTGAACTGCAACCTGCAACGCCTTGATGGCCCGGTGCGCGGCAACGGCAAGATCGTGCAAGAGCTTGAGGGCGATTTCCGCGGGGCTGGCTGGGACGTGATCAAGCTGCTTTGGGGGCGTGGCTGGGATGACCTGTTGGAACGCGACACATCGGGCAAACTGCGTCAGTTGATGGATGAGACCGTCGACGGCAATTACCAGACGTTCAAATCCAAAGACGGCGCGTATATCCGCAAGCATTTCTTTGGCAGGTACCCGGAAACCGCGGCGCTGGTCGAAGATTGGACCGATGATCAGATTTGGGCGCTGCGCCGGGGCGGGCATGATCCCAAGAAGGTCTACAATGCCTTTCTGCGCGCGTCCCAAGCCAAGGGCACGCCGACCTGTTTGCTGGTCAAGACGGTCAAGGGCTATGGCATGGGGACCGCTGGCGAAGGCCAGAACACCACGCACCAGCAAAAAAAGATGCAACTTGATCAGCTCAAGGCGATGCGCGATCGGTTCCAGATTCCGGTCACCGACGCAGAGCTGGAAAAGGACATCCCGTTTGTCAGCCTGAATAACGCACAAAAGGCGTATTTGGCGGATCGGCGCAAAGAACTGGGTGGTTCGTTCCCAAAGCGGGATTGGCGCGATGCACCCAAGCTCGAAATCCCGGCGCTGGACAAGTTCAAGGGTCAACTTGAATCCACTGGCGACCGCGAGATTTCAACGACGATGGCTTTTGTCCGTATTCTGACAACGCTTCTGCGGGACAAGAAAATCGGAAAATATGTGGTTCCGATTGTGCCGGACGAAAGCCGCACCTTTGGGATGGAGGGTCTGTTCCGGTCGGTGGGCATCTATAACCCTCTGGGTCAGACCTATGTTCCCGAAGATCAGGAACAGATGATGTTCTACAAAGAAAGCCTGGATGGTCAGGTTCTTCAGGAAGGCATCAACGAAGCAGGCGCGATGGCGGATTGGATTGCGGCGGCAACGTCATATTCCAACCACGGCGTGCCGATGATCCCGTTTTTCATCTATTATTCCATGTTTGGCTTCCAGCGGATCGGCGATCTGTGCTGGGCGGCTGGTGACAGTCGCGCGCGGGGGTTCATGCTGGGCGGAACGGCCGGACGGACCACGCTGAACGGCGAAGGGTTGCAGCACGAGGACGGGCACAGCCACATCCTCGCCAGCACCATCCCGAACTGCATCAGCTACGATCCGACCTTCAGCTATGAGGTTGCGGTGATCGTGCAGCACGGCTTGCAGCGGATGTTCGTGGATCAAGAGGATGTGTATTTCTACCTGACGCTGATGAACGAGAATTATCAGCATCCAGAGATGCCGATGGGATCTGAAGAGGGGATCATCAAAGGGCTTTACCGTCTGCACAAGACGGCGAAACCTGGCAAGAAGCATGTGAACCTTTTGGGGTCGGGCACGATCCTTGTTCAGGCGCTCAAGGCGGCGGAGATGCTGAAGGAAGATTTCGGCGTCACGTCGGATATCTGGTCGGCGACATCGCTGAATGAACTGGCCCGCGACGGGCAGGACTGCGAACGTCACAACCGTCTGAACCCGCTGTCTGACCCGAAAGTGCCGTATGTCACGCAGCAGCTTGAAGGTGCGAAAGGCCCGATCATAGCGGCCACCGATTACATGAAGAACTTCGCAGAACAAATCCGTGCCTTTGTGCCGGGTCGGTTCACGGTACTGGGCACGGACGGCTATGGCCGATCCGACAGCCGCGTGAACCTGCGTCGCTTCTTTGAGGTGGACGCGAACCATATCGCCGCCGCTGCGATGGTTGATCTGTTCCGCGAAGGTGCGGTGACCGGGAAAGACCTCGAACTGGCTTTGAAGAAATACGACATCGACGGCGAAAAGCCGAACCCGCGTTTGGTGTGAGCGGGAGGAGAACACAATTATGACTACCGAAGTAAAAGTGCCTGACATCGGCGATTTCGACAACGTGCCTGTTGTCACCGTATTGGTGAGCGTGGGCGACACGATTGCCGAAGAAGACCCGATTGTTGAACTGGAATCCGACAAGGCGACGCTGGAAGTGCCGTCTTCGGCGTCGGGTGTCGTGAAAGAGATCATGGTGTCCGAAGGCGACAAGGTCTCTGAAGGATCAGTGATCCTGATCCTTGAAGGCGCGGCCAGCGCCGATGCACCGAAAGATGCCCCCAAAGCTGAGGCCCCAAAAGAGGCAGCTCCGGCGGTGGCACCCGCAGCGGCCCCCGCCCCGGCTTCGGTCACGGCAAAAACCGATGCCGGGTTTGGCAAGGTGCACGCCTCCCCATCCGTGCGCGCCTATGCCCGGCGGGTCGAGGTGGACTTGGCCCAGGTGAACGGATCGGGCCGCAAGGGCCGTATCCTGCGCGAAGATATTGAACTGGCGCTCAAGGCGCAGACGGTTCCGGCAGCGGCCAGCGGCGGTGGTGCACAAGGTGGCATGGGTATCCCGCCGATCCCGGTGGTGGATTTCTCAAAGTTCGGGCCGACCGAAGACGTCGAGATGTCCCGGATCAAAAAGCTCTCGGGCCCTGCGCTGCACCGGTCATGGCTGAACATTCCGCATGTCACGCATAATGACGAGGCAGACATCACGGACCTTGATGCGTATCGCAAGGAAATGGACACGGCGGCCAAAGAAGACGGCTACCGCGTGACGCTGCTTTCGTTTGTGGTCAAGGCGTCGGTGTCCGCGCTCAAGCAACATTGGGAATTCAATTCGTCGATCCATCCCGATGGCGACAAGCTGATCAAGAAGGATTTCTACAATATCGGCTTTGCGGCGGACACGCCCAACGGCCTGATGGTCCCGGTGATCAAAGATGCGGATCGCAAAGGGCTGGTCGAGATTTCCAAGGAATTGATGACCCTGTCCAAAGCGGCCCGCGATGGCGAATTGAAGTCCAAGGACATGCAGGGCGCGACCTTTACGATTTCGTCGCTGGGCGGCATCGGGGGCACCAGCTTTACCCCCATTGTAAACGCGCCCGAAGTGGCGATTTTGGGTCTGACCCGATCCAAGATGGCGCCGGTCTGGAACGGGACAGAATTCGTGCCGCGCCTGATGCAACCTTTGTCGTTGTCTTACGATCACCGCGCCGTCGATGGTGCCTTGGCCGCGCGGTTCACCGTGACGCTCAAGACCCTGCTTGGCGATATGCGCAAGTTGATGTGGTAAGGGGGGCAATCTGATGGATATCAAAGTACCCGATATCGGGGATTTCAAAGACGTGCCCGTGGTGTCTGTGCTGGTCAGTGTCGGTGACACAGTGGCCGCAGAAGACCCGCTGATCGAGCTTGAGTCCGACAAGGCGACGCTTGAAGTGCCGTCGCCCGCGGCTGGCAAGATCACCGAGATCAAGGTTGCCGAAGGGGACAAAGTCTCTGAGGGCAGCGTGATCATGGTCATCGAAGGCGCCGATACGGGGGATGCCCCTGCTGAGGCACCCAAGGAGGAGGCCAAAGCGGCCCCCGCCGCAGTTGCCGCAACCGGCGGGGCCACTGGCCCCGGCGATGTGCATGCCGAGGTGGTTGTTCTCGGCTCTGGTCCAGGCGGCTACACGGCAGCATTCCGGGCGGCGGATCTGGGCAAAAAGGTTGTCCTGATCGAGAAATATCCCGATCTGGGCGGTGTCTGCCTCAACGTGGGCTGCATCCCGTCCAAGGCGCTGTTGCACGTCGCCAAGGTGATCACCGAGGCCGAAGATATGGCCAGCCATGGCGTGAGTTTTGGCAAGCCCAAGATTGATCTGGACGAGCTGCGCAGTTTCAAGGACAGCGTGATCACACAATTGACCGGCGGTCTGGGCGGTCTGGCCAAGGCGCGCAAGGTTCAGGTTGTGCAGGGATACGGAACGTTCACCGGCCCAAACATGATCGAGGTGATCGGCGATTCTGGCAAAACAACAGTCAGCTTTGATCAGTGTATCATTGCCGCCGGGTCCGAACCTGTGAACCTGCCCTTCATCCCGCATGATGATGAACGGGTGATCGACAGCACCGGGGCGCTTGAGCTGAAGGACATCCCGAAGCGGATGCTCGTTCTTGGTGGGGGCATCATCGGTCTGGAAATGGCCTGCGTTTATGACGCGCTTGGGTCCAAGATCACAGTTGTGGAATTCATGGACCAGCTCATGCCGGGGGCCGATAAGGACATCGTCAAGCCGCTGCACAAACGGATCGAAGGCCGGTACGAGAATATCCACCTCAAGACCAAGGTGACGGCGGTTGAGGCGCAGAAAAAGGGACTCAAGGTCACGTTCGAAAATGACAAGGGCGAGACCTTTGACGACACGTTCGACAAGGTTCTTGTGGCTGTCGGTCGCAAGCCGAATGGCAAGCTGATTGATGCCGATAAAGCCGGTGTTGCAGTGGATGACCGCGGCTTTATCGCCGTGGACAACCAGCAGCGTACCGGGGTCAGCCATATCTTTGCCATCGGTGATGTCGTGGGTCAGCCGATGCTGGCGCACAAAGCGGTGCATGAAGGCAAGGTCGCGGCCGAGGTCTGTGCCGGGCACAAGCGGTTCTTCGATGCGTCCCTGATCCCGTCGGTCGCCTATACCGATCCCGAAGTTGCATGGTGCGGCGTGACCGAGACCGAGGCGAAGGCCAAGGGCGTCGCCTATGAAAAGGGCGTGTTCCCATGGGCGGCGTCTGGCCGGTCTTTGTCGAACGGACGGAACGAAGGGATAACCAAGCTTTTGTTCGATCCCAAGGATGACCGCGTGATCGGGGCCTGCATCGTTGGCACCAATGCCGGCGATCTGATTTCCGAAGTGGCGCTTGCCATTGAGATGGGCGCGGATGCGGTCGATCTGGGCCACACGATCCACCCCCACCCGACGCTGTCGGAAACGGTGAATTTTGCCGCCGAGATGTTCGAGGGCACAATCACCGACCTCATGCCGCCGAAGAAGAAAAAGGCGTCCTGATCAGGATGCAAGTTGGGCGATGGGGGCTCTGCCCCCGTCGCCTTCGGCGACTCCCCCGAGGTATTTGGGGCCCAAAGAAGCGTTAAGCAGAGTTTATTTCAGAAAAACGCGCAGGATAGCGAAAACCACAGCAGTCACTGCCATCGCCGCGAAGATGAAGGCGAGGGGCAGGAACAGGCTTTCCTGCACAACGCCGCTCTCGTCCAGCCGTGAGCCATAGAACACGGCTTCCGCCGCGGCGCTCAACCCGGAGAGCACGGTAAAACCGCCTGCCAGTTTCAAGATGGGTTTGGGTGTCATGATCGTCCGAACCAGCCCTCGCGGTGTGCGAGGACTTTGTACTAAACCCGATTATATGCCAAGGAAAGGCTGCGCGATGCGCGGCATCAGCCCCCTGAAGCGCAAAGGCGCGTCGGTGACGGCAAGGCAGATGCAATCTTCCGAGATATCAGCCACCGGCGTGTGGTTCAGGTCTTCACTGGCGATTTCGATATCGCCGCGCCCGAAATACCCGTCTTCGTCCTGAAACGCGCCTTTGAGCACCAGCGTCAGTTCCATACCCTTGTGGCCGTGATCGGGGATCGCTGTGCCCGCAGGGATATAGAGCAGACGGGCTGTGGCGTCTTTGGTGGTGGGCAGGATAGCCTGTTTCACACCCATGCCCACAGGCCGCCAGCGCACATTGTCCAAACCGCCTTCGACATAATCACGCAGCGGCGCAGGCAGGACCGGATCAGCGGCATCAGTCTGGGCCGGGCCCCGCGCCGTGATCTTGCTGTCTTGTGCGTGGATCATGTCAAGCACCGAAGCCAGGCTGTTGCCCGACATCGCGGCGGTGTCGCATCCGTCCAGAACGGCCCCGCCGACAGCATCAAAGCTGCCCAAGGTGGCCCGACATTCATCGCAGAGCGAAATATGCGTGGCAACGATCAGGTTGACGGCTTCGGGCAGGTCGCCAGCCGAATAGGCCATCAAGAGGTCGTTTGTCAGGTGATGTTGTACGGTCATATCAGTGTCACTTCATCGAATGGCGCAATCGGTCCAGCGCCAGTCTTATGCGGGATTTGATCGTGCCCAGTGGCAATCCGGTCTGTTCGGCGATTTCGCTATGCGACAAATCTCCGAAATAGGCCTTTTCGATCAGCTCCCTTTGTTTCGCGGGCAGATCGCGCAAAGCGCGACCCAGTTGTTCGCTCTCCTGTTGCAACCCGAGGACATCTTCCTGATCGGGCTCTGATTCAGGGCCCCATGTCAGGTCTTCGGGTTCTGGACGGCGCTGCTTGCGCAGCACGTCAATTTTCTTGTTCCGGGCGATGGTGAAGATCCATGTAGATGGACTCGCCCGCGATGCATCATAAAGATGCGCTTTGTTCCACACAGTCACGAGCGCTTCTTGCGCACATTCTTCTGCCAGCGCGGCATCCATGCCCGTCCGCATCAGAAACGCTTTGACCCGTGGAGCAAAGTGTTCAAACACACGGACAAATGCCGTTTCGTCGCGGCGGTCGCGGACCGCGACAAGGTCGTTGACCCAAGGGGCCACGCTGGTTGGTGTTCCGTCGTTCAAAGTCTTTAGTCCGATCACGGTTTCCGAGCAGAGGTCACCCATTTTGAACCCGGTGGCAACGGGCGAGGGGTCGCATCCCGACGCATAGACTGTGCTCGTCAACATAAGTGGGTTACGGCATGAGCACAGGATTGGATCAAAGATCTTTTTCTTTTTCTTTTCATCCGTCCCCCGGCGTAAAACGTAAACAAAACTAGACAGAATAAAAGCGAGACGACCATGCCCTTTGAAGCCCGCGCCAGCGCTCCCAAGAAAATTGCCATCATCGGCGCAGGGATTTCCGGGATGGGGGCCGCGCACATGCTGGCCGAAGATCACCTTGTGACACTGTTCGAGGCCGAGCCGCGCCTTGGTGGGCACGCCCGGACGATCATGGCCGGAAAAAACGGCGATCAGCCTGTGGATACCGGGTTCATCGTGTTCAACTATGCCAACTACCCGCATCTGGCGCGGTTGTTCGGATCGCTCGACGTGCCGGTCACCAAAAGCAACATGAGCTTTGGTGCGAGCCTTGATGGCGGGCGCATCGAATATGCTCTGGCCTCTATCGGGTCAGTGTTCGCACAGAAAAAAAACCTCGTGAACCCGAAATTCCTGCGGATGCTGGCGGATATTGCCAAGTTCAACAAACGCGCGACAGAGGCAACGCGCGACCGTAGCCTCAGCCTTGGTGCGTTTCTTGAGCAATTGGGAACAGGCGATTGGTTCCGCGATTGCTACCTGCTGCCGCTGACCGGGGCGATCTGGTCAACGCCGACCGACAGGGTGATGGATTTCCCTGCCCATGCGCTGGTGCAATTCATGGAGAACCACGCGCTGTTGTCCGTCTCCGGCCAGCATCAATGGTACACCGTTCAGGGCGGTTCGATCGAATATGTGGGCCGCCTTGAGGCGTCGATGAAGGCGCGCAATGTGACGTTGCGCCTTGGCGCGCCGATTGAATCCGTAAGACGCGATGGCATGGGCGCTGAGGTCAAGGCACAGGGCGCGGAGTGGGAGCGCTTTGACGAGGTGGTGTTTGCCACCCATTCCGACGACACACTGCGCCTTTTGTCAGATGCAACCCCGGCCGAGACGCGCGCCTTAGGGGCGATCACCTATCAACCGAACAAGATCGTGCTGCATGCCGATCCAAGCGTGATGCCCAAGCGGCGCATCTGCTGGTCGTCCTGGAACTATACCGAGACGGCGGCGAAAGAGATGAACGCCATTGATCTGACCTACTGGATGAACAGCCTTCAACCGATCCCGGAAAGCGATCCGCATTTCGTCACGCTCAACACCACGCGACCGATCCGCGACGAGCTGATCTACGACGAATGCACTTTGCGCCATCCTGTCTATGATCTTGAGGCGCTCGCTGCCCAAGAGATCGTGCGCGACATGAACGGTACGAACCGGACATGGTTCTGCGGGGCCTGGATGAAGAACGGTTTCCACGAAGACGGGCTTGGCAGTGCCGTTGAGGTCGTGGATGCGATCCGCGCGCGCAACGCGGCTCCGGTGGCCGCGGAATGAGCGCTGTCGATCATATCAATGGCCACACCTACCACGGGCGGAAGGGCAGCACCGCGAATGCGTTCAAGTATTCCATCGACTACGTGATGCTTGATGCCGAATCCGCGCCCAAGACCCCGTGGCTTTTCTCACGCAACGCAGGCAACCTCACGAGCCTGCAAGACCGCGATCATGGCGGCACGCCGGGTTGTGGGCGCGGGGCCGTTTGGGCGCGCGAGGTTCTTGCGGCGCATCAGGTGCAGGCCGAGGGGCGGCTGATGTTGCTCGCGCAGCCGAGGATGTTGGGGCATGTGTTCAACCCGGTGTCCTTCTGGCTGGCGCATGACGCGGCGGACCATCTGGTCGCGGTGATTGCCGAAGTGTCGAACACTTTTGGCGACCGTCATTCCTATCTGTGCCGCAAACCGGGCAATACGCCCATCGGCCCATCGGACAGGTTGCAGGCCACCAAGATTTTCTACGTGTCGCCGTTTCAGCCGGTCGAAGGCGGCTATGAATTCCGGTTCGACATTCGGCCTGACAAAATCGGCATCTGGATCGACTATACCCAAGGGGAAGGCGGGTTGATTGCCACGCTGACCGGTCCGCGCAAGACGATCAGCAACGGGTCAATCCTGTGGTCCGTGCTGCGCCGTCCATTCGGGTCGCGCCGGGTGTTGGCCCTTATTCATTGGCAGGCTCTCAAGCTGTGGTGGAAGGGATCGCGCTATCGCACCCGCCCCGAGCCACCCTTGGAAGAAGTCAGCCAGTAATGGCGTCTGATCGGCAAAATCTTGGGGGATACGCGGTCTTCGCGGCGGTCCTCGCGGCGGCAGGTTTGCCGATCTATATTCATGCGCCGAAATTCTATGTCGATGAATATGGTGTGAGCCTTGCCGCCCTTGGTACGGTTCTGTTCATCCTGCGTCTGATCGATGTGGTGCAAGACCCGCTTTTGGGCAAGCTGGCCGTTGCGGTCCGCCGGTTTCAAGGCCTCGCGGTCGCGCTGACATTGGTCATCATGGGGGCGGCCATGATCGGGTTGTTCGCGGTGACGCCCCCGACCAACCCGGTGGTGTGGTTCGCGGTGATGCTGACGCTGGTGTTTTCCGCGTTCAGCTTTCTGACCATCAACTTTTATGCGCGCGGGGTGCAGAAAGCGAAAACGCTGGGGGGGGATACGGGCTATCTTCGGCTGGCCCGGTGGCGCGAGACCGGCGCGTTGCTGGGGGTGTGCGTGGCCTCGGTTCTGCCGTCGATCTTTCTTGCGCTCGCATGGCCGGACTTTGAGACCTATGCCGGGGTCTTTGCGGTGGCCTGCCTGATTGCGGGCGTTGCCATGCACAATGAATGGCGCGGTGCAACGACCGAGCCGTCGGCAGGGTTTGGCGTCGTCCTCAGGGACCAGATTTCGCGCCGCTTGCTGCTTATTGCGCTGGTCAATGCAGCCCCGGTTGCAGTGAGTTCGACGCTATTCCTGTTCTTTGTGGAAAGCCGTCTGAACGCGCCGGGCTGGGAAGGGCCGCTTTTGCTGCTGTTCTTCGTGGCGGCTGCGGCGGCGGCTCCGCTCTGGGGCGCGTTGGCCGAACGGGTGGGGGCCAAACCGGCGCTTTTGGCGGCGATGGTTCTGGCAATCCTCGCGTTCAGCTTTGCCCTGATGTTGGGCAGCGGCGACACGGTCTGGTTCGCGCTGATCTGTCTGGCATCCGGGGCTGCGGTCGGGGCGGATCTGACACTGCTGCCAGCGGTGTTCGCCCGCCGCATGGAAACGGTTGCCCCCAATGCATCCGAAGGGTTTGCGCTTTGGGGCTTCGTGTCGAAATTCACGCTGGCCTTTGCGGCCATCGCGCTGTTGCCGATCCTCGAAGCCAGCGGTTTCGTGTCCGGTGCGGACAACAGCGATACGTCTTTGACTACACTGACTTTGCTCTACGCAGGGGTTCCCTGTGCGTTGAAACTGGTGGCGATCGGACTTCTGATCGCAACACCGCTAGGAAAGGAATGACGTCATGGAGACAGTCTTTCTCGTATTTCTCGGAGCAAGCCTGATGCTCTTCCTTGGATACCTCAAAAGCAGGTATTTCGGGTTTTACGGTCAAACCCCGGCTGATTATGCCAATGCCAAAGGCGAGGTTTTTGACCTGCGCACCCATCTGAACGGACCGATTGTCTGTGAGGGTGTGATCTACGGTCCGACGGGCCGCGTCACCTCGCGGTTTGTGGGGGATTTCATGGCCAAATGGACCGGCAATAAGGGCGTTATGACCGAACGGTTTGTCTATGACAGCGGCGATGAGGTGCTGCGCGAATGGAATCTCACGCTTGGCAATGACGGGCGAATCCGGGCCACGGCATCGGATGTCGTGGGCGAAGGCGAAGGCGTGCAAAGCGGGCCAACAGTGCAGCTCAAGTACAAGTACAAGCTGCCCGAGGCACAGGGCGGGCATGTTCTGGACACCACGGACTGGATGTATCTTGCCCCGAATGGAACCATCGTGAACCGCAGTCAGTTTCGCAAATACGGAATCAAGGTGGCTGAACTTGTGGCCACGATGCGCAGGAAGGAAGCGGCGTGAGCGATTGGGTTGGCAAACGGTATTGGTTGGTAGGCGCAAGCGAAGGTCTTGGCGCCGCCTTGGCGCACAAGATGAGCGCGGCGGGTGTCCACCTCGTGTTGTCGGCCCGGAGCGAAGACAAGCTGAAAGACCTTGCCGCCGCTTTGCCGGGACGGGCGGATGTGGTGACGGTGGATGTGTCGGACGCCGAGTCGGTCAAGGCCGCCGCCGAGGCTGTGGGCGAGATTGACGGGGTTGTGCAGATTGCCGGTGTCTATTGGCCGTTCGGAGCCAAAAACTGGGATGCGGATCAGGCGACTGCGATGGCGGATATCAATTTCACCGGCGCGATGCGGTTGATGGGGGCAGTGGTGCCAAAATTCGTAGAGCGCGACGCGGGGCATATCGTTCTGACCGGATCGCTTTCGGGGTTCCGGGGCCTGCCCGGAGCGGCGGCATACACCGCGTCCAAGGCCGGGGTCATGACCTTGGCAGAATCGCTATACGCGGACCTGCACAGGACAAATGTGCGCGTTCAGCTGGTCAATCCGGGATTTGTGAAGACCCGTCTGACCGACAAGAATGATTTCAACATGCCGTTTATCATGGAGCCGGACGACGCCGCGCGCGAATTTTTCGAGCATATGAACACAGATGCGTTCAAGCGCAGTTTCCCGACGCTGTTTTCATGGGTGTTCCGGGGCAGTCAGTTCTTGCCGGACTGGCTCTATTATCGGCTGTTTGCGTAGGATCAAAGCAGCCGCGGTTTTTGTGGCCCATGGTCAGCCCACGATTATGGGAGATTTGGGATGCAACATATCAGTGCCAACAAGGTCGCCGCTGTCATTGTGATGGCGCGCGAACTGGGCCGGGCCGAGGGCGAAATGCGCGGCCTTGTCGACCGAATGACCGAAGAAGAACAGGCCGCGCTGGTCACCGTCATGTGGATCGGGCGCGGTGCCTTCGAGGTTGAAGAATGGGACGAGGCATTCGAGACCGCAATGAACGAAGCCACGACGCCCACCGCCGATTACCTGATCGGGACACCGCATCTGGCGGATCACCTTGAGGCGGGTTTGGACGCGCTGGGCATTTCGGCGACCGATGCTGAAAGCGATGTGATGGGGCGCTAGCGCAGCGCCCGCCCTTTGAGGATCGCGTCCGGGCCGAACTTGTCCCGAATGGCATCCGTCGCTCGTTCGGCCTGCGCGCGTTTCACCCCCTGCGGATCAAGCAGATCGCCAGAGACATCCGCACCGTCTGCCGGGCTAAGGTCGCTGATGCCGGTGCCGATCAACCGGTAGGGGCCTTGATCGCCGACCTGATCGAACAGCGCGCGGGTGGTGCGATAGATGCGGTCCGCGATCTGGGTTGGATCGGACAGCGACAGGCGTTTTGTCACCAGCGTGAAGTTTGATCGTTTCAGTTTGAGAGTGACCACGCGCCCGGCAAGGTTCTTGGCCTTGGCGCGGTCCGAGACCTTTTCGCTCATCCGCCAAAGATGGCCGTCCAGCAGGTCTGGATCGCTGGTGTCTTCATGAAACGTGGTCTCGTTCGAGATGGATTTCATCGGGCTGTGGGCCGAGACGCGCCTGCTGTCCTGTCCACGGGCAAGGTGCCAAAGGCGATGGCCCATTGTGCCAAAGCGGTGGGTCAGATCATCAAGTTCCCAGCGCAGCAGATCGTCAAAGGTGCGGATGCCCGCGCGGTCCAGCGAATCTTGTGTGGCGGTGCCAACACCCCAGATCATGCGAACGGATTTCGGGCGCAGGAAGCTTTGGGTTTCGGCCTTGCCGATCACCGAAAACCCGCGTGGTTTGTCGAGATCGGACGCGATCTTGGCGAGAAACTTGTTGTGACTGAGGCCGACGGACCCTGTGAGTCGCAGCTCTTGGCGCATGCGTTTGACCAGGCGCGCCATCATGACGGCCGGGGGGTGCCCGTGCAGACGTGTGGTGCCGGTCAGGTCGATGAACGCTTCGTCCAGTGACAAGGGTTCAATGGACGGGGTCAGTTCCTCCATCAGTTGTCGGATCGCGCGGGAGGCCTCGGCATAGGCCTCCATGCGCGGTTTCACGATCACCGCGTCCGGGCACAGCTTGAGCGCCTGAAACATCGGCATGGCAGACCGAACGCCCTTGATCCGCGCGACATAGCAGGCGGTCGACACCACACCACGCCGCCCGCCGCCGATGATGACCGGCTTGTCGGCCAGATCGGGGTTGTCGCGCTTTTCGACCGAGGCGTAGAACGCATCGCAATCCATGTGTGCGATGCTCAGGTCATAGAGTTCGGGATGGGCCAGCACACGCGGAGAACGGCAGGCGGGGCAGCGCGCACCGGCGTCAAATTCGGACAGGCAATCGCGGCACAGGGCAGGCATGGGGTTGGGGTATCCAGCTTTACTGTGGCAGGATACACCCAAGTTGAGGCGCAAAAAAGGGTGGTCATGATCGCGTTTGGCGGGGCAAAGCTTATCCTGTTTATCGGTCACAGCATTGTTGTGCTGCGCCGGGATGACAGGCCCGACATTCCGTGGCCCGGTCGGCTTGATCTGCCGGGCGGGGGCCGCGAGGGGCAAGAAACCCCCGAGGCCTGTGTGCTGCGCGAGACGTTTGAAGAGGTTGGCCTGATGCTTGGTCCCGACGATCTGGTCTGGTGCAACCGGTTCAAGCGTGGGGTGTTCTTTGCCGCGCATCTGCCAGCAGGAGCGGACGCGCGGATTGTGTTTGGATCAGAGGGACAGGGCTGGGCCTTGATGGACCCGCTGGCCTATGTGCGCCACCCCGAGGCGATTCCGCATTTCGCGCAGATGGTGCAGGCGTACCTGTCTGAAGGCCGTGTTTGAGGCCATGCCGAACCGGGTAATGAAACTTGCCCATGGGCAAGTTTTCCTGCGAGCCATTGAAATTGCAGGCGGAAAAATTTGCGTTAAGCCCTTGTTAACGCGTTCAAACTGCCTGCATTTCGGCGACAATGGCCTGTGCTGCGGCACGCGGATCATCGGCTTGCCAGACCGGGCGACCGACAACAATGTGATCCGCGCCGTTCCTTATCGCATTGGCTGGCGTCGCCACGCGTTTTTGATCCCCCAGATCGGCCCCGGCGGGGCGCACACCCGGCGTCACGATCAACCGGCCTGCCGCTTCGGGCAATGCACGGATCAGGGCCGCTTCGTTGGGGGATGAAATCACTCCGTCCGCGCCCGCGTCAAACGCACGGCCTGCACGCTCGGCCACCAGATCGGGGATCGCGCCGTCGCGGATCAGGCTTTCGTCAAGATCGGAGCGTTCAAGCGACGTCAGGATCGTCACCGCGAGGATCTTGAGATCCGAGCCCGCTGCGCCTTCTTTGGCGGCGCGCACGACATGGGGGTCGCCGTGCACGGTCAGGAAATCCAGATCATACTGCGCCAACCCGCGCACGGCGGCTTCGACCGTTGCGCCGATGTCAAAAAGCTTCATATCGAGAAAGACGCGCTTGCCCTGCTCTTGCTTGAGCTCGTTTGCCAGGGCCAATCCGCCGCCGGTCAGCATGCCAAGGCCGATTTTGTAAAATGAGACCGCATCGCCAAGCGTTTCGGCAAGCGCAAGGCCGCTCAGGGCATTTGGCACATCCAGTGCAACGATCAATCGGTCATCTGACATGGCAAGGTCCTTTGCAAGATTTGCTCCGTCTTAGCCACATGCGGCCAAGGGTCAAGGAACAACCCGGTCGCCTTTGGCGTCGTCCGGCACGCGCCGAGGCATCCAGGCGATATCGGCAAACGTCGCCTTGGGCGGGGTTGGAACCTCTTGAATGGTGGCGATTGTGCCCCCATTTATTTTCCGAAGGCCCTGACCAGGAACGTGCCGCACGCGGGCGTTTCATCCACCGGGGCGCTTAACATGAAGGAGAATGCCATGAACTTAGAAAAGTTCACGGAGCGGTCGCGCGGTTTCATCCAAGCGGCGCAAACGATTGCAATGCGGGAAAGCCATCAGCGGCTTGCACCCGAGCACATCCTCAAAGCGTTGATGGACGACGAACAGGGCTTGGCCTCTAACCTGATCCAGCGTTCGGGCGGTGCCCCGCAGCGGGTGGTGCAGGCGTTGGATGGCAAGATCGCCAAGATCCCGAAAGTGTCGGGCGATGCTGGTCAGGTGTTCCTTGACAGTGCGACTGGCAAGGTTCTGGACGAAGCCGAAAAGATTGCCACCAAAGCGGGGGACAGCTTTGTTCCGGTTGAGCGGATTTTGATGGCGTTGGCGATGGTCAAAAGCCCCGCCAAAGAAGCGCTTGAGGCGGGGGCTGTGAACGCGCAGGCGTTGAACACGGCGATCAATGATATCCGCAAGGGCCGCACCGCCGACAGCGCCAGTGCCGAGGACCAGTATGAGGCGCTCAAGAAATACACGCTTGATCTGACCGAACGTGCGCGTGAGGGCAAGATTGACCCTATCATCGGACGCGACGACGAAATTCGCCGCGCGATGCAGGTGTTGAGCCGTCGGACCAAGAACAACCCCGTTCTGATCGGGGAACCGGGCGTGGGGAAAACCGCGATTGCCGAAGGGCTTGCCTTGCGGATCGTGAATGGCGACGTGCCGGAATCCTTGCGCAACAAGCGGCTTTTGTCGCTCGATATGGGTGCGTTGATCGCTGGGGCAAAGTACCGGGGCGAATTCGAAGAGCGTCTCAAAGGTATCCTGTCCGAAGTCACAACAGCGGCGGGCGAAATCATTCTGTTCATCGACGAGATGCACACGCTTGTCGGTGCGGGCAAGGCCGATGGTGCGATGGATGCGTCCAACCTGTTGAAACCCGCTTTGGCACGGGGCGAATTGCACTGTGTGGGTGCCACGACGCTTGATGAGTATCGCAAACACGTTGAAAAAGACGCGGCCCTTGCGCGGCGGTTCCAGCCGGTCATGGTGCAGGAACCCACGGTCGAGGACACGATCAGCATTTTGCGCGGCATCAAGGAAAAGTACGAACTGCACCACGGTGTGCGGATTTCGGACAGTGCCTTGGTGGCGGCGGCGACGCTGTCGCATCGCTATATCACCGACCGTTTCCTGCCGGACAAAGCCATCGACCTGATGGATGAGGCAGCCGCGCGTCTGCGGATGGAAGTGGACAGCAAGCCCGAGGAGCTGGACAATCTGGACCGCGATATCCTGCAAAAGCAGATCGAGGCCGAAGCCCTGCGGCTTGAGGACGATCAGGCGTCGAAAGACCGGCTTGCCAAACTTGAAAAGGATTTGGCCGATCTTCAGCAACGTTCGGCCGAGATGACGGCCAAGTGGCAGGCGGAGCGGGACAAGCTGGCCTCTGCGCGGGATGTGAAGGAACAGTTGGACCGTGCGCGTGCCGAGCTTGAGATCGCCAAGCGCGAAGGCAACCTCGCCAAGGCGGGTGAGCTGTCTTACGGCGTGATCCCCGGACTGGAAAAGCAGTTGTCCGAGGCCGAGTCTGCGGATGACGATGTCATGGTCGAGGAGGCCGTGCGCCCCGAACAGATCGCGGGTGTTGTCGAACGCTGGACCGGGATTCCGACGTCAAGGATGCTTGAAGGTGAGCGCGACAAGCTGTTGCGGATGGAAGAGGGGCTTCACAAGCGGGTCATTGGTCAGGATCAGGCGGTCAAGGCGATTGCCAATGCGGTGCGCCGTGCGCGGGCGGGTCTGAACGATGAGAACCGGCCATTGGGGTCGTTTCTGTTTCTTGGGCCAACCGGCGTGGGTAAAACCGAGCTGACCAAGGCTGTGGCCGAGTTCCTGTTCGACGATGACAACGCGATGGTGCGGGTCGACATGTCCGAGTTCATGGAAAAACATGCCGTGTCGCGTCTGATCGGGGCGCCTCCGGGGTATGTTGGCTATGATGAAGGTGGCGTCCTGACCGAGGCCGTGCGGCGGCGTCCCTATCAGGTCGTGCTGTTCGACGAGGTCGAAAAGGCGCACCCGGATGTGTTCAACGTGCTGTTGCAGGTTTTGGACGATGGCGTTCTGACCGATGGTCAGGGCCGGACCGTGGATTTCAAGCAGACCTTGATCGTGTTGACCTCGAACCTTGGGTCACAAGCCCTGTCGCAATTGCCGGACGGCGCTGACCCCAGTCAGGCCAAGCGCGATGTGATGGACGCGGTGCGGGCGCATTTCCGCCCCGAGTTCCTCAACCGTCTGGATGAGACCGTGATCTTCGACCGGCTCAAGCGTGAGGACATGCACGGGATCGTGGATATCCAGATGGCACGGCTTCTCAAGCGTCTTGCGGCGCGCAAGATCGACCTGCAACTGGATGATGGCGCCCGCAAGTGGCTGGCCGATGAAGGCTATGACCCGGTTTTCGGGGCGCGTCCGTTGAAGCGTGTGATCCAGCGTGCGTTGCAGGATCCGCTGGCCGAAATGTTGCTGGCGGGGGATGTTGCGGATGGTGATCTGGTGCCGGTGACGGCCGGGTCCGAAGGGCTGATTATCGGCGACCGCGTTGCGGCGTCGAACCGGCCCCGCCCAGATGATGCCGTGGTGCATTGACGATACCTTGGAGGGGTGGGCAGAATTGCCCACCCTACGCATTTGGGGGCATACGACGTTCTTTGTTTGCCCCATACAAAATATTGATCTAGACAGATACGAACCCACAATCAGAGGTGAGTCATGAGTGCCGCGGACGATCTGCGCAAATTTCTGGGCGACGACCGTTTTGCCACTGTCATGGCAGACCCGCCGTGGCGGTTTCAGAACCGGACTGGAAAGATAGCGCCCGAACATAAACGTCTGGCGCGCTATCCCACGATGGAGCTTGACGAGATTTGCGCGCTGCCGGTGGCAGAAAGCCTTGAGGACCGCGCGCATTGCTACCTGTGGGTGCCAAACGCGCTTTTGCCCGACGGGCTTCAGGTGTTGAAGGCGTGGGGCTTTGAATACAAGTCCAACATTATCTGGGAAAAAGTGCGCAAAGATGGCGGGCCGGATGGGCGCGGTGTGGGGTTTTATTTCCGCAATGTGACCGAAATTCTGCTGTTCGGGGTGCGCGGCAAGGATGTGCGCACATTGGGGCCGGGACGGTCGCAGGTGAACTACATTGAGGCGGACGAACCGGATGGTGACGTGCTCAAGACGCGCAAGCGCGAGCATAGCCGCAAGCCGGATGAGCAGTACAAGATCATCGAAAGCTGTTCCTGGGGTCCGTATCTTGAGCTTTTCGGGCGCGGTGTTCGGGACGGCTGGACCGTCTGGGGCAATCAGGCGAGCGACGATTACAAACCAACCTGGAAGACCTACAAACATAACTCGGGCGTTGCCGCAGCCGAGTGATCACTCGGCCACGATCGACGCAGGCAATCCGATCAGCAAGAGCGGGCACGGATTGCCGACACCGCGGTCGATCCGATCCTTGAGCTTTTGCCAATGGGTCGTGGCCGCACCGAATTTGTCGCTGACAAAGTGCTTTGAAAACGCCTCGGCAAAGGGGATTTTCTGGTCGATCAGCTTTTGAACCGCGTCGCGCTGGCGCTTGGTTCGGTCTTTCATCCCAAACGCCTCGACCATCTCGGTCTCGTCCAGAAAGTCATGTTTTTCGATGCAGCGCTGGATGATGCCGCGCATGTCGGCCTGAAGGCTTGCGCCGCGCGTGATCAGAACGCCGACGGAAATCGCGGATTGCGCGTGCAGACGTTGGAAGTTCTCCAGATCACGGTCGAAGAACGGATCCTTGTTGTTCCATTCGATCTCAAGCGCGACCTTGCCCAGATCGGTGCTGCGCACATGGTCGATCTCGTGACTGTGCGACACGGTTTCCCGACCATCGACGATCATGCGAAAATCGAAGGTGTGTTTTGGCCAACTGGCCTCGGTCAGGCGCTTGCGGAGCCGTTGCGTGGACTGCGCTTCGCCGCCGCCGGACCCGATCAGTTCTTCGGCGGGGATGGTCAGATCGAGCAGCGCATCAATCAATTCATCGGCCACGGTCGGGAAATCGACCGATAGGATCGCGCCCGCATGGTTGCGGACGACAAGGTCAAATCCCTGATCTGAAAGGCGTTCAAACATGGTGCGACCCTATCAAAGCGACGGGGTGCAGCAAGGGAGCTGCGCCAGACATCCGCTAGGCCAGCCAGGCCAGTGAAACGAGGGACAGCGTGGATGTCCAGATGATCACAGGCGCGATGGTGTCGGTGCGTACGCCGTGCAACATCGCCAGTGCAAAGGCCATCGCCCCGGATGGGCCCGCGGCACTGAGCACCAGAAGCGCGTTCCAGTCGGCGGGTCGGTCCCCGATGTGCAAGGCCGACCAGATCAGAATGGGGAACGCCAGCAGCTTGAGCCCCGACATCACATACACCGCCCCGTTGGGCACCAGCGTTTGTCCCGACAGGATCACCCCGAGCGCAAAGAGCGTCAGGGGGGCTGCACCCACGCCGGCAAAGTGCATGGCGGTCAGAATGGGTTCGGGGGTGGGAATGGCCAGCAGGTTGCCGAGGCTTCCCACGACGATGGCGATCAGAACCGGGTTGGTCGCCACACGGCGCACCGACCGCAGGGGCGCGACATTTCGGTTGGCCAGCAGATCGGTGGTGATGATGAAGAAGGCAAAGGTAAAGGCCGAATCCCATGCCACCACGGCTGTGACGGGCAGGGCCGCCGCCTCTCCGTAGATCAGGTAGGAGATTGGCCAGATATAGAGCAGCGTGTTCACGAAGATGGTGGCCATCGCCAGCAGCCACGCTTCGAGTGTTTCGCGCTGAAAGACCTTGCGTGCAATGAAGAAGGCGACTGTGAACAGTGCGATCTGACAGGTTGCGTAAAGTGCTATGGCGTCAAAGCGGAAAGACGACCAGTTGAGGTTGTTGACCAGCGAAAAGATCAGCGCCGGTTGCAGCACCAGAAATGCTACGCGGTTGATGGCCGCCGCTTCGTCGCGGGACACCTTGCCAAAGCGCCCGAGCAGAAAGCCGAGCGCCAGCATGGAGAAAACCGGCAAGATGTCATGTGTGAGGACTTGGAACATGGCACGGTGATAGTGCAAGCCCAAGGTGAACGCACGGGGCGTTTTGGTCGTATGTTTGTCTATCTTTAGAACGGTAAAAGGGGCCCCGAAGGAGCCCCTTTGTTGTGTCGAAATCTCGGTAGATTACATGCCGGGCATGATCACCTTGTCGATGACGTGGATCACGCCGTTCGATGTTTCGATGTCGGCGGTGACGACGTTTGCGTCTTGCACCATGACGCCATTGTCGAGGTCGATCATCACGTTGGAGCCCTGAACGGTCGCCGCTTCCATATCATCGGTGAGGTCTGTCGACATCACTTTGCCGGCGATGACGTGATAGGTCAGGATCGCAACAAGCTGATCCTTGTTCTCGGGCAGAAGCAGGCTTTCGACGGTGCCTTCCGGCAGCGCTGCGAAGGCTTCATCTGTCGGGGCGAATACGGTGAACGGGCCTTCGCCTTTCAGCGTGTCAACCAAACCAGCGGCCTGAACAGCAGCGACGAGCGTTCCGAATGAGCCTGCGTCGATTGCGGTGTCGACGATGTCCTTGGAATGACCAGCCGCGAATGCGGCGGTGCTTGCAAGCATCGAGGCTGTGGCGGTGAGGGCGATTACTGTCTTACGAAACATTTGGTTCGTCCTTTTGTCATACATTGCGATGTGTCTCGCACATCTGAACTTTAAACGCGCGAAAGACAGCTTTGGATCTGCGGGGGTTTCCGCCTACGCGCCTTGACAAAAAGGGCTTGCCGCCTAAGCAACAAGTCTTTGACGTTTCAAGTGAATTTCTTGTGATCCGGCGTCAGCATTCCGTCATCATTCGATGCCGATTGCCGCCCTTGCGAGGCTGTCCAAGGTCGCTTCGACCTGCTTCATCGGGCCGTCTGGAAATGTGCGGAACCCGATTGTGGTGATGTCGGGTGTGTCGGGGCGGACCATGACGAAAATATCGTAGGGGCAGAACACGATGTTCATCGGATCAGCCTCCATCACCTCGCGGGAGATCTGCGCCGAACAAAAGCTGAAGATATCGGCATGGAGGTACAGCGTGACGTCGGACCCCACATCCCCCTTGGTCCGTTCCAGCATATCGCCGGTGTGGCTGACATGGTCGATCACCAAGCCCGCATCGACAATGGCGCTTTCCAGACCAAAGGTGACATCATCAAAGGACTGGTCGGTGTCATAGGTGATCATGTCGGCAGCAAGCGCTGTTGATGCCGCTAATGTCAGTGCCAGAGAAGCGAGCAAGCGTTTCATGGGGTCTCCTTTTGTGGCAAGCCTTGCCGTGTGGATATGGCGTTGGGGCAGTCTAGTCTGACCTTGGCGTCAAATGCAATGAATCGAATGTGAGGGAAGTATGGGTGTCGCCATGTATGCGTTGCAGTTTTTGGCTGTTCTTCTTGTTGCGGTGATCGGCCTTGTGTTGCTGGTTGCGGTGGGGCTTGGCATTGCCGACCGGCTGCAAACAAGCGACGCGATCCGGCGCAATTATCCGGTGCTGGGACGGTTCCGTGGCGCGTTCTCAACGTTGGGAGAGTTCTTTCGGCAGTATTTCTTTGCGATGGACCGCGAGGAGCTGCCGTTCAACCGCGCGCAACGCGAATGGGTCAAGCGGTCTGCCGAAGGGCATGGCAATACGGTAGCATTCGGATCAACCCGGAACACTGCGATTGTCGGAACTCCGATTTTCGTCAATGCGCCGTTCCCGCCATTGGACAACCAGTTTGCCAGCTCTGAGCCCAAAGTCATCGGGCCGGGCGCGCGCGTTCCGTACACCGCGACGTCGTTCTTCAATCTGTCGGGCATGAGCTATGGTGCGATTTCCAAGCCAGCGGTGCGCGCCCTGAGCAAAGGTGCGAAACGGGCTGGAATATGGATGAACACCGGGGAGGGTGGTTTGTCGCCGTATCACCTTGAGGGTGGGTGCGACATTGTCTTTCAGATCGGCACCGCAAAATACGGGGTTCGGGATGCGACGGGTGCGCTGGACGAGGCCAAGCTGCGCGAGGTGGCGGCGCATGACACCGTGCGCATGTTCGAGATCAAGCTGAGCCAAGGTGCCAAGCCGGGCAAGGGCGGTATTCTGCCCGGTGCAAAGATCACCCCCGAGATCGCCCGCATTCGCGGTATTCCCGTTGGGCAGGACAGTATCTCTCCGAACCGTCATGAAGAGGTGGATGATTGGGATGATCTGCTTACCCTGATCGCGCGGGTGCGCGAGGTGACGGGCAAACCGACGGGCATCAAGATGTGTGTCGGGTCAGAAGAGGGTGTTGTTGGCCTGTTTGATGCAGTGGCTGCGCGGGGCGATGCGGATGCTCCGGATTTCATCACTCTCGATGGGGGCGAAGGAGGCACCGGTGCGGCACCCATGCCGTTGATTGATCTGGTTGGCATGAGCATCCGCGAGGCGCTGCCGATGGTGGCGAACTTGCGCAATGCCTACGGGCTGCGTGACCGTATCCTCTTGGTGGCGAGTGGAAAGCTGGTAAATCCCGGCGATGTCGCCTGGGCGCTGGCAACGGGCGCGGATTTCGTGACCAACGCGCGGGGATTCATGTTCGCGCTGGGCTGCATTCAGGCATTGAAGTGTAACCGCAACACCTGTCCCACCGGGATCACCACGCATAATCCACGTTTTCAGGCCGGACTTGTGGTTACCGACAAGGAAGTGCGCGTGGCAGCTTATGCCAAGGAGATTATCAAAGAGGTCGAGACCATCGCCCATTCGGTGGGCGTTGCCGAACCGCGCCTCATGCGCCGCAGCCATGTGCGGGTCGTACAGCCGGACGGGCGGTCGATCCTGATGTCGGATTTATGGCCACAACACCCGCTCAGGTGATGGGCGTGGGCTGGTGGTTCAACACGGAGGGTGCGCCCAAACATTTCAAACGCACCACGCCAATGTGAGACGAGTTGGTTTGGACCCAAAGCCCTGTGCCTCTATATGCAGTATCAACACAGCATAGAGGGCAACATGGCATACCGTTGGAAAAACACTCTTACATCCAAAGACGTCACCCCGCATGCGGCGTTCCTGAACCGGCGTCAATGGATGGCGGGCGCTGCGGCGGGTGCGATCGCTGGTGCCATGCCTCTGACCGCCCGGGCGCAGGACGCGTTGGTGCCCAACACGTTCGAAGAGATCACCAATTACTGCAACTACTATGAGTTCGGCACCGGCAAGGAAGACCCGCCGCGCTATGCGCAGGCGCTGACCATTGATCCCTGGACGGTGCGGATCGACGGGCTTGTCGACAAGCCTGGGGATTACAGCTTTGCCGACATCCTGTCGCAGATGACCATAGAAGAACGCATCTACCGCTTCCGCTGTGTTGAGGCGTGGTCGATGGTGGTGCCGTGGAACGGGTTCGAACTGGCTGACCTGTTGAATTGGGTCGGCGTGCAATCCTCTGCGAACTATGTCGCGTTCGAAACTGTTCTGCGGCCAGATGAAATGCCCGGCGTGGCCAGCCCCGTTCTGGACTGGCCCTATGTCGAAGGGCTGCGCCTTGACGAGGCGATGCACCCGCTGACCATGATGGCGACCGGGATCTACGGTCAGGATATTCCGAAGCAGAACGGTGCCCCGATGCGTCTGGTGGTGCCATGGAAATACGGTTTCAAGTCGATCAAGTCGGTGGTGCGGATCACCCTGACCGAACAAGAGCCCCCTGCAAGCTGGAACGTGTCAAACGCGCGCGAATACGGGTTCTACAGCAACGTCAATCCAGAGGTGGATCACCCACGCTGGTCGCAAGCCACCGAGCGGTTGATCGGCGGTGGCCTGTTCGCAAAGCGGCAGCCGACATTGATGTTCAACGGCTATGAAGAAGAGGTGGCCAGCCTGTACGAGGGTATGGACCTTCGGGAGTTCTTCTGACCGGTGGGTGATATGGTGAACTCTGTGCTGCGCCGCGTGCCGGCTTGGGTGCTTTATGTGTTGGCCCCTGTGCCGGTGGTCTGGATTTTCTATCTGGGTCTGACAGGGGGCTTGGGCGTTGATCCGGCCAAGCGGATCGAACACGAACTTGGCCTCTGGACGCTGTGGCTCTTGATTGCCGGGTTGGCGATCACGCCATTGCGCCGATGGGCTGGTGTGAACCTTCTCAAGTTCCGCAGGGCCATTGGGGTGATCACCTTCTTTTACCTGCTGGCCCATCTGCTGACATGGTTGGTGCTGGACGTGCAGTTTCAGAACGTCTGGGCGGATATCGTAAAGCGGTGGTACATCACTGTTGGGATGGTCGGGTTTGTCCTGATGCTGCCGCTTGCGTTGACCTCCAACAACTGGAGCGTGCGCAGGCTCGGGGCGGCCACATGGCGCGCATTGCACAAGCTGGTTTATCCGATTGCAGTGTTTGGCGCGTTGCATTTCCTGTTGTTGGTAAAGGGGTTCCAATGGGAGCCGATCCTCTATGCGCTGGTGATCATGGCCCTTCTGGCAACACGCGTGAACTGGTCCGACGTTGCGAGCCGGGCAAACCTGGCCCGAGGTTAGGCTGCATTCGTTATGTGTGGGCTACTTATAGCGGTGTGCTGAAGGTAGCCCTCAACATCTGGTAGCACCCTCACAATGCATCACCTGAGCGCACCTCAGCGAAAGAAAATGTCCCCAACGCTCTGAAAATAAGCGTGAAAAAGAAAAGCTGCGAATTATTTGGTTTTCGTCATTTTTCTTCTTGCGGACATCCTGCGGTGACTCTAAATACCCCTTCACCGGCGCTGCTGAGGCGGACGACGGGACG
>NZ_JBPOFB010000015.1:0-62109 GCF_051251565.1 Marivita sp. | reverse complement strand
ATCAGGCGGTCGGTCTGTTGCAAGACCTCGCGCGCCTTGCCAATAGACACACCGGGATAGAGCGATGGCATATAGAGGAAATCGCCCTCGTTCAGTTCGGGCATGAATTCGGTTCCGATACGCTGAAGCGGCCACATCATCGAGGCGACAAGTGCGCCCGCCAGCACCGTCGTGGCCCATGGCCACGCCACAGCGGCGTCCAAAAACGGGCGGTAAATCCAGATCACGATCCGGTTCAGCGGGTTCTTTCTTTCTGGGATGATACGGCCCCGTATGAAATACCCCATCAGCACAGGGACCAATGTGATAGACAGGATCGCCGCCGCAGCCATCGCGTAGGTCTTGGTAAAGGCAAGCGGCTTGAACAGCCGCCCCTCCTGACTTTCGAGAACGAACACCGGCAGAAAGCTGACCGTAATGATGGCCAAAGAGAAGAAAAGTGCGGGGCCCACTTCCTCGCAGCATTCCGTGACAATGCGCCAGCGGTTTTGGTTGGTCAGCTTTTCTTGCTCAATCCGCCGATGCATCGCCTCGATCATGACGATTGCGGCGTCCACCATTGCCCCGATGGCAATGGCGATGCCGCCGAGGCTCATGATGTTGGCGTTCACGCCTTGCAGCTTCATGATGATGAAGGCCGCGAAGATGCCAAGCGGAAGCGATAGCAGGATCACCAGCGACGACCGGATGTGTAAAAGAAAGGCGGCACAGACCAGAATGACGACGATGAATTCTTCGGTCAGTTTCTTTTGCAGGTTCTCGATCGCGCGCTCGATCACGCCCGCGCGGTTGTAGGTGGTGACGATCTCCACACCTTTGGGCAGGCTGGATCGCAGCTCTTCGATGCGGGTTTCCACGGCCTTGATCGTGGCCAGCGCATTGCCGCCCCAGCGCAGGATCACCACGCCGCCAACGGCATCACCCTCGCCGTTGAACTCGCCCACACCCCGTCGCATCTCCGGGCCAAGGCGGATGTCGGCGACATCGGCCAAAGTGATTGCTGCACCGCGCGCATTCACCATCAGCGGTGCTTTGGCCAGGTCCGCCAGTTCATCGACGTAGCCCGTGGAGCGAACCATGAATTCAGCCTCGCCCATCTCGATCACGCTACCGCCTGTCTCGCGGTTCGCGCCCTGAATAGCGTTGCGGATCTGGGCAAGCGTTACATCATAGGCGCGCAACTTGTTGGGATCGACGACGACTTGGTATTGCTTGACCATGCCACCAATGGTTGCCACTTCAGATACCCCATCGACGGTTTGCAGCTCGTACTTCAGGAACCAGTCCTGAAGCGTGCGCAACTCGGCCAAATCATGGCCGCCGGTGCGGTCAATGAGCGCATATTGGTAGATCCAACCAACGCCGGTCGCGTCTGGTCCAAGCTGGGGCGAGACACCTTCGGGCAGATCGGCGGCGATCTGGCCAAGATATTCCAGCACCCGCGTGCGCGCCCAGTAAAGATCAGTGCCATCCTCGAAAACCACATAGACATAGCTGTCGCCGAAGAACGAAAACCCGCGAACGTCACTGGCCCCCGGCACGGCAAGCATGGCGGTTGCAATGGGATAGGTGATCTGGTCCTCGACCACCTGCGGCGCTTGACCGGGATAGGGCGTTTTGACGATCACCTGTACATCCGACAGGTCAGGAATCGCGTCTACGGGGGTTTCCCGAATTGCCCAGATACCTGCAACGGCCATCATCACCGCGAGAGCCAGAATGATCACGCGGTTCGCGATCGAGGCGCGAATGATGGCCGGGATCATTGGATTACCTCGGGGGACGAAGCCACGCCGATCAGCGTCAATGAGAAGTCCGCGTTGCGCTTGAGCAACAGCGTGACCTCGTCTCCCTCCGGCAGGCGCGACACATCAACTGACGGATCAATGGCGAAATCCATCGTCATCCCCGGCATCCCGATCTCCATCATCGGGCCGTGGGTGATGTTTGCCACACCCGCCGCGGCATCGACGGCATTGATGGTGCCAGGCACTTCCATCGGTGGGGCAATGGGTTCGGCTGAAGCAAGGACCATTGTCATACCATCCGGGCGGGCGAAGGTCAGGGTCATCTCCTGCCCCGTGATCAACGCGGCAGGATCAAGCGCCTCGTCCAAGGCGAAGCCCATGGTCATGCCGGGCATCCCGATCTCGACAATTGGTCCGTGCGCGATGGTGGCCATGCGGGTCTCTGGAGCAACGCTCTCGATGGTCCCGGACACAACAATTGGCGGGGCTGCAGCGTCTTCTGTCGCCGCACTCATCGGTTCGGGCGTGCTCATCTCGTCGTCGCTCATCATCCCGTCGCCTCGCACGGCGACGATTGTGAAGAGCCCATCCTCCCCTTTGGACAAATCAAATTCGACGGGCTGATCGAGCGGCACGTCTGCCACGTCGAACCCTGCGACTGGCATGTCCATCTGCATTGAAGGCCACCCCAATTCCGGGATCGGATCATGAGATAGTGTCAGTTTGCCATCCGCCGTGACGGCCATGACAGTTCCTGTGCCTGTCGCGGCAATGCCATCGTCGCTGCCAAGCTCGATGAGGCTGAGCAACCCGTCCGCGCCGCGTGCCGCACGGAACGCCACCTGCAAACCCGGTTTCAACCGGCCCAGCTGAATGTCGGCGCGCAGCGGAAAATGCGATGTCAGCGCAGGCCAATCCAGCGCGTCCAGTGCTGCATGTCTGATCGTGGCGCTGCGGTTTTCGATATCGAGCGCAATCAACTCACCCGTCCCGCGCGCCGGGGCCTCGTCCGTCGGCGCCATGCGCATCAGACCGGCGCTCAAGGCGCTCTCGCTGTCGATCAGAAACTGAGCGGAGGCGACGACTTCCTCGCCGGGTGCCAGACCTTGCACGACTTCCGTCCGCCCGCCCCCGCCGAAATTGTCCCGCAGACCCGTTGTGATCAGGCGCGGCTTGAACGTGCCCTCCCCGGTTTTCAGAATGACGCGTTCGGCAGCGCCCGTGCGAATGATCGCCTCGGTCGGGACTGTCAGCGCCATGCGTGTCTGGTTGGGGATCAGGCTGACATTTCCAAACATGTTGGGCCTGAGCAGCCCCTCGGAATTATCAAAGCGCAGGCGCACTGGCAGGGTACGCGTCTCGGGATCAAGTTCAGGATAGATGTAATCGACTACGCCCTCGAAGGTGCGTCCGTGCAAGTGTTCAAACCGAGCGACCGCGCGCATGTCATCTGTCATGCGCGCGATGTCACGCTCGAACACATCCACGATCAGCCAGACGGCACTGAGGTCGGTCAAAGAGACGGCGCGAACACCAGGTTGCAGGAACATCCCGTCTGCTGCCTCGAGGGAGATGACCACCCCGTCCTGTGGGGCCAAAACCTCAATGTTACGCGCAAGCACACCTTCTGCCTCGATCCGGGCGATCTGGTCGTCCGACATGCCAAGGCTCCGCAAACTACTGCGCGCCGCCTCGAGTATGCGGGTGTCGGCATCCTCAACCGCGCGCACAAGATCACTGCTGGCGGAGCCGATCTGGGGCGAGAACATTTCAAAAAGGATGTCACCTGTTCGCACCGGATCTCCGACGGCGCGGACGTTCAACGCCTCGATCCAGCCCTCGACGCGGGTGTGCACATGGCTTGTCAGGTGTTCGTCATAGCCCACAAAACCCACCGTCTCGATCCGCTGCGAAATCTCGGCGGTCTGCGCAATCGCGGTGCGGACACCGATCGCATTGATCTCGGCTGCTGACAGCGTCACCTCGGACGGATCGCCAGAGGGCTCCTCACCCGCAAAAACCGGCACCAAGTCCATTCCCATGGGGGATTTACCAGGACCCGGTTGGCGGAAATTGGCATCCATCGGAGCAACCCAATAAAGGATTTCTGGCCCCGTCGATCCGGCCATGTCCGATGGATTGAAGTACAGTCTTTCCAGATAGATGCCACCAGCAACCCCGGCGGCAAGCGCCAGAATGCTCAGGGCTGAATATCGTCCACGCATTGTTGCCTCGACCCCAGTTCCGACAACGGAACTGTTTCTAATCAATTGCAGTCGCGCAGTCGCAGGATGCGGCCACGGTTCGGAAATCAATCAGAGGTTTCTTGGGGGTCGATCTTTTGAGGAGCTGACGCTGGAAGTCATAAGCCTGCCGCAATCCAGCAATGTGGCATCGGGCAAAAGCATGCCCGCAGCGAGGATTTCCGATGACGGGAACGTCATGTGAAAGCAGCACGTTGAAAGCACGCAGTGCGCACACTTCTCCTGTGACACACCATTTTCTTGGGCGGTTTCGGCAGTGTTCGCCATCTTTGCCAAGTGCATCGGACAGTCACTCTCTGCACCCGACATGACTTGGTGGTGCGCCTGACTATCGAACATAGAGGCAGCGGCATGTGCAGAAGGCGATATGAGCTGAAAAACGAACACCAAGATCAGGAGCAAAAGCCCCATCGGTCGCAAAACCGACCCGATCCCGAATCTTTCATTCAGCCATGTCATGCAGAGGTCATCCAGTGTTCACGACCGAAATGCAAGTCAGATCAGCGTGAACGGGCTGATCAGCGAAGATCTGCAAACGCCAAGGCCTTGCAAATAAAAGCTGATTGATCGTTCACACGAAACGCTTTCAAGGTCTGCCGTATCCAACTTGTCATCGATTTCCTTTTTTGTTTGGAACCTTCCACCGTAGGAATGTTGTTTGTTTTCAAAGGCTGCAATTTGGAGAATGACAATGAGTTACTCGCGATTTATTGCAATGATTGTCACATCGACGGTCGTGATGTTCGGGTTGATGTATCTGAATACATACACGTTGGGACACATCCAGTTCAGTGAAACCCGGGCCTATATGGCGCTCTATATGGGTGCGGTGATGGCAGTCATAATGCTGCTTTTCATGTGGGGCATGTATAAAAAGAAAGCGTTCAACTACGCCATCATCGGATCGAGCGTGGTTGTCTTTGCCGTCTCGCTCTTCTTGCTGCGATCACAAACAACCGTTCAGGATGTCTCTTGGATGCGGGCGATGATTCCGCACCACTCCATTGCTATCTTGACCAGTGAGCGCGCGGAAATCTCTGACCCACGGGTGCAGCGGCTTGCCCAAGACATCATTGAAGCGCAACGCCTCGAGATTGCGGAAATGAATGCCTTGATCGCTGACCTTCAGGGAGGACCGCCCGCGACGCCGGAAATAGATGGGCGATGAGGCGGCCTTGACCTTCCAGTTACTGGAAGGACTATGTTGAGCCCATGGAGGATCTGAGTATGTCGGAGACAGCACTCGCCGAGAAAATCATCACGCGCGATCCCGTATGCGGAATGACAGTCGACGCGGACAAACCGCGTCTGGAGCATGATGGGCATGTCTATCATTTCTGCCACGACGGATGCAGGGACAAGTTCGTCAAAGATCCCGAGGCGTATATCGAGGCGACCGATCCCGTTTGTGGGATGACCGTCACGCGGGCGACAGCGCAGTTTCTGTCAAAACATGCGGGTGATCGTTTCTATTTCTGCTCGGAACACTGCCAGCACAAGTTCGATGAAGCTCCCAACGACTATCTGGGGGATCGTGCCGAGAGTGAGCCGATGCCGGAAGGCACCATGTATACCTGCCCGATGGACCCTCAGATCGTTCAGGAAGGCCCGGGTGACTGTCCGATATGCGGCATGGCACTCGAGCCGATGATGCCCACAGCTGATGCAGGACCAAACCCCGAATTGGTCGACTTTCGACGCAGGCTCTGGATCGGAGGACCATTGGCGCTGGCCGTCCTCGCGCTTGAAATGGGCGGGATGATTGGCATTCCGTGGGCTGGGTGGTTCGGCGCTGAAACCGTCCGCTGGCTTCAGTTCCTGCTCGCTTCACCGGTTGTCCTCTGGATCGCGCTCCCATTCTTCAAGCGTGGCTGGTCGTCGATCGTGACCGGCAATCTCAACATGTGGACGCTGATCGCGATTGGCACGGCTGCCGCCTATGCCTTCAGCCTCGTTTCTCTCCTCGCACCGGGTATTTTCCCTGCCAGTCTATTGGGCGATCACGGTCCGCCACTCTACTTCGAGGCTGCGGCCGTGATCCTTATCCTTGTCTTGGTCGGGCAGGTGATGGAGCTGACGGCCAGAGAACGGACCGGTGACGCGATCCGCGCACTCATGGATTTGGCTCCCAAGACGGCGCGACGCGTGACGGATGCTGGCGACGAAGATGTAGCACTTGATGACGTGGTCAAAGGCGACAAGCTACGGGTGCGGCCCGGTGAAGCTGTGCCCGTGGATGGAATTGTATACGAAGGCCGATCATCAGTAGATGAAAGCATGCTCACCGGGGAACCTGTCCCGGTCGAGAAGGCTGCGGGAGACGCGGTCACGGGCGGCACTCTCAACAAGACCGGTTCGTTCGTGATGACAGCGGAGGCCGTGGGCAGCGATACGGTACTTTCAAGGATCGTTGCAATGGTTGCGAGTGCTCAGCGTTCGCGCGCGCCAATCCAGGCGATGGCAGACCGGGTGGCAGGCTACTTCGTGCCGATCGTCATCGGTATTGCAGTGCTGGCTTTCGTTGTCTGGATGGTCATCGGCCCAACACCAGCACTCGGCTATGCGGTTGTGGCTGCCGTCAGCGTTCTGATCATCGCTTGCCCCTGTGCCCTCGGGCTAGCCACACCGATGTCGATTATGGTGGCAACTGGACGGGGCGCTCAGGCAGGTGTCCTGATCCGAGACGCAGAGGCGCTGGAACGATTTGCAAAGGTGGATGTTCTCGTGCTCGACAAGACAGGCACGTTGACGGAAGGAAGGCCGACTCTGACGGATGTTGTCGCCTTGGGCGATAAGACAGAGGAAGAGGTGTTGGGGTATGCGGCAGCTCTTGAACGCGGCTCAGAGCACCCTCTTGCCGAGGCTATCCTGAAAGGTGCCGGGGAGCGCGGGGCCGGGAAGCTGGACCTAGCGGATTTCAGTGCGGTCACTGGCAAAGGTGTCCGCGGCAGAATTGACGAAACCGAAGTCACCCTTGGCAACACGGCACTGATGCAAGGCCTCGGCGTCGACATTTCTGCTGTCAAAGATCAACTGGCCGCGTTCCAGAACAGCGGAAAAACCGCCATGCTCCTGACTGCAGACGCTAAACTTGCCGGGATTGTCGCAGTTGCCGACCGGATCAAAGACACGACACCTGCGGCCATTCGTGATCTGCATGCAGCCGGTCTCAAGATCATCATGGCGACAGGAGACAGTCAAGGCACCGCAGACGCCGTCGCCCGAGACCTCTCGATCGATGAAGTGCGTGCCGAGGTCTCGCCCGAAGACAAGGCGGATCTGATCGCGGAACTGAAAGCGAAGGGATATTCGGTCGCTATGGCTGGCGACGGCGTGAATGACGCGCCCGCCCTTGCGGCGGCGGATGTCGGCATCGCAATGGGCACTGGCGCGGATGTTGCGGTGGAGAGCGCTGGCGTCACCCTGCTGAAGGGCGACCTCGGCGGCATCGTGCGTGCGCGGGTTCTGGCGCAAGCCACGATGCGCAATATCCGCCAGAACCTGTTTTTCGCTTTCATCTACAACACGGCGGGCGTCCCGATTGCAGCGGGCATCCTCTTCCCGGTTTTTGGCGTGCTTCTGTCACCCATGATTGCTGCGGCGGCAATGAGCCTGTCGTCGGTATCCGTAATCGGTAACTCGCTGAGACTGCGGGGTATCAAATTGTGAAGCTGGTCGTCTCAACCGGGATTGTAGTTGTGTTGGTGGGTGTGGCCGCATTCTTTTTCTTTGACGCAGGTCCGAAGACTTTTGTCACCGGTGAAGACTATCTGCCGAACCTTGCGCGCGGTGAAGCGGTCTATGCGGAGGCATGTGCTTCATGTCATGGCGCAAATCTAGAAGGGCAACCGAATTGGAAATCCCCGGGACCAGATGGACGTCTACCCGCACCGCCGCATGACGAAACCGGCCACACATGGCACCATCCAGATCGATTGCTGCTTCAAATCACCGCTTTGGGCACTGCAGCCGTGGTCGGAAATGGATATGAAAGCAACATGCCTGGTTTTGGCGAAATGTACTCAGAAGATGAGCTTCGAGACGTGCTGGCATGGATCAAAACCCAATGGCCCGATCGCGAGCGCGACCACCAAGTGCAAGTCACCGCGCAGGACAGCCAAAGCAATTGACATGCGTTGACCGCCAGGTTCGTATTACAGGAATAAGCCGCTATGAGACGAGGCGCACACGTCCGCGCGCCGGCCTGATCACCCGCCCTTGTTTCTCAAGTCTGGCGAGCGCCCTGTAAAGTGCGGGTGCCGTCACATCCAAATCCTGCGCCAATGAAAGAAGCGGAACGTCTTCGGGCAAATCATCGTTCTCATCCACCACTTCAATGAGCCTCGCGATAATGCCCTCGGTCAAAGGCTTCGTTGCCCTCAGTTCGAGCAATCGTCGGGACTGCATCAGCGACTTTGACAAATAGGCAGCAAATCGTTGTGCGAGGTCAGGTGACGTCGCCAAAGCATCCAGAACCGCCTTCCGTGGCAATATATCGATCGCGGCAGGTGTAGATGCCACAGCGTCACAATGGCAGGATTCAGCAAAAAGGGATGCTTCAGCGAAGGTTTCGCCCTGCCCTGCCGCGTGAATGCGTATCGAACGCCCTGTCTCGGACCACCTGACCAGATCAATCCGGCCTTCATGCACCTTCATGAAACCCGGGCTCGTTTCTCCTTGGCGAAACATGACTTCACCCGCGTTCAGCATCACCCGCCTTGCTTTGGCCGGTGCGCAATTGTGGTTCAGCTCAGCAAAGAAATCGAGGTGCGACATGACCATGATCATATTTGCATAGAGCGCTCGATGCTACCTATCATCCCAGCCAAAAAGGAAACTCCTATGAAAGTTCTTTACCTCCCTTGCCTTATCCTGACTTGGACGCTTGCGACGGCGAGTACGACGTCAGCCCAGCACAGTGATCATCAAAATCATGGAAGCATGCATTCGACCACGACCATGCCAACGGAACCGGGCGATGCCTCTTTTGCCGCAATTAGCGAGATCGTGAAAATTTTGACGCAAGACCCGGACACCGATTGGGAGCGCGTTGATATCGACGCCTTGCGCGTTCACTTGGTCGACATGACCCAGCTAATTCTGGGCGCGAGCGTTGAAACAGAAGAGATACCGAATGGCCTTCGAATGACAATATCGCGGTCGGGCCGTCCGGGGGGAGCCGCATCCCGCATGGTCCCCGCGCATGGTCCCGTCCTTGCGAGTGAAACCGGTTGGTCATCGATAGTCGTTTCCAACGAACGATCGATCACTTGGACCGTGACCGACCCCGAAGACGGCGATGTCTCTCAGATAAGGTCACTTGGTTTTTTTGGTCTGATGGCGACGGGGGACCACCACAGAGCACACCATATCGCTATCGCAAAAGGTGTTTCGACTCATTAGCGAGTGACCGCTTCGACCACATCGCTAAAGCTGATCCATATCTCTATCAAAGGCTACGGTGTGCTTATCGTATGCTCGGCCAATGCTGATGATAATCATCAATAACAATTGGGTGGCTGTGTGATCGGCCACCGCGAACATGCGGGTGATCTTCTGGAAGATCATCATGAACATGTTCGAAAGTTCCAGTATCGTCACGCGCCCAAAGTAAGACCCCACAAATTATCCCAATGGCTGCGAGCAATGCCAAGAATGCAAAGACCGTTGTGGGTCCCGTGATGGTAATCAGCCAGCCTGCAAGCGGGTATGTCACTAGCCAGCAGGAGTGTGATAAAGCAAACTGAGCAGCGTAGACGGCGGGTCTGTCTTCAGCGTGTGCGGATCGTTTGAGTAGCCGCCCTGATGGGGTCAGCACGACAGAATAGCCGATCCCGATAACGAACCATCCCGCAAGCAGTGGGAGCCACTGCGTGTCGTAGATCAGTGAGATCAGCGACAGACTGAGCAGCGAGATAACCAGCACTGCCGCACCGCCGATCATCACCGGGCGGTCGAGGAAGTTGTCCAGAAGTCGGGGAAGCAAAAGGGCGGCCAGCATTGACCCGCCACCGAATGCACCAATAGCAATGGCGACTTGCGCATCCCCAAGCCCCAGATCGGCGCGGACCAGCACCACGGTGTTGACCAACACCATAGAACCCGCTGCTGCCGCTGCGAGGTTGAGCGACAACAGCCCGCGCAGGCGCGGTGTGGCGAGGTATATCCGCATCCCGCGCGTGGTGCGATCATAGATGCCCCGATGTGCGGTTGGTTGCGGGCTGGGCAGCAGAACCGACACGACCAGAAAAGCCGAGCCAACGAATCCGATCACGGTGCCGAAGAACAACGCATGATAGCTCACGAAGGTCAGCAGGATTGCGGCTAACATCGGGCTGATGATGTTCTCAAGGTCGTAGGCCAGCCGTGAGAGCGACAGAGCCCGAGTATACCGGTCTTCCTCTGGCAGGATGTCGGGGATGGTCGCCTGAAACGTCGGCGTGAACGCGGCAGATGCGGATTGCAGCACGAAGATCAGGATGTAGGCCTGCCAAACCTCGGTTACGAATGGCAGGCACAGCGCCACAGCGGCGCGCACCAAGTCGAGGCTGACCAGCATCGTGCGGCGCGGCCACCGATTGGCGAAGGCCCCAGCGATGGGCGCAATTCCGACATACGCCACCATTTTGATGGTGAAGATCGTGCCCAGCACCAGCCCGGCGCGTTCGCCTGACAGATCATAGGCCAAAAGCCCCAGAGCGATTGTTGCAAGACCTGTCCCAAGCAGGGCCACGATCTGTGCAAGGAAGAGATGCCGGTAAGTGCGATCAGCCAGGACAGAGAGCATGGGCCTTCCTCATAGGTACTTGGTGATCGCCTTGAACTCTGCTGTTGCAGGCGCTCCATCGCTGCCCGCACCGGCCATTGCAGCATCAAGGCAATGGTCGATATGATCCTGAATCAGGGTGCGCTTGGCCTGCGTGATGGCCTTCTCGACAGCATGGAGTTGCTGCGCGATGTCGGTGCACGGGCGCTCCGCCTCGATCATCTCGATCACGCTGAGAAGATGGCCGTTGGCACGTTTCAGCCGCTTGATAATATCGGGGTGGGTTGCATGGGGCGTGTGTTTTGTCATAAACAGACGGTATCCCCCCTGGGGGGATAGAGCAAGCGGGCCAAGACCTGCAGAAATGGGCACATGAAACGACAGGTGAACTCAGTCCTGCGCTATGCAATGACCATCGCTTTGGCGGTCGGGATCATGCTGTCGTCTTATGCGCAGAGCGAGCTGCATGAATTTGCCGAGATCGCAGAACTCCTGGCCGAGCATCAGGCCGAGATCGAAGACCATGGCCATTCCCATGATGATATCGTGGATATTCTGCATATTTTCCAAGGCCATGCACACGAGATGGCCGACCACGACCACAACACCGCTTATCTATCTCCCAGACGCGGCTTGGGCCTCGTTGCGCCTTCAAGTACCACTTGGTCTCTGATTGAAATTGCAGCGTCCGACCGCAGCGTTCACGATTTAGATCGACCGCCACGAGTGTGATGTCGCGCCTATTCGGTGCTTTCCTCCATCAAACTCAATAAACGGAAAATCAAAATGATACCCAACCGATCCTATCGGTCAGGGCACCCGTCGCATGCTTTGCGGCAGACCCTGATCCTCTTTACCACTATCGTGCTGATGCTGATCGCTTTCGCGACCTCGGCTTACGCCCATGCCGTGACACCCGGCGACGCAGGCTATATCCAAGAGATATTCGGGGTGCATATCATCTCGTTCATCTATCTGGGCGCAAAGCACATGATCACGGGATATGACCATATCCTGTTCCTGCTCGGCGTCGTCTTCTTCCTCTACCATATGAAAGACGTGGCGATTTATGTCAGCATTTTTGCCGTCGGCCACTCCGTCACCATGATTGCGGGCGTCTGGTTTGGCTGGGGCATCAACGCGTATATCATCGATGCCATCATCGGTCTGTCGGTCGTCTACAAGGCCCTCGACAACCTTGGCCTCTATCAGAAATGGTTTGGGTTCCAACCGAACACCAAGGCCGCAACTCTGATCTTCGGGCTGTTCCACGGCACCGGTCTTGCGTCAAAAATCCTGGATTACCAACTGTCCGAAGACGGGCTGCTCACGAACCTACTGGCATTCAACGTCGGCGTCGAGGTGGGTCAGCTTCTGGCGCTTTTCGTGATCCTCATCGTGATGGGGTACTGGCGTCGCAGCCCCAACTTCATGCGTCAGGCTTCCGTCGCGAACATCATCATGGTCGGCCTTGGCCTTCTGCTCACCTACCAGCAGATCGCAGGCTACATCGCCAGCACATAGAGATTGGAAAAAACAATGTACAACGCACAGAAACCCAACATCGAAGACCTGCCAACCCCAGCCCAACTACGCCGGTCCACCATCATTGCAGGCCTGACGGCAGTCGCCATAGGCGTTATGGTCTACCTGCCCGCCGAATACGGCACCGACCCCACAGGCGTAGGGAGCATCCTTGGCCTTACGGAAATGGGCAAAATCAAGCAGCAGCTTGCCGCAGAAGCGGCGGCGGACGAAGCGCTTCATGGCAACGATGACAGCTCATCTCTGATGAATGATATCTTCGGCCTATTCGTTGGGGCAGCACACGCGCAAGAAGCCTGGCAGGACGAGATCACATTTACCCTCGCTCCCGGCGCATCCACCGAGATCAAGGCCACGATGGAGGAAGGGGCTACAATGAACTACGCGTGGGTCGCTACAGGAGGGCGGATCAACTTCGATCTTCACGCTCATGCAGATGGTGAGGAAGTGACTTACGACAGAGGTCGCGGCCAAACATCTGGTGACGGCAGTTTTCAGACCCCCTTCGCGGGGGATCACGGCTGGTTCTGGCGAAACCGTGATGATGCTGACATCACAGTGATCCTGCAATTGCGCGGCGACTACAGCGAGATCGTTCGTAGCGAGTGATCCAAGAAACCGGCCACCCGCTCAGGGATGTGCGGGTGGCCGCAAGGCCAGTACTGGAAGGTTAAGCCGACATCCAAACGGTGTGCAGCATCGGTCAGGTTGGGCTCAGTCCTGCTATTTGCCGCGCTTGGTCTGAAGGTCCGCTGTCGGAAATGCATCGAAATTTGCAAACACTTCTCTCTGCGCATTGCCCCCGCTTGGGTCGAGTCATGTCGCAGCTATGAAAAACTTCAAGTTTTTCCAGTATTGCGCCTCGATTGTCGCATCGCCAGCTCGCCCTGCTCTCCCCCGATCATTCTACCTTTGTGAACTCCCGTGCCAGTACTGCCTGCGCGCGCTCAATGCCCTCGGGCATCAGTGTCAGTGATTTCGTCTTGCGCCTCGGATCCTCGATCAGACCTTTGTTATGGAGCAGGTCAGTGATGGCCCAATCGACTCCCTTCCAGACCTGATCGCCGTAATGCAGCGTCAGGCTAAGGATCGCGAGAGCCGCATCATCAATCTTATCGATGTCGAGTGCCATCTCCTCCTCGTTTTCCTGTGTCTGCCCGCTTTTCGAACCGTGGCCGCGCATCATGCATATCCCCGCCGCTTCTTTATCGCCGCAAGTTTCATCAGCGCGGTGACAGCGCGCCCTTCATCTGGATGCTGCTCAATCATCATCTGCCCGCGCGCGACAATGCGGCCCCATTCGCGCACCAAGCTGGCGCTCCCAAAGAGATCGGGCTGAATGCTCATGCGGTAAAGCCGCCGCATGTTGCAGGCTGGATCGATCCGCCGCATCTGCAGGTCGGTCGGGAACACCTCAAGTTGAGCGACAGAGTGAGACATATCGTGGTCCAGCAGGCTTTTTTCCACAATATCAGGTGGAAGCATGCGCTTCCACCTTGATTTCCCCGCGAGGGGAAAAGGGGGCTCACGCCCCCTTCTCGAACTTCATGACCGGGATGCCGAGCTTCTTGGCTTTGTCGGCAAGGTTCTCCTGGATACCCGTGCCGGGGAACACCAGAACACCCACGGGTAGCACCTCCAGCATCGCGTCGTTGCGCTTGAAGGGGGCGGCTTTGGCATGCTTGGTCCAGTCGGGCTTGAAGGCCACCTGCGTCACGCCCCGGGCCTCGGCCCATTTGGCGGCGATGAGTTCCGCGCCCTTCGGGCTTCCACCGTGCAGAAGCACCATATCGGGATATTTGGTCCGGACTTGATCGAGCTTGCCCCAGATCAGGCGGTGATCGTTGAAGTCGGTCCCACCGGTGAGGGCGACCTTGGGGCCAGCGGGCAGCATCACCTCGGTTTCCGCGCGGCGCTTGGCGGCCAGGAAATCGCGGCTGTCGATGAGCGCCGCCGTCATGTGCTGGCGGTTCACCATCGAGCCCGTGCGGGGGCGCCAGGTCGATCCCGTGTGATGGACAAACTCGGTGGCGGCGTGATCACGCATCATGTCCATGCAGTTGCGCCGTTCGACGAGGGTCAGGCCTTCGGCCGTAAGGCGCTCGAGTTCGGTGGATTTCACCTCCGAGCCGTCCTGCTCGCGCTGAAGGCGGCGCTGCGCCTGTTCGTTTTCGTCGAGCGACCGCTCGATCCGGGAGGTCGCGCGGTGGAAGAGGTTGACCTGACCCCAGAGCAGCTCCTCAACGTCGGGTTCCATGCGGGTGTCTTCAAGGCTCGCCACGAGGGCATCGAAGATGTCGGCGACGGCGACCGCAAGGCGCTGCCCATCGGGCATCGGGCGCGGATCGGGCTCATCAAAAGGACGGAAGCCATAAAGCTGCAACTCGTCGAGCGCGTGGGCGGTCTGGGATGCGGTGTGGGCGGGTTCATACGCGTCGTCGTGGGTGTGGATCGTCATCGGTTTCTTGCCTCCGGGCCTGTCTCGTCCGCGCGACAACCCGCGCGGCCTTCATGGGCTGCGAAAGCCGTCACGGGGGACGCCCCTTCACCCCGCCTTCGGGGCCGGAACGCATGTGGAGGAAGGCGGCAGGCAAGCTATTTGTTTCGCGATGCAAAGCGGGGGCTCGTCCCCCGCGGCGGAAATAGCTTGCCTGCCGCCCTTGATGGGGCGTCCCCTTTGACGGCCGCCTGCCCATCTCTTGAAGGCCGCTCGGGTGTCGGGTGGATGAGATTTACCCGGAAAGAGGCAAAGGTGTTGATCCACACCCACGACAGGACTGCAGGACCCCTACCCCCTCAGCCCCTGACCACCCTCTGCGCGATGCGGCTCAGCCCAACAGGCGTTGGCGATCCTCAAGCCCGATCTGCCCTGTCAGATGCAGGCGCAGCGCCTCCTTGCCGTTCGCGCGGAGATCATCGTTGAAATCCCCGAGCCGTGGTTCCAGCACCCGTACGGCAATCCCGGCATCAAGGGCTCTGGCGCTCAACCTCTCTGCCGCGCGCTTACCGGCCGGATCGCGGTCGATGGCGATGTAGAGGCGCTGTACCCCCTCCGGCAGCAGGACCGCCCCGAGGTGACCCGAGGAGAGCGCCGCCCAGACGGGAAGGCCGGACACAGCTTCGACGAGCGACAGCATGGTCTCGATGCCCTCGCCGATCACGAGGATGTCGTCATGCTGGGTCAGCCTGACAGCATTGCCCAGGAGGTGACCCATAGCCCGCCGCTGCGTTTTGACCGCCGCCTTGCCCTCGCCGTCGTGCGCAAGCCAGGTGCGATGCACACCCTGCAAGGCCCCTGCCCCATCGGTGACCGCCGCGATCAACGCCGGTCGTGGGATGCTCCGGGTCTGGCCCTCATCCCGATGCCAGCACTTCGGATGGAAGCGCAGCGCACTCGTCATGCCGCCTTGGGTGATGCCTCGGGAGCGGAGGTAGGTGTCGGCAAGCGTGCCTGCGACCGGCACCGAGGCTGCAAACAATCGCGCCGCCGCCGCTGGCGTGCCACCGGGGGCTTTGGCCTTCTTCGGCACTGACCTATTCGGGAGGACCGGCTGGGGACGGCCAAGATGCGCTCGGGCCTCGGCCAGAAGATCGGGAAAGCGCGAGATCCCGGTTCGCTCGCGGATGATGTCGAGGAGATCACCATGCAGTCCGACCGCCGCATCCTGCCACTTTCCGCGCGCACCCGGCCCTGACGCAGGCTCGGTCAGCCGCACGAAGAGCGACCGGCCAGGATTGTTCTGCAGATCGCCCACGATCCAATAGGACCCCTCCCGCCGTCCGGCGGGAAGGTAGGCGCGACATACGCTCTCTGCATTCTCCGCGAGTGCGCGGATCACATCTTCAGTCTCGGAATACATGGCTCAGCACCCTCCGCGCGCATGTAGTCCTGTCACGGGACAACGTGCAAGCAGGCGGTCCAGCACTTTGACCCCGCTCGCATCCGCCGGACAGAAGAGGCGCAGCTTCCAGCTGATGATCTCCGAGAACAAGCCATCGGCCTTGAGCCGGTCCTTCGCCGCTTCCGTGAACCCCGACAGCTCGATCCGGTTCACCCCCATGACGCGGGACCGGTGCAGCTCCATCCCTTCGGCCAAGCGCACGACCGTCTTGCCCTCCAGAACAAGGGCATGGACCTGCGCCGCAGTTAGCGTCGGCGCATCGCTGGCCAGCGTGGCCGCGACCCAAGACGGCGAGACGCGGCGACCGATGATGCGCTGGCCATCGTCGGTTTGTAGCCGGTAGACGCGGGTTTCATCCTGGGGGAGCTGCTTCCAGATCGGCAGCAGCAGCCCCGCCACGATGTGCAGCGTGGTTTCCGTGAACTCCGGCACCTCAGCCAGTTCCGCGGTCCATGCGGCGGCGAAGGCCGCGCGGTCGGCTTCCAGCCAGTGTGTGTCGTCCATGATTTTGGCCGGCACCGTGCTGGCCTCCGTCGGGCGGATCAGCCGCAGGCGGGGTTCGATGGTGCCGTCGTCCAGCATCAGGCTGGTGGCGGGCACCTGCACGGCGGCCCGGCCCGAGCGGCTGTTGACCAGCAGGCGTGCCTTTAGGTCGTCGAGCCAGTCGAGCGCGTCCGCCAGTGACAGCGGTGTATTGCGCTGCTTTTGCGCGATACTCAGCAGCTGGGTTTCCGCGCCGGAGCCGGGATGGGTGTAGATCACCCGCGCATCGGTGACGCAGAAGCTTTCAGCGCGCAGCGTCTCGAGCCCGAGGTCGTAGACCCCGGCAGCGATAGCACCCTCGATGCGCTGATCAAGCAATTCCTCGAATGCCGAGAAGAGCACCGCCTGCATGTCAATCGTCAGCGCCAGCAGGCGATTGAGGAAGGTCGTGATTGACGGCAGGTCGTCCTTCAGACCGTTGTCATCGGTCAGGCTGAGGCAAGTGGCATCCTCAAACGCCCCGAGCGAACAGCCCGCAACATCACCGCGATAGAGGCGGCGGTAAAGCTGGCGCAGAGCGTCGCGGGCATAGGGAGACTCCAGATTGTCCTCAGGGCGGAACAGCCCCTGCCCGCCGGTCTGGCGTTGGCCACGCGTGATCGCCCCGAGTGTATCGAGACGGCGCGCGATGGTCGACAGGAAGCGCTTCTCCGCCTTCACATCCGTGGCGACGGGTCGGAACAGCGGCGGCTGCGCCTGATTGGTCCGGTTGGTGCGGCCCAATCCCTGGATGGCGGCGTCTGCCTTCCAGCCGGGTTCCAGCAGGTAATGCACCCGCAGGCGCTGGTTCTTCGCTCCGAGATCAGCGTGATAACTGCGCCCAGTGCCGCCCGCGTCCGAGAAGATCAGGATGCGCTTCTGGTCATCCATGAAGGCGGCGGTCTCCGCAAGATTGGCAGACCCCGCCCGGCTTTCCACAACGAGGCGTGCGGCAGGGCCCTCGCCCTTGCGCACGATGCGGCGCGAACGGCCCGTGACCTCGGCCACCAGAACCGTGCCGAAGCGCTGGACGATCTGGTCCAGCGCGCCGGGCACCGGCGGCAGCGAGGCCAGATGCTCGATCAGCGCGTCGCGCCTGCGCGCAGCTTCGCGACATTCCACTGGCTGGCCATCGCGCGTGACAGGCCGCGAGGAGAGGTTGCCCTCGCTGTCGGTGAAGGGCTCATAAAGCTGCACCGGGAAGGAATGGGCGAGGTAGTCCAAGACATACTCGCGCGGCGTGATGTCGACGCGGATGTCGTTCCACTCCTCGGTCGGGATCTCCGACAGGCGGCGCTCCATCAGCGCCTCACCTGTCGAGACGATCTGGATGACAGCCGCATGGCCTGCGGTGAGATCAGCGTCGATGGCGGCGATCAGGGTGGGGGTTTTCATCGAGGTGAGCAGATGGCCAAAGAAGCGCTGCTTGGCAGACTCGAACGCCGAGCGCGCGGCCGACTTGGCCTGACGGTTCAGTGTGCCGCGGGAGCCTGTCGAACTGGCCGGGCCAGTGATGTTAGCGGCTTCCATCGCGGCGGTGAGGTTGTTGTGGATGATGGCGAAGGCCCCGGCATAGGCATCGTAGATGCCGCGCTGCTCCGGGCTGAGGGCATGAACCAGCATCTCGTATTCGACGCCGTCATAGGACAGCGAGCGCGCCGTGTAGAGGCCAAGGGACCGCAGGTCGCGGGCGAGGACCTCCATCGCAGCAACGCCACCGGCCTCAATGGCCTCGACGAATTCCGCGCGCGTCGCGAACGGAAAGTCCTCGCCGCCCCAAAGACCTAGGCGCTGCGCATAGGCGAGGTTATGGACCGAGGTTGCGCCGGTGGCCGAAACATAGACCACGCGGGCATTGGGCAGCTTGTGCTGCAGACGCAGGCCGGCCCTGCCCTGTTGCGAAGCCGTGACATCGCCGCGCTCGCCCTTGCTTCCTGCGGCATTCGCCATGGCATGGCTTTCGTCGAACAGGATCACCCCGTCGAAGTCGGCCCCCAGCCAGTCGACGATCTGATCGACGCGGGACTTTTTTGCGCCCCGCTCCTCGGAGCGCAGCGTGGCATAGGTGGTGAACAGAATGCCGTCGGAGAGCGGGATGTCGCGGCCTTGTGCAAAGCGCGACAGTGGCGTCACCAACAGCCGCTCCTGGCCGAGCGCCGACCAATCGCGCTGCGCGTCCTCAAGCAGCTTGTCGCTCTTCGAGATCCAGAGCGCCTTGCGGCGGCCTTGGCAGCAGTTGTCGAGCAAGATCCCAGCCGACTGGCGGCCCTTGCCCGCCCCGGTGCCGTCGCCAAGGAAGAAGCCGCGGCGGAAGCGGATGGCGTCGGGATCATCGTCCTTGGCGGCAGACACCATATCGCCGGTCTCATCCACGCACCAGGACCCGGCAAGATACGCGCCATGCGCCTCGCCCGCGTAGATCACAGTCTCGATTTGCGCATCGGAGAGCAGACCGTTGCGCAGCACGGCGGGGGGAAGCTTGGGGCGATAGGTCGGTTTCGGGGGCGCAACCGAGGCCATGGCGGCCGATTGCACCAGCTTGGTCGGGTGCGGTTCCGCTCCGGGGATGTCGATCGCCTGCAGGCGGAAGGTCTCATAAATGGCATCCGACAGGCGAGTGCTGGCCCCGTCCTCGGTTGCATCGCGCAGGGTATAGGCGAGGTCTGCGGCCTCGATCTGCACCGCGGTGTTGGTGGGGGCTGTTGCAGGCGTGGCGCGCGACGAGCTGATGCCTGTGCGCGTGGTGCGGGCAGGATTTCCCGGGAAGGGGGGAGTAAGGCCCAGCCCGGCTGGTGCGACCTGCGCCAGCACGAGGCGCGGAGGGACGTGGGCAGTGATCAGCGAGAGCAGGCTGGCGACATCCGGCGAAATCGGGCGCGTCAGATCGGCTGTGATGCCGCCCGCCTCGCCACCGCGGCATTTGTCGAAGACCGAGAGGCGGGTTTCAAAGCTGGTGCCGTGCTTGGCGAAGGCCGCACCCGACACGGCACCTGTAAAAACCAGATGCGCGGTCTCGGTCAGGCGGGCGAAGGTTTCCGCCCAGGCAGGGGCGTCGGGCGCGAAACTCGCTCCCGTGATGGCAACCAGCCGTCCGCCGGGAGCCAGACGCGCAAGCGCGGAGCGCAGATGCCGGGCTGTCGCCTCGGTGGTGCGGGTATCGACATTGGCCACGACCGAGAACGGCGGGTTCATCAGGATGACGCTCGGGCGCAGGTCCGCGTCGAGATGATCGTCGATCTGGGCGGCGTCAAAGCCCGTGACCGGTCGACCCGGAAACAGGCGGCGCAGAAGATCGGCGCGGATGTCGGCAAGCTCGTTCAGCGCGAGACTGCCGCCCGCGATTTCTGCGAGGATCGCCAGAAGGCCTGTCCCGGCCGACGGTTCGAGGACCAGGTTGCGTGGTGTGATCTGTGCCGCAGCCAGCGCCGCCAGCCCCATGGGCAGCGGTGTCGAGAATTGCTGGAACCGCTCCATCTCCTCGGATCGCCGCGTATGGGTCGGCAAGAGGCCGGACACCTTTGCAAGAATCGGCAACAACGCGCCGGGCGAACCGGCACGTGCCAACAGCGCACGGCCGAACTTCCGCAGGAACAGAACCAGCGCCACCTCGCCCGCTTCATAGGCCAGTTTCCAGTCCCAAGCGCCGGTCGCATCAGAGCCGCCAAAGACGCGCTCCATCTCAACGCGCAGGCGCAGCGCGTCGATCTGGAACCCCTGCGCCAGATCGGGCTGCAGCGCTTCGGCGACGCTCAAGATCGCAGCCGTATCGGGGGAGGGGATGGGGGCAACAGACGCAAGTGCGCGCTCGGTCGCAAAATGGGCGAGATGGGTCATCGGGAAACTCCGGAATGAGGGACAGGATCAGGCCCGGACGCCCTCTTTCGGGCACCCTCAGGCCTGACCTCCCCCGGCCCTCCTCTTCCTCTCAAACCCCATGATCTGCGCAAGCGGCTTGCTTTTGTTCCTGTTATGTTCTATTTTAAGAACCACGCTAAGAAGGGAGATCCCCGATGGAAAGCACCACTTACGCCCTGCCCGCGACGCCCAAGCAGATCGCCTATGCGCGCGCGCTGGCCCTGCGCAACCAGACGCTTCTGCCGTGGGAGGTTCAGCAAGATCGGCGCTCCTTGAGCGCCTGGATCGACGCACAGGCCAAGCTGAAGCCGGGCCCGCAGGACAGCCGCCCGACATCGAAGCAGGTCGCCTTCGCCGAGCGTCTCGCCCGGATCAAACGCCGCGCCGTCCCGGATGAGTGTTTCCGCGACAAGGGGCTGATGTCAAAATGGATCGATGGGAACAAATGAAGCTGGGTAGCCCCTGCGGTGATTGAGACTACTTCAGCCGATCAACAATCGATGCCCCGCCCGACCTGGCAAGCGCGATCAGGCTGGACTGGATTTTGGATGTGAAGACGGAACTGAACGTGCCGATGGGCCCTCGGTCTCACCGGCCATCTGTTCGCGTTTCCACAAGAACGGATAGCGGAAAACCTCTCCAGCACTCAGCTTAGTCATCAGCCCGCGTCAAGTCCCGCTCGAGCCCTTCTATCATCAGCGCCTTGAGATCCTCGGGCATCTCGTCGAGCATGTGCGCTTGCTGCGTGGCGCCGCGCGCGAGCTGTTGATACTGATCCATGCTCATCAGCACGAATTTCGGCTTGCGATGTTTGGTGATCGCGATCGGCGACCGAATGGCCGCGTCAAACAGGTCACTTGTGTGCCGCGTCAGGTCGGCCGCCTTGAACTCGGGAAGATCATGCATGATCGAGGTCTCCATTTGTGCAGAATATACATACATTCTGGATATTCTGCAAGAGATGGGTTGCGCCCTCCCCTGTGTCATCCGAACCGCCGCCCTGCTTCGGTGAAGGTGTATTCATTGGCGATGATGCCGTCCTCAACGGACTCGTCCGAGGTCAGGTGGTCGTATTCAGCCTCAAGCTGGCGGTCGAGCCAGCGGGCGAGATCGCGCAGCGCCTCGGTCACAATCTCTTCGGCATCCTCGCTGGGCGGCTGCCAGGTCGGGCTATCGCGGGTGACGTCCACGGACATGCAGTATTCGTGGTAGTAGCGGCCGCGGTGGCTGACCTCGGCAGCGAGCTGGTAGAAATTCCGCCGCTGGATGGCCTGCAGGCGGTCGGCGATGCCATGCAGCGTCGCGTCGGTCGGGGCGTAGTCACGGATGCGTGCAGCGACGCCCTTGGTGTGGCTGAGATAACCTTCGAAGCAAGCCCCATCCCCTTGGCTCCAGAATCCTGAGAACCAGATGCAGGGTTTGGCCCGCGTCCCGCCGCCCATCAGGCGCACGGGCGTGGTTTTGAGCCGGACGCCGAGAATATCGCAGATACGCTCGAAATCTTCGTAGACCGTGTCCCACCAATCGTCGTGAGGCCCAAGCTCGCGATACCAGCTGCGCGCCTTTTCCTTGGCTGCATCTGAAAGCTCGGGGAACTGGTAGACGGTGGTGCAGATGACCTCAGGCATCGACGTCCTCCCCGTTCAGCGCGGCGGCCAGCCATTCATGGCTGCTCGTCCAGCCGACGGATTTCCGCGCGCCGAGGTCGATGATATGCGCGCCGCCGCCGAAGGCGTCGAGGCGAGGCCGGGAACAGGTCAGACCATACTGGAACCCCCAGAGGCCGGTGAGGTCGAGGTCTTCTGCCAGGCGTAGCACGAAGCGGATAACCGCCTCGACATCGCCGTGCTCGTCGTCATGGATCCAGAGGGTGCTGCCCTCAGGCGCATCCTGGTGCACGAGGTCGAAGCCTGCGACCTCAGGGTCATCGGCGTCCTGATCGGCTTCGCGCAAGCTCTGGAACAGGGCAAGGGCCCGGGCGGCCTTGTCGGGGCTGCCGACGTCGATCAGGCATGAGAAATGGGTGAAGTAATCCGCCATGGGGACCTCCTGAGATTGAGAAACCCGGACCTTGGGGCCGGGCGCTGGATTGGGATGAAGGGTTGGTTGGAAGCGATCAGCCGGTGGGATTGTCGCCCGATGCCTGCCGCGCGGCATGCGCGCAGAGCATCTGCCGGTAGAAGCGCTTGCGCGCGGTCCGGAAGCAGCGCACGGCGCGCGTGTCGGGGTGCAGCGCCCGGACCGCCGCGCGCAGAACTGTCTGGGGCGATGCCGTCGGCGGCAGACCGAGGCGCAAGTATGCGGGATCAGTCATGTCAACTGACCTCGGCCACGGGCGAGGCGAGATGCGGATCGACCTGCGCCTCGATCCGCCCGGACCGGCCCATCCAGGGTTCGGGCCGGATGGCCTTTACCCAGTCTGCAAAGCTCGGGATGAAGCCGAGGTCCTCCTTGACATGCTGCTCGCCCACCCAGCGGGTCGGAATGATGCGCCCGGTCGAGAGCGTGAGAGTTGGCCCGAAAATCGTCTCGGCCATGAATATGCCCTCGGCGTGGTGGCGGAGCGCACGATGCCGAAAATCGGCGGTGATCTCCTTGCTTTGGTCGATTATCTGGACACTTGCGATTTCACCTCCAAGGCTGAAGCTTTCACCTTTTTCCGAGGACCGATTATGCAAGTCACCAGAACTCCAGAGGGGACTGTCCCTCGCTATTTTGTCCGCGACGATGCTGGTAATTCCATCGAACCGATTCACGATTTCCTCCGTTATCTTGACGCTCGGGGCTCATCCCCGAACACCATTCGCTCCTATGCCTACGACCTGCGGCGCGTGTGGGAGTTCTTCGAAGCCCGAGGGCTCGAGTGGCAGGGCTTCAACATTTCGAACGCCGTCAATCTGATCGCTTACCTGCATGACCGGATCGATATGCGCCCCGGCCGGTCCGCAACCGCGGCTGGCCCGGATCGGCTGTCACCGGCAACGGTCAATCGAGCGCTGGCGGCAATGTCGTCTTTCTGCGACTGGGCGATCATCGCAGGGACGCTGACCCCGCCGAACCCGATGCGGGTCAGCAAGAGTATCAACAAGCCTGCGGTCACTGATCGGCACAGACCGTTCTTTGAAGGCATTTCCCGTCGCTCAGCGAGTGTGCGCGTGATCCGTGTCCGCAGCGTTCACCGCCTGCCTCGCCCGTTGAGCGACGACCAAATCGAACGTCTACTCGCCGAGCTGACCAACCTACGCGATCGCGCCCTTGTGCTGCTGATGCTGCACGGTGGGCTCAGGCCAGGCGAAGCGCTCAGTCTGCATCTCGAGGATATCGCCTATGGGCGGCGGCGCGTGACCGTTCGATGTCGCGCTGACCACCCGAAAGGCGCACGCGGAAAGTCGCGCGTCGAGCGTGTCGTCGACCTCCATGACGGGCAGGCCCTGGATACCATCAGCGCCTATGTCATGCGTGACCGTCCCCGCGAGACAGAGACGCCGTTCATCTTTCTCGTCGGAGGAAACGGCACGAGGCGGTCTGAGCCCTTGTCCTATGCCGCGTTGGCAAAAGCCTTCGCGCGAGCGGCGGAACGAGCCGGGGTCAAATCGCCCGGCGTCACACCGCATGCGCTGCGACATACCCACGCCACCCGCATGTGGGAAGCTGGCATGCGAGAGCTGACCCTGCAGCGCCGGCTCGGGCATGCATCACCGGAATCGACGCGCATCTATACTCGCGTGTCCGACGCCACTGTGCTCGCCGAGTACAGCCGTGCAATGGGGCTGAAGCCATGACGGCCCCCTTGCCGGATGCCCTGATGACGTTTCCGACCGACATCGCGCCGTCGCATAGCGGGGAGGAGGAATACCGCACATTCATCCTCAGCCTCGACATGACCCGCAATATGAAGAACCGGTACATCGCTCAACGTCGAGAGTTCGTCGCCGCTTTTCCCGATCTCGCTTTTTGGTGCGAACAACCGCTTGAGGTTCGGCTCGGCCGACTTCACGGAACGTCGGCCTTCACACCTGAACACCCCGCCTCGTTCTGGGCGCGGCAATATCTCTACTACCTCGCCTTCACGGACCGCCTCCGCCTCGACTATGGGTTCCTCCTGTCGATTTCGCCCATGTATTCCGCCCAACTCGCAAATCAGCTGGGCATCGATCTAGGCATTCCGGATCTCCGCAAGCGCCAGAAAGCGATGGGGTATCACCAGACGACGCCACAGGGGTCGTCCGTCTGGGTGGTTTCCCGAATTGCGCTTCATTCCGGCATACGTTCGCCCGAGCTTATCAGCCCCGACGACCTTGACGTGTTGAACGATGCAATTTCTGCATATGCGGCGTCTTCCCTGATGAAGCGCTTCCATGGCTACGACCCGCAGAAGGCCAAGACGACCGCCCATTTCTGGCACCGCTATGTCCGACAGACACAGCTTGTCCTGCACCACCTCGGCAACGGCATCGCGCGACCGCGAATGACCGCCGACAAGCGCAGGCCTTATATCTATCCGAGGCCAGATATGGGTGTCTTCATCGAGCGCTGGCTGGAGATCAAGCGCACCAGCCTTTCCAGGGTGACGGTCGACCACTGCGCCGTGTCGCTCCGCCGCTTTGTCGACTTCCTGGTTCGCCACGATCCAACGATCGAGAAGTTCAACAATGTCACGTCCGAGGTAATGACCGCCTTCCTGATCGATCTTAGGAGCCAAGTCGGCGCCAGAACCAAGCGTCCATTGTCGGTTACCGCTCAGAGATCCCGTGCGCTTCATGTCGCGCAATTCCTTAGCGAGGGGGCGGCCTGGGAATGGCCGGATTTCCCGACGCGACCAGTTCTGAACACCCGCGATCTTCCCCGCCTTCCGCAACGCTTGCCTCGGTATATCCCCGCCGAACAGCTTGGCCCGCTCATGGAAGAGGTCCGCAAGCTTCCCTGCGATTTCCAGCGCGCCGCGATTCTGATCGCGCGATGGTCCGGCGCCCGTCGGACAGAGATCGCAAGGTTGCCCGTCGACTGTCTGGACGCCTATCCGGACGGAACGCCACGGCTGCGCATTCCGGCGGGAAAGACCTACAGGGAACGGCTCGTGCCGCTTCACCCTGAGGCTGCTGAAGCTCTTCGCAAGGTCATCGACCTGCGCGCAAAGTCGGACGAACGCCCGGTCCCGGATGCCAGAACCGGCCAATACGTCAAGTTGCTCTTCTACCGCCGCGGCGTCGCGATCTCGCCGGACTACCTGTTCAATTATCCACTCAAAGACATCTCTCACCGACTCGGCTTGGTCGATGGAAAAGGGCAGAATCTCATCTCGGCACATCGCTTCCGCCATACGGTCGGCACGGAACTCGCCGAAGGCGGTGCGCGGATGCAGACGATCATGGACGTGCTTGGGCATCAAAGCCCGCACATGTCGATGGTCTATATCCGTGTCAGCGATGAAGCGGTGCTCGCGGACTATCAGGCCGTGTTGAAACCTGATGCGCCGATCGCCGGACCCGCGGCAGAGATCATCCGCAATCAGCGACTGCCGCAAAGCACGGTCGATTGGCTGAAGTGCAACTTCCTGAAGACCGAGCTCGAACTCGGCCATTGTCTCCGGCTGCCGGAAGAAGGTCCCTGTGAATGCGACCTCTATCTGAACTGCGCCAAATTCGTCACCACCCGATCTTATGCGCCGAGGCTGCGAGCGCGCCATCGCCTCGAACTCAATCTGACGGAAGATGCGCGTTGCCGCGGTTGGACACGAGAGATCGAACGGCATTCAGGAATAGCTTCCCGCATCGCACAGCTTCTCGTCGAACTGGGCGAGCCAGTCACAGACGCGGCCCAGGAGGTCGGGCAGACGGTCGAAGCGGCACGGAAAATGTCGCGGTAGCCCACAGGTACCTCCCCGTCGCCCGCTCCGCTGCGCGCGTATCCGCGCTACGCGGGCGGCGGGGGCCCTCCTATGGACAACAACGACAAACCCCGACCGGGAGAACAAAAACAGCTTGATTGTCCGGATAACATCGAACCATTTATGCACCGCGATGAAATCATCGACCGTGCCGCCCCATTTCTTCACCGAGGACAGAGCGTGGTGATAGGGATGTGCCATCGCCGCCCCCTCAGAAATCGTGCGTGTAGAGTTCGGACGAGGTGAAGCGCTCGTTGAACTCGAGATGGATGCAGCGGGCCGCGGCGTCGAAGCAGAACTCGCCGTAAGCGCCGTCGTTGTTTTCCCAACCGCCATGGGTGTCGGAGAGGAAGTCGTAGGTGAGCTGCTCGACGACATCCTCCAGCGAGAGCTGCCGCATCTCGACCTCGGGGTCATCCCAGGTCAGCGCGGCATAGGGGATTTCGGTTGCGGGAAAATCGACAGCCGTCTCGCCCGCCCAGGCGCCAATGCTTTCGATCTGGCCGCTGTCACCGGCCCCGTCGAAAGTCACGGTGACATGAGTGATGCCGGCGGCCATGAGGCCATCGAACAGGCGGTCCTTGTTGCCGGGGCGCAGGGCGAGGGTCCGGGCGGTGCGTTCGGCATGTGCGGCAAGGATCGCCCCGAAATCGACGGTGGAAGGCCGCAGTGGCGCGGCCAGAGTGGGTTCAGTCTGTGTCATGGATATCTCCGTTCATTGAGGACAGGTCAGACCCTCCGGGTGACGCAATCTTCTGCCCCCCGAAGGCTCAAACCCTTCCCATCCCTCCTCTGTCTCTCGGGCGTCACGCCGCGATCTGCAGCGCGCGGGCGGCAAAAGCGCGCCAGAGCGGGTCGACAAGGCGGGCATCCAGCAGATCGGCACGGTGACGCAGCCGCTGCGCCAGTTCAGGCTCGTGCCAGTCAGTGGCACGGCCAGCCTGGGCGCGAAGTTGAACCGCCTCGGTCACAACGGCCCGCGCCTCAAGAGCATTGGCGACAGGGTGGCACCAAGCCACAGCGCCATGACTGGCGGCCCCGGCAAGAACCAGGCGCTGGTCGTAATCAAGGATGGCCAGAAACTGCGGCGCTGGATCGAGGCCGTAGTCCTCCGCAAGTTCACACGCGCCCTGCATGGCATCGGCCAGCGTCGCAAAACGCTCAACGACCACGGGGGAAGCGGTGCCCGACATCAGGGCTGCAGGCGTCCGGTGCATACGCGTCAGCGCGAAAGGCAGGCTGGGATCAGAAGCGATAGTCCCACCATTTGCGACAGGACCCATCGGGCGCGGGCCCGACTGGTTCGGCAGGGGAAGGTCAAACATGGCAATATCTCCAACGGCGCAGGAAGCCACTCTCCCCGCCTCATCCGTCACAGACCAAACCGCCGCCCTCTTCCTCGAAGGGGCGGCGGCAGGTCTGCTGGCACCATCAGAGCTTGCCGAGGGCCCGCAGGCTCAGCTCCGTTCCGGCACCCACGATGATGTGGTCATGCAGCGTCAGGCCGAGATACTTGCAGCCCTTCTGGATCTCCTTGGTCATGCTGAGATCAGCCTCGGACGGCGTCGGATCACCCGACGGGTGGTTGTGGATCAGGATCAGGGCCCGCTTGATCACCTCGCGCGGATAGACGGGGACATGATCGACTGTGCCGGTCGAGAAAAGCTCATCGGAGATGATGCGGTTCTTGCGGTCGAGATAGAGGACATGGAATCGCTCGATCGGGCCACGGACGGTGAGCGCGCAATAGTCCATCAGCGCCTGCCAGCTGCCGATGACTGGGTTTTGGCTGAGGTAGCGGCCGAGGATGTCACGGGCCTCGAGGACGATAGTTTCTTCCTGGGGTGTCATGCGGGTCTCGCTGAAATGCGCAGGCCGAAGCCCCCCTGCCCTCTCGGGTGGGGCCAGTAGCATGCATTTGGAAGGGGAAAGCGCGACCGCCGCCGATGCAGGCGGTCGCGTTGTCGAGCCTGGCGTCAGCCGACCCGGTCGAGGAGCTTCTTGGCGCGCCCTTCCATGTCGAGGCGGGCATCCTGCTGGGTCTTGTCGCGCGCAAGCCGCGTGATGCCCTGCACGAAGTCGAAGATGCTTTCCGGCGGGCGGCCCTCTTCCATCAGCACCTTCTCGATGATCTTGCCGGACTCCGCCTTCGAGAAGCCCCGCTTGCGCAGGAAATCCGCGCGATCCTCCTCGCTGCGCGCCACGATCTGCTGCCGCGCGGCCTTGATGCCATTCACGAACCCCTGCGGCGAGGAATTGGCGAAGCGCGTCAGCGCCGGGGCCGCCTCATGGGCAAAGCGCGAGGCGGCGTATTTCGAATGCCGGATGCGAATCTCCTGGAAATCCTCGACGCCCCACAGATTCCTGTTCTGGCACACGGCCCGCAGGTAGAAGCTCGCCATGCCAAGGGTCTTGGCTCCCACCTCCGAGTTCCAGCAGTAGAAGCCCCGAAAGTAGAGATCGGGGGAGCCGTCCGGCAGCTTGCCCGCCTCGATCGGGTTGCGATCATCGACCAGGAACAGGAAGACATCGCGATCCGAGGCATAGAGCGTGGTCGTGTCGCGGCTGATTTCGACATCGGGGTTGTAGACTCCTGTCGACCAGTCCAGCACGCCCGGCACCTTCCAGCGCGTTTCGCCGGTGCCATTGCCCGCAATGCGCTGCACCGCCTCGACCAGTTCGAAATCGTGGATGCGGCCATAGTCGGGGCCCGTCACGGCGCGCAGTTCGATGCGGCCGTCTTCGGTCTCGAAGGTTTTGACCTGTTCGGCGCGGTGGTTGGTCAGACCATATTGCAGGTTGATGCCCGCCAGCGGCGCAGGCAGCTGCCGCAGGTAGGAGGCCGGCGCGCCGACGATGCTGGCAAGCTGGCCGAAGGCCCAATGCGTGGGCGCGACCGGTTCTTGCGCCTTCGGCAACATCAGGTGCAACCGCTCGGGATTGTCGCGAGCGGCCTCGACCCGGATATCCGCCGTCTGCACCACGCGGCTACGGCTGCGCTCCGACCGGCCTTTCACATTGGCCCAGAGATCATCGAGCGACAGATACCGCTCGTCATCCGGCCGGTTGAACCATTCGGACGACACCCGCCCGTTCCGCTCACCCCGGCTCACATCCACTTTCCAGCCACCCGCCCGCGCCGGTGCGACCGGATCCAGAACTTCCACAACACCCATCGGTATTCCTCCGTGACAGGCGCCAGAAGCCACTCTCCCAGCCTTTAACCTGTCGCGAAAGCAACCAGCCTTTCTCTCACTCTAAATCGGTTTGGGAAGAGGGTGGGCGTCTGATGAACATGCGAAGGCCAGCTTGCGCTTGGCGCGAGCCGCTATTCGTGGCTTTAGGTCTTTCAGACCAAGAAGATTGCGGTATCCGGCTGGGGAACTCGCTTTCTCGGCGGAAGTTCGAAATTGATGACGCCCCGCTCCCGCATATCCAAAAGGACACTGTTCAGATGCTTGCGGCGAATTGGAACTTCCTCCATCGCCTGATTGAACATCGGGCCAGGAAATGCCCGCATTCGGCCTTTCAGGAAACTCACGATTATCTCCTCAGCCCGTTTTCTATTCGCTTTGCACCCGACGCCTTTCTGTTCCTGCTGGATCGCTGCCATGTCGGCAGAAGAGAACAAGCTGACTTGCGGGCTGTCACCTTCGCGGAGGTTGTGACGCATCACTAGTTCCTGCTTCTCGACCTTCTCTTGAACGTCGCGGAATACTTCCAACCCGGACGGGCTCTGCGTACCGAGTATTAGACGCATCTTCACTCGCTCGCGCCTCGGCACCATGATCGAGAAATCGGGTAGATATGATGCCACTTTGTTCGAGCGCATCGCGGCCTTCATCAGGTACAGCATCTTCTGCTCGTTGCTCCAGCCGGCGGGTAGGTGCGCGAACTCATCAGCCCATGCCGCGTCCGCTAGGAACCGCCCGAAGGACGCCTCAACCTCGTGATATTCAGCATGTCGGTTGATGTGGTCCGACATGAAATTCAGCATGAACTCGCCATTCTGTTCACGCAGGAAGCGGAACACCTCTTCGTTACGAATGTTCCATCCGGTCGGGTCAATGAAGGTGAACGTGAAACCGTCAGTCAGTTTGGCGGCGATCGCATTGAGGTTGTCTTCGAATGCACCTTCGAAAACGTGTATCTCGAACCGCCCTTTCGAAGCAGCGTACTCCCGAAGGCGCGCAACCGCTTCTGGACGCTGTTCGCAGAAACAGAAGCGAATTTTCAGTCCACCGACGCCGCGCTTTTCTAGATCAGCGCGAACAGCTTCCAAAGTGTTGATTGCCTGATCGAACGACGCATCTGAATACTTAGCGTCATCAGATATGCGCCAAGGTCCGGCAAAGGCATCTACGAAATTGAATGTAGGAGAATGGCCTTGCAGCGTCTTGTATGCCGCTGCTTGGAGGTATTTCGTCAGGAACTGGTGCTTAATGAATGATTGTTCGCGGTCGCGGTAAAGGTCTAAATCTGCTTCCATACGTGTCTCTCGCTATTGCAATTCGGCCATGATCGCCTTCGGCACGATTTGCCACGGGAACCCGTTCCATTCTTCGCCTTCGAGCAGACGACCGCCGGATTTCGGCCGCGCACCGCCCCACTGTTTGAAGAAGAAAGCAACTTCGTATCGCTCACAGGCAACGCGCAATTCGGTCGCCCACGCCGCTTCCATCGGACGAGCGCCGGGCCCACTTTCGCCGCCGACAATCGCCCAAGCAACACTTGTCAGATCGACCTCGCCAATCGGGCCTAGCAGCGGTTCGAATGAGATGAAGCGCGCATCCGAGTTGATCTGCCGAAGGTGTTCAATCCGCCCTTTGTGTGCGGCATCCTCGACGGACACGCCAAGCCAGATATGCGACGGCACTCGCCCACCGTTGTAGCGGCGGCGCACGTAGTTGCGCATCAGTGATGAGCGCTTGGTCAGGACTTGATAGACATGCCAGTCGGCGGCCTCCATCGCATCGAACACGTGGTCGATGAACTCACGCGGAATATCCTTGTGGAACAGGTCGCTCATCGAGTTGACGAAGATCATTCGCGGCTTCTTCCACTGTGCGAGCTGCCCAAGGCGTGACGGCCATAGGCGCAAGTCGAAACCTTGTTCGTATGGATGTCCTTGAATACCGCGCCAGCGTTCAGCGAACCTTTCTGCGTAGCAATGTTCGCAGCCGGGACCGACCTTCGTGCATCCCGTCACAGGATTCCATGTCGCATCCGTCCATTCGATTTCAGATTTCTGTGCCATCCTGCTCCATCTCTTTTTGTGGATAACTCTAATGGCATATACACAGATGAGGAACTCCTAAGTTTGTTGAACATCGATCTACGGAAACCCGCGATGCAAACTTTCAATCTTGGAAATGTTGTAAGTTGCGTCAGCGGCAGGTCGCTAGAGGTCAATTTGTAGAGGCGCCAGACCGGTTTGAGCCAAGATTGGCCAATCCCGGCGGGTTTCCCCGCCGGGCCTAAGGGGAAGACCCCGTTCTCAGAACGGGATCTCGTCGTCGCGGTCGACCAGCTGGGGGTTTTCGTTCTCGGCCGACTTCGGGCGGCTCAGGAAGTCGACCTTCTCGGCGATGATCTCGCAGCCGTAGCGGTCGTTGCCCATGCTGTCGATCCACTTGGTGTAGTGGATGCGGCCGTGGACGAGGACCTTCATGCCCTTTTCGCAATGCTCTGCGACCGTCTTGCCGAGACCGTTGAAGCAGGTGATGCGGTGCCATTCAGTGTCCATGACCCGGTAGCCGTTCTCGTCGCGCAGGACGCGACCTTCCGAGAGGCGGGGGCGCGAGGTGGCGAGGCTGAAGTTGGTGATGTTGGTGCCGCCCTGGGTGGTGCGGGTTTCGGGGGTCTGACCGATGTTGCCGGCGAGGATGACGATGTTCTGCATGATAAGCTCCTGTGTGTCCTGTCTTCGGGACCGTCCCTTCGACAAGACCCGGAAAAAGCCCGTCGGGCGACGCGTGCACGGTGGACAGCATGGACGCCGGAAACCCCCAGAGGACCGGGGTGGAGCGGGCAGCCCCAAAGGGGCAACTCGGCCCGGACTGACGCGGGGTTGCGCGCGAGAGCCCGAACGGGATTAGGGGATTGTCAGTCGAAGGGATGGCCCGGGAGACAGAGATGCGCGGGGAGCCCATGCCAGAACCCGTCACCCGGCCAATCGAGACCGCCTGACCCCAAGTTCAGCACCTGCCTGGCGGCAAAACGACGGTCACCAGCCTTTGCCACCCCTGCCCCAGCCTTCCGGGAGTTGCGGCGCCCTGCATCGACGGGCTATCGATACCGGGACATTCAGGACACGGACCGCACAAATGGCTGATTGCGATCTCGAGCCACTGTCGCTCGGCGAGCTGAAGAAAATGCAGAAGGACGTCGCCAAGGCGATTGCCACATTCGAGGATCGGCAGAAGGCGGAAGCCCGCGCCAAGGTAGAAGCTGTCGCCCGGGATCTGGGCTATTCACTGGCCGAACTCGTCGGGACAGATAGCAAGACCAAGCGCGCTCCAGTCGCACCAAAATACCAGCACCCTGAGAACCCGGCCGTCACCTGGTCTGGTCGCGGGCGTAAACCGCAGTGGTTCGTAGACGCGCTGGCTGCTGGCACAACGGCTGGTGATCTGGAAATTCGCTGAAAGATTACCAACCCTGTGGCTAAAGAGTCCGAGGCGGATCGGTGCCCGACCCAGTCATTCGGGCCTGGCGCCGCGTATGATAGGTGCGGCTTCACTTTGGCCGCCAATGTCGTGCCGCGGCCCACATCGAAAAACCTTCAGAGTTGCCGATATTTGCTGCAAACCGTCTCAATGCCGGCTCATAAAAATATCCAACACTTGCTTCGCTGAGTCACCTAATTGGAACAATAGAACTTCAGCCGCGTGCTTGCTCTGGCACAGGCCGTCTGCATGGCATCCCAATGCATCAGGAACTGCCGCAGGCGGTTCGGCCAACGCTCTTGGTTCAGGCCCTCCACAAGCGCTTGCCTGCGCGCCATCTTCGCTCCGACAATCCAGATTTCACGATCAAAGGACGGATTTCGACACGACGCGTGGAGCAGATCGTTGAGTTGAGCAGATGTGAGACCGTTAGGATTCCGAAAGATGCGGCTACGACCATGTAGCCTGACTTGATTAGCCTGTACGTCGGTTTCCCATCGATCGGGCGTCCAGACCGTGGATGGCTGTCCGCGCGAGATAAACCCGAGGCTTGCGAGTGCTTGCCGACCGACATCCTGTAGTCCGCCGACATGATATCCGGTGCCGCCCCGCACCACATCGCCGACCTTTGCGTGAACAAACACGATCTTCCTGTTATCAGGATCAAAACCTATGAAGTCCGCGGCTTCACGGCTATCGTCATCACACAACCAGACCGGTATGGCTTCAATTTCGGCGGTAAGTTTGTCATCCGCGATCCCGTTGGCAGCGCGCTGGCCTTCGCATGTTACCGAAAAAAGCCCGAAAATGGATTGCCTGTACCAATTTGCACGATTTGCGGCGTATTGATCGTCGCCCTTCTCGGTCAGGACATCATCGAGCGTGGGCGATGCGTGGATATATTCGAGAACCGGTTTGACGCCACCGTCATGAACCCACTGCATCTTCGGTTCGTAGAAATTGCCCTCCGAATACACGACGCTGTCACGCTGTGTGAGAATTCGGAAGGCCTGCCCTTTGTTAAGCCGCTGTACGAGCGTCAAGGCCTGACGCCTATCCTCTCCTGCCTGCGCGGGAGCAAGCTCATCCAGCCTTGGGCTGGTAACCCTGTATTTGCGGGTTTCCGAAACGAACTCGACGCTACACGGCACATCCTCGTCGCCGATCTGGATCGTGAATCCGCCTGTTGCGCCATCTACCTCGGCACATAGATCAAAGTAATCGATGTCCTCAAGGAGAACCCAGGCCGCACCACCGGCCTCGTCGTCGCGCATGTCGTCAAGCGATGGGTCAAGCAGGATCGAAACCGGCTGGGCTTCTTGGTCATCGATATCTTCGACCAAGGCAGCATATCGATTAAAGACATGGCTTCGTTCCCGATCGGCATCCGCCAGCTCGGCGGCGATTTCTGTAGTCCATGTAACATAGTCTGCAACCGAAACATGGCGCTCCGAAGCATCGCGCAGGCGCGAGCGATTAAAGCCAACATACCGGGCGGTCCCGTTTACAAAACCGGCGGCAGTTGCAGGAACGAGCGAAGGATCAAGCAAATCGGTAAAAGCATCTGCAAAAGAACGAGTCCGCAGAGCCATTGCCCGGATCGCATGTTGGGACATGTCGAGAGAGGAGAAGGACATGCGGGAAAGTCGGGACGGATTGTCGTCACTCTCGGGGAAGGCCTTTTCCATGACCGACCTGCCCGCTCGTTTGAGGCTTAGGCCATCCATATCCACCACAAGGCCTTCTGTATCGTGCATGAAAACGAGTTCACCCTGTTGGACAGCAAGGAAGACCCCAAGCTTCCATTCAGAAAAGAACCGGTCGATCAGGTACGGCGAGTTTCGCCACGCATAGTAGGAAAAACCCATCGAACCATCCGGCATGCCTTCAATCGGCGTAATCTTAAACCGGTCCTTGTCCATGATTGCTTCTTCGATCACCGTGGCGAACACACGGATGTTGGGAAGCGGTGCGGCAGTTCTCAGAACAGCGGCGGTTCGGGGAAGCTGGATGTCGCCTGCGGCGAGTGGCTGTTCGAACTCGAAGCGCCCCCGAAATTCACCGCCAATATATTGATACTCGGCCATGTATTCGAGCAGGCGGTCCGGAAGCGTAACCTCGTTCGTGACGATATGCGCGGTGTTCCGCGCCGCATAATCCTCGTAGCCTTGGTATCTCTCCCAAGTAGTCCGAATACGCTCGGCATTGGCAGGAGTGGAAAGAATCCAACCTGCCTGGGGTACACCATCCTCACCCCGCGAATATCTGGTCGCACGTCCAATCTGCTGCACGAGTTGCCGTGCATTGCCCATGAGATCGAAGATGGCGACGGCAACGAATGACGGATCGTCAATCCCCTCCATGAGCTTGTTCTGGTGAATCCAGAACTTAGCGTCAGGGCGGGACCGAAGAGCGGACGCGACGCTGGTGAACATGTCCCGGTTCTGCTGCGTCTTCTTCGCGCGGTCATGGATCACGACAGCTTGCGTGTCGAAGACGCGGTTAATCTCGGTCTGTAAGAGCGTGAGGGTCTCAAGGTCATCACCGCGCACCATGACTTTTGGCGTTACGCCGTTCAAAAACCAGCGTTCGGCCTCCCGCAGGCGCTCAAGCAATTCCCTGTGCAGAATGCCGACAAACTGTGGGATTGCAGCTTCCCGCGCAACTGGTCCGACGTCGCCTTCTGGCACGATGATATCGGCGGGACGGATAATACGCCCGTCAACTGCCTGCCTGTAAGGGAAGTTGAAGAGATAACGTCCGCGCACACGAAACGACTTGTAGTCGTTCCTGTAAGGCGTTGCGCTCAATAGAAGAGTCGGCAGATTGAATTCTCGAACGCCGCGTGACCACGAGATAGCAGGCTCGTAATGACCTTCATCGACGATCACGAGATCAAACTCGTCCCGGATATGCGCTAAAAGAGCTGCTGCAACTGCCGAACCGCCATCATCAGGATCATGTGCGGTCTTGCGGATGTCGCCGAGCGCCTGATGGGTGCCGACGAGAATGGCGCGATCAGTGGCCTGATCGCCCAGATGCTGCACCACCATGCCGACATTCTTGGGCAAGAATTGTTCGACATACACGTTGTCAAGCGTGGTGCCGAACACGTCGGCCTCCGCGGTGAAGAGCGCCGAGCCGTTTGCCTCATACCCAAGGTGAGACCAGAAACGGTAACGGATGTCCGCCAGGAGTTGCTCAGTCAGCGCAGTGCGTGGCGTCAATACGAGAACACGGCGGACCTCCGGCAGACACCGCGCAAGGATCGCAATGATGCCAGACTTGCCTGTGCCGGTGGGTAGCTTTAGGAGCGCAGCTTCTGTGTGCTCGGGCCGCTCCGGTATCTGCTTGTCCCCGTGCAGATAGGCAACGACCGTGGCGATAGCTGCTTGCTGGTGCCCCCAGAGGTGTGGCGCATCGTCGACACCATCCCAGAAGTTGTAGCTTCGAAGGTGCCGGAGGGTCCGCGAATAGGCTCTGTTATCGATTCCCTGTCCCGTAATCGACGTCCGCTCATCCGAAATTAGTTCTTTTAGATTCACTTTTTGTTTTCCTTGGCCGGATGGCAGTACGTCGATCGGCTTGCATACTTCGCCTTATAGTTGAAGCGTAACCACTTATTTTTTTGGCGGAAAGAGCTCTTACGAATATTCTAAGTCATTCAACTATCGAAGCATATGACATTGCAAAGGCCGCTTCGAACGCTGCATGCAGCACCGAAAGATAGAATTAATCTTCGGTCCGGCCCGGACATGTCGATATTCTTGGCGTTGTGGCAGTCGCGTTGCAACTGGCACCTCTACAGCTTCAGGCCATCTGGCGCTGCGCCATCGGCGGTCCACTGTTCCGAATATTTCACCGGCACCGTGCGAGAGCGCAACGACGCGGCAGGAGGCGCGTCTGCGCCACCGCGTGAGGCTGCCGAGGTAACCGTGGGCCTAAGCCCACGGGTCAATCTCAACCAACACCTGAACCTCGTCGCCGTCGATTTCATCGGCGGGGACGGCGCCGAAGGTTCCATCGCCTGCCTGGAAGACGACGATCGAGACCATGAGGGTGGCGGCGAGGGAGGCTGCGAAGGCGTGTGCATCTTTGCGGGACATCTGTTTGGCTCCTGTCTTGGAGGCGGGGGACCATCCCCCGCGCGACAGGACCCCGCAGGCCCGAAGACTGGCTGACATCACCGGGTGCGTTCGGCTCGCCCGAATCCACCCGGCGGCACGGGCTTGCCCGTAGTCCGACCCCTTGAGGGTTGATCTCGAAGACAGGATTCGGGCCAAGGAAGGGAATGGCGAGAGGGGGATGGTGCCCTGACGACTGGAGCCAATTGTCCCGCTGATGCTTCTAACGCCGCCAGCGTCCCGGCCATGCTCTTAGTTGAAGACTTCCGAATTGGGGGGATGGATCCTCTGGTGCCCCGCGACAGCGCGGGACAAGGTTCAAGTGGTTGGTGCGAGGCAGGCCGCCTGGGGAGGCCCCTCACGCATTCTCAGGGCTCAGGCGGCCAGGTCCGCGCCCCCTGCCCTTTCGCCCTGTTCATCGCCAACGATTTCAAGCCGCGCGTTGCGGTATCCTTCTTTGGCGATCCAAAGCTCGGCCGCAGTGACGGACTCCGCCAGATGCAGCAGCTCCGTGTTGCCGCCGAAGTCGAGAAGCACGCGCACCTGCCCGGGCTTCGGTTCTTCGGCCACCTCGAAGACCACGGCGCTGTCAACCGAATGGCTGCGCATGATGGTGACGAGGATCACCCCGTCCGAGGAGAAGTTGCCCTCATGCAGCGTGAACGACGCGGGTGCCGTCCAGGTCGCGTAAGGCCGGGGTGGTTCCTTTTTCACAAGACGGCCGACGCCGTTCGAACGTTCCCAGGCCGCCAGCTTCTTGGTGAAGCGTGCCGGTGGCTTGGGGCTGCCGTCAGTGTAGCGAATAAGCGCCCCGAGGGGGGCGGTGTCGATGATGGTTGTTGCAGACATGATTCCTCATTCCGAATGCGAGTAATCGCACTCATCTTATTGATATTGTTACGTTATAGGGTGATTTGGGGGCGGAATCTCCGCCCCCCGGCTGGATCACGCTATTCCGCGGCCAGCATCGACGCACCTTGAGCAGGCAGGTCATCCGTCAGGAATGCAGGAAGGTCAGCTTCACTGACGCTGTCAGCCGCTTCGGCATCCGCCCCCTGCCCTTCGGCATGGTCCTCATCGTCCAGCGCCACGAGATCGTTCCGACGCAGGACCTCGGGCAACCAGCCGCTGCCCTTCAGCAAGCGCTCGGCCTCACTAGCCATCTCGCCTTTCTTCAGGTGATCGAGGAGTTGGGCAGTCCCCTCCCCTTTCGCCTCCCGCACGGCCTCGAGGATGCGGGCCTTGGGCACGCGGTTGAGATAGGTGTCGACCGTCGGCTCCCATCCCGCCTCGCCCATATCGAGACCTGTGGCACGCGCCACGAGATCGGAATGCGCCATACGCCGGGTCAGACCGCCTGCAGAGATACCTGCCCCGTAGGGATTCACCTTTTCATGCAGCGCGTTGACGCCGAAGCTGAGGCAATGCGCCAGCAGAGCCAGACGGCTGCCCTGGTCGAGGACCGTCAGATAGTCCCAGAGCGCTGCATCGTCGCCAAGCGGCAGATCGGCTTCCCATTCCGCGTGACGCTCGTCCACCAGCTTGGCCACCACGCTGTCCTTGAGATCGGGCGCCTGCGCCGACATATAGACCTGACGCACGGATGCCTCGAGACAGCTGCCCGAAGCAGAGGAGGTGCGGAAGGTGTCCGTCACCAGCTTCAGCAGCAGCAGAGTCAACGCCACGTCGGGCGAGCGCCCGATCGCTTCACGCAGCGCCAGCGTCCGGTGGGCCGTCAGCTCCATGACGAGCCGCTCGGGCAGTGGCTTCAGCGCTCCGTCATCCTCATCATCCGGCAAGTCAGCTCCGATCGGCTGGCCACCCGACATGAAGACGGTTCCGCCATGAGCGGCGCTGCCATGGCCATCGGTGAAATCACGATCATCCCCCTGCACCGCCGCCGCAGGATCCGTACCATCATGGACCGCGGTCTCGTCAACGGGCTCATCCTCTGGACGCACGTAGCCGCGATAGACTGCCAGAGCGCCGTAGCGGTCGAGCGTGACAAACGCCCCTGCCCGCCCGATCTCTGTCTGATCGAAGATCAACGGCCGGGTCTCGATCTTTTCCATCTCCGTTTCCAACACGCCAAGCCGCGTGTCGACCTCGTCGGGGATTTCATCCTGCCCTGCGTATTCCTCTTCCAGCGCCCGATACTCGGCGAGCAGCTTGGCATGGGCCGCACCTTCGTCATCCGTCATCGGTGCCGGATCGCCGGACAGGGACCGCAGACCGTGGCTGTAGCCGTAGGGCAGGTCGAGTGCGACCTCGATCCACTTCCAGCCCTCAACTGCAATCGTCTCAGCCTCGGCCTGGAGTTTTTCCGTCACCAGCCGATCAAGCAGGGCTGTGTCTTCGAGCCAACCACCGTCATCGCCTTGGAACAGGTCATGCAGCATCGTGCCGCCCGCCGCTTCATAGGCCTCAACACCCACAAAGACCGCACGCGGGTCTGACGCCCGGACCGAGGTCTCGGTCAGCATGCGTCGGATCTGGAATGGCTCCTTGTTCCAGGATGAATGGATCACATCCCAGACCTGAACCTGACGCGCGTGATCGGGGTTCACAGTGAAGGCCATGAGCTGCTCCAGCGTCATGCCATCCTCGGCGTAGATCTCAAGCAGGGCAGGGGCGACCGAGGCAAGTTTGAGGCGCTGCTTCACGGTCTGCGGCGTCACGAAGAAGGCGGCAGCAATCTCAGCATCGCTCTGCCCCTTGTCACGCAGGGACACAAACGCGCGGAACTGATCGAGCGGGTGCAAGGCGACGCGCTGCATGTTTTCTGCAAGGGAATCGTCCTCGGCCAGGATGTCGGACGCTGCATCGCGGACGATGCAGGGAATGGGTGTGGTCTTTGCCAAACGCTTCTGCTTCACCAGCAAGGACAATGCTTGAAACCTGCGGCCTCCGGCCGGGATCTCGAACTTGCCGGTCTCGGTCCCATCGTCAGCCAACACGGGCCGCACGCTCAAACTCTGCAACAGACCTCGGCGGGCGATGTCTTCGGCCAGTTCCTCGACGGACACGCCAGCCTTGATGCGCCGTACGTTGGACTGGCTCAGCACCAGCTTGTCAAAAGGGATATCCCGCGAAGGGGACAGGGTGATTTTCCGAACAGCTTTGGTCATCAGATCTTCTCCACAACGGGCGCCGGAAGCCACTCTCCCGATCTCGCTTCCCGTCACCCTCAAACCAACACTCCTTTCCCTCTCACGATCGTTCTTGACCGCGGTCAAGAACGATCGTGAGAGCAAGTTGTGTGCGTAGGATCCTTTCGAAATAGGCGTCAGGGTGTTTGATCGTGTCTGCTCTTGCTATCAGGTAGTCGAAGACGAGAAGCAGTTTTCCCGCGCCAGCTTTCTGGATGCCATACCGAAGTTCGTCTTGGCTTATTCTAAGCAATCGACCGAGCTCGTATAGAATGCGGGTAAGGGCTTCTCCTGTCCGCGGCGGTTCTGGGAAAAATCCTGCAACATGGGTAAAATCCTCCCATGCCATGCGTGCTGGGTCTCGGTTCATCGTAGGTTTGGTTTTTGCGGTTTGTTCACCGCGATTGACCGTAGAGGGAGCAATCTTTTTAATATCTTTTTTTATAGACTCTATGTGCCGGACATTTTGTCCGTTTGTGGCGGGCAGATCGTTGGATTCTGGTGCATAAGGTCGGTGTTGGATAGCTTGTAAATTATCTTCGGAACCAGCTTTTTCTGCGGCATGGTGTTCACCGTAGCTTGCGTCGGTATCGGCTCCGAGGGCTCTAAGTTCTGAGATAACGCTCAGGACTGCATCAACGGTTAATGTTGCTCGACGCAGGACATTTCTGATCATGTTGAGGGTAGAGAGCTTTGCTTCATCGAAGCGTGTCTGTTGGAGTAGCGAAGCACGTAGGGCCAACGCCTCAGCCTTCAGTGAGCGCAAGCGCTCGCGTTCTTCGGTGAGCTGCAAGGCTTGTGTCGCGAGTGAGCCGTACCTCTCGATCAAGGGCTTCAGGTCGATACCGAAGGCATCTCTGATAACGCCTCCATACCGCAGCGGAAAGCGTTTGCCATTTGCTGAATTCTTGCGTTCGATCAGTTCAGCAGCTGAGAGGCGTCCCAGGCTGCGTCGAATTGTTCTCTCATCGAGTCCATTGGCGCGCTCTGACAGAGAAGCGTTCGATGGGAACACGACAGTGAGCGTAAGTCGCTGGCTGTCCTGAATCTCACGTTCTTTGTGGGGTAGGAAGCTAATGAGCGCGGTCAGAACGGCGAGGTCATTGGCTGTGAGACCGAGCTCCTTCCTCAGTATGCGAACTGGGCCCAGAAGCTCATAGGGGTTAGGGCAGGGCAGAGATATCCGTTCCGCCAGGGCGGTTGTTGTTTCATTTGCATGTCTCATGGTGTTTCGGAAGAAAAAGCTTCCCCGTTCACCGCGAGCGGTGTTGAAATCGATTCGTTTTGGGGTTATCAATCAGGTGTCGAGACTGATTGAGGCCCTTCGGAAGCATCGCTTTCGGGGGGTCTTTCTTTTTCTAGCCGGTCCTCCTTTCGTTTTCTGCTCGTTGCTTTTGATGTCTTGACCGCGGTCAAGACACGGGGGTCGTCACTCTGGCCCGTCTTGACCGCGGTCAAGAAGCTCCATGACCAGCTTCCGGACTGCCTCCTCAACACGAGGGACAAGATCCGCGTCCACATCGATGGTGATACGGTTGCCCTTTCGGCCGATCTTCACGCGCTCACTGGGGTGTGTCTTCTGCGTCGATGGTTTGGTGGCTGTCAGCAAGGCAACCGCCGCTTCGAGACGGTCGGGGCCCGGTATGTTGCGAGGGATTTTGCCGGCAACTTCTCGGGCTCTCGCGACGTCTTTCTCGCACAGCCTGAAAAGCCTTTCCCAAACCCGTCGACCAACGCCGTGTGCAGGTCCGATAGCCTGGATCAGTTCCATCGGGATGCCCGTAGCGATACGGTTCATCCGCGAGACGAGCGATTCATCGATCTGAAGTGCCCGATACGCGATCGTTTGAGCGTTCTTGCGCGTTTCGTCGGTTTTCCCAAGTTCTCGAATGATTCCGGCGACAAACAGAGCCCTTTCGATGAACGATGGATCTTGGCGCGCATTATTCTCTACGCCTTGGGCAATGAGAGCTTCCTCGTCGGTCATCTCCATGACCGTAGCGCGCACTTTCTGACAAAGTTGGCGACAAGCGAGAAGCCGACGGCGTCCATAGACGATCTCAAGCGCACCGTCCTCGGTTCGGCGAACCAGCACTGGAACCTTTTGACCGTGCTCGCGGATCGATGAGACAAGCTCATCCAGACCATCGCTTGGATCGATGCGGTCCATGACCGCGGACATCCGTATGGCGGTCGGGTCGATCAGCCGCGTGGCGTGTTTATCCTCTTCGAGCACAGATGCTTGAGCGCGAGCTACAGTCGGGCTCGTCCGTTTCACATCCAGATCGTCGTCTGAAGGCGGCGTTTTGCCCATCGCGTTCTTGAGTGAGTCCCCGAAGACCTTACGCGCCATGGCTACGCCCCCATGCTTTCAGGATTTCGCGTTCGACTTCGTCGGTCACGCGCGAGACGGACTCGATCGCGCGCTCGTAAGTTCTGCGGTTCACGTCGCGAGGTTCGACCTCGAAGATGCTCTGCTGGGTGTTCGCAGCATCACCCACGGCTGTTGATTTCAGGAACTCGGCAGACAGCACGGCATCCCCGAGGACTGTCCGAAGCAGAGACGAAATCTGCACCTGCGGACCATCCGTATTTTCGTAGCGGGTGATCAGAACTCGCACGAAGTTCAGTCCATGTTCCGGGGCGTGTGCCTCGACGACGCCCATCAGGTTGCTCGCCATGCCCAGAAAGCTCGCCAGCGACATGACATCGAGCATCGACGCGTTGAGCGGGATCAGGACCCCGGTCGATGCAAAGAGGGCAGAGATCACAGAGAAGTTCAGCTGCGGTGGGGTGTCAAATATTACCACATCATATCGGTTGAGGACGGGCTCAAGCGCTTCCCGGATGCGGCTATGGAACGTGGTGGCGCCGTGTCTGAAGCTCAGGGCGACCTCGAACTCGTACTCCATGATGTCCATGGATGCCGGGATCAGATCCACGGTCGGGAAGTTTGTTTTGCGAATGATCTCTGTTGCGGGCAGTGGATCGTCGGATCGGATAAGATCGTATGACGTCGGCATATCCGGATCCAGCTCGGGAGTAACCCCGAATAGGTTTGTCAGACTTGCCTGGCTGTCGAGGTCGATCAGTAACACCCGGTAGCCGCGCAGACCCAGTAGTTGCCCTACATGGGCAACAGATGACGTCTTGGCGGAGCCACCCTTCAGGTTGAAGATCGTCAAGACCTGACAAGCCTCTCCCGGTCTTCTGTGCGGGTGTTCTTCTGGCTTGATCCTTCCAGTCTCGAGAAGTACGCGTTGTGCCTCGACCATCTCCTCTGCAGAGAAGCTACGGCGGTTGCCGCCCTCCAGGACACCTTCGGGAAAGCCTTCGAGGTTTGACACATGATGGCGAAAGGTATTCTGATTAATGCGAAGCAGTTCAGCCGCTTCCCGCATGGCGAAGCGTCGGAGGCCCTTCTGAGCGTCCGGTGGGAAGGTTTCCTGCGCATGTTCACGCAACCGACTACCAAGCCGCTTGGACATGACTTCAAATCTCTGGGAGGCCCGTATCCCGTTCATCACTGCCCTCAAGTCTTTATTGTTTTGCAAATCTTAACAGATATTGTGGATAAATCCAGACCAAACCGTTGAGCGGCCTGGCGGCGTTGAAGGCACCGATTTCTGTCGACCGTAAACTGTTAAAAATCAGCGTCTTGGGCGACTGCGCTCTCGCTCTACTTCAACACCTCGTTGCCAACTACCTAGTGACCACAAGATGTATTGTGAGTGCGTACAGAAATCAGTCGGCAGAATCGGATGGGCGATTCTCGGGAATCTCAATCGAGCAGCCCCAGCCTCTCAGCCCGCTCCAGTAGCATCTTGACCGAAGAAGGCTGCCAGCTTGTCCGCCCGCGTGGTGTGCGTTCGCGCATCGCTTCCAGCCGGGTACAGATCGCCTGAAGCGTGATGTCGGGGTCCGCGCCCTTGATGCCGGCGACGATGGCGGGCAGACGGTCGTCGGTTTCGCGGCGCCCGGCGCGGGCCAGCACCTCGGCCGGCAGGAAGCCGTCGCGGACATAGGCCTTCACGGCGCGCAAGAGACGGCTTTGGGTCCAGCGACGCGCCTCGGGCAAGGGGCCGTTGATGATGCGCACCACGTCTTCCCAGGCCAAGTCGGGGCGCAACCGGCGCACATGGGGCACCCAATCTTGTGCCGTCTCGTTCAGACGCTCCATGTAGCCGTCTTGTCGTGCTAGCCGCACCTTGCGAAGAGCGGCAGGGTCTTTGGCCCGCAGTCCAGGGTTTCCGCCCACGCGGCCCTTTGTGCGCGCACTGGCGAGGCCGGCCTTGGTGCGCTCCCGGATCAGGGCGCGCTCGAACTCGGCCGCAGCGCCCAAGACCTGCAGCGTGAACTTGCCCTGCGGGGATCCAGTGTCGATCGGGTCCTGGATCGAGCGAAAGAACGCACCCCTGGCCTCCAGCCGCTCGATAACTTCCAGCAGATGCGACAGAGACCGCGCAAGCCGGTCGATCCTCACGACGACCAGCGTATCGCCACTCTGGATGCGTTCGAGCACACGCCCAAGCACCGGCCGCGCGCGATTGCCGCCTGAGGCGTGCTCTTCATAGATTTCGGCGCAACCCGCAGATTTCAGGGCCTGCGACTGGGGCAGGGGGGTTTGATCCTCTGTGGATACGCGCGCATAGCCTATCAATGGCATCAAAACAGTCTTTTTGCAGTTTCATATAGCGCCAATAAAAGACCGTTTGTAAACAGATGCAAGGGCGTGCTCTGTGGCGCTGTTCATCATAAAGCCGTTGGTTTCCATACGCTGAGCGCGATCAGAGAAATCTCGCAGACCACCGAGCGCGCGTGCTATATAAGGTATGCAGGCGCACTCTGACAAAACACTTGGGTAAATTGCAAAAGTGCCGTATTTTGCACATATGAAGCCTCAAGTATCCACGCAGTATGATATTTTTGACGACCCTCTAGTGGATGCGGAGGGGCTCGAAGAGGCGTCTGAGGACGACCTGTGGTTCCTGCCCGGTCCGATGGAAGTGGAGCCGGATTATCTGCCGCCCGGACCGAGGGCAGAGCTGCGTGAAACCGCAGTCCTCGACGATTGGCGGAAGGCAGAGGCAGGCAATGCCGCCCATCTCGCCCGTGTGGCTGGCCGGATTGGCGCGCTGGATGACCGTCTGCACCGTGGCCCGGAGGGCTGGCGGCACAGGCTCGCGCTGATGGAGGCGGCAGACCTCAGCTGGTTTGTGGGTGACCGAATTGGCCCGGATCGGCTGGCGCTTTGGATATCCATGCGCTTGTCCGGGGTGCAGGACGACACCGCAGCGCTCGCGCGTGTCGGATGGGCGGTGCGGCGTCTTACAGGCGGTCCCGGCCCAGAGATGGACCTGTCCGCTTTCCTCGATCGCCGTGACCCTGAAAACATGGCGGATGAAGCCGAGCCCTTTGCGGATCGCGCGGGCGGTTGGCTTGACCTGATGGCGCAAGCCGCCGACCTGCACCCGATCACACGCGCCTGCATGGGGTTTCACATCTGGAGCCTTGCGGGCCTCGGGCAACAGGGCGACCGGATGGAAGCCGCGGTTACCGCCGCACGCATTGCCGCCAGCGAAGGCCCGAATTCGAATGGGGGGGCCATCTTTGCGCCTCTGGCTACACGCGGGGCAGGGGGGCTGCGCGCCAATGGCCCATCGGCTGAGCGCTTGGAGCGTTGGCTCGAGGGAATGGAAACAGCATGCCTGACAGCAATGCGACACCTCGACGATATCCAGGCATGGTCAGCTCGGGCGGAAACCATGATGGCCCCGCTCTCTGGGAAGACACCACCAGCATTGCGCGCCGTGCTGACCGAATGGCCCGTCGTCTCCGCCCCAATGGCCGAGACCCTGACCGGTGCCAGCCGCGCCGCCGTCCAGCGAAACCTCGCCTGGATGGAAACGCGAGGCCTGATCCGCGAGGTGACTGGGCAGGGACGATATCGGATGTGGCGCACCACGACCTAAGAGATGAGCGTCATCGCTCGGTATCCTGACGGGTGCGTGCCAGTCAGCCAAAGTTCCGGTAGGAGGAGGCAAAGCCCGCCGGAACCTTGGCAATCAAGGTGCTCGAAGTTGGAGATACTCCTCGCCAGTGCGCAAGGTCGCTGTGGCCGGCGCTTCCGTGCGGTTGTGCCTTCACCATCTATGATTGCTGGTGAAGGCGGCGAGCAAGACGCCCGGTATTTTGGACACCGCGCGGCCCTGTTTGTCGTTGCTGCTTTGCTTGCCCCCGTCACCGTGCAAGTCAAAGTTCACCATACTGCCGTTCGCGGCTCAGGCGAAGCGGGCGATATGGCCCTCCTCCATCGCCAGCTTCGACAGGATCTGACTCTGCAGCAACCGTGGTCTCGGGAACAGGCCGGGTCAGGCTGGGCGGCGCGCGGATCTTTTCGTAGTAGCGGATGGTAAATTGCGGATCACAAGGATCGTGTGTGTTCACGAAAATATGTCCTTGAACCTCTAGCCACTAGAAGTCTTATCTAATCAAAGTGAACAGATACCGTTCTTGCCATAGATTGCTGGTGGGAACCGAAAGGGTAAGACATGCTGACAAGACGACACTTCATTCAAACAACAACGGCGCTATTCTCCGCGTCTGTTTCCAGCCCCCTGTTGGCCGATACCTGGCCCACCGAGGCACAGAAGGCTGAATGGGACGCGCAAGTCACGCCGCCCGGATTCGATCCGGCCGCGTCAAACCCTTGGGGCCTACACCCGCGCTTTTTGCCCCAACGCGTGATTGCGAAACCCGGGCTCGTGCCAGGAGACATCCATGTCGATGCGGTCGCGCGGTATCTCTATCATATCGAGGAGAGCGGGACCGCAATGCGCTACGGTGTGGCCATTGCCCGGGGCAACCTATACGAGCCTGGGGTCTACACGATCAAACGCAAGGTGAGGTGGCCGCATTGGACACCGACCCAGAACATGATCGAGCGGGATCCGGAAAACGCACGATGGGCCGACGGGATGGAACCCGGCCCCGAAAACGCTTTGGGATCACGAGCCATCTATCTGTACGTCGGAGACCGCGACACTTATCTTCGAATACACGGCACGCCCTATCCGAGAAGTATCGGCGGTCGAGCCAGTTCGGGTTGCGTGCGGATGGTCATGGCTCACATTAACGAACTTTATCCCAACGTTGAGATCGAATCGACGGCACATTTGTACTCAGCGGAGGACAGTGTCACCGCGCGAAGTTGAGTGTGGTGCGTAGGTCTGAGGCGCGTTGATGCAACGTCTGACGCGTCCTCAAGCTTCGCGTGCCACGCAGATCGGATTACCGTTCGCCGTGCGCAACGGCAGCAGCGTCGTTTCGACCGGCCCGCTGTGTTCGTACCAATAGCAGCCGTCTTCCGGCACGAGGCGCGCGGTTGCAACATCCTGATCCGGAGCAGCCATCGCAACCACGGCTTCGGGAACGTTGCCCGTCTGGTCTGCCGTGTCGTCCGGCCCTGTCGGCTGGATGGCGCATCCTGTCGTGAGCAAAAGCGCCACCGCAACCATCATTTTTTGCTTCAGCATCAAAACCTGCATCGAGTTTCCTTTCTTTTCTGTTTTTCTTCGTATCGGCTTTTTATGCCTTACGCCGTGATTGAGGCTGTCGTCGGACCGTCTAGCAAGAAAACAAACGGAAATACCACCGAACTTTTCTCTTGAAGCTCTAGCTACTGTAGGGGCTATGTCATGACAAAGCACCCGAATCCAGAGGTCCGTTCATGCCGTCCGACACCCACCGCCACGATCACGATCACGCCGAAGACGCCCAGGCAAGCGGCGGCAGTTGCTGTGGTAGCGCCGGAAAGTGCGGCGACATCGCACCGACGACGCCCGCGCCAACCGGCGGGCGCAGTTTTCAGGTGTCTGGCCTCGATTGCGCCGAGGAGGTCGCGATCTTGAATAAGGTAATCGGCCCGCAGATCGGCGGGGCCGAGCATCTCGCGTTCGATGTGATCAACGGGAGGATGACCATTCTCGACAGCGCAAAGAGTGTATCGGACGACGAAGTTGCGGAACTTGTCGCGAGCACCGGCATGACCGCGAAGCCGTGGAATGCCGAGAACGCGTCGGTCGACCAAGCGGCCCATCTTGCACGACAGCGGCTGTTTACGGCTCTCAGCGGCGGCTTCTGGGCGGCGGGTTTTCTCTGGCACATCGTCGAGACCGGTATGGGCGGGGCGCTCGGCCTCTTCGCGGGGCACGGCGAAGCGCCGATGCCGCTGGCCGAGGCCGGGCTTTTTGCAGTTGCTATCCTATTCGGCGTTTGGCTTGTGGCACCGAAGGCATGGTCGTCCGCACGTCGGCTGTCGCCCGACATGAACCTGCTGATGGTTGTCGCAGTCGCCGGAGCCATCGGGCTCGGTGAATTCTTCGAGGCAGCGACAGTGGCTTTTTTCTTTTCGCTGTCCCTCTTTCTCGAAAGCTGGAGCGTTGGGCGCGCGCGGAACGCGGTGTCAGCGCTCCTGGATCTTGCGCCACCCACGGCGCGCGTGATCCGCGATGACGGAAGCGAGACCGACATGCCCGCGGCGCAAGTCGCCGTAGGCTCAAGCTTTATTGTACGCGGTGGCGACCGTATCCCGCTCGACGGCGAGGTGACGGGTGGCGCGGGCGCGGTCGACCAGGCGCCGATCACCGGCGAAAGTGCTTTGATACCCAAAGAGGCCGGAGACGAGGTCTATGCGGGCACGATCAACGGCGAAGGTACACTAACGGTGCGCGCCACGAAGGTCGCCTCGGATACCGTCTTGGCCAAGATCATCCGCATGGTCGGCGACGCCCATGCCCGCCGCGCGCCGGTGGAACAGTGGGTGGCAAAGTTCGCCCGCATCTACACGCCTATCGTCATGGCTCTCGCCGTCGCAATTGCGCTACTGCCGCCGCTCATCTTCGGCGGAGCCTGGGATTACTGGTTCTACAATGCCCTCGTGCTGCTGGTGATCGCTTGCCCATGCGCTCTGGTCATCTCGACCCCTGTCTCCATCGTCGCAGCGCTCACCGCTTCGGCACGGGCGGGCGTCCTCATCAAGGGCGGTGCCTATGTAGAGGCGCCGGGCAGGACGACGGCGCTGGCCATGGACAAGACCGGCACAATCACCATGGGCGAGCCGGAAGTGGCGACGGTGCACCCGCTGGGCGGGGCTTCAGCGCAAGATTTGATGACCCTCGCCGCAGGACTGGAGGCACGTTCGTCGCACCCTTTGGCGCGTGCCATTCTCGCGCGGGCGGAGGCCGACGGCGTCAAGGTGTCCGCCGCAGAGGATACCCGCACCATTCCCGGCAGGGGACTTGAAGGACGCACTGACGGACGGTCGATCTGGCTGGGGTCGGACCGGTTTGCCGAGGAGAAGGGTTTCGGCGACGCCATTCCGAAGGATCTGCGGGAGCGGATCGAAGGCGCCGGCAGCACCCTTGTCGCTGTCGGCGATGAAACCGGTGTGACGGGCATTCTTGAACTGCGCGATCGCATCCGCCCTGATGCCAAGGGCATCGTGGCGCAACTTCACGCGCAGGGCGTGAAGACCATCGTCATGCTGACCGGTGACAACGAACGAACAGCGCGCGCCGTTGCCGCCGAGGTCGGTATCGACGAGGTGCGCGCTGAGCTTCTGCCCGAAGACAAGGTGACAGCCATCGAAGAACTGGTCAAAACTCATGACATGGTTGCCATGATCGGCGACGGGGTGAACGATGCTCCCGCAATGGCGCGCGCGCATTATGCCATCGCGATGGGTGCGGTTGGTTCTGACGCGGCAATCGAGACGGCGGACATTGCCCTTATGACCGACGACCTCGGCAAGGTGCCTTGGCTGATCGGTCATTCGCGCCGGACAATGTCGATTATCCATCAGAACATCGGTATTTCCTTGGCGACCAAGGGAGTTTTCGTTGTCGCTACCGCGTTCGGAATGGCATCGATGTGGGGCGCTATTGCAGCCGACGTGGGTGTGTCATTGCTGGTGGTGGCGAACGCCCTGCGCCTGCTCAACAGCCAAGAGGCCAAGGCACCGCCGTCCGGTGGCGAGCAGGTTGGGCCACAGATCGCAAAGGCCGCGCTTGCCCACGGACATTGATCACGCGGCATTTGCAAGGTAACATTATTTCCATATCAGACCTCACGAAAGAGGCATCGAGCAGTGAAAACCATCCGATTTCCCCGCCGCGCCGTCCTGTTGGGTGGCTTAGCGGCCTTTTTGTCGGGCTGTGCCGGCAAGTTCCGCAGCTATGACGGACCCGAAGTGACGCGACTTCGGCTCTACAAGGGACAGCGTTTGCTTGTTCTCGACGGATCCGATCGCGTGCTGCAAACCTATCCGATCGGGCTGGGCTTCGCTCCTCAGGGTCACAAGCAATTCGAGGGAGACGGTCGGACCCCGGAGGGCACCTACATAGTCGATAAGCGCAACCCTGAAAGTACGTATCATCTTTCAGTTGGCATCTCTTATCCGAATGAGGCCGACATCGCCTTTGCCGCAGCGCAGGGCCTTTCCCCCGGCGGCGACATCTTCATCCATGGTGGTCCACGCCCCGGCATCGACCCGACGGACATCCGCGACTGGACAGCTGGCTGCATCGCAGTCACAGATCGGCAGATCGAGGACATCTATGCAATGGTGAAGGACGGAACGCCTATCCACATCTTTGCATGACGGTCTTTCTCATGCGGCGGTAGTTAGCCGTCGCATTGGCCGCCAGAGCCCAGCTCCACGAAGCCAAGATGAGCGCCAGCAACATCCAGTCCCCAAAAAGCGCATATGGCGTAGGCGGCTGCGCTGAGGGAAGATCAGCGTCGATGATGCCCCTTTCCCCGGTATCGAGCCGCGCAACGATCTCTCCGTTCGCGTCGATGACCGCAGAGATGCCCGTATTGGCGGATCGGATGACAGGAAGGCCTTCCTCGACGGCGCGCATACGTGCGGATGCGAGATGCTGCTCGGGTCCGATACTTGTGCCGAACCAGGCATCGTTCGTCGCGTTGAATATCCAGTCAGGCCGGAACAGGTCGTCGACCACATGGCCTGGGAAGATGATCTCATAGCAGATCGCCACGGCGACCAGCGGCATACCCGGAAGCGCAAGCGTTCGCAGGCCCGGTCCGGGCGTAAAATCGCCCAGCCCCGCCGTCAGCCGCTCGATCGGCAACCAGCCGCGGAATGGCACGTATTCGCCAAAGGGCACGAGATGGTGTTTCGCGTATCCGGTCAGGATCTCACTGTTATCGTCAAAAGCCTGGACGGTGTTGAAATATCGGGTGCCATCCTCACTCGGTACACGGTCCGGCACTCCGGTGAGCAGCACGCTGCCGTCCGGAAGCGCAGCCGCGATACGGGATCGCGCCTGGGCATCCTCATCGAGGAAACCGGGAAAGGCAGTTTCCGGCCAGAGAAGAACGTCGAAATCGCCGGGCTGGGTTGAAAGCTCGATATAGCGCGCGAAGGTCGCCTCGCGGTTCTCGGGCGCCCATTTCTCCTCTTGGGGTACGTTGCCCTGAACGATGCGCAGGTCGACATCCGGTGGCTGTGGTGCATTTGACTGGAGGCGAAGCGTGCCGATGGCCCACATCGTCACGATGCCGGCCAGCGGCATGAGCGAGATGATCAATCGTTGTCGCCCGACCGCCATGAGAGCCGCGCCGGGGAGTGCCGCTACGAACACGGTGAGAAAGCTTAGCCCATAACTTCCCACCCAGGCGGCGGGCTGGCGAAGGGCGGCGTAATCAACAAGAGCGTAGCCGGCGAGGTTCCACGGAAAACCTGTCAGAACGTGACCGCGCAACCACTCGGCCGCGGTCCATGAGGTCGCGAACAGGAGGCAGGCCAGGAGACTGCCCATGGCTCCGCGCCGCGCGATTTCGACGAAGAGCACGGCGGCAATGGCCGGGAAAATCGCGAGACCTGCGGACAATCCCGCGACGGCCGGGATCGCCAGCGCTCCGAAACGCTCGGCCTCGACGTAGAAACTTTCCGCGATCCACGAAATCCCGAAACCGAACTGGCCGAGACCAAACGCCCAGCCGACGAGAAAAGCACGCCCGAAGGAGAGGTCGCGAAGACCGACAAACAACGCAGAATAGGCAACGGGAACAAGCAGGAGAATCGAGAAAGGCGGGAAGGTTAGAACGGTCAGCGCCCCGGCGGCGAAACCAAGCGTCATCCGCGAGAGCAGACGTTTGCGCAGAGCGAAGCAGTTCAGAATTACCGGCTTCACGACTTGATCGGACGCCGCGCACTGATCCAGGGTGCGGCGAGCAAGAGCCCCACGCCACTGACGACAAACACATCGGCCATGTTGAAGGCAGGCCAATGCGTTGAGTTGATGTAGAAATCCAGGAAGTCCGTTACAGCCCGATACCGCACACGATCAAAGACATTGCCCAAGGCCCCACCAATAATCACGCCATAGGCAAGCGTTTCGACCACATTTCCGGCGCGAAACAGCATAACCCCCAGCCAGCCGCAGATGGCAAGAGCGAGAGCTATGAGGCTCCACCATGGTGCGCCGCCAAGTAGTCCGAAAGTGACGCCATCATTGCGATAAAAGACAAGGTTAAAACCCGGAAACACGGAGATTCCGGTGCTTAAAGAGGCCGCATTCGCCACAACAATGGCTTTTGTGATCTGATCGATTACGAAAGCGGTAAGCGCCGCAAAAATGCCGATCACCGGAGATAGTTTATGCACTGGCATTGCGTCACCCCAACCAAACATCGAGAAAAAGCATCAAAACGAGTCCGATGGCCAAGCCGAGCGTTGCCTTGTTCTGATGGCCGCTGCGATGGGTTTCGGGGATGATTTCGTGGCTGATGACATAGAGCATGGCGCCTGCGGCAAAGGCCAAGCCCCATGGCAGCAGCGGTTCCGACAGTGTGATGATGCCCGCCCCGAGCAAACCGCCAATCGGCTCGACCATGCCCGTTAGCGCGGCGATGCTCCATGCGCGCAGCTTCGGATATCCTTCGCCCAACAGGGATACCGCGACGGCCAGCCCTTCAGGCGCATTCTGAAGCCCGATGCCGATAGCGAGTGGCAGACCGCCCTCCATACCTCCGGAACCGAAGCCAACTCCGACCGCGAGGCCTTCGGGGAAGTTGTGGATCGTGATCGCGATGATGAACAGCCAGACCCGCCGTAAGGACGCCGCTTCGGGCCCTTCGCGTCCCGTTCGGAAATGCTCGTGCGGCAGCCTTTCGTTCATCAATGCAACGGCCCCCATGCCCAAAAGGATCGAGACGCAAACGATGGCCGCAGGCATCGCGCCGTTTTCGAACATCGGCTCCGCCGCATCCAATGCCGGGATGATCAGAGAAAAGAACGAGGCTGAGAGCATGACGCCCGCAGCGAAGCCGAGCGACAGATCGCGCGTCGCCCGCGAAGGGATGCGCCCGAACAGCACGGGAATTGCTCCGACTGCCGTGAGCGATCCGGCGGCAAGGCTTCCGAGAAAGCCGAGCATTATCGGAGACAGGTTTTCCATAAGCGGGCCAGATTATCCTTCTGCGTAGCTTGAAAAGACTTCGGTCGACCCGTCCTCGCGGATGAGGAAGACATCATAAGCTTCACGGTTTTCTTCCGGCCCCATGCCGGGCGAGCCATAGGGCATTCCCGGAACGGCGAGGCCGACGGCGTCCGGGCGTTCCTCAAGAAGGCGGCGGATATCAGCGGCCGGGACATGGCCTTCAATCACGTAGCCCTCTATGAGCGCGGTATGGCAGGAGACCATGCGCTGCGGCACGCCGTTGTCGAGCTTGAAACGAACCAGCGACCCGCCAAACATGTTCTCGCCCGTCGGCGCGAATCCGTTTTCCTCGAGATGGTTCATCCAGGACAGGCAGCAGCCGCATCCGTTGGTCTTGCGGACGTCTATCGCTGTTGCCTCTGCGAGGGCCTGGGCCGCCGGGAACAGGGCGAGCGCGATGGTCAGAGCTTGGGTCATGCGTTTCATGGGTCAGAGCCTTTCGGTTGTCGTCTGGGCAATTTCGCTGTCAAGGTTTTCAGTCAGAAGCGCGCGCGCCGCGGTCAGACGCAACAGCGCGGCGGTATCATCCACCTCGTTCTCTGCGGCTTCGGCGAGCCGGTCGTCAGAGAGAGGGTCAGTCGGACGCCCATCTACGAGGACTTCGTAGTGCAGGTTGGGACCTGTCGCTGTGCCGGTTGCGCCAACGCGCCCGATCACATCTCCCGCCGCCACGCGTTGGCCCTGTGTTAGGCCCTCCGGCACGGCGCTGAGATGCGCGTAGCGCGTCATGGTCTCGGAGCCGTGAGAGATTTCAACCACGCGTCCATAGCCGCCTCGCCAGCCGATGAAGCTGACCCGGCCCGGTGCCGTCGTCCGTACCGGCGTCCCGCTTGCCGCGGCAAAATCGACGCCGGTGTGCATCCGGACGTTTCCGTAGACCGGATGTGTGCGGCGCCCGAACACCGAGCTGAGGCGCGCGCCCTCGACCGGCTGTGCAAAGACGCGAAGCACCTCGCCATCGACGTAGATCGTCGCCTGACCGCTGCCGTCGTCCGGCCAAACGATCTCGTAAAGCGAATCGCCGATTTCCAGTGCGGCGAAGGCGAGGTCCGGCTGTCCGATCCTGTCATCGCCGACGCGCGCCTCGCGCCAGAGAAGCCTTAGTGTCTCGCCTCCAGCCATCTCACGGCGGAAATCCACGGTTCCACCCAGCATTTGCGCAAGGTCCACGGCAAATCGGGCGGGGATGCCGGCATTGTCGAGTGCCGCGAAGATCGAGGTGTCGATCACGGCCTCCCCAGCAAGGGTTACGATCTCCGGATCCGGCGCCACGACCTGCGTGGACACCTGCTCGCCAAAAAGTACCTCGATCCGCACCCCGTCCTCGACGGCGAGCGAGACGGTGCGGGGGCTGCCATCCATAGTCGAAACAACAGTGACCGAATTCCCCGGCCGCAACCGTCGCAGATCGTATTCCGCGCCAAGTGCAAGGGCGACTTCCGCCCGGTCGGCTCCCGCAAGACCGGCTTCGGAAAGCAAGGAGTCGAGCGTTTCACCAGAAGAGATGTCGCGAGACCAAGTCAACAGGGGCGGTTCGATCGCCTGCATCGGCCTGTCAACAACAGCGGCCTGCAGCAGGGGCAAGGGGCCGAAGCCGGGTGTATCTTCCACCCACGCCGTAGCTGGCAACGACAACGGAATGTCCAGGCTCCGGGGAGCTTCAAGACGCTGGGGCATCCAGCTACCTGCCTGGGCAAGTTCTGGCGGCACGGGTTCTTTCGACAGAACATCGAAGAAGGCGATAGCCGCCCCCGAAACGGTCCCCGCAAGCGCGACACCTGCCGCAAAAGTTCTGAGCCTCATGTCGCCCCCTCCGTTTCTTCTTCCAGCGCGCGGCGGATCTTCGGTACCGCGAATTCCCTCGGTTCATGATAGTCAATCATGGTGACGAACCGTCCAGCGGCACCGAACAGGAAGACGCTGGCCGTGTGGTTCATCGTGTAGTCGCCGCCTTCCCTGGGCACCCGCTCGTAGGCAGCGCGGAAGCCGTCCGCGATGCGCGCAATCTGCCCCTCCGGTCCCGTCCAGCCGCGGATCGCTGGGTGGAAATAACTGACATATTCTGCCATCGCCTCGACGGTATCGCGCTCGGGATCGACCGTGATGAAAACCACGTTCAGCTGTTTGGCTTCGTCTCCTAAATCGTCGAGCCAACCTGAAATGTCCGAGAGCGTGGTCGGGCAGACATCGGGGCAGTAAGTGAAACCGAAGAACGCCATCGTCGGTCGCCCGATCAGGGTTTCCGGCCCGACCTCGTTGCCTTCATGGTCAGTCAGGCGGAAATCCATCTCGGTCAGAGCCATAGGCCGCTGCCCGATAGGTTCGGGCGCACCGGGTCCGTCGACCCGCCACCAACCGACGAAGAGCGTCAAGGCAATTGCACCGGCACCGGCCGCGCCGTATCCTGCGATCGTCCTTCGTCGCATTAGTCTTCCGGTCCGCGTGCGCCGATGCCAAGGATCGGCACCTCGACCGTCACCTCGCCCCCGTCGACAAAAAGTAGGGTCAGCGGAAAGGTTTCCCCTTCCGTCATGGGTTGTTGTAGCCGCATCAACATCGCGTGGAGGCCGCCCGGCTCAAGCGCGACGCTCTCGCCCGGGGCGATCGAGATCTCACCTGCCGCGCTCATGGAACTCACACCTTCGGCATTGGTCTTCGTCTCGTGGATCTCGGGCATCATCGCGAGGGGTGTTGAAAGACCAATCAGCGTCACCGGCTCGTCGCCAGTGTTGCGGATCGTCATGTAGGCGGCCCCGGGGCGGTTCATCCCTATGGAGGCGCGGGACCACGCGCTTTCGACGACGACATCCACGGGTCCGGCCAGTGCGGGTACTGAGAGCCCTCCAAAGGTCAAGAGCGCGGCCAGTGTGCCCGTCATAATAATCTTTTTCATCGTTTTGGTCCTGCCTTTTCCATTCAGCTTTGCACGGCGGCAACTTCCGCGGCCACTAATCGACGCAGTTCTGCCTCCCCGAATGGATCGAGCGACTTGCCGTTTACAAAGAAAGTAGGAGTCTGGCGAACTCCCACGGTTTCGACGTCCGCACGATCCTGATTCAGGATCGCAACGACATCCGGTGCCAGCATTTGCGTGCGCGCGGCCTCTGCATCGAGTCCGGCAGTGGCGGCGATCTGGAGGACCAGACCGGGCTCAGGCGCGCCGTGCGACGCCCATCTCGGCTGATCCTGCAGAACGGCTTCGAGCACCGGCTCGTAAACGCCTTGCATGCGTGCTGCCTCGAGCACGCGGATCGCTTCCTCGGATGCCTCGCCATGAAACGCGGTGTAGCGGATAACGACGCGGACGGCATCTCCATGCTGTGCCATGATGTCCTTCACGATCGGATGGAAGGCGCGGCAAGCCTCGCAGGCGGGGTCAAAGAATTCGACAATCGTGACGGGCGCATCGGCAGGTCCGAGGATGGGCGAGTAGGGGCGGATCATTGCGTCCGCGAGTTCCGGAGCAACGGGATCTGCTTCGGCCATCGGGCCGGAGCGGGATGCATACCAGGTGGCTCCGCCGAAACCGGCAACGCCGAGGGCGAGAACGGACAGGATTAAGCCGCGTCGATTCATGTTTGTGTTTCCTTCAATGAAAGGGCCGACAGGAACCCGATCAGCGCAAAGGCGGCCAGCGCCATCAGCGGGATCGGGATGCCGAAGACCAATTGGTTATCATCGGTGCAAGAGGGGCCGGTGGCCGTGCAGGGCTGGATGCGTTCGGGGATCAGGCCCGCGTAGAGGCCCATGTGCCACAGGGCGACCACGCCACCACCAAGCGCCAGAGCGATGCCATAGCGCCCGACGCTGCTGTCTCGCCACCAAAGGCCGAGGCCGAGAATGATCGCGAGCGGGAACATGAAGGCGCGCTGGAACCAGCACAGCACGCAGGGTGTCTGCCCCATCACTTCGCCGATGAAAAGTACAGCAAGCGAGGCGACGAGGGCAACAATCCATGCCAGCCCGAGGGCGGTTTCTGCGGGTATGCGGTTCATGTCGGTCAGATCCTCTCTTCCAGATCGGCGAGAATCTCTTCAGCGGACGTGCCATAGGGCCATGAGTCTGCAAAGCCTGCCTCGGGGTCGAATAGAAACAGATGTGACGTGTGGCCCATTGTGTAGCCATCCGGCGCTGTGGCCTCTTCGATGCGTTCAAAGAAGATCGGAAACGTTTCGGATGTAGCGGCGATCTGTTCGGGCGTACCTGTCAGCCCGATGATGTTCGCATCGAACAGCGGAACGAATTCGGCGAGTGCCATGGGCGTGTCCCGTTCGGGGTCGATGGTTATGAAAATCGGCTGGACCCTCGCGGCATTGTCGCCCAGACCGTCCATCACCGCCGCGACCTCAGACAGTGTCGTCGGGCAGACATCGGGGCAGTTGCTGAAGCCGAAAAATACCAACATCCAACGCCCCGAAAAGTCTTCTTCCGTGCGAACCATACCTTGGTGGTCCGTCAATTCGAATGCGGCGAGAAACGCCGGATCGGTGTCGGTTCGGGCGCGGTCAGCGCGATAGTCCGACCAGAGCAAAAGCCATACGAAGGCAAGCGCCGCGGCGCCTGCCAAAACCCAAAGAAATTTCTGTGCCGATGTAAGGGACAATCCTGCGCGCCTGATTTTGATTCTTGATTATTGTCGCGTTTACATCCTCTAGCTACTAGAGGTTCAAGCGCGAAATCACGTTGTGGCTTAAACTCACGCGTCTGTGAATCCTGCACTTGTTTATTGGGGCGGCAAAACCTACAAAGACTGTAACTTTTTCATGGAGGCGAAGATGCTCACGATCGGCACTCTGTCAAAGAAGACCGGCACAAAGGTGCAGACCATTCGGTACTACGAGCAGATCGGGCTCATGCCCGAACCTGGCCGGACTGAAGGCGGACAGAGGCGCTATGACAATGCACAGCTCGACCGACTGTCCTTCATCCGCCATTCGCGACAACTCGGCTTCTCGCTTGATGCGATCCGCGAGCTGCTCGACCTCAGCGACCAGCCCAATCGGCCCTGCGAAGAAGCCGACGCGATTGCGCGTCGCCAGCTAAAGCAGGTGGAGCAGCGCATGGCCCGTCTGAAGGCGCTGCGCACCGAACTGAAACGCATGGTTCACGAATGCAGCGGTGGACGTACCGCCGATTGCAAGGTGCTTGAGGTGTTGCGGGATCATTCCGAATGTTTGACCGAACATGACGAGATCGGCGCCTGAGATGCCTGCCGCGCTTGCATACCCGCTTGCGGCCTTGGCCGAGATCGCCGGGTGTTTCGCGATCTGGAGCTGGTGGCGCCTCGGCGCATCCGCGGCTTGGCTCGTACCCGGTATTGTAGCCTTGGTGGTATTCGGGTGGCTTCTGGCGCAAGTCGAAACGGTTGCTGCGGGCCGCGCCTTTGCCGCCTATGGCGGAGTCTACATTGCGGCTTCGGTACTGTGGATGTGGCTTGCAGAGGGTCACAGACCGGACAGGTGGGATGCGCTTGGCACAGCCGTTTGCTTGCTCGGCGCAGCTATAATACTGGCCGCGCCACGAACCAATTGAACTTTATGGTTTGAACTTGAAACCGTCTCAAATCGCGATCTCATCGCCCCATAAAAAGGGCTATGCTCTGCATTGGTTGGGGCGCCTGCCTGAAAGCTCCCGACGGTCGTACGTGGAACTGACCATCAATAATCAATCCGGAACCCTGATCTGCCAGAGAGGTTGAAAGATCATAGTTCACAAATTGGAATGGGAAGTATGGCGGCAGAAAAACGAGCAGAAAGACGCAGACTTTGGATCGTTCTCGGTCTCAATATCAGTCTTGCTGCGGCCTTTTTCGCAACTGGGACCTTCGGGGATTCCAGTGCCCTGATCGCCAACGGGCTCGACAACCTTTCAGACAGCTTGGTCTACGCAATCAGTCTGTTTGCATTGTCGCGGTCTGCGAAATGGAAACGTGGCGCGGCGAATGTCTCGGACGGCCTGCTGATCGTGTTCGCCATCGGGATCCTTTATGATGCTTGGCGCCGCTATGTCGGTGGGTCGGATCCCCTTGGCACCGTTATGATCGTCATGGCGCTGATCGCGGCGGCCATCAACTCAGTTTGTGTCTGGTTGCTCGCTCGGCTCAAAGATCCGGACGTCAACATCCGCGCGGCCAATACTTTCAGCTGGAACGACTTTGCGGCAAACCTCGGAATCGTAGTCGCAGGTGGCCTCGTTGCCTGGCTGGGAACGAACTGGCCCGACCTAGTCGTCGGTGTGATTATCGCCGGGATCGCGGCCTGGGGCGGTGTCAATATCCTACGCGACGCACACGGTGAACACCACAAAGCAGTTCACACGGACAAGTAGTTGCGAGAGATCGTTTCTAAAAGAAGGGGTTGAAGCTACAGTAACTATAGAGACTAGTCTGTTCCAAGACGATTCGAGGAGCGACTCCGTTGCAGATAACCAACCCCCTACTTGCACCCACCAAACTACTGGATTTTGATGCCGCGCCTCTTGCGCATCTAATAGAGAGCCGCAGCTGGCGCGACTTATCCGAATACGATCGGATCGGAGCTGCCTATGATTTCGTTCGAAATGAAATTGCGTTCGGATACAATCGAGCTGACGACATCCCCGCATCCGAGGTACTTTCCGACGGCTACGGGCAGTGCAATACGAAAGGCACGCTCTTAATGGCGCTGCTGCGTGGTGTTGGCGTTCGTTGCCGGTTGCATGGGTTTACGATCCACAAAGGCTTGCAGCGCGGTGTTGTCCCAGAGTTGGTGTATCCGCTTGCTCCAGAGGAAATTCTCCACTCGTGGGTAGAGATCGAATTTCAAGGGGCCTGGATCAACCTTGAAGGCTTCATCCTGGATGACGCTTTCTTCGAAGTCCTGCAAAGATCGTTCTCGGACACGGACAGTCTCTGCGGTTATGGCGCGGGCACGGATTGCCTTGGCGCGCCTCCCGTCGCCTGGAACGGAGAAGATACCTACATTCAGAAAACCGGCATCGTGCAAGATTTCGGCGTGTACGATACGCCCGACGCCTTCTATTTGTCCCATGAGCAATCCTTTGGAAGGCTGCGTGGTGCCCTTTACCGTCATATAATACGCCACTGGATGAATACGCGCGTACGTGGTTTCCGCAGCGGCCGCCTGAAGACTGACCGACGCGCGACACACGCGCATGAGGAGCTTGCCAATGTCGCATGATCACGGGCACGCGAATATCGATCCGAATTCTGGGGATCGACGGGTTGCGATCGCGATCTGGGCGAATGGGCTACTTACTGTTGCGCAAATCGTCGGGGGCATATTGTCGGGCAGTCTAGCACTTATCGCCGATGCGCTGCACAACTTTTCCGATATGGCCTCGCTTGTCATTGCCTTCGCCGCGCGCAAGATCGCGCGCCGCCCGGCCGATGAGCGCATGACTTTCGGCTATGGCCGGGTCGAAATCGTCGCTGCCCTGATCAACTACACCACCCTGATCGTGATCGGCTTCTACCTGATCTACGAAGGTGGCATGCGCATGATTGATCCACCCGAAGTCATGGGGTGGACCGTCGTCATTCTCGGTGGAATTGCGCTTGTGGTCGACACGCTGACCGCAATGCTGACCTATTCGATGCAGAAGGGGAGCGTGAACATCCGCGCGCTGTTTCTCCACAACCTTTCGGACGCGTTGGCTTCAGTGGCCGTCATAGTTGGCGGGACGCTCATTATACTTTATGATATGCGTTGGGTGGATCCGGCCATCACCATCGGCATCGCGCTCTACATCCTGTATCTGTCCTTCACCGAAATAGGGGGCCCAATTCGAACCCTGATGCTTGGGAGCCCACCAGATATTGATGGAAATGACGTGGTCAGAGCGATCCAGAGTGTCGATGGCGTTGTGGACGTGCATCATGTCCACCTGTGGCAAATGCAGGAGAACGCTGCGGCATTGGACTGCCATATTGTTGTCGAACGCGACCGGATGGGTGAGGCCGACAAAATTAAAGAAAACGTCAAATCGGCGCTGCATGAACGTTTCTCAATCGAGCATTCCACGCTTGAATTCGAAGCGAGCGACAATGCGCATCAGGAGGCGCAGGTGTTCGGACACGGTGGATTCACCAACGAAGTGCAAATTCTGTATCAAAACAGGATATTGCATGGAGTATGAACAATGGGACGCTGTTA
>NZ_JBPOFB010000014.1:0-67520 GCF_051251565.1 Marivita sp. | reverse complement strand
GGCAGTCGAATCTCATAATTAAGGGCAAAAAATATCCCCGAACCCGTCGTGTTTCAGATTTAAGGGCAACGCGACACGTCCCGTTTTGGGTGCTGCCATCATTCTACGTGGAAACGAACGGATGGTCTTTGAGTTGCGCCGCGCCTTTCCTCAACATCGTCGGGTGATTGAACAGGCCCGTGGGTTGTCGCAGGACCTCGGCCAGCGGTTATCTGGGCGGTGGAAAACAGAGTATCCGACCAGGAAGACGCATGGAACAAGCCGCCCAGGTGCATCCATGAGCGCTCTGCAGGCAGCTCGTCAGGCCATATCCGAGCTTGGTGTCGGCGCAAACCGTGAAGCGCTTCTGACCCGCGCCGATGCAATCTGGAAAAGCTCAGGTGATGTCAAATCCTGAGGCGTGGAGCCTGTGGAAATATTGCAATTAAGGGTGCAAAAACGCCCCAAAATGCGCTGAATCCGCAGAATCTGATTAAATAGGGTACAGTGACACTCGATCTGAAATCCTGGATGGCCTGTACTCCAACGAGAAAGCTTGCCTTCGTCACTTCATCTCAATCTCGCCTTTTTTCAGCAAAATTATGGCCCTCATTCGAGTTTAGGCAAAGCGTTGTTGGATGTGTCTGAAAGCAGAGTGCTGCCTTCGGAGATCTTGCCAACGAACGACAACACGTGACTGGGGATGTCTGGTTTGCCAAGCATAAGGGTGTTTTGGCAATGCCCATCGTGATGGAATCGGGGCTTGCTGAACTGGTACGCCGTCTCGTCGTTCGAAAACAGTGATGATTAAGCAGCAAGAGTACCTTAAGAATGGCCACGTATACAGTTACGACGTTGAATTGGACCTCCGGCAGTTTCTGGGCTAGTGTCAGCGAGTCTTCAACAGGTCACACGCTCGATTTTTCGGGTCTTGATCCCTCCTTCACGGTTCAGGTTAATCAGGCCACTGGAATCATTACCCTTTCTGACGGGTCGACCACGTTCACCGTGGGCGAAGCAGGGGTTTCCGGAGCCGACGCCAATCTTGGTGGCGCGACCCTGCTTGACTACTTCACCAGCATTTCAGGCGTTCAGGGTGCCGATACCGTCTCGGGCACAGCCGGCGCTGATGTGCTGGACGGAAACAGCGGTGCGGATTCCCTGTCGGGCGACGCCGGTGCAGATACGATCTACGGCAATGGCGGCGCAGATACGCTGGTGGGCAATGCCGGGACCGACCTGATCTACGGGGGTGCAGACAACGATTCGATCACGGGCGACAATAACAACGACCAGCTCTTCGGCGAAAGCGGCGACGACACGCTCGACGGCGGAAATGCCGACGATTTCGTCAATGGCGGTGCCGGGGCCGACCTGATCTATGGCGGCGACGGAGCCGATCATCTTGAAGGCGGTTGGGAAGATGCATCCGCCGACACCATATTTGGCGAAGCTGGAAATGACCTGGTCTTCGGCTATGGCGGTGACGATTCAGTTGATGGCGGCGCCGGCAATGACTGGATCGACGGCGGGGCTGAAAACGATTGGCTGGTAGGTGGTGCCGATGAAGACCGGATCGTCGGGGATCTGGGCAGCGACACGATCCGCGGCAATACCGGCTACGACGTTCTGACCGGAGGCGAAGGCGCCGACCTGATCAACGGTGGTGACGATGCCGACCAGATCTGGGGCAATGCGGGCGACACGATTGTCGGCGGCGAAGGCGGTGATGACAACGACACACTCTATGTCAGCCATGTCGATTTCATAACCTACACAACTGCCGAAAGCGGCACCGTCACCTTCAACTCGGGCGATACGCTCCAATTCAGCGAAATCGAAAGCGTCGTCGAGTTGACGCCCGATGGCGTGGTCGACGGCACGTCTGGTGACGACCAGATGGGCCAGTTCGAGTTTGATGCAGATGGCGAGTGGATCGACAATGGCGATGCAATCGGCGAAAGCGATGCAGATTCCGTGCGCGCGGGCGATGGCAATGACACGGTCTGGTCAGGTGACGGCGACGACACCGTCCATGGCGAAGCCGGTAACGATCAGCTCAATCTTGGACCCGGAAACAACGTTGCTTTCGGCGGCGCCGGGGCCGACACGATCGACGCGGAATGGGGCAACGACACCATCTCGGGGGACGACTTTACCACCACCGGGCCGAACCTGATCGTCAACGGGTCCTTCGAGGACACGACGGGAATGACCAGCGTGGTCTGGGGCTTTTCCGGGGCTGGCGGCGCCGCGCCGGGTTGGACCGATGCCAACGGCTACAACATCGAGTTCGACAATAGCGGGCGGAGCGGGCTCAACGCGACCGAAGGCAATAACTGGCTGGACATGGAGGCCGGGCTTGGCGAGCACATGGTCGTCAGCCAGGCGGTCGCGGGTGTCACCGATGGCCAGGTTTATGTTCTGCGGTTCGATATGGCCGACAAAGCCGACGGCTCCGACGGCACTCTGGACGACAACCAGATTCAAGTGATCTGGAACGGCGATGTTGTGGGCACCATTGACGGGGTGGACGGCGATTGGCGGAGTTATGAGTTCCACCTGATCGGAGGATCGGGCGACGGATCGAACACGCTGACCTTCTCGGGGCTGGGAAGCGTGGACCGTCAAGGCGTCTCGCTCGACAATGTGCAGATGTTCGAAGGGGTCGAAGCAGCGGGCGGCGCGGACAGCATCATCGGCTGGGACGGCGACGACGACATCATCGGCGGCGCGGGGAACGACACGATCGACGCCGGGGTCGGGAACGACGAGGTCGTCGCGGGCTCGGGCGATGACAATGTGCTGGGCGGCGATGGCAGCGACCTGATCTATGGCGGCACAGGCAATGACATCATTTCGGGCGGCCTGGGTGACGATACGGTCGACGGGGGCACAGGGGACGATACCCTCCGCGGTAACGAGGGCGACAACCTTATCTCTGGCGGCGATGGCAACGACAGGATTATCTCCTCATCAAACTCTCTGGATACAATTTACGGCGGCGCGGGCGAAGATTTTATTACCACCGGCAACCGTGAGCAATATGTCGATGGTGGGCTGGGCAACGACACGATCATCGATACGGATATTGCGGGCACCTCAGAAAGGGACACGCTGCTTGGGGGGGATGGGAACGATTCCATCGTGTCCAATTTTACGGGCACAGGGAACCTCGCTGACGGCGATCTCATAGACGGTGGCGCTGGCGCTGACACCCTGACCGGTGGCGATGCCTTTGACACGATAATCAGCGGTGAGGGCAATGATTCCATCGACGGCGGTGGGGGCAACGACTCCATTGACGGTGGCGCGGGCAATGACACGGTACGCGGCGGCGATGGCAACGATACGCTGCTGGGTGGCGATGACCAGGACCGCCTCTATGGCGGCGCGGGTGACGATCGGCTGGAGGGCGGCGCGGGCAATGACCAGTTCTTCAGTGATGCTGGCGATGATCTTATTCTGGGCGAATCCGGGCGCGATACCTACTTTGTGGCGGACGGGTTCGGCAATGATACTGTCGATCTGGGCACAGAAGAGATTGCCGTCGACAGCGGAAGTGCCTCGGAGTTCATAAGTTTCTATGACGTTTCATCGGCGGTAACGATTACCTATACCGGCTCGGGTGGCACGGCGACGGACGGCACCAACACGATCACATTCGACAATGTGGACGGTTGGGAAGGCGCAATGTTGGCTGGCGGTATGTTCGATGCGCGGCTGGCGACGTTTGACGTTACCTATTACGACTATGGCGGTGCCACGACCGCCTACGGATCCGCGTTCAATGATTTGATCGCGGCTTATGACGCCGACGCGAGCGACCGCTATTATGATGGCGGTGCAGGCGATGATACGCTCGATACCGGCGGCGGCAATGACACCATTCTGGGCGGCACGGGCAACGATGACATCAATGCGCGTGGCGGTAATGATCTCATCGACGGGGGCGATGGCAACGACACGGTCATCGCCGGGGCTGGCAATGACACGCTGCGCGGCGACGCGGGCAACGACTCGTTGATCGGTGGCGCGGGCGATGATGTGCTCGACGGCGGCGCGAATCAGGACACCCTGGAAGGCGGCGAAGGCAACGACACTTTGATGGCCGGGTCAGGCGCTGACGTTTTCGACGGAGGGGACGGTGAAGACGTCTACGACATCGGAAACTCACTCGTCTCTGCTTTCGCTTTTGAGGTCAATCTGCAAGATGGTGTCGGCAGTTATGGTACCACCTTCAGCAACATTGAAAATGTCATCGGTGGATCGGGAGACGATACCCTTATTGGCAGCGCGGCAAACAATGCGCTGACAGGCGGCGCGGGCAACGATACCATCGACGGTGGCAGCGGGGCGGACACGCTGGAGGGCGGCGATGGCGACGACAGCATCAGCGGTGGCGCGGGCAATGATATCCTGTCCGGGCAAGAGGGCGACGACACGTTTGTTCTGGAGAACGGCTTTGGCGACGACCTTATTCAGGGCGGCGAAACCGGGGAAACCAATGGCGACACCATTGACGCCAGTGGCCTGACGCAGAATGTAACAGTCGACCTGACTGCGGGTAACAGTGCCGATAGTGAAAGCGGGACCATTAGCAATGCTTTGCCCCCTGCCCCGGCTGGCTTTCATTACGTACGCGTTTTCGAACCGGATGATCCGTCCAGCATTACGGGATTCGGGGTCTATCCTCGGTCTGATATCGACTTCACGGCAGGCACCTTCCACTACGTCCTTGTCGAAGACGACGACACCACGCTTCATGATAGCCAAGGCGTTACCGGTGGCGGTGGTAGCGAAGATACCACCCAGGAGTTTGCCGAAGATCTGGATGGGCTGAACACCACCGGAAATGGCATCGGTATGCCAGGTATTTCGACCTATATCGATGCCAATGGCAACAGTTTCACTGTTGGCTGGCTTGCATCGACATACGACGGGTCTTCGACCGGTGTGCCGTTTAACACATACCTGGCGGTCAGTGATGCCGCTGGCGGCGACCCGGTTGGAACATCGACATGGACAGGTGCAAGTTCTGGTATTGCAAATGTTCCCTACGCAAATTTCAACCCAGATGAAGACATTGCGACCTTCTCGGAGATCGAGGACATCACGCTTGGGTCCGGAGATGACAGTGTTATTGGGTCCACTGGAGATGACAACGTCACCACCGGCGGCGGCGCGGATACAGTCGTAGGTGGAATCGGGAACGATACGTTCGCACTCGACACAGGTACGGGCACTGGGGACGGTGCCACCGATACGGTGGTCCTTTCAGACGGCCACGGCAACGACACCGTTTCTGGCTTTGAAGCACCCACCGACAATGGCGATGGCACGTTCAACGGCAACGACCAGTTGGATGTATCAGGTCTTACTTCGGATGGTGGGACAACACCGGTCAGCACGAGCGATGTCACCGTCACAGACACCAACGGTGACGGCACAGGCGATGCGATCCTGACGTTCTCCGGCGGTGAAAGCATTACTTTGGTTGGTGTTCTGTCCAGTGAGGTGGACACAGTCGACGAGCTTGTGGCGCTTGGCATTTCGGATGGGCGCGACTTCATCATCGAAGGCACCGACGTCGCAGATTTGATCGACACGTCCTATACCGGTGACCCAGACGGCGACGTTGTCGATGGTGGCGACGGACCGGGAGGCACAGATGCGGACTCGATCCTTGCCGGTGACGGAGACGATACCATATTCGCGGGGCTTGGCGATGACACGCTATTCGGCGGCGCAGGCAACGACTCTGTTGAGGGTCAGGACGGCGACGACCTGCTTATCGGCGACGGTCCGGCAAGTGCGCCAGGAGGGCAATTCGGTCTGTTTGCCTTGGACAGCTCCGGCACCACAGGCATCCTTGTCAACGGGACCTATACCTTCGACAGCAGTGCAGCCAGCACCAATGTGCAGGTCACCGATGACGAAAACGCTTTCGAAGATCTCAACTTCTCCAGTGGCAGCACGCAGGATACAGGCGCTCCTCAGGTCCTGACCGCAGACATCACCATCGGCTCGACCACCTATCTGGCGGGCACCGAGATTCATGCGATTGCCCAATCCGACATCGTCAACGAAACAACGGGCGAGACCGGCAATGCCTGGCTGATCCAGATTGGTCCTGTTCAAACGGGCAATGCCTACTGGTCGTATGATATTTCAGTCAATGACGGCGACCAGATCACCTGGACCTCGTCCAACACCCCCGGTGTTCAGGATCAGCAATTCGCAAATACGACTGGCCTTGACTATGTTGACCTGGTTCAGGCCGATGGCCAGCACCTGCCGTCAAACGACACACTTGTCGGTGGCATTGGCACCGACACGCTGATCGGTGGTGTGGGCGATGACAGCCTTGTGGCTGGCGATGGCGCTGACTCGATCTCGGGCGGGAGCGGCGCCGACTGGATCGACGCAGGCACCGGCAATGACACTGTCGATGGCGGTGGCGGAAACGATCAGGTGTTTGCCTGGACCGGCGATGACAGCGTGCTTGGCGGCGCGGGCAATGACACAGTCTTCGGTCAGGACGGTGCGGACACCATCTTTGGGGGCGCTGGCAACGACTACCTCGATGGCGACGATGCGGTCGCAGGCGCGGATTCCATCTATGGCGAAGATGGCGATGACACGATCATCGGTGATGGCGGCAATGATATGCTGTCGGGCGGCGCGGGCAATGACCAGATATTCGCGGGCGCGGACAATGACAGCGTCTCGGGCGGTGATGGCAATGACCAGCTTTTTGGTGAAGGTGGCAATGACAGCATCGACGCTGGTGCGGGTAACGACACCGTGCTTGGCGGTGACGGCAATGACACGATCATCGGCTTTGAAGGCAATGACAGTGTGCTTGGTGGCGCGGGCGACGATGTCATCAACACACGCACCTCGCCCGGAACCGGCCTGCCGGATGAAGGATACGGTGCCTCTGGCAACCCGCTCTTCTACCCGAGTGACGCGGACGCATTCAATGACCGTGATACCGTTGATGGCGGGATCGGCAATGACAGCATCCTGAGCGGAGATGACAACGATCTCATCTTCGGCGGTGACGGGGCCGACACCGTTGATGCGGGCTTTGACGACGACGAGGTTTCCGGCGGTGCTGGCGCTGACTCGCTCGAAGGCAACGAAGGCAATGACACGATCTCGGGCGGCGCGGATGGTGACATCATCTATGGTGACGTGGCCCCGACCAATCCGGATTATCCGTTCTTTGCCCCCTACGACCTGCCAAATGACGGCACCGATCTTGCGCCGAACAACAACGCGGACTTGCTGATCGGCGATGGTGGCAACGACACCATCTACGGTCAGGATGACAATGACACGCTGGAAGGTGGGCTTGGCGACGACCTGCTGGATGGCGGTCAGGACGACGACTATCTCGACGGTGGCGAGGGTGCCGACACCCTGATCGGTGGCGCAGGCAACGATCTTCTTCTCGGGGGCAATGATGGCTCTGCCGACAGGCTCGATGGCGGCGACGGCAACGACACCCTGAGCGGTGGAGGTGGCGACGACATCCTGCTTGGTGGTGCCGGAACGGATGACCTGTTCGCAGGCACCGGCAATGACCAACTTGAGGGTGGGGATGGCAATGACACGCTGGATGGCTGGATCGGCAACGACACGATCACCGGAGGCACCGGCGACGACCAGATCATCGGCGGGGATGGCAATGACACCTTTGTCTATGTCGCAGGCGACGGCATCGACACGATCAGCGATTTCAATTTCGGCAATACCGGAGCGCTGAACGACAACGATATCACGAACAACGACCGGATCGACCTGTCGACGTTCTATGATGACATCTGGGAACTGACAGCCGACCAAGCCGATGACGGAATCCTGAACCAATCGAACGACGGCGTTGGTGGTGTGGACTATTCCGACAACGCCAGCTTTGGCAGCGGCGGCATTGTCTTTTCCGGGGCAACGGCGAATACTAATTTCTACAATTTCGAAAACACCGGCGTCGTGTGTTTTGTAGCAGGCACGCAGATCAATACCCCGGATGGACCGTGTGCGGTTGAAGACCTGAAATCGGGTGATCTCGTCTGGACAAAAGATTCCGGTGCACTGCCGGTGCTATTCACGCATCGCTCATGTCATGAGTGGGACAAGGCAAGCCATAAGGATAAGCCGATCTTGATTCAAAAAGGGGCCGTCAATGGTAGGCTGCCGCACCGGAATTTGAAAGTGTCACCGCAACACCGCATCCTGGTAAATGATCCGGAGACAAGCGAAGAGGTGCTGGTACCGGCAAAGGCTCTTACAGGGCTTCGCGGTGTACGTCAGATGTCTGGATGCCGCAGCGTGGAGTACTATCACGTTGTGTTGGATCGCCACGCGGTGATTGATGCAGAAGGCGTTGCCGCCGAAAGCTTCTATCCTGGTCCGATGTCGCTGCAATCCTTGCCCATTACCCAGCGGGCGTTGCTGTTGCCGCATCTGCTTTGCGTCGCAGCCACTCAAGAGGTCAAAGGCTATGCTCCGGCGCGCACATTTGTCAAAGTCAAAAACGCCCGTGCCCGGATCGCGCGCGGTGCAACCATTGCAACGTTTGAGACGAAGCACGACATGTGGGATGTGGATATACGAATAAGGGCTTGAGGCATTGCCAACTTGAAAACTCAGCGAGTTCACGTGACAACACCCGGGGAGTGGGCAAAACTTGGTGGTCGACGTGGTAGGGTAAGGTTTCGGAACAAAGCGGGACCCACCATGGATGTAAGCATTTTTGTCGAGACGACGTTTGACGATGGAGAAACCAAGAGGCGCAATATCGGTTGACTTCGCCGTGCGCCGGATGAGTTTGGTTCCGAGAATGTGGGCCTTCTCCTCGACGACGCAAAGACCTTGTTGAGACGCTTGCAGGAAGCGATTGTGCAAGATCAGGTCGGTGAAGCAATAGAGGCTCGCCGGAAATGCGATGGCTGTGGCAAACACCGCGCGATCCATGATGATCGAGGCCGTATTCTCGACACTCTTTTGGGGCGAATTCGGGTGAAGTGGCCAAGGCTTCGACGCTGCTTGTGCCAACCGGCTGGGATCGCGAAAGCTGGACCGCAATCACCACTTGCCGGACTGTTCTCTGACCATGCGACTCCCGAACTTCGGCGCCTGCAGGCTGAATTGGGGGCCAGGCACTCGTTTCGGGAAGCCGCTCGATTGATCGAAATGTTCCTGCCCTGTTCGGCGCAGTCGAACACGACCGTTCGAAATCGCTTGTGTCGCGTCGCCGACGAGCTAGGTCACGACGACGCAAGCCAAGGAGACGCGGATACAATCGCGCCGCGCTCACCACTGACCGTTTTCCTCGATGGTGCGCACATACGATGTCGGCCTGAATACCAGAAACGCCATCTGGATGTCGTGGTCGGCAAGGTTGAAAGTCCCAATATGAGCCGGCGGTTTGGCCTCGTGCAGCAAGCCGCCACTTCTCCTGCAAAGCAGCTCCGACATGACTTGATCGCGCAGGGCTGGGACGGTCAGAGCAAAGTGACCGTGATTTCATCAGGCGAACCTGCTCTGCCGAATTTGGTGAGGCGTGCCGTTCGAGGTCCAGTCACCCACATACTGGACTGGTGGCATATCTCGATGCGGGTCAAGCACATCGAAAATGCGGTGCGGGGGCTTCTGCAATCGAAGGAATTCTTAGGGTTGCCGCTCCTCTTCGAGCGACCTGCCGATACATTGCGTTGGTACCTTTGGCACGGCAAAGTGATGACCGCCGCGACAATCCTCAAAGTTCTTCAGATCGACTGCGATCGTCTGCACGCCGAAAGCCGAGAATCACGAGAAGCGGCCAAGCGCGTCAGAGCTCGGTGCCAGGACCTTTATTCCTACCTTGCGAACAACTTCGACGCGCTCGTTGATTACGGCCATCGACACCGAACTGGCCTCGCTGTTTCATCGTCCCGAGCAGAGGCCTGTGTTGATGACATCGGCAACACCCGCATGGGCAAACGTCGGCGCATGAGATGGTCACCACGGGGCGCGCATCACGTTGCTGTTACGCGGGCTGCTGTCCTTGACGGCAGGCTAGGTGTCTCAAAGCGGGCCGCTTGACCACCAGCTTTTGCCCACTCCCTGCCGAAAGCGTCTCGTCTCAGATTTAAGGGCAACGCGACAACTGGTGCTGACCGTGTTTGCGGATCTGACCATCGCAATCGGGGTCGGCGTCGCGCTAGGCTTGGCGCTGCGATTGCGGCGGCAAAAAGCTGAGTCCGAGAAGGACTGGACACCTCGGGATCGCTGAGCGCTAACGGCTCGAACCAGCCTTCGGAAGCTTGATGCACACTTCGAAACCATCCTTATTGCCCGCGCGAGGGGAATTGAGGATGAGTGGACTTCCGATCCGTTCCGCAATCGCCGCAACAATCGCAAGGCCAAGGCCGCTTCCGGTGGTGTTCGGACCTGCACGTTCAAAACGGGTGGTCAGGTTCTCCAGTTTCTCTTGCGGCACGACGGGCCCTGCGTTTGCCACGCGCAATGTGCCATCTGGTGACAGCGAAACGTCAATGGGTGCTGTTTCCGCGCCATGCCGGATCGCATTTTCGATCAGGTTGCCACACAGGATACCAAAGGCATCCGGGTCCAGATCTGAAACGACCGGTCCGTCGGGAAGCGTCAGCACGATGCGGCCCGGCGATATGGTGCGCTCTATCCCGTTCACAATAATCCGCGCAATGCCGCGCAGATCCGAGGTTTCGTCCAGCCGTAGGCGGCCTCCTTCGGCGCGGGCAAGTTGCATCAGGCGTTCCGACAGGCGCGTGAGCCTCTTTAGAGTGGACTCGATGTCAGCCGCTCGCGCAGCCGCAGCCGCGTCACCAGTTTCTGACTGAAGCCGCTGCGCCTGCGCGATGGCTCCGGCGAGGGGTGTTCGCAATTCATGTGCGGCATTGGCGGCAAAGCTGCGTTCGGCGTCGAATACGCCCTTCAGGCGGCCCAAAAGTTCATTCAGAGTTGCTGCGACAGGGGCAATTTCCAGTGGGATGTCATCTACCCGAACGGGCGACAGGTCGCGTGCATCGCGTGCATCAAGCCCTTCGCGGAAACGCCGCACAGGACCAAAGCTGGCCCGCACGGCAAGGAAAATGGCGAGGAGAGCCAGGGGGATCACGACCAGAAGCGGCAGGCCCAGCCCCATCTGGATTTCCCGTGCGACCGTGGCGCGGTGGTCCAGCAGTTCGGCCACCGAAATGCGCACACTGCCCTGCAAGGCGTCCTCGTTGTAAAGCCTGTGGGTTGCGGTCTGACGGAAGCCCGTTCCGTCATAGGAAGGAAATATTTCCGGATCGGCGGCATGCGATTGCAGCAGGATGCGCCCCTGCGAGTCCCGTACGATGTAAGTAAAAAACTCGGTATGTTCGCGGATTGCGCCAAGGCGTTGGCTCACACCGTCATCTTCGCGGCCGACAATCTCTTGTACGGCAAGTGGAAGAAGGCGCTGCGCCGTTTCCTGAAGGGCGGAGTCGAAGATCTCGTCCATTTCGTGGCGCAGGTTTAATGCCGTTACTGTGGCTGTCCCGATCCACAGAAGCGTCAGCCCGATACCCAAGGACAGCCCCAAACGGGCCTGGAGGCTCCGTGGCAGTCTCATGAAGGGCCCAGACGATAGCCCATGCCGCGTTCGGTCTGGATCACGTCAGCCCCAAGTTTCTTGCGCAGGCGGCTAACATGGACTTCGATTGTGTTGCTTTCGATTTCGGCCCCGTGGGCATAGAGCTTGTCTTCAAGCTGTGTTTTCGACAGCAGCTGACCGGGACGCGCCAGAAACGCATCGAACAGCGCCCATTCGCGCGCGGTCAGCTGGACTGCTTTTCCGTCCCGGTGGATGCGGCGCGAGGCAAGGTCTATGTCCAACGCGCCATGGGTGATGATCGGGTTTGGATTGCCGCTATACCTGCGCGCGACCGATCCGATCCGGGCGATGAGTTCCGACAGGTCGAACGGTTTGACCAGATAATCGTCAGCCCCCGCATTCAACCCTTCGATCCGGTCTGAAATCTGGTCAAGGGCAGTCAGGATGATCACCGGCGTCACGTCCCTCAGATTTCTGATCGTCTTCAGAAAGCCAATGCCGCGACCATCGGGTAGCATGAGGTCAAGCAGCAGCAGATCATAGGCGGCAACCGCCATTGCATCCCCCGCCGCGTCAAGCCGTGTGACCCAGTCCACGGAGTGGCCGTCGGCGGCGATCTGGTCGCGCACGGCTTCTCCCAGAACGGTGTCATCCTCGATAAGCAGGATACGCATGGGTGTCGGGCTCCTTTGGGTCTCATGCCGTCTTGAACACTCCAGCTTACGCGAGGCTGACGCAGATCAGCCCGTGAGCTTCAGGAACCTGTCAGGTTGCTGGCGCATGGTCTGGTGAAGTTGGCCGCAATCCGGAGTTTGCCGCATGAAGAAGACACTGACAATGCTCGCAGTTTTCGCGACTCTTTCAGCGGGCGCTGCGATTGCCGACGATGATGACTGTTTTGTCCCCATGGCCGACTGGCAGCCACGCGAAGCGGTGGCGCAGATGGCACTGGACAACGGTTGGACCGTGCGTCGGATCAAGATCGATGATGGCTGTTACGAAATTGATGGCCGCGATGCACAGGGGCGCCGGATCGAAGTAACCGTTCATCCGCAGACCCTTCAAATGATCGAATTTGAATACGAGGATGACGACGATGACTGAGACCTCTGCACATGATGCGCCTTCTGCCGCGCAAAGATCTATAGCCAAGGTTCGTGTCTGGGATCCTCTGGTCCGGGTCTTTCACTGGAGCTTGGTTGTTACGTTTGTCGTGGCCTATCTGAGCGCCGAGGAGCTTGGCACGGTGCACGAGATCGCGGGTTACATTGTCGCCGGACTGATTGCGTTCCGGGTGATCTGGGGCTTTGCTGGCAGCAAATATGCCCGTTTTGCACAATTCCTGCGAGGGCCGTCAGAAACGGTCAGCTATATCGGGGATGTCGTACGCGGCCAGGAGCATCGGTATCTTGGCCACAACCCTGCGGGTGCCGCAATGACCGTTGCCTTGCTCCTGACACTGGCCGGCACCGCCTTTACGGGGTGGCTGCTCGAAGATGAGGACCGCATTGCGATGCTGCCTGACCTGCCACAGATTGTCTCTCCGGCCTATGCCGATGGCGTCGACGAAGGGTATGGCGGAGGCGGGTCGGAAGCCGTCGAAGAGGCACATGAGGTGCTGGCCAACCTCATGCTTTTGTTGATTGCAGTCCATGTCGGCGGAGTTGTGCTGACCTCTTTCCACCACAAGGAAAACCTCGCACGGTCCATGGTCACCGGTGACAAGCGCGCGCCAGAGCCCGGCGATATCTCCTGAACGTTCCCCCGCGTCGAATGTCCCTTCGACGCTTCCCTGGCCCCGCCATCTTCGGTGGGGCCTTTTTTCTTTCCGGCGTCGTTCTGACGTCTTTCTGACGGCAAGCTGAAGCAAAAAACCGTGTCACGTCAGGAAGACCTCAGGTGGTGTCTCCAGATTGTTCTCAGCACACAAACGGAGACATGACCATGAAAAAGACACTCGCCCTTCTTGCAGCAACAACCGCGCTGTCCGCAGCCATCACCGCACCGGCCTGGAGCGCGATGCGCACAAGCAATAGCGAATTTCTATCTTTCGCAGCAGTTCTCGAAGCCGATCAGGACGCCATGCCGCTGATTTTTGCCAGCAGCGATGATGATGACGACCGCGAATATCACAATGGCGCGCGGTATGAAGACGACGACGATGAAGATGACTGCGACGACGATGAAGATGAAGATGATGACGATGATTGCGGCAACAGCGCCCGCAATGCAGCACCCGCAGGCACCACCCCTCCGCCGCACAATGGCCTGTTCGGCAATGGCACTCCGCCAGTCGTTCAAATGAATTGACGCTTATCCTTACATTCCCATGTCCTTAGAAAGGCACATTCCCCATGAAATCACTTCTTGCAACACTGGCGCTGACCACGGCGCTCACGCTCCCCGGACTCGCAATGGCGCGTCCGGTGACCTTGACCACGACGATGAACAATTACGGAGGCGATGGGGCCTATCTTGCGCTTTATGTCACTGATGCCGCGGGGGCCTACGCTGGCAGCCTCTGGATGGCTGGCGGCAAGTCGAAATACTATGAACACCTGAGCGAGTGGTACCGGGCCACCGCCGGTGACACCGCACAAATCAATGGGATCACCGGGGCCAGTGTCGGGGCCGGACGGACGCTTGAAATCACGCTTGATCTGGCTGATGCGCTGTTTGATGCGGGCTATACTCTTCATATCGACGCCGCCGTCGAGGACATGCGCGACGGCCCGAACTAGGTCGCGGTGCCCCTGACGACAGGCGGTGCAGGCACGCCGATCACAGGGCGCCGCTACATCGCTGATTTCACCTACGACATGTAAGGAGGCCCGGCGATGATCCGCGCTTTGCACCGTTGGCCGGGTCTTCTGGCCGCAGCCCTTCTCATTGTCCTGACCCTCAGTGGGGCCGCTCTTTCGGTCTTTCCGGCGGCAGAGCGCCTGACCGCGCCGCAAGCTCAATCCGAGATGAGAGTGGCAACGCTCGCGGCTCGCATCCAGACCGCCTATCCAGGGGTCGAACAGATCCGGCGGTCTCCGTCAGGTCAGATCACAGCCTACTGGTTTGTCGATGGCACACCGGGGGCGGCGGTGATTGATCCTGCGACGGGCGAAGGCGTTGGGTCTGCCGACCCCAATCAGGTCGAGCGATGGCTGACCAACCTGCACCGGTCGCTTTTTCTGGGTGATGGCGGACGGATCGCAATGGCCCTTGGTGCGGCGGCGATGATGATCCTTTCCGTTTCGGGGTCTGTCCTTGTTGCGCGCCGTGCCGGTGGCTGGCAGCGCTGGTTCTCACCTTTGCGTGGCCCATTGTCTGGCAGGTTGCATGTGGAGATTGCGCGCGTCGCGATTCTGGGCCTTGCCTTGTCGTCGATGACGGCGCTTTGGATGTCGGCCTCGACCTTCGACCTGCTTCCCATCGCGGCATCCGCACCAGCCTTTCTGAACGCTGTCAGCGGTGAGACAGGCTTTTCGATCGTGTCCATCGACCTGCTGGGACAGACCCCTGTGGCCGAACTGCGCGAACTGAACTTTCCCTATCCGGGCGATGCCAGCGACGTCTTCACCCTGAAGACGGATCAGGGCACAGGATATCTGGATCAGGGGACAGGTGCGGCGTTGGGCTGGACCGATCTGACCGGTTGGGAAAATGTGTCGGAAACGATCTACATGCTGCATACCGGTCAGGGGGCGGCCTTTCTTGGGATCCTCCTAGGACTGATGGCACTGGGCGTACCAGTGTTGGGGGTCACGGGTGTCCTTGTCTGGCTGGCAGGACGACGCAGCAGACCGCGCATTCCCGGCAACCTGCCGGCCGCCAAGGCCGAAACGATCCTGCTGGTTGGCAGCGAAGGGGGCAGCACTTGGGGCTTTGCGGCGACGCTTCATCAGGCACTGAGTGCGGCGGGGCAAACAGTCCATGTCGGGCCAATGTCCGGGTTTGATCTGGCGCACCACGCCAAGGCACAGCGGTTTGTGATCCTTGCGGCAACTTATGGTGACGGCGACGCGCCGGAAACCGCCAAAGGGTTCCTTGATCGCCTGAAAGCTTTGGCACCCGTGCCGACGGTACCGATTACAGTGCTCGGATTTGGCGATCGCAGCTATCCGGAGTATTGCGGCTACGCTCAAAGGGTCGCGGCAATGGCTGAAACGCAGGGTTGGGACATGCTCTTGCCCTTCGACACGATTGACCGCCAGTCGCCACAGGATTTCGCGCGTTGGGGGCGTCTGCTGGGTCAGGCTCTTGGCATTGACCTCGAACTGGCGCACCAACCCGTTGTGCCTGCAACTGAGACGCTGACCTTGATTTCGCGCCGCGACTACGGGGCGGAAATGCAAGCACCTACCGCAATCCTGCGCTTTGCCTTGCCGCGTGTTTCACTTTGGCAAAAACTCACAGGGCAGGGCTTTGCCAAGTTCGAGGCAGGTGACCTGATTGGCATCGTGCCGGAGGGCTCCGCAATCCCTCGGCTCTATTCGCTGGCTTCTGACCGGCGCGACGGGTTCGTCGAGATCGTTGTGAAGCGCCAGCCAAGCGGGCTGTGTTCTGCGCAACTGACCCAGCTTGCCCCGGGCGATACAGCCAATGGATATATCCGGCGCAATCCTGGCTTCAAACCGGGCAAGGGCCGTGCGCCTCTGATACTGATCGGTGCCGGCACGGGTATCGGCCCATTGGCGGGGTTCATACGGGACAACAAACGGCATCGTCCGATTCACCTGTTTTTTGGCATGCGTCATCCAGAGAATGACTTTCTCTACGGGCAAGACCTGTCGGATTGGCAGGCGGAGGGTCGTCTGACCCGTCTGGACACCGCGGTGTCGCGCGCGGCCAACCCAAGCTATGTGCAGGACACGCTGCGTGCCGAGGGTGCAGAAGTGGCCCGCCTGATCCGAGACGGGGCACGCATCATGGTCTGCGGCGGGCGCGGCATGGCGGCCGGTGTAACAGATGCGCTGGCTGATATTCTGAAACCGATGGGTTTGACGCCACAGGCTTTGAGGGCGGAGGGACGTTATGTCGAAGATGTCTACTGATCCAACACGCCACGCGCTGCATGGGCCCACAATGGGCACACGTTGGACGGCGCTTTTTCATGTGGAAACAGGCTTTGACCCAGAGCCTGTGCAGGTGGCCTTGCAGACTGCGGTCGATGAAGTGGATGCACAGGTGTCCACATGGAAACCCGACAGCGACCTGATGCGCCTGAATGCGGCACCCGTCGGGGTTTGGCAGGCGGTCCCGGCGCGGTTGCTAGATGTCCTGGTGCTGGGGCGCGATGTAGGGCTGGCCTCTGGCGGAGCGTTTGACATGGAGCTTGGTGATGCGGTGGCGGCTTGGGGTTTCGGTGCGGATGAAGCCGACCCTACGCACATCCGTGCTGCGATGGCGCGTCGTCGGGTTGAGACTGCGCTTGAGATTGATGTTGCTGGCGGCCGCGTTCGCAAGACCGCCGATATTGCGCTGGATTTGAACGGGATCGCCAAGGGATATGGGGTTGACCGTCTGGCTGATACGTTGATTGCGCTCGGTATTCCGGCGGCTCTGGTCGGAATCGACGGTGAAATGCGCGGGGTGGGTTTGCGGCCTGATGGCGCGCCATGGACCATTGCCGTTGAAGCGCCTGACCCCGCACGCCGCGCGCCGCATTCGGTTCTTGCATTGCACAACGCCGCTGTGGCCACATCAGGCGATTACCGCCATTGGGTCGAGGTGAAGGGCCGCCGCCTGTCCCATACCATGGACCCTTCGCGTGGTGCGCCGCTCCTTGCGCCGCCCGCCTCGGTGACCGTAATCGCGCAGACCTGTGCCGAAGCCGATGGATGGGCCACTGCGCTGATGGTTCTTGGGGTTGATGCAGGGGCGACGCTGGCCGAGCAACGTGGACTGGATGCGCTGTTTCTGGTGCGCGATGAAAGAACTGGCATTCAAAGCAAAGCCGTTGGTCGCCTGTTTTAGGAGCAGCCGTCAGAGGGTATTTTGGGACTCGATCAACAAATTTCCAAATCAAACTGAACGAAAAGGTAAAGGTTCATGAGCCGCTTGACACACTCGGAAACCCATATGGTGCACCGGATCGGCTGGCTGCGGGCAGCGGTCCTTGGCGCAAATGACGGTCTCGTCTCAACCGCAAGCCTTGTAGTCGGCGTGGCCGCCGCAGGGTCGGGACGCCCCGAAATTCTGATCGCTGGACTTGCGGGGCTTGTGGCGGGTGCCATGTCCATGGCGGCGGGAGAATATGTCTCGGTCAGTTCGCAAACCGATGCGGAGCAGGCAGATATCGCGCGCGAAACGAAGGAGTTAGCGGAAACTCCTGAGGAGGAACTCAACGAACTGACCAGTATTTATCTCGCGCGCGGGCTCGATGAAGCGCTCGCACGCCAGGTCGCTGTTCAACTGACCAAGAAGGATGCATTGGGCGCGCATGTGCGCGATGAACTTGGGATATCAGAGACAGTCGTAGCACATCCCATTCAAGCAGCCCTCGTTTCAGCGGCGACCTTCAGCATTGGGGCGGTTGTGCCGTTGGTCGTGGCTGCGCTGTCGCCAACGGCGCAGATCACGCTGGTGGTTGCTGTGACAACGCTTTTCGCGTTGGCCGTCCTAGGGGGTCTTGGCGCATCGACAGGTGGGGCCGGGATCATCAAGGGAGCAGTACGCGTGACATTCTGGGGCGCGCTTGCCATGGCGGCGACTGCTGTTGTGGGTACGATTTTCGGGGTAGCTGTTGGCTGAAGTCATCGCCCAATAGGAACAAGAATACAGGCGATTGTGGTAGAGATTTGGCGATGACGACGACGATATCTTGAGCTGCACGAAGGTCGGTCTGGGACAATCAAGGTTAGGGAATGAGAACTCATGATGTGGGTCATAGGCGCGCATATGTTGACCTGAAGTGAAGGGATGGCACTGTGCTGCGGGAAATGCGTGGGTCACTCAAAGGAGTTTCTGACGCGTGGACTCAGGTTTGCTGGTGATGTCATATGCAACGACAATGAGTTCAGACAATCGATGTTCCTTTGTGAAACTGCGATCATTTCAGGTAATAAACGCGACTGAGGATGAGTGAGTGTTGGCCCAAAACGGCGGTGGCCAAGGACTGTGCGAGGGCGACACCAATCCGTTTGAGCCGCCTCCCTGCCGGAAAGGGCTGGAACGCTTCAATTAACTTCTGCGGACGGAATTTCCGCCAGCGATGATTTTGTTGATCAGCGTAGCGACCGCGTTATGTTCCTCGATCTCTATGTCGGACCCTCCCGCATTTTCATGTGTGGCGGCGGCATCCTTGAGAACACCCATAATCTCGTTTTCCGGTAGGACCTTTGCATCATTCAGCGCGAGAAGCAGCGCTTCGCAGATTGATAAGGCGGCCACACCAGCACTCGTGTTATGGTCGGACATACTGTGTTTGCCTTTCAGGATTGTTGCACGCGCGCAGCGAACCTGTGCGGCGATAACTGCAGTGTTTCAAAGATCACTTCTCTTTGGGCTGATCCGTGTCAGTCGCGGCGGATTTCTCTTTGATAGGTAACCAGCATTTTGCGTGGAAAGGAGCCCATGATGCCGAACAAGCCGCTTGCACTCAAACTGGGCGCTTTTGTAGCCCTATCAGAGGCTGAACTGTCCATCCTGGAAGGTTTGCACAAGCGCCGCCGTACCTTTGCCGCTGGGCGCGATCTGGTGCATCAGGGCCAAACGGATCATGCCGCATACATTCTCAATTCTGGGTGGGCTTGTTCCTACAAACTGCTTCACGATGGGCAGCGGCAGATTGTTGATTTCCAGATACCAGGCGATTTTCTTGGGCTACGGAGTGTGCTTTTGCACATCTCGGATCATTGCATCGAGCCTGTCACTGATATCGAAGTGACGGAAGTGCATGTCGCTGACCTTCTGGAGGCGTTTTCGCACACGCCGCGGCTGGCGACAGCGGTCTTTTGGGCGGCGTCCCGCGACGAGGCGATGGTGGTTGAGCATCTGGTCGGTATCGGGCGTCGCGATGCGGCTGAACGCATGGCGCATTTTCTGCTCGAACTTGGGGCCAGATTGTCCCTTGTCGGCTTGGGAAGCAGGGCGGGATACGCCTGTCCTCTGACACAGTATCTTTTGGCCGATGCCATTGGGTTAAGTGCCGTCCACGTCAATCGGGTGCTTCGACAATTGCGAGAAAAGGGACTAGTCACATTCCGCGATGGTTTTGTCACGTTTGATGACTATGATCGGCTGGTTGAATTTGCGGACTTTGAGATGACCTATCTGGATCAGGTTGGGCCGCTCCTTTAATAAAGTGACGGTTTAAGTGGGCAGGGATCAGATGCGACCAAGTAGCACTAGAATAAGCACGATGATCAGCACGGTGCCAAGCACACCGGTCCCTGCATGACCATAGCCGTAGCCATAGCCACCAAAACGTCCGCTAAATCCACCAAGCAGAAAAATGACAAGAATGATGATCAGGATTGTACCAAGTGACATAGCGTTTCCTAAACTGTTGTGCAGTATGCGGCCACTCATCGACCCAAACGGTCAGTATCGTTATGCGGTTCGAATTCGATGTGGACTGATGATAGAAGTCAGTTTCCATCGATGGAAATGCCCTGCTCGTTGATCTGGATATCGACACCGCTTTGGCTTTCACGATAGTAAAAATAGATTGCAGCAAGGGCGACGACGGCGAGACCTCCAATCAAAACGAACAAGAAATTGCGGCTCATTAGGGTCTTCCTTTCAGTTTTCTTTTGTCATTCGTGTCCGAAGGAAAGTGGCTCAAGCGCTGACGCCAAGGAGCTCTAACTCTCTATTCGTTCCGGCAGCCGGGCACATTCAGGTCTCTGCAAAAGTATCCCGCAGCGCCGCCAATAACAGCTCCTGTCACAGGGCTTCCGCCCGTCGCACCGGAAATCACAGCACCGCCCGCTGCACCGGCGATGCCCCGTTCTGTATCGTTTCCGAGACATCCAGCGAGGCCAAAAAGGAACGTTACAAGAAGAATGGATCTGAGGTGCATTTGACTATCCTTTGGTCCGTTTTGGTTGGAAATCTGTTTGAAGGATCGAATTGAAAAAAGATCAAACGCGGTCGCCGAGCAAGGGTCGCAAGGCGACCGCGCATTTAACTCAGGCGGTCAGTGTCACGCGAGTGCTTTGGTTGCGGCGTCGAGTTCTTTGTGGGTGTCCGCATCGTTCTTTGCCGTGTGCGCCTTTTCAGCTGCCTGATAGTGTTTGTGCGCCGCGTCTTTTTTCGGACCAGACGGGGCTTTGTCCCATGCGGTCTTCACGGTTTTCATCTTGTCGGCAACGTTGGCCGATTTATTGGTTTCGGGTGTCATTAGCTTGTCCTTTCACGGACGGTCCTTTGAGAAGAAACACGCGGGACGGGGGACATGGGAACAGTCTGTCCCACGTGTCTCTGGATCACTTGGACTGGTTACACGTTCACCTAAGTTCGGCGAACACTGGAGACTATCGCGCCGCCCTCGTTCTCCCACACTGATGCAGGTTGGTCTGGGGCATTGATTTCCGATAATTTCGGGTGGAAGCTCACAAACTGGCGGAGTTTAGCCGACGTCCGGTTGATGATTGCCCGGGCGGCTCCACCCAGTGTTTCGCGGTTGTCTGCCGTTGACTTAAGAACACGCACAGAAATGGCGGAATGAAGCGCCCCCAGAAACCGAAAATATCTCGCACGATCGGACAAATGCGCGAAACCAATCTCCAATAGGTGGCGATCTGTCGATGTCACTTTCCTCACGAGCACGGACGCGCCGTTTTTGAGGGTTGTTGGGAAGGGCGTGAGTTTCACTGCTTGCCTCGAAGGTCAGATACGCCTTGTTGCTCTGCAAAAGTTTCATCTGTCGCGCCTTGCCGCGCTTTGGGCTTTTCTTCTGGAATGCGTGTCCCCGCACGGCCCTCGATGATGGCGCGGGCATCTGTCAGTTGTCCTATTCCAGCGAGTTTGCCACTGGCGGTTGTGAAAGCCACCGCAGCGGCAACCTTTGGACCCATCGACCCGGGTGGAAGGTCTAGGTTGCCAAGTTTTGATGGCGTTATCTCGCTGATGGCGGTCTGATTGGGAGCGCCAAAATCTCGGTAGACGGCTGGTACGTCAGTCAGCAGCAAAAGCGCGTCTGCGTTGAGGCCGAGGGCCAGAAGAGCTGACGTTCGGTCCTTGTCGATGACCGCCTCGACGCCCTCCATGTCACCGCTCGTGTTTCGAATGACGGGAATGCCTCCACCGCCCGCGCAGATGACGATATGCTCAGCGTCCAAAAGAACCTTTATGGCGTCCAAACCGATGATGCGAAGGGGCATGGGTGAGGGAACGATCCGGCGCATGCCGCCGGTTGCCTCTTGCACCATCTGCCAGCCGTGATTGCTTGCAGCCAACGCGGCTTCTTTTTCCGTATAGACAGGACCGATGGGCTTGCTGGGGGCGCCAAAGGCGGGGTCTTTCGGGTCCACCTCTACACGGCTGAGGAGGGTTGCACAGCGCGAACCTTTTGGGAGCGCGTTCATCAATTCCTGTTCGATCAAGTAGCCAATCATGCCGTCTGTCTCAGCGCCCAGCACATCCAGCGGCCATGGCTTTTGTGGATCATAGGACGCACCTTGGAGAGCCAGCAAACCAACCTGCGGTCCGTTGCCATGGGCCACGATGATTTCATGGTCACGCGCCAGATCAGCAAGCGCAAGTGCCGCAAGCCTTACGTTTGTCCGCTGAACGGCTGCGGTCAGCGGCTCACCTCTGCGCAATAATGCATTTCCGCCAAGGGCCACAACGATGCGCATGTCAGGCCCCCATTGTGGCAACGAGGACCGCCTTGATCGTATGCATCCGGTTTTCTGCCTGATCGAATACGACAGAGGCGGCGCTTTCAAACACCTCTTCGGTCACTTCCATGCAATCGATCCCGAACTTTTGAAACGTCGCTTCGCCGACTTCGGTGTCGCGGTTATGAAAGGCGGGCAGGCAATGCATGAATTTGGCGTAAGGGTTCTTGGTTTTTTCCATCACCTCGGTTGTCACGCGGTAAGGCTGTAGCAGCGCGATACGCGCTTCCCAGACGTCATCAGTTTCGCCCATCGAGACCCAGACATCGGTGTAGACGAAATCGGCCCCTTCCAACCCTTCTGCATGCTTCTCGCTCAGCGTGATCCGCGCGCCCGTGGTCTCGGCGATGGTGCGACACTGCGTGACAAGGTCTGCATCGGGCCAGCAGCTTTGTGGGCCACACAGACGGATATCCATACCAATCAGGGCCGCGCCGACCATCAGGCTTGAGCCCATGTTATTGCCTGCATCCCCCATGAAGCAAAATGCGATATCTGAAAGATGCTTGTGCGTGAATTCCTTCATGGTCATCAGGTCGGCGAGGATCTGGGTGGGGTGAAACTCATCCGTCAGCCCGTTGAAAACCGGCACGCCGGAAAATGCCGCCAGCACCTCTGCATCCTTTTGGCCAAAACCGCGATACTCGATCCCGTCATAGAAGCGGCCAAGAACGCGGGCGGTGTCTTTCATCGTTTCCTTGTGGCCGATATGGCTGCCGGATGGACCCAGATAGGTGACATGCGCGCCTTGATCATAGGCTGCGACTTCAAAACCGCTGCGGGTGCGGGTGCTGTCTTTTTCAAAGATCAGGGCGATGTTCTTGCCTTCGAGCATGGGTCGTTCATATCCGCCTGCCTTGGCCATTTTGAGGGAGGCTGCGAGTTGCAACAGCTGCCGAATTTGGTCCGGGGTGAAATCGAGCAGCTTAATGAAACTGCGTCCGCGAAGGTTCTGTGGCATTTGTTATTCCTTTAAATGGCGTCGCGGATCAGGGGGCAGGTCATGCAATGTGATCCACCGCGTCCACGCCCAAGTTCCGATCCGGGGATCGTGATGACCTCGACGCCCGCTTTGCGCAGGAGGGTGTTTGAGAAGACGTTGCGCTCGTAGCCGACGACAACGCCCGGCTCGAGGCAGAGCAGATTGTTGGCATCGTCCCATTGTTCGCGTGCGGCTTCGTAGGCGTCGCCGCCTGTTGGCACGGTGCGAAGTTTCTTGATGTTCAAAGCATCCGCGACCACATCGAGGAAGGGTTTGGTTTCAACCTCAACTGCAATGGTTTTGTGGTCCGTTTGGCGCAGGCTTGTGCAGCGGATTGCATCTGTTACTTCGGAAAAGACCGTGACCAGATCACGGTCACAGAAGGTGAAGACCGTATCTAAGTGCATCGCGCTGCGGGATTTGGGGAACTGGCAGGCTATGACGCGGGTTGCTCCGCCGCCTGCAAAAAGCCCACGCGCGATCTGGCCCACAGCCTGAGGCGTGGTCCGCTCTCCCATGCCAATAAGGACAGTGCCATTGCCGATCGGCATGACGTCGCCACCCTCGACTGTGGCAGGCCCGTGGTCCTGTTTCGGATCACCCCACCAGATGGAAAACCCGGCATCCTTGAAATCCGGATGAAACCGGTAGATCGCGGCGAGATTCAGCGTCTCCAATCGACGCGCAGGCCAGTGCATCGGGTTCAGGGTCACGCCGCCGTAGATCCAGCAGGTCGTATCGCGGGTGAAGATGTGGTTGGGCAAGGGGGGCAGGATGAAATCCGCAGGTTCCAGCATGGGGGCCAGTACGCCCTTGGCGGCAATCGGTAGCTCTGCCCTGCTCATTCCGCCGATTAGAATAGTGGATAGCAGATCGGCGGGGATTTCCATCAGATGGGCCATAAGATCCTCAGCAAGGCCAATGCCTACCGTATTGTCGGTGATCCGCGCCTCCAGCAGCCAACGGCGGGCTTCCATGTCAGCCAATGTTTCGGCGAAAAGTTGGCGCAGGAACACGACCTCGACCCCGCGATTGCGCATCGCATCAACGAAGGTCATGTGCTCGATCCGCGCCTGTTTGACCCAGATCACATCATCAAACAGCAGCTCGGCGCAGTTGGCGGGTGTCAGCCGCGCCATCGCGGCACCGGGTTTATGCACCAGAACGCGCCGCAGCTTGCCCGCTTCGGAATGGACGCCATAGGTGATGGTCATGATGGGGTTCCTTGCAAAAGCACGCCAAGGCTCAGGGCGGCCATGATGATGACGGTGAGGCCCAGCAGCACGGGCCAGACAAAGCGCAGCCAGCGCTCGTAAGGAACGCGGGCAATGGCGAGCCCGCCCATGACCACGGCGGAGGTGGGAGTGACGAGGTTGACGACGCCGGTCGCAGATTGGAATGCTGTGACAATCAGGCGGCGCTCGACCCCGGCAAAGTCGCCAACCGGCGCGAGGATCGGCATCGACAGAACGGCCAGGCCGGAGGTGGAGGGCACGAAGAAGGCCATCACCACCTGGATCCAGTACATCACGTTGATAAAGACGACGTCGTTAAGGCCAGCCACGGTGCCTTCAGCCCAATGCAGGATGGTGTCGGTCATGTGGCCCGCATCCATGATCACGACTATGCCGCGCGCCAAGCCGATGATCAGCGCCACGCCCAGAAGGTCACGCGCGCCGCCGACAAAGGCCTCGACCACGCCCTTTTCGCCCAAGCGCCCGATCAGGCCGATGGCGATGCCGGCGAACAGGAACAGCCCGCTCATCTCGGCCATCCACCATCCGCCCAGGGACACGCCCCAGATCATGACGGCGAACGTTGCCCCAAAAAGCAGCAGGACGATTTTATGGAGACCGGTAAAGTCCGTGGTGACTGCCTCGGCCGTGCCAAAATGCGCCTCGTTCGCGGCCTTCAGATCATAGACAAACGACTTGGAAGGATCGGCTTTGACCCGTGCGGCATAGCGCATGACATACGCCACGGTGGCCGCAAAAGTGATGCCAAGGATGACAAAGCGCAGCATCAGCCCGTCGGTAAACGGGACACCCGCCGCGTCCGATGCAATGACGGTGGAGAACGCGTTCACGGTCGAGCCAAGTACACCGATGCCAGCGCCCAACAAGATCACCGCCACTGCTGTCATGGAGTCATAGCCTGCGGCGATCATGACGGGGGTCAGCAGCACGTAAAAGGCCAGTGTTTCCTCGGCCATGCCTTCGGTCGTGCCTCCTATGGCGAACAGACCCATCAGGATCGGGATCATCCACTTTTCGCGGCCCTTGAGCCGGGTCATGGCGCGTTTGATGCCTGCGTCGATGGCCCCGGTGGCGGTGACCACGCCGATGAAGCCGCCGATCATCAGCACGAACAACGCCACGTCGATCGCGTTCGCGGTATAGCTGCCGGGATCATAGAAGCCTGCGATGGGGGCGAGGATGACATCGAAGAATCCCTGAGGGTTGGCGTCCGTGAGCGCGTAGGTCCCCGCGACGGGGAGTTCCTTGCCAAGCGCCTCGGAGGCCACGCGTTCAAATTGGCCCGCCGGGATCACCCATGTCAGGGCCGCGATGATCACGATCAGCGCGAAGAGGATTGTGTAGGCCGAGGGAAATGAGAGCCGTTTGGTGGGCTCAGCCGGGGGCGCTGCGGGGTTTGCCATTGGGTGTCCTTTGTCGGCACGCATCGCAACGGCGATCGCGGCGGTTGGGACAATATTACCGGGGGCTGGCAGGTGCTGGACTGACTGAGGTTAGCTGCCTATCAGGATGCACTGCGGTACAGATGTGGGGGCCGGAATGGTCGAGCACACGAGTGCCAGAAACTAAGAATCCGCCCCGATTGGTTCGAGCGGGCGCGAGACGATGCTGGCACGTTGCTGACGCAACATGGATATGGCTTCGTCAACGCACCAAGTGTCCAGTCGGTCCAAGGTCCGAGTCAGTGATAAGGAAACTCAGTTGCTGGACATTTTGAAACGTCATCTTGTGCTGAGTCTGGCTTTTGTCGCAACTTTTGCGATTACGGTGGTGTTTCTTGTCAAATTCACATTGTCGGTATTGATCTGGTCCGATGCCGGACGCGTGGATCAGCCGATCGAAGCTTGGATGACGCCGCGCTATGTATCGCGATCGTGGCAAGTTCCGCCTGAGGCAATTGCGGGCGCGTTGGGAGTTCCAGCCGATGGAACCGGAAGACGGGTGACCCTCGCCCAACTCGCCGAAATCCAGAGCCGCGACCTGCAGGCGCTGATCAGCGATCTCGAAGCCTCGATTGCCAAATTTAAGGGGTCTATATACTTAACTAGCCAGAAATAACTTGCGCACATTGGCTAGTTAAGTTACAAAGGTTCCATAAGGAGCCTGAATCATGTCGAAACCTGAAACGCTTTCCACTTTTGAGTTCTTCCAGAAGTTCCCGAACGAGGAAGCCGCGCGCAAGTTCTTTGAGACAAAGCGTTGGGGTGATGAGGCTGTTTGTGGCCATTGTGGCTCCGTTGATGTTTCCGAGTGCAAAGATCACAAGCCGATGGCTTACCGCTGCAAAGACTGCCGGAAGCATTTCAGCGTTCGCACAGGCACAGTCTTGGCTGAAAGCCGCCTTCCACTGCAAAAGTGGCTTCTGGCTATTTTCATGCTCACCAGCGCACGCAAGGGAATCCCTAGCACACAGATGGCGCGTGAACTTGGCGTCACTCAAAAAACCGCTTGGTTCCTTGCGCAGCGCATCCGTGAAACATGGCTGAAAGACCGTGACGACCACATGGATGGTCAGGTTCAAGTTGATGAGACCTATATCGGTGGCCGCGAAAAGAACAAACACGCTAAGGACAAGCTTCGCGCTGGTCGCGGCACGGTTGGCAAAACCGCCGTTGTTGGCGTCCGCGATGAGGCTGGTCAGGTTCGCGCCGTTGTGGTCGAAAATACCAAGGCAGCAACCCTTGAGAAATTCGTCCGTGAAAACTGCAAAGCAGGGGCGACCATCGTAACCGATACCCACGGCGGCTACATAAACCTGAAAGCCCGTGGCTACGATCACATTACCATTAATCACTCTGCTGGCGAATACGTCCGCGACATGGCGCATACCAACGGCATTGAAAGCTTCTGGTCCCTGCTTAAGCGCGGCTACATCGGCATCTATCACTACATGAGCGCCAAGCACCTGCACCGCTATGTGAAGGAATTCTCATTCCGTCACAACACGGCTCAGATCGGCACCATGGATTTCATCGGAATGACAATCGACCGCATGGTAGACAAGCGGCTGACATACAAGGGGCTGATCAATGGCTGACAAGAAAGACACCATAAACCCGATCCTTGACGGCACTTTTGAGCAAGTGGCTGTCAAGATGGTTGCGGGCGCCGGAAGTAGCAATATTCTGGACGCGATCTACAGCGGCAAGCTACCCATTGGAGATGTTGAACTTGACTGTGCGGTTCTTGATGGTGGCGTCCGTGTCCTATCAGAGCGGGCAGTTCACCGTGCATTTGGAAGCAAGCGGGGCGGGTCGCATTGGAAGCGGATGAAAGAAAATGAGGGTGGCGCCAACCTTCCGTCTTTTCTGTCTGCTAAGAACTACAAACCTTTTATTTCTAATGACTTAGAAGTGGCGCTAAAGAAGCCTGTTTTGTACCGCACAAACGCTGGCGCCACCCCTGCCAACGGCATTCGAGCGGAATTGCTACCTGAGATTTGCGGTGTTTTCCTTTCAGCTAGGCGAAAAGGTGAACTGCATCCGTCACAAGAGCATTTGGCGCTTCAAGCTGAAATACTGATGGAGGCATTTGCTAAGGTTGGTATCGTTGCGCTTGTTGATGAAGCTACCGGCTACCAGCTTGATCGGTCACATGATGCCCTTCGCCTATTGCTATCCAAGTATATCGCGGAAGGTCTGCAAAAGTGGCTCAAGACGTTCCCAGATGCGTTCTTTGCAGAACTAGACCGCCTATACGACACAGACACCAGCCACGGAAAGCGCCCACAATATTACGGGAAGTTCATCAACAAGTATGTCTATGACCCACTGGAAAATGGATACGTTAAGAAAGAGCTTGATAAGCTGAACATCACGGATGAAGGCAAGAGACGTGCGCGCTTTCACCAATGGCTTAACGACGAAGGGCGCAACATGCTGATTCACCAGCTAGGCCGCGTTCAAGGATTGATGGAGATGTGCAGCGATATTGAACACTTTAAGGCTGCGGCAAGGAAGCAGAAAACAGTGTCCATCGCGCCTTATCTTTTTGATGAGATGAACAGAATTATAGATTGACCCTACTTTTTAGCACTGCCTTTGCCTATCGCAACACCAGCGGTAAACGTAAAGGCGGTGCCAAGTATCTTGATCGCGTCAGGTATCCATGACCGTTCTACGATCAAACCAACGGTAAAAACACACAGCAGCAGAAAACCCAGCATCAACGACAAGAGTAATGATGCAGCGTGCGGCTTGTCATCAGTTCCATAGGAAAACCATTTTAGGTTTATTCTGAAAACCTGATTTGGCGCGCCGTCAGGAATATAAGTTGGTCCTGTCTGACTGTCAGAGTCAGGAATGTCGGGTGTTTCCAATGGGGGAAACACCTCCAGCGGCGCAGACTTATCCTGCGGCACTGGCATGTTGATCTTCAAGTTTCTTCTTGAACACGCTTTGAATGATCGGGTTAGGTATAAGTGGTTTTGACGCCAAGTCCCCATATTGTTCGCGCACTATCGCCCATGGTTCACCGGGGGCGTGCGTGGCGTTAGAAAGCTGAACGCCTGAAAAACTCTTGTGGGTATCCCAGACTGAACGCAGATATGTCATGATTTCTTGGTCTGGGGCATCAGGCTCTCTTACCGAGACTTTCATTCCAGAACTAACCAGTTCAGTAGCCCTAAGCCCAGAAACCGGGCCACGTCCGGCGCTCATAAATTTCCCGTACAAAGACGGCACGACAGGCCCCCAAGGCCATGCATGAATATCTTCCTCAAAAAGGTTCTGGTCGCGCTGCGCAAGCCACCAAGCGTGAGCATAATAAACTAGCTTGTATAGCTTCATCTGGTCTATCCGTGGGAAACTCCCGTGGTCCTCGGCTTGAATGTCCAGAAATGCATTTGCCACAGCGGCAGCAGTCGTAGGCGCAGTCGAATTCGTCATGATTACCCCTCCTGACTTGCGTTATCATACCACGCAAAGATGTGGGAACAAAATGTGATTTAGTCAAGTGTGCCTTGATTGGCTAGTTAAGTATATAGACCCCAAATTTAAGGCGGGCGACGATGACTGAGATGTTTTTTGGTTTCGTCTCGAGCTACGGCTTGCCAGTCATTGCAATCACTGCATTTTTGTCCTGCCTAGCCATCCCAATTCCTACATTCGCAGTTATGCTGTCTGGTGGTGCGTTCGCCGCGACCGGCGATCTGGTACTTTGGCACGTGCTGCTTACCGCTTATGGGGCTGCGTTGTTGGGGGATCAAACCGGATTTCAGATCGGCCGTTGGGGCGGGCCTCGCGCTATTGCAAAGCTTGGGCGCAATCGCAAACGCGCCGTGCTGATCGCTCGGGCACAGAACACGATACACAAATGGGGCGGCCTCGGCGTCTTCTTTTCCACATGGCTGTTTGCTCCACTGGGACCATGGGTCAACCTAGCGGCCGGTACGGTACAGTTGGGTTGGCTCCGATTTACCGCTTGGGATGCGGCTGGAGAAGCTATCTGGGTTCTAGTTTATGTGATGCTTGGATTCATTTTTGCGGCACAATTGCCTGAGTTGGTAGACATCGTTGGGGAATTGGCGGGCCTAGTCTCTTCGGGAGCAGTCGCCGGGTTGATGGGAAGCTTGCTAATCTGGAATTTCAAAAGACTGTACAAAAGGACCAGAACCTAATGGTGACAACTACTTGTTAGGCGTTGTTCTTATCCCGTTGGTGTCTGCTGATGGCTCAGCCGCAACCATGTGCCTTCATCATTCAGGTAGGTCGAGGTGCAAAGCGCCTCATAGATCGGCAGGTCGCCCCGCTCTGCGGACACGAGGTACGCCAGAACAGCAATGTTGACCTGTCGTGATATATGACGCTCACTCATCACGACCGTGCGCCATCTCTGCGCGACATCAGCCTCTCTCCAGAGTGCATCGCCGCGCAGAATCCCGACGGGGTAGGGGAATACAAAGACGGCGTCTTTTGCGGTCATATGGCGGGCGCTGTCAGCACCTTCCGTCCAGAAACGTTCTTCGAGATCCCATAGTGTGTCGTCGGGTGTCATGCCGCGCCCCCGTCAATGTCCGACATCTCCCGGAGGCGCTTGATATTTGGAGGTATCGGCATCTCAGTTCCCTTGTGCCAGCGATACGATCCAGCCAAGAAAAAGGGCTGCTGCGATGATCCAATAGACAGGCGCGCCGGTTGGCAGTTTCACAGATTGAGCGACCGAGCCATTTCCGGAGGGTCCCGAGGTTTTTGCGCGATTTGGTAGAAAGGCCAGCAGTCCCGACGCAACGCGACCTTGATCGCGTAGCAGTGTGGGCACGTCCTCGAAACGGGCCAATAACGCTACCAGTCTTTGCCGTGCCGGGGCCTCTTGCATCTTGGCCAGATCAGACGCCTCAATCCACGGATCGACGTTTAGTCGGGCAAGCATCGACAGGACAGACACGCTGGTGCCTGTTCGGTCTTTGCCCACCGGTGCCCCAAGAAAACGCTCAAAGGCCGGATCTTGGCCCAACTGGGTCATGGACATCGCCATTGTATTCTCCTGTCCTGTGATTGGCAGAATTGGTGTCGTCGCGCGATTGTCTGTACATTTTGTGACAGGGTAAGCCTTGATGTGCCGTGCTGCGCTGATGCAGATCAGGGCTTAAGCCGCGTAGGAGCAGACTTGGCGCTGGTCAATGCATGGGTCGCCCGCGCGACGATGATCTCTTCGTCAGTTGGGATGACCAGGACGTCAACTTCGGAATTCAGCGAGCCAATGCGGGTGGCATGTCTGTCGTTTGCGCGCCTGTCGATCTCCACACCCATCCAGAGCAGATGATCGCAGATGCGACGACGCACGAGGGCAGAATTTTCGCCGATCCCAGCGGTAAAGACGATGGCGTCGAGCCCGCCAATGGCGGTTGCGAGCCGGGCCAATTCACCTGCTGCACGATAACAGAATAGGTCGATCGCTTCCTGTGCTTGGGCTGAGGCAATTGCTTCTAGTGCGGCCATGTCATTGCTGATGCCTGACACACCGAGAAGGCCGGATTTCGTATAGAGCAACGATGTGACGTCCTGCGCGGTCAGTCCTTTTTCCTGCATCAAATACAACACGACGCCCGGGTCGAGCGCGCCGCAGCGACGGCCCATCATCAGCCCATCCAGAGCGGTGAACCCCATGCTCGTTGCAAAACTGCGTCGGCTCAACATCGCGCACATGCTGGCTCCGCTGCCCAGATGGGCGACGATCACACGCCCATCGGCACGGCCGCCAAGATGGGTCGGTAGGGTGCCCGCGATGTAATCATAGGACAGACCGTGGAAGCCATAACGCACTATACCCTCGTCAGTCATTGCGCGGGGTAGAGCAAAGAGTTGCGACAGCCGGTTTTGCGTCCGGTGAAAGCTGGTGTCGAAGCAGACGATCTGCGGCAGACCCGGATTGGAGGCGGCTACGCAGCGGATTGCCGTCAGATTATGCGGTTGGTGCAGTGGCGCAAGCGGCACCAGCGCCTCAAGTTCAGTCAGCAGCACATCGGTGACCCGCGCCGGTTCGGCGTGCGTGCGCCCGCCATGCACCACGCGATGCCCGGCGGCCCGGATCGTGACACCGCCACGGTTGGAGTTCAGCCAGTCCAATAATTTTGGAATTAGATCGTCTAGACCTGCCGACGGCTCAAGCGGCATCGGACTGGCCTGTGGCACTGCAACCCCCACAGTTTTACGTACCGAAAAGACCGGTTTTGTGCCGATCCCTGCGATCTTGCCGCGTAGTATCGGTGGTGGGCTGCGTGCATAGGGATACACGGCGAACTTGAGGCTGGAGGAGCCCGCGTTCAGCACAAGGATGGCGTCATTCATGGCAATGTCGATGGTTGGTTGTTGATGAATAGCTGCGCCAATGCGCAGGAGGCAAGCCGCGACACCGTGCTGTCGGCCCGGCTGGTCAAGATGATCGGCACCCGTGCGCCCAGCACGATGCCTGCTGCATCGGCACCGGCCAGATAGATCAACTGCTTGGCCATCATGTTCGCGGCCTCCAAATCCGGGGCGACGAGGACGTCTGCAATGCCCGCCACATCCGACACAATCCCCTTGGCGGCGACCGCCACAGGAGAGATGGCATTGTCAAAGGCCAGCGGACCGTCCAGCAGCCCCCCGGTGATCTGGCCCCGATCCGCCATTTTGCACAAGGCGGCGGCGTCCAACGTCGATGTTATCCGGGGGTTCACAGTCTCAACTGCTGAAAGGATTGCGACCTTTGGCAGGGACGTCCCTAGCGCGCGTGCCAGATCAATGGCGTTTTGGACAATGTCGCGTTTGACCCTGAGATCAGGATAGATGTTGATCGCGGCATCTGTGATCAGCAGGGGTTTGGGATAGATCGGCACGTCCAGCACATAGACATGGCTCATCCGCCGCTCGGTGCGAAGGCCAAGGTCGGTATCGACGATCGCTTCCATCAACTCATCAGTGTGCAGCGCTCCTTTCATGAGGGCCTCCACTGTGCCTGCCCGGACAAGTGCCACCGCTGCCTCGGCTGCGGCATGGCTATGGGCCGTGTCGATCACCTCAAATCCTTTTAGGCTAAGCCCAGCCTCTTGTGCCGCAGCTTCGATCTTTGCCTGTGGTCCGACCAGAACGGGAAGAATAATTCCTTGCCGAGTGGCCTCTAGCGCGCCGCTCAGGGACAGCGCATCGCAAGGATGCACAACGGCGGTCCGAACCGGTTCCAAATCCTCAGTCGCTGCGATCAGCCTGGCATATTGCGCGCCTTGAACATGCAGATGGACCTCGGGCAGGACGACGCGCGGGCGGCGTACCTTTTCGTTTGGGGCGATGACAAGGGCCACGCCTTCAATGACTGATCTGCCGTCTTGGTTGAGGCAGGTGCAGGCGAGCAGCAAGCGGCCTTTCTCAAGCTTTTCCGTCACTTCAACCCGTACGGTCACCGTATCGCCAAGCCCGACCGGAGCTTTGAATGTCAGGCTCTGGTCCAGGAAAATCGTGCCGGGGCCGGGCAATTCGGTGCCCAGCACGGCCGAAATGAGCGCGCCACCCCACATGCCGTGGGCAATCACGCCGTGGAACATGTCTGTCTTGGCGTATTCGGCATCGACATGCGCCGGGTTCACGTCGCCGGACATAACGGCAAACAACTCGATATCCTGCGGTTTCAATGTCCGCGTCAGCTCCGCGTGGTCGCCCACCGCAATCTCGTCGTAGGTCTTGTTCTCGATATACTGCATCGGTTCAGGCGCGGACATGCAGGCCTCCGTCGACATAAGTGACATCGCCAGTGACGCGGCCCATGCCGTCGCTCGCCAGCATGACCGCGACGTCCCCCACATCCTTGATCGTCACAAGAGTCTGCTCGGGTGCACGACTTCGTGCTGCGTCAATCAATTCGTCAAAATGGGCGATACCGGAGCCTGCGCGCGTTTGCAGCGGCCCTGGCGAGATCGCGTTGACGCGGATGCCTTTGGGGCCAAGTTCAACCGCAAGGGCGCGCATGGTCCCCTCAAGGGCGGCTTTGACTGGTCCCATGATATTGTAGTGGTCAACGACTTTTTCGCCGCCGTAATACGTCATGGTCAGGATCGTGCCACCCTTTGTCATCAACGGTTCGGCGAGCTGTGCCATGCGGATCAGCGAGTGGACCGAGATGTCCATGGCCTGTGCAAAGCCCGCGCGGGAGCAATCAACAACCCGACCGTGCAGGTCCTTTGCCACGCAAAAGGCGATGGAGTGGACAAGAACATCGAGCCGCCCCCAGCGAGCGTCGATCGCCGCAAAAACGGCGTCCATCTGCCCCTCGGCTTCGACGTCGAGTGGCAGTAACAGCTTTGCTCCCACGGCGTCGGCAACTGGCTGCACGTAGGGTTTGGCCGTCTCGTTCACATAGGTCATTGCGATCTCGGCCCCCGCATCAGCGAAGGCCTGCGCACATCCGGCTGCGATGGAATGGGCGTTCGCAACCCCAACCACCAGCACGGTTTTGCCCTCCAGCGACTTCATCGCTGCATGACATAGGAGCCGGGCGCATCACATAGCGCCTTGTAGGTGCCCGACGTTGTACCCATGGGTGGTGGTGCGGCGAGCGCACTGGATCGCGCGGCAAGCCAACTGGCAAAGTCAGTCCACCATGAACCGTCTTCGGCCGCGTTTTTCTCAAGCCATTCGGCGGGATCGCTGTAGGTGGCATTAGCTTTGGTCTGAGCGATCCGGAAATGCCGTCCCGCATGGCCGGGCTCTGAGACAATGCCTGCATTGTGTCCGCCGCTTGTGAGCACAAAAGTCACATCCGTATCAGCCAGAAGCTGCATCTTGTAGACTGATTGCCAAGGGGCGACATGGTCATCCTCGGTGCCGACGGCAAAGATCGGTACGCGGATATCAGAGACGGCAATGGCTTTGCCCCCGACATGATATCGGCCTTCGGCCAAGTCGTTATTGAGAAACAGCTTGCGCAAATATTCGGAATGCATCCGAGCTGGCATCCGTGTGGCGTCGGCGTTCCACGCCATCAGATCGAAGGCATCGCTGCGCTGTCCCAGCAGATAATTGTGGATCACAGGCGCCCAGATCAGATCACGGGCGCGCAGCAGCGCGAAGGCGCCGGCCATCTGATCCGAGGAGAGATAGCCCTTTTCGGCCATCATGTCCTCGATCAGCGTGACCTCACTGTCATTGATGAACAGGCGCAGCGGTCCGGCTTCGGTGAAATCGACCTGTGCTGCAAGGAAGCTGGCCGACGCCAGACGCGCGTCACCGTCCCGGCCCATCGCCGCCGCTGCGATCGAGAGCAAGGTGCCACCAAGACAATAGCCGACAGCGTGCAGCTTGGGCGCTTTTGTGATGGCGAGGGCGGCATCAATGGACTCCATCACGCCAAGCTGGCGGTAGTCTTCCATGCCCAGATCGCGGTCTTCCGCGCTGGGATTTTTCCAGGACACGATGAATACGGTAAAGCCTTGGGCCACAAGAAACGCGACCAGCGAATTCTGTGCCGACAGGTCGAGGATGTAGTATTTCATGATCCAGGCAGGCACGATCAGGATCGGCTCTGGCCGAACTGTGTCGGTCGTGGGCGCATATTGAATCAACTCGATCAGGTCGTTGCGGAACACCACCTTGCCGGGCGTGGTCGCCAGATTGCGCCCCACCTCAAAGACTTGCGGTCCAGCGGGCGGTGCGGTTCCGGTTTTCGCGATCAGGTCTTCGGTCAGATTCTTCACACCGCGCACAAGGTTCTGACCATGCTCAGTAAGAGTGGCCGAGATCACGTCCGCGTTGGTCATGGCAAAGTTCGACGGTGCGGCTGTGTCGGTCATCAGACCGGCCACAAAACCCATGAGGTTCTCATGTTCGGGCGTCACGCCGTGCACGCCGGTCATGGCGTCCTGCCACCAAGCCCAGGACTGCTGATGTGCCTGAGACCAGACGTTGAATGGGTATTTCTGCCAGGCTTCACCGGCGAACCGACGGTCGGGGTTCAGGGCCAGCGATGTGTCTTGCGCAGCCTCTGGCTTACCGATACCAAGGCTGGCCATCCAAATGGTCTGAGCGTCTCGGAAGGCCCGTTCCATCAGGTGCAACTGCTTGCCCGGCGAGACGGCGAGGTGGGTTGCCCAGTCCATCCACGCCTCGGCCAGCACCGAAGGTGAGAGCCCTGAGGTTGCCTTTGCGACGCTTGCGTGGGCCATCCGGTCAAGCGTTTCAAAGGGCGCGAGCGAAGGCGGTTTTTTAGGGTCAACGGCGTGTCTTTTGATCTCCGACGTCTGAGTGGATGGGGCCGGTTTATCTGCGCGAGACGCGATCAATTTGGGTTGTGTTGACATGGCTTGTCCTTCGGGTAACGACGCGACTGGCGCATCCTTTTCCGGACATCTAATGCGTTTGCTGCACTGCGGCGTTGATCTGGGTTAGTGTCTGGGCAGAATTGATCACCTTCTTCGGCTATGATTGGCCCTAAGGTTTAGGGTGTAGCTATAAACGCCTGTCACGCGCGGTGACGGCACCAGTGCCAAGTTCGATAATTTCCGCCGTAATCGCCTCCTGTCGCACACGGCGCAGGGTCGCGTGAAACGTCTCCAGTTCACGTGCGATTTGAGTCCCAGCGGACGACATGGCTTCCATCCGCGCTTCGTTCTCGGCGGCAAAAGCGTGGAGCGCCGCCTTGCAGACTTGCGCGTTGAAGTAATCCTGACCGAGCGAAGCGATCAGGGTGGTTGGCTGCAACTGCATCAGGGGGCGGTCTTGCAATGCAGGCGGAAGATTGGCTAGATCGATCGGAAACAGACATTGCCGGACAAGGGCAGGGCGGCCTGCCTGCCAGCCGGTGAAGATGACATCGAGGCAGTCAATGCGCCGCGCTGCGACCGCCGCGTAGATTGCCGTTGTGATATCGCCTGCCAATTTGGGAATGCTGGGCGTGTGCGAGGGCAGGGGGGCGCTCCAATGCGGTTTCAGACCGCGTGATGTCGCAATAGATAGCCCCCTAGTGCCGATGAGGAATAGGGTTTCGGCGCCCGATGCCCCGCTGATGCTGTCGAGCACACGTTCGCTGAACACGCCTGCGAACCCTTGCTCGGCACAAAAGACCAGCAGACCCATTCGGTTGCCCGCGTCTTGATCTGGGCCCGTTTTGGCGATGCCGGGTCTTTCAATATTGGGCCCAAGAACACGCGACATCGCCACAGCAATGGTTGCGGCGTAACTGTCCACGGCGTCAACTTGCTCTCGGGCGACATGCGCGCGGGCAGCGGCGATACCTTTCATGGCATTCACCACCGCGCCCAACTCGCGAATACCTTCGATCCGGGTGCTGATATCGGCCAGTCTTTCGGTCATGGGCCGTCTGCTGAGGCTGTGTCCGTCTTCGCTGCTGTCTGCTCTCCGCCCAGCGACGTGGCGAGTTCGGCGAGCGTTTCCATCAGGCGCTTGCGAACTTTATCGTCAAGGTCTCCTGTCTCGGTCAGGGCGCTGTGTGCCTCGGGCGCGTTCTTGTCCAGATGCGCTGCTAGACCTGTCCGATAGGCGGCCACCGCCGCAAGCGGCAAGGGGTCCAGCAGCCCGGCCTGCACTGCAAGCATAAGTGCGACCTCATCGACCAGCCGGAACGGCATATGTTGGGATTGACGCAGCGCTTCGCGGATCCGCGCGCCACGGGTCAGCTGCTCGCGGACGCGGCCATCGGGCATGCCGCCGAAGCGGGTAAAGACCTCAAGTTCCAGAAACTGCGCATAGTCCAGACGCAGCGTGCCTGCGGCTTTGCGCAGGATGGGTGCCTGTGTCTTGCCGCCGACGCGGCTGACGCTCAGGCCCACATCCACGGCCGGTTTTTGACCCTGATGGAACAAGGCGGCGTCCAGAACGATTTGCCCATCGGTGATCGAGATCAGGTTGGTCGGGATATAGGCCGACAGGTTGCCTGAATCCGTCTCTGCAATCGGCAGGGCAGTGAGTGACCCGCCGCCGCGGTCCTTGGACAGTTTAGCCGCGCGTTCCAGAAGCCGCGCATGAATATAGAAAACATCGCCCGGATAGGCCTCGCGGCCCGGCGACTGACGGGTGAGGAGTGCGATTTCACGGTGGGTGGCGGCGTGTTTGGATAGATCATCAATCACGATCAGCGCATGCTGGCCCTTGTCGCGGAAGTGTTCGGCCATGGTCATGCCTGCATAGGGCGCGATCCATTGCAGACCCGGCGCCTCAGACGAGCCCGCCACGACGACGATACAGCGCGCAAAATTGCCCTGCGCCTGAAGCGCATCGATGGCGCGGCGCACGCTTGATGTCTTCTGCCCCACCGCGACGTAGATGCAGATCATATCGCTGTCACGTTGCGCGATCAGCGCGTCTATTGCCAGCGTCGTCTTGCCTGTTGAATGATCGCCGACGATCAGTTCACGCTGTCCCCGGCCAAGCGCGAAGAGCGTATCCACCACCACGATCCCGGTTTGGACGGGTTCTATTACCAGGTCGCGTTCGATAATAGAGGGCGCGGGTTGTTCTATTGGCAGATGTGTCTTGGACACTATGGGCCCTTTGCCATCGAGCGCGCGTCCCAGCGGGTCCACGACCCGACCCAGAAGCGCCTCGCCAACGGGCACACGCGCAACCTCGCCGGTTCCGAAAACCGCGTCGCCCGCTTCCACATCCGTGGCGGCGTCCAAAAGAACACACCCGATCAGATCGGGGTCAAGCACGCGGGCGAAACCCGTCTGACCGCCCTCAAAACGCAAGACCTCATCAAGCCGCACATCGCACAGTCCGGAGATCATGGCTACGCCGTCGCCGATCTCTTCGACCTGCCCCTTGTGTATGGCGCGAGGGCCAAGGGCCGTGTTCTTCAATGCTTCTTCTGTTATCGCGACCCAGTTTGACGTGTCAGGCAGCATTTTTCACCGCCTTGCGGACTTCGGCCAGATCCGCATGCCAAGAGTTGTGGAGGGTGAAGTGGGGGCTGCGCAACTCCAGACCGGCAATCAACTTTGTATCGGTGGTGAAACGTAGCTCTGTGGTTCCGCCTAAAGCGGTCTGAATTGCTTTTTCGATCTTCCTCTGCTCCGCCCCTGTATCAGTCGCCGAAACGATCTCGATGCCTTTTGGATCACTCGTTAGTGCTTTGCGGTCGGCGGCAGGCATATCTGCGATGGATTCCACCAGTTGCGACAGAAAGGCGGATTGTACAGTGGGACCGTTCAGGCGTTCCAGCAGCCGGGCGGCAATCTTGAGCGACAACTCCGAGGCCTGGACGTCATTGGCTTTGGCTGCTGCTACCCTATCATGGCTGATGGTGTCTTTTGCAGTGGCCAATATCGCCTCGGCCTGTGCGCGGGCCTCGGCGAGGGTGGATTTTGCTGCGGATTCAGCTTCTGCCCTTGCCGCATCACGCATCGCGGCGCGTTCTTCTGCGATGCCGGCGCGGGCCTTGGTGGCCTCAGTCAGTGCGTTGTCGGCCTTGGCCTGCGTCGCCTGTGCCGATCCGATCACCGCCTGTGCGGTTTTTTGACGCTTGGCAATGGCCGCCGCGACAGGACGCCAGAAGACCCGTGACAATAGCCAGACAAGGATCAGGACGTTAACTGCTTGCAGTCCCAGTCCCCAGAAATCGATTGTCATCGGCTCAGCCCAGCAGCGGATTGGCAAAGATCAACAAGAGCGCAATGACCAGGCAATAGATCGCGGTCGTCTCGATCATGGCGAGGCCTACGAAAAGTGTACGCGAAATCGTGTTCGCCGCCTCCGGTTGGCGTGCGATGGCGTCCATCGCGGCGGCCACGGCGCGGCCTTCTGCGAGTGCGGGGCCAAGTGCACCAAAGGCGACGGCAAAAGCCGCACCGATGATGCTGGCAAGGGCGAGATAGTCCATTAAGTGTCCTTTTGGTTCGGGGGAGGGCGCGGCGCGGTATCAAGCTTTGCGGGTTGGCCGTCCTCCACCGTTGATGTGATGAAAACCATCGCTAGGACGGCAAAGATGTAGGCCTGCACCAATCCGGTCAGCAGATCGAGCGCCATCAGCGGGATCGGCACCAGAAGGCCCGCCAGCGAGGCGACGATGCCGATGACGAAAACGCCGCTCATCACATTGCCGAAAAGGCGCACGAACATGGAGAATACGCGCGTGAGACTTTGCAATATGTTGAGCGGAATCATGATCGGGTTGGGGCTTGCGAAGGATTTGAGATAGCCAACAATGCCGTCGCTGCGCACGCCAAACCAGATCACCGACAGAAAGACGAGAACGGCCAAAGCGGCGTCGGTTTCCAGCCCGGCGGTTGGCGGTTCGACCCCCGGGATCAGTGACGACCAGTTGGCCACAAGAATGAACATGAACAGCGTGCCGATGAAGGCGCGATAGGGGGCAGGGTTTGCGCCGCTCGTCTCGACGATCTGGGTGTCCATTGTGGTGACGATCAGTTCAAGGGCGGCCTGCCGTTTGCTGGGCACAAGGTCCATCCGTCGGGTCATTAGATAGGACCCGATGACCAGTATCGCCATGATCGCCCAGGTCGTCAGCACGGCCTGGCCGATGGGCAGAGGGCCAAGGTAGAAGAGTGCGATTGAGTCCAGTGGCGAATTCAAAACGCGTCCCTCCGCAGCTTGTGGAGCATCATAGCTCTGGCGCAGAGTACCCCTGCAAAAGTCGCCAGCAAGGCCAGCCCGCCAATCAATACAGCGATGAAAAAGCCCGTGACCAAAAGGGACAGACGCCCGAGGGTCAGGGCCAATCCCATCAGCGGTTGACCCTCGTGCAAGATCAGATCAGCCGTCGCGCGCAGGGCGCGGAAATAACCATATCCGATAAAAAGCCCAGCCAGAAAACAACCCGGTAGGAGGATGAACAGCGACAGGCCTGAGAGATCAATCATTCCGCATTCATCCATTTCCATGCGGTCCAGCCGCCAAGGCAAACACCCAAAAACATCAAAGGGGCACTCCAGAAAATGCCCGAAGCGAAGCGGGCATCGAGCCAGCGCCCCAAAAACAGGCCCGCCAGCGTCGGGACAACAAAGATCCAGCCTAAGACCCCGATTTGCGCCAGACGGCGGCCCACGGACATGTCGCCGCTCCGAAGCCACCGGTCACGCCGGTCCCGGCGCAGGCGGGTTTGCGTCACCAGCGGATCATCGTCGGGCTCATCTTGTTGAGGCGTGCGGGTCATCGGAACTCACCCGCGTTTGCACCGGGTTTCAGGCGACTGACCATGTGGCGGATGGCGTTGAACTGCAGGCGCATCGTCTCGACATGCTCGATCCGTTGGGCGTCTGCATCGGATTGGAAGCGGGCCAGCACATCGGCGTCGAGGGTGGAAAGGTTATCGCCCGTCACGGCCTCGCGTGTTGAAATGTCAATGTCTGAGGTATCCCCCACAGTCATGACCCCGCCGCGCAGGGCGCAAAACTGCTCGAGGTCTGCTTTGCGCCAACTGACAATCGAAACCACCAGTGCTGTGACGAAGGGCGCATGGCCGTTGAGGATGCCGAAACTCCCGCTTGCATCTTCGGCGCGCAAGCCGTCGATGTCTTCGTCCACAACGACAGACAGGGGTGTCATAATCCGCAACCTCATGCCGCAGCCTCTTTGGCGTTGGCGGCGTCTTCTTTCTTGCGGGCATCCTCCAATGTGCCGACCATATACAGAGCGCTTTCGGCCCAATCGTCAGCGGCCCCGTCCAGGACCGCGCGGCACCCTTTGAGAGTGTCAGCAAGCGAGACGCTGGCACCGGGCGTTCCGGTAAAGGCTTCGGTCACCATAAAGGGCTGTGTCAGGAACCGCTGCAGCCGCCGGGCGCGTTTCACGATGAGACGGTCGGCTGTTCCCAACTCCTCGACCCCCAGCAAGGAGATGATATCGGTCAACTCCCGGAAGCGGGCCAGAGCTTGCCGGACAGCTTCAGCGGTCTTGTAGTGCTCCTCTCCGACCACGAGCGGATCAAGCAACATCGAGGATGAGGCCAGCGGGTCAATTGCAGGATAAAAGCCTTCGGCGGCTTGAGCGCGGCTCAGCACGACCACGCAATCCATATGGCTGGAGATCGTGGTGACTGCTGGGTCCGTGAAATCGTCGGCGGGTACATAGACCGCCTGAATTGCCGTCACGGCTGACCCCGCGACCGATGCGATCCGTTCCTGAAGTCCTGCGACTTCGGTCGCAAGTGTGGGCTGATAGCCAACGCGGCTGGGCAGGCGCCCCAGCAGGCTCGACACCTCTGCGCCCGCCTGCACAAAGCGAAAGACGTTATCCATCAGCAAAAGCACGTTCTTGTGCTTCTGGTCCCGGAAATATTCCGAGATTGTCAGTGCGGTCAGTGGCGCGCGCCAGCGTGCGCCGGGCGGCTCATTCATCTGCCCGTAGACCAGCACCGTACGGTCCAGCACGCTGGACTCGCGCATCTCTGTGAGCAATTCGTGCCCTTCGCGGGACCGCTCGCCGACACCTGCAAAGACCGAGATGCCTTCGTATTTTTCGACCATGGCCCGGATCAGTTCCATCACCAAAACGGTCTTGCCAACGCCTGCACCGCCGAACATCGCGGCCTTGCCGCCCTGCGCCATCGGAGTCAGCAGGTCGATCACCTTGATACCGGTCTCGAACACGTCCGTCGTGCCGGTTTGGGTGCTCAAAACGGGTGGCAGCGCATGGATTGATCGGCGTGGCGTATCCTTTGGCAGCGGTGGCCCATTGTCTTTGGGAGAGCCAACCACATCCAACAGCCTGCCAAGCACCGCGTCGCCAACCGGCACGGCAACTGGCCCGCCGCTTGCGCGCACCGCAACGCCCCGCGCGAGGCCCGCGGTTGATTGGAACGCCACTGCGCGTAACGTGGTCAAATCAAGATGGCTGTGAACTTCCAGGATAAGTGGGCTTGGCACATCCCATTCGACATCCAGCGCCGCGTTAATTGGCGGCAGGTCCGCGCTGGCAAAAACAACATCCACAACTGCGCCTCGTACCGCATGCACAGTCCCAATGTTCGGCTGAGGGGTATCTGTGGATTTGTGGGGGTTTTGCATCTGGGTGCAGTCTTTCTGGAGGGGTCCGTCTACCTTAGCTTATCCGGAGCGTCGGGGGACCGTGCTGATCGGTGTTAGCGTGGCGCCGGTAGCCGCGCTTCGTGCAAAACAGGCACCTTTCATTGAAAGCCATGGCCACTAACCCTGATCAGTGCGGCGGGCGGGTCTTTGAAGCAATCCTCACCCTATCGCTGCGATGTGCGGCGCAATCGACGGAGGTGTGTCGTGATTGGATACTTTGGGAATATCGAGGAATTGGCCGAAGAAAATACCGACTTTCGGCGGGTGCTATATACCGGAGCCAAGCTTCAACTGGTTTTGATGTCGATTGATCCAGGCTCTGAGATCGGCGGTGAGATCCACTCCGAAACGGATCAGTTCTTTCGTGTCGAGGATGGCAAAGGGCGCGCGGTGATCGACGGCGTCACCCATAAGCTGGGACCCGGCGACGGTATCGTTGTGCCTGCAGGTGCGCATCACAACGTGATTTGCACAGGGCATGAGCCGCTAAAACTTTATACAATATATGGCCCGGCCCATCATCAGGATCAGCTTGTTCAGAAGACAAAGGCAGAAGCAGATGCCTCGGACGAGACCTTCGAGGGACAGACCACTGAACACAAATCTGATGTGGTCCGGATCTAGCGACTTGGTCCTGTTGCCGTTCTGACCACACTCAAAATGGGCGCATAATGTGCCGCCAAGTCATCTTCACGCAAAAAAACATGGAGTTTTTAATGTCACAAAATAGCAAAGCAACCACAGAGGCAGCGACCGATTTCGAAGCTGTAAGCCACCAGCTCGCCGCCTTGCGGACAGATTTGTCGCACCTTGCCGAGACGGTCAGCGGGATTGCTGGAAAACGCAGTAGCCATATGGCGACTGATATCGCCGAAGGCTTTGGCGAAGCGAAACATTACGTCGAAAGGTCAGGTAAATCTGCCGAACATCAGCTTGAGGCATCGGTTGCCAACCACCCGTTACTGGCCATCGGCCTGGCTGCGGGTGCCGGGCTTTTGGTCGGGGCCATGTCGCGCCGGTGAACCAGTTTCTGACAGATGCGCTGCGCGGCGGTGAAGGCAGTGCCCGAGACGCCGCGCAAAAGGTGCTGTGGCGCTTGTTTTTGGAAATATCGGTTGGCTTGATTGGGCTTGCGGGCTTTGGGTTTATCACTGCGTCTGCCTTCCTCGTACTCAGCGCGTCTTTAGGCGCTGCCTTGGCTGCCCTTCTGACGGGGCTTGGTTTGCTCTTGGCAGCCGGAGGGTGTGTGGCGATCGTCAAAAAACCGATGCCAAAACAGGATCATGCAAACGCACCCAACGCCGCACCCAGTCCCTCAGCGACCGACCCCGCAGGCGTCGCGGCTACAGTTGCCTTTACTGCAGCCTTTGTCCTTGCCAGATATTTGGGCGACGACAAGCCGGACTGATTTGATCAGAAACAGCGCGGCGAAGGCATCCTTTACCTGATCAACTTACCTATTCTTGAGAAGACCCCCAATTTCGGATGCGCTCAATACGCGTCCCGTTGAGACGACTCTTTCGTCGAATATGAGATCAGTGGTTTCTGGGTTTTGGGGTTGCAATGTTGGTCGGCCAATCGAGGCAGTAAGGGTCGGCAAAGCGTGACTTTTCCGCCGTTCGGCGCAGTACTTCCAAGGTCGGCTTTGTTTCTACGCTATAGTTGCCTCGGCAGCATCAGGAAGAAGGCAAGAATATAGCATGACCCAGTCTCTTAACCGGCTCGTGGAGCGGTAAATCCTGAAGGCCCTCGCAGAGGGCAAATTACGCGGCCTTGAAGGCGAAGGGAAACCGCTGCCCGACCGCTCGGGCGAGGCGTTTACCGACATGGCGACAGCAGTGGCGGTCCGCATAATGGCCGAAGCAGGCACACTGCCCGAGGAATTCAAGATTAAGAAGCTGCTGGAGGCAGCGAAGCAAAGCTACAGGGAAGCAGAGGGCCATGACGCCAAACGCGTGACAATGGCCCTGATCGCCGACCTACAGCAACGCTACAACATAGCTGTAGAGGCAAGACGGCGGTTTATGGGAAGTTAGCCTGAAGCAGCCATCCGTCTGCTGCGCAGCATCTGGCGAAACGGACTCCGAGCCGACCTTGCGCCAACGCCGCCGTTCTGACTGGCCCTCCCAAATACCGGGTAGTGTGGCGTTGATCTGCGTCAGGACAAATCAATTTGTTGCTGAGATGTGGCCGACAACTTGTAAGTCTTCACAGTCAAAGCCATGGCGTTCCAACTCGAGGGTGATGTGAGACAGCCCGAACCTATCGCGAAGGGCGATCTTCACGGCCTCTTTCACGCGATCAGCCTCGTTCCAGCGGCCTTCTTTGATCACAATATGGGCGTCCAGCGCCGATTGGTGTTCCTGCATCTGCCACAGATGCAGGTGGTGCACATTCTCAACGCCTGACACGCTGCGCATAGCGGTCAACACAGCTTGAGTATCCAGATCCGGCGGACTGCCGAGCATCAAGATGCGCACTGAGCCGCCAATCATAGAGAATAATGACAGTGCCCGCGACAATGACCGCCACTGAACCAAGCGCGTCTGCAACATTGTGCAGGAACGCCGCGCGAATATCCATGCTGCTTTTGGAGAGCGCATAGGTCAGAAACGCGGTCAGCGTATCAACCCCAAGCGCGAATACTGCAATGATAACAACGGACCAACCGTCCACATCTGTGGGGGCGAACAGGCGCACAATTGCTTGTTGCGTCAGATACAGGCCAAGCAGGATCAGCGTTGTATAGTTGATGAGCGCTGCGACGATCTCCGCACGGCCATATCCAAACGTCATGGTGTCGTCTGCGGGTCGCCTTGCGATAATACGTGCAAACAGGGCCAGACCAAGCGAAAGCGCATCTGACAGATTGTGGATCGCATCGGCGATTAACGCGAGGCTACCGGATAGAACCCCACCAATGATCTGCACCACGGTCAGCAAGATATTGACCACAACGGCCCAAACTATCCGCGTGTTTCCGGCTTTGGGGTCGATATGGTAGTGATGCCGGGGCTTGGCGAGGACGTTCCTGGGTTCGACTGTATGCCCCAATTCAGACGGGCAGGTTGTCGAACGGGTCGTCATCATCAGATGGCTTGCGTGGTTGCCGTTCATCCGTTGAAGCTGCTGGTTCGTGCGATGTCTTGCCGTCGGTCGTTTTGGCAGGTGTTGTTTTCTTCTCAGGGTTTTCCACGGGATCAAGCGCCTCTTTGTCAGTATCTTTATCAGTCATGTGAGGGTCGCTTTCGCTCTAGGATATTATGTTCTCCAATTGTATTGCAAAGGCGCATCGGCTTGCACTAATCCAAGTTAGGAAAGGTAGTTTTCGCAAGGTGCGCGAACCGGTCAGCGGATCGACGCCTTGCGCCCGTGAAAACGCGCTAACCCGTCACAATCCCATCCCCCACCACAAGTTGCCTTCGACACAGACCCGCGATCTTTTCGTCATGGGTCGAGATTAGAAATGTTGTGCCTTCCTCGCGGTTGATCTGTTCGATCAGCTCCATCACCTGCATCGCCGAGGCGCGGTCAAGGTTGCCAGTCGGCTCATCTGCGAGCACCAGTTCGGGGCCGTTCATCAGGGCGCGGGCGACGGCCACGCGCTGTTTCTGTCCGCCCGACAGTTTGGTCGACGGGAAGTTGATCCGTTCCTCCAGCCCCATGCGCACCAGCAAGTCGCGGCCCCGGTTGCGGGCGGCGGATGTCTCGCGGCCCATTCGGACAGCCGTGGGAAAGATGACGTTTTCCAGTGCGGTGAAATCGGGCAAAAGGTTATGAAACTGGAAGACAAAGCCAATATGGAGGTTGCGAAACGCCGTAAGTTGATCGTCATCTGCCGCGATCAGATCCTGCCCCAGCATGGTGTAGCTGCCTGATGTGGGCTTCATCAACGTACCAAGGATTGTCAGCAGCGTGCTTTTGCCCGAACCGGACGGACCCAACAAGGCGGCCATTTCTCCCTTGCCGAGGCTCAGTGACAATCCGCGCAACACGTGTGTTGCCACGTCCCCGGTTCCGAAGGTCTTGACCAGATCGCTCACCTCAAGAAGGGCGTTTTGCGAAATCGTCATTGTCCGATTGCCGTGACTGGATCGACCCGGGCGGCCGACCTCGCAGGAAGGATCGAGGCGAGGATCGCGCCGATGAGCGTTAGGGCAATGGCCAGTCCATACGATCCCTGGGTAATGTCCAACGGCAGAGTCCCTGCCTGAAACGCATCGCGCGATGGGAATGGCAATAGGGCAAGATACCCCAGGGCCGCCCCCGTGACCCCGCCCATTAGTCCGATCATGGCACCTTGAGTGACGAACACGAAAACAACGAAGCCGCGACTTGCCCCCATCGCCCGCATGATCCCGATCTCGGGGCGGCGACGGTAGGTGGACAGCAGGAGCGCAGAGGCAACCCCGATGACGATGGTGATGAGCGCGAAGGTTTTCAGGAAATAGCCGGTCTGCGCTTGGGCGTTCAGCGCCTCCATCAACTGTTCGGCCCCGTCTGTCCACGGCACAGCATCCAGACCCGTGAGCCCACTGATCCGAAGGGCGGTAGTATCGGCGGCATTCAGATCGTCCAGCTTGATCTCGATCTGTGTCACGCCTTGGGGCATAGCAAAGAGGGTTCGCGCAACCCCGAGGCTGACAAAGGCGCGCGCGCCGTCTATCCCACCATTGCCCGTATCAAAGATGCCGCTCAGTGTGAGTGTCGCCGTGACCCCGTTTGAGCTTTGCAACCGTAGTGTCTGGCCGAGCGATAGGGCCAGATCATCTGTCAATCTATTGCCCAGCACGATGAGACCCGAGCCGAGCCGTACGGTTCCCGCGACCATGTAGCCCTCAAGGTCCAGGATCGCGGATTCTTTCCCAGGCTCCAAACCTGTCACGCTGACCTGGCTGACTTGTGCGCCGCGTGTCAGAAATCCGGCACCGGTGATCTGCGGCGAGACGGCGCGCACACCGGGTACGGCCTCGATCAGGGGAAGCCATGTCGCCGCATCACTCAGTGTGGCGGTCCGGTCGCGGCCCCGTTCGGTGACGAACAAGACATGGCCGCCATCCAAGTCATTTGGTGAAATCAATACGGCAGGGTCATCGATCTCGGCCTCGATCGTGATATGCGAGATATCGCCCACGGTGCGCGACAGGATGAATTCGGCCAACCCCCCGATCAGGGCCGACATGAAAATGAAGATAAACACGCCGACCGCGACCCCGACGACTAGGAGCGCTGTTTGCGCCTTGCTCGCCGTTAGGTATCGGCCCGCGATCTTGAGGGCGTAAAGCATCAGGGTTGGTCCGACACGACGGCCTGCCCAACTTCGATGTTGGTCGGGTCGATGATCACGGCGTCACCCTCGGTAAGGCCTCCTGTCACGATCAGCCGTGCGGCGGGCCAATCGACCACCGAAACGGGTTGGAACATTGCGATTCCGTCTCTGACCACAAGAACGCCCGTGCCATCCGCGCCTGTTTGCAGGGCGGTGCGCGGTAGGGTCAGCGCCGCATCGCGTCTCTCCACGATGATGTTCGTCGCAACCGTCAGACCGATGGGAGCCATGACCGGGGCCTCAAAGGCGATCTTGACCGCCAGACCACCGGTTGCCGCATCCACAAGGGCAGACACAAAACTGACGTGTCCGTCTCGATTGCGTGCCTCACCCGCCAGTTGCAACACCGCGGGTTGTCCGGGTGCGATCTGTGTCGCATAGGCTTCGTCCACATCGGCCTCGACCACCAGATCTGTCAAATCAGCCAGTGTCAGCAAGGGAATTGTGGGGCCGGTAAGTTGGCCCCGTTCGGCGTCAAGCGCCACAACAGTGCCACTGCGCGGCGCGCGGATGGTGTGATTGCCAAGCACGATCTGGGCTTGATCAAGAGCGGCGGTTTGGCGTGCAACCTCTTGCACCGCCGTTTGGACGACATGAGCATCGGCTTCGAGCACGCTTTTGGCAATATTCGAACCAAGGGACAGCGCGCGCTCATAGCTTTCGGTTGCCTGTGCTTGAGCAACGAGGGCTGCATCCAGAGCAGCCATGGCTTGCCGCACAATTGCATTTTGCGCGGCGGCGTCCACTTGTGCAAGGATCTGGTCTGCCTCGACCACATCCCCTTCGGTAACGGCAATTGCTATCAGGGTGCCTGTAACAACGGGCCGGATGTCGACGGAATTGACCGCAGCAATACGTCCGTTGATGGCGAGAAGCCGTGTGACGGGCGCCGCTTGGGCCATTTCGACTGCGACCACCGACGGTCCGGCCATCCACAGTTGTGAATATGCGAGGATCGCCAACAGAAGCCCCATGACGCCTGCACTGATCCAGAGCCAAACCTTGCGGTTTGGGGAAGCGACTGGCACCGGATGACGTAGGGCAGGGACAGGGGCTGTCTGCGGAGCGCGCAGACCGGTCGTCCCGGTCCCATCGGAAGTTTTATCAGTTGCCGTCAATGTGACGCCCTTTTTGAATTGAGCTTGTAACAAAAGGCGCGTCAGTTTTCGGCCCGATGTCTGCTTGGTCAGAATAGGTGGCCCGGACACCTTCGGCGTTGACATGGATCAGGACGGAAACACAGCTGACATGCCATCCTAAGCGAAAAGAGGCACCAGACGCGCGGTTGGTCCGCTTGATGCGTTTTGTCAGAATTAAGGGAATCTGAATGCCCAACGATCCATACGAAGCGCTTGGCTTGGCCAAATCGGCCACGGCAGACGACATCAAAAAAGCATATCGCAAGCTGGTGCGCACCAGCCATCCCGATCTACATCCCGACGACGCGGGTGCCGAGGCGCGGTTCAAGGCCATTGCCGCTGCTTACGCGCTGTTGAAAGATCCCGAGACCCGCGCGCGCTTTGATGCGGGCGAGATTGACGGGCTAGGTGCGGAACGCCCTCAGCGCCAGTATTACCGCGATTTCGCACAGGCACCTGACAACGCTTACCAGCAAGGTCATGGCTTCGGCGCAAATGCTGATCCCGCAGATATCTTTGCTGAGATTTTGCGGAACCGCGGGCGCACGCGTGGTGCCGACGACTTTGGCGCGCGTGATTTTCAGGCCGCCGGGGCGGACGCGCGCTATACATTGGAAGTGCCTTTCCTTGATGCCGTGCGGGGCAGTGAAACGAAGATAACTCTGCCGGACGGCCAAAGCCTTGCGGTCAAGATTCCGCGCGGCATGGAAGATGGTCAGACCCTACGACTTCGCGGCAAGGGCAGCCCCGGCTTTGGCGGCGGACCACCCGGTGATGCTTTGATCACAGTTCTTGTGCGACCCCATCCGGTGTTCCGCCGGGACGGCGATGACATCCTGCTGGCTTTGCCGATCACCATCGACGAGGCCGTTCTGGGCGGCAAAGTCACCGCACCAACCATCGACGGACCGGTGGGCCTGACAGTGCCACCCGGGGCCAGCACCGGCAGGGTCCTGCGTTTGAAGGGCCGCGGCGTTGCGCGGACGGGGCGAAAGACGAAAGGCGATCAGAAGGTCGAATTGAAGGTCGTTGTGCCGCCTGATCCCGATGAGAGCCTGCGCGAATTTCTGTCTGAATGGCGCCAAAATCACGGGTTTGATCCGCGCATTGATCTGATGAAGAGGGCAGAGACATGACAGACTTTTTCTCAGAGGATGAAGTCGTCATTACGGTAACACGATTGACCCGCGTACAGCTTGTGCGCTTCGTTGAGGCCGATTTCATCAAGCCGCAGCGCCATACCGGCGGATATGTTTTCCGTCCCATTGACATCGCGCGGTTGGAGCTCTTGTGCGACCTGTCTCAGGATCTCGATCTTGATGAAACAGCGCTTGGCATTGTGATCTCGCTTATCGATCAATTGCACGCCGCGCGACAGGATCTTGCGGCAATCGCCCAGGTGATTGACGCCCTGCCTGTGGATCTGCGCAGCCGGATCGACACCACGTTGAAACAGGGCTGAACAAGTTTTGCGAAAGATCAACGGATGATTTTTGATGCTTAATGATCGCTTAAAGACCGCGCTGCTGGCCATTGCTTTGCTGGGCCTGATATCCGGTGCGGGCCTTTGGATGGCCGGTTTGCCGGAGTTCGCTGCCTTGGCCTGGTCGGCTGGTGTTGTGCCGGTTCTTGCCGCCCTTGTAATCGAGATTATTCGAAGTCTCGCGCAGGGGCGGGTCGGGCTCGACATCGTCGCTGCTTTATCGATGTCGGCGGCTTTGGTTTTTGGCGAAGCGCTCGCAGCCGCGGTGGTCGCACTGATGTATTCAGGCGGCACGTTTCTGGAAAGCTTTGCCGAGGGTCGTGCCCGGCGCGAGATGCGCGATCTTCTGTCTCGGGTCGCGCGGACAGCGACGCGGCATCAGGGTGGACGGCTGGAAGAGGTCGCATTGGACGCCATCGTGCCGGGGGATCTGTTGTTGATCCGGCAAGGCGTCGTTGCTCCGGTTGACGGCGCTTCGGAAATTGTGCAGGCCATATTGGATCAATCTGCCTTGACGGGTGAAGCGGTGCTCGAGACGGAATTCAGGCGGTGCGTTCGAAGTTGGGGCGGCCAAGTTTGGTCATTCGGTTCAGCACGCGGGCGCCAATTTTGGCCTCGGTTTTCTGATTTTCGAAGCTACACGCCGTTAGCGTGGACCCGATGACAGCCCTCCAGCGACCCATCAGAGGTTCGTCACGGCTGCGTTGATTGTAGCCGGAGGTCCTCTGCCATGCCATCCGGCCGTGGGCCGCTATGTCGGTATTATGGCGATCACGGGTTGTCGGGTTCTGTGCTGCGTTTGGGCTCGGGATTGCGTTTTTGGGAGGCGGCATTGTGATGTCAATTTCTTCGCCAAAGCGCTCGAGCAGAAAATCGCGAGTTGGGTCGCCGTCGTAAGCACCATTCGCCAGAAACAGGTCGGCGCGGCCATCAAATTGATCCAATAGACTTGGCAGCGCTGTGGAATCTCCGTAAACATCGGCCGAGGGCCGTCTGGCTGTTTAGCGTTTTGATTGTCGTTGAGAACTGACCTGGCATTTTCATCGAGATCTGACCCACCCAGTCGTTATGATCTGCTGATTATGATTGCGTGAATGCTATTGCCTCCTTTCGCTTTTTCTTCGCTTTTTCTTCGCTGTTTCGGAGCTGGCCTTGAAGCGGTAGCTGTCATTGCCGGTCTCGAGGATGTGGCAACGATGTGTGAGACGATCGAGCAGTGCTGTGGTCATTTTGGCATCGCCAAAGTCGCTGGCCCATTCACTGAAGCTCAGGTTGGTGGTGATGATGACGCTGGTGCGTTCATACAGCTTGCTCAGAAGATAGAAGAGCAACGCGCCCCCGGAGGCGCTGAACGGCAGATATCCCAGCTCATCCAGGATCACCAAGTCGGTTTTGACCAGCGCCTCAGCGATCTTCCCGGCCTTGCCTTGGGCCTTTTCCTGCTCCAGTGCGTTGACCAGTTCAACCGTCGAGAAGAAGCGGACGCGCTTGCGGTGATGCTCAATGGCCTGAATGCCAAGGGCGGTTGCAACATGCGATTTCCCTGTTCCCGGACCTCCGATCAGCACCACATTCTCGGCCGCGTCCATGAACTCACAACGATGGAGTTGTCTGACTAAGGCTTCATGGATCTCGCTGGCGGCAAAGTCGAAGCCGGAGAGGTCCTTATAAGCCGGAAAGCGGGCCGCCTTCATGTGGTAGGCGGTAGAGCGCACCTCGCGCTCGGCCATTTCCGCCTTGAGCAGTTGCGACAGGATCGGCATGGCGGCTTCAAATGCGGGCGATCCTTGCTCATGCAGATCCTGCACAGCCTGTGCCATGCCTGGCATCTTCAGGCTGTGCAGCATGATGACGATGGCAGATCCAGCGGGATCATGACGCATCGCGCACTCCTTTCTGGACGCGCAATCCATCATAACGTGCGACATTGGCCTCAGGCTCCTTGCTCAGGGATAAGGCGACTGGAGGGTTCACGTCTGGCTGGTCGGTCGGCGTGCCATCCAACAGGCGGTGAAGCAGGTTCAGCACATGGGTCTTGATCAGGCAGGTCGGTGAGACGCGCTTTCTCTCTTCGACAAAGCCATCAAACATCGTGGGCAGGGGCATCAGGGCAGACCTCTCGGCCTCCCAAACGTCAGCGATGCTGCCAGGCAGTGCGCCATGTGCCGTCTCCACCCACAGCAGCTTGCAACGATCTTCCAGCCATTCATTCAGTGCAGCAAGGTCTGGGAAGACAGGAGCGACCTGCCATAGGCGATGTCGGGCATCACGCACGCTCTTCTCAACCTGACCCTTCTCCCAGCCCGCCGCCGGATTGCAGAACTTGGGATCAAAGACATAGTGGCTCGTCATGGCCAGGGACCGCGCATTCACATCACGCTGTTTGCCGACGCCAACCTTGTCGACGGCAGCCTTCATATAGTCATAGATGCCGCGACCGGGCACGCCTTCGAAGACGCAGAATGCATGCAAGTGGGCATCAAACAGCATCTCATGCGTTTGCAACAGATTGGCCCGCACCAATAATGCCCGGCTGTGCAACAGCTTGATATGCGCGACCTGCAGCTTGATACGCGCGCCGCCGACATAGGCCCAGTCCTCGCTCCAATCGAACTGGAAAGCCTCGCCCGGCGCGAACACCAGCGGCACGAAAGTCTCACGATCTGTTGTGTGATGCGCACGCTGCCGGTCAGCCTTCCATTCCCGCACAAAGGCCGCAACACGTTCGTAGGAACCGTCATATCCAAGCTTTACAAGATCGGCATGCATCAGCTTCGCCGTTCGACGTTCCTTGCGTGATTTGCGCTGATCAGTCGTCAGCCACGCAGTAAGATGCTTAGCATAAGGGTCCAGCTTGCTGGAGCGATCTGGCACCTGAAATGCAGGTTCAACAATCCCCTCCCGCAAATACTTCTTGATCGTGTTGCGAGATACGCCCGTCCGCCGCGCGATCTCGCGAATAGGCATCTTATCCCGCAGTGCCCATTTCCGAATTACCCTCAAAAATCCCATGTCTATCACTCCATGCGCCCCCAGCTGATTCAAGCCGGGGCAAGGTTGCACATGGGTCAATTTTCAATGACTATTTCTGCTGCTGCCGGGTCAGTTCTCAGTGACAATCTACACCTACGCCATGCCCGCAACCTGATCGCGGCGTGGCGCAACGACTTTAACCACAACCGACCACACACAAGCCTCCCTGGCCTGACGCCAGCGGAATTTTCTAACCGGTCAAAGGAAGACCAAAACCTGAACAGAGCTAACCTAAACTAGCGGACTCTCAGGGGAGCAGGTCACTGTGGATAACTGTAACGGTTGCTAATGCCGTACCGTCCCAAAGTGTCAATAAACTCACTGCTTTGCAGCGGCATTTGGGCCCAAACGCGTTCTGTGGATATATTTCAATTAAGGGTACAAGAAACGCCGAAAAGGCGTCCAATCCGCAGAATCTGATTAATTAGGGTACAGTGACACAAGGGCTTGAACAACCGGATCGAGGCCTCACACAGACCAACGCGACGGCGAGAGAAAATCATGGGGCGCTTCAAGTCCCAACAACAGGCGCAGAGATTTCTCGCCGCTCATGACCAGATCAACACCCTCTTTCGTCCCCGCCGCTATCGTCTCACCGCATTATCATACCGCCACGCACGGGCTGACGCCTTCAGCCAGTGGAACGACTATGCGCTTGAGATGACCGTATAAGCGCGCACGCCACACCCCCCCTGCGCCCATGATCAACCAACTTGGCAATGCCGTCTCAGGACAGTGGCGCCACTCAAACTGAAGATGACTCTTTATATGTTGGAAATGTAAGAATGAGTTCCGCACCTGTCGGAATAGTTGCTAATTCGAATTTCGCACCAATCGAAGTGGCGCGTCGCTGCATATTTCTGATCCCAAAACCGACATTTATATTAGCATCATATGTACACCCACCCAAATTTTTAAGTATAATCTTTACTACCTCGCTGTCATCAACGTAAGCTTCCACCCTAATTTCAGTGCATTTTGCACGTATAGTAGCGTTGTGAACTGCCTCTTGTAGAATTCTAAATAAGTCCAGAGCTCCACCTTTGTGAATTAGTTTTCTTTCCAGAAGCGCTAATATATCCCAATGTACGGATAAACCCATATCGACTAAAGGATCCACTATCTGGCTTCTCAGCAAGGATAATACAAGAAAAACATCATTTCTGTCAGTATCGGATGAATCGAGAATTAACCTAATTTCTTGAGTGGCGTTCTGCGCTAATGTTCTTATTGTTGAATCCCGAGGTTCAACGGAAGTCTCTGTCATTGCATAAATCATCGACAGATAGGTCAAAACCCCATCATGGAGATCACGCGTCAATTTTAGATTCTGCTCATTCGCTACTGCATGTTCACGGATCACCAAGTATCTTTTATGTTCAACTTCTAACTCAATCTCACGGGCAGCCAACTTAGTTTTAACAATAAGGCTGTTTGCAACCAAGTCATCACGTGCCTGCAGCAAGCGCGCGACAATAATTAGTGAAAGGCTAGAAAAAAAGATGAGGTTTCCAAGACCTATTACATATACTCCACCACCAAATGCGCCAAATCTAATTATTAAATCGTGAAATATGGCAAGGGTTATAGAAGAAATGGATAGAGCCCATAGAGCAGATTTCATGTCACCAATTTTCCAAAAAACTCGTAAATTATCAATATATACGAAAATAAATCCAGCAAACAAAATTGGCAGCGAAATAAACAACAGCGACCTGCTATCGGGAAGAAACAATTCTACCGCTATGGTTCCAACTGATAGAATAATGGCAAAGTGCCATTGGTAAATTTTGGCTTTAACTCTTTTTCCTTCAACATTAACCAAACCAAATTCACGAGCTGCAAGAACTAAAATTGGACTCAATTGCATAGTATATTTCGAAAGATTGCCCAAATTGGTAAAATTGGACAGCACCTCTGCACTGCTTATTCCCAACATAAATATACAAATTACGAGCAAGGGCACTCCTTCATAGCCAATTCTACGATTTATAGATAGTAATGCGAGAGAAAAGGATATAAATATTAGAATTCCCCAAAAAGCTACTCGCAAAAATTCAGAAAAAAATGATCGAATTTTCATTGACCTCATCATGTCTACATTCGACCCAACATATATGCCAGATAGTGAGGAAAAAATCCGGGAATCAGTGCGCAGCTCAAGTATGACGTGATGTGAATCTACAATCTTGAATTCAGGAATTTCGACTAAAGCATTTCTATAAGTGTTTAGAGATGGAAGACCTGCCATTGGATCATCTTCAAATACAATTTTCCCATTCATTTTTATAGTTAAATTTCCAAAGTAATATGGCACATATAAATATTCACTGAGCTTTTCACTGTCATTCTCGAGAGAGAAGCTCCCAGATATGATCAGATTATTTAAATTGTTGTGTGAAGTCAAAAGCGAGTGAAAAGGTAACTCGAGGTGGTCCACATTATTCGAAAATTCATTTACTAAATTTGTAATTTCTAAACGATAATTGGCTACTTCGGTCAATCTGTGAACCGAGTAAAAAGCTGATATTGGAATAAGAATCGTGATAAGTGAAAGCACCCAAATCCTTATTGCTTGCAATTGAAAAATCAAGGTAGCAGTCCAAGTTGTCGCGCTTCGTAAACAGCCTCAGATTTACTATTGACCTGCAGTTTACTATAAATTTTTCGGATATGGACTGGAACTGTATTGCTTGACATACCCAGCGTATGTGCCGCTTCAGAATATGACAAACCTTTTGATAGCAAAGCCAAAACCTCTAGCTCTTTTGGTGTGAGTATCGAATTGCGTTTTTCATTCAAAATTGTATTTCTCTGATCGGTATCTTTGTTCTGTATACGCGAAAGAACTTTCCGCGCTATAGCAGAGGATATTGGTGATTCGCCCTGCAACACCATTTCAATAGCTGCTATCACTCCTATTGAGCTATCGTCTTTGTGTAAATATCCAACAGCACCAGATAATATTGCAGTCATAATTGTATCAGCATCAGATAGGGCGGAAATAACAATTGATTTGCAAGATTTTCCCGATTCAGAAATATACTGGATGCTGCGAATACCGCTGCCATCTACGAGATTTAGGTCTACCAACGCGATATCACACTCAATCATTTCAAAATTTGAAATAAATGCAGTGTTAGAATCAAAGGAATGGCACTCATTGGCTAGATCCCAATTGTTGACGATGGAGGCAATTCGATTTCGAAGTATCAAATTGTCTTCCAATATTGCGACTGAAATCAACTTAAGACCCCTTCTTTTTTTGGCAATTCATTATACTTGACGCAGCGTCCACGTTCTACTTTGATGTGCAAATTGACATAGCGGATTGGACATCCTTCACTGTGAGGCGCAAAAGATAAATTACACATCTTTTGACAGCAAGACTCAGATTAACGACATATGTGGTATGGATTTATTCTGACGTCGCCATATATGGCGACGCCAGTTTATTACACCCTCAACGTGTGAAGCTAAAGCCACTGCTTGTGCGGTTCGTGATCGACGTCGTCGATACGTTGCCGGTTGCCGAAGCAAGGACAGTGTTTCCGGTGAGCGACGACGCTCCCACAGATGTGGCCGAACCCATAGCTGCAATATTTGCAAGTGTTATCGTTGCTGTCGACGATCCGCCGCTGATTTCCTGCTGGCTGGTGGATACCATTGTGCTTGTACCAAGGTTGGACGAACCTGTGTTCTGCAACACGTTGGTCTGCGTGTTCAAAGCCGCGGTCGAGAACACATCGTTGTTGTTCAAGATCAGATTCGAAGTAGCGTCCGAAGATTCGACATTTGCGACAATGTTGGCGGCGGTGTTCACCGCTTTGATGCCCACATCTGTGGCCACCTGGCGACCCGCAACAAAGCTTTGCGATCCTTCGATACCGGTTGAGGTGACTGCAGCCACGTTCGTGGCTTCGTTGCCCGAAGCTGTGGCACCAATCTGGTTATCGGACAATGTCACATCCACACCGGTCAAAGAACCGCCAGTTAAAGGTGCACCTGACACACCGTTGCCGAATGACACTGTACCGAGTGCCGTGGTTGCCACAACTTCATCAACGGCGGCTCCACCAGTAAATTCCTGCAGCGATGCAACACCAACAGACACACCATTTATACCGCTTGTCGTTGCGATACCGCGGTTGGTTGCGGTGTTCCCGGCAGCGTCAGACAGGATTGCGTTGTTGCGCAAGACGATATTGTCCGAAGTGATTGCAGCTCCGGAATCAACACCCACTGCAACGACGCCGGTCGTATCGGCCGTGATTGTAACAGTACCGGTACCTGCGCTTTCAGAAATCGTTTGAAGGTTTGCAACACCGAAATCTGCTACAAAGGCACCAATTTCGCCGGTTGTTTCAACAGCGGCCGAGCCCAAGTCGCCGGCCAGGGCACCCTGCGCGGGGTTGTCCGCAGTCCCAGCAAAAAGATCATTGACGGCGGTGTTTGCGGCAGCGCGCGACGCAACCGTGTTTTGATCGAGAGTAATATCACCACTGATTGCACTGGGCGAGGTGGTCGTATCTGTAATTTTGACGGTAACGTCGCCGAAGGTTGTAGCGGCCACTGACAAATCCCCAGCGGTGGCGTTGGGTGCAACAGATTGAAGGTTGGCAATCGCAGCGGGGCTGCTGGGCGATCCGGTGCCGCCACCGGTCACCGAAAGCGTGTTCACGACGTCGTTTGCAAGCGCGTCTGCTACAGCGACGTTGCCGCTGTTCGTCACATTCCCCGAAACGCTCGGTGTGTCTAGCGCGACATTAAAGCCTACCGTACCAGTTGCTGTACCGGTGTCTGCTGTCACTGCACCGGTAGCTGACGTACCACTGTCCACCAGATTTTGTTGCGAGAGAATCCCTGATGCAACGTCAATGCTAACTGTACCTGAAGCTGCATTATTGATATCTGTTGATCCGGTTAAGGTGCTTCCGTCAGGTGCGCTGACGGTCAGAGTGTTGGTCCCTTGGTTCAGACGTGCTTCGGCCGTGGCAGATTCCCCGAAAATTGTCTGATTTGTGGTAATATCAGTAGCTTCCGTCTTGTTGATCTGGCTGCCAGACGCCGCGACGTCAGCGTCCACGACGGTACCGTCAGCAATCTGGCTTGTCGCGGAAACAAATCCCGCCAATGCAGCGTCAACTGACATTGTGCCATCTGTAATAGTGATCGTGCTGTCTGCAGCAGATGCTGTCGATACAAAGCCTGCCGCCACTAGTGCGGTGCTGGCAAGGAGAAGAGTTCGGAAATTGGATGTCGTTTTGGTCATGAGTTTCTCATTTCAAGAGTTTGGGTTTGCGGTAATTACTGCCATGCGGCGCAGTGCACGCACTTCAGATTCAGCCGGCGCAGGGAAATAAGGCTAACAACCCCACACGTTGAATTTCGTTAATTTTGGGAATTGGCCCTCACTGTGTCCAATGCGGCAAGGACTTCGGGTGGTGCTTCAAGACACTCAACACCGACCGCTTTAGCAACTTCGCAATAAGCTGAAGCTTGTTTTTTTGGATGCTGAACAACAACAAGGAAAGGCCCACCATCACGATTGACGCTTACCATGTCGGCTTGAACTTCGGCAAAGAGGTCCGGATTGTTCTGCTTGAGGCTCTTCCAAACTCCAATTGCAGCTTCGGCGCTTGTTCCAGCTCCGACAACTACGACACCTCCACCGACGGGTGCTAAAGATTGTTGTTCAGGTTGGGTCAAAGTCTGATTTTCTTGATCAACCAAATCGGGCTGTGTAGCGAGCGCTTCCGTAGCAGGAGGCTTCAGAACCGATTTGGTGTTCGCCATGGCAACAGAACTTTCAGCCGCAGGAGGCCAATTACGCGTATCCTTAGGAGGTCGTGGCCTTGGCAGTTTTCGATCCAAATTAGGTTGGACCAGTCGGACACAGGCTTCGTTTGGCACTTCCGAAATAGCCTCAAGAAGATCTAAGCTCGCTAGCTGCAAAATGGAACGCACAGCCATTTGCATTGGTTCGACCATTTGCGTACCAGCCTTGATGTCAAATAGACGAGTATCAAAGAAACTGAAAATGTCAAAACCAACCTCTTGTCCAATGACTTGCTTTTGTAAGGATACAGCATGCTCCACCACAAGGTTGCGCGTATTTACAATTCTCAAGTCAACCGCAACATTTATTATTGAGTAACGTGAACGCCCACCGGCGCCACCAATAAGTGCTTCCCCCCCACCACTAACGAGGCTGTGATTGAGTTCAGTAACCCCGCCAACAATGTAGTAATCGCTTTGAAGTATTGATCCACCCATATATGGCATCCACGGTGTTGGAATGGAGTCAAGCGACGCTTGATGCATCTGCCCGTCACCAAGTCGCTGACGATCAAGATACGACAATTCTAATTCAGCTACACGAGGATCAAGACGTTCATGAATACGAATTGATGGTCCGATGCTTGCCAAAGCACTGTACATCATAAGTCCCGCACCCTGAGTAATTGGAGCACCATCTGAGTCACTCAATCTGCCGGTAAAGTCACGCACATCACCAACAGCGATGCCAAGAGGCCTTCGGCTTTTTCGCACAAGAGAAAGCGCATCGCCATAACAGCTCAATGCATCATCCACTGGTGTACGATTTTCAGTCACTGATACGCCAGCTAATACAGGTGCGTTTCCCTGCCCATTTTCAAGAGTGTTTGTGTCTGGCAATGCGCATGCTGACAAAAAGAATGAAGCGATAACGGTGTAGGCACACATTTGGAATTTCATTTCAATTCCATTCGCAAGCGCGAGAATCAGCAATTGTACTGTTTAACGGACTGGAATTGACTGACTGATCATTCTCAGAGTCTTGAGATAGGCTACTTATACTACCCCCGACATCTCCAGAGACACCATCTTGTTTGCTACCTTCAAGGGTGGCTGACAGTGCCGATCCATCGACATCTTGAGTTGTATTTATAGAATTTGAACCACCAGAATAGTTAAGAGGGCCATCTTCCTCAGCCCCTGATACATTTCCGTTTGATGCAACCTTAACTTCGGGAGAATTTAATACACTGGGCGCGCCAGAACTGCCTTCAGTCATTGCGCTACCACTATTTCCAATAGTTGTTGACACCACGTCGCAATTTATCTGATCACCAGCAATGTTAGTGGTATTGGTCGAATTGAAGTTAGGCGCCTGAAACATACCAGCCTTCTTTCGTTCAATTAAATCAACGACACCAGACTTGACGGCTCGATCATTGTCACTGCGAAATTGAAAAGAAGATGAGAAACCAGGCCCAAAGCTTTCGGCCACAGAGTTTTGCGGCAACGCTGACAGTAGAGCAAAGATCAATATTTGTTTTTGCACTATTTTTCATTCCTATATTCGGGGTGACAACTACATCCCTGAGTAAATGAAAAAAAGATGTTTCCGATACCATGAATATGGTACTATGAAAAAGTATTTTCTAAAAAGCTTCATAAACGATGAAAATATGGCAGATTATCTGAATTAAAACTAACGAGGATTAATGTTAACTTTCGTTATATAAACTACCATGGCGTGATTATTACGAGCTTTAGTTGTTTTAATGGCATGGGGGTTCTGTTGCAAACTTTAGTTGGTGAGCGAAATGTCCTCAAGGACAGAAGGTTCTAGGTGTTTGATCCCACGGTATGATGGTGCGATTCTTTCTCAGGAATGGAAGAAAGCTTTATGGGACAAGTTCGTTATGGGAGCGCCACGCCCACGCACGTCGTTAGATCTGCGATATAGCGATCGCAAGCTTCGCTCGCGTAGCTGAGCTAGGAGCTGGGCATCAATCCCAAGACCGTCGCGAAATGGCGCAGCGGGCGACTGTGGAGGACTTGAAGACTGGTCCGAGGGGGCCGCGTTCGACCGTTCTCACCGAAGCGGAGGAGGCCATGGTTGTCGCATTCCGGCGTCATTCGCTAATGTCGTTGGATGAATACGCTCAGCGCTGCATCCGTGTCTGCAGCTGTCCGTCGTCATATAAAGTGGGACATCAGAGCGGTACTGAGGCGCGGAGCGCTTCGACTTTCCAGAATGCGAGGTGTATGGCGATGGTGTAACGGCAAGGGCCGCCAATTCACAGCCTGTAAGGAGCGATGGCGATCAAAAACCGGTCATCTTAGAAGGCACGAAAACAAGCGGATCCCATCGAGGCAAGAAGCACATAAGCTTCGTAGAAGGCCGGATAGATTCACGCATCCAAGGCCGTTGGAACCAAAGTTGAAAAACACCTTGCGCAGGGAGGGTCCATAGAATCGCTCCTTAAAGGCTACGATGAACCAGAACCCCTCCAGTGTTCAAACTCTCAAATCTGCCCCATAGGTGCTGACATCAGACAGCACAGGACGTCTCGGGAAGAGATTTTCACCACCATCCATGTGCTCCAAAATGAGGGATTCAACTGCAGAGAGATCAGGCGCCAGACATGGTTCCCGGGTGTTGTCACGTTAACGCCCTGCAGATTTCTGCTTCATTGATCTGAGCGTAGGCGGTGTCGATTCAGCTATTGAAAATCAACAACAAGCGCCATCGGTTTCCGCCCCAGATGATTGCCCATGTTGTCTGGCTCTACGTCCCGTTCCACTTGAACTTACGCGAAGTTGAAGAATTGATGCTGTAACCTGGCGTGGACGTTTCGTATGAAACGATCCGACCCTGGACCGTCAAGTTTGGCCTCCTGATAGCCCATGCTCTACTGTGACGCCAGCCGCGCCTCGCCGATGTCTGGCACCTAGACGAAGTCGTCGTGACAATCGCAGGCCGATCTTACTGGCTCTGGCGTGCAGTCGACCAACACGGCGTAGTTCTTGAGGAAATCTTGCAGCCCAGGCGGGACAAGCGGACCGCAAAGCGGCTTTTGATCAAGCTGGCGAAAGGTTGGGGTTTCGTGCCCAAACGGATCATTGGGGACAAATTGCGATCCTATGCTGCCACAAAACGCGAGGTCGCGCACGGTCTTGATCATTGATCTCACAAGGGTCTCAACAACCGAGCAGAGAACAGCCATTTGCCTTTCCAAAAACGAGCGCGAGCAATGCAGGGCTTCCGGACGCCGGGTGGATTGCAGCGTTTCGTCTCTATGCAGTCCGCAACCGGCAATCAGTTCTCTGTCCCGGCCCGCCGTCGTTCCGCCCTCACCATCCGCGACCCTCGGTTGGAAGCATTCGAGGTGTGGAGATCCGCGGCAAGCGTTGCTTGACAACCGACCGCTACGTTCGCTCACAAGCTGGTAGAGTTAATGTGACAACACCACCCAAAACTTTCGAGAATCTCAGGGCCATAAGATACTTTGATCCGCAGGCCTGATCAGGCGATTTTCGCCTTGTCGGGTAGGCTGCTTCGCGAATGCCAGCGCAATCAGCCTTGGGAGGTAAGTCGTCCTTTCAGACGATGAAAGAGTGAAGCAAAATCAAGCCTAAGCTAAAAAAAAGCGGCAATATTGCCCCATTAAAAGTAAACCAGCGGCTGAGCATGACAAAAAGAGTGGCCTAATTGTTGAAAATAGATGTTAATCAAGTTGAAGGATACGCATACGGTGCTATTCAGCCCTCGATCACTTTACGCTTCTCAGATGGCTTAATCGACGACCGAAAGCTTAGAGAAAACTGCAACAAACTACGAGAGCAGCTTCCTACTTTTAATGCCAATCAGAGGTTTTTTGCTGGCGATATAGCGTTTGACCAAGCCACAGCTCAAGCGCTGCTCGTCAAAATTTTAGATACACTGAACGACTACTGTGGCGATCAAAGATTTACACCTATTCATGTGTTTGAAGAAGAAAATTCTCTGTGCTTTTCCTTACCAACACTATCTACACAAATGTCCTTGTTAAATATGAATGCAATACAGCCTATGCTCAAAATGGCGAGCAACGGAATATTGAGTAAGGAGATCATTGGCTTCTTGGAAAAACAAAAACGTCTAGCACGACAGTTTCTTCCCGCGGGCACGAATGCAGGCAGCTTTATAGCAGCTGCGGCAGAGCGCAAAATCCCATTCAAGATATTCAATCGAAGATACATCATCTTTGGATACGGGATTGGCTCACGTATCTTCAACAGTTCAATCACCGATGAAGAAAGTGCTATTGGTGTTAGTTTAGCAAAAAGCAAAGTCGACACCAACCGCCTGTTGAAAATGTCAGGCATCCCGGTTACCGAACAAGCACGAGTGCGTACCGTTGATGATGCGATACGCTTTGCTAGAACAACCGACTATCCGGTTGTTCTCAAACCTGAAGCGGAAGAGCAAGGCAGGGGCGTTTTTGCAAACATTATTAACGAAACTGAGCTTAAGCAATGCTTTAAGAAAGCATCCAAGCATTACAAAGCCCTTATTATCGAAAAGTTTATCAAAGGCTTCTCTTACCGAGTTCATTTACATTATGGAAAAGTAGTGGGCGCATGGAAGATGATGCCACCATGCATATCAGGAGATGGAAATTCTTCTATAAGCGAACTCATTGATATTGAAAATGCAAGACCAGAACGAAAATCAATAAATTCATCACTTAAGCCTATACCAAAAGACTATGTCACCGAACTGAATTTGAAGAAGTTAGGATTAACTTTTAACTCTTGCCCATCGCTAGGCGAGGAAATAGTATTGGCGGCAACTTCAAACGAAAGTCGTGGGGGATCACCACAAAATTTCCTTTCTTCTCTTCACCCAGAAATATTAGATTTGTGCATACAAGCCTCGCACACATTGCAGTTAAAGGTAGCTGGTATAGATATTATTTCAGAAGATGCCGCAGTCTCATGGCGAGAAAATAATGCAGCTATCTGCGAAATTAACAGTCAGCCACAGTTAGGCGATCTTGAAACTTATTCTCACCTTTTTCATGATTTATTGGATCGAATTCCTGAAAAGCAACCAGAAGTGAGTGTGGTAGTTTCAAATAAATTTGAGAATTTTTCCTTAAGCCTCTTCAACAAGACAGTGAGCGAAATTGTTGTCGAAGTTTCCCCACACTATTTACATAAATTTGGAAGCCCAACGCAGTTTTTTGACAAACTCTCATTTGAGGGTGATGTTTCCATCGAAGATCAGGAAATGATTACCTCAATGATCTCTAGCACTCCATGCACTGCCTCCTGACATCTTCGGAGCTTCAGCTTAATCAAAGCCAAATTTGCGTTATCTATCGTCAGATTGATTTTTGATTGATTCAAAAATTGAGAAATGCGCACCGCAACCTGATAAAAAATCTAGTGCCGACGCATTAACAGATTTTTCAACCTCGACTGATGTGAATCCTTCAATTAAACCATATCTTTCCAAAACGTCTTCGGACATGATTACGCAAATTTTATCTAGGATAGTATTGCTTGCGTAGTGAGCCCATGCTGAAAGGAAAGTATCGTGTTTTGCTTTTACAAGTCTTCCACCAGTTAAAAAATGTCTAGGCGCAAGAAATGCATCTCTTATTCCTCTTAGCCTCACAAGTTCAAGTTCACGGCCGCGTTTCGTAACAATGATATTGACAGGAACATTGCAACAATTTGGGCCAAGTAAGGCTGTTCCTATGTCAAGTAAAGGAACACCCGCAACAGCGAAAATTGGAATACCTGGTGTTTTGTTGAATTCAGTGAATGCGCCTGTAGTGAGGTTAGGATCTTTTGTGATATCGAGTGAAATATAGTCAATACCAATTGAATGAACTCCAAGGTTGGCAGAAATCTTTTGTGCATCGTCCAAAATCTTGGGATGAACATTTTCAATTTTTTCCGATTCTCCACCACCACTCAAATTTGAATTATTGCGCAAAAATACTTTTTTACCATAATCTGGGATCGTCTGCATGTCGTATCCATAGCTTTCCAATTTATTCGTTAACACTTCATCAATTTTAATTCTTCGCCTATACCCACTTTTGTAAAGTGATCGTGTTCGAGTGTAGTTTTTTGAATTAATCAATTCACAGATTTTTGAATAGCCATCCCCAACAACAAAGGGTGCTTCCGATCTCACACATCCAAAATATTTGCCACCAATAAATAAAAGTCGGTGGTCGTCTCCTTCAATATGTTCTTCAAGTAGAACGCATTCATTTTCCTTCACATACGACAAGGCCAAGTCATATGCATATCTAAGCTGATTGGCGTCTTGTATATTCGCTGTGATGCCGTTGCCACCTCCTGAATTTGAGGGCTTCATAACGCACTTATATCCAATATTTGCCACTGCACGATCAAGATCACCAGAACAATTTATTTGAGTAAAACTTGGTGTCGAAATACCCAATCTCTTAAATAGATCTTTGCAAAAAATCTTTGAAAACCGGTCTGATTTGAAATCAGATGCAAGAGATGTTTCGAAAAAAATCTTGGACCCTTTACCAAGTCCATATAGCCAGTATTTTCCTTGAATGTGCGTGTAACAAATGTTTTGGGATTTGGCTGCTTCGATTAATGCGTGTGCTTGAAAGTCTGGATGATGCTTTTGACTCAGGTTCCATATCTCCTGAAGCGCTCTTTTGAATTTATTTGAATCAATTTTCACCATGGAAAACACGGAGCCAATAAGTTTGAGGGCTATGATGTTTACCTCCGGCACATGGTAATCAGAGATGAGAAGTGTTTTTCCATTTCTAACCTGAATTCTAGCTTTTCGTAGGTCGCCACGTGTGTAGTTCAAAAGTTCTACAAGAAAATCTTTAATCCAATTCGCAATGTCATCATGGCTTCTTGGCTTTGCAGTTTCAAAATCATGTGGTAGCAATGAGTGAATAAGGGAAATACGTTTTAAGGCGTCAGGTAACTGTAGCGAAGGTATATTAAGAATTTCGCAAACGATCGCCTTGTGGGGTGCGTACTGACTTGGTCCACAATATGTTGCAATGTGCTTGAACTGAATCCTTATAGCCACGTCCTCTCCCCAAGAAATTAGATTGGTTTCAAATTTTTACTAGCAAGTTCGTGGAGCTGTAGGCAATCCATCTTTAGAGTTATGTATCGAATGCGATTGCCTCCTGAGGCTGAAGGAGAGCTCCAAGGCCAACGAAAGGTTCATACTTGGCGATATGGTCAACGTCAGGGTGATCTTGGTGTTTAGTCCCGGCATCTGGTGGAATGGCCTGGGCGCGTGGCTGTTCAGCAAGCGTTTGGAGAAAAGCCGGTTTGTGTGGCGATCGGCAAAGGAGGGAAAAATCGCCATGACCGCAGCGCAGTTGGGCACCGCTCATGGCAGGATACCCATCTCAAGATAATTTGCTCTGACAGTACCGAACCAGAGCCTCCATTACGAAAACGCCTCAGCATTCTAAAAAACTCTGACAACGGACAAGGTATTTAAATTACATAAATATCATTATGCGGCTTAATGCTGTACGCGGGTGGATTCACCAACGAAGTGCAAATTCTGTATCAAAACAGGATATTGCATGGAGTATGAACAATGGGACGCTGTTA
>NZ_JBPOFB010000013.1:0-75767 GCF_051251565.1 Marivita sp. | reverse complement strand
ACGGCCTCCGCTTCGCCATCCGCGAAGGCGGCCGCACCGTCGGGTCGGGCGTCGTGTCCAAAGTCGTCGCGTAAGCGAACGGTTCCAAATTGCGCGGGACGGTGTCATGCCGTCCCGTATTCGGTTCGATGAAGGGGCAGGGTGGTCTTGCTTCATCCTCTCAACCGCAACGCCAATAAAGGCTAAGACCAATGCAAAGCCAAAATATCCGCATTCGGCTCAAGGCGTTTGATTACCGTGTGCTCGACGCGTCGACACAGGAAATCGTAAACACCGCAAAGCGGACGGGCGCCACAGTGCGCGGCCCGATCCCGCTGCCGAACAAGATTGAGAAATTCACCGTTCTGCGTAGCCCGCACGTCAACAAGAAATCGCGCGACCAGTGGGAAATCCGTACCCACAAGCGTCTGCTCGACATTGTCGACCCGACACCGCAAACCGTTGATGCCCTGATGAAGCTCGACCTCGCCGCTGGCGTGGATGTCGAGATCAAGGTTTAAGGAGAGTATCCCATGATGCGCTCTGGTATCATTGCAAAAAAAGTCGGCATGACCCGGCTTTTCATGGAAGACGGAAAGCAGATTCCCGTGACCGTCCTCCAACTCGACAATCTTCAGGTGGTCGCACAGCGCACATCTGATGAGCATGGCTATTCGGCTGTTCAGCTGGGCACCGGTTCGATCAAGGCAAAGCGCGTGTCCAAAGCGATGCGTGGTCACTTTGCCAAGGCGAATGTGGAACCCAAGCGGAAGGTCGCGGAATTCCGCGTTGCACCCGAGAACCTGATCAATGTGGGTGAAGAGATCACCGCTGACCATTACTTCGAAGGTCAGTTCGTGGACGTCTCGGGTACCTCGATTGGTAAAGGCTTCGCCGGTGCTATGAAGCGTCACAACTTCAGCGGCCTTCGTGCATCGCACGGTGTGTCGATTTCGCACCGTTCGCACGGCTCTACTGGTCAGTGTCAGGATCCGGGCAAGGTCTTCAAAGGTAAGAAGATGGCCGGCCATATGGGCGCTGTAAAAGTGACGACCCAGAACCTCCAGGTTGTGAAGACGGACGCGGAACGCGGCATCATCATGATCAAAGGCGCCGTTCCCGGCTCCAAGGGTGGTTGGGTGACCGTTAAGGACGCCATGAAGAAGCCGACACCGGATAACGTTGTTCTGCCTGCCGCTCTGCGGTCTGCGCAGGCATCCGCCGCGGCAGAAGCTCCTGCTCAAGAAGGAGGCGACGCATGAAACTCGATGTGATCAAACTGGACGGCGGCACTGCCGGGTCTGTCGAGCTGGGTGATGAGATCTTCGGTCTCGATCCGCGCGTCGACATCCTGCACCGTGTGGTGCGCTGGCAGCGCAACAAGGCGCAAGCCGGTACGCACAAGGTGAAAACACGGTCCGAAGTCAGCTACTCGACCAAGAAGATCTATCGCCAGAAGGGCACCGGCGGCGCACGCCACGGCTCCCGCAAGGCACCGATCTTCCGCAAGGGTGGTATCTACAAGGGTCCGACACCGCGCAGCCACGCGCATGACCTTCCCAAGAAGGTTCGCAAGCTGGGTCTGATGCACGCTTTGTCCGCCAAGGTCAAAGATGGCTCGCTCGTCATCATCGAGAACATCGAGACAGACGGCAAGACATCGGTGCTGGCCAAGCAGATCCGTGATCTGGGCTGGAAGCGCGCGCTGATCATTGACGGGGCAGAGGTGAATGAAAACTTCATCCGTGCCGCAGCCAACATCGAAGGTCTCGATGTTCTGCCGTCGATGGGGGCAAACGTCTATGACATCCTAAAGCGTGACACACTTGTGCTCACGAAGGCGGGCGTCGAAGCACTGGAGGCTCGTCTGAAATGAGCGCGAAAGCAGAACATTACGATGTGATCCGCAAGCCGATCATCACCGAGAAGACAACAATGGCGTCCGAAAATGGCGCGGTTGTGTTCGAGGTGGCGATTGACGCCAACAAACCCCAGATCAAAGCGGCCGTTGAGGCCCTGTTTGGTGTGTCGGTCAAGGCGGTCAACACGACGATCACCAAGGGCAAAACAAAGCGCTTCCGCGGCACAATGGGCCGCCGGAAAGACGTAAAGAAAGCCTATGTGACACTTGCCGAAGGCAATACGATCGACGTGACCACGGGTCTGTGATCCTGGTGGGCTTGTTTGCCCACCTTACAAATTAGGAACGCCCCTCACCGTAAGGTAGGGGGCTTTTCTTTTCTTGGGAGATGCGTCCATCATTTCACCCAATTTGGATCAAAGTTCCGCCATATTTATGGGGTCTGATCATACACTCATATTTCAAGACCGCAGGCATAGTCAGTTTTGACCTCAGCATGTACGAGGATCGCAATGGAATACCAACGTCTCAAACCCATTTCGGGCGTCTCGGCCAAAGAGGCTACCGCCTTTACCATGAAAACCATCAAAGAGTTGATTGCCGAAGAAGAGGCAGAGCGCGCTGCGCATGCGGCCAAAGCTGAGCAGGCTGCCAACGCTGCAAAGGCGCGGGCGCATGCGCTGAAGCAGCACTCTGTGGCAACCGATTGTGCCAAGGACGAAGCGCCAACAGATCGCGCGGTTTGTGCCGAACCGACCAGCGTGAACAACCCGTTTTTGTCGCCATGTGAAAGTCCGAAATCGCCGGTGAAAAAAACCGCAAAATCGCTCTTTGGTCGGTTGTTCGGGGAATAGGAAAACCGCGTCCAGAAAGACCCGGTTGGTTTCGCGTAGCGCCGCAAGTGGTGACTTGGTCTGCGCGATGCGCCTGTATGGGCCGTTGTCCGTCCTGCGCCCTTGACGCCCCGCGCCACATTGCCTAGGAACTCCCAACCACGCAGCCCCGGATTCGTCCGGGGCTTCGTTGTTGCGCTAATCGGGGACCTTCGGGGCCCTATACACATGGTGAAGCAATTCACCCAAACATAGCCCCGGATCAAGCTCGGGGCACTTGCTAACGGAAGACAGAAAGCATGGCACTCAAGTCGTATAAGCCGACGACGCCGGGCCAGCGCGGGCTGGTGCTGATCGACCGTTCGGAGCTTTGGAAAGGCCGTCCGGTCAAATCCCTCACTGAGGGTTTGACCAAATCGGGTGGCCGGAACAACACCGGACGTATCACATCCCGTCGTCGCGGTGGTGGGGCGAAACGCCTTTACCGTATCGTAGATTTCAAGCGGAACAAGTTTGACGTGGGCGCAACAGTTGCGCGCATCGAATATGACCCCAACCGCACAGCCTTTATCGCGCTCGTCCAGTATGACGATGGCGAACAGGCCTATATCCTCGCGCCCCAGCGTCTCGCCATTGGCGACCGCGTGATCGCATCGGCCAAGGCCGACGTGAAGCCGGGCAACGCCATGCCATTCTCGGGCATGCCGATCGGGACAATCGTTCACAACATCGAACTGAAGCCCGGCAAGGGTGGTCAGATCGCGCGCGCCGCAGGCACGTACGCCCAGTTTGTGGGTCGTGATGGTGGCTACGCGCAGATCCGCCTCAGCTCGGGTGAACTGCGTCTCGTGCGTCAGGAATGCATGGCCACCGTTGGTGCCGTGTCGAACCCCGACAACTCGAACCAGAACTTCGGTAAAGCCGGCCGCATGCGCCACAAGGGCATCCGCCCAAGCGTTCGTGGTGTCGTCATGAACCCGATCGACCACCCGCACGGTGGTGGTGAAGGCCGGACATCCGGTGGTCGTCACCCTGTGACACCATGGGGTAAGCCGACGAAGGGTAAGAAAACCCGCAACAAAAACAAGGCGTCGCAAAAGCTGATCATCCGCTCGCGTCACGCCAAAAAGAAGGGGCGGTAAATCATGTCGCGCTCTGTATGGAAGGGCCCGTTCGTCGATGCCTATGTCTTGAAAAAGGCAGAAGCGTCCCGCGAATCCGGCCGCAACGAAGTTATCAAGATCTGGTCGCGCCGCTCGACGATCCTGCCCCAGTTTGTGGGTCTGACGTTTGGTGTCTACAACGGCCACAAGCACATCCCAGTCAATGTCTCCGAAGACATGATCGGTCAGAAGTTCGGTGAATATTCGCCGACACGGACTTATCACGGTCACGCGGCTGACAAAAAAGCGAAGCGGAAGTAAGTCATGGGCCAGGAAAAGAACCCCCGCCGCGTGGCAGACAACGAAGCAATGGCAAAACTGCGCATGCTTCGTACCAGCCCGCAAAAGCTTAATCTTGTTGCCGGTCTTATCCGTGGCAAGAAAGTCGACCGCGCGTTGACCGATCTGACCTTCTCCAAGAAGCGGATCGCGGCCGATGTGAAGAAGTGCCTTCAATCCGCTATCGCCAATGCCGAAAACAACCACGGGCTTGACGTGGACGAGCTGATCGTCGCCGAAGCCTATGTTGGCAAAAACCTCGTGATGAAGCGTGGCCGTCCTCGGGCGCGTGGCCGTTTTGGCAAGATCATGAAGCCGTTTTCGGAGATCACCATCAAGGTGCGTCAAGTTGAGGAGCAGGCCTAATGGGTAACAAAACCAATCCGATCGGCATGCGTCTTCAGGTCAACCGCACCTGGGACAGCCGTTGGTACGCAGACAGCAAAGATTACGGCAACCTTTTGCTCGAAGATATCGCAATGCGTGCGTTCATCGAGAAAGAGTGCAAGCAAGCTGGTGTCGCGCGTGTCATCATCGAACGTCCGCACAAGAAGTGCCGCGTGACGATCCATACTGCACGCCCCGGTGTCATCATCGGCAAGAAAGGCGCGGACATCGAGACGCTCCGCAAGAAGCTTGCTGCCAAGACCGACTCCGAGCTGCACCTGAACATCGTTGAAGTGCGCAAGCCGGAACTTGACGCGCAACTGGTTGGTGAGAGCATCTCTCAGCAGCTTGAGCGTCGTGTGTCGTTCCGTCGTGCCATGAAGCGTGCCGTTCAGAACGCGATGCGTATGGGGGCCCTGGGCATCCGTGTAAACGTGGCGGGTCGTCTCGGCGGTGCCGAGATTGCGCGGACAGAATGGTATCGTGAAGGCCGGGTGCCGCTGCACACGCTGCGCGCCGACATCGACTATGCCAATGTAGAGGCCGAAACGGCCTATGGCATCATCGGTATCAAGGTCTGGATCTTCAAAGGCGAGATCATGGAACATGATCCGGCCGCACGGGATCGCAAGGCACAGGAACTGCAAGACGGTCCCGCACCGCGTGGTGCTGGCGGCGGTCGGAGGAACTAATCATGCTTCAACCAAAGCGTACAAAATTCCGCAAGATGTTCAAAGGCCGGATCAAGGGCGAAGCCAAGGGCGGCTCCGATCTAAACTTTGGCACCTTTGGCCTCAAGGCGCTTCAGCCTGAGCGTGTGACAGCACGTCAGATCGAAGCAGCCCGTCGTGCCATGACGCGTCACATGAAGCGTCAGGGCCGTGTCTGGATCCGGATTTTCCCGGATACCCCGGTCACGTCGAAGCCGACCGAAGTCCGTATGGGTAAAGGTAAGGGTTCGGTCGATTACTGGGCGGCCAAGGTCAAGCCGGGTCGCGTGATGTTCGAAATCGACGGCGTCGGTGAAGACATTGCCCGCGAAGCACTGCGTCTGGCTGCGATGAAGCTGCCGATCAAGACCCGCGTCGTGGTCCGCGAGGACTGGTAAACGGTTGGTGGGCACACTGCCCACCCTACTAAATTGAAAACCCCCGGCGTGAAAACGCCGGGGGTTTTTCGTTGTGTCTTCTCAATCTGCCGTAGGGTGGGCGATGTGCCCACGGTTTGCAGAACCGGTCTTACTCCCAACGATAATTAAAACTCACCGACACGCGTTCCTCCTCGGACTGGTTCATCACCACTTCGTGGCGCAGCCAGCTTTCCCAGAGCAGAACATCTCCGACCGCCGGTTTGACATAGATGAAGTTCCGCATCTCCTCGCGCGCGTTTTTGCGGCGGGGAGGTGCGGCCATCATCATGGCGTGGCGCGGGTCTTCGAGTTTCAGGGCCGACGCGCCTTCGGGCATCGACACATAGGTCGTGCCTGAAATCACCGAATGGGGGTGGATATGCGCGGCATGAAACCCGCCTTCTGGCAGGATGTTGATCCAGAGATCTTCGAGCACAAGCTTACGCCCGTCCAGATCGAACTCAAGGTCCTCGGCGAAGGCTGCGACATGGGCGTCCAGCACCGTCACCAGATCGGCAAAGATCGGGAACCGCCAGGGCAGGTCGGACAGAGACGCATAAGACGTGTAGCCGGGATAGGCGTTGTCTTCGCACCATTGTTGGCCCGCTTCGTCATCCTCGGCGATGGTGAAGCAAGACGTTTCCATTTCACCAGCGTCGATCGCCGGGGCGTGCCCGGACAAGGGCGCGTGGTAGAGGCGGGTCACGAAGAGGGAAGATATTGTGCTCATGTGCCTGTCATAATATGCGATTGCCACATTGGCGAGAGGGCAACGCAGCGGCCTGAAAACAAAGGGGTTGCGCGACTCCAGCATCCGCCCTATACGCGCCACTTCATCCACCTCCACCGGGATTCGTGGTGACCCACATCAATGATGGGGCCCGCCGGTGATGTTGATAGAAAGGAACGGCGCATGAACGCCAAAGAATTGCATGACAAGACACCGGACCAGCTCCGGGATGAGCTTGTTTCGCTGAAAAAAGAGGCCTTCAACCTCCGCTTTCAGCAGGCCACAAGCCAGCTTGAGAACACTGCGCGCATCCGTGAGGTTCGCCGCAACGTCGCACGGGTTGCCACCGTGCTGAACCAAAAGGCCGCTGCTGCGGCCAGCGACGCATAAGAGGGAGCCAGACAGATGCCCAAACGTATCCTTTCCGGCACCGTAACATCGACCGCGAACACACAGACCGTGACCGTGTCCGTCGAGCGCCGCTTCAAGCACCCGGTTCTTCAAAAGACGATCCGGAAGTCCAAGAAATATCGTGCCCATGATGAGGCCGAGACATTCGCCGTTGGGGACGTCGTCCGCATTCAGGAATGCGCCCCCAAGTCGAAGACCAAACGTTGGGAGGTTATCGCTGAGTAAGCGATAGCCTTTTGGCATTTACGAAACCCCTGGGCCAATGCCTCACTCTGAGCGGTCCGGGACGTCGGGAGACAGATTATGATCCAGATGCAGACCAATCTGGATGTTGCTGACAATAGCGGCGCACGCCGTGTTCAGTGCATCAAGGTTCTGGGTGGGTCCAAGCGGAAATACGCGTCGGTGGGTGACATCATCGTTGTATCCGTGAAGGAAGCCATCCCGCGTGGTCGCGTGAAAAAAGGGGACGTCCGCAAGGCCGTCGTCGTACGCACCGCCAAAGAAGTCCGCCGTGAAGACGGCACAGCCATCCGCTTTGACCGCAACGCCGCAGTGATCCTGAACAACGCAGGTGAGCCCGTCGGTACGCGTATCTTTGGGCCGGTTGTGCGCGAATTGCGCGCCAAGAACTTCATGAAGATCATCTCGCTTGCGCCGGAGGTGCTGTAATGGCTGCGAAACTCCGTAAGGGCGATAAGGTCATGCTGCTTGCCGGTAAAGACAAAGGCAAGTCGGGCACCATCGCGTCCGTTGATCCCAAGGCCGGTAAGGCTGTGGTTGACGGTTTGAACATGGCAATCCGCCACGTGCGTCAGTCCCAGACAAGTCAGGGCGGCCGCACACCCAAGGCGATGCCGATCGACCTGTCGAACCTGGCAATCGTCGACAAAAACGGCAAACCGACCCGTGTTGGCTTCAAGGTTGAAGGCGACAAGAAGGTCCGCTTTGCCAAGACAACAGGGGATGTGATCGATGCTTGATACGGCAACATACACCCCCCGTTTGAAGGCTGTCTTCCGCGAGCAAATCAAAGCCGCGATGAAGGAAGAGTTCGGGTATTCGAACGACATGATGATTCCGCGCCTCGACAAGATCGTGCTGAACATCGGCTGCGGCGCTGAAGCTGTCCGTGACAGCAAGAAAGCCAAATCCGCTGTCGAGGATCTGACGAAGATCGCGGGTCAGCAGGCTGTCACCACCAAGGCAAAGAAATCCATCGCGGGCTTCCGTGTACGGGAAGAAATGCCGCTTGGTGCCAAGGTGACCCTGCGTGGCGACCGGATGTATGATTTTCTGGATCGCCTGATCACCATCGCAATGCCCCGTATCCGGGACTTCCGCGGCGTGAAACCGTCCTTTGATGGTCGTGGCAACTTTGCCATGGGCATGAAAGAGCACATCGTGTTCCCCGAAATCGACTTTGATAAGGTCGATGAAGTTTGGGGCATGGATATTGTCATCACGACGACCGCGAAGTCTGACGCGGAAGCCAAAGCGCTGTTGAAGCATTTCAACATGCCGTTCAACGCCTGAGGGGAAGATACCATGGCGAAGAAAGCAATGATTGAACGCGAAAAGAAGCGTCAGAAGCTTGTGGCGCGTTATGCCGTCAAGCGGGCTGAGCTGAAAGAAATCGCGAACGATGAAAGCAAGCCGATGGAAGAGCGTTTCAAAGCGCGCCTGAAGCTTGCAAAACTGCCGCGGAACAGCGCGCCCTCGCGTCTGCACAACCGCTGTCAGCTCACCGGGCGTCCGCACGCCTATTACCGTAAACTTAAGGTCAGCCGGATCATGCTTCGTGAACTTGCCAGCAATGGACAAGCCCCCGGTATGGTCAAGTCGAGCTGGTAAGGAGGGCATAGAATGAACGATCCTATCGGCGATATGCTCACCCGTATCCGCAACGCACAGATGCGCGGCAAGTCCACAACCATGACACCAGCGTCAAAGCTGCGTGGCCGCGTTCTCGCGGTGATGGCGGACGAAGGCTACATTCGCGGTTTCGAAGAAACCAAAGACGTGAATGGCCACCCCGCGTATGAAATCAGCCTCAAGTACTACGATGGCACCCCAGTGATCCGCGAACTCAAGCGCGTATCCAAGCCGGGCCGTCGTGTGTATCTGGGCGTGGACGACATCCCGCAGATCCGTCAGGGTCTTGGTGTGTCAATCGTGTCCACTTCCAAGGGCGTCATGACAGATGCAAACGCTCGCAGCCATAACGTTGGCGGCGAAGTGCTTTGCACCGTCTTCTAAGGAGGACTGGAAATGTCTCGTATTGGCAAAAAACCGGTTGATCTGCCCTCGGGCGTGACTGCAACCGTCTCTGGCCAGACCGTCGAAGTGAAGGGGCCCAAAGGCACCCAGAGCTTTACCGCAACCGATGATGTGACCATCGCTGTCGAAGACAACGTGATCACCGTGACACCGCGTGGCAAGTCCAAGCGGGCGCGCCAGCAGTGGGGTATGTCCCGCACGGTTGTCGCGAACCTCGTCCACGGTGTGAGCGATAGCTTCAAAAAAGAGCTTGAGATACGTGGTGTTGGTTACCGTGCGACGCTTCAGGGCAATGTCCTGAAACTGAATCTCGGTCTGTCGCATGACGTTGATTTCAACATTCCGGACGGTGTGGTTGTAACCGTGCCCAAGCAGACTGAGATTATCGTGGAAGGTCACGATGCCCAGCTGGTTGGTCAGGTGGCAGCCAACATTCGCGACTGGCGTCGGCCCGAGCCCTATAAGGGCAAAGGCATTCGCTACAAGGGCGAATACATCTTCCAGAAGGAAGGCAAGAAGAAGTAAGGACGCAAGGACATGGCAAACAGTAAACGTGATCTGTTCCAGAAGCGCCGTCTGCGCGTTCGGAACAAACTTCGCAAGGTCAATGCAGGGCGCGTGCGCCTCAGCGTTCACCGTTCCAACAAGAACATCAGCGTTCAGCTGATTGATGATGTGAACGGTGTGACACTGGCTGCGGCCTCGACGATGGAAAAAGAGCTTGGCGGCAAAAACGATGTCGCCTCGGCCACCAAGGTTGGCGCGGCAATTGCCGAGCGGGCCAAGAAGGCCGGCGTAAGCGAAGCCTATTTCGATCGTGGCGGTTTCCTCTTTCACGGTCGCGTCAAGGCACTCGCCGACGCTGCCCGCGAAGGTGGTCTGAAAATCTAAGCGATTGGTGCGTGTGAACACGTACCCTGCAAACACCGTAAGGTGCGTGATTTCACGCACCTTACATTGCGGAAGGGGTACCCCTTTCCCGATGATCCGGGAGCGCGAAAAGCTCACCTGGATTGGACAACGGGCCAGAGGCCCACAATACAAAGGATGCCTAAATGGCAGAACGTGACAACAATCGTCGGGGCGGCGGACGCCGCGACCGTGAAGAGCAGACGCCGGAATTTGCGGATCGTTTGGTCGCAATCAACCGGGTATCCAAGACCGTAAAGGGTGGTAAGCGTTTTGGCTTCGCCGCTCTGGTGGTTGTGGGCGACCAAAAAGGCCGCGTCGGTTTTGGCAAAGGTAAGGCCAAAGAGGTTCCCGAGGCCATCCGCAAGGCGACCGAGCAAGCCAAGCGCAAAATGATCCGCGTGCCGCTGCGCGAAGGCCGCACGCTGCACCACGACATCGAAGGTCGTCATGGTGCTGGTAAAGTCGTGATGCGCACAGCACCGCAGGGTACAGGTATCATCGCCGGTGGTCCGATGCGTGCCGTGTTCGAAATGCTGGGCGTTCAGGACGTAGTCGCCAAGTCGATCGGGTCGCAGAACCCCTACAATATGATCCGTGCCACGCTTGACGGCCTCTCCAAAGAGGCCAGCCCGCGCTCCGTTGCGCAGCGTCGTGGCAAGAAAGTGGCTGACATCCTGCCCAAGCGTGAAGACGCGACGCAGGAAAACAACCCTGTCGCTGAGGAGGCCTGATCACCATGGCTAAGACAATCGTTGTCAAACAGATCGGTTCCCCGATCCGTCGCCCCGCCACCCAGCGTCAGACGCTGATCGGCCTGGGCCTCAACAAGATGCACAAGACCCGTGAGCTTGAAGACACACCGGCCATCCGTGGCATGGTGCGCAAAGTGTCGCACATGGTCGAAATCATCGAAGAGCGCGGCTAAGGCCACGTGTGCCGACCGTCTTTGACGGTACGGCGCGATGATCGCAGATCAAAAGCCCTCCGGCGTGTCCGGGGGGCTTTTTGCGTTTCGTGGGTTATCGCGCACGGCTGCTGACAAAAAGACCCAACTTGGCCTGTCGCCGCCGCGCTTGTGGCATCCGGCCAAGGGTCCATGCGCCAATGATTGCGCCGTTCAGAATCAGTAGGTAAATCGGGTAGGCCAAAAGCACCCAGTTCACGGCACCCACCGCCAAGACGGCAAAACAGGCGGCAACAAACGACATGTGCCAAGTGATCATGGTTTCGCTGTTTGGGAACCAATAGGTCTTTTGGATCGTCAGCATGCCGCCCATCAGGCTGATCGTGATCGACACCATTAGCGCGTACATGGCTGTTTCGGTCATATACCACAAGGCAAGCCCTATAGCCGCGACGCCTAAGATCATCGCGTCTGGCCGCGTCATGAACGCCCCCTGACCGCGTCGGCAAAATACAAGCCGACGTGCCCCCTTGATCCGATCCCGGCAACATTCTATACGCCTTCGGTGGGCCATTTGGTCCCCGAGTCTATAACCAAGAAAAGCCGCGTTCGTCCCACATCGCTTCGGGGGCGTTTCCGGCAAGGAGAAGCGACATGAAACTGCATGAACTACACGACAATCCCGGTGCAACGAAACGCCGCAAGCGCGTTGGCCGTGGTCCGGGCTCTGGCATGGGCAAAACCGGTGGCCGTGGTATCAAAGGCCAGAAATCCCGTTCGGGTGTGGCGATCAAGGGCTACGAAGGCGGCCAGATGCCGCTCTACCAGCGTCTTCCCAAGCGCGGCTTCAACAAGCCGAACCGCAAGGCGTTTGCTGTCGTCAACCTCGGCCTGATCCAGAAATTTGTGGACGCAGGCAAGCTGGATGTGACCGCCACCATCGACGAGGACGCGTTGATCGCATCCGGTCTGGTGCGTCGCAAACTTGATGGCATCCGCGTTCTCGCCAAGGGCGATGTAACCGCGAAATTGACCCTTGCCGTGACCGGCGCGTCCATGTCTGCCGTAGATGCGGTAGAAAAGGCGGGCGGGTCTCTGACGGTCACAACCGCGCAAGCGGCTGAATAAGAGGTTGTGAGCGGCCCTCACGCCGCTTACATACCCACCAGAGCTTTCCAAACGCCGCCTGAGCCGGACCGCTCATGGCGGCGTTCATCATAAAAGAGACCCGCATGGTATCAGCAGCAGAACAAATGGCCGCGAACACAAGCTGGTCTGCGCTCGGTAAAGCGACCGATTTGCGCAACCGCATCCTGTTTACGCTTGGCCTTCTGATCGTCTATCGCATTGGCACGTTCATTCCCGTCCCCGGGATCGACGGCATTGCCCTGCGGGACTTCATGGAACAGGCCCAGCAGGGCATCGGGGGCATCCTGACGATGTTCACTGGTGGCGCGCTGGGTCGTATGGGGATCTTTGCCCTTGGTATCATGCCCTATATCTCGGCCTCCATCATCGTTCAGTTGATGACGTCGATGGTGCCTGCGCTTGAGCAGTTGAAAAAAGAGGGTGAAGCAGGGCGCAAAAAGATCGCGCAATACACCCGCTACGGCACGGTGGTTCTTGCCACGTTCCAGGCCTACGGTCTTGCCGTCAGTATGGAAGCGGGCGATCTGGTCACCGATCCGGGTTGGTTCTTCCGTGCATCTTGCGTGATCACGCTTGTGGGCGGCACGATGTTCCTGATGTGGCTGGGTGAACAAATCACCGCACGCGGCGTCGGCAACGGTATTTCACTGATCATCTTCGTTGGCATCATCGCCGAGGTTCCCGCCGCTCTGGCGCAGTTCTTTGCTTCTGGTCGCTCCGGCGCTATCAGCCCTGCGGTGATCGTGGGGGTGATCCTGATGGTCATTCTGGTGATTATGTTCGTGGTCTTCATGGAGCGCGCGCTCCGAAAGATCACGATTCAGTATCCCCGCCGCCAGATGGGCATGAAAATCGCCGAAGCTCAGAACAGCCACCTTCCGGTCAAGGTCAACCCATCGGGCGTGATCCCCGCGATCTTTGCCAGCTCGCTTTTGCTTTTGCCGACCACGGTCAGCACATTCAGCGGCCAAAACTCGGGTCCGGTCATGTCGACGATCCTTGCCTATTTTGGGCCGGGTCAGCCGCTTTACCTGCTGTTTTTTGGCGCGATGATCGTGTTCTTCGCCTATTTCTACACCTTCAACGTGTCGTTCAAGGTCGATGATGTTGCTGACAATCTGAAGAACCAGAATGGCTTTGTTCCGGGCATTCGCCCCGGCAAGAAGACCGCCGAGTATCTTGAATATGTGGTCAATCGCGTGTTGGTTCTTGGCGCTGCCTACCTGACGGCGGTGTGTCTGTTGCCGGAAATTCTTCGCGGTCAGTTTGCCATTCCGTTCTATTTCGGCGGCACATCTGTCCTGATTGTGGTCTCGGTGACGATGGATACGATTCAACAGGTCCAAAGCCACCTGCTTGCTCACCAGTACGAAGGTCTTATTCAAAAATCGCAACTGCGCGGCAAGGGTAAGTCCAAAGGCAAAAGAAGGACGCCAGCGCGCCGATGAATATTATCCTGTTGGGCCCGCCGGGTGCGGGCAAAGGCACTCAAGCGCGCTTTCTGTGTGAAGACCGCAATATGATCCAGCTTTCGACTGGCGACATGCTGCGCGAAGCCAAGGACAGTGGCACAGAGATGGGCAAGGTCGTCGCCGACGTTATGGCGCGCGGTGAGTTGGTTACCGACGAGATCGTGATCGGTCTGATCCGCGAGAAACTTGCGGGCGACAAGCAGGGCGGCTTTATCTTTGACGGCTTCCCGCGCACGCTGGCACAGGCGGACGCTCTGGGCGAACTGCTTGCGGACGAAGGTGAAACGCTTGATGCCGTTATCGAGATGCAGGTTGATGACAATGCACTTGTTTCGCGCATCACGGCCCGCTCTACCTGTGGTGGGTGCGGTGAGGTTTATAACGACAACACCAAACCGATCCCTGCGGATGGCAAATGCACAAATTGCGGTCACACCGAATTTAAGCGCCGGGCTGACGACAACGAGGACAGCCTCAAGCAACGTCTGATGGAATACTACAAAAAGACGTCGCCGCTGATTGGGTACTACTATGCCAAAGAACAGCTTTCCACGGTGGACGGTCTGGGCGAAATGGCGGACGTGAAAGCCGCGATCTCTGGTCTGCTTGCAAAAGGGTAGGGCAGTCGCAAACCCTGCGCCACGGCGTGCGCGCGTGTGTCAAAACAAACGCGCAGGCCGAAGTTTTGGTTGAGGCAAGCAAGGGTTGACCCGCTTGCAAAACCCTCATATCAACCGCCATCTCTTAACCGAGAATCATCATCGCAGTCAGGGTTACACCTGCCTGCGGATCACCTGATCAGCACAGGCCCGAGTGTTGAAAAACCGCCGGGCCTCATGTTGTGAAAAAAGGGTCTGGCGTTACGGACCCGCAACGAAAAGGAAGACCTACGTGGCACGTATTGCTGGCGTGAACATTCCCACTGGGAAGCGCGTTCCGATCGCCCTCACTTACATCACCGGTATTGGACACACCTCCGCAAAGGCGATTTGCGAAGCGGTCAATATCGACCCGACACGTCGTATTAACGAACTGAGCGATGCCGAAGTGCTTGCCGTTCGTGAACACATCGACGCAAATTACACCGTTGAAGGTGACCTGCGTCGTGAGACACAGATGAACATCAAGCGTCTGATGGACCTCGGTTGCTACCGTGGCCTGCGCCACCGCCGCAACTTGCCGGTTCGCGGTCAGCGGACCCACACCAACGCACGTACCCGCAAAGGCCCCGCAAAGGCCATTGCTGGTAAGAAGAAATAAGGGAGGGCTGATATCATGGCACGCGATACACGACGCGCTACGAAGAAGAAGGTCTCCAAGAACATCGCAGCTGGTGTTGCGCATGTGAATTCTTCGTTCAACAACACCAAGATCCTGATTTCTGACGTACAGGGCAACGCCATTGCATGGTCGTCCGCCGGTACTATGGGATTCAAAGGTTCGCGGAAATCCACACCCTACGCCGCGCAGCTGGCTGCCGAAGATGCAGGCCGCAAGGCGCAGGAACACGGCGTCAAGACGCTCGAAGTCGAAGTTCAGGGCCCCGGTTCGGGTCGTGAATCGGCACTGCGCGCATTGGCGGCTGTCGGCTTCAACATCACGTCGATCCGTGATGTGACCCCGATGGCGCACAATGGCTGCCGTCCGCCGAAGCGCCGCCGCGTCTAAGACCGGCACATTTACAGGCATGGCTCTGTCCTTTGGCAGAGCCATGCTTTCGTCATTTTAACCTCGGGCGTTTTTGCCTTTCGGACATGGGGCAAAAACAAGAATGGAGGGACGCATGATCCACAAAAACTGGGCCGAACTGATCAAGCCAACACAGCTTGACGTCAAGCCAGGCGCTGATCCGTCGCGCGTGGCAACCGTTGTCGCTGAACCGCTGGAACGCGGCTTTGGTCTGACACTGGGCAACGCTCTGCGTCGCGTGCTGTTGTCATCGCTTCAGGGCGCGGCCATCACATCCGTGCAGATCGACAACGTTTTGCATGAATTCTCCAGCGTTGCTGGCGTGCGCGAAGACGTGACAGACATCGTTCTGAACCTCAAGGGTGTGGCCCTGCGCATGGAAGTCGAAGGCCCCAAGCGGGTGTCGATCAATGCCAAGGGTCCGGGTGTTGTCACCGCGGGTGACATCTCTGAAACCAACGGCATCGAAGTGCTGAACCGCGATCATGTGATCTGCCATCTCGACGATGGGGCTGATCTGTACATGGAACTGACGGTCAACACAGGCAAGGGCTATGTCTCTGCCGACAAGAACAAGCCGGAAGATGCGCCCATCGGCCTGATGCCCATCGATGCAATCTTTTCGCCGGTCAAAAAGGTGGCGTATGACGTGCAGCCGACCCGCGAAGGTCAGGTGCTCGACTATGACAAGCTGACCATGAAGGTCGAAACCGACGGCTCTGTCACTCCCGAAGACGCAGTGGCGTATGCCGCGCGCATCCTTCAGGACCAGCTGTCGATCTTCGTCAACTTCGATGAGCCGGAATCGGCGCGTCAGGCCGACGAAGACGACGGGCTCGAGTTCAACCCGCTTCTGCTCAAGAAAGTGGACGAACTGGAACTGTCTGTCCGTTCGGCGAACTGCCTCAAGAACGACAACATCGTCTATATCGGCGATCTCATTCAGAAGACCGAAGCCGAGATGCTCCGCACTCCGAACTTTGGCCGTAAATCGCTGAACGAGATCAAGGAAGTGCTGTCCGGAATGGGTCTGCACCTTGGCATGGACGTCGAGGACTGGCCGCCAGACAATATCGAAGATCTGGCGAAAAAGCTCGAAGACAACTTTTAAACGCGTGGCGGGGGCAACCCCGCCGCCGTCACGACCCGGGCATCCGCCCCAAGGAGAGTCGCTGACACGCATCGGCGGCCGGACAAAGCAAAAACGCCCGTAGAGGGCACATTAGGAGAAGACACATGCGTCACGCACGAGGCTATCGCCGCCTGAACCGCACCCATGAGCACCGCAAGGCGCTTTTTGCGAACATGGCCGGCTCGCTCATTGAACATGAGCAGATCAAGACAACCCTGCCCAAGGCAAAAGAACTGCGCCCGATCGTTGAAAAGCTGATCACGCTGGGCAAGCGCGGCGATCTGCACGCCCGCCGTCAGGCGCGCGCATCGCTCAAGCAGGACATGCACGTTGCAAAACTGTTCGAAATCCTCGGCCCGCGTTTCGCGGATCGTAAGGGTGGCTATGTGCGCATCCTCAAAGCGGGCTTCCGCTATGGTGACATGGCCCCAATGGCGATCATCGAATTCGTCGACCGCGACGTCGATGCCAAGGGTGCCGCCGACAAAGCCCGTCTGGCCCAGCTTGAGACGGCTGACGAAGAATAGACCCTGACCCGTTAAGGGCCAGTTAAATGATATCGAAGGCCCCGCTGGTTTCGGCGGGGCTTTTTCGTTTTGAGGCCACTCAATCATCGTCGGGCTTGATCCGAGCAACACATACGGACACCCCACCACCGAACGGCTCATTTCCACGCGCTTAACTCTTGGCCCCGATGGTGCCGCTATTGGATCCGATACCCGTTCCGTCTTTTGGCGGAACACCCCAGGCGACTACCCTCTCTCTACGGACGCTCTGTGTGCGTTCAGACCACGAGAGACGCGTTTCACAGGTCCCGCAGCCGGGATACAGGTTCGGAGCCTCACCCGAGGCTCTGCACGGGGGAGAGGATGTCCACCCAACTCAGGTGACGTCACCTCTTTTTGAAAGTGTAGGGTGCGTGTTCACACGCACCAAATCGACCGTGCCGGTGCGTGAAATCACGCACCCTACGAACAAAGCACCAAGTGCGGAACAGCACCTCAGGTGTCCGCGCCATCGCCAGACCGCCCCCCGGGCTGGCGATTGGTATCCATATGCGCGACGCTCGGACTTCGTTCGGACGTGGCCGCCAAAAAGCGCGCCGTTCGACCCGAAGACGCCATCCCGCGGTCCGGCGATGGCATCCTACGCATCAACGAGGTTTCATTTCTAGCTGCTGCTCAATTAACGCTGTTTCGCTATCCTTTTGGGGAACCGAATCCAAAGGCTGAACTGTAGCGACTTGAAGTGATCTGCTACCTTCCAAGACTTCTCGTAGTAACTGTGCATTTGCCATTTGATTTGAATGCGCATTTCCAAGACCGACAGGCAAATAGCCACGGCGATCAAGGTCTCTTTTGTCAAATTTGAAACCCATTTCATTGGCGATGCTACTTAGCAAGTCCGAGAATAAATCGTCACCTTTGTCCATATGGCGTTGCAGAGCATCAGGTTCTGTTGGCCAACTTGAGTTGAGATGGTCGGTATAATTCTTGTAGGGTGAAAGAATACTATTTTTGCCATAAAACTCTAGTTCGACCAAGTTTAAAGCGGATACGTGAATTGGATCAATCCGTGCGCGCCGCGTTTTCATGAGGTCGCTCAATACAGCGTACCGGCGGTTGCTTTTTTCGCGGTTGAGATCAATCCTCCGCGTCAAATACACACCGAGCATAGGACCTGCTAAAATAGCGATCAGAGTAAGAATGGTAGTTAGATCAACGATCAACGAAATTTCCTTCCTCTATTGCCACTTTCAAACAGTATTAAGGTCGTTGGTTTTGCTCTCATTCAAACATCCAACTCCTCAACAAACCGCGCGTTCTCTTGGATATATTGGAACCGCAGCTCCGGCTTCTTCCCCATCAGCCGTTCCACCAGATCCCCGGTTTCCCCCGGTTCGTCCTCATCAATCGTCACCCGGATCAATTTCCGTGACGCCGGGTCCATCGTGGTTTCTTTCAAATCCTTCGCGTCCATTTCCCCCAGACCTTTAAATCGCTGGACGTCGATTTTGCCTTTGCCGCCAAGGCCCTTTTCCATCATCAGGTCTTTCTCGGCATCATCCGCCACGTAAAGCCGCTTGGCCCCTTGGGTTAGCCGGTACAAAGGCGGGCAGGCCAGATACAAATGGCCAGTGTCGATCATCGGGCGCATTTGAGTAAAGAAAAATGTCATCAAAAGCGCGGCAATATGTGCGCCGTCCACATCCGCATCCGTCATGATGATAATCTTATCGTAACGAAGATCGTCGACATTGAACTTGGTCCCAAGGCCAACACCCAACGCCTGTGTCAGATCGCTGATCTCGGCATTGGTTCCCAATTTAGAGGAGGCAGCACCAAGAACGTTCAGAATTTTCCCCCGCAGCGGCAACAGCGCCTGTGTTTTGCGGTCGCGCGCCATCTTGGCAGACCCACCCGCAGAATCGCCCTCGACAATGAACAGCTCTGTTCCGTCACGCGTCGCAGATGAACAATCCACCAGCTTGCCGGGCAGGCGCAGCTTTTTCGTCGCCGTCTTGCGTTGGGTCTCTTTTTCCTGCCTGCGCCGCAGCCGTTCCTCGGCGCGCAGGACAAGAAAATCAAGGATCGCCCCGGCAGATTTGGTATCGGCCGCCAGCCAATTGTCAAAGTGGTCCCGCACCGCGCCTTCGACCAATCGGTGTGCCTCTGTGGTGGCAAGACGGTCCTTGGTCTGGCCGACAAATTCCGGCTCGCGGATAAAGCAGGACACCAATGCACAGCCGCCTGTGATCAGATCGTCGCGGGTGATCTGCGCGGCCTTCTTGTTGTTCGACAGCTCTCCGTAAGCGCGGATGCCCTTGAGGATCGCGGCCCAGAACCCGGCTTCATGTGTGCCGCCTTCCGGGGTGGGGACGGTGTTACAGTAGGACTGAATGAATCCATCGCGCGACGGGGTCCAGTTGATCGCCCATTCCACTTTGCCCGGCGCGTTGAATTTCTCGCGGAACTCAACTGTTCCGGCAAAGGGCTTGTCCGCATAGGTCGATGCTTTGCCCAGCGTTTCAGTGAGGTAATCGCTTAGACCACCGGGAAAGTGGAAGGTGGCCTCGGTCGGGGTTTCGCCGTCGCTGATCGCGGATTTCCAGCGGATCTCGACACCCGAGAACAGATACGCCTTGGAGCGCACCATCTTGAGCAGCCGCGCAGGTTTGAACCGGTGAGAGCCGAAAATCTGTTCGTCTGCGTGGAACGTCACCGTGGTGCCGCGCCGGTTGGGGGCTTGACCCACCTTGGCGACCGGCCCCAACGGCACCCCGCGCGAAAAGCGTTGTTCGTAGACTTCCTTGTTGCGCGCCACCTGCACGACCATCGAATCCGACAGTGCATTGACCACAGACGCCCCTACACCGTGCAGGCCGCCGGACGTTTCGTACGCATCGCCTGAGAATTTGCCGCCCGCATGCAGGGTACACAGGATCACCTCAAGCGCCGATTTGTCCGGGAATTTGGGGTGCGGATCAATCGGAATGCCGCGCCCGTTGTCGCGGATGGTGACGGCATAATCCGCGTGCAGCTCGACTTCGATGCGGTTGGCGTGACCCGCCACCGCTTCGTCCATCGAGTTGTCCAGAACTTCGGCGACAAGGTGGTGCAGCGCGCGTTCATCGGTGCCGCCGATATACATGCCGGGACGTTTGCGGACAGGTTCCAACCCTTCCAGCACCTCGATGGACGAGGCATCGTAGTCGGTCGGTTCGTGCCCGGAGAGGAGGTCTTCGGCCATTGCGCTGCTCTGTGTTTGTTGCTTTGCACCAGTATGGCAGAGCAGGGCACAAGGGGGAAGCGCCTGCGTGCGTCAGTCCTTGGTCTCTTGGTCCATCAGCCGGTCTGCCTTGCGCCGCACCAACACGCCGCGCAGGTCGTGCATCGCCAAAAGAAGCGAATCTGTCACCAGATCAAGCTGGTCGTCCGTGGCCCGCGTTTGCGCCCATTGGGTTGTCAGGTTGAGGTGGTCAACCGCGCGCAGAATGTCGTCGACATCGCGTTCGGCCAGGACCGTCTGTCTTTCGGCCATCCACCTGCGAATGACCTCGATATCCGCATCGCTCAGCGTGCGGTCACCATGAGGTTTGATCTCGCCATTGCGAATGTTGATGACGGCGATCTGATCCATCTCGATGCGTCGCTGGCGGTTTTCGGTATCGACCCGAAACACCAGGGCCCCGTTTTCACGGATCCTGAAATAATACTCCGGTAAATCGCCTGCCATGTCCGCCTCAAAGCCCGCCTGTTGCGCAGGCTAATCGGTTCTGTTCGGCGAAACAATCATTGCATCCTGCACGGGTGCGTATGGCGTGGCAGCCACCTAGGCCAGTGCCGCGCAAAAGGTTTTAATGCGGGCACAGGCATCGGCCAGCGCATCATCCGACGTTGCATAGCTGACCCGGAAATAGGGGCTTAGCCCAAAGGCCGCGCCAAAGACCACGGCAACGCCCTGTTCTTCGAGAAGCGCTGTGGCAAAGGCTTCGTCTGTGTCGATCACGGTGCCACCCGCGCTTGTCTTGCCGATGCAGCCTGCGATGGACGGATAGACATAGAACGCCCCTTCCGGCACTGCGCAGGTGATCCCGTCACAGGCGTTCAGGCCCGCAACCACCAGATCGCGGCGTTTGCTGAACACTGCGCAGCGCTCGGCCAGAAAATCCTGTGGCCCGTTCAACGCTTCGACCGTGGCCCATTGGCTGATCGAGCAGGGGTTCGTGGTGGATTGCGATTGCAGCTTGCGCATCGCGGTGATGAGCCGCTCTGGCCCGGCGGCATAGCCGATGCGCCAACCCGTCATGGCATAGGATTTGGACACGCCATTGACGGTCAGCGTCCTGTCATACAGCCCCGGTTCAACCTGCGCAGGCGTGCAGAACTCGAACCCGTCATAGGCAAGATGTTCATACATATCGTCGGTCATGACCCAGACATGGGGATGCCGCATCAGAACATCTGTCAACGCTTTCAACTGGGTATGGCTATAACCCGCGCCTGTTGGGTTCGACGGCGAATTGAAGATGAACCATTTCGTGTTGGGCGTGATCGCCGCGTCGAGCGCTTCGGGGGAAATGCGAAACCCATCCTCAAGCGTCGTTTCCACGATCACCGGCGTTCCGCCGCCAAGGCGCACCATGTCTGGATAGCTGACCCAATAAGGCGCGGGGATGATCACCTCGTCACCCGGGTTCAGTGTCGCCAGAAGCGCGTTGTACAGCACCTGCTTGCCGCCCGTGGACACCGCCACTTGCGACGGGACATAATCCAGCCCGTTCTCGCGTTTGAACTTGGCGCATATCGCCTGTTTCACCTCGGGGATGCCGTCAACTGCGGTGTATTTCGTCTTGCCTGCTTCAATCGCCGCAATCGCCGCGGCCTTGATGTTGCCGGGCGTGTCAAAATCGGGTTCCCCAGCGCCAAGGCCAATCACGTCGTGCCCCGCCGCCTTGAGTTCCATCGCCTTTTGCGACACCGCAACCGTAGGAGACGGGCTGACGCGGGCAAGTGTGTCTGAAAGAAACGGCATGGCGAGCCCCTGTTTGTGATTGCACGCTGACTGTCTTAGGATGCAGCCTGAAAACGATCAAGCGAGGATCGTAAAAGGAGACGTGATGACCCCGAGCGACGAAAATTGGTACGCGCCTGAAATAGCAACCTTTGGCGACCGCATGACAGCCGCCCGCGAAGCCGCGGGAATGACCCAGGAATCTTTGGCCAAACGGTTGGGCGTCAAGAAAAGCACGCTGCGGAATTGGGAAAACGACGTTGCCGAACCGCGTGCGAACCGTTTGTCGATGTTGGCGGGACTGTTGAATGTCTCCATGATGTGGTTGATCAACGGCGAAGGCGAAGGGGTCGAAGGCCCGGACGCAGAAACGTTGCCCTCTGACCTGACCGACATCATTCTTGAAATCCGGGAAATGAAATCCGAACTTCACCACAAGGCAGAACAACTGGCCCGGCTTGAAAAACGCCTGCGCAATTTGATGGTCCCACAATCATGACCGAACTTCGTGAACATCGTCTTAAGCGCCTGTCGATGCGATCCATGCGGCGCGGCATCAAGGAAATGGACATCATCCTGTCGCGCTATGCAGAGCTGCGTCTTGAGGGTTTTGATGAGGCGATGCTGGATCGCTATGACGCACTTTTGGCTGAGAATGATCAGGACCTGTATCAATGGGTCAGCGGGCAAAAAGCCCCCCCCGAATCCCTGCGCGACATGATCACGGATATCTCGGAAGTGGCGTTTCAGCACTGATATAAAAGAGTATTCCCGGCTTAACTTATTATTCGGGATTATGCCCGATGCTCCGTCGCAACAGGTTAGGCGGAGAAAACAATGAGCATTCATACATCTGTTGAGCAGGGCCGCGCCAACGGCGTGTTGGACGGTTATCTGGAAGCACTGGCGCTGGTGGAACGGCTTCACCGGTTGCTTCTGGATGTCATCAAGGACGAATTTGAACGCGTTGGCGTTCTTGAAATCAATGCGGTTCAGGCACTGTTGCTGTTCAATATTGGCGACAACGAGGTGACAGCGGGTGAACTCAAGACCCGTGGCTACTACCAGGGCAGCAATGTCAGCTACAATCTGAAGAAACTGGTTGAGATGGGGTATATGCACCACCAGCGCTGCGAGATTGACAGACGGTCCGTCAGGGTGCGTCTGACGGCACGGGGGCGCGAAATCCGCGATCTGATCTCGGCTTTGTTTGCGCGCCATGCCGAAGGGTTGATCGAAAAGAATGTGATCGACCACGACACCTTGGGCGACATGAGCGATACGCTGCGCCGGATGGAACGGTATTGGACCGACCAGATACGCTATATTTACTAACCTCAGCCGGGTCTTTGGTGATCCACAGGGCGGGCGCTCAGACTCATGTCGGTCAATTCGCGGAACAGCTTTCGGGTCATCGCTTCGCGGTAGCCTTTATAGCCTTCGGAAGTTTCGACAAAGGCGCCAAAGCCGAACCGGACTTCGCGTTGGAAATACTCAAGCACGTCTTCGGATCCGCCCAGCACCGCCAATCCGTTTACGGTGACATTGGTGAAGGGAAAGTTCTGATAGGCGAGGCGCGGGGAAAAGCCGTCGTTGTTTTCGCCGTCCCCCGACAGGTCGATCACCCGACGGTCACACTGTGGCCCGCGTGACAACAGTGTTGCGCCAAAGCCAAGGGCGTAGCCCATAGCTGTGGGAAACCGCGTGTGGCTGCGCGGGCTGGACCTTAAGGTCTGAATGGCCTCGTCAATCGCATGATTATTCCGCAGCGCCGTCCAATCGCTGACCATGGCGTTTTGACGGCGACCGCTCCATTCGTAGATGGCAAGTGCTACATGCCCGTCACCGTCAAGGATCGCGGACCGGATCATCGGATCATTCAGCGCGGCGGCAAGCCCGTCGCGCTGAAGCACATATTCTCCTGCGTCTACCGACGACGACACATCAAGCGCAAGCACCAAGGCCAGTCGGCAATGATCTTGGGCCTGCGCCATCTGTGCCAGCCCCGCGAACATCATGCTGCCCAAGAGACAACGCCAGCGCCGCATCTGCTCTACCAGTGACCGGTGTTTTCCATGCTCGCCCACGGTTCCTTTGGGGCAAGCGCGTCACCTTCCTGCAAAAGCTCGATCGAGATATTGTCAGGCGACCTGACGAACGCCATATGCCCGTCTCGCGGCGGGCGGTTGATCGTCACGCCGTTGTCCATAAGGTGTTGGCATGTCTCGTAAATGTTTTCCACACGATACGCGAGGTGGCCAAAGTGACGGCTGTCAGATGGCAGCCCGTCATCCCCATCCCAATTGTAGGTCAATTCGACCGGGCAATCCTCTTGGCCCTCAGGTGCCATGAAAACAAGAGAAAATCGGCCCTTTTCGTAGTCAGAGCGCCGAGTCTGTTTCAGGCCAAGAAGGCTGTAGAATTTCATCGAAGCGTCAAGGTCTTTGACGCGGACCATCGTATGCAGATAGCGAAGGGGCATAGGTTCCTCTTGAGTTTGGTCCCCGAGAGGCTAGGCCAATTTGCCACGATGTCGAGGGCAATACTGGCCTCAGAAGGCAGACCGTATGCCAAGCTGGAGGCCATAGCTTTCGGTCTCGTAAAGGTTGATGTTGGCGTCCGTGCGTTCCGCGTTCAGCGTGACGGTGGGAATAAAGCCAAAGAAATCCATGTCGGGCAGGGCGGCGGTGATCGTCGCCTTGACGCTGCGTTCTTCGCGCCCTGCGGCGGCCAAGCCGGCTTTTTCGTGCCGCTTTTGAGACAAGCTCACCCCGAACTCCAACTGCGCTGGACCGACGGGTTGGGACAGGCCATATCGCGCCGAAATCGCTTTTTGGGTGTAATCAAGGTATTCCGCGTCGCTTTGCGAGTCGACGAAGCTGGTTGAAACGGACACTTGGTTGCCATTCTCAAGCGCCATTCCATAGCCAAAGGACGCGCTCCAAATCGTGGCGTTTGCCCGGCCGCCTTCGCCGCGTTGGCCTTCGTGATTGATCGCCATATTGAACAGGCCTGATGAGCCAGCCGCCCGCCGATATGTTGCGCCGACACGGGTGTAGGTCAACAATGGATCGCCGCCATACCAGGTGCGCCCCAGCCGCGCGTCCCAGCCCAGCCGTGCTTTGCCTCCCGGCAGGGCGTAATCTTCCTGTAGCCCCACAAAGACGGAACCGGTGGCGAAATCCGACCCCTCGGCGTCGGGCGCGATGTCTTTGGCATCCTCGGACAGAACAAACGTCCGATGCGACAGCCCGAATAGCAGATCTGTGCGTTTCCGCTCTGAATTGATCAGGCGATACCGTGTGCTCAAACCCGATGAAATCTCAACCCCCGATAGGGCGCGCGCTTCGCCTTCAAGAGAAAATTCGAAGGGCAAACCAAACAGTTCTGACGTTTCGTTGCGGCTTCCGTTGTTGATGTTGGAGCTGGGTGAAATGGAAAACCGCAGCGCGGTTGCCCACGGATTGCGCCGCCGCACATAGCGAAAATCTTCGGCGGCTTGCTTTTTTTGGGCGTCGGTCGGCGCGATCTGGATTGCGCGTCGCAACCAAAGCTGTGCCGCTGTGCGCCGGTCTGACGACGACAACGCCTGTGCGATTGCGAGTGCTGCGGCGTATTGCGTGTCGCTGTCATCGGCGATGGACCACGCCTGTCGCGCGTGCATCAAGGCGTCGTCATTGCGGCCAAGATCCCGCGCCGCCCGAGACCGGATCAGATGCGCGTTCACATCTGCCATGTCCCGATTGATCAGCGCACCAGACAAGTCAAACGCCAGTTCAGCTTGCCCGGCGAGCACCGCTTGACCGGCAAGTTCGCGCATTGCCGTCGGGCTGAGGACAGCCTGAGCCGACGCCTGTGCCGCCAAAAGGGCGACCGCACTGGCCGTCAGACAAACCTTGCGCCGCCAGGGCATCATTCGGGGATGTTTCGGTAAACGATAAACCCGCCGGTTTCTTGGAAGGTTGTGCCGGACACACGCGGGTCTTCGCCTGTCATCACGAGAACGCCAACGATTTCCTCGGCATTTTCGCCAGACATGATCGCGAAATACGTGCCTTCGCCGGTCGTGGTCCGCGTGCCGTCGTCAAACAACGCGGCCTCGGCCAGTTCGCCGGCGATTTCGCCGTTCGAATCTGCATCGTCGGGCGAAATCACGGGGCGGATGCGCGGCAGAACCGGGTTCCCGTCTTGATCGCGATCGATCACGAGGCTCGGGCCGTCCGAGGTGCCGCCTTCGCCGTCCAGCACGTCGCCAAACAGGCCGCCACCGCCGGTGCCGCCGCCATTTGCGCTCAGCGCGGTCAAATACTCTGTGGTGACTTCATTGCCTTCGATGTCGTAAAGCCGACGATTGTCGATGAAAATTGCGACGCCGCGCTGGCCATTGTTGAAATCTTTGAAGTCGATCAGCATTTCAGCTTGTCCGGCAACGTATTCAAGCCCACCTCGGCCTTCGAACACCCGGATACCCGCATAGTCGCCCAAGTAGCGTGCATCGCCTTCATCGGGCAGAACCAGCCGCACTTGATTGCCGTCATCGTCCACGCCGTTGCGCTGATAGACAAAGCCACCAAAGCCGAAATCAACGTAAGATCCCGACCGGACAATTGCGAATTCGGTCGCTCCGGTCCGACCGCGGCCGTAGATGGCGCGGTAGGTGAAGGTGCGCAGGCTTTCCCCACTGATCGGGTCTTCGGTGGTTTCCGCGCCTTCGTAGACGGCGAACGACCCAAGCTGTGCCACGCCGGTTACGGGATTGCCGCGGGTGTAAATGTTGTTCCCGTCGAACGCGATATTGTCGACGAAGAATTCATCCTGCCCCTCGTCATTGAGGTAGCGGATATTGGTGGCATATCCGCCACCTGTCTCGTCGTCGCGTGCTTCGCGGCGGACGATTTCGCTATTCGGGGTGGGTGTCGATGTTCCGGGGGGCAAGGCCGGCGTGCCCCGATCGCTTTCGATTGGGTTTTCGTTGTTTGACCCGGAGTCGGGGTTGGTCGCGCCGTCGGTTGGGGTTTGCAACACGTCGCCACCGCCGCTGTCACAGGCAGCCAGGAAACCCAAACACAGGATGAAGGAAAGAATGCGCGTCATGAAAATACTGCCCCGGCTTGATTTGGTCTTGTTAACGACCTCGGTTGAGAAAATCTGGCAGGCACGTTTGAAAGTCAACGCAAAGCACAGCGATTTTCCCGAAAAAGCGACACACTGAGGCGTCGGTGCATGATACCAGCCTTGGTGGTTCCTGCGGACCGGTCCCCGAGATATAGTCGCAAACGACTCATCCTAGTGGGAAAGGATTCGCAATGCCCCTGTCGCCGGAACAAGAGGCCGAAATCACCGAGCTGCGCAGCACGCCGCAACCTACACTGCGCGCGGTCAGCGGCGGGATGGAAGGCCATCTGTATACCGCTTATCCGGTGTTGGACCACGGGTTCATCCGGGTGGTCGATTACATGGGCGACGATGCCGCAATTTGTCAGGCGGCGCGGGTGTCGTACGGGAAGGGCACAAAAACCGTACAGAACGACGAAGGGCTGATCCGGTATCTGATGCGGCACTGGCATTCGACCCCGTTCGAGATGTGCGAGATCAAGCTGCACGTCAAACTGCCGGTCTTTGTGGCGCGGCAGTGGATCAGGCACCGGACGGCCAACGTCAATGAATACTCGGCGCGGTATTCGATCCTTGACCGTGAATTCTACATCCCGGCCCCCGAACATCTGAATGCGCAATCGGTCGTGAACAACCAGGGGCGCGGCGCGGCATTGGAGGGCGAAGAAGCGGACCGCGTGCTGCGCCTGCTGCGTGAGGACGCGATGCGCTGCTATGATCACTACGAAGAGATGATCAGCCAGGACGGCCAACAGGGATTGGCCCGCGAACTGGCCCGGATGAACCTGCCCGCGAACATCTACACGCAATGGTATTGGAAGGTCGATCTGCACAACCTGCTCCATTTCCTCCGACTGCGCGCAGATTCGCACGCGCAGTATGAAATAAGGGTTTACGCCGACGAGATTTGTAAGGTTGTGGCCGACTGGGTCCCCTTCGCCTACCGCGCCTTCGAGGATTACCGCATGGGGGGTGCTACGCTTTCGGCGACCGCACTGGACTGCGTGCGGCGGATGCTCAAGGGCGAGGCGGTGACGCAGGAAAACTCTGGCATGTCCAAGGGGGAATGGCGTGAGTTTGAGGGGTTGTTGGATTGATCAGGGTTGATGGGTACTATTTATACGAGTTGGGTCACCGAATTCATGGCATACAACAAATAGAGATTTTTCCATCGGCAAACTCCAAGTTGCACACCTGTGGCGAGTGTTTGGGATTCCTGTTTCCAACTCAATTTGCATTGGAGGAGTTGATGACGAGAAGTATTTTCCGTTTGCGCAATCTCCAAATTTCTGCAGGCTCACTTCATGCAAGGCTTGTTTCAGCGATAGATCACTGTCGTCGAGAAGGTTGCGAAACTGATTTTCCGGCAACAGATTTAATGTTTCAACTTCAGGAAACCCATAGGGAATTTGAAGCCGTTCTTAAGTCTGAGCTTGGCAACCTTGATCTTTATTTGGTCCAGCAGAAGTCAGCATTCGACACGAGAACACTAATTGAGGCAGGGGAATTGGCATTTCCGCTTGAGCTCAAAGAAAAAGTGCCTGATGCTATTTTTGATCTCAAGGAAGCTATGAAGTGTATCGCTTTCGAACTGCCCACTGCCGCCGCGTTTCATTTGCACCGAGCTAATGAAATAGTTCTAGCGACTTATTGGGATCAGATAATGAACGGAAAGGCACGCCCCAAATCTATGGGCAACTACATTGCTCAACTGGAGAAAGTGGATGGCTGCAATCAGCAAGTTCTTGCGGCTCTCAAGGACATCAAAAATCTATATAGAAATCCAACAATTCACGCAGAGCAGAATTTTGCGAGTGCTGAGCAAGCCGTTGATTTACTTGGAGTGGTGCGATCCGCAATTTCTGCGATGATGAACGAAATAACTCTGGATTAAGTCACACCCCCAAATGGTATAGCTGGATTTTCTTTAAACTAATGTAGAGTTTTGGACAATGCGTGCTGGGCTGAAGCGCGGCGTCCGTCTCAGCAAAACGTCACCCCAAAACACCCGGCCAATTGGCTTCTGCCTTGGCGATATGGCCGTCGAGGTCGCGTTCGAACCGGCGGCGGACGGAGCGGGAAAAGTTGAGGTAGAGTTTGTCGTTATGGATCGTCCAGGCTTCGGGCACGGTCGAGGCGATGTAGCCTTGCCCGATGGCCCAGGCGCAGTAGCCGCCGAATTGTGGCTCATATGCTGTTGGATTGGCCTCGAACGCGTCGGCCGAGCCTTGGTCGGCAAAGCGCCAGCTGGCCCCTTTGTATTGGACGGTGAAGCTGGCCTCGCCCCGCACCGGACCGTTCTGCGTGAAGTAGCCAACCGGGTCTGACCCGTCGATGGCGATGCCACCCTCTTGGTAAATTTCGGGTTCACCGGCCAGCGCCGGGCGCGCAAGCCAGAGGGCGGGTGTTGCAAGGGTCAGGGTGGCGAATGTGCGGCGGTGCATGGGCGTTCATCCTTTTTCAACGTTTGTGCATCACACATGGCGTGTCCGGAGGCAGAAAGAAGGAGTTTGATACACATCTCGCAGGGTCGTGAATCGCCGTCAGTGACCGCGCCCCCTTGGCATTGGTGGATGTCCCGCATATACGCCCGGTCTTATCCCGAACAGCCGGAGGCCCATGATGCAGGGCAGCGCCAATCTCAACATCATGATCAAAGCCGCCCGCAAGGCCGGTCGGTCGCTCAATAAAGACTTCCGCGAGGTCGAGAACCTTCAGACCTCGGCTGCCAACGCGGCAGAGTTTGTGGCACGTGCAAGCGCCGCCTCTGGCGCCTTGGTGCGTGACGACCTGATGGGCGCGCGTGGCACCTATGGGTATCTTGAAACTGCGGGCGAAACCGACGGCGAAGACCCGACGCGCCGCTGGGTTGTTAACCCGTTGGAGGGGGCCACGAATTATCTGCACGGTCAGCCGCATTTCTCGGTGTCGATCGCGCTTGAGCACAAGGGGCAGATCGTCTCGGCCGTTGTGTTTGATCCGGCCAAGGACGAAATGTTCTATGCCGAAAAGGGGCAGGGCGCTTGGTTGAACGACAACAAGCGCATGCGCGTGTCGAGCCGCGCCAAGCTGGTCGAATCGGTTCTGGGCCACGAGGTGCCGTTTGGCGTCAAGCGGACGTTGCCGGCGACGCTCAAGGATCTGGCCCGTGTCATGCCGGAATGTTCGGGCGTGCGGGCTACCGGGTCTACTGCGCTTGATCTGTCATATGTCGCCGCCGGGCGTTTGGATGGATTTTGGCAGCGCGAGGCCAAGCTGACCGATCTTGCAGCCGGGCTTTTGATTGCGGCCGAAGCCGGTGCGCTGGTCGAAGGGGTGCGCAAGGACCAATCGCCGCTTCAGGACGGTGCGATCCTGTGCGCGAACAACCTGATCTTCTCGGCGCTCGCTAAGGTCATCCGCAACGCGGATTGATCAAGGGCTGTCGCGGCGCAACGGCTTGTGTATCATGACCCGGAAGGCTTTCGGGGGATGATATGCAGCCAAGAGGCGTTCCAGGCAGTCGCACTGTCGATCATCGCCGTCGCCATCGTGGCGGGGGTAAGGAACAGATCTGCGGTGTCGGGGCGCGGTCTGTGAACGGGGTGCCACAATGGCACATCCATACTCACGGCACGTCAGAAGAGCGGTCACTCTGGTGTGCAACCGGGTGCAAGTCCGGCGGTCGTCGTAAGTGCGACCCGTTTGGCGCGCCAAGGCTGTGATATGATCCTGTATGCGGTCCCAGTCGGCGCGGGCATTTTGGCGATATCGCCGATTCCCGGCGCGGATGGGGCGTATTCGGGGGATGTGCAACACCTGATCGAATGGAAGCCGTCAATCGTCTTGTCACTGGTGACCGCGGCTGAATTGGCAGAAGCCGGGGCCGCCGGGCTGGGGCAGTCCTTGGTCGATGCGGGCACGCGTTGGGAACATATGCCAATCCCTGATTTCGGCGTGCCGGATGGCGCGTTCGAAGTGGCATGGCCCTATATCAGTGCGATGGCCCGTCGCGCGTTCATGGGGGGCGGGCGGATTTTGGTGCATTGCCGGGGCGGATGTGGACGGTCGGGCATGGTGGCGCTGCGCCTCATGATCGAGAGCGGCGAGGCCCCCGATGACGCCTTGGACCGGCTGCGCGCCATTCGGCCGTGTGCGGTTGAAACCGATGACCAGATGCGCTGGGCGCTGAAAGCGCGGCGCGCACCAGCGGTGTTCCTGCGGCACGGCAACGACTAGGGTGCACGCCCTAACCTTGGTGCCCTTTGCCGCAGGCGTTATCTGCGACCCGACACGCTGGTTTGATAGCGATCAAGCTCTTTGATCAAGCCAAGACCATTTGGCATGTCTGCCCGGGTGGTGAACTCGGTCCAAACGGCCCCGAACGGCATGTCTTTGAATTCTTCGGTCATGGTCAGACGTGTTGTAAAGTCGAGTGCCGCTTCGGCGCTTTTCAACTGGTCCAGCGGCATCAAAAGCGCGCGCAACAGGGCTTTTTGCATGTTGCGTGTTCCGATCACCCAAGCGGCGGTCCGGCTGATGGTCGCGTCGAAAAAATCAAGCCCGATATGTGTGCGGCCAAGCAGGTCGGTGCTCACAAGCTCTTGTGCCATCTGGAGAATATCGTCGCTTTGCAGGATCACATGGTCGCTGTCCCAGCGCATCGGGCGCGATACGTGGAGCAAGATTTCATCCAGCGACAAGGCGACGGAGCTGAGCTTGTCGGCGATGTTTTCAGTGGGATGGAAATGGCCCATATCGAGGCAGAGCAGCGTGCCTTTTCGGATCGCGTAGCCCATGTAGAATTCATGACTGCCAACGGTGCAGGCTTCTACGCCAATCCCGAACAGTTTGCTTTCGACGGCGTCGCGCATGTGCGTTTTGTCGTGCGTATCGGCAAGCAGTGTGTCGAGTGATGTTTCCAGACGCTTTCGGGCAGACAGGCGATCAATCGGCGTGTCCTTGTAGCCATCGGGCACCCATATGTTGTTCACGCAGGGTAATCCCAAGGTGGCACCGATGCGGGACGCGATGTCGCGGGATCGTTTGCCATGCTCGATCCAGAACGCGCGAATACCCGGGTCTGGGTGGCTTAGGGTCAGGTTGTCGTCTGCTTTGGCATGGGCAAAGAAGGTTGGATTGAAGTCCAGGCCGATGCCTTGTTGTCCGGCCCAATCAACCCATGGGGCAAAATGTTCAAATTCGATTTCGTCCCGGTCCGGTGTCGCATCCGTGTCCAGATACATCGCATGAAGGTTCAGCCGGTGTTTGCCTGGAATCATTGAAAAGGCGAATTGGAGATCTGCGCGCAGCTCGTCTGGAGTACGTGCCCGGCCGGGGTGGTTGCCTGTCGCTTGAATGCCGCCGCCGGACGTGCCGGATGTTTGTTCAAACCCGACCACATCGTCGCCTTGCCAGCAATGCACCGATATTGGGATGCGTGTCAGCCGGTCCAACGCAGTTTCGGTGTCCACGCCCCACTCGGCGAAGGCGGCTTTTGCAGTTTGATAGCTCATGGCTGACCTCCTACCGCGTGAACGCTTGAACGTTGCCCGCATCTACGTTGATGATATTGCCGGTGGATTTCGACGACGTGTCGGCGGCAAAGAAATAACAGGCTTCCGCGATATCTTCTGGAAAGACGGACCGTTTGAGCAAAGAGCGCTGGCGATACATCTCTTCCAGGCCGTCCTTGTCGGTGCCGTAGGTGCCCGCGCGTTGTTCGAGCCAATCGCCTTCCCAGATTTTCGATCCACGCAGGACGGCGTCGGGGTTTACCACATTGACGCGAATGCCTGCTTCGGCCCCTTCAAGGGCGAGGCAGCGGGCCAAATGGATTTCTGACGCTTTGGCAGTGCAGTAGGCGGTGGCGTTCGGTGACGCGGCAAGACCGTTTTTGGACGCAACAAAGATGACCGAACCGCCCATGTCCTGCACGCGCATCAGTCGAAACGCTTCGCGGCTGACAAGGAAATAGCCTGTGGACAGAATATCCATGTTCTTGTTCCACAGGTCCAATGACGTCTCTTCTACCGGTGCAGAGGATGCGATGCCCGCGTTGGACACGAGGATATCAATCCCGCCGAATTCGACCGACGCATCGGCGAAGGCTTCAATGACCGCGGTTTCCTGCGTCACGTCCATTTGAACGCTGCGCACCACATCTTTGCTGTAGCGTTTTGCCAATGTCGCTTGGGTTGCGATCAGCGCCGCTTGGTCGATATCGGCCAACACAACGCAGGCCCCTTCGGTAAGATAGCGTTCCGCAGTCGCCGTGCCGATGCCCCCTGCGCCCCCGGTGACAAGTGCCACGCGGCCTGCAAGGGATTTGGGCTTTGGCATGCGCTGGAGCTTTGCTTCTTCCAGAAGCCAGTATTCGATATCAAACGCCTCTTGTTCCGGCAGGCCTTGGTATTCGCTCACTGCGCTTGCGCCGCGCATCACGTTAATGGCGTTGACGTAAAATTCCCCGGAAATGCGCGCGGTCGCCTTGTCTTTGGCGAAGGTGATCATGCCAACGCCTGGGACCAGATAGACCACCGCGTTCGGATCCCGAAGCGCTGGGCTGTCCTCATGTTTGCAGCGATCGTAATATGCTGCGTATTCGGTGCGGTAGGTTTCCACCTGTTCGGGCAGACCGGCGATCACCTCTTCGATATTGCCTTGCGCCGGATCAAAGGGCAGCACGAGCGGGCGTATTTTGGTGCGCAGAAAATGGTCGGGGCAGGACGTGCCCAAGGCGGCCAGCGGTGCCATATTCTTGGCATTGACGAAGGTGAGGACCGGGTCGCTGTCGTTGAAATGGCCTACCATGTGGTGGTTGCCCGACACAAAACCACGGATTGCCGGCATCAGCCGGGCCGCAATCTCTCGGCGCGCCTGTGGCGGCAGGCTTTCGTGAAGGGCACCGCCGAAGGCGGCGATGTTCGCGCTCTGCTCTGCCAGCCATGTCGTGGCGACGTTGATCACATCGATGGTTTGATCATAACATTCCTTGGCGGTGTCGCCCCATGTGAACAGGCCGTGGCTTTCGAGCACGACGCCATCTGCATCGGGGTTGTCGCGGCAGAACGCCTCGAGCCATAAACCAAGCTCATAGCCGGGTTTCTTCCATGGCAACCAGCCGATGCGGGCGCCAAAAATCTTTTGTGTGAGGTCTTTGGAGTTCTTTGATGCGGCGATGGCGATGATTGCATCGGCATGGACGTGATCGACATGTTTGCGTGGCACATAGGCATGCAGAGGGGTATCGATCGAGGCTGCGCGCGGGTTCAGTTTGAAGGTGCAATGCGGGAGGTACCCAACCATTTCGTCTTCGTATTCAACACCGCGATACAGCGATTTGAGCGCGTGCAGTTTGTCCATGTAGAGCGTGGCAAACCCGTCCATCGTGATCGAGCCGATATCCCCGCCCGAGCCTTTGACCCAGAGGACTTCGACTTGTTCGCCGCTCAACGGGTCCGTTTCCATCAATTTGGCCGAGGTGTTGCCGCCACCGTAATTGGTCACGCGCTTGTCCGAGCCCAGAATGTTTGATCGGTAGAGCAGCAGTTCCGATTCGCTCATTCCGTCTGCGTCTTGATCAACCCAGCGGTTATCAAGGAGCTGCGATTCCAATGATTTCAACATCTTTCCTCCCGGTTGGCGCGGCGCGCCTGTCATCCCTTATTGTCGCCAAAGCTGTGCGGATAACGGTCATGTGTCAATCAAAAACAATCATGTGTGATCGTTCTGCGGTGAAGCATGATTGTTTATGATTAATTTTGATTGACAGGTGGCGCGAATCTGGAGAGCTTGCATTAAGGGAGGACGCCATGCACGAAAAGGAACGCCACACGATTATTCTGTCCGCGGTCGAAGAGCGGCCGGTCGTGACAGTTGCCGATCTGTGCAATCTCACGGGGGCGTCAGAGGCCACCGTTCGGCGTGACATTGCAACGCTCGATCAAGCGCGGCAGCTTCGGCGTGTGCGGGGCGGGGCAGAGGCGCTTAGCCCGCCGCAATTTGTCGGTCTTGCCGGACGGCCCTTTTCAGTCAATGCAACGATGCGGATCGAGGAAAAGCAGGCGATTGCAGCCGCAGCCGTTGATCTGTGCGAAAATGGTGACGCGATCATCATCAATGGTGGCACAACGACGTTCCAGATGGTGCATCCGCTGGCCAGCCGTCGCATGCAGGTGTTTACCAATTCGTTCCCGATTGCCGAGCACCTGCTAAAGCATTCGAAGAACACGATCATGCTGCCCGGCGGCACGATCTACCGGGAACAGAACATTGTTCTGTCACCCTTTGAGAATGACGTGACCCGCAATTTCTGCGCACGGCGCATGTTCATTGGCGCGCAGGGACTTGGTCCGTTGGGTCTGATGGAAGCGGACCCGTTGCTTATTCAGGCCGAGCAAAAGCTCATCGGGCAGGCTGATGAGCTGATTGTTCTGGCGGACAGTACAAAGTTCGAGCGGCGTTCGAGCCTTGTGCTGTGCCCTCTCAACCGCATCACCACGGTGATCACAGATGACCAAATAACAGACAAGGCGGCCGCGATGCTTGAGGCCGCCGAAGTGACGCTGATCGTCACCCAATCCGGGAGCGCTCAGAAAAACGTGGCCTCGTAAGGGGCTCATCCGCGAACGTATTTTAGGGAGGAAACCAATGAAACGTCGCACTTTCACTACGCTTACCGCAGGCCTCAGCCTTGCTGCGAGCCTGTTCGGAACAACTGCCATGGCGCAGGATGATATGCGCATCGCGCTTGTCGTGAAGGCGTTGGGCATCGGCTTTTTCGAAGCCGCAGCCGAAGGCGCCGAAGAAGCCGCCAAAGAGCTGGGTGGGGTCGAGATCATCTATACCGGTCCGACCGACACGACTGCCGAAGGCCAGATCGAGGTCATCAATTCGCTTATCGCGCAGGGCGTCGATGCGATTGCAGTTTCTGCCAATGACACCGATGCGCTTGTGCCGACGCTCAAGAAAGCTATGGATCGCGGCATCACCGTCATCAGTTGGGATTCCGGTGTGGCCGAAGAAGGCCGCATGATGCACCTGAACCCGTCTTCGAATGCTCTGATTGGCAACATGATCATCAAGCTGGCGGCAGATCACCTGCCGGACGGCGGTGATGTGGCCGTGCTCTCTGCCACGACCACTTCGACGAACCAGAACATCTGGATCGAAGAGATGAACAAGGTGATGGGCAACTACCCTGGCATCAACGTGGTGGCGACCGTCTATGGCGACGATCTGGCAGACAAATCCTATCGTGAAGCCACTGGACTGATGCAAGCCTACCCGGACCTTGATGCGATTATCGCGCCGACCTCTGTCGGGATCGTGGCGGCCGCTCAGGCTGTGGTGGATGCGGGCAAAGTCGGTCAGGTCAATGTGACCGGCCTTGGTCTGCCGTCCGAGATGGCGGGTGCCATTGAAAGCGGTGCATCGCAGTCCTTTGCAATCTGGAACCCGATTGATCTTGGCTATTCTGCAGCGATGATTGCGCATGCGCTTGCCTCAGGTGCGGCAACGGCCGAGCCGGGTGCAGAGATCTCGATTGGACGGGTGGGCACGATCACGCTGGATGACAGCACCTCTGCCGCAATGGCAGATCCGTTTGTCTATGACGCGTCGAATATCGACCAGTTCAAATCGATCTTCTAAGCGATCCAAACAGCTCTCCGGCGTGACGCGTGATGTCATGCCGGGGCCACATTTCCCACATTTTGAGACCGTTGATGATGCTTGATCACTCGGACACCCCCATGCCGTCTGAAGCCGTGGGCGACGAAACTGCGGTTTTGGCGCTGGAGCAGATCACAAAGGTCTTCCCCGGCGTCAAAGCCCTTTCTGATGTGTCGTTGCGCCTGTTTCCGGGTAAGGTCACGGCATTGGTTGGGGAAAATGGGGCCGGTAAATCGACGGTTGTGAAGATCTTGACCGGGATCTACCAGCCCGATGGCGGGACGATCCATGTCAATGGACAGCCCACACGATTTGCCGTGCCACAGGCGGCCGCAGACCACGGTGTTACGGCGATCCATCAGGAGACCGTGCTTTTCGATGAGCTGTCTGTCGCCGAGAATATTTTCCTGGGCCATGCGCCGCGCACGGCATTCGGGTTGATAGATCTCAAGGCCATGACCGCGCGTGCACAGGACATCCTTTTGGGGATCGGCGCACAGATTGATCCCGGCGAAAAGCTTAGGGATTTGGGTATCGCCAGTAAGCACCTTGTGGCAATTGCGCGCGCTTTGTCGATTGATGCCCGCGTGGTGATCATGGACGAGCCGACAGCCGCTTTGTCCCACAAGGAAATCGAAGAGCTGTACGAGCTGGTCGAAAGCCTGAAGGCGCAAGGCAAGGCGATCTTGTTCATCAGCCACAAGTTCGATGAGATTTTTCGGATTGCGGATAAATATACGGTCTTTCGTGACGGCCAGTTGATTGGCGATGGCGCCATTGCGGATGTCACCGAGGCGGAGTTGGTCAAGATGATGGTTGGCCGTGATGTCAGCCAGATTTTTCCTAAGCGCACGCCCAATCCAGGTGATGTGATCTTGCAGGTTGATGGCTATTCGCATCCGACAGAATTCGACGATATCGGGTTCACCCTGCGCAAGGGTGAAATCCTTGGGTTTTATGGCTTGGTGGGTGCGGGGCGATCCGAATTCATGCAATCCCTGTTCGGCATAACCCGACCCTCGCGCGGAACCGTCGAGATCGGCGGCACGCAGGTTCAGATCACATCGCCTGCCGATGCTGTGGAGAACGGGATTGTATATGTGCCCGAGGATCGTGGAAAGCAGGGCGCAATCCTCGACCTGCCAATCTTTCAGAATGTCACCTTGCCATCGCTTGGGCGGATCTCAAGCAAGGGGTTTTTGCAGCTTGCCGAGGAATTCAAACTGGCACGCGACTACACCCAAAGGCTCGATCTTCGGGCCGCGTCGCTTGATACTCATGTGGGCAACCTGTCGGGCGGCAACCAACAAAAGGTGGTCATCGCCAAGTGGCTGGCGACACAGCCGAAAGTCATCATTCTTGATGAACCGACCAAGGGCGTCGATATCGGATCCAAGGCAGCGGTTCACGAGTTCATGGCGGAACTTGCCGCGCAAGGGCTGGCGGTGATCATGGTCAGCTCGGAAATCCCGGAAGTTCTTGGCATGTCCGACCGCGTGATTGTGATGCGCGAAGGGCGGATTGCCGCCGAATTGACCGAGGGTGATCTGCAACCCGAGACACTTGTCCGCCATGCCGCCGGTATCTGAAGGGACCACGTTATGCTGAAACGGTTTGTCACATCGCGCGAAGCCTTGCTGTTGGGGGCTATCATCCTGCTGCTTGCCTTGATTGCGTCGCGGTTTCCGGCGTTCATCACGCCCGCCAATCTGGCCGATGTCTTTACGGATACATCACCGCTCATCCTTTTGGCGATTGGGCAGATGATCGTCATCCTGACGAAATGTATCGATCTGAGCGTTGCTGCAAACCTTGCGCTGACGGGTATGGTTGTGTCGATGATCAATGTCGCGGCACCCGAGCTGCCGATCATTGTGATCGTGCTCATCGCCATCAGTTTCGGTGCGGTGCTGGGGATGGTTAATGGTATCCTTGTTTGGAAACTTGCTATCCCGCCCATTGTTGTGACGCTTGGGACGATGACCATCTTCCGCGGCATCATCTTTGTCATTTCCGATGGCAAATGGGTCAACAGCCACGAGATGAGCGATGCGTTCAAAGCGTTTCCGCGTATGGAATTTTTGGGCCTGTCGGTTTTGGGATGGACCGCCATTGTCGCGGTGATCGTGTTTTCCATCGTCATGACGCGCATGCCCTTGGGGCGTATGTTTTACGCCGCCGGGGGAAACCCGCATGCCGCGACCTATGCGGGGATCAATGTCGGCAAGACGCAATTCCTGGCGTTCACGATCTCGGGCGCATTGGCAGGTCTTACGGGATATCTGTGGGTGTCTCGATTTGCTGTCTCCTATGTCGATATTGCCGGAGGGTTCGAGCTTGACGTGGTTGCGGCGTGCGTGATCGGCGGCGTGTCGATCATGGGCGGGATTGGCACCGTCGGAGGTGCTTTGCTTGGTGCGTTGTTCCTTGGGATCATCAAGAACGCGCTGCCAGTGGTCGATATCTCTCCGTTTTGGCAACTGGCAATTTCGGGAGGAGCGATCATCATCGCGGTTGCCCTGAATGCGCAGGCCAATCGTGAGAAGGGCCGCTTTATTCTCAAACGCGCGGAGTAGGCATCATGAGCACGACAACCCGCACTATCCCCGACCGGTTGCGGTCGCCGCTCGAACAGCGGTTGAAAAGCTGGGAAACCCTGCTTCTGCTGGTGGCCATCTGTATCTTCATGGCCAACAGTTTTGCGTCCCCCTATTTCCTGAATGCCTGGAACCTGAGCGACGCCACTTTCAACTTTACCGAAAAAGCGATGATCGCGTTTGCGATGGCGCTGTTGATTATCTCGGGAGAGATTGATCTGTCGGTGGCGTCAATCATCGCGCTTGCCTCGACCGCTATGGGGGCTGCGGTGCAAATGGGGGTGGGGACGCCCGGTTTGGTGCTTGTCGGTCTGGGCGTGGGCCTGATCTGCGGAGCGTTCAATGGCGTTCTGGTGACGCGCTTTGGACTGCCTTCGATCGTCGTCACAATCGGCACCATGAGCCTGTTTCGCGGCATCAGCTATATCGTGCTGGGCGATCAGGCGTTTCGGGGATACCCCGAAAGCTTTTCGTGGTTTGGTCAGGGCTATGTGTGGTGGGTGATCTCGTTCGAGTTGGTGCTTTTTGCAATCATCGCGGTGATTTACGGTGTGTTGCTGCACAAGACCAATTTTGGACGGGCTGTCTATGCCATCGGCAACAATGCCACCGGGGCGATGTTTTCGGGCATCCGGGTTCAGCGGGTCAAGTTCATCCTGTTCGTGTTGACGGGTCTGATGTCTGGAGTTGCGGCCATCTGCCTGACAGCGCGCCTTGGGTCCACGCGTCCGTCCATCGCCACAGGGTGGGAGCTTGAGATCGTGACCATGGTTGTGCTGGGCGGCGTGAGCATTCTTGGTGGATCGGGCACCATTGTCGGTGTTGTCATCGCGGCCTTCGTTATGGGGCTGGTGACCTTTGGCTTGGGCCTTTTGAATGTGCCGGGGATCGTGATGTCGATTGTCATTGGTGCGCTGCTGATCGGGGTCATCGCATTGCCACGTCTGTGGTTCATGTGGCGGGCACGGTGATGGAGAAATTTGCGTTCAAGATGCACCTGAACCCTGGGTGCCGTGCCGAATACATCAAACGCCATGACGAGATCTGGCCCGAGCTTGTCGCGCTGTTGGCGGATGCAGGTATCACGGATTATTCGATCCACCTTGATGCCGAGACAGACATCCTGTTCGGCGTTTTGTGGCGCGTGGATGGGCATGGCATGGACGATTTGCCGGATCATCCGGTGATGCAGAAATGGTGGGCGCATATGGCTGACATCATGCGGATTCATCCGGGGAACGAACCTGTTGTTACGCGGCTTGAAACCGTGTTTCACATGCCATGACAGGTCATGTTGCGGTCATCGATATTGGCAAGACCAATGCGAAACTCGTGCTGGTCGATCTGGATAGTTTGCACGAAATCGCGGTGATCACGCGCCCCAATACGGTTTTGCCCGGCCCACCCTGGCCGCATTTCGACGTGGATGGGCATTGGTCGTTTTTGCTGGATGGTCTCCGCCAGTTTAATGCCGCCCACCGTGTTGATGCGATATCTATCACCACCCATGGGGCGTGCGTCGCGCTTCTTGACCGGGATGGCGCACTTGCCGCGCCGATCCTGGACTATGAACATACCGGACCCGACGAGGCCGCCGAGGCGTATCGCGCCCTTTGTCCGCCGTTTTCCGAGACCGGATCACCCCGGCTTGCGGGGGGGCTCAATATCGGGGCGCAGCTTTATTGGCAGTTTCACGTCGATCCTGAATTGAAAGCCCGCACGCATAAGATCGTCACCTATCCGCAGTTTTGGGGGGCCAAGCTGACCGGGGAGGTGGCGATGGATGTCACGTCGCTTGGGTGTCACACGGACCTTTGGAACCCGCATTCCGGGCAGATGTCATCCTTAGTAGAGAGGCTTGATATTACGGATAAGATGGCCCCCGTGCGCAAGCCCTTCGAGGTTTTGGGATCGGTGCTGCCGGACGTCGCGGAACACACTGGATTGTCGCCGGACACCAAAGTGCATTGCGGTATTCACGATTCCAATGCGTCGCTGCTTCCGTATGTTCTGACGCAACGCGCCCCGTTCAGTGTGGTTTCGACCGGCACATGGGTGATTGTCATGTCTGTCGGCGGCAGGCCCCGCGCGCTTGATCCTGATCTGGACAGCCTGATCAACGTCACTGCACTTGGTGATCCGGCCCCATCCGCGCGGTTCATGGGCGGGCGTGAACATGACCTTGCCACAGGCGGTGCCTATCCGATGCCGACGCAGCAAGACCTTGACGATGTTGTGGCACAAAAGATCATGTTGCTGCCTGCGCTTGCCAACGAGACGGGGCCATTCAAGGGGCGCCAAAGCGCGTGGGTCGGGGACGCGCCCGAGCTTGGCTCTGGCGCGCGGGGTGCCGCTGTCGCGCTGTATCTGGCTATGGTGACGGCTGAATGCCTGTCCAATATCGGCCATGATGGAACGATCATCGTCGAAGGCCCGTTTGCGGCCAATCACGTCTACCTTGGAATGCTCAGCGTCGTGACCGGTTCGGATGTAAAGTCGTCTCAGGGCACCACGGGGACAAGCGCAGGAGCGGCGATGCTTGTCGCCGGGGCCAAAAAGGCCCCGCCGCTTGGCAACAGCCCTGTCGCGATCTGCGCAACACAAATCGCGTCACTTCAGGACTATGCAGCGCGCTGGAGAGAGCATGCGAGGTGCATGCCACCATCCTGATCAGGCTTGACCTGTTCCTGTCGCTATCCTGCCGGAACGAGCGGTGGCGTTGCCCGCGTCTGGGTTTGACGCGGCGCTTTCAACATCAGCATTGCAGGCGTGACCACCAAGGTCAGGACGGTCGCAACCACCAATCCGCCCGCGATGGCTGACGACAATTCGGTCCACCACTGCGTTGACGGCGCGCCATAGACAATGTCCCGTGTGAAGAAATTGAGATTCAATCCGATCACCATCGGCATCAGACCCAATGCCGTTGTCACAGACGTCAGGATGACCGGGCGCAAGCGTTGGGCCCCGGTGCGCAGCGCGGCCTCGCGCGGGGATTGCCCGGTCTTGATCAGATCGTTGTAGGTGTCGATCAGAACGATATTGTTGTTCACCACGATGCCCGCCAAGGCAATGACACCAATTCCGCCCATCACGATGCCGAAGGGGCGGCCCGTGATGATCAGCCCCAAAAGCACGCCCGCAATGGAAAAGATGATCGCGCTCATCACCACGAAGGCCTGATAAAAGCTGTTGAATTGGAGCACGAGGATCACGAACATCAGAAAGATCGCCGCAACAAACGCTGAGGCGAGGAAAATCATGCTTTCCTGTTGGTCTTCGGCTTCGCCAGCAAAGCTGAAGGCGACGCCTTCGGGCAAGTCGGCGTCGTTCAGGGCGGCGGTCAAGGCGACGACCTGATCATTGACCAGAAATCCGGGGGCCACGTTGGCCTCGATTGTCGTGACGCGCTTTTCGTCGATGCGGCGAATGACGCCGGTGCGTTCGGTCGGCTCAAATGTCACGAAATTGGAAATCGGCACGAGGCCGGATGTTGTTGGAACACGCAGGCTGCCTAGCTCGGCGAGCGATCGTTCTTCGCGTGGAAAGCGCACGCGGATGTCCAACGACCCGTCGATGTCTGCGGGTCGGTAATCTGCGACGGTGATGCCTTGGGTGAGAAGTTGAACCGCTTGGCCCAACAGGCTGACATCGGCACCGAAGCGTGCAGCCTCGGCGCGGTTCACAAGGATCGACACTTCTACACCGGGCACCGGCCGGGTGTCGGTCACATCGGTGAAGCCCCCGAGACGGTCCATGATCGCGCGTATCTCGGCCACGGCTGTGGCCTGACCCTCTGGATTGCGGGCCGTGATTTGCAGGTTCACGGGCTTGCCCGCCGTGGGGCCGCCGCTTTCGGTTTGCACCTGAACATCGATACCCGCGATATCCGCGACACTTTCACGGATATCGACTCCGATCTCTGCGGCGGTGCGGCGGGTGTCCCATGGGGTCAGTTCCAGTTGCAACGTGCCAATGGTTTCTTCGTCGCCTTGGCCGGCGGACATCATGGATCTTGCATAGATGCTGGCAATCTCGTCATAGCCCAAAAGACGGTCTTCGACCGCGCGGACAAGTGCATCCCTTTGAAAGATCGAGAAATTGTCACGCGCGCGCACCTGCACCTGCATGAAATCAGGTTCGACCGATGGAAAAAAGCTGATACCTTTGCCGAATTGCCCATAAGCACCAAACGCGCCAAGCAGCAGGGCAATCGCCAAAAGCAAGGTGGCTGCAGGACGCAAGATTGCCCATTCCAAGATGCGGACATACTGGCCGGTGAAGCCGCCCATGTCCCGTGGATCGCCGATTTCGGCAGCATGCAGAGCGGCCTTCTGCTTGGCGCTTTGTGGCTGTCGTTTGCCAATCAGGCCGCCCACCACGGGAATAAAGATCAAGGCCATGAACAGCGATGCAAACAGCGTCAGGATCACGGTGATTGGCAGGAATTTCATGAATTCCCCAACCATGCCCGTCCAGAACAAAAGCGGGAAAAACACGCTGAGGGTGGTGGCAGTTGATGCGATGATCGGCCATGCCATGCGTTTGGCAGCATAGGCGTAGGCGTCGCGGGCGGGGGCGCCTTCTTGCAGTTTGCGGTCTGCCAGTTCGGTGGTGACGATGGCCCCGTCAACCAGCATCCCCACAACGAGGATAAGCGAAAACAACACCACGATGTTCATGGTGTAACCCATCGACCACAGCGCAATGACACCCGCAAGAAAGGCACCCGGAATGGCCAGACCCACAAGGATGGCTGACCGAAACCCAAGGGCAAGAACGATCACGATCATCACAAGAATGACCGCCGCGATCACGTTCGCTTCAAGATCACTGAGCATGTCTTCGACCTGCTTGGATTGATCCTGAAGATAGGTCACCTGAATGCTGTCGGGCCAATCGACCCGCATCTCTTCGACCAAGGCGCGGACTTGGGCCACGGTTTCGATGATGTTCGCACCGGACCGTTTTGTGACTTCCAGGGCAAGCGCGGGCTGACCGTTGATGCGGGCAAAGGAACTGGGGTCTTCAAAGGTGCGTCGGATCGTGGCGACATCGCCAAAGGTGACAACGGCATTGCCGCGCACCTTGACCGGCATGGCCATCACATCTTCGAGATCTTCGATCAGCCCGGGAACTTTGAGCACGATCCGACCGGATCCGGTTTCGATGGCACCTGCGGCGATAAGGCGGTTGTTGCGCTGGATTTGGCCGATCAATTCGTCAAAGGACAGGTTGTAGGTCTGGAAGACCGTCGGATCGATCAGCACTTCGAGAAATTCAAAGCGTTGGCCGCCAATCTCGGCTTCCAACACGCCTTCGATGCCTTCGATGTTTTCCTGAAGGTCTTCTGCCAGCGCATTCAGCGTCCGTTCTGGCACCGGGCCGGAAATGATGGTGGTGATGATCGGGAAAAGGGCCGTGTTGATTTCCGTGATCGTGATGTCCCGCGCGTCCTCGGGCAGGTCGCTTTGCGCGCGGTCTGCCGCTTCGCGTACTTTGTCCAGCGCTTCGTCATTGTCACCGCCGGGGACAAATTCCAACTGGATGCTGGCAAAGCCTTCGGAGGCGTCCGACTTCATGCTGTCCAGCCCTTCGATGGAGGCGAATTCTGTTTCCATCGGTTCAAGCAAAAGGCGTTCCGCATCCTCGGGGCTGATGCCGTCAAGGCCCGTTGATACGTAGAACAAAGGCAGTGGCACCTCGGGATTGGATTCTTTGGGGATCGCGCTGTAGGCAAACGCGCCCACCGCCAAGACCATGATCAGAGCCATGGCCACGACACGTGCGCGCGAAAAAGCTGCGTCAATCAATGTGTTCATCACTTTGTCCCCCCGGCGGAGGGCGCGACGGTTTCAGCAACGTTCACATAGCCCTGACCCACGGTGATCACATCCACGGTGTCGGGCAGGCCGGTGACCCAAATCCCTTCGATTTGGGCTTTCACGACCTGAATTGGGTAGAATTCTACGACATTGTCCGCATTCACGGTTTTCACCCCCAACGCGCCATCGGTGTTCAGCGACACGATCGAGGGGGACAAGAAATGCGCGGTAACCTCTCCGGTGGGGATGCTGACTTCGGCTGAGATACCGGCGGGTATTGCGCCATCGTCATTGGGCACTTCGATCTCGGCAAGAAAGGTCCGCGTCTCGGAAGCGGCGGATGTGCCCACAAAGGTGAGGGTGCCTGTCCGCGCTTCGCCGGTGATGAACTGCACCGACGCGGTTTGCCCTGAGTTCAGGCGGGTCAGCGATTGCTGCGGAACCTGAATGGCCACCGTCAGGGGCGTGATATCGACCAGCCGCCCCACATCCGAGCCTGATGAGACATATTCACCCTCATCAAGGTTGAGTGTCTCGATCCGCCCGTCAAACGGAGCGGTGATTGTCAGCGCCTCGGTGGCCTGCGCGACGGCGATCACCTGTGCCTGTGCGGAGGCCAAATCGGCGCGCGCCTCGGACACCCGATCCTGCGTGGCGACGCCGCGTTCCAGCAGTCGTTCGGCGTTGTCGAATTCGCGCTGCGCCCGTGCAAGCTCTTCCGCTGCGCGGTTTGCATCGGCGATGTTGTTGGACGGATCAAAGCGCGCGATCACCTCACCTGCGACAACATCCTGCCCTTTGGAGACGAGAACTTCGGCGATATCGCCCGAAATCTCGGCGCGTAAGGCAGTGTCGCGGTCGGGCAGGGCCTGCCCTTCGGCGCGGTAGAATTGAGTGACGTTTTCCGCTGTTGATGTGGACACGGCCACTGCCACAGGTTTGGGGTCATCGCGGGGTGCGGTTGTGGTGTCTTCCTCATGCGGGATGATAAAGCCACTGCCCATCCAGCCGGTCAGCAGCAGAACCAGCGCTGCAGCAATCCATGTGGAGCGTGACGCGCCTGCATCAGGGGCAAACTGCAATTCTTTTGGACCATCGGTCGATGCGCCGGTGTCTTGCGAAGAGTCCGCACCAGGTGACACGGTTGCCGACGTGGCCCTCGCCGTGTCGTTTTCAGGTGTCATGGCTATGGTCCTTTGAGGCTGCGGGCGGCTTTGCTTTTGGCGTGCTGTTTGCGGTTTTCAGATCGCTGATCGCCATTCCAATTGCCGCGTCGGTTGACGCATAGAAGGCCGCGTATTCCTTGAGCCTGCCGATGGCGTCGTTGCCCGGTGGAAGCGAGTCGATTGTTTGGGCGATGTCGTCCCGTGTGGACCGGGCGCGCTTTCGTATCCCTTCGAGCATCGTGACATATGGGTTCGGGGCCAGTTGAAAATAATCCTGCCTGTCGCCGGGCTTGGCGACCCGTTTGACCAATCCGCGTTCTTCCAGAAGCCGTATACTGCTGCTGATGCTGCCTCGGCTGACCTGTAGCCGTATTGCCAGATCACCGAAAGACACGGCGTCGCCATCAAAGATGAGCAGACCAAAGACGCGGCCTGCAATGCGGGGCAGGCCTTCGGCTTGGGTGATCAACCCAATTTTCTCGATGAAATCCGCTCTGGTGGCCGAGACGGAAGCGGGATCAGTCATGTGGGACTCCTTGTGCCTATGGGGTCACATGGTCTGGTCCATGCAATTTGTCAATTACGTTCAGTTATTACTGAACGTAATGCTTGCGATTTATATTGCCATGGACTGGCCCTGATCAGGCTTTGTGCGTTTGATCAGATCGGAGGCGCAGCGCGTTCGGTCATCAATTGGCGTGCGGTGATGCGTTCGCGGTGTATCATGTAAAGGCCCGCGCTGATGATAATGGCGATGCCGATCAAAGCGAGGCTGTTCGGAAAATCGCTAAACACAAGATTGCCAAGAAGGGTCGCCACAGGCAGTTCCAGATATTGCAGCGGCGCCAGCGTGGCCGACGGTGCCAGCGACAACGCGTAGGTCATCATCATGTGGCTTACCGTCGCAAAAAAACCGACTGCGAGCAGCCATACCCATGCGATGCCCGTCGGCCATACGGGGTCCAGCAGATCCGACCCGCTGCCCTGCGCCAGACCCATCAGCGGCAGGCACAGCAGGCTGGCGATCAGCCCGGTGTGGAATTGCAACGTCACCGGGTGCACATGGCGCGATAACCCCCGCGTCACGAGGATGTAGAACGCGAACCCCACAGCCGTACCCAACGGAAACAGCGCGACCGCACCGAAGGCTGAGAAACTGGGTTGGATCACAAACAATACACCCACAAAGCCCACAAGCGCAGCAGCGACGCGGCGTGGTCCGACGTCTTCGCCCAGATAGAATTTGCCGACCAGCAAGACGATAAACGGGGCCACGAAGACAATCGCTAGGGCATCAGCCAGCGGCATGACGCGGATTGCAGCGATAAAACAGAAGGTTGCGACAAGCAGCAGAACCGCGCGCAGCACCAGCGCCATCCATTGCCCGCGTGGAACTTTTAGGGACAGCCCCATAAGCCAGACAACCGGTGCCATCAGTAGACACTGAACGACAAAGCGTGCTGTGGTTATTTGTCCGACAGGAACACTGCTTGAGGCCAGCTTTGCCGCTACGTCCAACAAAGGGGCTGTGACGCAAAACCCGATCATGAGGGCAACGCCGGTCAGGATTCGGTCTGTGGAATGGCTGGTGGAAGACATGCTGGTCATGTCACCCGGGTAATGTGCCTGACGGCGCGCGTCTATCCTGTTTCCGACGCGCGGCCGGTCAGGGCATCCCGATTGTGACTGGCGACGCAAGCCAAGGTACTTTGCCCGGATATAGGCGCGCTGACCGTCGTCGGCGTCATGCGCCGCAAGAAAGGGGTGTAAGGTGAGAGGCTGGACTTCGCTCTTCTGAAAATAAAGTAAATTAAAACAAGTATTTAAATGGATCACGGGGTGCCGTTTTGTAGCAGCTGCTGTAGCACGGTTTGTAGCGCGGCAGTCACACCCTCAGCTTTTTGGTTGGTTTGCGATTTGTGTTTCGTCATTGGCTCAACGTGTAGGACGGCGGGAGCAGTCTTTCGGGGTCCCCTCAATCAGGACACCGTTCATCCCGGTGGTCTCGTCAATATCTCCCATACTGCGACAGCATAATTCGTGCGTGGCTCAAGCATACCCAACATCTCCCCAATGATGCGCTTGCTATAGCTCAAGCAAGAAACGTCGCATGATGTGACGGAGGCTATGGAGCGCCCATTGAAAAATACACCCTATGAAAACAGCAAGCTGGCGAAGTTCCTTGACCGGCGGATCCTTGAGCTGGCCGGTAAGAAGAGCCAGCGCGAGATTGCCATACAGGCCGGATTTCCGAACCCGAACTACGTCAGCATGATCAAGGCGGGCAGCTCCAAGTTGCCGCTGGACCGTGTCCCGGCGATGGCCAAGGCGCTCGAGGTTGACCCGAAATACCTTTTCATCCTCGCATTGGACCAGGCCGGGTTCGAAACCACTGAGGCCGCTGTGAGCGACATCTTCGGCATTGTCGTGACTGACAACGAGGTCGACTGGCTGAATGAAATCCGTGATGCGTCCGGTCACTCGGATCCCCGCCTCACCAACCGGCTGCGCACGTCCCTTCGTGCCGTCTTTGGAGCTTGATCATGAGTTTGGGCATAAAGCTTCCTGACAGGTCGCCTGTTGTCACAGACGCCGAGCTGGCGTGGTTGACCTTCCTGCGCGATTTGCACGCCGGTCCAGTGCGACAGCCAACGCTGGCGGCGGTGCAGGCCCTCAGGGCGAGTCTCAGTGCACCCAGGCTGTAGGGGTAGCGCAAAGCGCAAGCACGCCTCTCAGCGACTCGCTCCGGGCCGTTGGGAGGACACGCACAACGCATGTTGGCTTGATGAACAAGTCGTCCGTTTCGTTTGTCAGTCGGTGGTAGAAATCTGAAGCGCTTTTCCACCCAGATCCCGGAACGCGCGCTGCCGACAGCTCAGGACAATGATCTGCAGGTCGCTTGCCTGCCGGTGCAGGGCGTCGAACATCCGCTCGATCCGGTCGTCATCGGTGAAGACCAGTGCGTCGTCGAGGATGACTGGCGCATGGCGTCCGTCCTTTGACAGGAGCCTGGCAAAGGCCAATCGCACCAGGAGCGCAATCTGCTCCTGAGTGCCGCCGGACAGGATGTCCATGGTCTCCTCTTGACCGTTTCTGATCAGCGACTGCGGAAGAAGCGTGTCATCGGCCCAGTTCAACTCGGCGTCTGGCCAGAGGAGGTGGAGCAGGGGGCGCAATTCTCCGGCGACCGGTTCGAAATAGCGATCTCGCGCCTCTGAACGCGCCGCTTCGAGAGCCGCCTGCAAACGCTCCAGCAACTTGACCTCGCGGGCGATGCGAGCCAGCCGGATCTCGGCCGCCCCAAGCTTCTCCTCGGTTTCCTGAAGTCGCTCCTCGACCGCCTCGCCAGCGCTCCCCCGGATCCGTTCGTCCAATGCAGCGATGGCTGGCCGCAGCTGGTCAATCCTGGTGCGTGCTGCATCTTCGATCGACTGCGCACGGTTTAGCGCAGCCTGGGCCGCGTCGATGTCGGGGGCGGCGGACTGCGCCTCGGCGAGGGCACTTTCTGCTGCAAGGCGTTTCTCGTCAGCTTGGGCGGTGACTGCCGCCAGCGCATCTTCGTCCTGCTGCGCCAAGCGCCCCAAAGCCTCTATTGCCGAGTTCAGCCGCCGCTCTGCCTCTTCCTTACGCACGAGTGCGGTTGTGTGAACAGTGCGCGCCTCATCCCGTTGATCCCGCGCCGCATTCATTCTGGCTCGCAGTTCCAGGACCATTCTACTGGCCGACTGAAGCTTGACCTCTGCCTCATCCAGCGGGGGCAGATCTTCGATATCCTGTGCCGTTGCATCCGGGAGTGCTGCGATCTGTTTCTGCAGATCTTCGATGCCTTTTGGCGCGTGGCCCCGGAACTCAGCCTCCAACTGCAGCAGCTCGCTCTTGGCATCCTGGCGCTTCTGGTGCGCACGTGCGGCGTCCTCAACCGACGAGACCCCAAGCGAAGCCAGGGCCTCAGCGAGATCGGCTTCGGCTTGCGAAACACTTCCAAGACCAGCAGGACTTTCGCCGGGATGCACGGTCAATTCTCCAAGACCCTCGAGGTGCAACACCGTGTCTGTGTGGATCGCAAGCTCTTTGCCGTCAGCGAGGGCTTGCCCAGCATGCTGAACACACCCGTCGCGGTTTGGAGCGTAGCGCATGGTCACCCGGGTCGCCGTGCTGTCCCTGAGCGCACGCGCCGTCGTAAGGGCCGCCAAGAGCACCCGTAGTTTTTCCATTTGCTTGTCATCAGGTCCGACGGAGGCTGCGGCCTTGGCGGCTTCAACCTTTTCCCGGCAAGACCGGGCTTTGCCAATCCGCTCTTCCAGCTCAGACCGGCGTTCGCGCGCGGCGGCTGCGGACGTTTGAGCCTCGATCCTCCGGACCCGGGTTTCAGCACGTTTGCGTTCTTCTTCTGCCTCATCATGTGCCTTGCTGGCGTCGGCGAGCGCCTTCTCATGCGTCTCCAGTCCTTCCTGCGCTTTCGCAAGCTGTTCAGAGGCCAACCGCTCGGCCTTCTCACTTGCCGACTTCTCCGTCTGGGCGTCACGGAGCACTTTGAGGTCCTGTCGCGCACGATCCGCAACGAGAGTGGCCGTCTGCAGTGCCTGCTCTGCGGCTTTTACCTTGCCGGTATGGGCCTCTGCTGCCGCGAAAGCTGCCCGTGCTGCGTCGAGGCGCGATTTGCGCTCGGCGACGGCGTCTGGCGCCTCCAATTCCTCCAGTTCAACGCGGTGGCGCGTGCGCTCGTCGAGCGCCGATTGCAGGAGCGCAACCTGCCCGGCGAGCTTGTCGCGGTCTGCGGAGAGCGTTTCGACTTCCTGAATGGCATCCGACCAAAGGCCGCCCGCTTTAGGGCGCCGGGTCGCAGTGGCATAGGCAGACAGTTCTTCATGACAACGCGCCAGCGCGGCGTCCATTCGGCGACCACCGGTCATGGTCTCCACTTCGCCTGTCACCGACGACAAAAGGTCCCGGCGCGCTTCAAGGGCCGTTGTCTGTTCGCTCTTTTCACCATCTGACAGGCCAAGAAGCCCTTGTCGCACCCAGAGGAGGCCGGAAGGACCACCATCGCCACCGCCGAGCAGGCGCGAGATCCAGGCTTCAGCCTCGTCCGCTTGCGCGATCAGAACACCACCGCGCGTGACCTTCGCCTCGGACTTGCCGAACCAGCGCTTCGAGATCACGAACAACCCATCCGGGGTTTCCACCTCGACGGAGACCTCGGGTGAGCCGCCCGCGTGGGGCCGGAGGTGCTTGATGTCCTTCTTGGTGGAACCGTGAGGGACAAAGAACAGCGCCCGGAGCGCATCAAAGACGGTCGACTTCCCGAATTCGTTTGGCGCGCTCAACACATTGACACCGTCCGTGATCCCGTCGATGCGGACAGGATCGGTGAACCGTCGAACGTCCTTCAGGGTGATGGAACGCAGCCTCATTTTGCAGCCTCCTGAGCATAGGCATAGAGGCGGTTGAGCGCGGCAGCCGCGATGGCACGGTCGTCTTCTGAGAGCGACAGGTCTTCTGCTTCCGCCATCAACTGTTCCGCCGCGAGACGCATGGCACCTGCATGGTCGATCTCGTCGAGGTCGGCGACACTGTGCAAGGTGCCAAGGCCGTTTGCGTTCAGTTCAAGATAGGCAAATTCGGGCGCGTGACGATCCGCAGCGATGCGAAGAGCGGCATGGCCAGACATGGGCGCCCAGCCGGACGCACGAACCTTAAGCAGCGTATTTCGGCGATCGCGAGAGGGCAGGAGGGCCTCTAGTGCGGCAGCTGCATCCTCGCCATCATGGAGTGCCAGCTCAGTGTCCTGCCAAAGGAAGCTGCCTGTCTCGATCTCGGTTACCTCAGGCTCTGCTCCTTGATTGGGAATGGTGACGGCAAGGCAGTGACCTCGCATCCCATGCTTGAATTGGTCCTGCTCCGGCGATCCCGAATACTGTGTCCGTTGCGACACCTTCAGGCGACCATGCCAGTCGCCGAGCGCCAGGTAGTCCAGCCCTGCGGTTTGGTCTCTGTCCGGCGGGATGTGATCGCCACGATCCGCGAAATCCACGACGCCCCCATGGGCAAGGCCAATTCGGATCATGCCCTCTGATGTCTCAATCCGCGGCAGAGCTTCCGTCAGATCGCGTCCTGCCGCACGCACCGGAACCGGACAGGGAAGGAGGGCGACGCCTTCGGCGAGATCTACACGGTCTCCATCAAGCAGCGCGCGCACATTGTCTGGAGAATCCCGGCTGATCTCGTCCCAGATCGGTTCTGCATTGCGCATGTTGTCGTGGTTACCGGGCAATAGCCACCAGGTGACCGCGCTCTCGTCCCGCATTGCAGCAAGCGCCTGGCGCAGCACTTGGGGCGAGGGGGTTGCGGAGTCAAAGGTGTCACCGGCCAGCAGAACATGCGCTGCGCCGTGTTCGCGCGCTGCAGCTCCCAGCCGCTGAATCTTGTCGAAGCGAGCTTCCATGAGCCGTCCGCGGAGGTTGCCGTCTTGCGGTTCAGGCAAGTTGAGAAAGCGGCGGCCGAGATGCAGGTCGCTGGAGTGAATGAAGCGAAAAGTCATGGGAGAAACTCGGGATTTGATGGTGGTCGTCTGGGTGTATTACTGCTTGTTTCCGCCGGGAGATGCGGCGTGGATGCTCCTCACCCAAGGTGGCGGTTTGCCAACAGAAATCTTGGATGCTTCGCATGACATGATGCGATCATTTCACGTCAGGGTAGCGCAGACAATCTTCTTTGCGGTATGCGTGTTCGACCACTTTGGCGTCTCGATCCAGACTTCAATCAGCCGTGCCGAGCGCATATACCAAATCTAGATTTGCCACCCTCGTTGCCTAACCCTTGCGTTGCCTTTCTCGTGTGTAAGTGGAGCATTTCTTGCGCCTTGCATGACCCTGCGCGGGGTAGACTAGAGGTAAAGGTATTATATTACCCCATATCGGACTTGGAAAGGTTGGGGCGGTGGCGTCAAGATTCCGCACAAAGAAACTTTGATCTTGGATGGCCGCCGATACAATGGTTTCAATAGTTTAAGAGCTTGATGCCTCGAAACCCGAGAACTTTGGTGCATAGAGGAAATATTGAGGTGAAGTGTGACAACGGTTTTCCCGACTTTCCCGCCGGAAGTTTCCGTTTGCAATTGGTTTTGCAGAATCCCTGAACTACATTTGGTGCTGGCGATGCGCCGCCGGACTGAGCGTTTCATGATTTTTCATTTCGCGCGCTGAACTCGAGTAGTCCTCGTTTTGCTGGACGGGCGTATTTTGTTGAAAAACTCTTGCTTGATCGAGGGCTGATCTGCTGATTCAATTCTGCTTGTGAGCGGGAGGATTGACGGATGTTGGGGCCGAGACAGGAAGCACAATCAGCGCTGTTCTATGAGTTTTCGCTTGAAGATCATGTCCCGCAAGATCACCTGCTGCGGTCGATTGATCGGTTCGTCGATCTGAGCAGCATCCGCGCGCATCTGGCTGACTTTTACAGTCACACCGGGCGTCCATCGGTCGATCCCGAGCTACTGATCCGCATGCTTCTGGTGGGCTATTGCTTTGGTATCCGATCCGAGCGGCGGCTTTGCGAAGAGGTGCATTTGAACCTGGTATACCGCTGGTTCTGCCGTCTTGATCTGAATGATCGTATTCCTGACCATTCGACCTTTTCCAAGAACCGACACGGCCGCTTTCGAGAAAGCGACTTGCTACGCCATCTGTTCGAGACAACTGTGGCCCGTTGTATCGAAGAAGGCCTCGCCAGCGGGCAACGTATGGCAGTGGACGCCAGCCTGATTGAAGCGGATGCCAACAAACAGAACTCGACGCCGAAGGAAGAATGGGACGCGGCAAGTATCGACCCAGCGGATGCGCCTCGTGCGGTGCGCGAGTATCTCGACACACTCGATGAGGCGGCATTCGGTGCAGCCAGCGAGGTAAAGCCGAAGTTTACCTCGCATTCAGATCCTGCCAGTAATGGACTGCGGCGCGTAAGGGTCCGGCATTCTTCAGCTATTCCGACAATTACCTGATCGACACGGACCATGGTGTCATCTTGGATGTCGAAGGTACCCGTTCCATCCGGCAAGCGGAGGCTGGATCGACGCAGACCATGCTGACACGGGTGAAAGATAGGTTCGGCCTGGTCCCCGACTGGATGATCGCGGACACTGCCTATGGCTCCGGCCCAATGCTCGGCTGGCTCGTGGATCGCAACATCGATCCCTACATCCCGGTAATCGACAAGGCCGCCCGCCCCGACGGCACTTGGACACGCACAGATTTCGAATGGGACGCTGAGAATGATCAATACATCTGCCCCGAGGGTCACGCGCTCAAACAGTTTCGCAGGAATTATTCCGATCCGAACCGGGGCCCGACGGGCAAAGGCACAGCCCGCTACCGTGCTTTGAAGGACGTCTGTCAGGTCTGCCCGTCCAAGCAAAAATGCTGCCCCAACGCTGACGCGCGCAAGATCACCCGCGAGGAGCACGAAGATGCGCGCCAAGTTGCCAGGGAATTGGCCAAAACCGAAGAATATGAGATCGCGATGAAGCTCAGGAAGAAAGTCGAGATGCTCTTCGCCCACCTCAAACGCATTCTCGGGATGGGGCGGCTCCGATTACGTGGCCCATGCGGCGCGAATGACGAATTCCTGCTCGCAGCAACCGCCCAAAACCTCCGCAAACTAGCCAAGATCTTTCCTACACCGCAGCAAATGCGCAAAGCCTAATAAGAAAGGCGCTTGCGCTTCTTTTGAAACGTTACTTTCTGCGCCTGCAACACGTTGTTTTTCCACAGAATCGGCGGGAACCGGTCATTCGCTGCGCTGTGTGCCAAGGTCCGCTAAACGGGAAAGGCAGCAAATGACGCCAGACAGCCAATCGCCGACATGGATTGGCAGGCTCAGAACAAGATCACCGAATTGAGTTGATTGAGCTTTCCAATAGGTGCTGCGTGTAAGGAGATTGAGCCTCTGAGCGACGCATGGCGTCGACGGTTAGGACTTCTTCGAAGCGACCATCTTTCATCACTCCAATGCGTTCGCATAGATGGCCGACGACGCCCAAATCATGCGAGACCATGATGTAGGTCAGTTTGTGTTCGAGGCGCAGGTCAACCAGCAGGTTCAGGATTTCGGCCTGCACCGAGACATCTAGGGCTGAGGTCGGTTCGTCTAGTAAAAGAATAGACGGATCGCAAGCGAGCGCACGGGCGATGGCAACGCGTTGGCGTTGGCCTCCTGACAGCTGGTGCGGATAGCGAAAGCGGAAGCCCGTGCCGAGGCCGACATCGTCTAGCAAGCGGCCGATGCGGGTATCGATGTTTTGAACCTCGTGCAGTTCCATCGCCTCGGACAAGACGCGGTCCACCGTCTGGCGTGGATGCAAGGACGCATACGGGTCTTGGAATACCATCTGCACCTTGCTGTAGAAGGATTTGCTGCGTTTGGGACCAAGAGTTTCGCCAGCCACGGTCATCTTGCCCGACCACGTGGGAACAAGGCCGGCGATGGCGCGCAATATGGTTGATTTACCCGAACCGCTTTCCCCCACCAATCCGAAGCTTTCTCCGTCTGCCACCTCGAAACTCACATCCCGCACCGCATAGGAGCGGTCAGCGCTGACGCCAAACCAGACGTTGAGGTCTTTGATCGTGATAGCGCTCATTGGCGGGCACTCACGGACGGGGCCTTGCGCCATGCCGGATCGCGTTTCAACACTTCGAGGTGGTCGCGCGGGTGTTCCAGATCGGGCACCGAGTTGAGCAGGCCCAGCGTATAGGGGTGCTTGGCATTGCGCAGCTCGCTGGCCTTGCAGGTCTCGACGATACGGCCTGCGTACATGATGACAATACGGTCGCAAAACTTGGCAACGAGGTTAAGGTCGTGGCTTATAAACATCAGACCCATACCGCGATCACTGACCAGTTTGTCGATGATGTCGAGCACCTGAAGCTGTACCGAAACATCCAGCGCCGAGGTGGGTTCGTCCGCGATGAGGATCTCGGGATTAGGCAGTAACATCATCGCGATCATGATGCGCTGACCCATGCCGCCTGAAACCTCGTGCGGATAGAGGTCAAAGACCCGTTTGGGGTCACGGATCGCGACTTCGTCCAGCACATCCAAAGCGCGCTGGTAAGCCTCACTGCGAGAAACCTTTTCGTGCGCGCGCAGTGCTTCGACCAATTGATGACCGACAGTCATCACGGGGTTCAAAGAAAACTTTGGGTCCTGCATGATCATCGACACCCGTCCACCGCGCAGGCGGCGCATCTGCTTTTCAGGCAGGGACAGGATGTCTTCGCCGTGCACGTTGAGTTTGTCAGCTTCGATAAAGCCTGGCGGTCGGATCAGGCGCAGAACGGCGCGGCCCGTCATGGATTTGCCAGAACCACTTTCGCCGACGATGCCAAGGCGTTCCTTGCCCAAGGTAAAGGAAATCCCGCGTACTGCGTCAAAAACACCTGTGCGCGTGCGGAACTTCACCCACAGATTTTCCACATCCAGAAGCGGGGCGTCCGTCATGAATTGTCCTCTTTCGGGTCCAGCACGTCCCGCAGGCCATCACCCAGCAGATTGAAGGCAAGGCTGATGGCAAAAATCGCGATGCCGGGGATCGTGGCGACCCACCAGTAATCAAGGATATACTTGCGCCCTTCCGAGATCATTGCGCCCCATTCCGGGCTGGGGGGTTGTGCGCCGAGGCCAAGAAAGCCAAGTCCAGCCGCAGTCAGAATGATCCCTGCCATGTCCAGAGTGACGCGGATCACCAGCGAAGAGATGCAGAGCGGCCAGATATGCTTGGTTACGATACGGAACGGCCCCGCACCCTGCAGTTTGATTGCGTGAATATAGTCCGAGTTCCGGATGGTCAGCGTCTCGGCTCGTGCGATCCGGGCATAAGGCGGCCACGCGGTCAGCGAGATCGCAAGCACAGCGTTTTCGATCCCGGCCCCTAGTGCAGCAACAAAGGCCAGCGCAAGGATCAGGCGCGGAAAGGCCAGGAAAATGTCGGTAATTCGCATCAGCAGCACGTCGATCCAGCCACCCGCATAGCCGGACATCGTACCGACGATCAGGCCGACCAAAGGCGCGACCATGACAACCAGCAGAACAATATAGATGGAAATTCGCGCCCCATAGAGCAGTCGGGAGTAGATGTCCCGCCCCAGACTGTCGGTCCCGAAGAGGTGTCCATTCTCGCCCGGTGCCAACAAACGCTGGCCCAAATCCTGCGCAAACGGATCATGCGTGGCCAGTACCGGCGCAAAAATCGCGCAGAGGATCAGGAAAGCGAGGACGTAGAGGCCGAACATCGTGAGCTTGTTCGACCGCAGCGTCAGCCATCCCTTGTACCATGACGCGAACCGAGCCTGCCGACGGGAGGTCGGCTCTTCACTGAGAAGCCAGTCTCGCAGTCCTCGCGATGTGCTCATTTGGACCTCGGATCGAAGAAACGGTAGAGCAGGTCCGAGAAGATGTTGATGCCAACGAAGATCGTACCGATCACGATCGTCCCGCCCAGCACAGAATTCATGTCATTGGCCAGCAGTGACGTGGTGATGTATTGACCAAGCCCCGGCCACGCAAAGATGATCTCAGTCAGGACGGAGCCTTCGAGCAGGTTTGCATAGGCCAGTGCAATCACCGTCACCAGCTGAATGCGGATGTTGCGGAAGGCATGCCCCCAGACCACCTGCCATTCGCTGAGGCCCTTGACCCTCGCGGTGGTAACGTATTCTGACCCAAGCTGTTCCAGCATGAAGGACCGTGTCATGCGGCTGATATACGCAAGGCTGTAATAGCCAAGCAAAGATGCCGGCAGGATGATGTGCGAGAACGCATTTCGAAACACCGCCCATTCACCGCGCAGAGCGCTGTCCACAAGGATCATGCCAGTGATCGGCTCGACGATGCCTTGATAGAAAATACCCAACCGCCCTGGGCCAGCAACCCACCCAAGGATGCCGTAGAACAGCAATAGCCCCACGAGGCCCAGCCAGAAGATCGGCATGGAATATCCGATCAGACCGACAAAGCGCGCCAGCTGATCAATCCAGCTGCCGCGACGAACGGCGGCGACGACGCCCAGAGGCACGCCCAGAACCACGCCGAACAACGTGCCCAAAGTCGCGAGCTCCAGCGTCGCCGGGAACACTCGGGCAATGTCGGTGGTAACTTCCTGTCCAGTGCGGATGGATTTTCCGAAATCGCCTTGCAGCACGTCCGTCACGTAAATCCAGAACTGCACCAGAAGCGGTTGATCCAGCCCCAAATCCCGGAAGGTCTGATCGTATTGTTCCTGCGTGGCGCGTTCGCCGATCACAGCCAGAACCGGGTCGATCGGCATCACGCGGCCGATCATGAATGTCACGAAAAGCAGGCCAAGAATCGTCGCTGCAACGGTTGCCAACGTCGTGAGCGTTTTCTTCAGCCAAGGAGGGAAGGACGGCCCAAGCCGTCCTTCGCCATGTGTTGTATCCGCCATTTACTTGGTGATGACCCAGTAAGACACGGCCGTGGTCGCGCCGCCGGCGACAAAGTTTTCGACGTTCGAGCGCATGCCATTTTGTTCGATCTGCTGGAACATCACGCCAAATGGACTGACCTGCTGATGCTCACGCTGCAATTCGCGATACATCTCGGCACGGGTTGCGGTGTCGTTTTCCACCACAGCGGCGAGGGTCTTTTCGCTCATCTCAGGGATGCCCCAGGCATTGCGCCATGCAAGAAGACCGGTTGCGCCAGCCTCGTCCGAATTGTCCGGGTTGAACGCAAAGGTGCCCGCGTTGGTGTTCGGATCCGGATAGTCCGGGCCCCACGCACCAAGATAGATGTCATGCTCGCGTGCGCGATAGCGATCCAGCGTTTGCGCGCCCGTGCCGACGATCAGTTCGATGTCACAGCCCAACTGGCCCCATGTGTTCTGAAGCGATTGGGCGATATCTAAGCGTTCCTGCGCATCGCGGACCGAAATCTTGATCGGACCACAATCCGGGTGTCCGGATGCAGCAAGCGCAGCCTTGGCGGCGTCCATGTCGTAGCTGAAGGGTTTTTCTTCCAACGCGCCCAGAAAGGTCAGCGGAAGGAAAGCTTGATGAACTGTGTACTGCCCTTTGAGGAAAGAGCCGGACATACCTTCATAGTCAGTCGCCAGTTTCAGCGCTTCGAGAACCTTGGGATCGGACAGCATCTCGTTCTTCTGGTTGGCCGAGAAATACATCAGACGGCCACGCAATTCGTCGATCACCTTTACGCCGTCAACATCAGCCAGACCGGCCACGTCTTCGGGCGACAGGTTGCGCGCCACGTCGATATCCCCGCGCTCAAGCTGCAGGCGCTGGGTCGCGCTTTCCTGAATGTGCTGCACGATCACCCGCTCCATCGCAGGTGCGTCGCCGCCATAGTTGGGGTTGAGGTCCATGAGAACGCTTTCGCTCGGTTTCCAGTCGACAACCTTGTAGGGGCCAGAGCCAGCTGTGTTGGTGCGCAGCCAGGCGTTGCCCATATCCCCATCGACTTCGTTCGCCATGGCGGTTTCCATATCGACGATCCCGCCGATGGTGGCCGTCAGACAGTTCAGGACGAAAGACAGTGCGTAGGGCTTATCCAGCGTCAGAACAAGCGTCTTGTCGTCGGGTGCGACTATGGTCTGTTCGACATTTTCGGGCGTGAAGCCAAACTGCGTGAGGATGAACGATGGTGTCTTGTTCAGCGTTACGGCACGACGCAACGAAAATTCAGCGTCCTTGGCCGTGACCGGGTTGCCCGAGGCAAAGACATGCCCGTCCGCCATCGTGAAGGTGATCGTCATCCCGTCTTCGGAGATACTCCAGCTTTCGGCCAGTTGCGGCTGGTAGCCTGCATCAAGATCAAGCGGGTCGAAGTTAACGAGCTTTTCATAGACGTTCCGGCTGACATCCGCGCCCGCGAATTCAAAGCTTTCCGCAGGATCGAAGGTTTTGATGTCATCGATCCTGTTCGCGATGACCAGCATGTTCGGCGGTGTTTCCGCAAAGCTGGGCGCCGCGAGGCCAACCGTCAAAAGCGACGCAACTGCGGCTGCAACAAATGAAGTTTTCATAGATTAAGTCCCTGTTCCGTTTTATTAGTCGCCCCACGTTTTTCGCAAGACGCGTAGCCAGTTCCCATGAGTGAACTTGGCCATGAGGCCGTCGTCCACACCGTGAGAACGCAAAGCGGTGAGCAAGTTGGGCAGACCCGCACAATCTCCGATTTTATCGGGTACGAGCGCCCCGTCAAAGTCGGACCCAAGTCCAACCCGATCCTCACCAAGGCTGTGTAACAGATGGTCAAAGTGTCTGAGCACGATGTCAAGCTCAAACTCTGAATCCATCCGCCCGTCGGGCCGCAAGAAGGCGCTGGCGAAATTAATGCCAACCATTCCATCACTGTCGCGGATCACGGCCAGTTGGCGGTCCGTCAGGTTACGTGAATGAGGGCAAACCGCCCACGCATTGGAATGAGTCGCAACCAGCGGTGCGTCGGTGATCCGCGCGACATCTTCGAACCCTCTTCCATTGAGGTGCGACAAATCAACCATTATTTTCAATCTGTTACATTCACGGATCAGAGATTTTCCATCGTCGGTCAGGCCCGGCCCCGTGTCCGGATCAGAAGGATACCGAAACGGCACACCACACCCCCACACCGTATCGCGACTCCAGACTGGGCCAAGCGAACGCAGCCCCCGCGCGTGCCAGGCGTTCAGTTTCTCGAACTCGCGATCGACTGCTTCGGCACCTTCGATATGGATAACGGCTGCCATCTCTCCGGCAGGCAAAGCGTCTTCTATGTCTTGCGCGGTGCGGCAAATACGAACAGCACCCGCGTCAGACAGATCGTTCAATGCATTAAATCCGCGCTCGGTCCAATCGGCCGCTGTGGTCTCGCTAACCTGATCTGGCAATGGGATGTCATAGGGCGGATTGCGCATCTCATCTTGGCGCAGGGCTTGGTCACCAGGGCTCGGTACAAAGATCGCGAACATTCCGCCGCCGAATCCCCCCTTTTGCGCACGCGGTTTATCGATGTGACCGTCAGGTAGACCAGAAGCCACATCGTCTGGAGTGATCTCCCCCCTCAGTAGACGCAGAACAAGATCGTTGTGACCGTCAAAAACGGGAAAGCCAGTCATGGTGTCTCCAATGACAGTTTGTAGCCGAAATGGGTGGGTTCAAACCCGGCACGTTCGTAAAACCGATGCGCGTCTGTCCGGCGCCGGTCCGACGTCAGCTGCACAAGCGCACAGCCACGATTTCCGGCCTTGGCGACGGACCAATCGAGCAAGGATTTGCCGATGCCTTGGCCACGCAGGCTCCCCGAGACTCGCATCGCTTCGATCTGAGCACGCCAAGCGCCGTGCCGTGACAGTCCGGGTAGAAAGGACAGCAAAAGCGTGGCGACGATCTTTGAGTCCTGTTCCCCAACGACAAGAATTTGGTTCGGATCAGCCTGGATCGCGTCGAAGGCGCTTTGGTAGGCCGCATCCGGTTCCGTCGCTTCCCGAGTCACCCCGATATCGTCGTCCCCGTAAAGCGAAATCAACGCAGCAAGATCGGATTGTCGGGCGGGTCGGATGGACAGCTTTGAGTGAGTCATGTTTCAAGCTTTGGCGAAGACGGCGCATACCGCAATCAGAATCCTTTTTTTGCGTGCGGTTTCTCGTGCCCGAAGGACACGGGTTTGCGCCGTGGCACAGCCTTAGGAACGAATATAACCGGAGGCTTAATAGGATTTTTTGTCCAGCCAGGGACATAGTGCTGCGGAGAAAAAGATGCTTGGCGTAGTGACTTATTGACCAGACTGCCTGCATACGAACAGTTCCAACTCGCAGCCAAAGCACAGAACCTCAGGAAGCTCGCCAAACTGGTTCCGCAACCAGAACCAACAGGCTGAGAGGAACAGCCCACCTGCGTTGGGCTTCATCCATCACCAGCTCCAACGTCGACTTCTTCAACACTATCTACAGCCGAGCTGACTTTCGCATCCGCTATGCAGACGGCGAATTCGTCCGCACTGCTGACCTCTGACGGTTCGAGATGCTGCGGCCTGCATAGACGGCCGCTTCGGTGAAGCTGCGATGCGGCGTTCTCTCTTACGGCCAAAGTCGTCTGTGGGTTGCTCCTGCATTGCAAGAGGTTTTAGCGAATTCTGCGGTCATTTTCGTCAGTGCTGTCGTCTGTCCGGCCTGTTTGTGCGGTGGTGTTCCGCTGGCCTTGATGAATTCCGAAAGCGAGGTTCCAATCGGCTCATCGACCTCAAAGGGCCGCCGCCATTCCCGGAGTGTCCTTGCTCTTGGTTGACTTAATTCCGCATCATCACTTCAACGTCTTGCATCTCGTGGGCAGTCGGTGTGGTTAGAACGCCGGCTGCCGATATTCCTGTTTCTTTGTAAGCATCGCCCAGATGGCCCGCGCCGCCTTGTTTGCCATTGCAGTTGTCGCCAGTCTGAAGGGCTTGTCGGCGATGATCTTCGCCGTCCACAGATCGACCTTCTCTGGTGAACGTTTCGCCATGACGGCGCGCGAAGTCATACCCACGACCAGAAGCTTACGAATGTAGCGATCACCTTGCTTCGTGATCTTGCCCAGACGTTCCTTGCCACCGCTGGACTTGTTGAGTGGGGTCAGGCCCAACCACGCCGCCAGGTCACGACCTGTCCGGAACTGATGCGCGTCCCCGATCGTAGCGACAATCGCTGAGGCCGTAATCGGCCCAATTCCAGGCATGCGCATCAACCTACGCGCATCTGTGTTCAGCAGGGCATGTTGCTCGATCATCTTGGAATAGCCGTCGATGCGCGTGTTCAGGCCGATGAACTGATAGCATTGTATGCCGAGCATACCGTTCGCGATCTCCGGCATGTCGGGATGATCACCATCAAGGTGGCGCTTTGCAAAGGCTGTCACCGCTTCGATCCCGATGGGCAGGATATGCCCAAACTCGCGCAAAAGGCTGCGGATCATGTTGGCCAGTTGCGTGCGCTGCCGGACCGCCAGATCCCGCGTGCGATGGATCGACAGAATGGCTTGTTGTTCCTCCGTCTTGATCTCGACAAACCGCATGGTCGGGCGGCGAACCGCTTCGCAGATCGCCTCGGCATCAACCGCGTCGTTCTTCCCTCGCTTCACATACGGTTTGACGTAGCCGGCGGGCATGAGCTTAACATCATGGCCAAGCTTGCGCAGCTGCCGACCCCAGTGATGGGACGAGCCGCACGCCTCCATGCCGACCAAACAGGGCGGAAGCGTTTCAAAGAAGGCGAGCAGCTTCGCGCGTTTGATGGCCTTATTAAAGATCACACGGCCGTTCTCCGAAATGCCGTGAACCTGAAAAACATCCTTGGCCAAATCCAGGCCGACTGTCTTAACTGTCATTGGGTGGCTCCTTTCCTAGCAGTCGATGACAACTGCACTTTGGCACATTCGATGCCGGTGGAGCAGGAGCCACCCACCTCATCCGCTCTGGGCCGTGATTGCCCGAGCCACTGCCTCCTAACGGCGCCAAATACTGCGTCGCCGCAAGGCCGCTGTGAGCCCAAAGGCACCGATACTGTAGCGTGCATGAATGTCGGAATTGGGTACAGCAGACCATTTGGCGATACATAGGATCTGAGGCGCATCCTCTAAATGCGATGTTTGTAGTAGGTGTCCTTGTGTGTGATCAGCCCGTCCTTGAAGGTCAGGATATCCACGCTGAGGTATTCCTCAGTCGTACCGTCCTTGTGGCGCGCTGTGCGGCGGTATTCGCAATAGGCTTTGGTGTCCGTCACCGCGCAATCTAGCGTTTCCCAATGCACGTTTTCGACCTTGTCGAAGAGCCCGGCAAAGACGCCTCGGATCACATCTGCGCCTTGAAACCGCACACCATGTGCCTCTGGTCCAATGGCATGGTCAAAGGACGCGTCGGGGGCAAAGTACTGCATCACCGCTTCAATGTCATTTGCGTTAAAGGCATCGCCCACGGCGTCCACCAGTTCACGTGTCAGTTCTGTCATAACGGGTTCCTTCAAAGGCCAAGCATGGCGCAGGTTTTGGCAAAAAATGGACTGACAGGATCGGCCAGCACGTTGAGTTCATCAAAGTGGTCCACGCCAGGCACCACATAAATGTCGACCTTCCGCGCATCACTGGCGTATTTGTCCACATACATCTGGGACTGGCGGTGGAATTCGTCTGTCTCGGCCCCTCCGACGACAACCAGCTGCGGCGCGTTTGTGACTGGCGGATGGTTCGTCATCGGGCTCAGCGCATCCGCTTCAGCCACGTCTAGCTTCAAGTTCTCATTCAGGGCCAGTGTCAGGCGTACAGGTTCCAGATAGCTGAGCGGAGAGACGGGAATGCCCGCCTTGATCATGTCCGTTGGCAGCGCTGCATCACGCGCGGGCCAATCGGTGGCCATCATCATCTGGGTCAGGTGGCCCCCTGCGGAATGGCCCATCACAGTGATCCGGTCGCCGTTGATCTTCTGTGTCGCGGCCTCGGCCCAGATAAAGGCCATCGCCTCGCGCAGCTCTTCCGTCAGGCGGGTCATGCTGACGGTGGGGCAAAGGTCGTAACCCACCACCACAACATTCACGCCCTTTTGCACAAAAGGTGTCGCCAGAAAGCTGTAAACCGATTTATCGCCGCGTTGCCAATAACCACCGTGGATCCAGATCAGCGTCGGGGCGGTCGCGTCGCCACAATGAAACACATCAAGCCTTTGCTTCTCTCCGTCGCCGTAGCGGATATCCAGCGTACAATCGAGCGTATCGCGGGCGGTCTGGCTGTCATCCAACCACCCCGGAATAATCGCGACCTCATAGTCGGGGCGCGCGGCGCGCAGGTTGTACTGGGCATCGAACCAATCGGGGTCGTTGCCTTCGTGATACGTCAATGGATTTGTCATGGATGTACCTCCGGTTGAGGCGCAGCGAAAAAGGTGCCGCGACAATAGAGAAGTGGGGCGCTTGATGTGTGGGTGTAGCTTTCGACCCGCCCCAGAAGAATTTCATGGTCTTCGGCGCCGATGCGCCCATGTACGATGCAATCCAGTTGCGCAGACGCGCCGGGCAACAGCGGCGCGCCATTGGGGGTTGCGTGCCAATCAGTGCCGTCAAAGCGGTTCTCGACATTGCTGGCGAAGTGCATGGCAAGCTCTTGCTGGTCGGCGGCCAGAATGTTCACTGCAAAGCGCGAGGATGCCGACAGCGTCGGGAATACGCGCCCTGTCTTGGCAACACATACCGAGATCACCGGCGGCGTCAGTGAAACAGAGGTGAAGGAATTGGCAGTCAGCCCCCAAGGCTGGCCATCCCCGTCAAACGCGGTGACAATCGTGACCCCGGTCGGAAAGCTGCCCAAAGCGCGGCGGTAGTCTTTTGGGTCGATCATATCACCCCTTCTGAGGCGCAGGCTTTTTCCAAAGCGGCCCATTCATCGGGGTTCGTGCCAAAATGGCGCATCACGTGGTCGCGGTAAGCGGGGCGTTCCGAGAGGCGCTGGTACCACGCCTCGACATTGTGCAGCGCGGGGCGGTCCACGTCGACGTTGAAGTAACGGTAGACTACACAGCCAAGGGGGATGTCCCCCATTGTGAAGCTGTTGCCGCAGACGTAATCGCGGTCCTCCAGATGGCCGTCGAGGATACTAAGCGTGGCGTGCGCTTCGTCGCGCAGGGCCACGATCTTGGCGGGATCTCGGTCGGCGGGTTGCGTGCGCACAGTGGCAAAGAAGAGGTAGATCACCGGCATGAACGCCTTTGTCGCGGACCATTCCATCCATTGATCCGCGATGGCGCGGATTTGTTGATCAGCAGGGCTGAAGCCGCCCGCGCCGTATCTGTCACACAGGTAGCGCACGATCGACAGGCTTTCCCAAAGCGCGAAATCACCATCGCGAATGGCGGGAATCATACGGTTGGGATTGATCTGCGCATACTCCGGCGTATCGAGCTTGCCAAAGCTGCCACCCGCCAGTTGCAAGGTATAGTCCAGCCCCAACTCATTGGCCGTCCAGATCACCGGGATCACGTTGGACGAATAGGGGCGCCCCCAAATCTCAAGCATCTGCCAATTCCTTTTCCTGCGCGGCGCGTTTTTGCGCAATGGATTGCGTACCAAAACGCGGCACCACATGTTCGAACAGCCGATGCCAGCTCGCTAGGATCTTCTCGTAAGGGACGCCGGTGTATTGCTGCATCAGCATCAGATGATCGAGGCCGGTGCTTTCCTGCCGCTCTGCAATCCGGTCAGCGACAAACTCTGCATCCCCCACCATGATGATCCCGCGCTTGTTGAGGAAATCGAACCAGTCGCCATCCTCATCTTCGGGGGTCATTTCCTCGCCGATGTCGAGATAGCCGTGCTTGGTCCATTCCCCCGCAGGTCGCGAGCCGCCCAAGAATTCGTAATATGCGTTGATTGCGGGTCGGATGGTGTTCACAGCCTCCTCCATCGTCTCGCCGACATAGAAGGCGGTGCAGACACCGACCCCTTCGCCCATCGCCACATCGCGGCCCGTGCGGGCTGCGAGCGCGTCACGGTACGGCTCCCAACAGGCACGGGTGCGTTTGACGCCCGACGCCATTGAAATCACACCCCAACCCTTGTCGCCTGCCAATTTGAACGTGGGCGGTGCGTTCGACATCAGCCAGACCGGCGGATGGCCCTCCTGATAAGGGCGCGGATGCACGTACATTGCTTTGTAGGTGCCGTCGGGTTCGTGATAGCGGGGATCAAGCGGTTCAAAGAAGCGGTTGGTTTCCTTCCAGCCGGGCACAGGAAACTCGTAGAACTCGCCCTTGTGGGTAAACGCTTCGTTGGTCCATGCTTTCAGGATCACCTCAAGGCTTTCCTGATAAAGCCGCATCACCTTTGCGTTGTCACGCCGGTCGGCATTGGGATTGAACGTCAGGGTCGAGCGTTCGTTGATCCCCTTGGCCACGCCAAAATCGACCCGCCCCAAAGTCATGTTATCCAGCATCGCCACATCTTCGGCCACGCGCAGCGGATGCCAGTCGGGCAGGATGATGGGAGATGTGCCGACGCGCAGTTTTTTGCAATGCGCCGCGACATGGGTACACATCTGTACCGGATTGGGCGGCGCGTTCATATAGCCGTTATGGGCAAAATGGTGCTCGGTGAACCATGCGGTGGTGAATCCCGCGTCTTCGGCCAAGCTACATTGCTCAAGAATCATCTCAAGCGTGCGGTGCCAGGGGATCGTCTCCCCAGGACTGAAATTCGCGATCAGATCAAAACGCATGGCATCACCTCCCAATGAACCGACTCGGCGGTAGTTGAAATCTGAGCTCAAATTCAACTTGATTGAATTCTGCCTCAAAAATCAACTATGAATTTGCATGGACACAAATCTCCCCCCGACAACAGCCGCGCGGCTTGGTGCCGAAATCCGCGAAGTCCGCAAGGCGCGCGGCCTGACACTGAACGATCTGAGCACGCAACTGTCGTGCTCGACCGCCTATCTGAGTCGCATCGAACTGGGCAAAGCGCGCGTGTCAGACGCCTTGCTGGAAGAGATCGGCAAAGCGCTTCAGGTCGATCCGGCTTGGTTTTTACCCGTCCAATCCGGCGATGGCCCGTTGGAGCGTCATCACGTCGTCCGCTCCAAAAACCGCAGGCAATTGTCCGACATGTATACCCGAAGCAAAGCGGAAATGGGGTTCTGCGACGAACTGCTTTCCAGCACGCTATCAGGCCAATGCTATTTGATCCTGTCCCGCTTTGCCCCCGGCACCGGCGCGCCACCAGAGCCCTTAGAGGGTTACGTGTTCGAGGGCGAACAACATGCCATCGTCCTGACCGGAGAAGTTGAGCTGCGACTAGGGGATGAATTGATCGTGCTGCGCGCAGGCGACAGCTTTTCCTACCCGTCCATGATCGCTCACCGCTTTCGCAATCGAACAGACCAAGAGGCCACGATGGTCTGGGCTATGTCTCCCGTGAGGATTAGCTGGTAACGAGCTTGGTTCAAAGAGACCAAATGCTGGGTAAAATGGTTTTGCTGCAAGAGCAGACCTGGGCGAACCTTCGGTGAATGACGGCAATTTCCGCACTGCCGTCACTCGCTTCTCGAAAATGCTGCGCGATGCATCAATGGCTGGTCTGGTGAAGCTGCGGTGCGGCGTCAGACCAAAGCGTCAAAGTCCGGTCTGGGCCGTTTCAAGCAGCGACCGAACTCTCAACAAACTTGCCGAGAACCTCCGCCGTGATTTCGGAAGACCTGACACGCGCGGCGTGATCGTGGATCATCCCCGTGACAATCAACTCGTCCGGTTGAAAGCTGTCGAGAAGGGACCGCAGTTGCGTGCGCACGGTTGCCGCCGATCCCGTGGCAGAGCAGGATAGGGCATGCTGGACCTGCGCCATGACCGGTGGCGGTATCTCCTTGTGCAGATCACGGGTCGGGTGGGGGAGCTTGCCGGGTCTGCCGGTTCGAAGGCGGGCAAAGGCCAAGAGCTGCGAAGATCGCAGGAATGCTGCCTCTTCATCGGTTGGTGCGGCACAGACTCCTGCGGCCATCATCACATAGGGTTTGGCAAGTCGTTCGGACGGTTGGAACGTGCTGCGGTAGATGCTCAATGCCTCTTCGAGCATTGCGGGCGCGAAATGGGACGCGAAGGCGTAGGGCAGCCCAAGCCACGCGGCCAGTTGCGCGCCATAGAGGCTTGAGCCGAGTATCCAGACGGGAACATGGGTGCCGCTGCCGGGGATGGCGCGCACCGAAGAGTCCTCGGACGTGTCGTCGAAATAGCCGATCAACTCCTGCACGTCCTGCGGGAAACTGTCTTCGGGTGCCATATGCCGGCGCAGCGCCCGCGCGGTGGCCATGTCGCTTCCAGGTGCGCGGCCGATGCCAAGGTCGATCCGACCGGGGTAAAGTGTGGCGAGCGTTCCGAACTGTTCGGCGATGACGAGCGGCGCATGATTGGACAGCATGATGCCGCCGGCACCGACACGAATGGTCGAGGTCGCTGCCGCGACATGTCCGATCACGAGTGCGGTGGCCGCACTGGCAATGCCAGGCATGTTGTGATGTTCCGCCAGCCAGTAGCGGTGAAAGCCGAACCGCTCAGCGGCCTTGGCCAAGTCGACCGTGGACGCCAGTGCGTCCGCCGCGGTTTTGCCTTCGGGGATGGGCGATAGGTCGAGGATTGAGAATTTCTGCATGATTGACTCCGATAGCAGTCAGCTAATCATCCTCGACGGCCAAGCCAAGCTGCTGCTCTGCACAAACGGGACGCGTCGTCCACATAATTCATTGAAAACTCGCCTGAAAGGCAGTCGCTGTCAGCGAGACATGCGCCGCTAGAGGGGGCCGCAATTCGAACGCTTTGGGCGTTCGCGCAAACTCATACCGTCGGAATAGACACCAATGCTCTCGCCGCTCTTCGGCGACGGCCAATTCGTTTCGAGAGATGTAGAACGGTGTGCGCTCCCAGCCGTTGGTGGTTTTCACTTCGATCAACCGGTCCTCACCGTCAGGTGTGAAACTGGCAATGTCATACCCAGCGCCATCGCCGTCTTCGGCCGAAACCCATCGCACGCGGCGTGCAAGGTCGGCGCGGTCATGTTGTTGAAGAATTGTTCGTTCGTGCTGCAAGACTCGTTCTTCGCCTGCGCGTCCAAGGTCGCGGTTGCGCGCGTCTCGTCCAGCCACATCAAAATGCCGGGCGATATGCTGCATCTGCTCCATTTCGTCGGGTGGCGGTGAATTCTTCAGAGTTGGCGCTGTTCCGACAAACAATGGAACCGGTTCGGCGACGTATCTCGGAGATGGTTGATGGAGCGTCATTTCCCATTCCGGATGACGGGCCAACCATTTGGAGGCCGCTTCCGCCAGCGACATCTGAAAGTTGAAGCGCGGTTGATAGCCAGCGACGATGGGTAAGCCGAACCCTCGAAAGACAGCAGACACGTTGCACATCTTGAATTCTATTGATCTACGGCTGCGACCAGTCTGTTCTTGAAGCGCTCGATTGTTGGCCGCCTTGTGGTAAGCGCGCCCCGACAACTCGTCGCTCAGCATCGCGAAATAGGTCGCCACGACAGCATCGTTTTCTGAATCTGACCAATCACCCGATGTCATGTAATCAGCCTAGAGGGTGCAGCGGGACGCGTCATGACCAATCGCGAGGGTATGTGGTGCGCGGCGACGAGGTTGTTTCGCCGGGTCATTCACCTGGGTTTCCGAGCATTGCAGTCCAACGAGGACCGGAGAACCTGAGCGCGCCGCAAGTTCCAGTCGCTCCCACTCGGTCATTTGCACTTACCTTGCCCCTGGAATGGCCAGAGCGGCACCGGCGCACCCATTACTTTCGGCGGCTCCCATCGAAGTCCTAGAAAAAGGTGAATGTTGTCATCCCAATGCGTAGGGTTGCCAGCAATGCCGGTGGATCAAATCTGCCTGTGTGCCATGGGGCATGCCGAGTCGATGTAGTTGCGCCGTGTGATACAAAGCGCCATTGCTTCTCTGGCACGAAATCGGTCGGATAGTCCGAAAGCCAAAATCAATCTCAAGGGAGGATACCATGAAACTGAGACAGTTCGTTTCGCTCGCCGCTTTGGCGCTCGTGGCCGCCACGGCCACCCAGGCGCAGGAACGCATCACCTACAAATCCGCCAAATCCGGCACCTCTTATTACCAGATGGGCGTCGAGATCGCCGAGGCGGTGAAGGCGGGCACGGATGGCGGAATGATCGTCACCATCGAGGAAAGCCAAGGGTCGACCCAGAACGTCATGGAAGTGCGCGCCCGGGGCGGTGACTATGTCTTCACCACGCCGCCTGCGCTGGTCGGCGCCGCGCAGAAGGCGTCGGGACCGTTCGACGGCAAGGGCGATCCGGCCTTCGACGAGATCCGAGCGCTGTTTCCGATCCCGTCGCTGACCATGCACTTCGTCATGTCCAACGACAGCGGCGTCACAGACTTCGCTGGTATGGAGGGCAAAACGATCCTGCTCGGTTCGGGCTCGTTCGGAGCAACGGAAGGCGCGAAATACCTCGGCCTCTTTGGTCTGGAGGGTAAGGTGACCCTGGCGGATGCCGAGCTTTCGAACGCGGTGGCCGCGCTGAAGAACGGTCAGATCGACGGCTTCGTGACCGCAGGGTCATTCCCTGCGCCCAACGTGATCGAAGCGGCGGCCAGCATGGGGGTGACCGTCCTGTCGATGAGCGACGAGCAGATCGCCGAGACCGGGCGCGCAAAGCTTGTGATCCCGGCGGGAACCTATGCCGGTCAGGAAAGCGACATCGTGACGACATCGCTGCCCGTGGCGGCCTTCACAACCACCAAGATGAGCGATGACGCCGCCTATCAGCTGACCAAAACCTTCTGGGAAGAGCGTGAGAAGATGGCCGAAAGCGCGCCCTGGTGGGCCGGGGTCGATGCCGGGCTGATGGAAAACGTCAACGTTACCTTCCACCCGGGTGCCGTCCGCTATTACGAAGAAGCGGGCATCGCGCTGAGTGACGCGCAGAAGTAACCGCGCGGACCGGGCCGGGAGACTGCTCCCGGCCCGTTTCAATTTTCCAAAGGCCTAACACATGCGTCTTCTCACCTTCCTTCTGGCGGCGGCTCTCGTCGCCTTTCACCTGACGCTGGTGTTCCTCGGCCTCGTGCCGAACCTGATCAGCCGTCCCGTGCACCTCGCCCTGGCGCTGCCATGGATCCTTCTCGTCCCAGGGCAGACGGGTTGGCTGCGGATCAGCGGGATTGCCCTGACGGTGATTGGCGTCGCTACTACGCTCTGGGTCGCGGTGATGCACCGGACGTTGGCGAACCAATATGGCTTCATCGAAAGCCCTTTTCAGATGGCCGTCGGTTTCGTGCTGCTTGGTGTTGTGCTTGAGGCAGCGCGCCGCGCGATCGGATGGCCGCTGCCTCTGGTCGCGCTTCTGGCGTTGCTCTATGGCCTGTTTGGCCAGCATATCCCGGGCGAGTTTGGCCATTCCGGCACGCCGCTGGCCAGTTTTATCGGCACGCTGACGATCGCCGAAGGGGGCATCTGGGGCAGTCTGACCGGGGTGTCGGTCAGCGTCGTGGCGATCTTCGTGATCTTTGGGGCCGTCCTGAACGCCGGCGAAGCCGGGCAGGGGTTCATGAACCTCGCTTCAGCCGCCGCTGGCCGACTCAAGGGCGGGGCGGCCAAGGTGTCGGTCTTGTCTTCGGCGCTCTTCGGCTCGATCTCGGGATCGGCCTCGGCCAACGTTGCGTCAACCGGCGCGATCACATTGCCGGCCATGACACGCCTCGGCTATCCCAAGCGGCTGGCGGCCGCGGTCGAGGCGGTCGCCTCGTCCGGCGGACAGATCATGCCGCCACTAATGGGGGCTGGTGCCTTCGTCATGGTGGAACTGACCGGCGTGCCCTACACTCAGATTATGGCGGCGGCGCTTCTGCCTGCGATCCTCTATTTCGTTGCTGTCTGGATCGGCGTCGACGCCTATGCCAGCCGTTACGACCTGAAGGGCATCGCGGCCGAAGACGCGCCGGGGTGGCGCACCGTCGCCGTGACCTCGGCCTTCTTCGCGGTTCCCTTCGTCGTGCTATTGGCCGGTCTCTTTGTCATCCGCGTCACGCCGCAATATGCCGCCAGCCTGGCGATCCTCTCGGCCTTCGTCCTTCTGTTCTTCAACGCGCGGGGCATCGGCACATGGCGCGAGACCGCCGCGCGGATCGAAGATGCCTGCCTCAATGCGGCCCGGCAGGTGTCGATGATCGCCGCGATCATCATCTGCGCCTCGATCATCATCGGCGTTCTGGCGATCACCGGCCTCGGCGTGAAGATCACATCGCTGATCCTGTCAGGGGCGGGCGGCTTGCTCTGGCCCGCGCTTCTTTTGACGGCGCTCGCGTGCCTTGTCCTCGGCATGGAGGTGCCGACCACCGCTGCATACGTGATCTGCGTCTCGGTCGCAGGGCCTGCGCTGCGCGAGCTTGGCCTCGACACGCTGCAGGCACATCTATTCGTCTTCTGGTTCGCGCTCCTGTCAACAATCACGCCGCCGGTCTGCGGCGCGGTTTTCATCGCAGCCGGGATGATCGGAGAGAACTGGCTGAAAGTCGCGATAACCGCGATGTCATTAGGCTTCGGGCTCTACATCATACCTCTGGCAATGATTGCGAACCCCGCCCTGATTGACCTCTCCGGCTCGCCCGTTGCGGCAGTGGCAACCGCGCTACAGATCGCGCTCGGCCTCGCAATGATGTCCATAGGAATGATCCGACGACACCTCGGAAAGAAGCGCTTTGGACTGGTCACTACAGGAGCTTTGATCATCTTTGCTCCGGTGTTCGTGAACTAGCGTCGCGATCCTCGGTATTTTCTGACCTGAGCCCCGAGAGTTTTTATACCACGCTGGCGAAGAGCGAACGAATGGCCGATTGCGCGCAATGGCACAGCGGCAGAGGCTGCCACGGTGTCTTTCGACATGCTTACCCGGTTAAGCGGTCGCTTTAGGTGAGGCGAAGCGTTTTTGAGACAAGCTTGGGCATCATGGTGCAGGTGAACCCGCTTGAATGTTATAATTACGTGGTTTCGCTTGGACTGAGCTGGGGGTGGCGACTGCATCTATGTTTTTTAAGAAGCCGGTTGCGCACTGCTGCCGTAAATTGTCGTGACCGGGTGAATGCAGCCGTCAACGCTCCGGACGGGGCGATGACGGCCGGACTGTTGTACGCCCTTAAATGGCTACGATAACCGAGTTCGCCGCCCGCGTGATCGCCGTGTAGAGCCAAGCGTTTGCGTTCTCGCGCATAATCACACTCTGATCGATCACCAACACATTGTTCCACTGAGACCCCTGAGCCTTATGGCAGGTGATTGCATACCCGAAGTCGAACTGCGGTTTCTGCTTGCGCGCCCCCTCGGAAGAGGTCTTGCCAGACAAGAACTGGCTGATCGAGATTGTCACTTCGAACGGCTGGTCCATGCCGTCCTCGGGGCGGATATGGAAAGTGGCGGTGTCACCCTGAACGACCGGAGTGCCACATGCGACGAAGAGTTCGCCATTGGAGATCCCGAGGTCGCCGTGGTTCTTCAGGCAAACAAGGCGATCACCATCCACCGGCATGTCACCCGAACGACCAAGGCGCTCGCGAACAGATGCGTTGACCTGATGCCGAAGATCATTTGTGCCGACGATGATCTGATCTGCCTCGAGGAGAGTTTCCATGGTAAGGTCACCCTGGCTGATTACCCGGCTCGATCCATACTGGCCGAGAGACAGCGGTGCTCCGCGACGGGCCATGTCGGCCAGCTGCAGAACCGGATTGCCGGCGGCCTGACGGTGGATTTCCGTCAGGAATACATCCGGCGTGACGCTGCGGAGCACACCAACGCCTTTCACCGGCGGTAACTGGCCGGGATCTCCCATCGCGAGAATGGGCACGCCAAACGATCGAAGATCGCGCAACAGCACGTCGTCGACCATCGAGCACTCATCGATCACCACAAGGGCAGACCCGACGATGTCGCTGGCATCGTTGCGCACGAACCGAAGGCCCTGCGTCTCGTCGTCGATGGGCCGGTAGAGCGCGCTATGGAGGGTCTGTGCCGTGTCGCAGCCTTTCTGCCGCAATACCGAAGCCGCCTTACCAGTATAGGTCAGGAAGACGACGTTGCCGTTGAGCAGTTCGGCGACGTGGGCGGCAAGTGTCGACTTGCCAGTCCCGGCATAGCCGAACAGCGTAAAGATGGGCTTCGTCGCTGTATCGTGTTCGAGCCAATGCTTGACAGCCGCGAGGGCGTTTATCTGTGCCGGCGACAGCGCGTTGAAGATATGTGTCATTTGAAGTCCTTTGACAAAGTTGTGACAACCGGCGGCGTTTTCCTTGGCGCGCAGGCCGTCGTTCCGCGCCAGAAACTGACGCGGTCGTGTTACGTGCTGGACACTCATTTTTGGGGCCCGGAGCGTCTGTTTCGGGGCGATTCAGGGTGTGTAACGCTTCCCTATTATTGGATCCTTTCGGACCGGTGCGTCTTTCTGGGATGAAGAAGGGAAGTCATCCGATTATAGGGAAGGGTTACAGTCTTACCGGCGGCAGGATGTAACGCTTCCCTATTATATGGATCCCTTGGACCGGCACGTTTTGTGGGAAGTAGAAATGGAGCTCTCCGGATATAGGGAAGCGTTACATGGTGAAACCTTAGGGAGCCTGCGGCTCTGAGACCTTTTCCGGCATTTTATGAAGCGAGACCTTTTGTAAGCTCGTTATTCTGGCCTTCGGTCTTCTTTAGCCGGTGCCTCGCGACGCGTTCCCGGTTTTTCTGACGTTTCCGCTCCGCTACCGGTTCCGATGTGCCGCGCATGCGGAGTAAAGAGTTAAGCGTCTGAGTCCTGAGCATTTCGCAAGCGTTCTTTGCAGGACAGGTTTTGCAGGTGACATCGGAGTCAACATTGATGCCCGGCAGACCGAAGCAGCTCTGGAGAAGTTCACCATCATCAAGCACGTGCAGCGGCTCAGGAACATAGACGCCTAAAGACTTGAAGTGATCGGCATCTGCTTTTTGAACCGCCCCGAGTTTGCCGGAGACCATCAACTTAAGTAAGGATGATGGTTATGACAAAAAGCAAAATGGGAAATC
>NZ_JBPOFB010000012.1:0-87068 GCF_051251565.1 Marivita sp. | reverse complement strand
TTGTGTCGCAACAACAAACCAACCAGATGCACCGCCGTCATTCAAACCGCCCAGACACCAGATTCAGCCATAACTCCTGGAACTGGCGTGGCGGGTATAAATTCGTGCGCATCGACATGGTCCCGACCGACCGCAGCGCGGACGGCCCCAAGGGTTGGTTCCTGCATCTTGGCTCGACCATGTGCGCGTCCGAGGGCAAGACCGACGCGCCCACCAAGCCGTGCAAGACGCCGAACCTGATGGAAATCGCCTTCGACCAGTTTTATCCCGCGACCCAGACCCTTGTCATCGACCCTGCCGCTGTGGTGGCCGAGGCCGATCTGCGGGTGAACGCGCCCGAGACCTCGCCGGGCTGCATGTCCTTCCCCGGCGATGCGGATTGCATGACTGTCATGGCCAAGCTGGGACTGGAGTATGGCGATGTGCCTGCCGTAGAGCAGGCGCTGGTCACGGCACGCTGAGATGCGCCGCGCCGCGCCTGTCGCGGCGGCGCTGGTGATCCTGTCGGGGGCGGCACTCGCCCTCGACGAGGGCGGCTATGATTGGCCGCTGCCGGATTGGATGCCGCGCCCGCCCGTGCCAGAAGACAACCCGATGAGCGCCGCCAAGGTCGAGCTTGGTCGGCACCTGTTCTACGACGCCCGCCTGTCGGGGGACGGCACCGTGGCTTGCGCCTCGTGCCACGATCCGGCGCGGGCCTTTACCGACGGGCGTCAGACGGCGGTGGGCATCCACGGCACGCTGGGCAACCTGAACGCGCCCAGCCTTGCCAATGTCGCCTATCTGCCGGTGAATGCCTGGGCCAACCCGCATATGACTTCGCTGGAGTTTCAGGCCCTTGTGCCGCTGTTCGGTGAAGCCCCAGACGAGATGGGCGCGACCGGCCAAGAGGACCGGATCTTTACGACGCTCGCGGCCGATCCCTTTTATGCCGAGGGCTTTGCGCAGGCTTTTCCCGACTGGCCCGCGCCCGACCTGTTTACCGTGACCCGCGCGCTGGGGGCGTTTCAACGCAGCCTAATGTCCTTTGACAGCCCCTATGACCGCTTCAAATATGGTGGTGATCTGGACGCGCTGTCGGAGGCTGCCAAACGTGGCGAGCAGTTGTTCTTTGACCATCGGTTCGAATGTTATCACTGCCATCAGGGGGTGCTCTTTACCGACAACTTCCAGCGCGAGGGCAGCCCATGGGTCGAGACCGGCTTTCACAATACCGGGCTGTATGCGGAGTATCCCGCCAGCGCGCCGGGCCGGATCGAGATCACCGGCGAGCCGGGCGATGCCGGGCTGTTTCGCACGCCGTCCCTGCGCAATGTCACCGTGACCGCGCCCTACATGCACGACGGCTCGATCCCCGATCTGCGCGCTGTGTTGGCCCACTACGCTAATGGCGGGCGGGAGGGCCACGCCAATCAGGACGGTATGATCGTGGGCTTTGACGCCACCGAGACCGAGATCAACGACATCATCGCCTTTCTCGAAAGTCTGACCGACGAGGCGTTTCTCACCAACCCCGCCCACATCGACCCGTGGCCCGACGATCACCCCGCCCGGATCAACAGGGTCAATCCATAGGAGACCGATATGAAGAGCGCGATTTTTTCCTTAATGCTGCTGGCAACACCGACCTTGGCCCATGATCAGATGGCCGGCGATCTACACATTATCCACCCATCGATTCCGGCCCCCCCGACCACTGCAAAATCCGCTTCAGGCTATGTTACCATTTCGAACGAAGGCGACGCGCCTGAAGAACTGATCGGTGTACGCACGCCATTTGCGGCCTCAACCACGCTGCACACCACGATCTTTGAGGATGGCATCGCAAAGATGCGGCCGCTGATCGGAGTGCCCATCGCGCCCGGTGAGATTGTAAACCTTGAACCGGGCGGGATGCATGTGATGTTCATGGGGCTGAGCGGCCCTGCGAACGAGGGCGACATGGTCCCCGCTACGCTGATTTTTCGCCAAGCGGGCGAGGTCGCGATCGAGTTCATGGTCGACCCGGCAGCCGGGGCTGACCATTCCAACATGGACCATTCCGGGCACTAATCCTTGAGCCTTGTTGGCCTCATAACACGCTCGCTGCTGCTTTTGGCGCTGCTCGGCTCGGCCACCGTGCCGGACAGATTCATGCGCGCGCAAGGCCCCGATGGTTTCCGGCTGGTGCTTTGCACACCGGACGGCACCCAAGAGGTCTGGCTAACCGACGACGGAGAGGTCATTCCGGTAGAGGACGATCACCCTGCCCAAGACCATGATAGCCCGCATTGTCTGCAGGTCAGTGTCGCTCGCCTTGCGGCCGCACCCGATCCCGGCCCGGTGATCCGTTTTCGGCTCTGGCCGGTGGCGCCACCGATCGTTTCGGCGCAACGCCCCGTTTCACAAGGTTACCTCCACCAAAATCGTAGCCGCGCGCCACCGTTTCCCGTCTGATCTTACCGCCGGGGCCACGAGCCCCGTGTCAGTATTTCCAAGAAACTTTCCAGACAAGGAAACCCGCATGACTGCGATGATACACTCGTGGCAGGACCACGACCTGCACCCTATCGATGTTGACCCGCGGCCCGACCTGTTTCACGGCCTGTCAAAGGCCCAGACGCGCCAAATACGGCGTGCGTTTAAGTCCGAAACCTATGAGGACGGCGAGTCCTTGCCACGCAGCGGCGTGGACGCGCCGTTTGTCGGGCTCGTTTTGTCAGGCGTGCTACGCGAGGATCGCGCCACGCCCGAGGGGGGATCGCACTTGCTGGCCCTGACCTTTGCGGGTGAAGCGTTCGCCCGGCAAAGTCGCGACCGGGCCAAAGGCACCCTGACCGCCATCGGCGAAACTGAAGTGCTGACCTGTGCCTACGCCACATTCGAGCGTCTGGCCGTCGCCATTCCACGTCTTCGGCTGAACCTACTGCATCTGGTGCAAGATCAACTGGCGCAAGCGCAGTATTGGCAGCTTCTGCTAGGTCGAAAGACCGCCCATGAACGGATCACGTCCATGCTGAGGTGCTTCCACCAGCGACAAGGTCAACCCGATGAAATCGATCTCGCAGTAAAACGCGCCGATCTTGGGCAGTTGACCGGACTGAAGCTGGAAACCGTTTCGCGCCAGATGCGAGCGCTCGAAAGAGCCGGGCTGATCGCAATGCCACAACCGAGCCGCGTTCGCATCAAAGATGCTGCAACACTTAAGGCAGAGACCGGCGATTCCTCTGTGCGCCGCGCTGCAACTGATTTCAGGATCACATTTTGACCAAGAAATCTTCCCAAAACATAGGTCTCACCAAGACGCTATCAGGCAAACCTTGGGAGCGTTTCCATCAACATAACAAGAGACAGGCGTGCCCACAAAAAGGAAAGTTCTGCATGACATGTCCTTATAACAGCCCATTGAAGGTGCCTGAAAGAGCCTGAGCTTCGAGCAGGTTGTCACACGAGATACTCGTTTGTGGGTGCCTCGAGTGCGTCACCTCATTTTTCCGTTGTTAAGTGGCCTTTCGAGCCAAGGCCACGCAAAAAAATCGAAAGCTGCGAAACTTTTGCCCTCGCAAACACGTGGTTTGAGAGGTCGGCCGATATCCGGTTCCGGCACCCCTTAATATGACGAGAGACCCACTATGAAACTTACTGAGACCTCTGCCGTTATCGCTCTTTCGCTTTCCGTTGCTACGCCCGCATTGTCCATGGGGCATGCCAGCACCATGGGCTATGCTCTTGCCGAAAACGGCGGAACGCTCGTGACGATGCAAAGCATCGCAGAACCGGGCACAGTGCAAACTTTTGCACTTGAGACGCCGTTGCGGGCGATTGCCTATCGCCCAGTGACCGGCCAGCTTCTTGGTTATGCCGACGGAATGATCTACGAGGTCAACCCCATGACCGGCACTCTGTCCGATCTAGGCGCAAACTTTATGGAAGACGCAATGATCGTCGAAGGGGCTGTCGCGTTCGACTTCAACAATCAAATTGATGCCGTGCGCGCGGTTGGAGCCGATGGGTCGAACTTGGTCTATTTTCCCGATGGTTTCGGCGATGGCGATGAGCGCGCCAATTCCGTCCGCCGTTTCACTGACACCTTTTATGTGGAGGGAGACATGTCGGCAGGTGCCGATCCGCTGATCTTCGCAAACGCATATACGAATGCAATCGCAGGCGAGAAGGCCAGTTCCACAGCTCAATACGCTATCGATGCACGTGCAAATGCGCTTGTCACACTTGCCAACAACGCAGGTGAGCTTGCAACAGTTGGTCTGCTGACCTCGGACGGCGAGGCAATCGACGTGATCGATGCCGGAGGCTTTGACATCATGTCGCCAGAAGAGGGAACGGACATGGCATACGCAATCTTGCAAATTGATAGCGAGTCTAACGCAAGCCTTTACATGGTTGACCTGACCTCAGGTGCGCTGACTGATCTGGGCGATTTGGGCATGGGTGGCTTCAGCGGTTTCGCAGTGTCGCAGGGCATGTAAACAAAAGATTGTCGCTTAAACAAGAAGCCGTGTCCCCGATTAGCTATCGGGGACACGGAACAAAAAATTCACAAAGGTCGCGACGGCGAGAGTGTTCTGCACTTTCTCACCACCATTTCGAAACCTTCACGGCGTTTTGGCCGTCAAACACTCATGACGTGTGCTCGGTTTTCAGCGATTATTGTGACTTGCAGCCATCAAGACGAGTATTATTAAATTCACCATGTTCAGAAACCTGGCCTTCGCAACCCTCGTTATCTCCGGCTTCGCCATTCTGGCGTGGTCTTTCTTTGCTCCTAATCAAGACAATGCAATCTCCGCGGATGGAATGACCCCGCGCGAGTTTTCTCAGGAAAGCCCGTTGGTTCTGCCAGTCATCCTCGCACAGGTTTATGAAGCCTTTGGCGAAACCGAAGAAGCCGCAATCTATGACCGATTGGCCGAGGTCGCGAACGGGCCTGCATTGGAACAGCTCTATCTTGAACGGGTTGGCGCGATGGCGGGTGGTGGACTGAACCCGGATCAGGAGATCCATGAGGTGTCCCTCTTGGGGATGAGCGCGCGACCGCAAGGCGAGCTCGTCAACATCTCGGCAAAATGGCGCGTGCTTGGGGTGGTCGGCCATTCCGAGCATATGCACATGCGCGGCAATGCCTATGCCGCCGATCTGGTCATGGCGTCGGATGCAGGCGTGTGGAAGATCACGGGCTTTACCCTTACGGATGTCGACCGCACGGATGCGGGAACGCTGGAACGCAATGCCGACGCCCCCCCGCTGGAGGAAGACAGTTGATCGCGGTCCGTGATCTGACCTTCGCCTATCCGCACGGTGGGTTTGCCCTGAACATCCCGACACTGACCGTGGACGCGGGCGAACGTGTCGGCGTGATCGGACCCAGCGGGACGGGCAAGACAACCCTGTTGAACCTTGTGGCCGGGCTGGTTCAGGCAAACATTGGTCAGATCACAGTCGCCGGTCATGATCTGTCTGCACTGGACGAGGCAAGCCGCCGCAGGTTTCGCGCGACGCATGTGGGGTTCATCTTTCAGAACTTCGCGTTGGTCGACTACCTGACCGCCTTCGAGAACATTCTCTACCCCTATCGCGTGGGCCTAGGCTTGCGCCTTGATGCTGAAGCAAGGGATCGCGCCCACGCTCTGGCCAAGGCCTGCGGCGTCGCCCATCGCCTCAAAAGCCATCCTCAAGCACTTTCCGGCGGAGAACAACAGCGCGTTGCTATCTGCCGGGCCTTGGTGACGCAACCGCAACTGATCCTTGCGGATGAAGCGACCGGCAACCTCGATCCTGAAACCAAAGAGGCCATTCTGGACCTTCTCTTTGCCCGCGCGTCCGAGATGGGCGCAACCGTGCTGGCCGTGACCCACGACCATGACCTGCTGCCCCGGTTCGACCGTGTCATCGACTTTGCCACCCTGAGGCAACCGACATGAACGCGCTGTTTCTGGCCTTTGCCCATCTGCGTTGGACATGGGCGCGCAGCCTTGTGCTGGTCGTTGTGGGCGCGTTGATCCTGTCGGTTCCGATGGTGACACAAGTGCTGCTGCGCGGATCGGAACAGGCACTGACCCAACGCGCCGAAGCGACGCCGCTGGTACTGGGCGCGCGCGGCAGCCAACTCGATCTGGTAATTGGGGCCGTCTATTTTTCCGAGGATCGCACACAGCCGATCACCCGCGCCGCTGAAGACGCTGTTTGGGACAGTGGCCTTGCCCTGCCAATCCCGTTGCACACGGCGTTCCAGACCAATGGCGCGCGGATCGTCGGGACGTCTCTCGACTATTTCGACTTCCGGGACCTGACGATTGCCGAGGGGCGTCAGGTAGCGCTTCTCGGTGAGGCCGTTCTGGGCGCACAGGTGGCGGATCGGCTTGAGCTTGGGCCGGGGGATACGGTGGTCTCTGCGCCCGAGAACCTTTTTGACCTCGACGGGGTCTACCCTCTGGAGTTGCAGATCACCGGCGTTCTGGCGGCTACCGGAACACCCGACGATGAAGCGGTGTTCACAGACGTCAAGACGGCCTGGGTTATTGCAGGCATCGGCCACGGACACGAAGACGTCGTGACAGCCGATGCCGATGGCAACATCACCGCCAATGCGGCGATCACACAATTCCAGCGGATCACGCCGAACAACATCGACAGCTTCCATTTCCACGGGTCCGCAAGCGACTATCCGCTCTCTGCCGTTCTGGTTGTGCCCTATGACACCCGGTCCGGCACAATTTTGCGCGGGCGATACCTCGACCCGGAGAACCCCGTGCAGATGACCGTCCCGGCCGAGATCGTGGCGGGACTGGTCGACCGCATTTTCCGCATCGCAACTCTGCTGGACGCCGTCACCCTTTTGATCGGAATAGCAGCCTTTGGTGCCATCGCACTGTCGCTTTTTCTCGCGTGGAGTCTGCGTGCCTCTGAGATGGAAACGGCAAAACGCCTTGGGGCTGGGCGGTTCGTGATCCTGCAATTGGCCGTAGCAGAAATCGCCCTATTGTTGATTTTATCTGCAGGCCTTGCCGCTGCCCTTGTGACCGCCGTAACCATGAACGGCGACAGGCTTGTGGCATGGATTCTTGCGCTGTGACACTTTTTAACCAGACCTCGATTGGAGATCGCCTGATGAAAACCATGATGACCGCCGCGGCTATGGCCGCCCTCGCCACGACGGCCACCGCCCATTACGGCATGATCATCCCGTCCGACAACATGGTCAGCCAGGAAGACGGGCGCAGCATCGACCTGACGCTGTCCTTCTCCCATCCGTTTGAAAGCATCGGCATGGTGCTTGAACGCCCCGAGGCCTTCACAGTGACCCATGGCGAAGACACCACGGACCTGCTTGGCATGCTGGAAGACATGCAGGTCATGGATCATCCCGGCTTTGCTATGGAATACCGACTCGAGCGTCCCGGCACCTATGTCTTTGCGATGACGCCGCAACCCTATTGGGAACCAGAGGAAGACGCCTTTATCACCCATTTCACCAAGACCTACATCTCTGCCTATGGCGATGACGAAGGCTGGGATGCCGAACTCGGCCTCAAGACCGAGATCATCCCCCTGTCCAAGCCATTTGCCCTGTGGGAAGGCAACATTTTCCAGGGCATCGTCAAGCTGGATGGCGAGGCCGTGCCCTATGCCGAGGTCGAAGTGGAATACTACAATCAGGATGGCAGCGCTGTGGCCCCGTCTGATCTGATGATCACCCAGACCGTCAAGGCGGATGCCGATGGCGTCTTTAGTTATGCCGTGCCGACATCGGGCTGGTGGGGCTTTGCCGCTCTGAACACCGCCGAAGAACCGATGCAATTCGAAGGTCAGGACAAGGCGCATGAACTGGGCGCGGTGATCTGGGTGCATTTTGAACCCTGGGGCGCGCAATGATCCGCGCCCTGACTATTGCTCTTTGCGTTGCGGCCCTTCCGGTCGCAGCGCATGACCTGCGGGTTTTTGCGTCAGTCACGGGCGAGACAGTGACGGTGGAGTCCACGTTTTCCTCAGGCCGCGTGCCAAAAGGTGGCGAAATCCGTGTGCTAGATGCCAATAATGTCCTATTGATGACCCTCGAGATTGGACCCGACGGCAAGACGCAGTTTACCCTTCCCGACGGCGCGGCAGAGACCGGCCTAATGATCGAAGTCGATGTCAGCGAAGGGCACTCGGATTACTGGATGCTCACACCCGATGACATCGCCCATGGGCAGGGAACCAATTGATGCTCAAGCGCCTTGCCGTCTGTCTGTCCTTGGTTGCCGGCGTCGCCAATGCGCAGGACCGCCCTGTTGTTGCGACGGTCAACTACCCGCTGGCCTGGATGGCCGAACGCCTTGGCGGGGATGCGCTGGAGGTGCTTTTCCCGGTGCCCGAGGGGCGTGACCCGTCCTTCTGGCGACCGGGCCTGTCCAAGATTGCCGCGATCCAGCAGGCCGATCTGATCGCCCTGAATGGAGCCGGCTTCGCGACATGGACCACGCGCACCTCGCTTCCGCGCTCGCGCGTGGTCGACACCTCCGCCGGATTCTCGGATGCCTACATCGCCACGCAATCTGTCACCCACAGCCATGGCGCGGATGGGGAGCATTCGCACACCGGGACCGCCAGCTACACATGGCTCGATTTCGCGCAAGCCGCTCAACAGGCTGAGGCGCTGGCAGCAGCGATGAAGCGGCGGATGCCAGAACTTGGCGATCAAATCGACGCGGCAATGCCGGGGTTGGTGGCGGAGCTAACGGCGTTGGACGCAAAGGCGCGTGACGCGCTTTCCGCATTGAAAGGAACGACAATCCTTGCAACGCATCCCCGGTACCAATATCTCGCCCGCGCCTACGGTTTAGACATCGCCAGTCTTGAATGGGATGCAGGCGCGATGCCGGATGACGCTCAGTGGCAAGAGCTGCAGGACATCGCGGACCAGACGGGTGCGGCCCTATTGATCTGGGAAGCAACCCCACCAGACGGCGCCATGAATCGCGCAAGCGAAATCGGCCTCAAATCCGTAGTCTTCTCTCCACTCGCAACCCGGCCTTCCGACGGTGACTTTGTGTCGGTCATGCAGACGCAAATCGCGGTTTTGGTTGAGTAAAGACAACCTCTAATTCGACCTCCACATAGAATAACCGAAGAGGTAACCTTGTCTTGTCGACCTACAGTTCGACACTGACTGAATATTGCGTCCGCAGCGAAGGTCCGGTTGGACGAAGCTGCGCCGCAGCGCCCGTCCAAGATGCGAATGGCAAGTGTGGGCCGATTTCAACAATGCCTTTTGGTTCTCAGTGTTCAATTTCTATGCTGAAATAAAGAAGAAACTTATCGATTGCCCTCGCGATTTCTTCCTGTGGTTTTGCAGGTTCAGGCATGCGGTAGATGTGCTGACGTATCCCGATATAGACGATCCCACCATGAAGATTCCAAACGTCTTCCATCTTTGGGGATTTCTCAGAATTCGCCACGGCTTCGGTTTCTGCCAAGAGTGGCAGAAGGATGACGTTTCCTAAATGCTCGAGATAGCGTTGGTTGAGGGACGCTCCGGCAAGTCCTGAAAACATGAAGATGCGCATCCACTCGCGTTCAAAGATCAACGAACTGTATTCGGTATAGAAAGCAACTAGCCGTTCACGTAGCGGAACACTGCGATCTGTCAGGCGTTCTGGCCAATCCGGTGCGAGGCGGCCGATGTAGACCTTTTCGTAGACCGCTTCGATCAGCTCTTCTTTCGTGGCGAAGTAGTTGAAAATAAGGGACTGGGTCACACCAAGGCGACGTGCCAATTCTCGTGTGTTTCCCTCAAGGCCAACTTCGGCAAAGAAACGCACAGCTTCATCGACAATCTGCTGACGGCGTTCTGCGGGCGGCAAGCGCTTGCGCGCAGCGCCATCTTCGCCATCGAGGGCGGGGCTATCGGTTTGTCCGTCCATCATACGCTCTCAGCTGTCTGGTAGTGTCAGAAATTTTCTCTTGCAACGACTCGCAATTAAAGATCATCTGCTCAACAGTATTGATCAAGCGCTTAATAAGGCGCAGGTCAAAAAAGAGGGGAGGACGCCATGAAGGCATCAGCGGGAGGCTATGCCCGGGCTGAGAGCTTAGGTCATGCGCTTGAATTGCTTGCTGCATCGGACGGCCATGGACGTGTTTTGGCTGGTGGTCAAAGCCTGATCGCCGCGATGAACATGCGGCTTTCTGTCGGGGACTTGCTGGTCGATATCTCGAAGATCAGTGACTTGTCTGGCGTCGCTGTCGAGGGTGAAACGCTTCGGATCGGCGCTCTGACCCGACACGCCCAGATCGGTTCTGATCCGTTTGTAAAGACCCACGCACCGCTATTGACGGACGCGGTTTCGCATATCGCCCATGCAGCTATCCGCAATCGGGGCACCATTGGTGGGGCGCTGGCCCATGCCGACCCTGCGGCGGAATTTCCGGCTTGTGCGCTCGCGCTTGGAGCGACGATGCATGTCGAGGGTCCGACCGGTCCGCGTGCAATCGCGGTAGAGGATTTCTTTGAGGAGGTCTTTACCACTGCACTGAACGAAGGCGAAATCCTCACTTCGTTCACGGTGCCGGTCGCCGAAGCTGACGAAGTGCAGATCATCGAAGAAGTTGCACGCCGTTCCGGAGACTATGCCTTGGTCGGGCTTTGCCTGGTCAAGCGCGCCGCTGGTCACCGCATCGCGCTGTTCTCGGTCGGGCCCAAACCCATTCTTGCGAACGGCGCAATGGCAGCGCTGGATGCGGGAGATCTGGACGCGGCTGTAGATGCGTTGTCCGCAGAGATTGACCCACCCTCTGACACACAAGCCAGTGCCGCCTATCGCCGCCATTTGGCTGGTGTCCTGTTGCGTCGCGCAGTTGCCCGCCTGAAAGGAGAAGTCGCATGACCGAACTGTTCCGCGACAAGGTTGACGTGTCCATGACGGTCAATGGAGAACCAGTCGAGGCCCGGGTGCCGGCCGGGCAACACATGATCGACTTTTTGCGCCTCGAGCTAGGGCTGACCGGTGCTCATGCGAGCTGCGAACACGGCGTTTGCGGGGCTTGCACAATCCGCGTCGACGGAGACGCTGTGCGGGGTTGTTTGATGCTTGCTGCTCAGGCAGACGGGGCCGAGGTCTGGACGATCGAAGGTTTGACCGACACCAACGCCATCAGTGATTTGCAGGACGCATTTGTGGAACGCAACGCCTTGCAATGCGGGTTCTGTACGCCCGGAATGCTGGTCGCTGCAGACGAGTTGCTGGCCCGAGGCGGTGTGCCAAGCCGCGCGGAAATCCGTGAGCACCTGTCTGGCAATTACTGCCGCTGCACAGGTTACGAGGCGATCATTGATGCCGTTGAAAGTGTCGCCAAAGGCCGCGCTGGAAAGGCAAAAGCATGACGATCCCGTTCAATAATCCCGACCGTCCGAACTCCTATATTGGCAAGACTGTCCCACGCCCGAACGCAACAAAGCTGGTTCAGGGCAGGGGCCGCTATGTCGATGACATCGTGTTGCCGCGTATGCTGCATGTGGCGTTTTCCCGGTCACCTGTGGCACATGCGAAGATCGGTACAATTGACCTGGACGAAGCCAAGGCCGTCAAAGGGGTGGTTCGCATCTTCACCGGTGCCGATCTGGCTGAGGTCTGTACGCCCTGGGTCGCGGTTTTGGCCCACCTCAAGGGTCTGAAATCTCCGCCGGAACATCCATTGGCAGTGGACCGCGCCTGCTGGGTTGGTGAGCCAGTTGTAGCCGTTGTGGCAACCACACGCGCTGCGGCAGAAGAAGCGGCGTCGCTGGTGGTTGTCGATTACGAAGAACTGCCCGCAGTCACCGACACGATGACCGCACTCGACAAGGACACACCGGTCATTCATCCCGAGATGGGAGACAACCTCGCTTTTCGCCGATTGCATGAGGAAGGCGATGTCGACGCGATGTTCGCAAACGCGCACAAGGTGGTTTCCGCCAGCTTTCGAACCGCACGCCATACCGGCGTCACGCTTGAACCGCGGTCGATCCTTGTCGATTGGAATCCAGCCGAAGGGCAGATGACCGCGTATCACGCGACCCAGGCTCCGCACATGATGCAGACCGTCTTCGCCAAGCATCTCGATATCCCCGAAAGCCGCGTGCGGGTCATTTGCGGCGATGTTGGAGGGTCGTACGGCATCAAGGTGCATGTCTATCCCGACGAGGTGGCGACCGCTGCTATTGCCAAGGTGATGGGCCGACCGATCAAGTTCATTGCCGATCGCCTGGAAAGCTTCAGCACTGACATTCACGCCCGTGACCACGAGATTGAAGCCAAGATCGCGGTGGATGCAGACGGCAAGATCCTCGCGATTGACGTCGACGACTGGACCGGGATCGGGCCGTACTCGGTCTATCCGCGCACCTCGGCCATTGAGGGCAATCAGGTCGTGAACCTGTGTGGCGGGCCGTATGATTTTGCAAACTATCGGGCGCAGACCACGGTTGTCTTCCAGAACAAGACGCCAACCTGTCAGTACCGTGCGGTAGGCCACCCCATTGCAGTGGCGATCACTGAAGGTCTTGTCGACATGGCCGCAGCGGCGATCGGCATGGACCCGGTCGAAATCCGGCGGCGCAATATGTATCCCGACGACGCATATCCGGTGACATCACCCGCCAAGATGAAGTTCGAAGGCCTGTCGCACCATGCGTCGATGGACAAGCTGATGGAGATGATGGACTACGACGCGTTGCGCGCTGATCAAGCTGAAGCCCGCAAGCAAGGCAAGTATCGCGGCATAGGCATCGCGTCCTTCATCGAACTGACCAACCCTTCGCCTTTCATGTATGGAATCGGCGGCGCGCGTATCTCGGCACAAGACGGCTGCACCGTTCGAATGGACCCAGATGGATCGGTCGTGGCGCTGTCGGGTGTGACCGAGCAGGGCCAGGGGACCGAGGCGATGCTGAGTCAGGTTGTGGCGGAAGGCGTCGGGGTCCTGCCTTCGCAGGTTCGTGTCATCACCGGCGACACGCAGGTCACGCCGTATGGCGGTGGTACCTGGGCTTCGCGTGGTGCGGGCATTGGCGGCGAGGCGGCGTTGCAAGCGGCACGGGCGCTTCGCGGCTCGATCCTCGAAGTCGCGGCGGCGATGCTTCAGGCCGATGCGGGCCAGCTTGATATCCGCGACGGTCAGATTGTCGATGCCGATAGCGGCGAACAGCGTATGCCGCTCGAGGAACTGGGGCGGATCGTGTACTTCCGGGGTGATACCTTGCCCAAGGATTTGCCGCGCGAATTGGTCCAGACCCGGCATTTCATCACGATGGAATATCCGTTCGCCTTTACCAACGGCGTTCAGGCCTCGTATCTTGAGGTCGACACCGACACAGGCGTTGTGACCCTGCTCAAGCATTGGTGCATCGAAGACTGCGGTCGCGTGATCAACCCACAATTGGTCGACGAACAGATCCGGGGCGGCATTGTTCAGGGCCTTGGCGGCGCGCTTTACGAGGAAATCCATTATGACGAGGACGGCCAGCTGCTGAATGGCTCCATGGCGGACTACCTCGTCCCGATGACTGCCGAAATGCCGGACATGGTGGTGGGCCACGTGGAAACACCGACCAAGGAAAGCGAACTTGGCGCCAAAGGCGCGGGTGAGGCCGGAACCGCCGGAGCACCAGCCGCCGTTATGAACGCCATCAACGATGCCCTGCGCCCGCTTGGGGCGCAGGTGACCGAAATGCCCTTCACACCCGAACGCATTCTACGGGCGTTGGGCAAACTGCAAGACTGAACCAAAAGGGGCGCCGGGGAGCGCGCCCACCAAAGGGAGGATAAGTATGAAACTCACAGCACTTACAACACTCGGTGCGATGCTGATCGGCAGTGCGGCGATTGCCCAGCAAAGCCTGACGGTCAATATCGGCTCTTCGCATCCAGAGGCCAATATCTGGGTCTACGCGATGAAAAACACCTTCCAGCCTGAGGTGAACCGCATTCTTGCCGAGAATGGCAACGAATATCAGGTCAACTGGGTCGAGAACTATGCCGGCACACTCTACAAGTTTACCGACACGCGCGAAGCGGTGATGGACGGTATTGTCGATGTCGGCATGGTCGGCACGGTCTGGGAAGGGGCGAACATGCCGCTTCAGAACGTGACCTACTTCACGCCGTTCGCGACCGAAGATCACCGCATGATCATCGAGATTTTTGATGATCTTTCGGAGAACCTGCCCGAGCTCAAGAATAGCTGGGCTGAGAACGGGATGGTGCATCTGTCGTCATTGATCACTGACAGCTATGATATTTACGGCACGTTCCCCGTGACCTCGATGGCAGACCTTCAGAACCGCAAACTGAACGCTCCGGGCACATCCGCCAACTGGCTTCGTGAAACAGGGGCAACGCCAGTCGATGGGGCGTTGACCACCTATTACACCAATATCCAGACCGGTGTGACCGAAGGCACCTTGTCCTTTGCGTCGGGCATCTTGCCAACCCGCGTTTACGAAGTGGCCCCCGAACTGACCCGTGTGGGGATCGGATCGATGTATTTCGGTGGCATTGCGGCAAACAAGGATTTCTTCGATGGCTTGCCAGAGCCGGTTCAAACCGCCTTCCGCGAAGCCGCACAGGCAACTTCACTCGCGCACGGCGACTATGTGGGTGATCTGGCGGCGCGCGCACTTGACGAGATGCAGGCGGCTGGTCTGACCATCCATCAGCTTCCCGAAGAAGAAAAAGCCAAGTGGGTCAATGGCCTGCCGAACATCATCGAGCCTTGGTTGGAACAGACCGGTGATGCGGGCAAGACTGTGCTCAAAGCCTATTTTGCGGCTCTGCGTGAACGCGGTGCAACACCGCTTCGGAACTGGGACGACGGTCTCTAAGATCGTCACCTGAACGTTTGCGCCCGTCCGGATCCAAATGGACCGGGCGGGCGTCTCCTTGGCAGCAGGACGCCCGGCCATGAGCAATGAAGACACACCAGAGCTGGAAGAGGATCGGTTTGTCCCGTCCTTTTCGGATGCCCCTTACGGTGCGGTTCTTGGCTCAATGGCCGCGGCCATGTCGGCAGTTGGCACAGCCAGCATCGGTGCGTTGATGCTGCTCATCGTGGCGGATGTGATCGGTCGAAACTTTCTGGACGCCCCGATAACCGGCGTGTCCGAGATTGCTGCGCGCGCCGTCGTTGCCATTGTCTTTCTGCAGGTGCCAGCCGCGATCCTGCAACTTCGCCTGACACGCGCCGATTTTCTGGTCCGTCGTCTGCAGAAATCCAGGCCGCGCTTCGTGGCCTGGCTTGAGGCGCTGTTCTGTATCGCTGGTGCTATCGTCTTTGCGCTGATCCTCTGGGCCTCTTGGCCAAAATTCCAGAGCGCATGGCAAACCGCCGAATTCTTTGGCGTTCAAGGTGTCTGGACGATCCCGACATGGCCCTTCCGTGGCATCACGATTCTAGGCTGTACCGTCGCGGCACTGGCCGCTCTTTACAGAGCCCGCGAAGAACTCCGCAGCGTAAGGAGCAGGGCATGACCACGCTGACCATCGGCTTCATCCTGATCGCGGTGCTCGTCGGTCTTGTGCTTCTAGGAATGCAAATCGCCTACGCACTGTTTGGTGTGGCGTTTCTTGGGATCTGGATCATCCGGGACAATATCGATCTTGCGTTCAGGATGCTGGAACTGACTGCCTATTCTGGGATCGCGGATTATCTTTTCGCGACCATCCCGCTTTTCGTCTTGATGGGGCTGCTGGTCAGCGTGTCAAATGTCGGGCGTGACACGTTCGAAGTGGCGGAAGAGCTGTTGCGTCGCATGATCTGTGGTCTGGGCGTCGCCACAGTTGCAGCAAATACCATCTTTGCCGCGGTCACCGGTGTGTCCATCGCGTCAGCTGCGGTCTTCACCCGCGTTGCGGTTCCCGAAATGACACGTCACGGGTATCGGCCCGCCTTTTCGGCAGGCACCGTTGCCGGGTCATCTGTATTGGGGATGCTGATCCCGCCGTCGCTCTTGTTGATTGTCTACGGCATTCTGGCCGAAGTTTCGATTGGCGGCATGTTTATCGCCGGGATCATTCCGGGATTGATGTTGGCACTTGGGTTTGTCGCGATGCTGATCGGGATTACCATCGCCTTTCCCAAATTCGTGCTGAACGATCCTGATGCTGTGCGCGAGCGGCGTCTGGATCGTGATTTCACGCCCATGCCGTTGAAAGAGCTTGTGCTCAAACTGCTCCCGATCGTCCTGCTGGTCATTCTGGTGCTGGGTGGTCTTTACACCGGGTTTTTTACCCCGACCGAGGCAGGCGGCATCGGTGCGTTCGGCGCGTTGATCGTGGCACTGTCGCGACGCAGCCTTGATCGAAAAAAGCTTTGGCAGGTGATGAAGCAGACCGGCGTGATCTCGGTTTCAATCCTGTTGCTACTCGTGGCTGCTTCTTTCTATTCGCGGATGCTGGCCATTGCTGGGTTGCCAAATGCTATCGCGGGCTTGGTCACGGATTCTGGCTTTGGCCCGCTCGGATTTCTTTTCTTCTACGCTGTCATCATATTGCTGATGGGAATGATCTTGGACAGCACGTCGATCCTGCTCATAATGGTTCCAATCGCGGCACCCATCGCGCAAGGGCTTGGGATTGACCTCATGCACTTTGGGATTGTGACAGTGATTGCTGTCGAGATTGGGTTGTTGACGCCACCCTTTGGGATATCCGTCTTCACAGTGCATAACACGCTCAACGATCCCAACGTCTCGGTCGAGCAAATCTTTGCCGCCACCTTGCCATTTATTGCTGTGATGCTTGTGGTCCTCGTGATTGTGGCCTTTTTTCCAATGACCGTAACGATGTTTCTATACTGAAGAGACGTCGGACAAGCGGAAAGCATCGATGTGAGTCTTGCGTTCTGGAGAAGCGGGATTTGCAGCAGTCGGGCCCGTGCGCAATTCGACCCTTCGTTGCTGAGAATGCTGCGCCATGCATGAATGGCCGGTCTGGTGACATCTGTTTCAATAATTGGCCGGCGACCAAGGCCCAGTTTGGGCCGCAGAAAGTCTTTCGTTATGGCCGGTCAACGCCGCGCAGGCGTGGTGCATGGACCGGGCTTCTGATCAGAAGAGCTGCCGCAACGCCCGCGAGCGCGCCGAACAGGTGGGCTTCCCAAGACACGCCGGGTTGCCCCGGCAGCACTCCCCACAGGAGGGAGCCATAAAGCCCCCCGATGACGACTGTGGCGCCCAGTGTCACGGGTGAGCGATCTACTAGGCCCCGTGCAATTAGGAAGCCGAACCAACCGAAGATCAACCCCGATGCGCCGACGTGAATTGCCGGGCTACCGAGTATCCAGACGAGGCCGCCGCCGAGCGCGACTACCATCATGTTTACAGCCAACAAGGCCCGTGTTGCGGTGGCCATTAGCAGTCCCCCCATGACGAGCAGGGGCGGCGTGTTCGCGATGAGGTGGGCGAAACTGCCGTGCAGCAGGGGCATCGCGACAATCCCGTCCATTCCGGTGACGTGACGCGGGACCAGGCCGAAGGCTGGGTTCAAGCCATAGCCAAGGATCCAATTGACGATCTGAATCGCCCACAGCAGGGCGACGAAGGCGGCAAGCGCCGCTGCTCTACGCAAGAAGGCGTGCATTTGGTTCTGAATTCTCATGAAGTCGATGGTACTCTCCGGCCCGGCTGGTTCAACGGTTATCCAAGACGCTGGGAAGGACGGGCCCGCGCCCGGTCGCCCGGACGAGAGCCCGGATGACGCTGCGAGGTGCTGTTGGACGAACGGGGCAGGCACGCCTTCCGCCTGCCCTACATCACAGCCTTATACTATGTCAGTGCTTTACCAGCGGCAGCAGAGCCGCTTACTGATTTACGAGCCGGATGGTCAAAGACGCACCACCGCCTTGTATCTCAAGCAGGCGGTCGATGTTCGGATGCGCACCGGGTTGGTTTCGCGCGTCCTCGGTATGTTCCGCAAAGACTGCCAGCCCGTGTGTCGCAGCTTCGGCATTCAGAACCCCATATGTCGCGAACAGGTATTGGTAGACCGCCAGGGACCCCTGCTTGCCCAGTTGATTCTCAATGGATGCGACCACATTACCGGCGGCATCCATCATCTCCAGTCTCTCGATCCCATCGATGGATGGCAGTGTCTGAAGGTTCTCCTTGAACGAAGATACGGGCTGTTTCATCCGGCTGTCCTTTCAAATGTCATTCGGAATCGCCATACCAAACCACGGACTGCCAAGCCAAGGTCACGAAGGCGCCGCGTCAAAAATGGGACAGCACATCGGCCTGTCAATTCTGCAGCTGCAATGAATGTCAAGTTTGGGGAAACCGAGCCGCAGCGATGGCCAAACCGGTGAAGGGCAGCTCCGGGCCGTCCACGTCGGAACGCACCTGTCGGGAATCTCCGCTGTCGCTGCATCGCCGCAAGGCGGCTCTGAGCCCGAAGTGCGGAATGCTGCGCGATCCATGAATGACTGGTTTCGCGCACTAAGCGCACCGCTGAACCTCCCCGCAGTGGCCTTGTGCGACAGTTGCTTGATCGAGGGAACCAAGAAGTGCGCCACCTATTTGGTTTTTGGAGATTTGTACACGCCCGTTAGCCTGCAGCTTATCGCATCTTATTAACTTGTCATACCAGTTAGTCACTGATAACAAACATCGGATGAATGACGATCCTTCCGATCCCCCCAATCCCGATTTCCAGCCGATCAATCGGCAGAAAATCTCGGACCAAGTCTTTGCGCAACTCTGGAACCTGATCGCCTCTGGTGATCTGCAGCCCGGGGATGTCGTTCCGTCAGAGCGGGTCTTGATGGAAAAGTTCGGCGTGGGCCGTCCAGCGATCCGCGAGGCGATGCAAGCTTTGGCGCAAAAGGGCGTGATCCGCGTGGCGCAGGGTGAACGCAGTCGGGTCAGCGAACTCAGCGCTGCAAGCGTCGTGGATCAGGTCGATAACGCCGCCAAGCTGCTGCTGTCCAGCAAGCCCGCGAACCTTGAGCACCTAAAACAACTTCGCAAAATTTTGGAAGTCGGCACAGTGGGGATCGTTGCGGGGCTTTGTACCCCAGATGACGCGCGCAGCCTGAACCGTTTGATCGAGACTCAGCGCGATGCTTTAGGTAACGCGCAGGCCTTCATCGAAGCCGACATCGCCTTTCACGCGGCACTCGGGGCCCTCACCCAGAACCCGCTGATCGAAGCCACGACACGCGCGATGCTGACGTGGCTTAAGGAATACCATAGGCCGGTCTTGCATTGGTCGGGCCGCGAGGACACGACGTTGCAAGAGCACACCCAGCTTGTTGCGTGCTTAGCGGCGCGGGACTCTGCTGGCGCTGTTGCGATAATATCAAAGCATCTTGACCGGTCAGCACTGCTTTATGTGGCAAAAGCCTCATGAACAATGACGCCATAAAGACCCCACTTCGGATCGAGGCCGACTACCTGATCGAAACGGCGATTGACCCGATGCAAGCTGCTGAAATCATGGCCGGGGAGCAATCCTCGGGAACATTTCGCGCGGTCCCGGGCGAAACGCCCGAACTCAAAGCGCGCGCAGGCGCGCGGGTCGAACGGCTGGTCGCGCTTGGCCCAGTTGATGCGCCTTCTTTGCCAGGTGGCACAAAGGGAACATCGTGGACGCGGGCAGAGATGACGCTGTCCTGGCCCTTGGACAACATTGGCCCGTCGCTTCCAAATTTGATTGCCACGATTGCAGGTAATTTGTTCGAATTGAAGCCGTTCTCTGGGGTGCGTTTACTGGATGTCAGATTGCCCGCAGCCTTTGCCCAGCAATATAGCGGGCCAAAGTTTGGCATGGCGGGAACGCGCAACCTATCCGGCGTCTATGACAGGCCGCTTGTTGGGACGATCATCAAGCCAAGCGTTGGGCTATCGGCGCAAGAGACTGGCACTCTTGTTTCGCAACTCTGCGACAGCGGCATTGATTTTATCAAAGATGACGAGCTGCAAGCCGATGGTCCCGCCTGCCCGTTCGAAGATCGCGTGCGCGCTGTTATGGCGGCGGTCGATAGGGCGGCGGACAAGACCGGGCGCAAGGCGATGGTCGCGTTTAACCTCACGGGCGAGATTGATGAAATGCGCACCCGGCATGATCTGGTAAGCGATCTTGGCGGCACCTGCGTGATGGTCAGCCTGAATGCGGTCGGGATGTCTGGCGTGGTAGAGCTTGCCCGTCACACGACCTTGCCGATCCATGCCCATCGCTGCGGTTGGGGGGCGCTGACGCGCGACCCAATGCTCGGCTGGTCGTATCCGGCGTGGTCAAAGCTTTGGCGGCTGGCAGGTGCAGACCATATGCACGTCAACGGCTTGGACAACAAGTTTTCCGAAGCAAATGAAAGCGTCATTGCATCGGCGCAATCACTGTCGGACCCTCTATTTGCAGACGCACCGATGCGGGCCGTGCCGGTGTTCTCATCGGGTCAAACGGTCCGGCAAGCGGCTGGCACTTTGGCGGCAACAGGGTCACCCGATCTTATTGTGACGGCAGGCGGCGGTGTCGTGGCACATCCGGATGGGATCGAAAGCGGCGTGATGGCCATGCGGCAAGCCTGGGACGCCGCAATGCAAGGTGTGGATATCGCGGTTTATGCCAAAGACCACGCGGCCTTGGCGTCAGCGCTAAAGGCTTATTGACCCCATGCCCCCCCTTTTGACATTTTATGGCGATGACTTCACAGGATCCTCCGCTGTCATGGAAGTCCTAAGCTTTGCTGGCGTTCCAACGATGCTGTTTCTGCAACCACCCACCCCTGAGATGCTAAAGCACTACCCCAATCTTCAAGCGATCGGCGTCGCGGGTCTGGCCCGCTCAAAAGACCCCAGTTGGATGCGCGCGGAGTTGCCAAAAATCTTTGCAGCTCTGAAGCGTTTTAAGGCGCCGGTCACGCATTACAAAGTGTGCTCTACTTTTGATAGCTCCCCCGAGGTTGGCTCAATCGGAACCGCGGCAGAGATTGGGGCCGATGTCTTTGGCAGCGATTGGATGCCTCTCATTGTCGGTGCCCCGGCGATCCGCCGCTATCAAGCTTTTGGTAACTTATTTGCGGGCGCGGGCGCTGAAAATCACCGCTTGGATCGCCACCCTGTTATGTCACGCCACCCCGTGACCCCGATGCAAGAGGCCGATCTGTGTCTGCATCTGTCGGCACAAACCAAACTGGTCACAGGGGTCGTTGACCTTGCCGCGATGAAGGCCGGGCAAACGGACCACGCCTTGCAATCACAGCGCGACCGTGGCGCCCGGATTATCGCACTTGATGTCATCGACGATGAAACCTTAATCGAAGCCGGGCGGGTCCTTTGGCAAAACCGCAGGCAACCGATTTTTGCAGTTGGGTCGCAAGGCGTCGAATATGCGCTTGTCGCCCATTGGCGCCACACGGGCGCGATCGCGCCGGATTTTGAGCCGCAAGGTCTTAGCCAGGTGGATCAAATCTTTGCCGTCTCTGGATCCTGTGCGCCGACGACGGCCGATCAGATCGCCTATGCAGAGGCCAACAGTTTCAAAGTTCTGGAATTCGATGCAAGCTTGGCAATTGATCCAGACAGCTTGTCAAAAGAGGTGGCGCGTCTGTGTGATGCAAGCATCGACCTTTTAAACAAAGGGCATGACGTCCTCGTCGCTACAGCGCGCGGTGCGGACGATCCTGCGCTGCACCGTATGGCGCATGCCATCAAAAGTTCAGCGCTGTCGGCCGGTGACGTCAATGCGCGACTTGGGCAGGCGCTTGGCCGCATTGTTTCACTCGTTCGCAAAAAGACCGGTCAACAACGGATCATTGTCGCAGGTGGCGATACCTCTGGCCATGCGCTGACAGCACTTGGGGCGCAGGCATTGTCTGCGATTACGCCGCTGGCGCCGGGGGCGCCGCTGTGCCGCGTCCATTGCCAAGATGACCCAGACATTGATGGGTTAGAGGTAAGCTTGAAGGGCGGCCAGATGGGCGCGCAAGACTTCTTTGTGGCGGCCAAGGGCTGACCAAGGGCTGACCAATGGCGAAATGGAAAATAGGGAGAAGATCATGACTAAAGTTGCCTTGATGGGGGCTGGCGGCAAAATGGGGGTCCGCCTTGCGACCAACCTTATGGGGTCCGAATATGACGTCCAGCATGTCGAGGTGAGCCCCGAGGGCCAGCAGCGATTGAAAGACGAAACCGGTCTTGAATGTGTGGGACAAGGCCAAGCGCTCAGCAACGCGGATGCCGTCATTCTCGCGGTGCCGGATCGGCTGATTGGCAAGATTTTGACCAGCTTCGTGGACGAGCTTAGGCCGGGCACGGCGGTCATCATGCTGGATGCGGCAGCGCCCCATGCGGGCACCTTGCCTAAGCGGGATGACATTACATACTTCGTCGCGCATCCCTGCCACCCGCCGCTGTTCAACGACGAAACCGCACCTGATGCCAAGAAAGACTATTTCGGCGGCATCGCGGCCAAACAGCATATCATTTGCGCCCTGGGGCAAGGTCCAGAAGAACACTATAAAATGTGCGAAGACATCGCGCGGACTTTTTATGGCCCTGTCATGCGGTCTCATCGATGCACGGTGGAACAAATGGCCATTCTGGAACCAGCTTTGTCTGAATCCATTGGCGCGACCTTTGCCAAAGTTCTCAAAGATGCTACAGACGAAGCAGCAAAGCGCGGCGTGCCTTATCAAGCGGCAGAGGACTTTTTATTGGGCCACCTCACCATATTGCTGGCCGTCGCCTTCGGCGTGCAACCGGGTGGCAAACTGTCGGATGGTTGTATGCTTGCGATTGAAGAAGCCGAGCCCGTGATCTTCAAAGACGGCTGGATGGACGATATCTTTGCGCCAGAAGCGGTCAAAGCCTCAGTGGAGTCGATCTGCAAATAGTCCTTTGACGCCTCGATATGTTTATGGGCCCGACGTGACAAAAGCCGCCATTGGACGAATGGAACCCAAGGTCCGGTTTGTCCCGCGAAGTGTGAATTCGCCCACGATCTGATTTTGCGGTTGCGGCGAAAGTCAGGTCTGACGGGCCGCAGCACGGCATCCGAGCAACTTGGTGAGAGTCCGGTTAGGGCCGTCGTTCGCTTCCACACTTCGGAGCAGCGATCGACAAGCGTGTTTTCTGGCTAAGCAGGCCTTGGTGTGCTGGATTTGGGGCGAGCAAACATGCATGCTGCAAGGGAGCAGCGGCGATGCGTGGAGACGGTTTGGTCAGTTGAGTATGGAAAAATTGCAGAATTGGAAACCATTGTTGTTTCTGACACTTCTTGGTGGAGTTGCTGGGGCCATTGTCAGCATTTCAGATTTACGCAATCTGATTGCGGAATTTGTGTCGCCGGGCGACGCTAGCTTTGTTGGAGAAGTAATCTGCTCTACGCCAAGCCGAACCTGTCTACAAGCGAACTCAGATTTGGAAACCTTCTTGGATGAGAATGTGGGAAAAACAGTTGCGGTCGATTTCCAGTATGAATTCTCAGCTGCGGGTTCTCACTATGCAAACTGTATCGGGAAGTTTTCAGAGATCGACCTTGAGGACTTAGAGGGTGGTGGATATCGAGCTTTCGTTCCAGTTTCGCCGTCTGATTGTGGTGATGGCTTTTTTCTGGGCGCGCCAAGTGCAACGACCGTCACTACTGCAATGGCTTGGGTGGTTTTTCGCGTGAAGGGAGAGCATACGGTTCAGCTCTTTAGTTTCGGAGGCGCGCCTCTGTATCGGTTGCTCAAGGAATAGCTTTGTGGAGTGCGATGCCGGACGACACACCACGCATCCCGTCTGAGCCTGCTTGAGGAACAGACCGTAAATCTCTCTTCAGGCCTGCGAGGGCACACGCTCAGCCAATGTCCGCTTTGACGAGCTGAACGGCAGCGATCCTGTTACCGGTCGAACGTCAGGTTTGGGCCGGTCGCAACAAGGTGCGCCTCGCTGCCTCTGCGAACGGGAACTGCGCCATCGTGGTCAGTTCAGACTCTGATCCGAGATCTGATGACTTTGTTGAGGCATGTGAGCGTGGTGTCCGATACTCTGTATCCATCGGGTATTTTTGTCAGACTCTGAACACCAGTGGGTAAGTTTCAAGCTAAAAACCATGAATGAAAACCGGATCAACTTCTCCGCAAGACAGGCAAGACATAGCTTCTGGGGGTATTATTGGGGGTATCGATTGATTTCCTGTGATAATTACATCATATTTTCATAATTCTGCGGAATTAATGTGGGTACGTGTGGGGCACCATTTTCCAGATCAGAACCACCCGAAGACATCTGCGAGCAATCGTCTTGCGGGACGAAGTGCGCTTGATGCGCGGAACGCTTTTGTCGTGCTCCTTGCTCCAGGGTGATTGCCAAACGCCAAACGGCAATCTAGTATACTAGTCAACAAACGGGAGAGACGTGATGGGAGACGCGCTTAAGGTCTTGGTTTACGGTACGGGCTTCGCCGGCGAAGGGCATGCGGCTGCGTTTCGGGCAGCCGGGGCGCAGGTGGTGGGGCTGGTGGGCCGCACCGGGTCCGTGGTCCGGGATGTTGCCGAGCGGCTGGGCACTCCCTATTGCAGCACGGATTGGGAGGCTGCGCTAAACGCGTGCCAACCCGATATCGTGTCCATCGCCACGCCGGGTGGGGCACATTACGCACCGATCAAGCAGGCCATCGCCCATGGCTGCCATGTGTTTTGCGACAAACCGATGACAGATAGCGGTGCAACCGCGTCAGAGTTGTACGAGCTTGCCTGCACGGCCGGTGTCAAAACGGCCTACGCCGCCAGTTTTCGTTATACCCCAAGCGTTCAGCACGCCGCACGGCTGGTCAGGGACGGGGCCATTGGGGCTCCGACAGAGGTTGAATGCATGTCGCATTTCAATCTGGAGCGTGAGATTCCCTTTGGCTGGTCACATCGCAAGGAAGACGGTGGCGGGCGGCTCAACAACAACTTCACGCACACGTTGTCGATTGTCACATCCGTGCTTGGCGACAAGATCATACAGCTTGCCGGAGAGGTGCGCGACGATCTTGGCCGCGCGCCCATTGTCACTGGCGTGCACAACTTTACCAAACGCCGCGACTTCATACCCGATGACCTGAACGACCCAACGCTTGATTGGGGCGAAAGCAACGTGGAGTGGTCGTACACGTTGATGGCGCAGATCGACACTCCGCTCGCGGACCGGCCCGTATCGGTTTTGTTCAAACATGGCGGGCTGGTGCCCCGCTTCCACGAGGATCATATTGTGTTCTACGGCACCACCGGGGCGATTTACCTCGAAGGGCATTACGGCAGCGGTCAGTTGCATCACTTTGGACCCGACAAGACGTGGCGCGCTCTGCCCTTGCCGGGCGACATCGCCTCAAGCATGCCCGAGGTCACCGGTGAGACTGAACAATGCTGGCACATACTGGCGCGTGATTTTGTAGCCGACATCCAAGGCACCCCCGTTACCCCCTACCCAACCTTCCGGGAGGGTCGGCAATACCAGCAGATCATTGACCTTGTCCGCCACAGCACCCCGTGGAGCCCGGCGCCGCAACTGGACTGAACAGGAGCACATGTCATGAAAATCACCGATGCCAAGGTCTTTGTCGGCGGGCCAAAGAAGAACTATGTCACGCTCAAGATCATGACGGATCAGGGTGTCTACGGGCTTGGCGATGCGACACTGAACAACCGCGAAACCCTTCCTGCACATTATCTTGAGACCCATCTGATCCCGAACCTGATCGGCAAGGATCCCCGCAACACCGAAGACATCTGGCAGTTTTTCTATCGCGGGGCCTATTTCCGGCGCGGCCCTATTGCCATGGCGGCCTATGGTGCGATCGATATGGCGCTTTGGGACATCAAGGGCAAACTGGCCAACATGCCGCTCTACCAGCTTTTTGGTGGCAAAAGCCGCGATGGCGCGATGGTCTATGCCCATGCCACCGGGTCCGATCTAGACGACCTGATGGACTCGATCGCCCACTATGTAGAGGCGGGCTACAAGGCGGTTCGGGTGCAATGCGGCATTCCCGGCATGCCCACGGCCAGCTATGCAGTGCCGGAAACAAAGGGCGATACCCGGAATTATATCACCGACTACACCGGCATTCAGCCCAAGGTCGAGGTCTGGGACAGCGACAAATACATGCGCTTCATGCCCACGGCCCTGGCTGCAATCCGCGACAGGTTTGGCCAGGATCTGCATATCCTGCACGATGTGCATCACCGCCTTTTGCCGCGTGAGGCGGCCGAGTTTGCCAAGGCGGTTGAACCTGTGCGTTTGTACTGGCTGGAAGACCCGACCCCCGCCGACGACCAGGACGCGCTGCGTTTGATCCGCCAGCATTCCACCACGCCCATCGCCATCGGCGAAGTGTTCAATTCGATCTGGGACTGCAACCGGTTGATCGAACAAGAACTGATCGACTTCATCCGTGTCGCAGTGACCTATGCGGGCGGCATCACCCACGTGAAACGCATCATTGATCTCGCCGGGTTGCACCACATCCGCACCGGATTTCACGGCGCGCCCAGCCATTCGCCGATTTCGATGGCCGCGCATCACCACCTGAATGCCTGGGCCCCGAACTTTGGCGTTCAGGAATATCTGGTTTTGGGCACACCCGAATGTGACGCCCTGTTCCCCTCCGAGCACCGGATGGAGACTGGCATGATGTATGTGAGCGATGCGCCCGGCCTCGGTGTCGATTTCGACGAATCCGAAGCCGCGCGCTACAGCTACGCCCCCGGAAGCCACCCTGTGGTGCGGCTTCAGGACGGAACGATGTGGAACTACTAGGAGCGGCTACCGCCCCAGCCACCCGCCATCGACAGGCAGGGTCACCCCGGTGACAAACCGCGCCGCGGGCGACGCAAGAAAGGTCACGGCACCGGCGATGTCCTCGGGCTGGCCCCACCTGCCTACGGGGATACGCTCCAGAATGGCGGCGTTGCGTTCGGGATCGGCGCGCAACGCTTCTGTGTTGTTGCTGACCACATAACCAGGCGCGACCGCGTTCACGGTGATGCCTTGGCTGGACCATTCGTTTGACAGCGTCTTGGTCAGGCCCGCCACCCCACTTTTGGCGGCGGTGTAGGACGGAATACGGATGCCGCCCTGAAACGACAAAAGCGATGCAATGTTTATGATGCTGCCGCCCTGCCCCGCCGCGATGCGCGCGCGGGCAAATGCCTGGGACAAAAAGAACACCACTTTGAGGTTGATATCCATCACCGCGTCCCAATCCTCTTCCGAGAAATCAAGACTGTCGGCGCGCCGGATGATGCCAGCATTATTGACCAGAATGTCGATCGGCCCAAATTGCGCAAGGGCCGCGTCAAACGCAGCAGTGGCCTGCGCCACGGTGCCAAGATCGGCCATCAACGCATCTGCTGTGCCGCCCGAGGCGCGGATCGCGGTCAGGGTGTCGTCCATCGACGACCGACCCACAGCAATCACGTGGCTGCCCTGCTGCGCCAGATCGACCGCGATGGCCTGACCGATGCCGGTATTGGCCCCGGTCACGAAGGACCGTGTGCCCTCAAGGGAAAACCGGCTCATCGCAGATCCTCCATCGCCACCATGTCCATGTCCGTGTAATCGACATTGTCGCCTGCCATCGCCCAGATAAAGCTGTAGGCAGTTGTGCCCGCCCCCGAATGGATCGACCAAGGCGGCGACAGCACCGCCTGTTCGTTGCGCAGGATCATGTGACGGGTCTCGTCAGGTTCGCCCATCAGGTGCACAACGTGCTGATCGCTGGGCAGGTCGATATACAGATACGCCTCAGAGCGCCGTTCATGGGTGTGCGTTGGCATCGTGTTCCAGATCGACCCGGTTGCCAGTTTGGTCATACCCATGACAATCTGGCAGGTTTCCATGACCAAAGGATGCACAAACTGGTAAACCACTCGTTCATTTGCAGTCTCCCGTGCGCCCAACGGCACTTGGGCCGCATCCGCGATGGTGACACGCCGCGCCGGGATGTGCCGGTGCGCCGGGGCTGATACGATGTAGAACCGCGCGTCTGTACCCGTTACAGTCACCGGGCCCGACCCCATACCAAGATAGAGCATGTCTCCGCGCGCCAGTTCGTAGGTTTCGCCCCCCGCCTGCACAGCGCCCGTGGTGCCAATGTTGACGAACACCGCCTCGCGCCGATCCAGCCAGGACGCCGTGCCGGTTTCCGCAACCGCATCAAGCGTCAAAGGCCCCGCTGACGGCACAGCGCCGCCCACGATCATCCGGTCATATTGCGAATAGGTCAGCTTGACTGTGTCCGGCTGAAACAGGTCTTCAATCAGAAAGTCCGCCCGCAATTCCGTCGTATCCATTGTCTTGGCATGGCGCGGATCAATCGCGCGGCGCAGTTCGGTCTTTAGCATTATGTCCTCCCTTGGATCGCATGGCGGTTCTACCGTCTCATCACTCGGCGATTTTCGCGCGTTTCCAGTCGCCGCGATAAAGCCGTGTGTGGAATGCAGGAAACTTGAGCAGTTCTTCCCAAAGTGCAATCGACAAAACCCAGAATGCGGACAAATCGAAGGTAATCACGGCAAACGCCGTTGCCGGAACCCGAAACAGCCATTGTGACCACACAAAGACGTGCATGACATAGATCGTATCCCCGCTGGCACGCAGCGTGTTCCCGCAAATGGCATTCGATCCTTTCGGGAACGGCAAGACCAGCAAGAGCGGCAAAAAACCAAACAGAATGGTCTGCGTCTCAATATTCAGATCAGCATAGAGCACGCTGGCCGACAGGCACACCACGCCATAAATCGCAGCAACGCCGCCCGCCGCCACAAAAGCCCCGCGCCACGCACTGCTCAGAAAGCGGTCTAGGGCTTCTTCGCTATGGTCCTGCCCCAAAAGCTGCGCCACGATGATGCCGGACGCTTGCGCCCATTGCATCCCCACCGTGCCCGCCACCATGATCCACGGCGCAATCAAGGTCATCGCGGCGAATTCATTAAGGCTCAGCTGTGCATAGATCAGCATGCAGATATGGGTTGAGAACGTGGCACTGATAAAGGTGGCCGCAATGGGCAGCGAAAACGCCATGTGCCGCTTGAGTGTTGGTCCGAATGTTCCATTGCGCCAGCCCACGACGCGCCGAAGGTAGCCATCAAGCCGCACAAGACGCCAGATCAGAAACCCCACCTGCACGAACACCGCAAGTGCACTGCCCATCGCGGCCCCGGTCACACTAAACGCAGGCAATCCGAAATACCCGTGGATAAGAATGATGCTCGACGTGACATTGACAGGCACCGAGAGGCAAAAGCTGTAAAGCGGCAGCTTGGTTCGGCCACAGCCATTGAAATAGCTCGACAGACATTGGCCGATCGCCTCACCAAGGATCACCAGCGAAAAGACAGTCAGGTACGATGTGGCAAGTTCCGCCACCTCTGCGTTTGGCGCCATCGCGGCAATCAGCGTTCCGCCAAACAGCGAGATCAGCGCAAGACCGACAAATCCGACGGCAAGGCTGATCATCAAACCCGCTGACAGCACCGATTTGAGAAAGACGGGATCAGCCGTGCCAAAGGCCTGTGCGGTGCGGATCTGCATAGCGTTCGAAAACGCGAGGATGCCGCCCAGCACAAACCCCGCAATCGCAGCTGCCAGCCCCATCGCCGCCAGCGATGTTTCGCCCAGCGAGGACACCAGATAGGCGTCGATCACAACCGTGCCATGCAGCATGATCGCCTTGATTGTCATCGGCCACGCCAGCGCGAACACAGTGCGCGCGGTTGGCTCGGATGTGGGTTGACGGCCCTGCCCGACCGACGACGTCACGCGGACACGCGCAGGACAGTTTCAGGTCTCGACAGGCAATCCGCGACTGCGGGCTTCATCTTAACGATCCGTCATCTCGAAATAGTTTGCATTCGTCTCCGAGATGAAACGGATCGTCTCATCAAGCCGCGACAGGTGCAGCACGCCCGCAGCCACCGCGGTATCCGCGTCATGCGCCTTGACCGCTTCGGCAATCTGGCGGTGATCTTCGACCAGTTCCGGCATGCGGTCTTCCTTGGACAGGCTCAGCATACACAGGCGGTCAACTTTGGATTTTTCGGACATGATGACGTCAAAGGCGAAATCGGCCCGCGCGATTCGACACAGCCTCTTGTGGAAATCATAGTCCATTGCCCCGAACGCCCCGAAATCACGGCGGTTCAGCAGGTCCACCTGCTTGGCAATGGCAATGTCCAGTTCCGCCGCGCCAACCGCATCGCAGAATTGAGCCGCACGACGCAGCACTTCTTTTTCGACCGAGGCCCGCACAAACCGGGATTTCTCGATCTCGCGCATGGAAAAGCGTTTCACCTCGGTGGCGCGCTGCGGGCGGATCAGTAAAAGATCAAGATTGGCCAAGCGGCTGAACGCGTCCCGCACAGGTTGCCGCGACACGCCAAACCGCGCCGCGATCTCGGCTTCCGATATCTTGTCACCCGGACGCAGCTGAAGCGACAGGATCTCGTTTTGCAGAAAGTCGAACACATCATCGACGCTTGTGCGCCGTTCCCCAAGCTGGGTCACCTCGGCCATTTTGAGCCTCCAATATCAGTCTTTCCCAAACCTTACCCGAATTGAAACTGGTATACCAGTAAGATTACTAGTATACCAGATTGACCAAGCCGACGAATCAGGCTCGGACACGTGCGCCAGGGGAGAGGGCGCCCACAGGGGAGAGAAGCCATGTCAGGCGTGCGTCTTAGCGGCATCGTAAAGGCCTATGGAGGCCTTCAGGTGGTTCATGGAATCGACCTTGAAGTCGCGGAAAAGGAATTCGTTGTGCTCGTCGGTCCGTCAGGCTGCGGCAAGTCCACAACCCTGCGGATGATTGCCGGCCTTGAAGAGATCAGCGATGGCGATCTGACTATTGACGGACGCTATGTGAACCGGGTTGCGCCCAAGGACCGGGATGTTGCGATGGTGTTCCAGAACTACGCGCTCTACCCGCATCTGAACGTGGCCGAAAACATCGCCTTTGGCCTGCGCATCCGCAAGGAAAGCAAAGAGGTCATCGCGTCTTCGGTGTCTGAGGTGGGCGAAATCCTTGGCCTTACCCCCTATATGGACCGCCGCCCCGCCGATCTGTCCGGTGGTCAGCGTCAGCGCGTGGCGATGGGCCGTGCGATTGTGCGCCGCCCAAAGGTGTTTTTGTTCGACGAGCCCCTATCCAATCTCGACGCCAAGCTGCGCACCCAAATGCGCGCCGAGATCAAGCGCCTGCACAACCGCCTTGGGGTGACATCAATCTATGTGACCCACGATCAGGTCGAAGCGATGACCCTCGCTGACCGCATTGTCGTGATGCATGACGGACGGATCGAACAGATCGGCACACCAATGGACCTGTTCCTGAACCCCGTGAACACCTTTGTTGCCAGTTTTCTCGGGTCCCCCCCGATGAACATGGTCACCGCAAAGATCGTCGCAGGCGATCAGGGTCCGATGGCCGAGTTTGGCGGCAACAGCCTGCCGCTTGCGCCACTGCCCTCGCTTCGAAACGCGGTGGGCACATACGTTACGCTGGGCATTCGCCCCGAATTCGTCACCGTCGCCGACGATTCCGTCGCAGGGCGCGTGCGGATTGATGTGGATCTGATTGAGACTCTGGGGTCCGAGGCGCTGATCCACGGCACCCTGCAAGGCGACACATTTGTCATTCGCACAGAAACAGTTGGCCAGATGCACATTCTTAACGGGATTTCGGGCTTTACCATCGACCCACACCTGATCCGCATATTCGACGCGAAAACAGGTCAGGCGCTGCCCGGTCAGGTGTCGGAACAATGAGCAGCGATCCCAACGTCACAGACGGCACCCGCGCACGGCGGTCGGGCGATGCGCAAGCGGCTCAACGCGATCGCCGCCAGAGCCGTGGTCAGCGGATCATCGATCACCTGAAACGGGAATGGCAATTATACGCGATGCTCTTGCCGACGATCCTTTGGTTGGTGATCTTCCTCTACAAGCCGATGTACGGCCTGCAAATCGCCTTCAAGGATTACTCGATTTTCCGGGGCGTGGCCGGAAGCCAGTGGATCGGGTTCGAACATTTTGAAACCCTGTTCAACAACGATCAATTCCTCCGGGCCCTGCGCAACACAATCATCATGAGCGCTTATGGTCTGCTGTTTGGCTTTCCGGTGCCCATTCTTTTGGCGCTGATGTTCAACGAAGTCCTGAACCAGACCTTCAAGAAGACCGCGCAAACCATCGTCTACCTGCCGCATTTCATCTCGTCCGTGATCATTGCGGGCATCGTCATGACAGCCTTTTCGCCCTCGGCCGGGATCGTGAACACGGTGTTAGGCTGGTTTGGCGCGGACCCGATCTACTTTCTGACCAAACCCGAATGGTTCCGCCCGATCTTTATCGGCACAGGCATCTGGCAAGAGGCAGGCTTCCAATCCATCGTCTATCTGGCCGCCATCGCGGGGGTCTCTCCGACGCTCTACGAAAGCGCCGTGGTCGATGGGGCATCGCGTTGGCAGATGATGTGGAAAATCACCGTTCCATCGATCCTGCCGACGATCATCATCATGTTGATCATCCGCATCGGCAACATTCTCGAAATTTCATTCGAGATGATCATCCTGCTTTATCAGCCCGCCACCTACGAGACCGCTGATGTCGTGAACACCTTTATCTACCGGCAGGGCTTGCAGGGCGGACAGTATGACTTCGCCGCGGCCGCCGGTCTGTTCAACGCCGTGATCGCCTTTGCGCTGGTGATGACCGCCAACACCATCTCACGGCGCTATTCGCACACGTCGCTTTGGTAAGAGGGAAAGAGACAATGGCGAATATGAACCTCTACTCCCGTGGCGATAAGCTTTTCGTGATCGTGAACATGGTGTTGATCGCGCTCTTCGCAATCTCCACTCTGTACCCGTTCATCTATATCACATCCCTGTCGCTCAGCAGCGGGTTCGAGGCGCGCGCGGGCAATGTGGTCCTCACGCCGGTGGAATTTACACTGGAGGCCTATAAGCGTGTTCTGATCGAACCGCAGTTCTGGATCAGCTACAAGAACACCTTCATCTACACGATCGGCGGCACCCTGATGAGCCTCGCGTTCATCATCCCCGGTGCCTATGCCCTGTCGCGTCCACAGCTTTACGGTCGGCGGTTCTGGAACCTGATGGTGGCTTTCACCATGTGGTTCAACGCGGGCCTGATCCCGTTCTTCCTGAACATGCGCGATCTGGGCCTGTTGGACAGCTATTTCGGCATCATCATCGGCTTTGCCGTCAACGGCTTCAACATCATCCTGCTGCGCAACTTCTTCGAAGCCATTCCACAATCCTTTGAAGAGGCGGCGCGGATGGATGGGGCCAATGAATTTCAGGTGCTCTGGAAGGTGTACCTGCCGCTTTCCAAACCTGCCATCGCCACCGTCGCGCTGTTTTGCATCGTGTCGCGTTGGAACGGGTTCTTTTGGGCGATGGTGCTCTTGCAGGACGAAGACAAGATCCCCCTGCAAGTCTACCTGCGCCACATCATCACCGAACTGACCGATGACGAAACCTTTGGGGCCGAACTGATCAATGCGCCCTATTCGGTCGAAACGGTCAGCGCCGCGATCATTGTCTGCTCGATCATTCCGATCCTGCTCATCTACCCCTTTCTCCAGAAGTATTTCAGCAAGGGCATCCTGCTGGGCGGAGTGAAGGAATAACGACGCTCGCATCCAAGGGAGGAAATCATGCGAAAACTGTCACTGACCCTCGCCATGTTGGCCACAACGGCTATCACGGCACCAGCCTTTGCCGAAGACCACTTGCGCATCGTGGACGAACCGCTTGAGCTTACAATCCACATGCATTGGCCCCGCGCACAGGGCTACGGTGTTGGCGGCGACGCCAACGAAATCTACCCCGTGGAAGAAGCCGCGCGCGCCATGACGGGTGTGCATCTGGTTGACCAGACCTTTGGCAAGAACACCAAGGATTCCGGCGAAGCGATGAACCTGCTGATCGCCTCGGGCGACATGCCTGACATCGTCGGGGGCCACCTTATCCAACAGCCGGTCAATGAATTCGGTCCACAAGGCGCCTTTGCCCCGCTGAACGACCTGGTCAAGGAACACGCCCCCAACATTCAGGCCTTCTGGGACAGCCATCCCGGCCTGCAACAGGCGATTTCGGCCTATGATGGGAACTATTACTATATCCCCTACCTGCCCGACGGCAAATATGGCCGGGCCTATTTCATCCGTCAGGATTGGCTTGACGCGCTGGGGCTGGAACAGCCGCAAAACGTAGACGCGCTTTACGAGGTGCTGGTGGCGTTCCGCGATCAGGATCCCAACGGTAATGGCATGAAGGACGAAGTGCCATTCTTTGCGCGCAACTGGGAAGAAACCATCCGCCTCGTCACCTTGTGGGATGCGCGCTCTTCGGGGTCGGACACGTTCCACGATTTCTATGTCAACGAAGACAAGGGCATGGTCGTTCACCCATATGCCGAGGACGCGTATCGTGATGCATTGACCAATGTCGCAAAATGGTACGCCGAAGGCCTGATCGACCCCGAGGTGTTTACCCGTGGATCGTCGGCACGCGAATACCTGCTGTCAGAAAACCTGGGCGGCATGACCCATGACTGGTTCGCGTCCACGTCCGGGTACAACGCCGCGCTGGCGGACAAGGTTGAGGGCTTCAACTTTATCCCGTTCCTGCCCCCGGCGTCACCCAGCGGTCGCCGCATGGAAGAGCACCGCCGCATTCCGATCAAGCCGGATGGCTGGGCGATCAGCCACACCAACGAAAACCCAGTCGAAACGATCAAGTATTTCGACTTCTGGTTCACCGAAGAAGGGCGGCTTTTGTCGAACTTTGGCATCGAAGGCGTGCACTACGACATCATCGACGGAGAGCCGATCTACAAAGACGCGGTTCTGTCGAACGATCAACCCGTGAATGCACAGATGTGGGCCGTCGGCGCACAAATCCAGCGCGGCTACTGGCAGGATTACCGGTATGAATGGCAGTGGACCGCCGAAGCGGCCCGCAAAGGGATCGAGCTGTATGACCAGCACGACCTGCTTGTGGATCAGTTCCTGGGCGTTGCCTTTACGAAGGACGAACAAGAAATCTATGATCGCTATTGGCCGTCCATCCGCACTTACATGCTGGAACGCCAGCAGGCATGGGTTCTGGGCTCTGGCAACATCCAGGACGACTGGGCTGACTATGTCGAGACGCTCAATGACATGGGCTACGATCAGGTGATCGAAGTTCTGAACTCCGCATACGCGCGCCAATACGGCTGATCCTCTCCAGCCAACCACAGGTGGCCGGTCCCCTCCGGCCGCCTGTTATTCCCAACGACTTGCCCATCAAGGATCGCACATGTCCGCCACAGCTCTGTCCACGCTCGATGAACCCAAGGCAGGCCGCCTGACGATCCAATACGCCCCGGTTGCAACCGACGCTCTGGTCGAAAACCCGCCCCGATTCACATGGCTGCCGGTGATCGAGGACGAAGCGCATTACGTTTTGCGGGTGTCAACCGATCCCACCTATCCGGCCAAGGCAACGCAGGTGTTTGGCCCGATCCCGCTAAATTTCTTTACCCCGGATGTGACCTTTCCCGAAGGCACACACCACTGGTCTTACGCGGTGTGTGATCCCAAGTCCGGTACGCCCACAACCACCTGGAGCACATCGCGCAGCTTTGAGATCACCGCAGGCCTGCCCGAAACGCCCCTGCCCGCCCGCGACACACGGTTTGCCGGTACATCCTGTGCACACCCGCGCTTGTGGATGACACCGGACCGGCTCGCCCCTTTTTGCGCCGAGGTCAAAGCAGACCCCACGAAATACGCCTGGTCCACGTTTTTTGAGAACTCCGTCCTGCCCTGGATGGAGCGGGATGTGATGTCAGAACCTGCGGGCTATCCCGATCACAAGCGCGTCGCGCCGGTGTGGCGCCAAACCTATATCGACCTGCAAGAACACTGGTACGCGATCCGCCACCTTGCCATCGGCGGCAAGGTCACCGGCACTTCCGAGATGACCGCCCGCGCCAAGGAATGGCTGCTTGAAGCTGCGTCATGGGATCCAATGGGCGTCACGTCGCGCGCCTACACAGATGAATGGGCCTACCGGGTCTGCAACGGTTTGGCATGGGGTTATGACTGGCTTTATGATGTTCTGAGCGAAGAAGAACGCGTAACCGTGCGCACGGCGCTTCTGGTCCGCACCCGCGACATCGCAGAACACGCAATCCTGAACGCCAAGATCCATCTCTTTCCCTATGACAGCCACGCGGTGCGGTCCGTGTCGCTGACCCTTGTGCCTGCCTGTATCGCCCTGCTTGGCGACGACGACGCGGACGAGGCGCGCGACTGGCTCAACTACTGCATCGAGTTCCTTTTCACCGTCTATTCCCCATGGGGCGACAGCGATGGCGGCTGGGCCGAAGGGACAAATTACTGGATGATGGGCATGGCCTATCTGATCGATGCGGCGAACCGGCTGAAATCTTTCACCGGTGTCGACCTCTACAAACGGCCCTTCTTGCAAAACACCGGGGATTTCCCGCTCTATTGCAAAGCGCCCAACACGCGGCGCGCCACTTTTGGCGATGACAGCACGCAAGGCGACTTTCCCGGCATCAAAACCGGCCTCAACATGCGCCAATTCGCCGGCGTGACCGGCAATGGCGCATACCAGTGGTATTGCGAAGAAAACCTGCGCCTGAACCCCGGCACCGAAATGGCGTTCTACAATTGGGGCTGGTGGGACACCCATTTCGACGAAATGGTCTTTCAGACCGACTTTCCAGTGGTCGCGGCCACGCCGCCCGAAGATGGCATGCGCCACTTTCGGGGCATCGGCTGGGTTGGCCTGCAACACGCGATGGCCGATCCAGAAAACCATATTCAATTCGTGTTCAAATCCTCACCCTTCGGATCGATCAGCCACAGCCATGGCGATCAGAACGCCTTTTGCCTTTCGGCCTACGGCGAAGACATGGCCATCCAGTCCGGCTATTACGTGGCGTTCAATTCTTCGATGCACCGCAATTGGCGGCGGCAGACCCGGTCCAAAAACGCCATTCTGATCAATGGCAAAGGACAATACGCAGAAAAGGACAAGGCCCGCGCGATGGCCGCCACCGGCCGCATCGTGGCAGCCGAGGAACGCGAAGACCACATTTTCATCCATGGCGACGCCACCGCCGCCTATCAAAGCCTGTCCCCCGAGGTGACATTGGCCGAGCGGGAAATCTACTTTGTCCGCAACAGCTATTTCGTCATCATCGACAAGGTTGATGCGCAAACGCCGGTCACGCTGGAATGGCTGCTGCATGCAAACACCCCGTTCGATCTGGGCAAGACCTCATTCCGCAACACCGGCACCCGCGCCGGGTTCTACGGTCAGGTTGTCTGGTCCGAAGCCGGCAAGCCCGAAATGGTGCAGGAAACCGGCTTTCCCGATGTGGACCCTGCCGATTACGAAGGTCTGCCGGTCAGCACTTTCATGACAGCACGCTATCCCGCGGCCACACGGCACCGGATTGCGACGCTGCTGGTGCCCTACAGGCTGGACGCCCCCAAGCGCATTTTCAACTTCATGGATGATCAAGGCTACGACGCCGATCTCTATTTCACCGACGCCGACGAAAACACCTTCAAAGTGGTGATGAAGAAACTGGCGAACACCTAACCCGACAGGCCCCGCGCAGCGCGTGGGACATCCAATAAACGAGAAGGACAGTTCATGAAACTTGCAGGCCAAAGCGCCATCATCTCTGGCGGCGGACGTGACATCGGCTTGGCCGTGGCGAAAAAACTCGCCTCCGAAGGGGCCAATGTCGCCATCAACTATTTCTCAAGCAGTGCAGGCGCGGATGCCGCCGTGGCCGAGATTACCGCCAATGGCGGCAAGGCCTTTGCGATGCAGGGCGATTTGACCAAACCGGCGGATGTCGATGCGCTTGTGGCCAAAACCGTCGCCGAATTCGGTGGTATAGATATCCTTGTGAACAATGCAGGCGGCCTGATTTCGCGCAAGACAATTGCCGACATGCCGCTTGACCATTGGAACGCGGTGATAGACCTGAACCTGACCAGCACCTTTCTGATGGTCAAAGCCTGTCTGCCCCATATGGACAGCGGCGCGATTGTGAACCTGGCAAGCCAGGCAGGACGCGATGGTGGAGGACCGGGCGCTGTGGCCTATGCCACGTCCAAAGGCGCTGTCATGACCATGACGCGCGGCCTGGCCAAAGAGCTGGGCCCAAAGATCCGCGTCAACGCGCTTTGCCCCGGAATGATCGACACCGATTTCCACAACATCCACACCCCCGACGCAGGCCGCCGCGGCTATGAGGCGAACGCGCCTTTGAAACGTCAGGGTCATGTCGATGACACGGCAAATCTTGTGCTCTTCCTTGCGTGTGACGACAGTGGCTTTATCACTGGGGCAAATATCGACATCAACGGCGGCATGCTGTTCAGTTGAGCCAAGAAAGAGGAGGCCATATGTCAGAGTATCCGGTTGTTTCGACGGGCGAAAACGTCACACGGCAAGTGCTGTCCGATCATCCCGATATGATGGTCGTGGCCTTCCGCTTTGGGGCGGCGGGCGCGGTTGGTGCATTGCATGACCACCCGCATGTGCAATCCACCTATGTCGAAAGTGGCCGCTTTCGGTTCTCTCTTGGCGCCACAGAGCGCGAGGTTGGACCCGGCGACAGCTTTGTCATTTCCTCGGGCGTGACCCATGGCTGTGTGTGCCTTGAGCCGGGCACCTTGGTCGATTGTTTCACACCGCGCCGCGACGATTTCCTGTGATGCGGCGCGGGACACACGACGTGCACGTTCTGGCCATTGGCGAATGTATGGCAGAGCTTGCCCCGGCAGACGCGCCCTCCGAGTACCAGCTTGGATTTGCGGGGGACACGTTCAATACGGCGTGGTATCTCGCTCGTCTGAGCCCGGATCTGAACGTGTCTTACTTCACCGCCGCGGGCACGGATGCCATTTCCGACCAGATGCGCGCCGCCATCACGGCGGGGGGCATTGACGTCAGCCATGTGCAAACGGTGCCCAACCGGACGGTGGGTCTTTACCTCATTTCGCTCGACAACGGCGAACGCAGCTTTTCCTACTGGCGCGGGCAGTCGGCGGCGCGCCAGCTTGCCGATGATCCCAAGGCGTTGGCGATTGCCATGGCCGAGGCCCGGTTGATCTATTTCTCGGGCATCACCCTTGGCATTCTTGATGCCGCTGCCCGCGACACGCTGTTTGACGCGCTCAGAACCGCGCGTGCGGCGGGCAAGACCATTGCCTTTGATCCCAACCTGCGCCCCCGCCTGTGGGACAACACCGACGCCATGCTGGACGCCACAATGCAAGGGGCCGCCGTCAGCGACGTTGTTCTGCCCTCGTTCGAGGACGAAGCCGATTGGTTCGGCGATGCCGACCCACAAACAACCGCAAAGCGCTATGCCGCCGCCGGGGCAACGACGATCGTGGTCAAGAACGGCGCGGACCCGGTTTATTTCCAGCATGACGGCACCCAAGGGACTGTGCCCGCATGCCCGGTCACCAAGGTCGTCGACACCACCGCCGCCGGAGACAGCTTTAATGCCGTTGTCCTTGCGGGGCTGCTTGACGACACACCGCTGGATGACAGCACCACCCATGCCTGCCGTCTGGCCAGTCAGGTCGTGCAGGGCAAAGGCGCGCTTGTCTCGATCAATCTCGACCTGCTTGATCCCTGATCCGCAGTCACAAAGGACCCCCACATGCCCAATCCAATGCCAGCGGACACGATTGCCCTGCATCCCGAAACATTGCCCCGGTTGCAACAGGCCAGCACCGCAACCGTGGCGACGCTTTTGTTCAAGCGCGGGTATCACAACGCCTATGTGCAGGGCACGATGCCCTTGGGCGCAGGCAAACGCACGCTGGTGGGCCCAGCCTACACGCTGCGCTATATCCCAACCCGGCCTGATACTGACCCGCTGGATGCCTTCCGCGAACCCGATCACCCCCAGCGCGTCGCGGTCGAGGAATGTCCCAAAGGCGCGGTTCTGGTGATGGATTGCCGTCAGGACGCCAGCGCGGCCTCGGCAGGGTCGATCCTGCTGACACGGCTTCAGGTGCGCGGTGCGGCTGGCGTGGTGACCGATGGCGGCATCCGCGACGCAGCCGGTGCAGCTGCGCTGGACATGCCAGTCTTTGCGGCCAAACCCTCAGCCCCCACAAACCTCACGAAACATCACGCGGTGGATATCGGCCTGCCCATCGCCTGCGGCGGTGTGGCGGTCTATCCCGGCGACATCATTCTGGGCGATGATGACGGCGTGATGGTGATCCCCCGCCACCTTGCCGATGAGATCGCCACTGAAACCATCGGGATGGAGGAATTTGAAGCATTTGTGCTGGACGAGGTCAAACGCGGCGTCCCGATCATCGGGCTCTACCCTCCGACCGATCCCGACAGCCTGACGCGGTTCGCGGCATGGCGCGAAAAAACCGCCGCAGAGCGGCCGTGATCCACCGATTCTGAGGCCGCTAGCTCACGTCGGCGCATTGGATTCCAACGGATAGAAACAGGCCACATCCTTGGCCTGTCCCGCGGTCGCAAGCGCGGGCACCTCGACCCGGCACCTGTCCTGCGCACGCGGACAACGCGCTGCAAAGGCACAGCCCTGCGGCGGGTTCAACGGGTCTGGCAGCTCTGTTCCCGTGGCCTCGGGCTCGGCCAAAGGCCGCCCCACCACCGGCGCGCTTTGCGCCAGAAGCCGGGTGTAGGGATGGCGCGGGTTGGCAAAGATATCGACCGCCGGTCCGATCTCGACCACCGATCCGAAATACAGCACCGCAATCCGGTCACTGACCGCTTCGACGACCGCCAGATCATGGCTGATAAACAGATATGTCAGATCAAACTGCGCCTTGAGATCTGCCAACAGGTTCAACACCTGCGCCTGCACCGACACATCGAGCGCCGACACCGGCTCATCCAGGATCAGAATGCGCGCCTTGGCCGCGAGCGCCCGCGCGATCCCGATGCGCTGCGCCTGCCCGCCGGAAAACTCGTGCGGATAGCGGTCCAGAAAGTCCTCGCGCAGGTTCACACTGTCGAAAATCTCGGCAATCCGCGCGGCACGCTCCGCCGCGCCCATCCCGTGCAGATGCTTGAGCGGCGCATCCATCACCTGCCGGATCGTCTTGCGCGGGTTGAGCGAGGAAATCGGGTCCTGGAACACATATTGGATCTTTTTGCCGAACAACGCAGGGTCGGCATTGTCGAGCGCCTCACCCTCGATCTCGATAGTGCCGGTGGTCGGCTCCAACAACCCTACCAGCATCCGCGAAAGGGTCGATTTCCCGCAACCCGACTCCCCAACGACGCCCAGTGTCTCCCCCTGCCGCACCGTCAATGTCACCGGGTGCACCGCCTTGACCGATCCCTTTGCCGCGCCAAACAGCGAACGACCCACGGGAAAGGTCTTGGACACCCCGGTCAGTTTCAGCGCATCGGTCATCCCGCCACCTCGCGCGTGCCGCCCTCGGGATAGAGGCACCGCACCTTGCGCGCGCCCGTCTGTTCCAACGCGATCACCCCGGCGCGGCACTCTGGTTGGACACGCAGACACCGATCCGCAAAGGCACAGCCTTCGGGCAGGCGGTCCACCGCAGGCGGCAGGCCAGCAATCGCCTCCAGCCGCCGCTTGCCGCCACCCAGTTCCGGCACACAGGCCATCAGCCGCGCAGTATAGGGATGGCGCGGCGCATGAAGGATATCCACCGTGCTGCCTTCTTCGACAATGCGACCGGCATACATCACAGCGACCCGGTCACACAGCTGCCCCACCACGCCAAAGTCATGGGTGATGAACACAATCGCCAGCCCGCGTGACCGGCGCAGATCGTCCAGAATGGTCAACACTTGCGCCTGCACCGTCACATCAAGCGCCGTTGTCGGCTCGTCCGCGATGATGATGTCGGGATCATTGGCCAGCGCCATGGCAATACCAACCCGCTGGCGCATCCCGCCCGACATCTCATGCGGATAATCGGTGATACGTTGTTCGGCGTTCGGGATGCGCACTGCGTGCAGCAAGTCCACTGCTTTGGCCTGACCTTCGGCCCTCCCGATGGGGCGATGCGCGCGGATAGCCTCGATCAACTGATCGCCAACACGGTACAGCGGGTGCAACGTCGACAGCGGATCCTGAAAGATATAGGCCACGTTGCGCCCGCGCATGTCGCGCAACCTCTTATAAGGTGCACCGATCAGGTCTTCGCCGTCGTAATGCACAGTGCCCCCGGTGATCACACCGGGCGGGGACGCCACCAACCCCATCAGCGACAGCGCAGTCACCGACTTACCCGATCCGCTTTCGCCGATGATGCCAAGACATTCACCTTTCTCGACATGCAGATCGACACCACCAACAGCCCGGTACACCCGGTCTTTGACGTGAAACTGTGTCTCCAGCCCCTGCACCTCCAGCAGCCCCTTGCCCGTGGGCGCGGACACCGGCCCGGTTCGATCCACCCGCGTTGTCGCCATGGGCCGCGACAGCGCACCTGACTTGAGCCGAGGATCCAGTGCATCGCGCACCCCGTCGCCCAGCAGGTTGATCGACATGACGATGATCAGGATCATCACCCCCGGCACCACCGAGGTGTGCGGATTGGTGATCAACGCCGCCCGCGCCTCGCCCAGCATCGACCCCAGATCGGCCTGCGGTGGCTGGCTGCCAAGCCCAAGAAAGGACAAACCAGCGGTCTCAAGGATCATCCACCCAATGGTGGTGGACATGGCGATCACGATCACCGGGATCACGTTGGGCAGGATCTCGGACAGGATGATCCGCGTGTTCGACAACCCCGCCAGCCGCGCCGCATCGACAAATTCCTTATGCGCGATGCCCACGGTGATGCCGCGAATGTTGCGCGCAAAAAACGGCACGTTCACCGCCGCCACTGCGATCAACGCGTTGAACAACCCCGGCCCCAACGCCGCGACGATCGCCAGCGCCAAAAGGATATACGGAAACGCCATCACCATATCGACGCCGCGCATGATGATGTTGTCGGTGCGTCCCCCGTAAAACCCGGCAATGATCCCAATGGCCGCACCAAGCGTCGCTGCCACAATCGCCGCTGCAAACCCCACAGCCAGCGACAACCGCGTCCCCCACATCAGCCGGGACAGCAAATCGCGGCCCAGATGATCGGTGCCCAACACAGCACCTTGGGAAAAGATCGGCTGAAACCGGTTGCTCGTGTTGGTCACATCCGGGTCCGCCAGCGGCAGGATCGGCGTCAGCAGCGCCAAAAGCACCACCACCGCCATCACAACACCGCCCGCCAGCGCCAGACGGTTGCGCGCCAAAAGCGTCAGAAACGCCATGCCGCACCATGCCCTGACATTTGCGTTATCGCGTCTTGTGCGCCGCGCGTGCCCGCCCATCTCACAAGGGTGTGAACGCGCTGCCGCGCCCCACGGCCACGCCTATCGCCAAAAGGAGACCGTTCCGATGTTCCGCACCGCAGTCATTGCGCTTTTCCTTGCCACCAGTCCCGTCCTTGCAGACCCAACCGACCCGCTCATCCCGATTGCGGATGCAGAGCGCGGCACGTTCGTGACTGTCGCAGGCGAAGTGACCCGCATCATGGACGAGGACACCTTCCGCCTGACCGATGCCTCGGACGATATCCGCATCTATATCGGCCCGAACCGCATGCCGGTGCGCAATGGCGACACCGTCACGATCTCTGGCTTCGTTGATGACAATCTGCTTGGCCCACGCGAAATCTACGCCGAGACGGCGCTCCTGTCTGACGGCAGCACCGTGACCTTTGACAAGCGCTACGACTGACGCGGACCGGCACGGGGTCATGTCTTGATCCTTGGATCAAGCAGGCTCTGCGCCACGTCCACTGCGATGTTGAACAGCACATAACACGCAGCCACAAACACCACGCCACCCTGCACCAGCAGGATATCTCGCTTGAGGATCGCATCCACCAGCATCCGCCCGACACCGGGCCACTGAAACACGATCTCGATATAGACAGCGCCCGACAACACGAACCCCGCCTGTATACCCAAAACCGGGATGATCGACACCATCGCCGCGCGCAGCGCATGGCGCCAGATCACACCGCGCTCAGGCACGCCTTTCGCCCGCGCCGTGCGGATGAAATCCTGCCGCAACACCTCAAGCATCGCCGACCGCGACAAGCGCGCGATCACGCCTGTGGCGACAACTGCCAGCGCCAATGCCGGCATGGTCAGATGCGATACCAGCGCCCCCAGATCCCGGTCGCCATAGATGGGCCACATGCCCGAGACCGGAAACCAGCGCAGGGTCACTGCAAAGAACAATATCATCATCATGCCAAGGAAAAACGACGGGATCGAAATGCCCAAAAGCACCACAAACGTGATGCCCCGGTCCGCCCAGCCATATTGATGCGCCGCTGAAATCACCCCCGCCACGATACCAAGCACCGAACACAACACAAAGGCCGTGCCCGCAAGGACCAATGTCGCGTTGAACCGCTCCAGCACCTCGTCCAACACCGGCCGGTTGAGCGCAAAGGACGTGCCAAAATCCCCGGTCAGCATATTGCCCAACCAGATGAAATACTGCTGCACCAATGGTTTGTCCAAACCCAGATCGCGGTTGAGCTTGGCAACATTCTCGGGCGTCGCATAGCTGCCCAAAATCGCCGTCGCCGGGTCACCGGGGATCAGCGCCATGATCAGAAACACGATCACCGTAATCCCAAGCAGAACCGGGATCGCCGACAACAATCGCTTGAGGATATATCCGCTCACGAACGGCCCTTCATCTTGCCAGACAAACTCCGGGGGGTGCGGGGGGCTGGCCCCCCGCCTGTCAGACGGGCCGCAGCCCGTGCGAAACCTAGTTCTTCACAACCTCGTCCAACAGCAAAAAGAACGATGGCTGCAACGCGAAATTCTCGACGCCCGCACGCGTCACTGCGTTCTGCTTCCAGTTGGCCACGAACACCCAGGGCGCATCCTGCTGCACGATCACCTGCATCTCTTTGTAAAGCCGCGCGCGCTCGTCCTGATCGGTGGCCACCCGCGCAGCCTCCAGCAAAGCGTCCACCTCGGGGTTGGAATAATAGCCCGAGTTGAACCCACCGGCGTCCGGCCACGCATCCGTGCGCAGCGCAAGAAACGGCAGCGTGTCGGGATCGTTGGTCATCCACGCCATCTGCGCCATATCTGCTTTGCCCTCAAGCCCGGGGTTCACCTCTCCCAGGAACGTGTTCCACTCATAGGTTTCAATGCTCACATCAAACCCAACCGCTTCCAGATCGGCCTGAATGGCGGTGCCCATCGCCACCGGATCAAGCATCCCGGACCCGCCTTCGGTCACGAAAAAGGTCAGCTCTGCGCCCTCGGCCCCGGCCTCGGCGATCAACGCCCGTGCACGATCGGGATCATAAGGATAGGGCTCCAGCTCTTCGTTATAGGCCCAGGCAAAGGCGGGTGGCGTCGGGCCGGCGGCCACGTCTGCTGTGCCCTCCAGCACCTCGTTCACAAGCGCCGTCTTGTTGACCGCGTAATTCGCCGCCTGACGCACCCGCACATCGGCAAACGGGCCCTCCTTGGCATTCAGGATCAGGAACCAGACATGCGGTCCGGCCTGTTCATGCACCGTGTAAGCATCGCCCTGAAATTCCGACAACGCCACGGGGGGCACTTCGACCATCAGATCAATACCCCCCGCCAGCATTTCCGCCGTGCGGGTGTTGGCGTCTGTGATCGGGCGGAACACAACCGCCTGCAACTCGGGCGCGCCGTCCCAGTAATCTGGGTTCGCCTCGATCACCACCGCCTCGTTTGACCGCCATTCACCAAACGTGAACGCGCCGGTGCCAGACGGGTTGCGCCCGAACTCGGCACCATGCTGCGCAACGGCGGCAGGCGACACGATCAAACCGGTCGGATAGGCGAGGTTCGACAGGAACGGCGCATAGGGCCCGTTCAGCGTGAAACGCACAGTCAGATCGTCCACTGCTTCGACAGAGTCAATCGACGAGAAGAAAAACGCGAGCGGGAAAGGGCCGGTGTCGTGATAGGGATGATCCTCGTTCAGCATCCGGTCAAAGTTGAACTTGACCGCCTCGGCATCAAACGCACTGCCATCGTGAAACGTCACCCCGTCGCGCAGGGTAAAGGTGTAGACCGTGCCATCCGCGCTGATCTCCCAATCGGTCGCAAGCGCCGGTTCCACCTCAAGAGTGCCGTCGCGGTAGCGCACCAACCCGTCATAGACATTCATCAGAATGCGGAAATCATTCACAGCCGTGACAGCCGCCGGATCAAGCGCCTTGGGCTCTGCGATCTGCCCGACAATCAGAACTCCGGGCGGAGTTTGCGCGGCACCCGGCACGACCGCTCCAAGGGTCAGGGCCAAGGCTGTGCCAGCGGCCAACAGGCTGCGGCGGGTGATATGGAATAGCGACATGGGTGACGTCCTCTGCTGAGATATCAGTTTTTATTTATCATGATAAATTGCATCAGGCCAAATTTTCATGATAAATTCAAGTCCACAGAAAACGGAGCCGCCCATGACCATTTCAATTCTGGCTTTTGATGAAAAAACGGGCGCTTATGGCGGGGCCGCAATGACAGGAAGCCTCTGTGTTGGTGGCTGGGTTCTGCGTGGCGATGCCGAATCGGGGCTTTCGGCGTCGCAGGGATCGCTGCCCAGCACCATGTGGGGCACTGACGTTCTGACCCTGATGCGTGGCGGCACCAGCGCTGCCGTTGCCGTGGCACAGATCACCTCTGCCGACACGGGCCGCGCCGAACGGCAATTGGCGGCACTTGATCCCAAAGGGCAGACAGGCCATTTCACCGGGGCCAACAGCATTGCCGTGGCCGACGCACGCACCGCGCGGCACGTGGTTGTCACCGGAAATCTGCTGGCGTCACAGACTGTTCTGGACGCCTGTCTCCATGGATTTCTTACCGCCAAAGGCTTGCTCGACTCTCGACTTTTGGCCGCGCTCGATGCCGCCAACAGCGCCGGGGGCGACAGCCGGGGGGTGCTCTCTTCCGCCCTGCTGATGGTCAGCCAGACGCAGCCACCCATGTCCCTGCGCATCGACTATTCGGAAACACCGCTGGCCGATCTGCGCGCCCTGCACCGTCGCGCGACAACGGGGCATTACGGCGATTGGGTCACCCATGTGCCAACACCCGACGACCCACACCGCAGCGCGCCGTTCATCGCAGCGAACGGCCCGGTCACTCCGCGATAAAGCGTTTCATGACCTCGGCCTCTTGATCCTCCATCAGGTCGCGCGCCATTTCCATATGGCTTGCCATCACCCGCCGTGCCGCACCCCCATCGCCAGAGCGCAACGCAGCGATCAATTCCAACTGGTGATCGCGCCCACGCTTCCACAGGTCATGGTTCGGCGTCGCATAGAGCCGTTTATAGACCGTCAAATCCGTCAGGATCTGCGCCATGAAGCTGATGAAGAAACTCAACAGCGCGTTGTCGCCAAAATCAGACAAGCGCGCGTGGAACCGCAGGGACGCCACATGCTGCAACCGCTCTTCGCGCGCGTCTTTCGCGGGGGCGGCATAGTTTTCCATGATCGCCTCCAGCTCGGCCAGTTGGGCGTCAGACAGGTTCCCGGCCAAAGACGCCGCCAACTCAGGCTCGAGCGACAGTCGCACCGCGTAGATATCCGCGATGGTGACATTTTGAAAATAAAAGTAATTCGCCAAAAGCGCATGCGCCCGGTCGCGCGACACCTCGCCCACGAAACTGCCGCCTCCCGGCCCGGTCTTGGTTTCGACCAGCCCCTGCGCCTGAAGGATGCGCATCGCCTCGCGGATGGTGCCCTTGGACATCTGGAAACGGTCGATCAAGTCGGCCTCGCCGGGAAGACGGTCACCAGGCATCAAGCCCTGCTCGACCACCCAGTCCTTTATTGCCTCTGCGACCCGCACGGGCCGTGACCGGCGTGGCGCGCGCGCGGGAAGATCGGTTTTGATGCTCAGTGTCATCTGTGCCCTTGGTTCACGCAGCCCTTAGCAGACAGCCGTGCCATGCAACCAATTTATCATGATGAATACAACCCTTTGCACGGCCCCACGCCGCATCCGCCTGCCTGTCAATACAGCCAGAACAGCGTAATCGCCGGGAACAACACCAGCAGGATCACCCGCACAATGTCCGAGGTTACAAACCAGATCACCGCCTTGTACGTTTCCATCATCGGGGTGTCGCGGTCCATCGAATTGATGATGAACAGGTTCATACCCACCGGCGGCGTGATCAGCCCCACCTCAACCACGATCAGGACAAGAATACCGAACCAGATCGCAACCCATTCCGCCTCGATCCGGTTTGCCATGCCTTGGGTCACGCGAATGTCCAGCGCGCTCATCTGGTCGCGGGTCAGTTCCGCGCCCGTGGCCATGGCCGTCTGGATCGACGCAAGCATATCCTGCGTCATGCCCTCGGGGATACCCACCGCCAACACTTCGCGCGCGGCATCGGCCTGCATCACCGCAAGATCAACAAACCCGAAATCCATCACCGAAATCACCGGGAAAAAGATCGGGATCGTCAAAAGGATCATCGACAGGCTGTCCATCAGACACCCGAAGATCAGGTAAAACACGAGGATCAGCGTCAGCACCATAAATGGGCTCAGACCCATGTCCACAACCCAGTTCGACAATTCTTGCGGCACCTGCGTCAGCGCCAGAAACCCATTGTAGAAAGACGCGCCCAGCACGATGAAAAAGATCATCGCAGTCGCCACCGCCGTCTGAACGATGCTCTGCTTGAACACCGCCCATGTCAGGTTCCCCGACACCAGCGCGATCAATCCGGTTCCTGCTGCCCCGACTGCCGCACCTTCTGTTGGCGTGAACCACCCTGCATAAATCCCTCCGACCACCAGCCCGAAGACCAACAAAACAGGCCACACGTCAAACAGCGCGCGCCACCGGTCCGCATAGGGCACCGGATCGCGGTGCCCTGCCGCGTCCGGGTGACGTCGGACGTAAAGAGAGATCGTCACCATATACCCAAGAGCCGCCAGCAAACCGGGGATAAAGGCAGCAAGAAACAGCTTGGCAATGTTCTGTTCGGTCAAGATCGCATAGATCACAAGGATCACCGAGGGCGGGATCAGGATGCCCAAGGTGCCGCCCGCCGCCAGGGTCGCCGTCGAAAACCCGCCGGAATAGCCATTCCGCTTCAACTCGGGCAGCGCGACCCGGCTCATGGTTGCCGCCGTCGCCAAGGACGATCCGCAGATCGCCCCGAACCCCGCACAGGCCCCGACCGACGCCATCGCAACCCCGCCCTTGCGGTGGCCCAGCCAGGATTCCGCCGCCTTGAAAAGGGCCTGCGACATGCCTGACAGGGTCGCAAACTGGCCCATTAACAAGAAAATCGGAATAATCGACAGCGAATAGCTGGAAAATGTTGAATATGTCTCGGATTTGAGCCGCGCCAGAACCACATCGGGACTGCCCAGCGCCAACCAAAGCCCGCCAATCCCGCACAGCATCATCGCAAGCCCGATCGGCGCGCGCACAAAGATCAGCGCCAGCAGGACCGGAAAGGACCAGATGCCAAGCTCCAGCAAGCTCATATCGCGTCAGCCCCGGAGGATGGCAGGATCGACCGGCCCGTCGCGGCCAAAATCACCCGACCCACCGAGCAATAGATCGCTGTTACCGACGCGACCAGAGCCGCAACAAAGCTGGCCGCATAGGCCCACCAGATCGGGAATTGCAGCAAGAACGTCGTCTCGCCATTGCCGAATTTGTCCCAAAGCCCCGCCGACAATCGCCATGTGATCAGCAAGATGACCAGCGTCAGCACCACGTCCCAGAACGCGACAAGCCAGCCGTTGACCCGGTCAGACAGGCGTGACGTGAACACATCGACGGTCGCGTGGCCCGCATAAAGCTGACAGATCGGCAAAAACGCAAATATGGCAAAGGCGATCCCGGCCTCGACAAGCTCAAAGTCGCCTGTGACCGGCCCGACGCCCGCCGCGATCAGCCCGTCCGCCGCCCCTTGCGACAGCCCGATCAACCAATCGGAATGCCCCATGGAATTGAGCCCGCGCCCAAGGACTGACACACAGGTCAACACCACAAGCGCGGTCAGAACCACACCGCCCAAAACGGCCATGCCCCGTGCAAGGCGGTCTATCGCCGTCTTCATGCCTGTGCCCCCTGTCACCCATGGCGCGACCCGGCCAAAGGGCCGGGCCGCGCATCACGCTTTACTGCGTGTTGTGCTTTTCCAACAGCTCATTCGCCCGCGCAATCAGCGCGGCCCCGTCGATGCCCTTCTCGTCCATCTCTGCGATCCACTCGGCCGTTGTGGTGTCGGCTGCGGCCTGCCACGCGCCGGCATCTGCCTCGGAGATGGTGATAATGTTGTTGCCCGCATCCAACGCGGCCTCGCGTGACGGACCATCATCCGCCTGCATCTGGGTACCCGCCATCCGGCTGAACTCCGCACCAGACTGGCTGTCGATCACCGCCTTAAGGTCATCAGGCAGCGCCTCATAGGCATCCTTGTTCATCGCAAAGATAAACGTCGTGGTGTAGATCGCATTGCCCTCGAATTCGGTATGGTTCTCCACCAGCTCGGCCACTTTCAACGCGGCTGTCACCTCCCACGGAATCACGGCCCCGTCCACAACCCCTTTGGACAGCGATTCAGGAATGGCCGGAACCGGCATCCCCACCGTGGTGGCACCAAGATTGGAAAACAGCTTGGTCGTTACCCGCGTCGGCGCGCGCAGCTTCATCCCATTGAGGTCGTCCGGCGTTGCCACCGGATCGGTGGAATGGATCACACCCGGGCCATGCACCCAGACGCCCAGCACTTTGAAATCGGCAAAGTCCTGATCCATCATCTGCTCTTCGACCAGTTCCCAATAGGCGGCCGACATATCGCCCGCATCCGTCATCAGGAACGGCAGCTCGAACACCTCGGCACGCGGAAAACGACCCGGTGTATACCCCGCTACGGTCCAGATAATGTCCGCAACCCCATCAATCGCCTGATCAATCAGCTGCGGCGGCGTGCCGCCCAATTGCATCGACGGAAAATGCTGGATCTCGATCCGCCCTCCCGACGCCTCCATCACCCGGTCGGCCCAAGGCACCAGCACATTCTTGGGAACATTGGCCTGCGCGGGCAAAAACTGGTGCATCCGCAGCGTGACCTCTTGGGCAAACGCCCCTGTGGCCAGCATCGTCGCCAGTGCCGTCGTTCCCGCAAGCTTTAGAAATGCGCGCTTGATCATGTCGTAAATCCTCCCTGAATTTATAAAGATATAAACGCACGAAGCCCGTTGCGATACCAAGGGGAATTTACGACGCGCCCCGATGCTGACAGGCTGGACAATCGCGCCCATCACCCCGAGGGTGCGGGCAAATGTTCAAAAGGAGACACCCCATGATTGAGCGCCTCGAAATCGGCCAACGGATGAGCAAGATCGTCAAACACAATGGCACCGTCTATCTCTGCGGCCAAGTGGGCGCAGGCGACAGCGCCACGGAACAGACCGAGGACTGCCTCGCCCGCGTCGATGCGTTGCTGAAACAGGCCGGATCGTCGCGCGACCAGATCCTGCAAGCGATCATCTGGGTCGCCGACATGGCCGACTTCGCCGAGATGAACGCCGTCTGGGATGCCTGGGTGCCCGAAGGCCACGCCCCTGCCCGCGCCTGCGGAGAGGCCAAACTGGCCCGCCCCGAACTTAAGGTCGAAGTGATTGTGACAGCGGCTTACGCATAAAGCCCTGCCGTGCGCGCGCGCAATTGCACCAAGGCCAGCACCGTATCGATCGTCGGTGTTGGCACACCGACCACACGGCCCAATTCCTGCACCGATCCGACCAGCGCGTCGATCTCCATCGGACGGCCCTGATCCAGATCCTGCAACATTGACGTCCGGTGCGCGCCAACAGCCGCCCCACCGTCAATCCGCCGCTCAACGTCAATCGGGAATTTCACGCCCAGCGCCTCGGCAATCGCCTGCGCCTCAAGCATCATGCCACGGGCAACACCGCGGGTGCCGACATCGGTGCACAGCACGTCCAGCGTCGCATGGGTCAGCGCCGAGATCGGGTTGAACGACAGGTTCCCCCACAGCTTGACCCAGATCTCGTCACGCAAACGCGGCCGTACGGGTGCCTTCAAACCAGCCGACGACAGCGCCTGCGACAAAGCCACCGCGCGCTCAGACTTGGACCCATCCGGTTCGCCCAGCGAAAAACGATTGCCCTCGATATGCTTGACCACTCCCGGCTCGATCACCTCTGCCGCCGGATAGACGACACAGCCCAACACACTGTCCGGGCCAAACCCGTCCCATTGCGCATTGCCCGGATCGACGCTCTCAAGCCGCGTGCCCTCATGTGCGCCACCGATCTTGTGGAAATACCACCAAGGCACCCCGTTCACGCCCGACACGATCGTGGTGTTCGGCCCAATGAGCGGTTTCATCTTCTCAACCACAGGCGGCACGGAATGTGCCTTGAGCGTGACAATGACATAGTCCTGCACACCCAAATCCGCCGGGTTGTCCGACGCCGTAACCTGAACGCGCGCCTCGCTGTCTTCCTCGATCAACCGCAGCCCATTGGCCTGCATCGCTGCCAGATGCGGCCCGCGCGCCACAAGACTGACATCCGCCCCGGCCTGCGCCAGTTTCACACCCATATAGCCGCCAATGGCGCCTGCTCCGAATACGCAAATCTTCATCGCTCACCCCGAAACGATCCGCTGATAGGGTGCGAACCGTTCCTCCTTCATCTTGCAAAGTAAACTCCCGCCGGAGGCTCCCACAGGACCCACCCGGCGCTCAATCACGGTGTTGGCTTAAGCGGGTTCAACCAGCCCCAACTTTTCCGCAAGACCGATCCGCTGCATCTTGCCCGTCGCACCTTTGGGGATCTCATCGAGGATGATTACCTTGCGCGGCACCTTGAAGTCCGCCATGCGGGTGGCCGCGAAATCGCGGATATCGCGCTCTGTCGCCTGCGACCCTTCGGCCAAAACAACCGCCGCGGCGACCTCTTCGCCCAGCTTGGGATGGGGCAGCGCAAAGGTCACCACCTGCGCCACATCCGGGTGATCCAGCAACACGCCATCCACCTCGAGCGGCGAGACCTTCTCGCCGCCGCGATTGATGATCTCTTTCAACCGCCCGGTGAGATGCAGGAATCCATCGGTGTCAAACGCCCCCTGATCGCCGGTGCGGAACCAGCGCTTGCCCTCGGCGTCAAAGAAGTTCTTGGCGTTGGCGTCCGGGTTGCTCTCGTAACCGGGTGTCACGTTCGGGCCAGAGATCACCACCTCGCCGGTGCCGTCGATCAGCATGTTCTCGGCCTCATGCGCCACGCGCACTTCTGGGCCAGCGGCCACACCCACCGCGCCGGGCTTTTGCCGGTCAAACGGGTTGCAGCACATCTGGTGCGCCGCTTCGGTCATGCCATACGCCTCGATCACCGGGGCCTGGAACGTTGCGTGCAACGCCTCCATCACCTGCCCTGGCAAGGACGCCGAGGATGATCGCAGGAATCGCAAAGGCACCTCTGCGATCACATCCGCATTGCGCCCGGCGCGGCTCAGGATCGCCTGATGCATGGTCGGCACGGCAGTGTACCATGTCGGCCGCGCGTCCTTCATCCAGCCAAAGAACCGCAGCGCATCAAATCCCGGCGCGCACCAGATCGACGCACCCACGGACAGCGATGCCGACACCGCCGCCAAAAGCCCATGGATGTGGAACAACGGCATCACGTTGAGGCAGCGATCCGCCGCCGTCAGGTTCAAAGACGCCGCGATGTTGTGCGCCGACGCCGCGACATTGGACTGCAAGAGCGGCACGATCTTGGGCCGCGATGTTGTACCCGACGTGTGCAGGATCAGCGCCACATCGTCATCCGTCGGCACACTGTCGGGCAGTTCCGCGCCCGTCGCTCCATCGGCAGACAGCGTAAACGCACCCGCCGCAGCACCGGCGGCCACAACGGTACGCAGCACCACCAAGCCCAAGGTCTGAGCCGCCGCCAGAGCTGGCCCGTCATAGCCATCGGCCAGCACAATCGCTTTGGCCCCAAGGTCATCAAGGTAAAACGCGTATTCGTCTTCGCGGTAGGCCGGGTTCAGCGGGGCCGTGGTCGCGGCCTGCGCAATCGTCACAAAAGCCGATGCCATCTCTGGCCCGTTCGCCAGGACAATCGCCACCCGGTCGCTGGGCCCGATGCCAAAGCCTCGCAGCGACGCGCGCACCTCTGCCGACAGGTCGCGCAGCGCGCCATAGCTCAGCCAGTCGCGCCCCGGTGCCCCCAACGCCAATGCGCTGGCGTCATGTCCGTCTATCAGTGCCTTGACGTTCGTTGCCATTGCCCTGTCCCCTCCGTCGTCATGTTTTCAGATTATTCCGCCGGAGCAATGCGCCGACGTCCTCCCTTGCGCAGATACTTAACCAATGGAAGCACAAAGAAAAGTGCAGCAATGGCAATAAATGTCCCCGACAAAGGTCGCTCTATGAAGGCCAGCACGTTGCCCTGCTCGGAAATCAACGTCTGACGAAAGCTTTTCTCCATCAGCGGCCCCAACACAAGCGCCAATACCAGCGGGGCCAAAGGATAATCCGCCTTGCGCAGCAGATACCCTGCCACACCGAACCCTGCGATCAGCCACACGTCGTGCATTTTCTGGCTCGGGGCAAAGCCGCCCACGATGCACAGCACGATCACGATAGCGCACAGCACGGTAAACGGCATCCGCAGCGCCCAGACAAACAAAGGGATCAGCGCGATATTGATGGCCACAGCGGCGAAATTTGCGGTGTAGAGCGATGAAATCAGACCCCAGACGAAATCCGGCTGTTCAATGAACAACATCGGCCCCGGCATCAGCCCCCACATCACCATACCCCCCAGCAAAAGCGCGGTGGTGGGCGAGCCGGGAATGCCCAGCGTCAGCATTGGCAAAAGCGATCCGGTTGAGGCCGCGTTGTTCGCCGTTTCGGGCGCAGCCACACCTTCGATATTGCCCTTGCCGAAACTTTTGGGGTCTTTCGACGTCGACCGCGCAATCCCGTAGGCCATGAGCGCGGCAGGCGTTGCGCCCGCGGCAGGCAACATGCCGACGAAAAAGCCAAGGAACGATCCAAGGCTCATGGTCCGCCACAGCCGGTTCATGGTCCGCAGCCCCTCCCACAGATCGCGGAGCGTGATTTTGGCGGGTGTCACCTGCGGTGCGGTGCGGGAGGTTTCGATGGTGTAGAGGATCTCACCGATGCCATAGACCCCGATGGCCAGCACCAGAAAGCTGATCCCGGAATAGAACCCCGGCATATCCCCAAAGATCAGGCGCGGCTGGCCAGAGATCATATCAAGCCCGACCGTGCTCAGCACCAGACCCAGGCAGATCATGATGATCGTCTTGAGCTTATCATCACCCCCCAGCCCCACAAACGTGGTAAACGCCATCAGCACCAGTGCGAATTCTTCCGCCGGGCCAAATGCCAGCGCCAGATCGGCCAGCGGGACCGCGAACAGCGTGAACAGCACAACCGAAATTGTCCCACCGACAAACGAGGCGACCGCAGCCGCGATCAGGGCCAGTCCCGCCTTTCCCTGCTGCGCCATAGGTCGCCCGTCAAACGTGGTCGCCACCGCCGTCGATGCGCCCGGAATGCCTAACAGGATCGACGAAATCGCACCGCCGTACATGGCCCCGTAGTAGATGGCGCAAAGAAGGATGATCGCCGAACTGGGTGGCACGATGAACGTCAGCGGCAGAACAATTGCCACCCCGTTGACCGATCCCAACCCGGGCATTGCACCGATGAACAGGCCAGCGGTCACGCCGAGAATCACAATCATAAGGTTGAGCGGCGACAATGACGTCGCAAACCCATCCGCCAAAAGACCAAGCGTTTCCATATTTCAAACCCCGATCAGAAGAACATTGCGTAAAGCGGAAAGAAAAGCGGCTCTGTCACGCCTTTGGGCAACAGGATCTTCAGCGTTACTTCGAAGAAGAAAAACAAGAATACCGGCGTGCAAACGGCCAGACTCGCCGTCAAAACCCAGCCATGCTCGCCGTAAATGCGGATATACCAAAAGATAAACAGCGGGATCGCCACATAGGCCCCCAGCACAGGGATCAGCGCAATGGTCACGAAAAGCGCGATGACGACCGCGAGCACGCTGCGCAACATCTGACTGTCAAAGAAATGCTGCGATGACGGGGCCTGCATCAGGCTGCGCACCAACACGCCGGCAGCGGACAACAGCATCACCAGCGATAGCCAGAACGGAAATGCACCGCCACCCGGTCCGCCGGTCATGCCGTTCCACCCGATCGGCAACGCCGTGGCGTGCCACATGAAATAGGCCGATAGCGCCATGATGGCGATGGCGATCACTCTGTCCGCAACAAGCATCGCAGTCTCCTTCGAAATCTTGAAAATCATTTCCCGGATGACCCGATCCGGTTTGGCGAAAAATGGCCGGGGCGGTCTGCACCCCGGCCTCTGGTCACCCCGTCACAACGCGATTGGGATCACGACGACCCATCGCCTTCCATATCCGCGAGGATCGCGGCATGCTTTTCCCGCTCTTCAAGGAAATATGCCTGAAGCGCATCGCCGGTCAGGAAATCGCCCATCAGAGCCTGCTCCGACATGTAGGTCTGCCATTCCTCGGTCTCGGCGACCTTGCGGAACATCTCGGTGTAATAGGCCACCGCTTCGGCGGGCATTCCCTTGGGGGCCACGAAAGACCGCTGCATCGTGTAAACGATGTCATGCCCAAGCTCGGTCGCGGTCGGCACGTCCGCGAACCCACTAATCCGGTCCTCGGTGAACGCAACAATCGGGCGCAGCTTTCCGGCGTTGTAGAACCCCATCGCTTCGGACGGGTTGTTGACCGAGCTGTCGATATGTCCACCGACAAGGTTCTTGGCCACATCACCGCCGCCACCAAACGGCACATACGTCACTTCGATGCCAAATTCCTTTTCGAGCATTGCAGTCACAAGACTGTCTTCCTGCCCGGTGCCGGTGCCGCCCATTTTCCATTCGGTGCCGGCCGCCTTTACCGCAGCGACATATTCCTCGATTGTGGTGATATCGCTGTCGGCATTGACCCAAAGCACGAACGTATCCAGCGCCATGCGCGCAATCGGCTGGAACTCTTCGATGTCAACGCCGATATCGGTGCGCAGCGGCGTGGTGTAATAGCTGTTCAACGTCGCCATGATCTTGTGCGCGTCGCCCTCATTGTCTTTGAGGTAGCGCAGCGCCTCGGCACCCGATCCGCCGCCCTTGTTCACCGGCAGAACCGGCATTGAGGCAAGGTTTTCCTTTTGGATGATCGACTGGAAGAGCCGCGCAAGACGGTCGGCACCGCCGCCCTGACCCGCCATAATGACCATTTCAATCGGCTTTTGCGGCTTCCACCCTTCGGCCAGCGCCGATATGACCCCCGTTGCGATCAATGCGATAGACGCAACACCCGCCAAAGCTGCACGACGTGTCAGTTTGTAGATCATGTAATATCCTCCCGATCAAAAAGCCCGCTCCCGTCGGCGGCTTTGACCACTAATCCTCCCTCAGGCTTGGACGATAGATACCCTCACGAAATATAATTTCACGATTAATGCGGTCATCATGTTAATTCTTGCCATAAAAAAAAGGATTTTTGTAATGTTGTGAACATGAGCAAAACCTTCATTGGCCCGCAATTGCGGCAACTCCGCCGTCAGAACAAGCACACGCAGGCCGAAATGGCACAGCGGCTCGGAATCTCTGCGGCCTATGTTAACCTATTGGAAAACAACCAGCGCAACTTATCGGTGCAAGTGCTTGTCGCCTTGACCGAAGCTTACGGCGTGGACATGCGCAGCCTGGTCAGCAACACCGAAGCGACCAGGCTCGCCGATCTGCGCGCCGCCGTGCGCGACCCGGTGTTTGGCGACGAACCGCCCGACCTGACTGAATTGCGCGGTGCACTGGATCACGCGCCCACCCTCGTAGACCGATTCTTGCACCTGCATAAGACCCATAGGTCCATGGCCGAACAATTTCGCCGCCTTGCAGGACAAACCGCAGGGGGTGACCTGCGGTTCAAGACGCCGGAAACCGCGATCCATGATGTATTCCGCGCACATGAAAACCACTTTGACCCGCTGGAACGGCAAGCCGAAGACCTGCGCGCTCGGCTGGGCGGATCGCATGACGACATGTACGCGCTGCTCAAACGCCATTTGCGGCTGGAACACAGCGTCACCTGCACGGTGAAAAAACTGTCGGACATGCCCGGCGCGCTGCGCCTGTTCCGCGAAACCGATGGCATTGTGCACCTGTCCGAAGCGCTGGATCATCCGAACCGCGTGTTTCAGCTCGCTCATGTGATTGGTTTGCTAGAGGCCCGCGACACCGTGCAAAGCTATGTCGTCGCCAGCGGCATCACCGCCGATGCAGGCCGCGCACGCCTAACAGTGGAGCTAACCAACTATTTCGCAGCGGCCTTGCTAATGCCCTACGCGGATTTCCTGACATTGGCCGAGGCAACGCGCTATGACATCGACCGCATCATCTCGGGCTTTGGCGTCAGCTTTGAGATGGTCTGCCAACGCCTGACCACGCTGCAACGCGACGGCCAGCGCGGCATCCCGTTCTTTTTCCTGCGGGTGGACCGCGCGGGCAATGTGTCCAAACGCTTTAACGCAACCACGATCAGCCTTGCAGAAGAGGGTGGGGCCTGCCCGGTCTGGGACATCCACGGCGCGTTTCAGGTGCCCGGTCAACTGCTGCCGCAATTCGTGGAAATGCCCGATGGTGGCCGCTTCTTCACCCTGTCCCGCACCTCGGACCGGCCGGTTGTGGGCGCACGCCTTCAGGAACGCCGCCTTGTTGTGGCCATCGGCTGCGACACCGAACAGGCCCACCGCATCGGCGCGGCGCAGCGGTTTAACATGGAGGACACCACGCTGTTTGCCCAGATCGGGACAAGCTGCCATGTCTGCCCCCGCACCGCCTGCCCGCAGCGCGCGCATCAACCCTTGCACGTGACGCTGCCCGTCGATGCCAATCGGCGCGGACAAACACGTTACGAAAGTTGACCGCCCGTCGCATGGGCGTGCCCGCTTCCGCATGCTAAGCCCGGTCCAACGACCAAAGGACACGCCCCATGCACACCGCGCCCCTGCCACTTAGCCAAGACCTCGTATTGATCGGCGGCGGGCACACCCATGCGCTGGTCCTGCGCAAATGGGCGATGAAACCGCTGCCCGGTGCGCGGCTGACCCTTGTCAACCCCGGCCCAACAGCGCCCTATTCCGGGATGCTGCCCGGTTTTGTCGCCGGTCACTACAGCCGCGATCAGCTGGACATCGACCTTGTCAAACTGGCGCAGTTCGCAGGCGCGCGTCTGATCATCGGGTCGGTCACAGGCATTGATCCCACTGCGGGGCACCTCCAGATCGACACCCACCCGCCCATAGGATTTGACGTCTGTTCCGTCGATGTCGGCATCACCTCGGACATGCCCGCGCTGCCCGGGTTCACCGAACATGCTGTGCCGGCGAAACCGCTTGGCCCCTTCGCCGCCAAATGGGACGCGTTCCGCAACGGCGATGGCCCGACGGACGTTGCCATCATCGGCGGCGGCGTGGCCGGAGCAGAGCTTGCCATGGCGATGTCCCATGCCCTGACCCAGCGCAACCGCCCGTGCACGATCCACCTGATCGACACCGCAACCGTGCTGTCGGCCCTGCCTGCCAAAAGTGCCCATGCCCTGCGCGACGCGATGACCACGCTCAACATTGTGCTGCACGAAAATGCGGCCATCACCCACCTGAGCGCGAACACCGTGCACCTGAACGATGGTCGCACCATCACTGCGGACTTTATCACGGGCGCGGCTGGCGCGCGGCCCTACGCGTGGCTCACCGACACGGGTCTTGCCACCCATGACGGTTTTCTGACCGTGAACCACCGCCTGCAAACCAGCGATCCGCGTATCTTTGCGGTGGGTGATTGCGCACATATGGCCCAATCCCCGCGGCCCAAGGCGGGGGTCTATGCCGTGCGACAAGCGCCCGTTTTACTTAACAACCTGTTGTCCTCGCTTTCTCGTGGCGCTCTGGAATCCTACATTCCACAAAATGATTACCTAAAGCTTATCTCGCTCGGCAAAAAATCAGCCCTTGGAGATCGCTTTGGTCTGACCTTTAAGGGTGCGTGGGTCTGGGGCTGGAAAGACCGCATCGACCGAAAATTCATGGATCAGTTCAACGACCTGCCCCGGATGCCCGTGCCTGCCTTGCCCTACCCCCGCGCCACGGGAATGCGGGATGCGATGGGCCCCAAGCCATTGTGCGGCGGATGCGGCGCAAAGCTGGGGCGTGATGCGCTTTCTGCCGCGCTCTCAACCCTTGCGCCGGTGCAGCGGTCGGACATCACCTCTCTGCCCGGCGATGATGCGGCGCTGCTCACAACAGGCGGCGCGCAGCAGGTGTTCACCACCGATCACCTGCGCAGCTTTTGGGCAGATCCGGCGGTCATGGCGCGCATCGCAACCCAGCACGCGCTTGGCGACATTTGGGCGATGGGGGCCAATCCGCAGGCCGCGACCCTGTCGATCACGCTGCCGCGCCTGTCAGACACGCTGGCGCAACGCAGCCTGACCGAAATCCTGAACGCGGCCCAAGCAATCCTGCAAGAAGCCGGTGCCGAAATCGTCGGTGGCCACAGCACCATCGGGGATGAGCTGTCCATCGGGTTGGCCCTGACCGGGCTTTGCGATCAAACGCCGATCACTCTGAGCGGTGCGCAAGACGGGGCCGCGTTGATCCTCACGAAACCCATCGGCACAGGCGTGATCATGGCGGCCCTTATGTCGGGCAAGGCGCGCGGCGCGGATGTGGCGTCCGCATTGGAGGCCATGCAGCACGGCCAGAAAACCGCTGCGCATATCTTGCGCGCGGTGGCACAAGCCATGACCGATGTCACCGGGTTTGGTCTTGCCGGGCACACACAGAACATCTGTGCCGCGTCAAACCTGTCGGCCCTGCTGACGCTCACAACCATTCCGCTTTTGCCGGGTGCGCTGGAGATGTCCGAACGCGGAGAACATTCTTCGCTTTACGCGAACAATCGCGCTGGATTTTCAAACATTCCCGACAGCCCGCACACCCGCCTGCTGTTTGATCCGCAAACTGGCGGTGGGTTGCTGGCTGCTGTGCCACAGGATCAGGCCGAAGACATCGTCACAGCCCTGCGCACAGCGGGCCATCCAAACACGGCAATCATCGGTCATTTGAAAACAGGCCCGGTGGGTCAGATCGACATCGCCTGAAGCACCGCCTCAACCTGAGATGCGATCTGATCCAGATGCGGCGCAGACAAGCCATCCGTTTCAACGCGGGCGATGACATTGGGTGCCATCGCCTTCATCGATTTGGCATAGGCCAGATCGTAATGGTCTTCCATCAACGACCGGGTCAGGGCGGCGGTGTCGCCCGCGTGGCTTAACTCGCGCCACCGGGCCAGCAACGCCTCTCCGCGATGCGCCTTGAGCGGGGCCAGTTTTGCCTCTAACGCGGCGCTGTCCGCAAGAATGTCGGCGTAGGCCTGCACCAGATACGCGGTCCGCGCCTCAAGCGGGGCGGCGACCTCGATCCAAGGGGCTGACTTCATCGCATCCCAAAGCGAGGGCGGCAAAAGTACCTGACCGATCCTGCTGCTTTCCGCTTCGACCAGCACGGGCCGCGATGGATCAAGGCGGCAGATTTGACCCGCAAAGGCGCTCTCAAACGCCTTTTGCGACGGCTGCACGCCCATTGAGCCCAGCAACGACCCCCGGTGATTTGCCAAACCCTCAAGGTCGATCACCTGCACTCCGCGTTTGGCCAACAACGGCAACAGTTCGGTCTTGGCCGTCCCGGTATAGCCGCCCAGTTGCACAAATTTATAGGGCAACACGCTGGTGTGCAGCATCTCGACCACCAGACGGCGGTAAGTTTTGTAGCCGCCTTGGATCAGGTCCGCGCGCCAGCCAATTTCCTTGAGAAGCCACGTAAACGACCCAGACCGCTGTCCGCCGCGCCAGCAATAGACCAAAGGCTTCCATGCCCCGCCATAGCCCATCAGCGCGGTGTCCACATGATGCGCTGCATTGCGAAACACCAACGCCGCCCCGATCTTGCGCGCGTCAAACGGGCTGACCTGCTTGTAGATCGTGCCCACCCGCGCGCGTTCGTCATTATCAAGAACCGGCAGGTTGATCGCGCCGGGCACATGGTCTTCGGCATATTCCGCCGGGCTGCGCACGTCGATCACGGTATCAAACCCGTGATCCAGAAGGTCGGGCAGCGTGGACGGAATCAACCCCATCAGACTAGCGCATCAACCCGATCAGTTCGTCCGACAACGCCACAAGCGCACGTCCCTGCGCCTCTGTCACCGCACCCGCCGTGATCTCGGTGAGGGGCACCGCGATGGCAAAGCGTTCGACCCGTTCGCGCGGCGTGCCGTCCACAGCGCTGACAGCCGCCTGCCCTGTGATCTCAAACACGCCCGCAGCAGTGGCCAGCATCTTGTCGATGCGCACATCCAGTCGGGCTGCCGGACCGTCCTGCAACGGCCAAGGTTCTGCCGACACGGTCGCCGTGCTGCGATCATCAAGCAATTGCGCCAATGCGCCGGTTACTGCGCGTTCAGGGTCATCTGCCCAGACCGCGTCCCCCAAGGGACGCAGCGCGCCGCCCTCTTCGCGGATTAGGATCTCGGCGCCCGAGGCATGGCTGGGCAGCGACACATCCCGCAGTTCAACGCTGGTGACCGACACACGCGTCTCTGCCCCTGACGCCACCGGTGCGTCAATCAGATAGCGTGCAGTGCCCGTCCCGCTACATGCTGCCAAGGGCAAAACCATGACGACAGCCAAGCTGCGCAAATTCAAAACGGTCATACTCATACGTCCTTTCTCAGCGGCCAAAGATCAGCGAATTGGGACTACGCTCAATGGCGCGGGCCAATTCCGAAATCGACTTTGCCGCATTCTGTACTTCGCGCAGCGCCGAAAGCGTCTGAGCGTTGAAGTCCGACCGATCACCATAAGACCGGACCACCGTTTCCGTCTCGGCAACCAACCGCTCAAGGCGCGCCGTCAATTGCGGCAGGTCTTCAACAGAGGCGGCCACCGATCCGGCGGCATCTGACGCCGATTGCAGCGTTGCGTTCAGGTTCTCGACCACCCCGCCTTCGCGCAATTCTGACAGCGCCAAACGCATCTCGGTCAGCGCATCGTTGAGCGTACCCGGAAGCTCCATCGTGTCGTCGCTGCCCAAAAGCGCATCCACGCGGGTGAGCGTGCCTGTCGCACTATCCACAAGCGCCTGCAACTCAAGTGCGCTGGCCGTGGTCGCCACCGCTTCGAGTTCGTTCAACAGGTTAGGGATATCTGTCTCGGTGATCTTCTTGAGGTTCGCAGTCAGCGCCGGCGCATCCTGCGACGCCAGCGCAATATCGGCCATCGCTGCATCCAGACGCGCAAACGCGCTGTTCAGCGATCCAACGGCGCCGCCGTCGCGCACCTCGGCCACCAATTGCGACAGATCCGCAACCACCGCTTCAAGCTGGGCGGGGATTGCCTGAAGCGCCTCGCTGCCAACAAGCGCGCGTGTGTCGTCGATCAGCGCCACCGCCGATCCCGGCACGCGTTGCAGGTCTTCGTTGCGCGCAAGCTGTTCAAACGCTTCCATCAGGTTGATGGCCTGCTGCATCACCTCTTCGATGGGCAGCGCGTTGATCCGTTCGAGCACGCCTTCGGCTGTTGCGGTGAAATCCGACAGGTTGGAGTCGATGCTCGGCAAACGCGGGATTTCGCCCTCGGCCTCGATCAACTGGCCGGTTGGCGCATCGTCCAACACCACCAGCTCAATGCGCAAATCACTACTGAGCAAACTTTCGGTCGCCAAGCGCGCGCGCATGCCGGTCTCAACGGCAAAGCGGAAAAAATCCACTGTTTCGTCAGGCGACGCGCCAGCAGCCAAACCCATACGCTGCGGGTCAATTGACACGCTCACCAACAAAGACAATTCAGGCCCAAGCTGCGTTTCGACGATGCGTGACCGCAATTCGGTGACCACCCCCACCTCAAGCCCCTGATACGTCACATCGTCACCAGCTTCTAACCCATTCACCGACTCAGAAAACTGGATCGCAAACGGTACACCTTGCGACGGGCCGCGCACCAAGGTGTTGCGCCGCGCGTCGTCTTCGGCTCCGTAAAGCGTGAACACATAGCTGGATGGCAACGGGCCGCCGTTGTCGTAGACATTGTCAAATTCGACGCCCCCGGTGACCAGCGATGCAAGGCTGTCGAAATCCACAGCGAAACCGGACGCGCCAAACGACATCTCGAACCCGGACGTGTCCCAGAACCGTGTCGCCTGCGTCAGCCGAAGGTCATGCGGCGAGTCGATGAACGCATCCACCAACACCGTGCGCCCATCCGCCGACAGCCGCGGTGTCTCAAGCCGACCCACCTCGACGCCGCGAAACAGCACCGGCGAACCGTAAGAAATCGTCGTACCATCATCCGTGGCCAGTGTGATCCTGCGGCCGGGGCGGCCCGGCTGGTTCAACGGGGGCGATGTGGAACCACGAAATTCAAACGCCGGAGTCCCCGCAACATTGTCCCACGCGCCTTCAATATAGACCCCGGACAACACCGTGGCCAACCCGCTGATCCCGCGCGCCGAAACCTCGGGGCGCACCACCCAGAAAAGCGCATCCTCGTCAATGAACGGGTGTACGTCTTTATCGATCCGCGCCTGCACCAAAACGTTGCGCAGGTCCTCGGTAAAGGTCACATCCTCAACCGTCCCGACCACGACATCCCGGTACCGCAGCGTGGTTTCGCCCGCGACAACACCCGACGCATTGGCAAAGGAAATCTCGATCAACGTCCCGCGATCCGCGAAATTCTGCCACGCGATGCCCAACGAAATCACGAGCGCAAAGACCGGAACCAACCAGACCAAAGACAGGTTGCGCAGCACCGATCTTTTGCGGGGGGTGACCGTCATGTCAGCAGCAGAGGGAGGTATATCGTTCAAACCATTTATCCTTCACGCGGGGCGTCCCAGATCAGTCTGGGATCAAAGCTATTTGCCGAAATCATCGTAAATGCAACCGACAGCGCAAAGCTGACAGCCGCGATTCCGGGATTGATGGTGGCCACAAAATTCAGCTGCACCAAAGCTGACAGAATGGCCACGACAAAAACGTCGATCATCGACCAGCGGCCCACGAATTCGACGAACTCGTACAGGTGAAAATGGTTTGCCGTGCCGGGCTTGCCGCGCTGCACCCGCAACGCCAGATAGGAAATGGCGATAAATTTGCTCACCGGGATGATGACTGACGCGACAAACACGATCAACGCCACCCCGAACGCGCCATGATCGATCAGATCGAACACACCGCCGACGATCGTGCTTTCCTGCACATGGCCCAAGGTCGACGTCCGCAACATCGGGTACACATTGGCCGGAATATAGACGACCATCCCGGCAATCAGCCACGCCCAGACCCGTTGCAGACTGGCCACATCGCGGCTCACAAGGCGCGACCCGCAGACCGAACAGCTTTCGGTTCCAAGCGGGTGCACGTGCCCACATTCGGCACATCCCACGAGCCCGGCGGCGCGCGCCGTCAGGACGGGCTGCGCGCGTTCAGCGTTTGCCATACTGTCACCCGACACATGAAATTATCCTTAAGGACGGTGATAATCACCAATCCCACGAACGCCCAAAAGGCCGGTCCCAACGTCACCTGCGCCAGACCCGCCACCTTGACCAATGCCACCGCGACACCGATGATGAAAATCTCGGCCATGGCCCAGGGCCGGATCGCTTCGGCCATTCTGAATACGCCTTTGGCGCGTCGGGCCGGGCTCCAGCCCAGCGCCATTGGCGCAAACACATAGATCAGCGCGGCAAAGCGCAGGATCGGCAGCACCACGATCAACGCCGCCACCGCGAAGGACAGAGGCAGCATCAACCCGTCCGAGAACGCAAAAATTGCGTCGAAGACCGAGCTTTTGCGGCCAAGCCCGTGTGTGCTGAGTTCCAGAAACGGGAAAAACACGGCAGCGACCATAAGGATCAGCCCCGTCGCCGACAGCATAACGATCCGCGTCATCGCCCCCTCGCGCGGTGCCATCAGAACCGTTCCACAGCGCACGCATTTCGCCTCTGCGCCAATCGCAAGGCTTGGCACATTATGCAACGCATCACACTTGGGACAGGCAATCATGTCGGACATCGACTCGTTCATGCGCGCGTCATACGTGATTCAGGGCGCGTGTGACAGGCCATTGCAGCGACAGCCCCGCGAGAGACCTAATTGGTTCCACACAACTTTGATTTTGGTTCGGACCCGCGCGAATTTACCAAAATGAAGCGTCTTTCCCACTATTTTAGCACCAGCCTCACTTCAACAAATCAAATCGAACGATTGTATCCAACTCCAAGCCACACAGCTCAACGTTGCTGCGTCTGCCATTTGGGATGAATCCATGGCTCTAGATTTCCCATCGGCAGCGCGGGTTTCCCAAGAATATGATCCGACGCCTTCTCTCCAACCAAGATCGATGGCGCATTCAGATTGCCATTGGTGATCCGAGGGAAAATCGAACTGTCCGCGACCCGCAACCCATCCACCCCGATCACCCGGCATTCCGGGTCAACTACTGCCATAGGATTGTCTTTTGCTCCCATCTTGCAGGTTCCACAGGGATGATACGCGCTTTCGGCGTGTTCGCGGATAAAATCATCAAGCATGTCATCACTTTGCGCGGCATGCCCCGGCTGAATTTCATGCTTGAAATAAGGCTTGAACGCGTCCTGCGCAAAGATCTCCCGGACCAGACGGATGCCCTGCCGAAAGTCGATCCAATCCTGCTCATGGCTCATGTAATTGAAGAAAATCCGAGGGTCCGCTTTGGGGTCCGCTGACGCCAGCGTCACCGCCCCTCGAGACGGCGAACGCATCGGCCCAACATGCGCCTGAAACCCATGCCCTTCAGCCGCTGTTTGCCCGTCATAGCGAACAGCAATCGGCAGAAAATGAATTTGCAAATCCGGGTACTCCACGCCCGCTCGTGACCGAATAAAGCCACATGATTCAAACTGGTTCGATGCACCCGGCCCAGTTTTTGTGAGCAGCCACCGCGCCCCGACATAGGCTTTGCCCAAAAGGTTCCAATACTTGAAAAGGCTGACCGGCTGGCTGGCCGCCGCCTGCACGTAGACCTCAAGGTGGTCCTGCAAATTCTGCCCCACACCGGGCCGGTCCGCGACCACGTCAATCCCCGTGTCGCGCAGATGCGCCGCCGGACCAATACCAGAAAGCATCAACAATTTCGGGGAATTGATGGCCGAAGCGGCAACAATCACTTCAACATCAGCGCGGATCACCTTGATCTCAGAGCCTTGTTCAATTTCCACGCCAATCGCGCGCCCGTCTTCAATCACAACTTTCCGCGCAAAGCCTCTGACAAGGCGACAGTTTTCGCGCTTCAACGCAGGCCGCAAATACGCCTTGGCCGCAGACCAGCGCGCCCCTTGCCAGACCGTCATATCGAAGGGTCCAACTCCCTCCTGACGTTGCCCATTGTAATCGCCGGTCACACCGTATCCTGCCTGTGCACCCGCCTCAACGAAAGCGCGGGTGAGCGGATTGTCACGCGCGCCGCGCGTCACATGCAGCGGGCCGTCACTGCCACGCCATGCAGTGTCGCCGCCATGACCGCCTGAATGCCAGCTTTCAAGTCTCTGATAGTAGGGCAGAACATCCGCATAGCCCCAGCCCGTCGCACCCTGATCGCGCCAAAGGTCGAAATCACGCGCATGACCGCGCACATAGATCATGCCATTGATCGACGACGATCCCCCAATGACCTTGCCCCGTGGACACGCAAGCTGGCGACCGCCAAGATGCGGCTCGGGTTCCGTCTTATATCCCCAGTCGTACCGCTTCATATTCATCGGATAGCTGAGCGCACCCGGCATCTGGATGAATGGTCCGACATCGGTGCCGCCATGTTCAATAACGATCACCGACCGCCCTGCTTCGGACAGGCGGTATGCCATAGCACAGCCCGCAGAGCCTGCACCAGTTATTACGTAATCCGCTTGCATTTCAGTGCCTTAGTACGGGGCCTCAACGTCACCCATACGGACGTAGACGGATTTCAATTGGCTGTAATGGTTGATCGCAGCCTTCGAGTTTTCGCGCCCGACACCAGACATTTTTGTACCACCAAACGGTGCCTCAACGGGGGCGTCATTGTAGGAGTTGATAAAGCACGATCCCGCCTCAAGCTGCGCAATAACCCGGTGGCCCCGCGACAAGTCGCGGGTGAACACGCCTGCCGACAAGCCAAATTCCGTTGCGTTGGCGCGGGTTATCGCCTCTTCTTCAGAAGAGAAATCAAGCACCGCCATCACAGGGCCGAAAATCTCTTCACGGGCGATGATCATATCATCGGTTACATCCGCGAAAACAGTAGGTTGCAGGTAGAATCCGTCGCGGTTCAGCCGCTTGCCACCAGTGACCAAACGCGCGCCTTCATTTTCGCCTTTTTCGATATAATCGAGGACGATTTTCATTTGTTTCTCGGAAACCATCGGGCCGAAATTCGTGGCCTCGTCCATCGGATCCCCGATCACGGCATTTGACAGGCGCTCGGTCAGCCGTTTCAGAAACGCTTCTTTAATGCCTTCGTGCACAAATACCCGCGTCCCGTTCGAACAAACCTGCCCGGAGGAATAGAAATTAGCCAGGATCGCCCCGCCCACCGCGTTGTCCAGATCGGCATCGTCAAAAATGATCAAGGGCGATTTGCCGCCCAACTCCATCGTGACATGCTTCATCTGCGCCGCCGCCGCTGCGTACACTTTCTTGCCCGTGGGCACGGACCCCGTGAGAGACACCTTCGCCACCCGCGGATCGGTGACAAGGGATGCACCTACCTCACCAAGCCCTTGAACCACGTTGTAAATCCCCGCGGGCAGGCCCGCCTCGTGCAGGATTTCCGCCACTTTCAACGCGCAAAGCGGTGTCATTTCCGACGGCTTGAACACCATAGCATTGCCACAAGCCAGCGCGGGCGCGCCTTTCCAGCAGGCGATCTGGGTCGGATAGTTCCACGCGCCGATGCCTACGCAAACGCCCAATGGTTCGCGGCGGGTATAGACCCAGTCTTCGCCCAACTGGATGTGTTCGCCGGTCAGGCTCCCGGCCAAGCCACCGAAATATTCCAATGCGTCTGCCCCGCTGGTGGCATCCACCGCGATGGTTTCCTGATACGGCTTTCCGGTGTCATAGGTTTCCAGCACCGACAGATCGTGATTGCGGTCGCGCATCATGTCGGCGGCACGGCGCAGGATACGGCCCCGTTCAGTGCCAGACATCGCCGCCCATTGCCTTTGCGCGCGGTGCGCCGACGCGAGGGCCTGATCGACGATGGCGGGTGTGGCGGCATAGACCGTGGCTATCTGTTTGCCGGTGGCCGGAAAGATCACCGGAATCGGCACCCCGCTGGTGTCTTCAACATAGGCACCGTCAATGAAATGGCTCGCTTTGGGCTGTGTGTCGTAGCTCATGCAACTGGACCCCTGTCTGCTTGAGTGAGTTCGTGGGAAAGCGCCGTTAAAACCTGACGCGTTGCCTCATCCCCTGAGGGCAGTTCTTTGCGCAGGGCTTCACGCAGATAAAGCCCGTCAATTAGGCCCGCGATACGCAGCGCAACTTCGGCGGCACGCGCGCCAATCAAGGGGCGCAAATTGTAAAGCAGGTTCGAATGCAACCGTCGCTGATAGACCGTCAGCAGGCGGTGTGCCTGAGCGTCCGACTGCGCCAGAACGTAGAAATTCAGCCACGCGGCAATCACTTCACGCCGGAAGTTGGAACTGGAAAACCCGGCGCGGATGACCGCCTCGATCCGCGCGCGCGGGCCCTGCGCCATGATCAGCGCGCCGCGCACTTCGGCCCCATAAAGGCTAAGAATGTGACGCATGGCAGCGAGGAAGATCTGATCCTTGCCACCAAAATAGTGATGCGCCAGCGCCGACGACATGCCCGCACGGCGCGCGATCTGGGCCACGGTCACATCCAAAGACCCCGCCTGCCCGATCTCTGCAATCGTTGCTTTCACCAATGCCTCGCGGCGTATAGGCTCCATCCCGAGCTTCGGCACGTACGACTCCTTGATCTGGGGTTTGACGTCCGGACCGTATGGCGTTTTTAATTGACGCGTCAATCAACAAAAAACCGACCTCTGTTCAGGGAGACAAAATCACATGATGAAATCCTCACTTTCCATACTCGCGATCTGCGCCGCCGGGGCCGCGTCGGCCAATTGCGACACGATTGTTTTTTCCGATGTTGGCTGGACCGACATCACCGCAACAACCGCGGCCACAACGGTGGTGCTGGATGCGCTTGGCTATGACACCGACATCAAAGTGCTGTCGGTTCCCGTGACATACACCGCGCTGGCCGAAGGCGATGTGCATGTATTTCTTGGCAATTGGATGCCAACGATGGAGGCCGACATCGCCCCGTACCGCGAGGCGGGCACGGTCGACACGGTACGCGCGAACCTCGAAGGCGCGAAATACACGTTGGCCACCAACAAGGCCGGTGCCGATCTGGGCATCACCAGTTTTGCCGCGATTGCCGCACAGCGCGATGCGCTGGAAGGCGAGATTTACGGCATCGAACCTGGCAACGATGGCAACCGCCTGATCATGGACATGATCGCGGCCAACGCGTTTGATCTTGACGGGTTCGACGTGGTTGAAAGCTCCGAACAGGGGATGCTGGCGCAGGTCGCGCGCGCCGATGAACGGGGAGAGCCCGTTGTGTTCCTGGGTTGGGAGCCGCACCCGATGAACGCGAATTTCGACATGACCTATCTTGAAGGCGGCGATGACTGGTTCGGGCCCAACCTTGGCGGCGCGACAGTGTTTACCAACACCACCGCAGGCTATGTCGATGCTTGCCCCAATGTCGGTGCGCTGCTCAACAACCTCGAATTCACGTTGGCCATGGAAAACGAGATCATGGGCGCAATCTTGAATGATGGTGAAGAGGCGCGCGACGCGGCCACTGCATGGCTTCAGGCGAACCCGGATGCGTATATGGCTTGGCTTGACGGCGTGACCGCAAAGGATGGCGGCGACGCCATAGCCGCGGTCAAAGCCGCGCTTCAGTAAAGGCGGCGGGGCGGCTTTGCGCCGCCCTTTCGACCCTCACCAATAAGGACGTTTCATGGATTGGTTGACGGACCACAAGATCCCGGTCGGGAAAACCGCCGGCACAGCGTTTGACTGGCTTGAAAGCAACGGAGCGTTCTTTTTCGACGCGTTGTCAGACGCGCTTGAGGCAATGATCGACGGCTTTTTGTGGCTGTTACAAACGCCACATCCGCTGGTGATCATCGGAGTGTTTGTAGCGCTGACCTATTATCTGCAACGCAGTTGGAAGGTCGCGCTGTTCGTGGCGGTCGGGTTCCTGTTTATCATCAACCAGGGCTATTGGGAGGAAACAACCGAAAGCCTGACCCTTGTCCTGTCGGCCTGTGTCGTGTGCATGGGCATCGGTGTGCCCATCGGCATAGCAGTGGCGCACCGGCCCCGGCTTTATGCATGGATGCGTCCGGTTCTGGACCTCATGCAAACCTTGCCAACCTTTGTCTATCTTATTCCAGCAATTGTGTTTTTCGGCATCGGTATGGTGCCGGGCCTGATCGCCACGGTGATCTTTGTGTTGCCCGCCCCAATCCGGTTGACCCATCTTGGCGTCAGTTCGACCCCGACCCCCTTGATCGAAGCGGCAGAGGCGTTTGGCGCAACAAAATCGCAATTGCTTTGGAAGGTCGAACTGCCCTCTGCGTTGCCGCAGATCATGGCGGGGCTGAACCAGACGATCATGCTGTCGCTGTCGATGGTGGTGATCGCGGCCCTTGTGGGCGCGGACGGTTTGGGTGTGCCAGTGGTGCGCGCGCTCAACCAAGTGAACACGGCGCGCGGGTTCGAAAGCGGCTTCGTGATCGTGGTCGTGGCAATCATCCTTGACCGGATGCTGCGAATGGAGCGTCCGAAATGAGCAACATTCGCGTTGAATTCGACAATGTATCCATCGTGTTTGGCGACAAACCCGACACCGCCTTACCGCTGATGGATGCGGGCCAAGATCGCGGCGACATTCAGCGCGGAACTGGACAGGTTCTGGGTGTGCATGATTGTTCGCTGTCCGTGTCCGAGGGTGAAATCCTTGTTCTCATGGGCCTGTCCGGGTCTGGAAAATCCACGCTTTTGCGAGCAGTCAATGGGTTAAACCCGGTCGCGCGGGGCTGCGTGCGGGTGCATGACGGAAAAAGTTTGGTGGACGTGACCAACGCGTCCCCCGAGGTGCTGCGCGAGGTTCGCCTGCGCCATGTGGCGATGGTGTTTCAGCAATTCGGTCTGCTGCCTTGGCGAACGGTGCGCGAAAACGTGGGGCTTGGTCTTGAACTGGGGGGGCAGTCCAAGGCGGAACGCAAAGACCGGGTTGAACACCAGCTCGCGCTTGTCGGGCTGTCCGACTGGGCCGATCGCAAGGTGGCAGAGCTGTCCGGTGGCATGCAACAGCGCGTCGGACTGGCCCGCGCCTTTGCCACGGATGCGCCTATCCTTTTGATGGACGAGCCGTTTTCGGCACTTGATCCGCTGATCCGCACGAAATTGCAGGACGAGCTGTTGGAGTTGCAACAGCGGCTCAAGCGCACGATCATCTTTGTCAGCCACGATCTTGATGAGGCATTCAAGATCGGCAATCGGATTGCCATCATGGAAGGTGGGCGGATCGTGCAATGCGGCACCCCGCAAGAGATTTTCCGCAACCCGTCAAACGATTACGTCGCCGATTTCGTCACACATATGAACCCGCTTGGTGTGCTGCGCGCGCGCGATGTGATGCGCCCCGGCACGCCCACCGCGAATGCCCCACATGTCGACGCAGACGCGCGGGTGCAGGAAGTGATGTCGACGCTGGTGACCAGCGATATCGATCTTGTCGTGGTTGACCGCGGCATCCCGATAGGAGTGATCGGCAAGAATGACGTGCTTGCCTCTTTGTCCGATCCCACAGGAACACCTGCAGGCAGCGCTCCGTAGTCCTGCGTCGCGCGCAAAACATGCAAAAAGCGCGTATTTTCTTCGACATGCCCCCTTGCGACATATTCATATTTATATATATGTTTGAGCAGACCAAGGAGAGCGAAAAGATGACACCCAAAGTCACAGGATTGTTCGACGACGCCACGAATACCATTTCTTATGTCGTTCAAGATCCCGAAGGCAGCGCCTGCGCCATCATCGACAGCGTGCTTGATTTTGACTATGCTTCCGGTCGCACAGACACCCGGTCTGCGGACGCGCTTATCGCCTTTGTTCGGGAAAGCGGATTAGAGGTTCAGTGGCTTCTGGAAACCCATGTCCATGCCGACCATCTGAGCGCTGCGCCCTATCTGCAAAAGGCTCTGGGCGGAAAGATCGGCATCGGCCACCGCATTCAGGTGGTGCAGGACACCTTCGGAAAGGTGTTCAACGAAGGCACTGAATTTCAACGTGATGGCAGCCAGTTCGACAGGCTGTTTGTCGACGGTGACAGCTTTCATATAGGGCAGATGCGCGCCGATGTCCTGCACACGCCTGGCCACACGCCAGCCTGTCTGACCTATGTGATGGGCGATGCGGCTTTTGTCGGCGACGCGCTGTTCATGCCCGATTTCGGCACTGCGCGCTGTGATTTCCCCGGTGGATCGTCCGAGCAGCTTTACGAGTCTGTTCAGAAAATCCTTGCCTTGCCAGATCAGACCCGGATTTTCGTCGGCCATGATTACAAGGCACCGGGCCGCGAAGACTATGCGTGGGAAACCACCGTCGGCGACCAGAAGGCCAAGAATGTGCATGTCGGCGGCAACGCCGACAAGGACAGCTTTGTCAAAATGCGCGATACGCGCGATGCCACTCTGCCGATGCCAAAACTGATCATCCCGTCGCTTCAGGTGAACATGCGGGCGGGGCACATGCCGCCTGCGGACACTGACGGCAAAGTCTTCCTCAAGATTCCAGTAAACGGATTGTAAGAACATGAACCCAGATTGGATTTACGGGCTGGTCGGCGGGTTGCTGATCGGGACAGGCGGCGCAGTCTATCTGCTTGCCAATGGGCGCATCATGGGGGCCAGCGGCATCATCGGCGGGTTGGTCGATGGCAGCGGGCGCAGCACGATGTGGGAACGCGCAAGTTTTCTTGCGGGGCTGGTGCTGATCCCATTCATCCTTCTTACAGCACTAGGACCGAAAGAAACCAATGCCACCAGTAACTTCGCCCTGCTGATTGCGGCGGGTCTGTTGGTCGGCATCGGCACGCGGCTGGCCAATGGCTGCACCTCGGGGCATGGGGTTTGTGGAATTTCGCGCCTGTCCCTGCGCGGGCTGGTGGCCACCGTGTTCTATATCGGCGCGGGCGGTTTGACCGTCGTTCTGTTCCGTCATCTTCTGGGGATCATCTGATGCGCAATCTGTTTGCATTTCTGGCCGGGGGTCTTTTCGGCGCCGGTCTGTTCGTCTCGGGCATGACCGACACCCACAAAGTGCAGGGCTGGCTCGATATCTTCGGCGATTGGGATCCGACGCTGGCCTTTGTGATGGGCGGTGCGATCCTGCCCATGGCCATTGCATGGCGCGTGGCCGAAAAGCGCCGCTATGCGCTGACCGGCGATGCCATGCCGCCTGCCCCTGAGCCCAAACTGGGCCGCAACCTTGTTGTTGGCTCGGTGTTGTTCGGCATGGGCTGGGGGCTTGTCGGGCTGTGCCCCGGCCCTGCGATTGCATCGCTCAGCTATGGTGGGATGGAGGGGCTTGTGTTTCTTGGCGCGATGGTCGCCGGAATGAGCGCAATGCCCGGCCTGCGCACATGGCTGGACAGACCCGCAGCAGCGCAGTAGGTCAGAGACATGGATATTCGCACAATCACTGACCGCTATAGCGTGTCCCCGCAGATAGACCCGGAAGACGCCGCCGCCATCAAGGCCGCAGGCATCACCACCGTGATTTGCAACCGCCCCGACGACGAGGTGCCCCCGTCGCATCACGCCGACACAATGCGCGCTGCGATCGAGGCCCAAGGGCTTCGGTTCGAAGTTCTGCCGATCACACATCAAACCATGACCCCGGACCGCGTTGCGCAACAAATGGCGATTGTTGAGGCGTCCGACGGCCCTGTTCTGGCCTATTGCGCATCAGGCACCCGCTGTTCCGTCCTTTGGGCCTTAAGCCAAGCGGGGCAGCAACCGGCAGATGCAATTTTGACGGCAGTGGCACAGGCGGGTTACGATCTGTCCGCCCTGCGCCCGACCCTTGATGCGGCGGCTGCACAGCGCTAGACGCTGTCGATCGTCTGCACCATCGGCAAATCGGCGGCCAGTTCCTCAAGCGCCATATCGAACGAGCTTTCGAAATCGAATGTCGCAGAGGTGTTTGTTGCAACATCCCTAGGCGGTGGTGCGGGTTGCCCCGCCTGCGCAGGAAGGGCCACGGGTTTGTGCAGCGATGTCGCCTCACCGCCAATGCGAATGGCGCGCAAGCCGTTCATCTGGCCCAGTTTTCCCCGCGCCACAATATGTCCCCCGCCCACCACCAGCGCGGCCGAGGTCATCGCCTGTGACGAGATTGCAAGAGTATCACCGGGCCGAAGCGCCCGCGCCTTATCAAGCGGAATGTGGATGCGCGTCAGCACCACTTGCATGCGGGCAGGGACCAGTTTCAAAACCGCTTCATGTTTGCCAGTCACCGGCGCGCGCGCCGTATCGGCAGTTTCGGGCGGTTCGGGAAACAGGAATACAACATGCCCTGTGCGAATGTCTTGCGACAGGCTGATCTGAAACGCGGCAATCTGGTAGTGCTCCGCATCCAGCGCCAGCCCCGCGCTTTGAACATCGTCGACCAACGCACCGAACCCGTAACCCTGAAGATGCGCCATGTCTGGCTGTCCCGCGAGCATCGACGCAAAGCGCGGCAGGGCCGCATCCAAAAGCGGGGCCATCATGGCAGCATCGGTGGGTGTGAAAGGCCTGTCATCGGTGGGAAAGCGCGTGACCTTGCCAAGTGTCTGCGCTTCGATCACGCCGGTGACAATGTCCCGGTCCAGCGCCACAAGCCCGCAGGGACCGGCATCGTTTTCCAGCAGGATCAGCAGCCTGCCCTCCCCGATCCGGGTCAGCGCGCGCTCTGTCCGCAGTGTTTCGTCGGCGACCAGAGTGGCCCCAAGGGCCAACCCCCAAAGTGCATCCGCCGCCACAGACAGGCCACGGCCCAACGCGCGTGGCATCGACACGGCACCGCCGCCCAGCGCCTTGCGCTGCGCCTGCGCCTTGCGTTGCAGAACCGTATCGCCGGTGTCGTCGCTCATGGTTCGCGCCATTGCCCCTTGATGCCCTAAGCCCCGGTTATGCCGGGAATTGGTTACCAAGGGTTTAGCAAAATCGTGCGTATCGGATTATTGCGCGGCCAAAGCGGTGCGATAGGGCAGAACCACCCGGAAATTCGCGCCGCGTGCTGCTGGCACATAGTCAACGGTTCCCCCAAGGCGCGTCATCACCTGACGGCAAATCGCAAGGCCAAGCCCGGCCCCACCGGCCTTTTGATCGCTGACGCGGGCGAATTTTTCAAAAATCATATCCACTGCTTCGGGGGCTATCCCGGTGCCATTGTCCTGGAAATCAATCACCACACGGTCGGCCTCTTGCATGACGCGGATCGCCAGTCGTGGCGCGGCGGCATCACAGTATTTGCGCGCATTGGCGATCAGATTGATGAAAACTTGGCTAAGCCGGTCCAGATCCGTGTGCAATTGGATGTCTTCGCGGACGGGGTCACGGACGATGTCCAGCGTGACGCCGTCTTCCCCGATGCCAGCCGACGACACCGCACGATCAAGCGTATCGCGCAAGGTGCCATCGCGCAGGTTCAGGTTCACCTGACCGTTCTCAACAACGCTCAAATCCAGCAGGTCGTCCAGCAACCGCGTCAGCCTCTGGGCTTCATCATGGATGATCGACGCATAGCGTGACTGGTCCTTGGGCTGCATTTCATCGGTATCGCGCAGGATTTCCGAAAACGCGCGGATCGACGTCATGGGCGTGCGCAGCTCGTGGCTGATCTGACTGAGAAACGCATCCTTCTGGATCGACAGGCGGGTCAGTTTTTGGTTCGCATTGCGCACTTCCAGTGCGGTGCGGGTCAGTTCTTCGGATTGTTCTTTGAGCCGGGCCGAGTATTCGAGCATCTGCGCCGTCTCATCCGCGACCGCCATCAGATCTTGCACCGAAATCGCCATGCCTCCAGTGATCTGACCCACCATCGCATGCGCCGTGGCCGCGCCCACAGAACTGCCCAGCTCGCGTTCCAGTGCCTCAAGAAAATCGGGGGTGGGCGCGGGCATATCACCCCGCGCACCCTGGCGTTTGGCGTGGCGCGAAAAAAGCGCCACCGCTTCGCCGGCGCCAAGGATACGTTGCGCCATGACCATCAGGTCTTCGATCTGTGCAGTGCCGCCGGACCAGCTTCTGGCGCTGGTGGAATGATCGAAGATGTTGACGAATTGCGCCGCCTGCAACCGCTCTAACGGCGACGGGAACGTCACCAGCGAGACCGTCACAAAGGCCGCGACATTGAACAGCATACTCCACAGCAGCGCATGCATCAGCTGATCCAACCCGATTATCCCGAACAAAGCATCCGGGCGCAGCCAGATCAGACCGAACAATCCGTTCTCGACAATCGACATGGGCAGGATCGTTCCGGCCCCGAAACTGGGCAGGTAAAGCGTGTAAAGCCATGTCACAAACCCGGCGGTCAGCCCGGCAAACGCCCCCAGACGCGTGGCACCGCGCCAAAACATGCCGCCCAGCATCGCTGGCAACACCTGCGCCAGACCGCAAAATGCGACCAAACCGATAGAGGCCAGCGCCTCACCGCCGCTGGACAGGCGGAAATAGAGATAGCCCAGCATCACCACCCCCACGATGGAAATGCGCCGCGCCATCAGAACGGCGGCGCGCACATCCCCCGACACGCTTGCCCCGCTGGGCCGCAGGTGCAGCCAGATCGGCATGACGATGTGGTTTGACACCATCGTCGACAGCGCAATCGCCGCCACGATCACCATGGATGTAGCCGAGCTGAACCCACCCAGGAATGACAGCATCGCCAATCCGTTTTCGCCAAGGGCAAGCGGCACGGTCAGGACAAACAGGTCCGGGTTTGATCCCGCGGGCATAATATCCAGCCCTGCAACAGCGATGGGCACGACGAACAGGCTGATGAGGCACAGATACAGCGGAAACGCCCAAGCCGCCGTGCGCAGGTGGCTTTCATCGTCGTTTTCCACCACGAGCACCTGAAACGTGCGCGGCAGACACAGAAACGCGGCCGCTGACAGAAAGATCAGCCCGGCCCACCGACTGCGGTCTGTGTGCCAGTGCCCGAACTCGGACGCATCGATCCGGTTGAGCGTCTCGGTCAGACCGCCAGACACGCCCCAGACCACGAAGATGCCGACAGACAAGAGCGCAACCAGCTTGACCACCGCCTCGACGGCGATGGCCATGACAACACCGTCATGGCGCTCTTTCGCGTCAAGGTTCCGGGTCCCAAACAGAACGGTGAATACCGCAAGGCCCAGCGACAGCCAAAGGGCAAGGTCTCCCTGATCCTGAGGTGTCGCGCCATCCGATTGCGCGGCAAACACCGAAAAGGACAGCGTCACGGATTGCAACTGAAGCGCGATATACGGCGTGGTCCCAATCACGGCGAGTATGGTCACTCCAGCGGCCAACAAGCTGGATTTGCCATAGCGCGACGAGATCAGATCGGCGATTGATGTGATCTTTTGCGTCCGCCCGATGCGGATCAACTTGCGCAGCAGCCACCACCAGCTGACCATGACAAGCGTTGGCCCCAGATAGATGGTCAGGTATTCAAACCCGTTGCGCGCCGCCGACCCAACCGCGCCGTAAAACGTCCAAGCGGTGCAGTATATAGACAGCGATAGCGTATAAATGAGCGGTGAGCGCAGCCACGCCTTTTTGCCCTGTAGCGCCATTCGGTCCGCAACAAAGGCCACCAGAAACAGGAACAAAACATAGGCCGCACACACCGCAACCAGCAGATTGAGCGTGCTCATGGGTCAGGGTCCGACGGGTCATCCAGATACCGAGACAGGCCCCATGTCAGCACGATGATACCGGCCCAGACCCCAAATATATAGATCAGCGCCGTCGCGCTACTGACCGTGTTCACCCCCGTTTGAGGCCATACCAAAGGCAGCAGCCACAACGCCAATGCCAACACCGGCGCAACACGCGCGGCATCCATAACGCGGCGCACACGATAGGTCCGCTTTTCGTGAAAGACGGTCGGCACTCCGGGCCTTTCGGTCGGCTCGGTCATTTGGCGGCAAGGGCGCGCACAGTTTCCAGAACATCCGCGTTCGAAAACGGCTTGGTCATGAAGGCATTGCAGCCTGCGCGTTCTGCGATCTCGCGGTCTTTGGTCTGGCCACGCGCGGTCAGCATCAGAACCGGAAGCTCTGCGCCCCGCGGGTCTTCGCGCAGTTCCCGCAGGATGTCATAGCCACTTTTGCCCGGCAGCATCACATCGAGGATAACTACGTCAGGTTGTCGTTCCTTGATCATTTCAACTGCATCCGCCCCATTTGAATGGGTTTTTACCGTCCAACCGTCCCGAGACAGGATGAAGCTGATCGCTTCGATGATATTGGGTTCATCTTCGATCAACAGAACCTGTTTTGACATGCGTGCCCTCCCCCGATGCCGCAAGTTGCTGGTCGGCTTTTGCCGTTATTTTTTGCCAGCTTGGCGCGAGTATTGCGGACAGCGGGCATCGTGTCAAAGCCTCCGGGGCGCAGACGCCACCATGATCGACGGTTCACGCCGCGCGTCACATGTCGGATGTGGGCAAATCCGGCAGGTTAACCCGACTTGACGGATTGACTCAGACGTGTCGCGCTTGGGCTCCGGCACGATCAACATATGGCTTTCGAACAAAACATCTTCGCCAGCGCGCATCAGCCCGGTGGGTTGCGCAATCGCATAGCCCCGGTGCCGTGCTGCCGCGCGGGCCGATTGCTCCATCACGTCCGTGTGCAACATCATGGGGCGCGCCAAAGCCCGGTAGAGCGGCCAAAGCGCACAACCCGCACCAAGGCGCGGCAAGGGGAATTCCGGCAACGGCTTGCGGAAGGTGGTCACTCCCGACCCGTCGCAGATGGCAAGCCCAACCGCATCAGGCAGAATTTCGTCTGGCAAATGCGCAAGGCGCCGCATTGCGCTGGCCAGGTCGCATCCAAGCTGCCCGGCAAAAGCCAACGGATCACTGCCATGCACAGCAACCACATCGGCACAATCGGACAGCGGCAAGCGCTGCGCGTCGCGGTGGTAGCGCGTCAAGGCACCATGCAAAAGCCACCGCGCGGATTGCGAGAGCCCCTGTCCAAGCTTGTCTGCAACGGCATCAACACTTGCCCCCGCATGTTCGAGGGCGGGCAGGTGAAACCCGGATTTCTGGAACACGGCATCAATTTCGTCCTGCGGCGCATTGGTCTCGGACGCCTCTGAATCCGCCTCTTCGAGGTATTGCGCAAGGCTGCGACTGCTGTCTGCCAGACGACCGCTGTCTTCATAGATATTTCGGTTGAAGCGACGTTGCCATTCCGGTTCGATATCGCCGGGTTCGGCAAGGATCGACGCAGCAGACCGGATCGCCGTGACGGTGGACAGCATTTCGTGCAGCGACGCCGCCAGATGCGGATCATGGGTGAGACGGTCAGTCAATGCTTCAACACTGCGTTGCAGCGTTTCGACCTTGCGCTGGCTGTCGGCCAAAAGGGCGGCCCAGCCGGGGAACCGCCCCGCGAATTCTTCCACCCGGCCAAATTCCGCTTCGGACATGATGGTGCCAGTTGCCGCCTCGCGCAATGTCGCCAACAGCGCCGTTTCCGCCCCTTCGGTCAAAGACGTCGGCTCAACCCCGAGGGCATAGGCAATGTCGACCAACAACTTGCCGCCGATTCTACGCCGGTTGTGCTCGATGAGATTTAGGTAGGACGGCGAGATTTCGGCCCGTTTGGCCAGTTCGGATTGCTTTATCCCCGCCATGACGCGGCGTTCGCGGATTCGACTTCCGGTCAATGTGTCGCGGGGCATGGTGAAATCCTGTGATGAATCAAACCCTTTCTGCGTCGCAGAAAAAACATATTTACAGATTTCTGCGGTGCATTGTGTATTTTTTGACAGAAAATTCGTTTGGTGCAAAGCACTTATTGCTATGTTTTCCACGCATAGCCGATACTCACTGTGCACATAAGTGCGGTGCTGGCGGGTGGAGGAACTCCGCCAGACCCTTAAAGACATTGGGAGGATTATATGTCCAAAGGCAACCTGACACGTCGCGGCGTGCTCAAGACAGGTGCTGTGGCAGGCGCAGGTCTTGCTCTGCCCACATATCTGTCGGCACAGGAAAGTGGCTTCACGAACGCACCAACAGGCGCAACCGTTACACTGGGTTTCAACGTACCCCAGTCCGGCCCCTATGCGGACGAAGGCGCAGACGAACTCCGCGCCTATGAATTGGCCGTCGAACACCTCAACGGTGAAGGCGATGGCGGCATGCTCAACACCTTCTCGTCGAAGGCGCTCCAGGGCAACGGCATCCTTGGCAAAAAGGTTGTGTACGTCACCGGCGACACGCAAACCAAATCGGACGCGGCGCGCGCATCGGCAAAGTCGATGATCGAAAAAGACGGCGCCGTGATGATCACCGGCGGCTCGTCCTCGGGCGTGGCTGTGGCTGTTCAGGCGCTTTGCCAAGAGGCTGGCATCATCTTCATGGCGGGCCTCACGCACTCCAACGACACCACGGGTAAAGACAAAAAAGCCAATGGTTTCCGCCACTTCTTTAACTCATACATGTCCGGCGCTGCGCTTGCACCCGTGCTTGCCGCGAATTACGGCACAGACCGCAAAGCCTATCACCTGACAGCGGACTACAACTGGGGTTACACCACAGAAGAAGCCGTCCGCTCTTCGACCGAAGCCATGGGTTGGGAAACCGTCGGCACAGTTCTGACGCCGCTGACACAGACCGACTTCTCGTCCTACATCACACCGGTTCTGCAATCCGACGCGGACGTTCTGGTTCTGAACCACTACGGTGGAAACATGGTGAACTCGCTCACAAACGCGGTTCAGTTCGGCCTGCGTGACCGGATTGTGAACGGCAAGCAGTTCGAAATCGTTGTTCCGCTCTACTCTCGCCTCATGGCGAAAGGTGCGGGTGCCAACGTCAAAGGCATCTTCGGGTCCACAAACTGGCACTGGTCGCTACAGGACGAAGGCTCCAAAGCATTCGTTCAGTCCTTTGGCACCAAGTACGGCTTCCCGCCGTCACAGGCCGCGCACACATGCTACGTTCAGGCCCTGCTTTACGCAGATGCGGTCGAACGTGCAGGATCGTTCGCACCTTGTGCGGTTGGCGAAGCGCTCAAGGATTTCGAATTCGATGGCATGGGCAACGGTCCGACGCTGTATCGTGGCGAAGATCACCAGTGCTTCAAAGACGTGCTCGTCGTGAAGGGTAAAGAAAACCCGACATCGGAATTCGACCTGCTCGAAATCGTCGAAGTCACGCCGGTGGCACAGGTCACATACGAACCCGATCACCCGCAATTCGCGGGCGGGTCGCTGGGCTCGTGCAACAACGGCGCATAAAGCTGATCTTCTCCGGGGCGGGCCTCACGGTCTGCCCCTTCTCTGCCTCAGCCCGTGGCATTCGCCGGGGCTGTCTGCACTTCCACACTTCTGACCGCAAAGGGTGGGGCAATGGACGCCATAATCCTGCAAATTCTAAACGGGCTCGACAAAGGCTCTGCCTATGCGCTGATTGCGCTGGGTCTGACACTCATCTTCGGCACGCTGGGCGTGGTGAACTTTGCGCATGGCGCGTTGTTCATGATCGGTGCGTTCTGCGCCGTCACCCTGTCGCGCATCTTCAGCATCAGCCACAAGGTCGAAATCCCCGGAGAGGTTGATTTCCTTGGCAATCAGGCAACCCGAGATGTCCCATATATATATGGCATTTTTGGGGAAAGCACCGGCGCCGCTATCATTGATTGGGCAGTGCCCCTGTCAATTCTGCTGGCCATCCCGGTGATGATCCTGATCGGCGTGATCATGGAGCGCGGGCTGATCAAGCATTTCTACAAGCGTCCCCATGCCGACCAGATCCTTGTGACCTTTGGCCTTGCCATCGTGCTGCAAGAAATCATCAAGTATTACTACGGCGCGAACCCGATCCCGACCCCTGCCCCATCGGCATTTGTTGGATCGTTCGACTTCGGCGCGCTTATTGGCTTTGATCCCGGAACGATCATCTACCCCTACTGGCGTCTGGTCTACTTTGCCTTTGCTGCTGTGATCATCGGCGCCGTCTTTGCCTTCCTGCAATTCACCACCTTCGGGATGGTTGTGCGCGCCGGTATGGCAGACCGCGAAACCGTGGGTCTATTGGGCATCAACATCGACAAGCGGTTCACCATCATGTTCGGTCTGGCGGCAGCGGTCGCAGGTCTGGCCGGGGTGATGTATTCACCGATCACGTCGCCGAACTACCACATGGGCATGGACTTTCTGGTCCTGAGTTTCGTGGTGGTGGTTGTGGGCGGCATGGGTTCTTTGCCCGGCGCCGTTCTCGCGGGGTTCCTGTTGGGTATCCTCGAAAGCTTCGCCTCGATGCGCGAAGTGCTCAATATCCTGCCCGGCTTGAACCAGATCATCATCTACCTGGTGGCCATTATCATTCTATTGACGCGTCCGCGCGGCCTTATGGGTCGCAAGGGCGTGATGGAGGAATAATCCATGTTCGGACTGGATAAAAAAGACGCATCCCTCCTGCTGCTTGTGGCAGCGCTGGTGGCCTTTGCGCCGTTCCTGCTCAACCCGTTTCCCGAAAGTTCGGGCTGGGCGCAGTTCAACGCGGGCTATCCCGACCTGATGCAGCGTTTCGTGATCTTCGGGATCTTCGCCATCGGCTTCAACATCCTGTTTGGCCTCACGGGCTACCTGTCCTTTGGCCATGCGGCCTTTTTGGGGGTCGGGTCTTATGCAGCGATGTGGATGTTCAAACTGTTTGGCATGAACGTGCTGCCCGCCTTGGCGCTCTCCATCGTCACATCCGGCCTGTTTGCCGTGTTAATCGGCTACGTCAGCCTGCGCCGGTCAGGCATCTATTTCTCGATCCTGACACTGGCCTTTGCGATGATGTCCTACTCGCTCGCCTATTCGGTGCTGGCCACCGATATGGACGGACCGGACCAGCAAGGCCTCTTGCAAAAGGGCCTCACAGGCGGCGAAACCGGCCTTCAGCTAACCTTGCAAGACCCGCGCATCTTCAGCGCGCAATCGGCAACAGACGGCAACATCCCGGTGCCAAGCCTGTTCGGCTTGGAAATGCGCAGCGCCACGGAGCTCAACGTGGGCGACTGGGTCTTTACCTTCTCGGCCGGGTACTATTTCAGCGGCATCATCATGCTTATTGCGTTCTATCTGTCGATCCGCATCTTCCGGTCGCCATTTGGGATGGTTCTGAGGTCGATCAAATCCAACCAGCAACGCCTGAGCTATACAGGTATGAACCCCAAGCCCTACATGCTCGCGGCATTTGTGATCTCTGGCATGTATGCCGGGCTGGCCGGTGGCCTTATGGCCGCGATGGACCCGCTTGCCGGGCCGGAACGCATGTTCTGGACAGCCTCGGGCGAAGTGGTTTTGATGACCATCCTTGGTGGCGTTGGAACGTTGATCGGCCCGGTGTTGGGCGCCGGTGCGATCAAATACATGGAAAACATCATTTCCAAGATCAACGAAGACATCCTGCACACGTGGTTTGCGTTCTTGCCTGACGGTCTGGAAAACCTTGTGGTGACATTGGTTTACCCGTTCATCGGCAAGGGCTGGCACCTCACGCTTGGCATCATCTTTATGCTGGTCGTGATCTTCCTGCCGGGGGGCCTTGTTCAAGGTGGACAAAAAATCGCGGCGCTGTTCCGCCGTAAAAAAGCGGAAGACCCCAAATCCGCCACAACCGAACCCGCAGAATAAGGAAACGGACAGATGGGACTTCTGGAAGTCAAAGACGTCAACAAACGGTTCGGTGGCCTGCAAGCCTTGGGCAACGTGAACCTGAGCGTGGCCGAAAACACCGTCCACGCGATCATCGGCCCCAACGGGGCCGGTAAATCCACGCTGCTCAATTGCCTTGTCGGCAAGCTGATCCCCGACACCGGCTCGGTCATGTTCGATGGGCAAAGCGTGCTGGGCCGCACCCCGTTCGAGATCAACCAAATGGGTATCAGTCGCGTGTTTCAGACACCCGAGATCTTCGGTGATCTGACGGTGATGGAAAACATGTTGATCCCCTGTTTTGCACGCCGTGACGGGTCATTTGCGCTGCATGGCATCCGTTCTGTCCAAAGCGAGGGCGAAATGCGCGACCAGGCCGAAGCGATGCTGGCCGATGTCAACATGCTCGACAAGCGGAACATGCATTCAGCTTCGATGTCGCGCGGTGACAAACGTCGCTTGGAAATGGCCATGTGCCTCGTGCAGAATCCCAAGCTCTTGCTGTTGGATGAACCGACTGCGGGCATGGCGCGGGCCGACACCAACAACACCATCGACCTGCTCAAAGAGATCAAGCAAAAACGCGACATCACCATCGCGATCATTGAACACGACATGCACGTCGTGTTCTCACTGGCCGAACGGATCACGGTTCTGGCGCAGGGCACACCCTTGGTCGAGGACACGCCCGAGAACATCAAGGGCCATCCCAAGGTCAAGGAAGCGTATCTCGGCGAAGCCGCTTAACCCATTCGGCGGCGGCCTGTCCGCCGCCCCTCCCCTCGTGAGGATACCAACATGAACGTCAGACCCGACTTTTCCAAAGGCCGTAACATGGCCGAAACGGCCCCCGCCTTTTTGTCTGTGTGGGACATGCACAGCTATTACGGCGAAAGCTATATCGTGCAGGGCATCTCCTTTAATGTGCACGAAGGCGAAATTCTTGCCCTTCTGGGGCGAAATGGTGCGGGCAAAACCACCACTCTACGCTCTATCGCACGCATGGATGAACCACAGGTTAATCACGGCGAGATTTGGCTTGATCACCAACCGCTGCATACGATGACATCGTATCAAGCGGCAGGTGTCGGCCTTGGCCTTGTGCCCGAGGACCGGCGGATCATTCCTGGACTCACGGTCGAAGAGAACCTGCAACTGGCGCAAATCGCCCCGCCCATCGGCTGGTCCATTGAACGTCTGTACGATCTGTTCCCGCGCCTTGGGGAACGCCGCAAGCAAGACGGCGTGACCTTGTCCGGTGGCGAGCAGCAGATGCTGTCCATCGCGCGCGCGTTGGCGCGTGACATCAAGGTGCTGTTGCTGGACGAACCCTACGAAGGCTTGGCCCCTGTGATCGTCGATGAGATCGAAAAAACCCTGCGTTTGATCAAGGAACAGGGCATGACCACGATCCTTGTCGAGCAGAATGCCGTGCGCGCCCTGCAATTGGCGGACCGCGCCATTATTCTTGATACCGGGTCCATCGTTTTTGACGGATCGGCGGAAGAAGTTCTCGAAAATGACAGCCTGCGTGCTGAATACCTGGCAATCTGAGGCGGACCGTCCGTTTTCTGCGACTTTTGCCGCCCTTGCCATTTTCCGGTGGGGGCGGTTTTCTTTTTCCAAAGAGGAGGACACCCAATGACAGTTCAAACCTACGCGCCGACACCTGAGATGGTGTTGCGGGCGCATGTTGATGCGGCGCGGTATGATGAGATGTATGCGCGGTCCGTGTCTGAGTCCGAA
>NZ_JBPOFB010000011.1:0-103362 GCF_051251565.1 Marivita sp. | reverse complement strand
CGGGCTAGCAGGACTCGAACCTGCGACCTTCCGTCCCCCAGACGGACGCGCTACCAGGCTGCGCCATAGCCCGACTGACGCCTGTCATAACGGTTTTGGGTCAGGCCGCAAGAGCGAAATGCCAACAAAACCGCCGCTAAAGTTATCGCGCCATATCCCGCAGGCGCTGCACAAAAGGTGCCGCGTCGCGTGCGGTCTGTGCAGGAAGGTGGGACAGCTTGGAAAGATGGGTCAAAAGGCCTGGCATGGGCGCAGCAGGTTCTATTGGCGCTGCGTCCGCCAAGGCCGACTCAGCCTCGATCCGGTCGTCGGCCTGTCGTTCTTGCATGGAGTGCTGCAAGAATCCGGGTAGGCTGCTTGTGGTCTCGATCACTGGATCGTCAGCCGCGTCGTCCTGCGGACCAACCGGCGACACGTCAGGGACATCAGGGTCATTAAAGGCGGTGTCCGGCGCAATGCTGTCAATCGCATCAGGCGCTGTCGTTGCCTGAAGGTCAGTCGATGCTGACAGGGTGTTTGTCGCGGTCAGGTCTTCAGCTACGGCAACGTCCGGCTCTGGTGTATCCGATGTAACGGTGTCGGCCTGCTGTTCGAAAACCACAGGCACTTCAGTTTCCGTGCCGTCTGAGGTCATGCTTTCTGAAAGGGAGATGTCACCGGCATCGTCCTGCGCAGCAAACATATCCACCGCAGTGCCCTCGTCGTCCAAACTCTCTGGCTTGACGAAAGGGACCACCGTATCGACGGGATCGGCAAGCGCGACATCCTGCATGTCCGCAAGCTCATTGTCGAATTCGTCACCTAAACTTAATGCACAAAGTGAAGATACGTGCCTAATGCCCTGTTCCCGAAGAACCTTTTGCGCCCCCTTGATGGTCAATCCGTCTTCGTGCAGCAGCTTCTTGATACCACCCAGAAGCTTCATATCCGCCGGGCGATAATAGCGGCGTCCCCCGGCACGCTTGACCGGCTTCACCTGCGTGAACTTGCTTTCCCAAAACCGAAGAACATGGGCTGGGGTTTCCAGCCATTCAGCCACTTCACTGATGGTTCGAAACGCATCTGCGGACTTGCTCATGGCAGTCAGCCCTTGTTGCCTGCGGCCACGCGATCTTTCATCAAATGCGACGGACGGAAGGTCAGAACCCGGCGTGGGTTGATTGGAACCTCTTCACCGGTCTTCGGGTTGCGCCCGACGCGTGCCGCTTTGTCACGGATCGAAAACGTCCCGAATGACGAAATCTTGACCTGATCACCCTCTACCAGGGAATTCGACATATGGTTCAAAACCGCTTCGACAAGATCGGCACTTTCGTTGCGCGACAGCCCAACCTCACGAAACACAGCTTCGCTCAGGTCCATACGCGTCAAAGTCTTCTGTCCCATAACACACACACCTCTCCAATTCAGGCCAGCATGGGCCTTGCGATTTTCCGAGTCAATATCAATGGCTTGCACGAGGGCTTTTGGAAACCAATTGCTTACCAGCGCAGAACGACCGCGCCCCATGCCAGACCGCCACCAATTGCCTCGGTGACGATTACATCGCCTTGTTTGATCTGGCCGCGTTCGACACCCACCGACAAGGCAAGAGGAATCGATGCTGCCGACGTGTTGCCGTGATCCTGAACCGTAACGATCACATGATCCATCGACAGGCCCAGCTTCTTGGCCGTGCCTTGGATGATGCGAATATTGGCCTGGTGCGGCACAATCCAATCGACGTCTTCGCTGGTGATCCCGGCGCTTTGCATTGCGGTTGTTGCGGTCGCGGCCAGTTTTTCCACCGCGTGCCGGAACACTTCTTTGCCCTGCATCCGCAAATAGCCGGTGGTTTGCGTACTGACACCGCCATCGACAAACAGAATATCGCGGTGCTGCCCGTCAGAATTGAGGTCAACCGCCAAGATGCCGCGGTCGGATGTGTCACCGACACCGTCTTGCGCTTCAAGGATCACCGCACCGGCACCGTCGCCAAACAGGACACAGGTGCCACGGTCGCTCCAATCCATGATCCGGCTAAAGGTTTCCGCCCCGATCACCATAATGCGTTTGGCTTGCCCCGAGACAATGAGCGCATTGGCCGTGGACATCGCATAGATGAACCCAGCACAGACAGCTTGTACGTCAAAGGCAAAGCCGCGCGTCATGCCGATTGCAGATTGCACCATGGTTGCCGCAGACGGAAACGTCAGATCGGCCGTGGATGTGGCCAGAACGATGGCATCCAGATCATTGGGGCCAAGCCCCGCATGAGCCAGAGCTTTTTTCGCGGCGTGTGTTGCCAAATCTGATGTGGTTTCACCCTCGGCTGCGAAATGCCGTTGCTCTATGCCGGACCGCAATTTGATCCATTCGTCGGACGTGTCCAATGAGGCCTCGAATTCGGCATTTGGCACAACCCGCTCGGGCAGGTAATGCCCCAACCCTACGACAACCGCGCGTGTGGTCATTTGGGTGTCTCCTCCGAGTGGGCTAGGTCAGTTTTCGAGTCTGTGAGCAATGCCAAACGCGCCGCAAGCCGATCTGCAAAGCCGGACTGTGCCAGTTGAAACGCGAGCTTGATTGCTGCCGAAACGCCAGTGGCATCCGCCGACCCGTGTGATTTCACAACGGTGCCGTTCAGCCCAAGAAACACCCCACCATTCACGCGGCGTGGGTCAATCTTTTTCTTCAAGCGCCGCAACGATGTCAGTGCGAGAAGCGACGCCAGACGCGACAAAGGCGAGTAGGCAAAGGCTTCTTTCAGCCGGTCACCGATCAGCGATGCGGTGCCTTCTCCGGTTTTGAGAGCGACATTGCCAGTAAACCCGTCAGTGACGATCACATCACAGGCCTTGCCCGGAATATCGCCGCCTTCGACGAACCCAACAAATTCGAATTGCGCCCGGTCCGCCATTTTGCCGATCAGCTCGTGCGCCTCGCGCAGTTCGGCGCGACCTTTGTGTTCTTCGGTGCCAACATTGAGCAACCCGACACGCGGACGGTCCAGCTCAAGACCGTTGCGGGCATAGGACACCCCCATCAGCGCGTATTGAAGCAGGTCCTGCGCATCGGCGCGCACATCGGCACCCACGTCGAGCATGACATTGAAGCCTTGGGGATTACGCGACGGCCACAGGATCGCAATGGCCGGGCGGTTTACCCCCGGCAGCTTGCGCAAGCGGATCATCGACAGAGCCATCAAAGCGCCCGTGTTTCCACAGGACACCGCGACAGTTGCCTCTTTGTTGCGCACAGATTCTATCGCCGCCCACATGGACGTGTCTTGCCCGTGACGCATGATCTGACTTGGCTTATCCTGCATCGATACAACGCCCGCCGCATCGCGGATTTCGCACCGCCCAGCCAAGGCCTTTTTGCGCTCGATCAGCTTTGCCAATTTCGCTTTCGGGCCATGGACCAGAAACCGAATGTCGGGATTCGCCTTGGCAGAACGAGACATGCCGGAGACAACCGCCTCCGGCCCTAAATCGCCGCCCATTGCGTCGATAGATAGCACTATTGGCGCGATACCCACCTTTTTATGATCCTGCGAAGAGGTCATTCAGAGGGGTTCGCCCAATCGTTGCTTATGCCGCGTCTTCGTCCAGGTCGATTTCGTCGGCCTGAGCAATCACTGCGCGATCTGCGTAGTGGCCGCAGGACGGACAAACGTGGTGTGGACGCTTCAGTTCACCGCAATTCGAACATTCATTCGGGTTTGCAGCTACCAGAGCATCATGCGCGCGACGATTGTTGCGACGCGATTTGGAGACTTTGTTCTGTTGGACGGCCATGTCTCAACCTCAATTATCTATAATCTGTAGCATGCTCGCCATGCCGCGTTTTGGGTGTGTCCGGCCTCTTACGGGGAAACCGGGCCGGGAGACAACCCCCACCTCAGATGAAGGCGCGAACATAGGGGCAATGGTGAAATCCGCAAGCGTTTTCTGGTGGCCTTGTTCACGACTTTTTATCAAGCTGATCTCGCAACCCGGCAAGCCCGGCAAAGGGCTTTGTGTCCTCATCCTTGAGCGGCGTGATCCCGTCTTCGGCAAAGGTGGCCGAACCCAGTTCGGCGTCTCCGGCACGCGGATAGAGCGGAAGGGCGAGCAAAAGCGATTCGATCATCACCTCATATGCCGAGATAATCGTGCCCAAAGGCTCGGTGCTGATGTCCTCGGGAATTTCGGTTTCTGCACCGGGCGCATCTTCTTCGATCATTTCGGCTGGCAGGAACACGCGCTCCACGACTTCATCAAGGCGGGTCGTCACAGGATCCAAGGTGACAACACAGGGCTGCACCACAGTGGCCCCAAGTTTGCCGGTCAACGTCCATCCGCGTGCCCCATAAGGCGCAATCTCCCCTTCAAAGCGCAGTTTTTTCAACGCGAGAACCGTTACCTCATCCGAGATCGCCGCCCGCGCAGCCGCATCCGGTTGCAAATCAAACGATGTCGGAGCCCAAGTCGGCAAGTCGTTGACGCGAAATTCTCCGGGTTTCAGAACCGGTTGTGCCATATCTTGTGTTCACCCTTTGCTTGAACGCAGGCCCAAGGCCGTGTAATCGGGATAAAAGGCAGCGAACGCCAACGCAAGAGAGGCGCCATGCAGGGCATCAGATCGACAGTCAGGATCGGGCTTGTGACGCTCTTGTGCATATCGCTTGCCGGTTGCACGGAACGTGTACGGACGCACGGCTATGTCCCATCCGAAGACGAATTGCAGCAAATTGTGCCGGGGGTTGATACCCGTGGCACAGTAGAAGACCTGATCGGCGTTCCGTCGACATCTGGGGCGCTAAGCGACTCGGGCTTTTACTACATTGAAAGCGATGTGCGTCACTACGCGTGGCAACGACCCGAAGTTGTTGACCGTGAAGTTCTGGCCATCACCTTTGACAACGCCGGTGTGGTCGAAAACATCGAACGCTTCGGGTTGCAGGACGGGCAGGTCGTGCCAATCGCGCGCCGGATCACCCGGTCGGGCGACGGTGATATCAGCTTTATCCGCAAGCTGTTCGGCAATATTGGCGGTATCAATGCTGCTGACTTCTTCAACTGATGTCAGCACACGCGGCGGCGTATCATGTCGCCGTGCCCGCCGAGGCAATCCATCTGCGGCTGGGCGGCTATACCGCGCGCATCGGGTCTTCGCCTGATATCCGTCGTGATGCGCTGGCGTTGCGGGGCAAGGTATTTCGCAACGGCGCGCGGGACGAAGACCGTTTTGATGCGGCTTGCCTGCACGGTACCGTTGGCACAGCGTCGTGCGATATGCGCGTTGCGTTCCGGGCACGGCTGATCCCATCCGTCAAAGACCTCGCACAAACCTATACCGGGCAATTCTATGACCTGAGCGACTTTGACCAATCCCGCGCGCCCTTTCTCGAACTTGGCCGCGTGTGTCAGGCCGACGGCCCCTCCGATATCATGGCGCTCCGCCTTGCCTGGGCGGCACTTGGGGCTTTGGTCGACGCGCAGGGTGTAGGAATGATGCTGGGGTGCAGTTCATTGCAAGGGGCAAACCCCGAGCGGCACAGTGCCACGCTGGCCGCGCTGCGGGCGCACCACCTTGGCCCGGTGGCATGGCGTCCCGGACGCAAAGCGCAGTATGCCATTGACCTTCCCAAAACCCCCGGAGGAACCGCTGTCATCCCGCCTCTGTTGCGCAGCTATCTGAACATGGGAGGCTGGGTCGGCGATCATGCGGTGCCTGACACATATCTCGACACGCTTCACGTCTTTACGGGGCTTCGGATTGACGCAATTCCCGAACCGCGCAAACGTCGGCTGCGAGCCTTGGCACTGACCGCGCAAGCGACACCTCTTGACGTTGTGCCCGCCGCGCCGTAGCGCGACGCCATGGCCAATATTCCGCTTCTCCAACTCAATGACATTTCGCTGACCTTTGGTGGCGACCCTGTCTTCCACGATCTCAGCCTTGTGGTGCATCCCGGTGACCGGGTGGCGCTTGTGGGCCGCAACGGATCGGGCAAATCCACCTTGATGAAGGTGATGGCCGGATTGGTCGAAGGCGATACCGGCGACCGCGTTGTGTCGCCCGGTGTCAGCGTGGGATACATGGAACAAGATCCGGACTTGAGCGATTTTGCCACGCTGGGGGACTATGCCATGCATGGTCTGGACCCGTCCGAGCTTTACAAGGTTGAACGCGCAGGCGAAGGCCTGAAATTCGATCCCGACCGCTCGGTCGAGACCGCATCCGGCGGCGAACGTCGTCGCGCGGCCTTGGCGCGGCTGATGGCGCAAGACCCCGAGTTGATGCTGCTGGACGAACCTACCAACCACCTCGACATCGAGGCGATCGGTTGGCTCGAAGACGAATTGAAGCGCACCCGCAAAGGCTTTGTCCTGATCAGCCACGACCGGCGCTTTCTGTCCGAACTCACCCGCGCCACGCTCTGGATCGACCGGGGACAGGTGCGGCGGCAGGAAAAAGGGTTTGACGGCTTCGAGGCGTGGCGTGACAAAATGTGGGAGGACGAAGACCTCCAGCGCCACAAGATGGACCGCCGGATCAAATCTGAGGCGCGATGGGCTGTCGAAGGCATCAGCGCGCGGCGCAAACGCAACATGGGCCGTGTGCGTGCCCTGCAAGAGTTGCGGGGCGAACGCAGCAGCATGATCAAACGGCAGGACACCGCAGCGATGGAACTGGCCTCGGGGCCAAAATCCGGCCGCAAGGTGATCGAGGCGGTGGGCCTGACCAAGGTCTTTGGCGACACAGCCATCGTGCGCGACTTTTCCCTGACCGTGCAGCGCGGCGACCGGGTGGCCTTTGTTGGCCCAAATGGCGTCGGCAAGACCACGCTGATCAAGATGCTGATGGGCGACATTGCCCCCGATGCGGGAACGGTCAAGCTGGGCACGAACCTTGTGCCTGCGGTCTTTGATCAGGCGCGTGCGCAGCTGAACGGCGATCTGACCCTGTGGGAAAACCTGACCGGCGACCCCGAAATGCGGGTCTCGGGCAAGGCAGATCAGATCATGGTGCGCGGCATGCCGAAGCATGTGGTCGGCTATCTCAAGGAATTCCTGTTCGACGAGGCGCAGGCGCGCGCGCCGGTGCGTTCCCTGTCTGGGGGTGAAAAGGCACGGCTTTTGCTGGCGCGGATCATGGCGCGGGAATCGAACCTGCTGGTGCTGGACGAACCGACCAACGATCTGGATGTCGAAACGCTCGATCTTTTGCAGGATTTGCTGAGCGAATATGATGGCACGGTCCTGCTCATCAGCCACGACCGGGATTTTCTGGATCGCGTCGCGTCTACCACCGTGGCGATGGAGGGCAGGGGCCGCGCAACCGTCTATGCCGGTGGCTGGAGCGATTACCAAACCCAGCTTGGAGAACATGACGGCGATGCGGGACCGGCGAAATCCACGACCAAATCCGCCGCAAAATCCGCAGCGGCGGCGGCCAAGGCGAAATCGGGTCTCAGCTTTACCGAAAAGCATCGCCTCGAAGAGCTGCCCGCCGAGATTGACCGCCTGACCGCCGAGATCGGCAAGTTGGAGCACTTGATGGCCGACCCCCAGCTGTTCACCCGCGAACCGGTGAAATTCAAGAAAGCCAGCGAAGCGCTTGTCGCCCGGCAAACGGCCCTCGCAGACGCCGAAAACCTGTGGTTGGAACTGTCGGAAAAGGCCGAGGCGGGGTGAGCTTTCGTCGACCGAACGCACATCAGCATCACTGCGTTTTGGCTATGGTTCGGGGCGTTCTACCTCTTTGCCCATGACTGATCCCATTTTCATCGGCGCCCGGATCTATCGCGGTTCAAGCTATGGCGCGCATCATCCGCTGTCTATTCCGCGCGTGCCCACGGTGATGGACCTGTGCCGCACCTTAGGGTGGTTGCCATCCGGGCAATACCGCACCAGCCCCTGTGCCAAGCCCGCGGCGCTGACCGGGTTTCACACCCAAGCCTATATCGACGCGCTGCAAAAGGCCGAAGCCACGCAATGCCCTGATCTGGCCTTTGATCTTGGCAGCCTGTCCAATCCCGTTTTCCCCGAAGTCTATCGCCGCCCCGCCACAGCCGCAGGCGGTGGGCTTTTGGCGGCCGAACATGTGCGGCACGGTGGCGTTGCCTACAACCCAGGTGGCGGCACGCATCACGGGTTGCCAGACCGGGCCAACGGGTTTTGCTACATCAACGAACCTGTTCTGACGATCCAGCGGCTGTTGGACCTTGGGCTGACCCGGATCGCCTATATCGACATCGACGCGCATCATTGCGATGGCGTCGCGGTGGCGTTTCATGGCTCTGACGCGGTTCAGATGATCTCGATTCACGAGGACAAACGCTGGCCCTTTACCGGTGCGCTTGATGATGATGCGGGTGGAGCTGGTATCAACATTCCGGTCCCGCGCGGGTTCAACGACACCGAATTTGACCTGATCCTGAACGATGTGATCCTTCCCGCCATCGCGCGTCAGAACCCGCAAGCGATCTATCTGCAATGCGGCGCGGACGCGGTGACAGAAGACCCTTTGTCCCGACTGACCCTGTCCAATCGCTGCTACGTGGCGGCGATCAATGCGCTGAGACCCATGTCGTCGCGCCTGATCGTGTCGGGTGGCGGCGGTTATAACCCCTGGAGCGTTGCACGCGCCTGGACCTGCGTCTGGGCCACTCTTGCCGGGTTTGAGATCCCTGATGGTCTGCCGGACCCGGCCGCTGACATTCTGCGCGGATTGCAGTGGACACGCAAAGCCCAGCCTGACGCGCGTTTGGTGACCACGTTGCTCGATCCCGCGCGCACTGGCCCGGTGTCGGATCAGGTGCGCCATGCGGTGGCCACGCTTACCGCGCGGTCAGCCGGTTCCGGCGGGTAGCGTCACTGCCAAAGCGATGTGATTTTGGCCGTGGGTCAGGGCAATGGGGATGCCCCGATCGCGGCATAGATGCGACAAAAGCACAAACTGCACATCCGATGGACGCAGATCCATATCGTTCTGCGCGCCGCATTCCCCGGTCAAAAGCCCCCATACCGCAGCATCCGTGCGCAAAGTATCAGCACGTGCCGTGGCCACGATGTCATGTCCATGCTGATCAATGATCAACTGCCCGCCCAAGGGCAACGCGGCTTCAAGACATAAGGCGGACAGGTAGCCCAATTGCACAACATTGCGCGGCACATCCCCGTCGATCTGCCAATCTGCCGTGATCCGAGTGCCCGCGTAATGGTCCGTCACCGTCTGACGCGCCTCGCGGTCAGAAATCATGGGAGTGTCGCAATAGCTGCCAAAGGCGATGCGAAAGAAGCGGATCAATGACGTGGCATTGTCGCAACTTTGCTGGATCAACGACATTTCGGGTCCGCCGGGGCTGGCACCGCCCATTCCAACCAGTTCCAATCCGTTGGAAATTGCGCCAATAGGGTTGATCAGGTCATGGCAAATCCGCGATCCGATCAACGCGGCCAGTGAAGCGTCGTCCTGTTGCACTATATCCCCCAATAAGCAGTAAGGAGACCGCTTATGTCTGACCTCAATGGCCTGTTGGAACCCGGATCGCTGGTCCGCCACCCAAGTGAACCCGATTGGGGGATTGGACAGGTCCAATCGGCCATCGGCGACCGGATCACGGTCAATTTCCGCGAAATGGGCAAGGTGGTGATAGACGGATCGCGCATCGGGCTGGTTCCTGTTTTCGATGAATAAACATCACACCCAATCGTTGATAAACCCTTAATATATTGCCGACGAACACAGATACGGGTCCGCCCGACGCCGTTGCGCGTCACAGTGTGGCGCAGTAAGCTGATCGGAAACGAGGTGCGTGGCCCTTTATGCTTCAGAATACGACCCCCTTTCAGGTGTCGCTTGCGCGGTCGGACAACGATCTGCGCGCCGCGCAACGGCTGCGCTATGACGTGTTCGTGGCCGAGCTTGGCAGCGATGGGGCTGGTGTGGATCATGCCGCGCGGCTTGAGGCCGATGGGTTCGACGCCCATGCCGATCACCTGTTGTTGCGCGACACCACTTTGGGCAAGGACAAGGTTGTGGGGGTCTACCGGCTTATGACCGCGCATCATGCAGACCAAGCGGGGGGATTCTATTCCGCCGCCGAATTTGATCTGAGTTTGCTGGAAAAAAGTGGCTTGCGGCTTTTGGAGCTGGGGCGATCCTGCCTGCACGCTGACCATCGCGGAGGGCCTGCCCTTTTCGCGCTCTGGCAGGGAGTGGCGGACTATGTGTCAAAGCACAAGATCGACCTGTTGTTCGGCACCGCCAGCTTTCATGGCACTGACCAAAACGCACTCAGGCATCCGATTGCGCATTTGCACGAAACCTACCTCGCGCCGCCGCACCTTCGGGTCACCTCCAAGATGGCAGGTTCCGTGCCGGTGGTGCCTGCGGGCCAGATAAACCGCAAACGCGCGATGCGCGATACACCTGCCTTGATCAAATCTTACCTGAAACTTGGTGGCAGCATCGGGCAGGGGGTTTATGTCGATCACGCGTTCAACACCACGGATGTCTGCCTGATTCTGGAGGCATCGAAACTGAACAGCTCTGTACTGCACCGCGCCGCACGGCCCAGATCATGAGCCCGACTTGGAACAGCGATGATCCGATCACGACAGAGCGGATTTCGCCGCTGGGCTGGGTTCGGGTCGGCGTGCGTGGCACAATTCTTGCGGTGGTGGTGTTTGGCGGTTTGGCGCTGCTTCTGGTGCTGCGCCTGTTTGAACGCCCGATCTTTGGCGTGGACCGCCCGGTGACGCCCTACATCACCCAAGCGGTTTGTCGCACCGCCCTTATGATCCTTGATCTGCCGCTTTTGGCGCGGGGGCCACGCATGTCGGTCCCCGGAGCGGTGGTGGCCAATCATGGATCGTGGCTGGATATCTTTGCATTGAACGCGCGTAAGAACATTTACTTCGTCTCAAAATCCGAAGTGGCCGCGTGGCCGGGCATCGGCTGGTTGGCGCGGGCTACTGGTACGGTGTTCATCCGCCGCGACAAGCGGGATGTGAAAAACCAAATGACTGTTTTTGAAGACCGATTGCAGCACGGTCACCGGCTTTTGTTTTTTCCCGAAGGCACATCGACCGACACGCTCCGGGTGCTGCCGTTCAAGCCGACACTCTTTGCGCCGTTCTTTTCTGATACGCTGGTGCATGACATGCATATTCAGCCCGTCACTGTGATCTACCATCCGCCCGACGGTGCCGATCCGCGATTTTACGGCTGGTGGGGAGATATGGGCTTTGGGGAACACCTGCTCAAGGTTCTGGCCCAGCGGCGTCAGGGCAAAGTTGAAGTGGTGTATCACGCGCCTGTGCGGGTGGATGACTTTCCCAATCGCAAATCCTTGGCAAGCCATCTCGAAGATCAGGTGCGTTCGGCCCATAACCGGGTCGAGGCGTAGCCTTCGGCTTTTGATCTCCTGTGCGCAGTTCCCGAGCGTCTTCGAACAAACCCCCAAAGCCCAAAGGTTATGAACCCGATCTGGATCAAAAACGCCCCGAGATTGAACGCGCCGACAAGGCTGACTAGGACCAAGATCGCCGCAACAATCTTGCTTGCGGAATAGACCGGCCCGTTTCCGCAGGTGCGCCCGGATTGCACCAAGGCAAAGCCCCCTACGTAAATGACCGAACCCATCACGCCACACGCCTGTAACGCAGTCGGATAAGCGCGCATGAGGTCAAGAAGGGCCGACATGAAAGGGCTCCTGAAATTGACCCGACCCCCCGCATCAGCGGAAAGCCGGGTCAGATTTGCGAAATATGGTGCCTGAAACGAAAGGTGTCCGCTTCTGACACAAGGTAAAAAGGGCTTTGTGAAACCGAAAACTCTTTAAATAAACATCATGTGCCCAAAAGAGCTTTGACAGAACCCGCCTTAAACAAACGCTGCCGGATCACCATGATGCGCCGTTTAATCCCCAACTTGTCATTCTAAACCTGACGCACGTCAGCACAGGTCTGGAATACCCGACCCAGATCGCCCCGTCCCGTGAATATGGTGTGAATTTCCACATCGATGTCCGTTCGGTCCAATCGCAACAGCGTCAAGCGGCACGCTAGGCGAGTCGTGTAACACAAACGCAAAACGGCGCAGATTTGACCCTGCGCCGTTATTATTTTTGTTATCAATTCTCTACCGGACGCACCTCATCCGATGCGCGATCACTCCTCGACGGCTGAGTCGTCTTCTTCGCCCTGATCGGCAATCCATGCAACCGACACCACCACTTCATCCGCGCCGGTGTTGAACACTTTCACACCACCCGCGCTACGCGACCGGAAGGAAATGCCGTCCACCGGAACCCGGATCGATTGCCCCTTTGAGGTCGCAAGCATGATCTGGTCGTCCATTTCCACCGGGAAAGACGCCACAATGGCTCCGCCACGCATGGCTTTGTCGATGGCCTGAACCCCTTGGCCACCACGTCCGCGCACCGGGTAATCATGCGACGACGATAGTTTGCCAGCGCCTTTGGCTGTGATCGTGAGGATCAGGTTTTCCGCCGCCGACATCTCGGCATAGCGTTCTTGCGTGATCGAACCGGGCGCTGCGGCGTCCTCGTCATCTTCAACCTCGGCATCATCGGCCAAGCCAGCCACCGCACGGCGCATCTTGAGATAGGCCGCCCGTTCCGCCGGATCGGCCTCAAAGTGGCGGATCACAGCCATGCTGACCACGCGGTCTTCATCGCTCAGGCGAATGCCGCGCACCCCGGTCGATTTGCGGCCCTTGAAGACCCGCACAGCGGTGGTCGGGAAACGGATCGCGCGACCAGCATTGGTGACAAGCATCACATCGTCATCTTCTGACGCGATGCGCGCATTCACCAGCTCCACACCCTCGGGCAGATCCATGGCGATCTTGCCATTGCGCATCACATTGGTGAAGTCTGACAACGCGTTGCGGCGCACATCGCCTGCACTGGTGGCAAAGATGATCTGCAAATCGTCCCAATGCTTTTCGTCGCGGTCCACTGGCATGATCGCGGCAATCGACACACCCGTCGGGATCGGCAGGATATTGACGATTGCCTTGCCCTTGGCTGTCCGTCCACCCTGGGGCAGGCGCCACGTCTTGAGTTTGTAAACCATGCCTTCGGTTGTGAAGAACAAAAGCTGCGTATGGGTGTTGGCCACAAACAGCGTAGTGACAACGTCGTCGTCCTTGGTCGCCATACCAGAAAGACCCTTGCCACCACGCTTTTGGGCGCGGAAATCAGCCAGCGGGGTGCGCTTGATCCAACCCGACTGGGTCACAGTGACCACCATGTCCTCGCGTTCGATCAGGTCTTCGTCGTCCATGTCGCCCGACCAGTCGACAATCTCGGTCCGGCGCGGCACCGCGAACAGTTCGCGTACCTCGCGCAGCTCGTCCGAGATGATGCCCATGATCCGGTCGCGCGACCCCAATATCTCAAGGTATTCGCGGATTTTGCCGGCCAGTTCTTCCAGCTCGTCGGTGACTTCCTTGACCCCGATCTGGGTCAGGCGCTGCAAACGCAGTTCCAGAATGGCACGGGCCTGAACCTCAGAGAGGTTATAGGTGCCGTCGTCATTTGCTGTATGGGTCGGATCGTCGATCAGTGCGATATAGGGCAAGATATCCCGAGCAGGCCAGCGCCGCGTCATCAACCGCTCGCGGGCTTCGGCCGCATCGGCAGAGGACCGGATCGTCGCAACAATCTCGTCGATATTGGTGACAGCAACGGCCAGACCACATAGAACGTGGCTGCGTTCGCGTGCCTTGCGCAGCAGATGCGCGGTCCGCCGCGCGACCACATCTTCACGGAAATCAATGAAGGATGTCAGGAACTTGCGCAGCGTGAGCTGTTCCGGGCGTCCACCATTCAGAGCCAGCATGTTGCAGCCGAAATAGACCTGCATCGGGGTAAAGCGGAACAATTGGTTCAGCACCACCTCTGCTGTCGCATCGCGCTTCAGCTCGATCACAACCCGCACGCCGTTGCGGTCGGATTCGTCCTGAACGTGGGAAATCCCCTCGATCCGCTTTTCGCGCGCGGCCTCGGCGATCCGTTCGATCATGGTGGATTTGTTCACCTGATACGGGATTTCGTCGATAACAATCGCCCAGCGATCCTTGCGGATTTCCTCAACCCGCGTCTTGGATCGGATGACGACCGATCCACGCCCCTCAAGATAGGCTTTGCGCGCCCCGGACCGGCCCAGCATGATGCCACCGGTCGGGAAGTCAGGGCCGGGGACGTAGTCGATCAACTGCTCAGACGACAGGTCAGGCTCTTCGATCAGCGCCAGCGTGGCATCAATCACTTCGCCAAGGTTATGCGGCGGGATGTTGGTTGCCATACCAACGGCAATGCCGCCCGCGCCATTGACCAGCATGTTCGGGAACCGCGCCGGAAGCACTGTGGGTTCACGGTCCTTGCCATCGTAATTGTCCTGAAAATCAACAGTTTCCTTGTCGATATCCGCCATAAGAAACGCTGCGGGCTTGTCCATGCGCACTTCGGTATAGCGCATGGCCGCCGCGTTATCGCCGTCCATCGACCCGAAATTGCCCTGACCATCCAAAAGCGGCAGCGACATTGAGAAATCCTGCGCCATCCGCACCAGCGCGTCATAGATCGCGCTGTCGCCATGCGGGTGGTATTTTCCCATCACGTCGCCCACGGGACGGGCCGATTTTCGGTAGGGCTTGTCATGCCCGTTGTTGCTTTCGTGCATCGCGTAAAGGATGCGCCGGTGCACAGGTTTCAGGCCATCGCGCAGATCAGGAATCGCCCGGCTCACGATCACGCTCATCGCGTAATCGAGGTAAGAGGTCTTCATCTCGTCGGTGATGGACACCTGCGGCCCGGAGTATTTCGGGCGCTCAGGCGGCATATCTTCTGTGTTATCAGGAGTTTCTGGCGAGTCGCTCACGTGGATAGCCTGCTGTGTCAATTTCTATATTTTGTTGAGGCCCTGTATATCAGAGACAGGATGTAGGCTGCAATCAACTTGACCGATTTAGTGGCACATCTGCTTTGGCACTCAGGGGGGATACTGGATAACACATTGTTTTTATTGAAATGTAACGAATCCATGGCACAATGGGGCGTAGAATAAAAACCGAACGAGGTTTGCATGTCCCAGATGAGTGAAACCGAATTGATGCTGCGCGGCTACGGGTTGACCACGGCGCAGCTGTATTACCGGATGCCGGATTTCAAGAATGTGCTGAACACATTTGTTTGGCAGGAATACGATCTCGCGCCGGATCACCCCAAGCTGTTTGAATTTATCGAATTCTGGCAGGACAGCATCGAAGGCCCGCTGCATTCGGTGCAGTATACTCACCGCAAGTTGTTATCGTCGGGGGAATGGCGGCAAGTGGTGGGAGAGTTCACCATTCACTGAAGCCGCGCCGTCACCCTTGGGCATGACCCGCGGGTGACGGTTTCAAACTCACACCCCGTAAATCGCGCCGAACTTCGCCTCAAGATAGGCCAGAAGCGGCGCCTCGGACGGGGCAAACCCACTGGCCCGCTCTATCACCTCGCGCGGCTCGTAAAGCCCGCCATGACGTTGCACATTGTCGTGCTGCCAACCTGTCGCCGCCGTTGTGTCACCCGCCGCCAGTTGCGCATCCAGATCCGGCACCGCCTTGCGCAGCGCCTCATGCAGACAGCCCGCATAGACATTGCCTAGCGAATAGGTGGCAAAATAGCCAAACAGCCCCACCGACCAATGCACATCCTGCAACACGCCATTGGACGGCTTGTCGACGGCAAAGCCGAAATCCGCCTCGAACCGGGTGTTCCACGCCTCTTCAAGATCAGTGACCTCAAGAGTTCCGTCGATCAGTTTGCGCTCCAGGTCAAAGCGCATGAGCACATGCAGGTTGTACTGCACCTCATCGGATTCCGTACGGATATAGCCTTTGGTGACCCGGTTCACTGTGCCGTAGAACGCATCAGCATCAGCACTCCCAAAATCGCCAAACGCCTCAATCATCTGCCCGTGCAACCAGCTGGTAAAGGCGCGTGACCGGCCCAACTGGTTCTCGTAGATGCGGCTTTGGCTTTCATGCACACCCATCGACACCCCGCTGCCCAAAGGTGTGAGCAGATAGGCCTGGTCGATGTTCTGTTCATAGGCGGCGTGGCCCACCTCGTGGATCGTCGAATAGATGCAGTTGAACGGATCGACAGGGTTGGTCCGCGTGGTGATCCGCACATCGTTGCCGGACCCGCTTGAGAACGGATGCACCGCCTTGTCCACACGCCCCCGGCTCATGTCGTAGCCAAAGGTCTTGGCGATCTGGCGCGACAGCTTCATCTGCGCGCTTTCGTCAAACGTGCCCGTTAAAGCCATCGGGGCAGGGGCACCCAGCACCTTGTCCCGCAACGCCACCAACCGAGGCCGCAATGCGCCAAACATCGCGTCCAGATCCGCCGCCGTGGCACCGGGTTCGTAATCCTGCAACAGCGCGTCATAAACATCGCCGCCATTTGCCAAAGCAGCGCCTTCCTGACGGCGCAGATCCAACACCCGTTCTAGCGTGGGGGCAAAGGCGGCAAAGTCGTCATTTGCCCGCGCCTCGGCCCAGACACCTTGCGCAAGGGACGTCGTGCGCGCCAGTTCCGCCGCAAGATCTGCCGGAACCTTGGATGCCCGGTCAAAGCTGCGCTTGATGTGCCGCAGATGCGCGCGGCCTTCGTCGTCGGTGGGCGTTGCTGCCTCAAGCCAATCGCCGACGCGCGAATCCATGCGCCGGGCATGCAAAACGCTCTCAATCGCGCCCATCTCTTCGCCGCGTTGCGCCGCCGCCCCGCGCGGCATGGTGGTTTCCTGATCCCACCCCAGACGCCCAGCAATCTGGCCAAGCGCCTCGGTTTCACGGGTGAAGGCCATCAATGCGTCGTAAGCCGTGGTCATGCGGTTGCCCCCCGGATGGATTGTTGCACGGGATATTGCGCCGCAAAGCGCGCCCGCAGGATCAGCACCCACAGGATCACGGCGCCGACCTGGTGCGCAATCGCGACCTGCCATGGTGCCATGTAAAGTACTGTCACGATCCCCAACGCCATTTGAACCCAAAGCATCGCAAACGCTGCATTGAACCGGAACCGCGTGTCGGTGTTGGGCGACTTGCGTGCGCGCAGCCAGACCACGATACCGAAGGCCAAAAGCAGATACCCGGCCATCCGGTGCATGAACTGAACCAGACCTGCGTTTTCAAAGAAGTTGCGCCAGACTGGATCAAGGTCAAACGGGTAGGGCGGCAGGAACGCCCCGGCCATAAGCGGCCAGTCATTATAGGTGCGTCCCGCATCAATCCCCGCCACCAAGGCACCCAGCAGGATTTGCAGAAAGGTAAAGTGCAAGAGCCCCGTGCTGAGACCAAAAAGCTTGCCCTCGCGTGCGCGCCGCGCCTGCATCAGATCGCGCTCTTCGCGGCCCAGCTCGAACGTGTACCACGCGATAAAGCCCAGAATGACAAAGGCCAACCCGAGATGTGTGGCCAAACGATAGGAGGCCACGTCCAGCATCGTCCCTGTGAGGCCCGACGCCACCATCCACCAGCCAATCGCGCCCTGAATCCCGCCCAGAACGCCCAGGAACAGCAAACGCCCGGTCCAACCCGTCGGGATCGAGCGGGTCAGCAGAAACCCGAAAAAGCCCAGCGCCCAGACCAACCCGATCACCCGGCCCAACTGCCGGTGGCCCCATTCCCACCAATAGATGAACTGGAATTCCGTCAGCGTCATGCCCCGGTTCTGCAATTGGTATTCGGGGATCGCGCGGTAAAGGTCAAACTCGCTCTGCCACTGCGCGGCATTCATCGGCGGCAAGGCCCCGGTTAGGGGGCGCCACTCGGTGATGGCCAGACCGCTGTCGGTCAATCGGGTCAAACCACCCACGGCGATCATCACCATGACCAGCGCAAACAACACCATGAGCCAAATGCGGATCGCGCCCCGCGCGCCGCGCTTGGTGGCGTCGATCATGCCGCCCTTGGGGATGTCCTTGCGCAGCGTGTCTGCGCCAACCTCTTCGAAGATACTGCGTTGTCCGCTCATTGAAGGGCCTCCTTGTTGCGCGAGAGACTAGGCTTGGTAGGGGGGTGCTTCAAGGCAGACGCCTAGCCCTTATCCTTCCAACGCACCATTTGCCGCAGGACCCCGTGCATCATCTGCACGTCTGACCGGGTCAGCGGCATCCGGGACCACATGTTGCGCAGATTCCGCTTCATCGTCTCGGCTTTGGTGTCGGGGAAAAAGAACCCGGCCTCATCCAGCGTCTCCTCGTAATGCCCGGCAAGCTTGTCCATCTCGATAGCCGTGGCCCAATCGCTGCCTGCCATCTCGGTGGTCTCGGCCGGAACCTCAAAGGACTGTCGCCGCCATTCATACCCTGTGAGCATAACACATTGCGCAAGGTTGAGTGACGGGAACTCCGGGTTCACCGGCACCGAGATAATGGCATTGGCAAGCGCGATATCGTCATTCTCAAGCCCCGCGCGTTCAGGGCCAAACAACACCGCCACCTTTTCGCCCGCAGCGATCTTTTCGCGCGCCACTTCCATCGCGCGTTCCGGCGTCATCACCGGCTTGGTCATGCCGCGTTGCCGCGCCGTGGTGGCAAAAACATAAGAACAATCCGCCACCGCGTCGACGGTGCGGTCAACCAGAACCGCATCATCCAAAAGCCGACCCGCGCCCGAGGCCATCGCCACCGCCTTGGGATTGGGCCAGCCGTCACGCGGGCTGACCACACGCATCCGCTCCAGCCCGAAATTCAGCATCGCCCGCGCCGCCGCACCGATATTTTCCCCCATCTGCGGACGGACAAGCACGAAGGCAGGTTGCGGTATGTCGGTAGGCATGGGCAAAACCTCATATTTCCGTGGGATCGCGCCTGACTATTGCGGCTCGGATCAAAGGGCAAGCCGTGCAAGCCCTTGGCGCAGGGTTCGAAATCACGGTATAGAGCGTCAACCAACCACGAAGGGGCCGAAGATGTCCGAAACAGAGCAGCCGCAAATCTACCTGATCACGCCACCCGATATTGAGCTTAGCCATTTTCCGTCCGAACTGGCACGTGTTCTGGACGTCGCCGAGATCGCCTGCATCCGCCTGTCGCTTGGAACGCGCGACGAAGACCTGATCCTGCGTGCCGCGGATGTGGTGCGTGATGTGGCGCATCGTTTCGACGTGGCGCTGGTGATCGAAACCCATGTGGTGTTGGCCCAGCGCCTTGGCCTTGACGGGGTGCACCTCACCGATGGTGCGCGATCCGTCCGCATGGCACGCAAGGAACTGGGGCCGGACGCCATTGTCGGCACATTTTGCGACCAGTCGCGCCACGATGGCATGAATGCCGGTGAGGCCGGGGCGGATTACGTCAGCTTTGGGCCTGTGGGGGAAACCACTCTCGGGGACGGATCGCGCGCCGAGGCCGAGCTGTTTGACTGGTGGTCGCAGATGATCGAGATCCCCGTTGTCGCCGAAGGCGGGCTGAATGCGGACATCATCCGCAGTCTGACCCCGATGACCGACTTTTTTGGGTTGGGCGAAGAGATCTGGCGCAGCGATGATCCGGTGGCTGCGCTGAAATCCCTGACAGCCGCGATGGCGGGCTGAATGCGGATGGGGGGCTGTCTGCCCCCCAACGGCCTTCGGCCGCCCCCCGAGGATATTTGCAAACCAGAGAAGTAACCGGGCGTTAACCTTAACGCGAGATTGTTACAGGTGCGGCACAGGCGGGGACGCCGATGACCGTAACCGGAGAAGCCCCTTGCCTCATGTGCAAGGGGTGGACCCGCTCGTTCGTTCTTCTCTGGTTCTGAAATATCCTCGGGGGTGAGGCGCGCATGCGCCGCGGGGGCAGACAGCCCCCTGCCAGCCGCATCAGGGAATGATGCGCGTGTATTTCACGCCTTCCAGCGTCACCCCAAGGCGCAAACCTGCTTGGCCAAAGATCACCGCGATGACCGGCGCAAGCGATGTGGTGGTCTCGGCCGCAATCGTTTCGCCGCCCTCGGGGATTGCGTATTCGATGTTGGCACCCGCCGCCCAGCCGGGGGACCGGCGGAAATTCATCAGCGCGTCTTCGGTCATGAAAAACAGGACATGCGCGTATTGCTGCGCACCGATCTGCAAGCCTGCGCTGGCTTTGGTTGTCGAGTAGTAATCCACTGTCACGCCGCCAACACGCAAGGCCCCGCGTCCGAACGCCCCGCCAAGTCCAAGACCCGCCTCGGTCACAAGCGGCATCACCATGATGCCGTTGGCATTGGCCGCAAGGTTCTGGGTGCCGGGAAAGCGGCGGTACAATTCCGCAAGTGTCGCATCAACCCGCGCGTCGATCCGCGCGCCGCCATTGCCGCCGACGCCGTTGTTACAGGCGGCCAACAGAAAGGTGCCGCCCAAAGCCAGTGTCAGCTCGCGTCGTGTCAGGGATGTCATGTGTCTGCTCTTTCTCTGCCGCTTCGGTCAACGGATGCCTCATGGGTCCGACTGTATCGCCGGTTGGGGAGAAACATAGCAAGGTTCCGCCGATCTGTCACTATGGATAGATCACGATAAGCGGCGCACCGCTAGGCGTTGAGCAACCGTGCTGCCGCAGGTGCGAAATAGGTCAGAACCCCGTCACAGCCCGCGCGTTTGAACGCAATCAGGCTTTCGAGCATCACCCGGTCGTGATCCAGCCAGCCGCGTTCCGCAGCCCCTGCCAACATCGCGTATTCGCCCGACACCTGATAGGCAAAGGTCGGCACGCCGAACATGTCTTTGGTGCGGCGACAGATATCGAGATACGGCATGCCGGGTTTGATCATCACCATGTCCGCCCCTTCGGACAGATCGCGCGCCACCAGACGCATCGCCTCGTCGGAGTTGGCGGGATCCATCTGGTAGCCTTTCTTGTCGCCTTTGAACGCCCCGGACGCGCCCACCGCATCGCGGAAAGGGCCGTAGAAGGCGCTGGCATATTTCGCGGCATAGCTGAGAAGAGCGACATTGCTGAAACCTTCACCTTCGAGCGCGCCGCGCATGGCGGCGATACGGCTGTCCATCATGTCGGACGGGCCGATGATGTCTGATCCCGCGCGCGCCTGTGACAGGGTTTGCTTGACCAATGCCTCGACCGTGCGATCGTTGAGGATGTAGCCGTCCTCGTCCATATACCCGTCATGGCCGGTGATGTTGTAGGGATCGAGCGCCACATCGGTCATGACCATCAGGTCCGGCACCGCATCCTTGATCGCGCGGGTGGCGCGGTTGGACAGGTTCTCGGGGTTCCACGCCTCTGCGCAATCTTCGGTCTTCAGGCTGGGATCGGTATATGGGAACAGGCAGATCGCCGGGATGCCAAGGCTATACGCCTCGCGCGCGGCTTCGACCACTTTGTCCACCGACCGGCGCACCACACCGGGCATGGATGCCACGGGTTCTTCCACGCCCTCACCATCGCGCACAAAGACAGGCCAGATGAAATCATCAGGTGTCAGGGTGTTTTCTCGCACCATGGCGCGCAGCCCGTCAGAGCGGCGCAACCGGCGCAGGCGTGTGGCAGGAAAAGCGGGAGTGATCGGTTTCATCGTGGCAGTCCTTGTCTTTGCCCGGATTGGGTGGCATGGAATGGTCGCTGGAACAAGGCCTGCCAGACCCGTAGGCCACGCGAACACGGGAATACGACCGCCTTGGATTGGTACTCAACCGTCTTTGAACTGATCGACATGCGGTCCTTTTCCAACCTCTGGTTCTGGATCGTGTTGGCCGTTGTCTGGTCCTCGGCCAGCCATTGGGTTTTGGGCGTGCCGTTCGACATGGTCACGCGCGCACGGCGCAAGGGTGACAAAGCCGCCGAAGACCTGACTGATCTGTTGCGGATCAACACCGGCCGCCTGCTGTACATCTCGGAAGAGGCTGGGCTTTGGATCATAGCCGCTGGCGCCTTTTTCCTGACCGGCTTTGCGGTTCTGGGTTGGGTTTACGGGGTCGAGATTGCCCAAGCCCTGTTCTTGCTGGGCTTTCCCATGTCCCTGGTCAGCTTGCTGAGCGTGCGGACCGCCAAGGCGCTGCATGAAAAGGACACCGATCTGAACGCGGTCTACAAGCGGCTTGGTCGACATCGCCTGATCGTTCAGGCCCTTGGCATGGTGTCGATCTTTGTCACCGCCATGTGGGGAATGTACGTAAACCTCAGCATCGGCGTGCTTGGCGGTTGACGCGGGCGGTGCTGCGGGCCACATGACCGCGCTATGAACACATCCCGACATATCACCATGGGCGGCGCGCCCGAAGGCTTTGACGCCCAGCTTGTTCTGGCCGAAGCCGCCAAAGCCAATGGCGCAGTCTGTCACATCGCCCGCGATGACCGGCGCATGGCACAAATGCGCGAGGCGTTTCGGCTTTTCGCCCCCGACATGCCGGTGTTCGTGTTTCCGGGTTGGGATTGTCTGCCCTATGACCGGGTGTCGCCCAACCCCGATATCTCGGCGGCGCGGATGGCGACTTTGGCCGCGCTCACCCATGCGATGCCGTCTCAATACGTGCTGTTGACCACCATGAGTGCCGCAACCCAGCGCGTGCCCGCGCGGGACGTGCTGCGCGAGGCGGCATTCACGGCGCGTGTCGGCAACCGTGTCAACGAAGCGGCATTGCGCAACTTCCTGGTGCGGATGGGCTTCTCTCAGGCACCGACGGTGTTGGAGCCGGGCGACTATGCCATTCGCGGCGGGATCATCGACATTTACCCGCCGGGCGATGGCGGGCCTGTGCGGCTTGATCTGTTCGGCGATGTTCTGGACGGGGCGCGCCGCTTTGATGCAGCAACACAGCGCACGACGGAAAAGCTTGACCTGATCGAGCTTGCCCCGGTGTCCGAGGTCATTCTGGACGAGGCCGCGATCACGCGCTTTCGGCAGAATTATCGCATCGAATTTGGTGCGGCCGGCAGCGACGATCCGCTTTATGAGGCGGTCAGCGCCGGGCGCAAACAGGCCGGGATGGAGCATTGGCTGCCGTTCTTTCACGACCGTCTGGAAACGCTGTTCGACTACCTGCCAGATGTGCCGGTGACTCAGGACGATCAGATCACCCCGGCGCGCCTGTCACGGTGGGACGGGATCGTTGATCAATACGAGACCCGCAAGCTCGCTCTGGCACAAAAGGGGCGGATGGACACCGTCTATAAACCTGTGTCGCCCGAACAATTGTACCTTGACGATGCGGCATGGGTCAGCGCCTTGGGTGATCGCCGCGTGGTGCAGTTTCACGCCTTGCAGCAAGCCTCTGGCCCCGGCGTGGTGGATGCTGGCGGGCGGATCGGTCGCAGTTTTTCACCTGAACGTCAACAGGAAAGCATAAGCCTTTTCAGCGCCTTGGCAGATCACATCCGCAAAAAGATGGAAGACGGCCCGGTTGTCATCGCATCCTATTCAGAGGGTGCGCGCGAACGTCTGTCCGGGTTGATCGAAGACGAGGGACTGGCCGAAACCATACCCGTCACTGACCTGACACGCGTCGGCAAACACGGGCTGCATCTGGCCGTGTGGCCGTTGGAGCAAGGGTTTGAAGCCCCATGGGACAAAGGCGGCCGGGTGACCGTCGTGTCCGAACAGGACGTGCTGGGCGACCGTTTGATCCGGTCCCCCAAGAAACGACGCAAAGCCGAGAACTTCCTCACCGAGACGCAATCGCTGTCGCCCGGCGATCTGGTGGTGCATGTGGATCATGGCATCGGCCGCTATCTGGGCATGGAAGTCATCACCGCCGCTGGTGCCGCGCATGAATGCCTGCTTCTGGAATACGCCGAAAGCTCAAAGCTGTACCTGCCGGTTGAAAACATCGAACTCCTGTCCAGATACGGCCACGACGAAGGCTTCCTTGACAAGCTGGGAGGCGGTGCATGGCAGGCCAAGAAAGCCCGCCTGAAAGAGCGCATCCGCGAAATGGCGGACAAGCTCATTCGCGTGGCCGCAGAACGCGCGCTGCGCAAAGCGCCGATCATGGATCCGCCACCGGGCGCGTGGGATTCGTTCTCGGCGCGGTTCCCGTATCAGGAAACCGACGATCAGCTGCGCGCCATCGAAGACGTGATGGCCGACATGCATTCAGGTCAGCCGATGGATCGCCTGATCTGCGGTGATGTGGGTTTCGGCAAAACCGAAGTCGCCATGCGCGCGGCCTTTGTCGCCGCCATGTCAGGCGTGCAGGTTGCCGTGATTGCACCGACCACGCTCTTGGCCCGCCAGCACTACAAGAGCTTTGCCGAACGGTTTCGCGGATTTCCTTTGGAAGTCAGACCCTTGTCGCGCTTTGTTTCCGCAAAGGATGCAGCCGCCACCAAAGATGGAATGGCACGCGGCACGGTTGATATCGTCGTCGGTACTCATGCGCTTTTGGCCAAAGGGGTGCGCTTCCAAAACCTTGGCCTCCTGATCATCGACGAGGAACAGCATTTCGGTGTGGGTCACAAGGAACGCTTAAAACAGCTGCGCTCTGACATTCACGTCCTGACCCTGACCGCAACGCCGATCCCGCGCACGTTGCAGCTTTCGCTGTCGGGTGTCAGGGATCTGAGCATTATCGGCACCCCGCCGGTGGACCGTCTGGCGATCCGCACCTATGTCAGCGAATTCGACACGGTCACCCTGCGCGAGGCGCTGTTGCGCGAACGCTATCGCGGCGGTCAAAGCTTTTTTGTTGTGCCTCGCATCAGCGATTTGCCCGAGATCGAAGAGTTCCTGCGCGATCAAGTGCCCGAAGTGTCTTATGTCGTGGCCCACGGCCAGATGGCTGCGGGCGAACTGGACACCCGCATGAACGCCTTTTACGACGGCAAGTATGACGTGCTGCTGGCGACCACGATTGTGGAATCCGGGCTCGATATCCCGACGGCCAACACCATGATCATCCACCGCGCGGATATGTTCGGCCTCAGTCAGCTGTACCAAATCCGGGGCAGGGTTGGCCGCTCCAAAACCCGCGCCTATGCGTATCTCACCACCAAACCGCGCACAAAACTGACCGCCGCCGCCGAAAAGCGCCTGCGCGTGTTGGGGTCTCTGGACACCTTGGGCGCAGGGTTTACGCTGGCGTCTCAAGACCTTGATATTCGCGGTGCGGGAAATCTGCTGGGCGAGGAACAATCCGGCCAGATGCGCGATGTCGGGTACGAGCTTTATCAATCCATGCTGGAAGAGGCGATTGCAAAGATCAAATCTGGCGAATTGGAAGGTCTGTCCGAGGCGGATGATCAATGGGCGCCACAGATCAATCTGGGCGTGCCCGTCCTGATCCCCGAGGCCTATGTGCCCGATCTTGACGTACGACTTGGCCTCTATCGCCGCCTGTCGTCGCTGACCACCAAGGTAGAGCTTGAAGGCTTTGCAGCCGAGCTGATTGACCGGTTTGGCAAACTCCCGCGCGAAGTGAACACGCTCATGCTCGTGGTGCGCATCAAGGGCATGTGCAAACGCGCGGGCATTGCGAAACTGGATGGCGGGCCCAAGGGCGTGACGATCCAGTTCCACAATGACAAGTTCATCTCGCCCGAGGGGTTGGTGGATTTCATCCGCGATCAGAACGGCTTGGCCAAGGTGAAGGACAACAAGATCGTCATCCGCCGCGACTGGCCCAAGGACAGCGACAAGATCAAGGGGGCTTTCGCCATCGCGCAGGATCTGGCCAAGAAGGTCAAGGAAGCCAAGGCCAAGGCATGAGGCGTTCTGTCCACGGAACCTGCCCATTGTGATCCTCTCGAATGAGCGTACAGTGATTTCAACACCCGTGCCCTGATGCGGGAGATTTCATTGAAAGATTTCACTCATGCCCAAAACCGGCGCGCTTTATATTTTTGGGGATAGCCTGTCTGATGACGGTGCCACGGCAGTGCAGCTTCAGGACGAACCGATTGACCTTTATTTCGCAGGTCGCGCGTCGAACGGGTTGGTTTGGCACGAATATATCCGCAACGATCTGGCCGTTGCGCCAGCCGCCAGCGCGATCAGCCAAGCGCCCAACGCCCAAGGTTACCTGAGCGGGTCTGCCTTCAACGGGATCAACTTTGCCCATGGCGGCGCGGTGTCATCTTCGAACGATACACCAACGCGTCCCGGTACGGTGCAACAGGCCGAAGGCTTTGCGGCGCTTGTTGCGTCGGGCGACATTCCCGCGCCGGATGATCAGGATGTGTTTGTCATCTGGATCGGCGGCAATGATTTCCTGCAATTCGCCGATGCCAGCATTGCCGACATCTTCCGCGTGCTCAACCTCGGGTCCGGGATCGTCGACAATATCGAAACCACGGTCGAGAGTTTGATCGATGTGGGCGCGCGCAACATCCTGCTGATTGGCCAGCCGACGATCGGCGGCGCGTTTCTGGGCGATCAGGCCCCCGAAGGATCGTTCATCGCTACGGTGTGGAACCGCCTGACGGAAAATTTCAACGAAGCACTCGCCGATTACGCGTCTGAGCTGAACGCGGTCGACGGCCAAAGCGCACTGTTCGTCGATATCGCCAGCTTTATCGACGATCTCCAAGACCACCCCGCCGCCTTCGGCTTTGCCAATGTCACCAGTGATATCCTCACCGATGGGGCGGATGTGCTGGATCAGACCTATTTCAGCGTCGATGGCGTGCACCCAACGGGTGCAGGCCATGCGGCGATTGCGGCCTATATTTCCGACCGCGCGGCAGAAGCCGGGTTTGACCTGACCGCTCTGGCGGGCAATGTGGTGCCCGGATCGGCGCGCGATGACACGCTGACGGGCACCGACGGCAATGACACCGTGACGGGCGGGGCGGGCGACGATGTGATTGATGGCAAGGGCGGGGCGGACATTGCGGTCGTGACCGGCGCGCACACCGGCTTTACCCTCAAGATCGCAGAGACCATCACCCTGATCGACCGCAGCGGCGCAGAGGGCAGGGACACGCTCACCGGGATCGAGACGGTGACCTTTGACGACACGCTGTTTGACCTGAGCGCATTTGACGATGCGGCCTTTGTGACCCCGGACGCGTTCCGCAGCCTGACCGAGATCTACATCAGCTATTTCGACCGCGCGCCGGATGCGCTGGGACTGATGTTCTGGGCCGACGTTCTGGCAAATGGCACCACATTGCCCACCATCGCCGATTTCTTTGCCGCATCCCCCGAGGCGCAAGCGCTGTTCCCAGACGATCAGAGCGCAGAAGACTTTGTAACCGCAATCTACGCAAACACGTTGGGCCGGGCGGCGGATGCGGATGGGTTTGCCTTTTGGACCGGGGTGCTCACATCTGGCGCGGTCAGCGCATCGCAGTTTATTCTGGAGGTGTTGAAGGGCGCCCGCGCCGACGCCCCGCAAGGCTCCACAGACGCGTTCATCGCGCAACAGGTGGCGGACCGGGCGTATCTTGAGACCAAGGTTGATCTGGGCCTCCAGTTCGCCGCCATTCTGGGCCTCAGCGACGTGACCGACGCCCGCGCGGTGATGGACAGCTATACCGGCACATCCCAAAGCCTCAGCGACGCGCTCAGCCTGACCAACGCCGCTTGGGCCGACGCTCTGGCCACCGATGGCACCGGCGCATTCCTGGTGGAGCTGGTGGGCGTGGTGGAGGCGCCGTTCGAGATAACCTGACACCATCAGGCGCGTTCGAGGCACGGGATCGGAGATGTGGAGCGGGTAACGAGAATCGAACTCGTAACTTAAGCTTGGGAAGCTCGCGTGATACCTTTTCACCATACCCGCGCTCTGGCGGTTTGGATACGCTTGGGGGTGTGGGGCGTCAAGAGGTCGTGTGGGGGGAGGGTGCGTAGTTGCACGCAGCTTTTGCGTCGGGTGGTGCGTGACATCACGCACCCTACGATGTGTCACCACATTCGATCACAGAGCCAGCGTCCGACCGGGGGGGCGCGGAACGCGACGAGGCCTTTGTGCTGGCGCAGCCGGTGGACGACCCGGAATGGCGCGGCAAGACGTCGTCGATGGCGTCGGCTTAAACCATCCCGTAGGGTGCGTGCTCGGCACGCACCTTTTTCGTTGGGCAGGTGCGTGACATCACGCACCCTACGCCATGTCACCACTTCCGATCACAGAGCAAGCGTCCGACCGGGTGGGCGCGGAACGCGCCCGCCATGGGGCGGGCGGACGCGTCGCCGCCGCTGCGCGACGGCGGGATGGGACCCGGAGTGGCGCGACTGTGCTTCGGGGTGTAGCTTTCTTTCTCGGTAGTGCGCAGACAAGATCATCTCAAAAGTAAACTTAATTTCATGATACACCTATTAGATATGGCTGTAGGAAATACGATGACACTCACAAAGCAAATTATCCAACCCTTTAAGCATATTCAGAATACTCACGGCGGTTTTAATTTGTCCGGCACGAGGTGTAATACTCTTTATGCCAAAGCTGTGAGCGTACCGTCCACGCGTTTCCCCATATGAGTTAAGTCCCTGTGACAAAAGTCTATCAAAATCAAATAGCCTAATTCCTATAGGTGCCAAAATTGCATCCTGATCTTTCGTTTTAACTCCATTTATACCTTCAAGTGCTTTGTGATGCTCGGAAATCGCGGACTTAAATAAGCTTAATAAAACATCTCTTTGATTAGAAGTGCTTCTTTCGCCCAGAACTTCTCTATGAATTACAATTCTATAATAACTCAGAGCGCTCAAAAGGGGATCGCGAATAATCCCATCTTCTTCAAATATGCCAAGGCTATCAACTAGGACGGCTGTGGACACTTTCTCCAAATACTCCTCAAACGCAGAGTGACATAGCAATACATAAGATTTAAGCTTAAGTCGATGCAATGTAGTAACCACGTCATGGTCAGGCAAGTCACTCAATAGGTCGCACAGCCTGTGCAACCGCGAGTTCAAGTTTTCCAAACTCAGCCGAAGTTTCAGTCATTACTCTTTATCAGCGGTAGGCGAACTAAAATGCCGTATTCATCTTCGATCTTTTTATACCAAGCATTAAATCTGTATTTCGTCGCGGTAATGCTCTTAGTTGTTGATTCCACGGATCGCACAAAAGAAGTATTGGTGAACATTGACTTGAACAAATCACGAAACTTATCTGGATCTCTTTTTGCAGCTTCTTGCACCGATAAATCCGCCAATGATCCACCCACGACATCAAAGATCGCTCTATTAAATGCTCCCTCGAAACGATTTTTTTCGGCATCATACTTTTTCGAGAAAGTACCTTTTTCAAAAACTTCAAGCCCAACAGAAATGAGCGCCTCAAGTTCCTCGACTCCCTTTATCTCTTGGCCAACGTTAAAATCCTTATTCTTATTTCGGCAAAAATCATCAAGGAATTCTTTGAGGTTACCTTTATACTCAATTGAAAAATCTTGAAATGCAAAATGCCGAATCGCAACTTCAACATCCTTCATTCTTTTGTCGGGTTGGCGTAGACCCAGCATTTTCTGGAGATTTGGACATTCCGCCGTCTGTTTAATTGCCTCCCTTACAAACGGACCGCGAATAAGCGACATCCGCAATTCCATAGGAGAAAGCTTTACAGATCCAGAATTCAGTCGGTGAAATATCTCGTAAAGTACATCATCTCTCCGCCACCCCCTTATTACAGCGGTTCTAATTGCAGCGGCATCGATCGCACGTGCGAGCTTTGGATGATTGATTTTGAGGCTAGACCATGTTTGTCCATTTAGCTCACGCAGGTCATCAAGCCCTTGCAGCTTAAATATACTTCCATCTTCTAAATTTTCATCAAAGAACTCTTTGATTGCGGATAGACGTTGTTTACCATCAAGAACGAGGAATTCGTTTCGTGCTTCGCGACGCTCCGCAAGCAAAATTTGTGGTATTGGTATTCCCAATATGAGTGATTTGATGAATTTCGACTTGGCTCGTGTTGTCCACACACTTCGACGCTGAAAGTGTGGTTCTAAATCAACAATGTCTACAAGTTCTTGGCGAAGTGTCGAAACTGTCCAGTCAGAAGGAATAACAAAAATATCTGAAAAGTCGGATGCGTTGACCTTATAGTCTTCGCCACCTTCAGCTGCCTCATCTTCGAAAAAGAAATCTTCGGCTTCTAATATTACTCACTCCTTCAATGGGAAAAAGTGTAGCTTTCAAAGCCAACCTTTGGCAATGCCCAAGCTTCGCCACTTAAAGTATATTATCCAAAAAATGTTGCTTGACTTTAAGTAAACGTATTTTCGACTGCGGCGCAGAGGTCAAACATCTATCACCCCCGCTTCCGCCGTCTCACCCGTCCGCCATCACTCCCATCCCCCTGCGTGTTGAACCCGACGACGGGCAGCGTCACCACCTTGCCCAGTTCGGGGAAGGGGTCGGTGGCGTGGGGGATGGCGTTGGCGGCGACGAAATGTTCCTGAAAGCGCGGCTCGATGGCGGTTTCGACCTTGGTGATCTGGCGCACGGTGCGTTCGATCTCGGCCCGTGCCGCCAGGTTACACAGCGCGATGCGCGCGCCGGTGCCTGCGGCGTTGCCCGCGCTTGAGACCTTGTCGAGAGGCACGTCCGGGATCATCCCCAGCACCATCGCGTGTTTGGCGCTGATATGCGCGCCAAACGCGCCCGCAAGCACCACGCGGTCCACCACGTCCACACCCATCTCGTCCATCAACAGCCGCGCCCCCGCGTAGAGCGCGGATTTGGCCAGCTGGATCGCGCGGATGTCGCCTTGGGTGACGGTGATGCGCGGGCCGCCCTCGGCGGTGGCGTCATGGATCAGGTAGGCGTTGGTGCGCCCTTCGGCAAAGCAGCGGTCGGTCCCGGTCTGCGCCGCCGATCCGATCAGTCCCGACGGGTCCAGCAGCCCGGCAATGCGCAACTCGGCCACCGCCTCGATGATGCCAGAGCCGCAGATGCCGGTGATGCCCGACGCAGCGGTTTCGTCCCAAAAGCCATCCTCGTCCGACCACGTGTCACAGCCGATGACGCGGAAGCGCGGGGTCTTGGTGACCGGGTCAATGCGGATCGCCTCGATCGCCCCGGGTGCGGCGCGCTGCCCGCTTGAGATCTGTGCGCCTTCGAACGCAGGGCCGGTGGGCGAGGAACAGGCCAGCACGCGGCTGGTGTTGCCCAGCAGGATTTCCGCATTGGTGCCCACATCGACGATCAGCACCAGATCGTCCGATTTTCCCGGCTGTTCCGACAGTGCCACGGCAGCGGCATCGGCCCCCACATGGCCCGCGATGCAGGGCAGCAGGTAGATTTGCGTGGATGCGGGCAGGGTGGTCAGGTCCAGATCACGGGCGGTCAGGTTGAGGTGGTTCGACGTGGCCAGCGCGAAGGGGGCCTGTCCCAGCTCAACCGGGTCGATGCCCAGCAGCAGGTGGTGCATCACCGGGTTGCAGACAAACACCGTCTCAAGGATCAGTGCGGGGTCAATCGCGGCTTCCTTGGCGATTTCCTCGGCCAGCGTGTTGATCGCCTCGCGCACCGCGCGGGTCATTTCGCGGTCGCCGCCGGGGTTCATCATGGCATAGCTGACCCGGCTCATCAGGTCTTCGCCAAAGCGGATCTGGGGGTTCATGATACCGGATGAGGCCACAACCTCGCCGGTGTCGAGATTGGTCAGGTGCGCCGCCACGGTGGTCGATCCAAGGTCGATGGCCAACCCGTACAGCCCACCTTCGTGCAGGCCCGGCCACGCGGCGATAATCTGTGGCGTGGCGTCTTTGCCAGTTTTGTGAAGTGCCACGGTGATCGCCCATTTGCCTTTACGCAGATGGGTCTGAAGCTGGGTCAGCACCGGGAAGGCGCAGGTGATTTCGGGGATGTCCCATTGGGTTCCAAGCGCGCGGGCCACCCGTTCCAGATCGCCGGTGGGGGTGTGCATGTCCGGCTCTTCGACGACGACGTAATACAGCCGTGTTGCGGGGTCCATTTCGATCACCCGCGCGCTTGCGGCTTTGCGCACGACTTGGCGGTGGACCTGGGATTCGGGGGGCACGTCGATCACGATGTCGCCCTGTACTGTCGCCTGACAGCCCAGACGCCGCCCCGGTTTCAACCCGCGCTTTTCGTCGTACCGGGCCTCGACCGCATTCCAGTCCGACAGCGCGCCGTCGCGGGCTGTGACACCATGTTTCGAGAACTCGCCATAGCCAGGTGTGATCTGGCACTTGGAGCAGATGCCGCGCCCGCCGCACACGCTGTCGAGGTCCACCCCCAATTGCCGCGCGGCGGTAAGCACCGGAGTGCCAACGGCAAAGCGGCCACGTTTGCCGGACGGGGTGAAGACAACAAGCGGGTCTTGATGGGACATGGGAATCTCTCTGATCACGGTTGTCCCGGACCATAGCGCCCGCGGCGTTTGGAAAAAGGTGATTTACGTCATAATGTTTATGCAGAACGTCATGGGGTGCGCTGCCGGTCGATTTGGCGCTATGCTGGTTGAGGAACAGCGCAAAGGAGATGTTGGGAATGAAACGGGTTTTGGGGCTTCTGATCACACATGGCATCGCCGGCGCCATTGGGTTTGCGCTTGGCATCTACCTTTTGCCGATCCTGACCGCGCCGCCATCGCCCGATGCTGCCGCGCTTGAGGCTGAAGCCGCCAACGCCAGCTTCACAACCGAATTGACCCGCGATCTGCGCGGCAGTGATCGGTTGCATTGGGGCGAGGGCACGATCAGCCTGTCGGATCGCATGATCGTACACGAAGGCGCGCTGTCGCCGGGTCCGGATTTCAAGCTCTACCTGACCGACCGATTTGTCGAACACGAGGACGAGTTTGAGCCGATCAAGGCGCAGGCCGTGTGGATCGGGGATGTGAAAAGCTTTGGCGGCTTTCTGCTGGAGGTGCCCGAGGGGGTGGATGTCAGCGCCTACACGACCGTGTTGATCTGGTGCGAGGCCTTCGGTGAATTCATCACTGCCGGTCAATATCGCTGACACGCCGTTTGGCCCGCCCGCAAACTTGCGGGCAGGGCGCAAAGGCCTGCGATGTGGTATGGAAGCGGCGCCGCCCCTTGGGCCTGACCGTTCTCTCAAACAACCAAGGCCTGCGCCTTGGGACCTGTACCCCGGTTTCGGGGCCTTGTGTGACCGGTCTCTCATGGTCGGCCCCGGTTTGGGGCAGCTGAGAGTGATGTCAGTTTTGGTGTCGCGGCATGGGAGTGACCCTTCCCGCTCAAAAGCTTTTGTGGGGGGAAGGTGCGACACAGACGTTAAGGATTTCGAAAGCCTGCGTTCGGTGCCGCGCCGCGCATTTAGATGCGCAGGGCTCAGGTCCGGTCGCTCGGGGCTAGCCCTTGCCCTCAAGCCAGCGCAGGATTTCGCCCCGGTCGCCGTCCAGATCGGGGGCGGCGGGTCGCACGGTCGGATCGCCCAACCCGGTCATCTTGATCGGATTGCCTGCCGCCTTAAAGGCGGGGCGTCCGTTGCGGTCAAGCACATCCACCACCATGTTGCGGGCTAAAATCTGCGGGTCGCGCATCACCTGCGCCAGATCCTGAATGGGACCGCTTGGAATGCCTGCCGCCCCCAGCTTTGCGATCCAATGCGCGCGGGTTTTGTCCAGCGTCACCGCTTCGATCAACCGTTTCAAAAGCCGGGTGTGTTCAACACGCGCGGGATTGGTGGCAAAGCGCGGATCATCGGCCAGCGGCAGGTTCAGTGCCACGCAAAGCTTTTCGAACAGCACATCATTGCCCGCCGCGATCACGAACAGTCCGTCGGAGGCGTGGAATGTCTCGAACGGAGCAATCGACGGGTGCCGCGCGCCGGTGGGCACCGGCGGCGTGCCCGTCACGCTGGTGATGGCGATGGCATGTTCAAGGATTGCCAATTGTGCATCCAGCATCGCCACGTCCACCTTGCGCCCAAGTCCCGTGCGTTCGCGGTCCATCAGGGCGGCCAGCACCCCTTGGCTCAGATACATGCCCGCCACGATATCACCGATGGAGGCGCCCACGCGTACCGGGTCGCGGCCCTTTTCGCCGGTGATCGACATGACCCCACCGCGCGCCTGCACCACCATGTCATAGGCGGGGCGCTTGGCCTCGGGGCCGGTATGGCCAAAGCCGGACACCGCGCCATAGATCAGCCGTGGATAATGCGCATGCAGGTCGTCCCAGCCATAGCCCAACCGCTCCATCACGCCGGGGCGGTAGTTTTCAAGGATCACATCCGCGCGCGTCAAAAGGCGTTCAAAGATCTCGCGGTCGGCATCGGATTTGAGGTCAAGCGCAATGGATTTCTTGCTGTGGTTGATAGCGGCGAAATACGCCGATTTCCCGTTCGCAAAGGGTGGAAAGGCACGGGTGTCATCGCCCACGCCCGGCCGTTCGATCTTGATCACATGCGCGCCCAGATCGGCCAGCGTCATCGATGAAAACGGCCCGGCAAGCACATGGGTGAGGTCTAGAATGGTGATGCCTGCAAGCGGTTTGGTCATGATGTCCTGCCTCTTCGATTTTTTTTGTCAGTCAACACAGCCCTGCACCAAAAACGCAACATCGATGTGTCGGGTCCCTGCGCTGTCGGCGAAAAGCTGTCGATATGATCAGATCGTGCCTGTTTGACGGGCATGGAAAATGAAGCCCAGTAGGTTCATCAAGACCTGCGCCGCGAGGATCGACGTTGATCCTGTCGGGTCATAATCCGGGGCCACTTCGACAAGGTCGATGCCGACGATCTCGTGGCGCTGTGCCACCTGCTGGAGAAGTTCCAGCACGTCGTAATACAAAAAACCGCCATGGCTTGGCGTGCCGGTGCCCGGCGCGATTGAGGGGCAGAACGCGTCAATGTCGATGGTGATATAGACGGGCGCGCCTTTGGGCAGACGGCTGGCCACGCCCTCTGGCCCCAAGGCGCGGGCTTGCCGCACCGACAGGATATCCGATCCGCGCGCGCGGGCGTCCTCGTACCCCTCGCGCGCGGTCGAGCTGACATTGCGGATGCCCACCTGTGTCATCCCACTGACCCATGGTTTCTCGGACGCGCGGCGCATCGGGTTGCCGTGACCGCTGCGCACCCCGTGACGTTCATCGACAAAATCCAGATGCGCGTCAATTTGCAGGACGTGGAACGGTGTGGCCCCCGCAAACGCGTCGATGCAGGGAATGTTGATCGAATGATCCCCACCAATGACAACGGGCAGGGCACCGGCGGCGCGGATTGCGCGTACACCAGACGCGATGTTGGCATGGCTTTGCGCCGTGTCGGTGTGGATGATGTCGGCATCCCCCAGATCGAGGATGCGCGTGGCCGCCAGATAGGTTGCGTCGTCTTCGTGGTCATAGGCCCCGGCATGACCAAAGCTGAACAGGGTGGACGCTTCGCGCACACCGCGCGGTCCGAACCGCGCCCCCGCCCGCCATTGCGTGCCCGCATCGAACGGCGCGCCAAGCACCGCCACATCCGCGTCAATCGCGCTCCAGTCCGGTTGATACGGGCTGCGCGCAAAGGTGCAAATGCCAGTGAAGGGCAGGTTCAGGCGTCCTGCGTCGTATCCATGGGCCATGTGGGGTGCTCCTGTTGGTCCGGGACCAGAGTGCGGCAGCCCCTTGCCGCCGTAAAGAGCGGATTGGGGCTTTCCCCCAAGGGCAACCCATGAAATAGGGACGTGCCAAACGATGCTGTCCGTGGAAAGGGATTCCGATGGAGATTCGAGAGGCTCTCACCTTTGATGATGTTCTTCTGGTGCCGGGGGCGTCCAACGTCTTGCCAGCCACCGCTGACACGCGGACATGGGTGACCAAAACCATCGCCCTGAACATTCCGTTGCTCAGCTCTGCGATGGATACGGTCACCGAAGGGCGCATGGCCATCACCATGGCGCAGGCCGGTGGCATGGGCGTGATCCACAAGAACCTGAGCATTGAACAGCAGGCCCGCGAAGTGCGCCGCGTCAAACGGTTCGAGAGTGGGATTGTCTATAGCCCTGTCACTTTGCGCCCTGATCAGACATTGGCAGACGCCAAAGCCCTGATCGAGCGGTATAATTTCACTGGCTTCCCGGTGGTCGACGAAAAAGGCCGCGTTGTGGGCATCGTCACCAACCGCGATATGCGCTTTGCCACGTCCGATGACACACCGGTCCGGGTCATGATGACATCGGACAACTTGGCCATCCTGCGCGAACCCGCCGACCGCGACGAAGCGATCAGCCTGATGAAATCGCGCCGCATCGAAAAACTTTTGGTGGTCGATGGCGACAACAAGCTGACCGGGCTTTTGACGCTGAAGGACACGCAGCAGGCAGTTCTCAACCCGACAGCGTGCAAGGATGATCTGGGGCGTCTGCGCGTCGCCGCCGCAACGTCGGTGGGCGATGCAGGGTTTGAACGGACCCAGGAACTGGTTGCCGCAGGGGTGGACATTGTTGTCATCGACACCGCGCACGGCCATTCACGCGGCGTGATCGAGGCCGTGACCCGCGCCAAAACCCTGTCTAACGAAGTGCAGGTGATTGCGGGCAACGTCGCCACCGGCGAAGCCACGCGCGCCCTGATCGACGCAGGTGCAGACGCCATCAAGGTGGGCATCGGTCCGGGATCGATCTGCACCACTCGTATGGTCGCAGGTGTGGGGGTGCCCCAGCTGACCGCGATCATGGATTGCGCCAAGGCTGCGGGTGACATCCCGGTCATTGCCGACGGGGGCATCAAGTTCTCGGGCGATTTCGCCAAGGCGATCGCAGCAGGCGCATCTTGTGCAATGGTCGGCAGCATGATCGCAGGCACCGACGAAAGCCCCGGCGAGGTGATCCTGTACCAAGGCCGAAGCTTTAAGGCGTATCGCGGCATGGGATCTATCGGCGCAATGGCGCGTGGATCGGCGGATCGTTATTTCCAGAAAGACGCCGCCAATGACAAGTTGGTGCCCGAAGGCATCGAAGGGCAGGTTCCTTACAAAGGCTCTGCCGGCGCGGTGCTTCACCAGCTTGTGGGCGGCTTGCGCGCGGCAATGGGCTATACCGGTTGCGCCACAATCGAAGAAATGCGCTCCAATTGCCAATTCGTCAAAATCACCGGGGCCGGACTTAAAGAAAGCCATGTGCACGATGTTCAGATCACCCGTGAATCGCCGAATTACCGCCTGTCCTGATCGAAAGGTCGTCACAACATGACCCCGGCTGCACGCTGGGCCGCCGCTGCGCAAATCCTTGACCAGATCGAGGCGGGCGAGGCGGCGGAAAAGGCACTGACCACATGGGCGCGGCGATCCCGCTTTGCCGGGTCCAAGGACCGCGCTGCGATCCGGGATCACGTGTACGACATCCTGCGTGCGTGGCGCAGCACTGCGGCGTTGGGCGGCGGCACATCCGGCAGGCTGCGTGTGCTGGGCCGGTTGCGCCAGACTGATCTTGACCCGGACGATCTGTTCACTGGCGAAGGCTACGCGCTGACGCCGTTGACCGATGCGGAAAAGGCGGGCGGTGCCGAGCCAACCGAGGGTAAAGCCTGCGACCTTCCAGATTATATATATAATATATTTACCAGTGACTTGCAGGGCAAAGCTCAACAAACTGCTGAAGCATTGCGCCACCGAGCGTCAGTGTTTTTGCGGGTCAACACCTTGAAAACAAATCGCAGTGATGCGCAATCCGCGCTCTTGGTCGAAGGGATCGACACCGCGCCGCACCCGCTCTCGGACACCGCGCTGGAAATTCTGGACGGCGCGCGCCGTGTTGCACAATCGCGGGCCTATCAAACCGGGCTGGTCGAATTGCAGGACGTGGCAAGTCAGGCGGTTGTCGATGCATTGCCTTTGTCGAACGGCATGCGCGTTCTGGATTATTGCGCAGGCGGCGGCGGCAAAACGCTGGCCATGGCCGCCAGGCTGCGTGGACCTGTTGAGGCGCATGATGCTGACCCGCGCCGCATGTCCGATCTGCCCGCGCGGGCCGATCGTGCCGGGGCAAAGGTGACCCTGACGCAGACGCCGAAGGGCACATATGACCTTGTTTTGTGCGACGTGCCCTGTTCCGGCAGTGGCTCTTGGCGGCGATCACCCGAAGGGAAATGGCGACTCACGCCCGATATGCTTGAGGCGGTGACGCGCATTCAGGCTGAAATTCTCGACACGGCAACCGCACGCGTCGGCGCAGGCGGCACGCTTGCCTATGCCACATGCTCGGTGCTGACGCGCGAAAATGAAGATCAAATTGAAGCATTTCTTGCGCGGCATACCGGCTGGACATGCGCCATTCAAAAGCGGTTTGACCTGACAGAGGGTGGAGACGGTTTTTTTGTAGCGACCTTGACGAGAGATTGAATGCAAATTACAATCTAAAAGTGTTTCGATCTTAAGTGTCGCTTAAGCTTCATAGGCTCCAATGGAGGGGATGCTGATCCGCCCAAAGGCTGTTCGATGACCTATTTCGACCGTAGCGCCCCCTTTGCCCCACGGCTTTACACCGCAAGATCGGTTCTGATTGCATTCGCTTTGGTCAGCGCAGGCCTTGCCGCCGTTGCGCCGCATGATGCGTTGAAAACGGGTTTGGCGGCGGCAGCTATTGCGTTTTTCGGGGTGTTTCTTGGCATCACAGCACATCAGTTATTGCGCGCGCGCAATCAGCGAAAATCTATAAATAACCTATCTTTACTTGTCGAACATGATGTTGCGGCGTGCCTGGTGACCGACCTTGACGACGTGGTGGTTTCGGCAAACCGTGCTGCGGTCAAATCACTGTCTGCCTCTGTTGGTCAGTCTTTACGCCGCATCATCAGTGGGCATGTGGCAGGGGCGGACGGGGTGATCCACCGGGTTCAGTCCGCCGCGCTAAAGGACGGAATAGCCTCGGAAAAGGTGGTGTTACCGAACAGGCATCTCAGAATCTCTGCGCATCAGGCTGGACCTGCTGCCGTGATGTGGCGGCTTGAATTTTTTGAAACCCGCGAAACCCCGTCATCGTCGGGCGCCGCTCAATTCCCAGCGCTGACCATAGGTCGCGGAGGCACCGTTTTGTGGATGAATGATGCTGCGCGATCCTTGGTGGGTGGCCGCATCCGGACCATTGATGAGCTGGTGGCCGATTCCCCCTTGCGCCCCGGAGAGGTGCATCAGGTCCGAACCGACGGGCACGGCATCAAGGATTACACCATCAATGTGCACGAGGCGGGTCTGGGCCGCGAAGAGGTGGTGTTGACGCCGCAACCGGATCAGGACGTCACGGACCACAACGATACCGGCTTTGAGGCGCTGCCAGTGCCATTGCTCAAGGTGACACCCAAGGGCAAGATCGCCAAGGCCAACCGCTGTGCCCGCGACTTGCTGAATGCGAACCGGGATGAAGGCCAAAACATCTCCGACCTTATGGAGGGATTGGGGCGCTCTATTCCTGACTGGCTTGGCGATGCGGCAACGGGCAAAGGGCTGGGCCGCTCTGAATTCCTGCGATTGACACGTCCCGAAAAAGAGGTGTTCGTTCAGGTCACGCTCACCCGCGTTGTCGAAGCGGGCGAGGTGCTTTTGGTCGCGGTTCTCAACGATGCGACCGAACTCAAAAGCCTTGAAGCCCAGTTTGTACAAAGCCAGAAAATGCAGGCGATCGGCCAATTGGCTGGGGGTGTTGCGCATGATTTCAACAATCTTTTGACGGCAATTTCAGGGCATTGCGATCTGTTGTTGCTGCGGCATGACCAAGGCGATCCAGACTATAGCGATCTTATTCAAATCCATCAGAACGCCAACCGCGCTGCGGGGTTGGTGGGCCAGTTGCTCGCGTTTTCGCGCAAGCAAACCTTGCGTCCGGAACGGCTTGATCTGCGCGATATCCTTGCCGACCTGACTCACCTTCTCAACCGGCTGGTTGGCGAAAAAGTACGGCTAGATCTGAGCCAAAATCCTGTGCTGCCTGACATTCGCGCCGACAAGCGGCAACTGGAACAGGTGATCATGAATCTTGTCGTCAACGGGCGCGATGCCATGCCAAACGGCGGTACAATTCGCATCGAGACGAACGCGCGAGACCTTGAAAAACCGATGCAGCATGGCCGCGCCAAGGTACCCGCAGGGCCCTATGTTGTGGTCCGTGTGACGGATGAAGGCATCGGTATTCCGCAAGACAAGCTCGAAAAGATCTTTGAGCCGTTCTACACCACAAAACGCACCGGTGAAGGCACCGGGCTGGGCCTGTCCACGGTGTACGGTATCGTCAAACAAACCGGCGGGTTCATCTTTGTGGACAGCACTCTGGGTCAAGGAAGCGTGTTCACCTTGATGTTTCCGGTTTGCGACGATCCGATCACGATTGTGCCGACTTTTGCTGCGCCCATTCCACCACAGCCAACCCGGTCTGGCGACGGGGTTGTCCTTTTGGTGGAGGACGAAGCGCCGGTGCGTGCCTTTGCGTCCCGCGCGCTGGCACATCGCGGGTTTACCGTGATCGAAGCAAACAGTGCCGAAGATGCGCTTCATCTTCTGAAAGACCCCGACCTCAAGGTGGATGTGTTTGTCACTGATGTCGTCATGCCCGGACTTGATGGTCCAAGCTGGGTGCGCAAAGCCCGGGCAGACAGGCCGGACGTGCCGGTTGTGTTCATGTCTGGCTATGCCGAGGACGTGTTCAAATCTCAGGGTGCGCTCATCGAGGCGTCGACCTTTCTTGCAAAGCCATTTTCGCTAACTGACCTGACAACTATCGTGAACCAGCAATTGCACACCCCCTCGCAGGCGTCCAAAGCCACACGTCCCTCTTGACCAATGTCACGCGCCACGCACCGGAATCGAGTCCCAAAGCACAAAGTCCGAAGCCCGCGCTGCGCGCACCTCGCCTTCCACCTCTGGCGACATCGATAAGTTGTGGGCAGGAGACACGTTCAGAGTTGGAATCTCTGGCAGATCCCCAAGCCTCGTTTCGAGGAATGCACGCAAACCAGCCTGATCCTCATAACGAAAGAAATGGGTTACGGCGGTGCCATTTGGACGGGCCTCAACGAACTTTGCCTGTGATCCAACCCGTGCAAAGGCCGGAGGATCAGACTCGCAACTGGCCTGCAAAAAAGTATCAAACGTCAGACCCTTGGTCGAGGTGGGCCGCCCATCAAGCGCCGGACGCTGACGGTACCGATACCAACTTCCCAACCAGCTTAATGGCTCGCGGATCACCGCCACCAGTTCCAGATCTGCCGCACCCATTTTTTCAAACATCGGTCGAAAGAACCGGTTATACCGATACACCGGCGCATGCTTGAGGTCAGGCGGATCGGTCACAACCATTGACGCCCGCGGGCCAAGCGCCTGCGCATAGGCATGCGTGCCGGTTTTAGGGACCGACAAAAGAACAATCCGTTCGTTCCAAAAAACCAACATACCAACACTCCGCATTATTTCGCGTTGTCATAAACCACTCCTTAACCAAAGCGCGCAACAGTGGGCTTGAAAATAAAAGTTGAAATGTTCGCGCTTTGGTCTCATAACGAAAAAGAACAAGAGGCGAACAAAAAGCAGCAATTGCCGCCCCTCGCAGGGTGTGGAATAAGGATCGAAAGCAATGGCAACGGCAGATCTTCTCACTATGGACAGCAAGCGCGACGCGAACAAACAAAAGGCGCTCGATTCAGCGCTGGCACAGATCGAACGCCAATTTGGCAAAGGGTCGATCATGAAACTTGGTGGCGAGCACACCATGCGCGACATCGAGGCGACATCCACCGGATCGCTGGGTCTCGATATCGCGCTTGGGATTGGTGGTCTGCCCAAGGGTCGGATCATTGAAATCTACGGGCCGGAAAGTTCGGGTAAAACGACGTTGACGCTGCATTCGGTTGCGGAGGAGCAGAAAAAAGGCGGGGTTTGCGCCTTTGTTGACGCAGAACATGCGCTTGATCCACAATACGCCAAAAAGCTGGGTGTTGATCTGGACGAGTTGCTGATTTCACAGCCCGATACCGGTGAACAAGCGCTTGAGATTGTAGACACATTGGTGCGGTCCGGCGCGGTCAGCCTTGTTGTGATTGATTCCGTTGCAGCGTTGACACCAAAGTCCGAACTTGAAGGTGATATGGGCGACAGCAGCGTGGGTGTTCATGCCCGTCTGATGAGTCAAGCCATGCGCAAATTGACCAGCTCGATCTCGCGGTCAAACTGCATGGTGATTTTCATCAACCAGATTCGGATGAAGATCGGTGTCATGTTCGGCAGCCCGGAAACCACCACCGGCGGCAACGCGCTCAAGTTCTACAGCTCTGTGCGTCTGGATATTCGCCGCATCGGCGCAATCAAGGACCGTGACGAAGTGGTCGGCAACGCAACCCGCGTCAAGGTTGTTAAGAACAAGGTGGCACCCCCCTTCAAGCAGGTTGAATTTGACATCATGTATGGCGAAGGCATCTCCAAGATGGGGGAGCTTATCGATCTGGGCGTCAAAGCCGGTGTCGTCGAAAAATCTGGCGCTTGGTACTCCTATGGGGACGAACGGATCGGGCAGGGACGCGAAAACGCAAAAACCTTCCTACGAGAGAACAGTGCGATGGCGCTTGAGATTGAGGACAAGATCCGCGCAGCACATGGGCTCGATTTCGACATGTCCGCTTCGGATAGTGATGCAGGCGACGATATCGTCGAATCCTGACAGCACGCAGACGGCGGCTGCAAAAACGCTCCGGATCGACATAAAGATCCGAGAATACGTGGATCAGGGTGACCAATGCGTCACCCTGTTTGCATTTCAGCAGGCCCTCTGCTGTGGACAGCCCCTCTGGCAAGGGCTATTTCAGGCCGAACCGGAATTTTCCGCCCTCCAATACCTTGCAGGTCAGGTCACACATGCCCACGCTGAACGATATTCGCTCCACCTTTCTGAGCTATTTTGAAAAACAGGGCCACGAGGTTGTGGCGTCCAGCCCGCTTGTGCCGCGCAATGACCCGACGCTGATGTTTGCCAATTCGGGGATGGTGCAGTTCAAGAACCTGTTCACCGGGGTCGAACACCGTGATTACCAACGCGCAACCACGGCGCAGAAATGTGTGCGCGCGGGCGGTAAACACAACGACCTGGACAATGTGGGCTACACGGCACGGCATCATACGTTCTTTGAAATGCTGGGCAATTTCAGCTTTGGCGATTATTTCAAAGAAGAGGCGATCCCGTTTGCGTGGGAATTGATCACCAAGCAGTTCGGCATTCCTGCAGACCGGCTTTACGTAACAATTTACCATACCGACGACGAAGCGTTCGAGATTTGGAAAAAGGTCGGTGTTCCGGAAAGCCGGATCATCCGCATCGCCACATCGGACAATTTTTGGCAAATGGGCCCGACCGGGCCATGTGGACCGTGCACCGAGATTTTCTATGATCATGGTGATCACATCTGGGGTGGCCCTCCGGGCAGCCCCGACGAAGATGGCGACAGGTTTATCGAGATCTGGAACATCGTTTTCATGCAGAACGAGCAGTTCGAAGACGGCACGATGAAGGCGCTCGACATGCAATCGATCGATACCGGCATGGGGCTGGAACGGATCGGTGCGTTGTTGCAAGGCAGCCACGACAATTACAACACCGACACGATGCGCGCTTTGATCGAGGCGTCGGCGGATGTGACCTCGGTGGACCCGGACGGGCCGGGCAAGACCCATCACCGCGTGATCGCGGACCATTTGCGGTCCACCTCGTTTCTGATTGCGGATGGGGTGATGCCGTCGAATGATGGGCGGGGGTACGTGCTGAGACGGATTATGCGCCGCGCGATGCGGCATGCGCATTTGCTGGGCTCGCAGGATCCGGTGATGCACCGCTTGGTGCCTGCGTTGGTGCGGCAGATGGGGGCGGCCTATCCCGAATTGTCGCGCGCGCAGGCGTTGATCGAAGAAACCCTCCGCCTTGAGGAAACGCGGTTCAAACAGACTTTGGACCGGGGTTTGAAGCTGCTGGATGATGAGCTGATAGGGCTGGCCGATGATGCACCCTTGCCGGGCGCGGCCGCGTTCAAGCTTTACGATACCTTTGGATTCCCGCTTGACCTGACCCAGGACGCATTGCGCGAAAAGGGTCGGACGGTGGACACGGACGGGTTTGATGCGGCCATGGCCGAGCAAAAGGCCAAGGCACGCGCGGCGTGGTCTGGCACCGGCGAGGCGGCGGATGCAGCGATCTGGTTCGATCTGGCGGAAACGCACGGAGCCACGGATTTCCTCGGCTATGACACCGAAGCTGCCGAAGGCCAGATGGTTGCCTTGGTCAAAGACGGCGTGGCCGTTCCCGCGTTGGCCGAGGGCGAAAGCGGTTGGATCGTCCTGAACCAGACGCCATTCTATGGCGAATCCGGTGGACAGGTTGGCGATACGGGGTGGTTGCGCCGGTTGGAGAACGAAGATCATCAGGCCGAGGTCAGCGACACCCATCGTATGGGCGGCGGCAAGGTGTTTGCACATCATGTCACGGTCAAAAGCGGCACGTTCAAAACCGGCGAGGCAGTCCAGCTTGAGGTGGACCATGCCCGCCGCAGCGGTATCCGCGCGCACCATTCCGCGACGCACCTTCTTCACGAGGCATTGCGCCGGGCGCTTGGCGATCACGTTGCACAGCGCGGATCGCTCAATGCGCCGGATCGTCTTCGCTTCGATTTCAGCCATGGCAAGGCGTTGACGCTGGATGAGCTGAAGCAGGTTGAGGCTGAGGTGAACGGCTATATCCGCCAGAACACACTCGTCGAGACGCGGATCATGACACCCGACGATGCCCGCGCCATCGGGGCGCAGGCGCTGTTCGGCGAAAAATATGGCGATGAAGTGCGTGTTGTGTCGATGGGCGAACAGGCAGGATCGGGCAAGGGCAATGCGGGCAATACCTATTCGCTTGAGCTTTGTGGCGGCACCCATGTGCGGCGCACAGGCGATATCGGGGTGTTCGTGACGCTGGGTGACAGCGCATCAAGCGCGGGCGTACGTCGCATAGAAGCGCTGACCGGTGCCGAGGCGTTTGCCTACCTGTCTGCGCAGGATCACCGTTTGGCCGAGGTTGCACTTGAGCTAAAGGCGCAAGCGACGGATGTGCCAACACGGGTGCGGGCGCTGCTGGATGAACGCAAAACGCTGTCCAACGAAGTGGCGCAATTGCGCCGCGAATTGGCGATGGCCGGTGGTGCCGGACAAGGTGGCGTTGCCGAAATACGCGAAATCAATGGCGTGAAATTCGTGGCCCAAGTGCTGACCGGCGTGTCGGGCAAAGACCTGCCGCCCCTGATCGACGAACACAAGCAGCGTATCGGATCGGGTGCGGTTCTGCTGATCGCGGATACTGGCGGCAAGGCGGCTGTGGCGGCGGGGGTCACCTCGGACCTTGCGGGAACCGTTTCGGCAGTTGATCTGGTCAAAGCGGCTGTGCCAGAATTGGGCGGCAAGGGCGGCGGTGGTCGCCCGGACATGGCGCAAGGCGGCGGTGCGTCGGTCGACAATGCCGAAGCCGCGATCAAGGCCGCCGAGGCCGTATTGGGAGGATAGACCATGCCTGCACTCTGGATTGCTCATGTCACGGTGACCGACCCTGACGCTTATGCAAAATATGCTGAATTGGCCGGTCCGGCCATTGCGCAACATGGTGGTAAGTTCATCGCGCGTGGTGGGCGCTTTGTGCAGCTTGAGGGGCAGGAACGCGCGCGCAATGTGGTGGCACGGTTCCCATCCGTTGAGGATGCGGAGGCCTGTTACAACAGCCCCGAATATCAGCGCGCGCTGGATCATGCGCGGGGCGCATCAGAGCGCGAATTGCTAATCGTAGAGACGAATGAATAAGCGGACCAAAGGTTCGATGACTTCGTAAAACCAAACAAAAACGGCGCGGACCCTAGGGTCCGCGCCGTTTTCTATTGCATCGATCGCAAGGGCTTAGTTGCCTTTTGACATCCGTTTGCGTTCATGCGGATCAAGATAACGCTTGCGCAGACGGATGGCATTGGGCGTCACTTCGACCAGTTCATCATCATTGATATAGGCAATCGCCTCTTCCAGCGACAATGTGATCGGCGTGGTCAGACGGACCGCATCATCGGTGCCCGACGCGCGCACGTTGGTCAGCTTTTTGCCCTTGAGCGGGTTTACCTCAAGATCGTTTTCACGGCTGTGTTCGCCGATGATCATGCCGGTATAGATCGCCTCTTGTGCGCCGATCATCATGCGGCCCCGGTCTTCGAGGTTCCACAATGCGTAGGCGACGGACGTGCCGTTTTCCATCGAGATCAGAACGCCAGCACGACGGCCCGGCATTGACCCTTTGTGCGGTGTCCAGCCGTGGAACACGCGGTTCAGAACGCCTGTGCCGCGCGTGTCGGTCAGGAATTCGCCGTGGTATCCGATCAGGCCGCGTGACGGAACATGCGCGATGATGCGGGTTTTGCCCACACCCGCAGGGCGCATTTCGACCAGTTCGCCTTTGCGCGCGCCGGTCAGTTTTTCGATCACGGCGCCGGAATATTCGTCATCCACGTCAATCGTGGCTTCTTCGACCGGCTCAAGCATCTTGCCGTCGTCGCCCTCTTTCATGATCACCTGCGGGCGCGAGATAGACAGTTCGAACCCTTCGCGGCGCATGTTTTCAATCAGAACACCCATCTGGAGTTCGCCACGTCCCGACACTTCAAAGGCTTCGCCACCAGGCGTGTCCTTGATCTTGATCGCAACGTTGGATTCCGCTTCTTTCATCAGACGGTCACGGATGACGCGCGATTGCACTTTCTTGCCGTCACGGCCCGCCAGCGGGCTGTCATTGATGCCAAAGGTAACGGTGATGGTGGGCGGATCGATAGGCTGTGCTTCGAGAGGTTCGTCAACGGCCAACGCACAGATCGTGTCTGCCACTGTCGCCTTTGACATGCCTGCGATGCTGACAATGTCACCAGCAAGCGCTTCGTCGATGTCCTGCGGACCAAGTCCCCGGAACGCCTGGATCTTGGTGACGCGGAACTGTTCGATCTTCTGACCCACGCGGCTGAGCGCCTGAACAGTGGCGCCCACCTTGAGCCGACCCGTTTCCACGCGGCCCGTCAGGATGCGGCCCACAAACGGGTCCGAGCCCAGCGTAGTGGCCAGCATGCGAAAATCTTCGTCCTGATGCTTGATCTGCTTGGGGGCAGGGACGTGATCGACGACCAGCTTGAACAGCGCATCGAGGGTCTTGCGCGGCCCTTCAAGCGTGGTGTCGGCCCAACCAGAGCGGCCCGACGCATAAAGATGCGGAAAATCTAGCTGATCTTCATTGGCGTCAAGGTTGGCAAACAGGTCGAAACATTCGTCCAGTGCGCGGTCGGGTTCAGCGTCGGGCTTGTCGACCTTATTCAGCACCACAATGGGGCGCAAACCAAGGGCAAGCGCCTTAGAGGTCACGAACTTGGTTTGGGGCATCGGGCCTTCTGCGGCGTCCACCAACAGGACAACACCGTCCACCATCGACAAGATGCGCTCCACCTCGCCACCGAAATCGGCGTGGCCGGGTGTGTCGACGATGTTGATGCGCGTGCCTTTCCATTCCACAGACGTGGCCTTGGCCAGAATGGTGATGCCGCGCTCACGTTCGAGGTCATTGCTGTCCATGGCACGTTCAGCCACAGCTTGGTTGGCACGAAACGCGCCGGATTGTTTTAGAAGCTCGTCAACCAGCGTGGTCTTGCCGTGGTCAACGTGAGCGATGATCGCAATATTGCGAAGGTCCATGTCTTTATCTCGTGCAGGGATGAGTTGGCCGGGGGTTACAAGGCCCGGTCCGAGAACACCAGCAAAAAAGGCACACGGCTTCAGCACCGCCGCAGCAGGGTCACAGCGACCTCACGACAGAGTGACAGGACACCGGCAACAAAGCACTGATGCGGGGGCGGGTTTCGGCGGCGAATGGCTCGAAACGGGGGCAACTGCTTTAAGTTAGAGCGCGTTCATTGAAACCAGTCCAAGACCTCCGAAGTTGATGCAATGAGGCGAAGGGCACAGCCGTGCTTTGCCGCCGCAGCACGCGACAGTAACGAGAGAAAGGACATCTCATGAAACGCATATTATTGAGCACCGCCGTTCTGGCACTCGCCGCATCTGCATCCTACGCAGGCAGCGCTGATCCCGCACCGGCCGAGCCGATGATGATTGAACCCGTGGCGGTGGCCCCCACACCAACGGGTGGCGACTGGACCGGGCCTTACGGCGGTCTGAGCTTTGGCAACCTGTCGGCAGACGCCGATGGCGGGTTGGATGACAGCGAAGGCATCTACGGCATCTTCGGCGGCTATGATTACGATTTTGGCCAATTCGTTGTGGGTGGCGAACTTGACTATCAGACTGGCGAAGACATCGATCTTGGCGGCATCGAAGTGGACGACATTCTGCGCGCGAAACTGCGGGGCGGGTATGATCTGGGCCGCACTCTTGTCTATGCCACCGCAGGGGCCGCGCAACTGAACACCAATATCGGTGATGATACCGGCCTCGTTGGCGGTTTGGGCGTGGAATACAAGGTGACGGATCAGTTCACCGTCGGCGGCGAATACCTTGCCCACCGATTTGACGATTTCGACGACACTGGCATTGATGTGAACGCCGACACCGTGTCGATCCGGGGCAGTTTCCGGTTCTGACCGTGTGACGAAAGGCACTCAGGCGCGCACCCCTCCCTCGGGTGCGCGTTTGCGTTTTTGCAGCCTAGTGTGTGGCGGTGTTGGACAGAAGATTGATCACCAGAATGCCCGCCAGAATGAGAGCAAGCCCAATGACGGCGGCAAGATCGAGCTTTTGGCCGAAGACCGCAAAGCCGATGATCGAGATGAACACGATCCCCATGCCAGACCACATCGCATAGGCCACCCCAACGGGAAATGTCTTGAGCGCGATGGCCAGCAGGTAGAACGCGGCGCTATAGGCCACCACCACGATCACCGAAGGCAGGGGTCGGCTGAACTGTTGGCTTGCCTGTAGGGCTGTGGTGCCGATGGTTTCCGCCAGAACGGCGAACATGAGGATGATATAGGGCATGCAAGCCTCCTGAACTGACAGCAGACAGAGTGGCGCAAAGCGCAGCGGGGGGCCAGCCCCCGACTGCGTGTGATGCTCAGGTCAGGTGAATGTTGAACCGCGCGCGGATGGCGTGGTCCACATCGGGTGCGAGACGGGCGCGCGACGGTTTTGACAGCAGCATCTCTTTGCGCTCGGTCGCTTTGTTCACCAGAATGGGCTGGCCCTGTTCGACCCATTCCTTGGGCGATGCGCGGTTACCCAAAACCGGGTAGACATAGTCACGCTGCATCCGGTTCAGCGTGTCGTCGCTGCCCAGATAATGCCCCGGTCCACCAATGCAGGTGGCGCGCATCACTTCGATGCTCAGGTCGTCTTCGGTCACGTCGATGCCCCGAACGCAGCGCAGCGCCTGACCGATCAGATCGTCACCCAGGATCAGGCTCTCGTGGCAGAACCCCAGCAAAGAGGCGTGCATGCCGGCAGCCTCGTAGACCATGTTGAGACCCGACAGCCCCGCCATGACGTTGGAACACATCTGTTCCCACCCGGCCTGCATATCCGGCAGCTTGGCATCCGCGATGCCCGCCGCAGCCCCACCACAGAGGCCGTAATACTGGTGCATCTGTGCGCAGCCCGCCGTCAAAAGCGCCTGTTCACCCGATCCGCCCGACATCGCGCCTGTGCGCAGGTCCGACACAAAGGGCCAGGTGCCAAAGATCACCGGATGTCCCGGTGCCATTGCGTTTACATAGACAACACCCGCAAGACATTCGGCCACGGCCTGAACAATCGCGCCAACGATAGAGGCGGGGGCGGTTGCCCCGGCCTGACCGGCGCTGAGCAGCAGGATTGGCATGCCGCCGCGAATACAAGCCTCCATCACCTGACAGGACTCGGTGGCAAATTTCATCGGTGGCACAACAAAGCAGTTCGAGTTCGACACAAAGGGCCGCGCGCGCCATGCGTCTTCGCCGCCCGCAATCATGTGCAGCAACTCAAACGCATGTGGCACGAAAGACGGTTCCGTAAACGACACGCCCACATGTTTGAACGTGCCCGAACAACAGGCGTAGATGGTGTTGAGATCCATTTCGAGGTTGTCGGGAATATCGCGCGCCACCATCGGGCGCTGCACAAAGTGGATATTGTCCAACTGGTCCGCAATGCGCGCGGCGTCGTGCAGATCCTGCACCGTGCTTTCGCGGTAATTGCCGGTCTCAACATCCACCATATGCACCGCAGCACCCGCCGTGCCGTAATGCACACGGGTGCCCGACAGATCGAGGTCATAAAGCGGATCGCGCCCGCACAGCGTGACACCCCGATTGGCGATGGCCAGCATGTCTTCGACCAAGGCGCGTGGGAAACGGATGCGCCCGTCATCGCCCAGGATCGCACCTGCGTCGGTCATGATTTTGACGCCGGACGGGGGGGCCTCGGACAGGCCGATTTCCTCAAGCGCGGTCAGGGCTGCGTTGTGGATACGGTCAAGATCATGTGCGGCCAGCGGCGCATAGCGACCGCCGGACATGCCGGGACGGATAGGGCGCAGGTTTTCGGCCAAAGGGTTGGAACGCGCTTCGCGTCTGGCGGCACGGCCTCCGGCGCGACGGGGGGACAGATCAGTCATGTGAGCACTCGTTTGAAAAGGAAGGGACAATACGGCTGGGTGGTCCGCCCCTAGGGCCGCCCTCGGGCCGCGCGTCCCCGTCGCGCCCCGATCGTGCGCAACACCAAAGTCAGGGCGGATCGGTCACCGCGCATCTTTTGTCTCCGTCTTGTTACGGAAATGCTGCGCGAAAATCACAGGTGCAATCTGCGCCAATTGCGACAATGTGTCGTTTTCAGCGCGTCAGTCGGGATTGCGCCGCTCAGGACCGCGCGACATAGCGGTCGCGGCGATGGTTGACCGTCACAATCAGGTTCAGGATCACCGCCCCAATGAGCGACCAGATCACCACATCCAAGGGCAACAGCATCACTGCAAGGCCAAATACAAACAGGTCAAAGACCAGTTGCACATTGCCCGCAGGAATGTCGCGCGCATCCTGCAACCACAGCGCTACAATCCCGACACCGCCCAATGTGGCCCCATGCCGGAACAGCGACAGCAAACCCACCCCTGCCAGCACGCCACCCAACACCGCGCCAAGCGCCGGGTGCACCATCGTCACATCAAGCACCAGTGGCAGCAGTTCGGACATCACCGACATCACCGCCACAGCACCAAAGGTCTTGAGCGTGAAAGTCCAGCCGATCTGATGCACAGCGAGCACGTAGAATGGCAGGTTGAATACAAAGAAGATCACGCCAAAACTGAGGTCTGTGACATAGCTGGTCAGCAGAGACAGCCCGGCGATTTGCCCCGTCATCAGGCTTGCAGATGCAAGAAGATGCACCGCCAGCGCCACGAGAGTGGCACCGATAAGGATGCCTTGCACGTCCTCAAGCGGGGTATGACGGTCGGCAGGTGGGGTGCTGAGCAAGAACATAGGTCAGCACTTATGACATATTATCTGCCCGTCAAGCCCTAAGCCAAAATCCTTAGCCCGTCAGGGCCGCATTCAGCCGTTCATCCAGCTTTTCAAGAAAGCCCATCGTGGTCAGCCAGCTTTGCTCGGGTCCGACCAGAAGTGCCAGATCCTTGGTCATGAACCCGGCCTCGACCGTTTCGACCACAACCCGTTCAAGCGTTTCAGCAAAGGCGCGCAGGCTGATGTTTTCGTCCAGCTTGGCCCGATGCTTGAGCGCGCCTGTCCAGGCGTAGATCGATGCGATGGAATTTGTGGATGTCTGTTCGCCCGCCTGATGCTGCCGGTAGTGACGGGTGACAGTGCCGTGTGCGGCTTCGGCCTCAACGATCTTGCCGTCGGGTGTCATGAGGATGGATGACATCATGCCCAATGACCCGAACCCCTGCGCCACCGTATCGGATTGCACGTCGCCATCATAGTTCTTGCACGCCCAGACAAACCCGCCCGACCATTTGAGCGCTGAGGCGACCATGTCGTCGATCAGACGGTGCTGGTATTCGATGCCTTTGGCATCAAACGCGTCGCGGAACTCGGTGTCGTAGATGTGCTGGAAAATCTCCAGGAACCGACCGTCATATTGCTTGAGGATGGTGTTCTTGGTCGACAGATACACCGGCCACCCGATGTTGAGCCCGTAATTCAACGATGCGCGGGCAAAATCGGTGATAGAGGCGTCGAGGTTATACATCGACATGAACACCCCCGCCGAGGGCGCGTCATAAACCTCGCGTTCGATCACCGTACCGTCTTCGCCGACGAATTTCATCGTCAACTTCCCCGCGCCGGGGAATTTGAAATCCGTCGCTTTGTATTGATCGCCAAATGCATGCCGTCCCACAACAATCGGCTTCGTCCAGCCCGGCACCAGACGCGGCACGTTGCGGCACAGAATGGGTTGGCGAAAGATCACACCGCCAAGGATGTTGCGGATCGTGCCATTCGGACTGCGCCACATCTGCTTGAGGCCAAATTCTTCGACCCGGGCCTCGTCAGGGGTGATCGTGGCGCATTTGACGGCAACACCGATCTCTTTGGTCTTTTCGGCGGCATCAATGGTGATCTGGTCGTTGGTGCGGTCGCGTTCCTCGATGCCCAAATCGTAATAGAGCAGGTCAACATCCAGATAGGGCAGGACCAGCTTTTTCTTGATGAAATCCCAGATGATCCGGGTCATTTCATCACCGTCCATTTCGACAATCGGGTTTTCAACTTTGATCTTCGACATTGGAGGGTCCCTTTTCGGTGTCGTCTCAATTCATGGGTGAGGGGCTCATCTGCGCATCCGCTTGCATCATCAACCGCATGAGCCAGAGGGCTGCCGCCGCCTCAAGGAAAATCGCAATGGCCAGCGGTACAGGGGTTCCGTCGAACAAAAGCCCGACAGGAATGGCAAGCGCAACACCCACCACCGTTGCCACCGCACCAATCACGCTGGCGGCCATGCCGGCAATATGGCCCATCGGTTCCTGCGCGATGGCGGCCAGATTGCCCAGCGTCATGCCCGCCTGAAAGAAGACCGAGATTTGCCAAATGACAAAACACGCGAAAAACAGATCTGACGACACAAACCCGGCGGACGCTGCATAGCCAAACAGGATCATCACCGCCGACAGGCCAACCTGCACCACCAGCATGGCGCGAACCAGAAACATCATGCCCAGCCGCATCACCAGACTGGCATTCAGAAAGCCCGAACTGCCTGCCACCACGGCAACAAAGCCGAACCACAGGGCAAAGCTGTCGGCGCGGCCAAAGGTGATGTCGTAGATCTGTTGCACACTGGACAACATGGAAAACAACATCGCAAAACACAGGCCTTGCACCACGATGGACAGGCGTACGACCGGGTGCACGAACATCTCGACCACGGCGCTGCGCAAGCTGTGCACGCGGAACGGACGGCGGTGCTCGGAGGGCAGGGTCTCGGGCAGGCGAAGCGCCAGCCAAAGCGCCGAGATCACAGAGAAAATCATGAACCCATAGAACACAGCACGCCAGCTATAGGCGTTGATCACAACAGATCCAAGCAAGGGGGCAATGGCCGGAACGAGCGTGAAAATGATCATGATCAATGAAACGATCTGCGCCATACCCCGTCCCATGTAAAGATCGCGCACCACGGCCATCGCCACCACCCGCGGACCGGCTGCGCCAAGCCCTTGAAACACCCGCGCGATCAACAGAACCTCAAGCGTCTGTGCCTTGGACGCCACATATGCACTGACTGTATAAAGCACGGCGCCCCAAAGCATCACCGGCTTGCGTCCAAACGTGTCCGACAAGGGCCCGGTGAAAAACGTGCCCAATCCCATGCCCAACACGAACATGGTCAGGATCAATTGCGCATTATTGAGGTTGTCCGGCGTCAGCTCTGCGCCGATCTGTTGCAAGGCGGGCAGCATCGCGTCAATGGACAGCGCCACCGTGGCCGCAAGCATTGCCATCAGGGCGATGAATTCTGTGCGCGGCATAGCGTTTGGCATGGGGGACTGTCCTGAAAATATGCGGTCAGCCCTAGCACCAACACCGGGAAGGGAACAGACCTACCGGACGTCAGAGCCTTGGTGACGCCGATGGAGGCGGTCTGCCGTGCGGATCATCGTCAGTGTTGGCGGTGGAGTCGGGCTTGCCCAGACGTCCGACGATCCATTCCACATGCTCTTCGCGTTTGCGCATGGCGAACATGCCAAACTGTTGAATTGCTACAGCAAACACGCCCAGCCCGACAAAGATGAACACCGTTGTCCCGATCTTGCCAAGAGCCGTTGCAGGAACAAGGCTGCCATAGCCCACTGTGGACAAGGTCACGACGGTGAAGAAATAGGCATCAAGACAGCTCCACCCCTCGGCCCAGCGGAAAAACATCGTGCCCGATGCAACAATCAGCACAAGGGTCAGTATCAGCGTGGCAATGCGCACCCGCGTCGTCATCCGTTCAGAGCATTCCCTTGTTGACCCAGATCGTCCAAGACCTGAAGCCACAGGTCCGTCGGCTGCGCGCCGGGCACGGCGTGTTGGCTGGCAACGATGAAGGTGGGCACAGAACTGACCCCCATCCCGCGCGCCGCGGCATCACGGTCTACGATGTCGCGCTGGTCTTCGTCGGTGGCAAGAAGACGCAGAACAACGCTGGCATCCATGCCACAGGCGTCTGCAATATCGGCCAGAACATCGGCATCGCCGATATCGCGACCATCGACAAAATACGCTTGGAAGAGCGCATCGACGACAGCGTTCTGGTGGCCGTCGATCCCGGCCCAGTGGATCAGGCGATGCGCATCCAAGGTATTCGGTGTCTTTTCAATGGCTTCAAAGTTGATATTCAAGCCAGACTTGGCGGCATGTTCGACCACGGGCGCATAGGCTTTGATGGCGGCAGCCTTGCCGCCAAACTTGGTCTCAAGGTATTCGCGGCGGTCCATGCCGGTTTTGGGCATGTCAGGGTTGAGCTGGAACGGGTGCCATGTGATCAGAAACGGATGATCGGGGCGCTGTTCAAGCGCGCGGTCCAGATTGGTCTTGCCGATATAGCACCACGGGCAAATCGGGTCGGACATGATGTCGAGCTTGACCATGTGTTGTTCCTTTGTGTCTTTTTTCGCGGTCTAGCAGATCGCATCGGAAATGATAAGAAAACCGATCATGCACCGGGGTGATCGGGCAACGCGCGGCGCAAAAGCTTGTTGTTCGCGTTGCGCGGCAAGGCGTGTAACCGTTTGTAAAGGCGCGGTTGTTTGTACCGGGCAAGCTGTTGCGCGGCAAACGCATCAAGGCTGTCTTGGTCGATCTCGGTGTCGGCGACATAGTATGCTGCAATTATGCGCGTGTCGGGTTTGATTTCGATATCGGTCACGCCGACTTCATGGATGTCAGGATGGGTGAGAAGCGCTGCTTCCACCTCGATCGGGCTGACGCGAAACCCGCCTGCGTTCATCATGTCGTCGGACCTGCCGTGATAAAGTATATCGTTGTTTTCTGTGGCTTCTCCAACGTCTCCAGTCAAAAACCAATCACCTTGGAACCGTGCGGATGTCTCTTTCGGTTGGTCCAGATAGCCCAACATCAAGCCTGGGTCAGAGTGGTGAATGCCAATGATGCCTGGTGTCCCCATGGGGACAGGACCGGCATCGCCCAGAATTGCCACGTTCCGACCGGGTTGCGGCCAGCCAAGGCTTTCAGGAGAAAGCTCGGGCGATCCGGGCGCGCTTGAGATGAAGGTTGAGCATTCGGACATGCCGAACGCCTCATAGACGCGTGCGCCCGTGGCGCGCTGCCATGCGTCGCGGAGGGATGCAGGCAGCTTTTCACCCGCAGACAGGCCGTGGCGCAGATTGGGCAGGTCCAATGCGCCGGACTTTAGGATGTGGCGGTAAACGCCCGGTGCTGCTGCGAAAATCGTGGCTTCATGGCGTTTCAGGAGCAGTGATATTTGCCCGTGTTCTACACCCTGCGCCGGGATCAGGGCAGTCGCGCCTTTGGTCCAGGGATCAAGCAACCCGGTGCCCAGCGTATAGGTCCAGTTGAACGCGCCCGCATGCATCAGGCGGTCGGTCTCGGTCAGGCCGTACCAGCCTTCCATCATCATGCCGCGCGCCCAGATGGCGCGGTGGGCATGGCACACGGCACGGGGAGTACCAGAGGTGCCCGAGGTGAAAATGATATAGGCAAGGCGGTTTGGGTCGCCCAGATCAAAGCGGGCCGGTGCCAAACCGTACCATTCGGACATCCGGGACGTGGCGATCACGTGTGCGTTTGCTGGACAGGCCGTTTCCCCGTCATGCAAGACAGCCGCCGGGGCAGTCATGTCCATGAGCACCCTAACCTCCGGTTCGGTCAGTTGCGCTGAAGTCGGGATCGGGATGATGCCTGCCGCAATCGCGGCAAGATAGGCCACGGGAAACTCGACCACATTGCCAACCCGCATGAGTAGACGGTCCCCGGGTTTCAATCCGCTGTTCAACAACCCGGTTGCACAGCCCAGCACCGATTGCCTGAGCCGCCCATAGCTCCACCGCTGTGCGCCCGTGGGTTTCACAATTGCGAGCGCGATCTTGTCGGGCACGCGTTCGGCCGCAGCCAGCACATGCGCGGCCAGATTGAAATTCTGCGGGCAGGGCGGATAGGGGCATTGGGCGGAAAGTGGCGTCATTGCACAGGCGTAGGACGCAATGCCCGCCGTCGCAAGCGTCGGTTGCGAGGGGCGTGGGCTGTGATTATAGACAGGCCTATGTCAGATGATCCCAAAAACCTCATTCGCATTGCGCGTGACACCGGCGCTCATGACCAACCCGAGCCATTGAACCTTGGCGAGCGGGTGCGGGATCTGCGCAAGGCGCGGAACTGGACGCTGGAACAGGCGGCGCAGCAGGCAGGACTGGCGCGATCCACTTTGTCGAAGATCGAAAACGGCCAGATGTCTCCGACATATGACGCGCTCAAGAAATTGGCCGTGGGCCTACAGATCGGCGTGCCGCAGCTATTCACGCCGCCGCAGCGCGAAAAAGTCAATGGCCGGATGGTGATGACCCTTAACGGAAAGGGTCAACATCATGCCACAACCACATATGAACACGAACTTTTGGCGGAAACGCTGACCAAGAAACAGATGTTGCCTTACCGCGCGCGGGTGCGGGCCCGGTCGATGGATGAGTTCGACGGCTGGGTGCGCCATGACGGCGAGGAATTTCTATATGTGCTGACCGGGGTGATCCGGCTTTACACCGAATTTTATGAACCCATCGACATGCGTCGTGGCGACAGTGCCTATTACGACGCGACGATGGGCCATAACGTGGTTTCCACGTCAGACGAAGACGCCACGATCCTGTGGGTCACCTCGTTGCAAACCTAGCGGTCTAGTGCAGGCCCATTTCGCTTGCTTGTCGGGCCAGCGATTCAATCAAAAGCCAATCTGCCAGTTCTTCTGTTGCTTCAAGCGCAGTCAGATCATGGGTGATGGCCAGATGCTCTGACAGGTTTGTCAGGCTTTCCGGCGGGTGAGCCAGCGTGTCCTTGTTCAGCAAAGGAAACCGGGCTTCGAGCCGTGCAAGGGCCGCGTGCCAGTTCTTTGTAATATCCGTCCAGTTCATCAAGACGCTCCTCCAAACGTCCCTCGCAGCATTGAGCTTGGCATACAGAATCGCGAGCACCTAAGCGGCGCGCGGTCACATGAGGCAGCACGCCGCAGACTTTGGTCGCAGGACAGCGTCAGAACCACCCCTGAACGGCGCGGGATGCCGTTGAAATGTCCTGACCGATGCCGTCAACCGTGGCGCAGGCGCTGAGCGCGCCCACAACCGAGATCATGAAAACTCAAGCACGCATGGCTCACTCCTCTTCCCACCACCACACATCTGGCTGCCAACCGATCCAGTCCCCGTAGATTGGCAAGTATGCCGGGAATTTCAATTCCTTGGCATGGGCGATACGGCTGATGTTCCATTGGTAGATCGGTATGACGTAGCGCCCGGTGGTCAGTACCCGGTCCAGCGCGCGTGTGGCGGCGATAAAGTCGTCTCGGGACTGCGAATTGAGAATCTCAGCAATCATCTGTTCTGCCGCAGGCGAACACATGCCCATCAGGTTGCGCGAGCCTGGCGCTTCGACCCCGTCACAGCCCCAGTAAAGCCGTTGTTCATTGCCGGGACTGAGCGACAGGCCGCGACGATAGTCTGTCATGTCGAAATCATAAGTGTTGGTGCGTTCTGTATATTGTGCGCTGTCGATCGTGGTGATGATCGGCGCGATGCCCATACGTTCAAGCGATTGTGTAAACAGGTCAATGATCGACTCGTTTTCCGAGCTGCCCTGACTGAGCACGATTTCAAACGTGAAGGGCCTGCCGTCGGGGCGGGTCATCACACCTTCTTCAATGGTGTAGCCCGCGTCCTCCATCAATGCGATGGCTGTGCGGATGTTGCCCCGGTTGCGTTCGGCGCCGTCACTGACGGGCAAGGCATATCCTTCAAGGGCGCCCGGCAAAAGCGTGTCGGCGAAGGGTTCCAGCAATTCCCGCACACGGCCTTCTGCCTGACCTTCCTGCATTCCCAGAACCGAGTTCGAGAAATAGGACGTGATGCGCGGCTGTTTGGAGCCAGTCATGGTTTCGTTGATAAATTCGAAATTGAATGCATGCATCATGGCATCTCGCACTCGCCAGTCGCGGAATGCTTCGCGGCGGGTGTTCATCACGAAGCCGGTGATGCCCGAGGGGCGTTCATGCGGGATCACGGATTTCACCACATCGCCGCTGTCGATGGCGGGGAAATCGTATTGGGTGTCCCACTTCTCGGCGTTGAATTCGCGGCTGGAGTTCAGCGCGCCTGCCTTGAAGGCCTCGAACATCGCAGTGCCGTCGCCGTAAAATTCAAGGCGGATTTCATCAAGATTGGCCTGCCCGCGCATGAAATTGACGTCCTGCCCCCAATAGTCGGGATGGCGCCTAAGGCTGACAAAGCGGCCCGCTTCAAAATCGTCGATCACGTATGGGGCCGTGGTTATGGGCACCTCATCAATGCCGGAAGCAGCGAAATCCTTGCCCTCCCACTGGGCCTTTTTCAGGATCGGCCGCATGCCGATGAGCAGCGCCATTTCGGGATCTTGTTCGTTGAACGTAAAGCGGATGCTGCGCGGCCCGGTTTGTTCCATCGACGCGATCTTGCGCCATGCGCCGTGATAGCGGGGGTGGCCGACAGTGCCCAGCACCTCGTAGGACCACATCACATCTTCGACCGTCAGCGGCGTGCCGTCCGAGAACTTCGCCTCTTCGCGCAGGACAAATTCCACCCATTCGCGATTCTCTCCGACCTCAATCGATTCGGCGAGCAGCCCGTAGAGCGTGAACGGTTCGTCGTAGTTGCGGCCCATGAGGCTTTCGTAGGCAAGAAACCGAAGCTGCCATGGGGTCGAGCCTTTGGGGATGTGCGGGTTCAGGCTGTCAAAGCTGCCCGTCTCTCCGGTAACGATGCGTCCGCCCTTGGGTGCGTCCGGGTTCGCATAGGGCAGGGACACAAAATCCGGTGGTAACGCGGGGTCGCCATACATAGCTATGCCGTGTTGTGGCTCTGCGGCGCCTGCATGCGCGCTAAGCGCGAGTGCCATTGCCGCGAGGCCGAGGCGCTGTTTGCGGAAAAAATCGGTTCCCATTTTCGCTACAATCCCTGTCTGCCATTGTTTTCTTGACCTAGACGGTAACCGGGCTTTTGAGGCTTTTCAAACTTTTAGCTTGGATCGCGGGCAAAGAATGCCTATAAAGACACCACTGCTCGATAGGTTTCTTGCCTGTATGAAACCTGCCTCAATAACTTAACCCCGGCTTCGTGCCGGGGTTTTTTTTGTGCATTCCCCAAATCCGTTGATGTGTCAGACACCTGTGAATCAAGGGCTAACCCGGGGTTGCATGGGTGCGGCCGGTTGAGTGCTGTTCTGGGGCGCTGAATCGCAACGGCTTTGGGCAGACGCGATTCGCGGGTGCGGTGATTCTTGTGCTCCAGACCCGTGATCTTCTTTGTATTATGCAGTTGCAGCATGTAGCCTCTCGCACAAGCGAAAGACGCAGAAAAGGGGTGCATGATGTCACTTAAAGGCAAAACCGCTGTTATCACGGGATCAAATTCGGGCATCGGCTTGGGTGTTGCGCATGAACTGGCGCGCGCGGGCGCGGATGTGGTGATCAATTCATTCACCAACACAGAGGATGACCACGCATTGGCCAAGGCGATTGGCGACGCGCACGGCGTAACAGCGCGCTATGTTCAGGCCGACATGTCCAAACCCGACCAATGCCGCGCGCTGATCGAACAAGCCGGCGCCTGCGATATTCTGGTGAACAATGCTGGCATTCAGTTTGTTGCGCCGATTGACGAATTCCCGATGGAAAAATGGGATGCAATCATAGCAATCAACATGTCATCGGCGTTTCACACCACCGCTGCTGCCTTGCCGATGATGCGCAAGGCGGGCTGGGGCCGGATCATCAACGTGGCCAGCGCGCATGGGTTGACGGCTTCGCCCTATAAATCGGCCTATGTCGCGGCCAAACATGGGGTTGTTGGCCTGACCAAGACCACCGGGCTTGAAACCGCACGCGAGCCGATCACCTGCAACGCCATCTGTCCGGGCTATGTGCTGACGCCATTGGTCGAAGCTCAGATCCCCGATACCGCCAAGAAATACGGCATGACCGAAGACGAGGCCAAGCAGAAGGTCATTCTGGAACGCCAGCCTTCGAAGGAATTTGCCACGGTCGAACAGATCGGCGGCACGGCGGTGTTCTTGTGCTCGGACGCCGCCGCACAGATCACCGGGACGACGATCTCGGTGGATGGGGGATGGACGGCACTTTGATGCAGCATCGCGCGATGCAATGGCCCAGCCTGTCATGCGCATCGAAGGCATTTGGAACACGCAGACGCAGGGGACCCGCATGGTAAAGATCAATCTCGCACTTCAGGGCGGTGGCGCGCATGGCGCATTCACATGGGGTGTGTTGGACCGGATTCTGGAAGAGGACGATGTCGAGATCGCCGCGATCTCGGGCACGTCTGCGGGGGCGCTGAACGGGGCGGCACTCAAGGCAGGATGGCTCAAGGATGGGCGACAGGGCGCGCGGGACAATCTGGATTGGCTGTGGTCCCAGGTGGCGCGGCTGGATGATATGGCGACGCCGAAATGGATGCAGGCCTGGTTGCCCACACCTGCGGCGATCAGCAAAAGCATCGAGTATTCGCCGATTTACATGCTGGGCGACACGCTGGGGCGGATGATGTCGCCCTATGCCTGGGGGCCACTGTACGAAAATCCTTTGACCAAGATCGTGGACCAGTTCGATTTTGGGCGTGTGTGTGCCCAGGACGGACCCGAACTGTATGTTTGTGCCACACAAGTGCGGTCGGGCAAGGTGCGGGTTTTCACCGGCGACCGGATCACCACGCACTCCATTCTCGCATCTGCCTGCCTGCCGACAATGTTCCAAGCGGTCGAGGTCGAAGACCCCGAGACCGGCGTGGTAGAAGCGTTCTGGGATGGCGGCTATACCGGCAATCCGGCGCTGTTTCCGCTGTTCAAACCGCAATTGCCGGACGATCTGGTTATTGTGAACATCAACCCGTTGCACCGTGACACCGTGCCTGTGATGCCAAACGAAATCCAGAACCGGATTAACGAGATTAGTTTCAATTCATCGCTGCTGCGCGAATTGCGCGCGATCGAGTTTGTGCAACGGTTGATCGAGGACGGATCCGTGAAAGAAGGTGCGATGAAAAAGCTGCGCGTTCACATGATCGCGGACGACGCGCTTATGAATAACCTGTCCGTTGCCACCAAGCTGGTTCCTGTTCCGTCAATCATCACCCGTCTGAAAGAAGCGGGCCGCTGCGCGGCGGGGGAATTCTTGTTAAACCACAAGGCGGATATCGGGCATCGGCAATCGGTCGATCTGGTCAAAATGTTTGGCTGAGCCATGCCATGTATCCGGCATAAAGCAAAAGAAACGCAGCCCCCATGGGGCGGCTGATCTGCCTGCGCGCGAACAGGATCACCAGAAAAAGTGCGGTGGTGCCGAGCATAATCAAGATATCGGTCCCAAGGCTTAGATCGATGCTCAGCGGCACAACAAGCGCGGTGGTGCCCAAGATGCCCAGAATGTTGAAGATGCCTGAACCAAGGATATTGCCAAGCGCCACATCGGACTGACCGCGACGGGCCGCCATGATTGTGGTCGCAAGTTCGGGCAGCGACGTGCCGATGGCGACAAGCGTAAGGCCGATCACCGCTTCGGGAACACCATAGGCACGCGCGATGCCAGTGGCACCGTCGACCAGCGCAATGGCCCCGCCAATGGTCAGCGCGAGACCAAACGCAAGGCGCAGCGCAGCACCGGGCAGCGGGTCGGTGGGAATGCTTGGGTCGTCATCGGGCGGTGTGGAGGATCGGAACGCGCCCCAGAGATAAACCGCCAAACCTGCCACAAGCCCTGCGCCCATCACAGCGCCGATCTGTCCGGTCAAGGACAGGGCCGCCAGCAACAGTGCACTTCCTCCGACCCAAATCGCCTCGCGGGGCAGGCCGGGCATGTTCGCGCTGACTGGACGGATGAGGGCTGCTACCCCGAGGATCAGCAAGATATTGGCAATGTTGCTGCCAACCACGTTCCCAACGGCAATGTCGGGCACACCCGCCAGCGCCGCACTGAGCGATGTCACTAGTTCCGGCGCAGAGGTGCCAAAGCCGACAAGCGTAAGTCCAATCACCATGGGCGACACACCAAACTGACGGGCTATACCCACAGCACCGCGCACCAAAAGATCGCCGCCCGCCAGCACCGCGACCAACCCGAAGGCCACGAAAATAGTATCCAAGAAGTGTCTCCCAGCCTGTCACGCGCAGCTCGGCAGCGGACCGTGAAATATAGGTGTGCTGGCGCGCGCGCCCGTTCAAGCGGGCGCTGCGAATAATTACGCGGCTTTGGCAGGTTGTGTAGGGTCTTTGGCGTTGGGGTAGACTAGCCCTGCCGAGATCACGAGCTTTGCAGCGTCTTCAATCGACATATCCAGCTCGATCACGTCTTCCGCCGGGAAGAACAGCAAAAACCCCGAGGTCGGGTTGGGCGTGGTGGGTACGAACACCGACATCAGCCGCCCCATGGTTTCGGCCTTGTGCGCCACTTCTCCACGTGCATCGGTCGAGATGAAACCGATGGCCCAGATACCCTTGCGCGGATACTGGATCAGGCAGGCTTTTTCGAAATTGCGTTCTGATTGGGCAAAAATCGTCTCTGCAATCTGTTTGACGCCGCTATAGATCGACCGAACAACCGGCATGCGTTCCACAAGGCTTTCAGCAAAACGGATCAGCGACCTGCCGATCAGCCCCTTGGCAACCCAGCCGACAAAGATCGTGAACAGCAGGAATATGATGACGCCGACACCGCGCAAGTTGATACCGATATATTGCTCGGGATTGAAGCGGCTTGGCACGAGCGGCAGGACGAATCCGTCAACCCAGCCCATGATGCTCCAGATCAGCCAAATCGTCAGACTGACCGGGGCAATGACGACAATCCCTGTCAGAAAACTGGCGCGCAGGCGGGCGAACATCCCGGGTTTGCGGCGTTCTGGATCAAATGGGGTGGTCATCAAGGCGTCCGTCCATGGTTCCTCGAAAACCTAGGTTGTCAAACGGCGCTCTACAATGGGGTGAGGGCGCAACAGCCTGATTTTTAACGCAGAGACGTCAATTCCTGTGCAATTTGTGCCCCAAGGCGGGCATTGTTTAGCACCAATGCGATATTGGCGTCCAAGGAACGCCCTTCGGTCAGCTCAAAGATGCGTTGCAACAGGTAGGGCGTTAGCGCCTTGCCCGAGATCCCATGCGACTCAGCATCTTGGGTCGCCCGCGTGATGATCGGATGAATCTGCGCATGCGGGATTTCAGCCTCGGCAGGGATCGGGTTGGCAATGAGCTGCCCGCCAGGCAGGCCCAGTGCGACGCGCATCACATGGGCCTTGGCGATGTCCAGCGCAGAGTCGGCGCGCAGCGGTGCCTTGAGCGCTGAGGTCCGCGACCAGAAGGCGGGCAGCATGTCTTGCCCATAGGCCATGACCGGAACGCCAAGGGTCTCCAACACTTCGAGCGTCTTGGGCAGGTCAAGGATTGCTTTGGCCCCGGCTGCCACGACTGTGACCGGCGTTTGCGCCAATTCCTGAAGGTCGGCAGAGATGTCAAAACTTTGGTCCGCGCCGCGATGCACACCGCCGATGCCACCTGTGGCAAAAACCCTAATCCCTGCCAAATGCGCGGCGATCATGGTGGCGGCAACTGTGGTCGCCCCGGTGCCACCTTTGGCCATACAAACCGCCATATCCGCGCGGCTGAGCTTGGCCACCTGTTTGGCCTGCGCCAGCGCGTCAAGCTGGTCTGCGTCAAGGCCCACGCAAAGGCGGCCTTGCAGAACCGCGATGGTTGCAGGTTCAGCGCCTGCGTCGCGCACGGTGGCTTCGATCGCGCGGGCGGTTTCAAGGTTCTGGGGCCAGGGCATGCCATGGGTGATGATGGTGGATTCCAGCGCGACCACGGGTCGGCCCGCGTCAAGCGCGGCTTGCACGGCGGGCGAGATATCAAGGGGCAGGGTGGTCATGTCAGGTTCCTCCGGCAACATAGGCCGCGGCTGTGGCAAGGGCGCGGTGCAGCGCTGTGGGGCGGTCAGCGCCGCGCAATTCGGACGCGATATGGGCGGCCATGAATGTGTCGCCAGCCCCCGTGACGCGGGTGACCATCACCTCGGGCGGGCGTTCGGCAAGAATGCCGTCGCGCGTGGCATCACAGGTGACATTGCCCCCATCGGTGACCAGCGCCCGCGCGGCACCGCGTTCGATCAGGGCAGCACCTGCCTGAGGCGCATTTGTGAATTCGGTCTGGCACAGAAGCCCGGCCTCTTCGAGGTTGACATAAAGCACACCTTTGCCGCTGCGGATGAAGGGAAACAGGCGTTCGGCCTTGCCGGGCGACGCAGGCGCGATCCGCAAATCCGCCTTGGAGAACGCCGGGTGCCGGACGATAGTGTCCAAAAGCGCCTCGGTCAGGTTGCCGTCCAGCGCGATGGGGCCCGGAAAGGGTGCTTCGACAAACCCCAAGGGGCCATCGATCAGCGGACGCAGGATTTTGTCGCCCGCCTGTTCCAGTGAATGGGCGTCGGCAATGGCGGCAATCAGCCCGTTTGCCGCCTCGATCGCCATGTATTGATCGGTAGGCAGGTCATCCGAGCGGTAGAGGTGATCCGTGATCAGCCCCAATTGCGCACAGGCCGCGACCAGCGTTTCGCCTTCGGGGTCACGACCCACAACGCTGAGCACAGCAGGCAAAAGATCGAACCGCGCCAGTGTCATTGCAATATTGAGCGCCACGCCGCCGGGCAGGCGCGTGATGTGGCCGGGCACGTCGGCCCCGTGCTTCATGTGGCGGTCAGATCGGCCAATCACGTCCCAGAGGACAGAGCCGATGCAAAGGATATCAGGGCGCTGTGTCATGCGCCCGTCATCGCCCGAGTGTTGGATCAGCGCAAGGGTCGGATTGCCAAACATCCTGTCTCGCCGCCCATTGTTGCCGCCTGCGCTTTGTGGCACGGCTGTTGCCAAGAATTGGATGGAGTTTTGCGACAATGATGAAACGCACCCTGATGCGCCCTGGTGGGCTTCCCGAGTCTGCGTCTTTGCCGGTGGTGACACCGTTGATGCCGTCGGTTGTTTACGCCAGCGAGACGCCAGACACGCTTGATGATCAGTACGAAGGCCGCGCCAAGGGCTACACCTATGCGCGCGAAGGGCATCCCAATGCTGATGTTCTGGCGGCGCGTATTGATGCGATGGAGCGCGCGCCGCAACCGGGGATCGTGCTGGGGTCGGGCATGGCCGCGGTGACGGCGGTTCTGCTGGGTCTGTGCAAGGCCGGGGATCATGTTGTTGGCGGCGATCAGCTTTATGGGCGCAGCTTGCGCATGATGCGGGACGACCTGCCTCGTCTGGGAATTGAGACAACGCTGGCCGACCCAACGGATGTGTCGTCGATGGCCGCAGCCCTCAGGCCCAACACCCGGATGGTTCTGATCGAAGTGGTGTCGAACCCAACGCTGCGGATTGCGGACGTGCAGGGCACTGCAGAGCTGTGCCGCGAAAAGGGCGTGCTTTTGGTTGTAGACAACACGTTCACCACACCGCGCGCGGTCACCCCGTTTGATCTGGGCGCGGGTGTGGTGTTGCATTCCGTGACCAAACTTCTTGCAGGACATTCAGACGTAACATTGGGCTGGGTCGCCGCGCGTGCGGCGGCAGATGCCAAGGCGATCTACGATTTCGCTGTGACTACGGGTATGACGCCAAGCCCGTTCGACTGCTGGCTGGCCGAACGCGGTTTGATGTCCTTCGACTTGCGCTTTGACCGCGCCGAGGCGACGGCAGCACGATTGGCTGACCATCTGGCCGGGCAGGGCCTGGTCAAGCGCGTGCTCTATCCGACCCGCCCCGATCACCCCGACCGCGCCCGCGCACAAGGGTTATTGCAAGGGCGCGGCTGCAACATGGTCAGCTTTGAACTGCATGGCGGGCGGGCCGAGGCCAATGCCTTCACCAAAGCGGCCGACCAGATCGCCTTTGCCCCGACATTGGGTGATGTCGGCACAACACTGTCGCATCCAGCGTCGTCTTCGCACCGGGCCCTGACGCCCGAGGGGCGCGCCAAGCTGGGCATGACCGAAGGGTTTTTCCGGGTGTCAGTGGGGCTTGAGGACCCCGACGCGCTGATCGCAGCATTTGATGCGGGACTTGCATCCGTCGCGGCCGTCGAATGACCGCAGCGCCCCGCGATATCCTGATGGTGCTGGGGATTCCGGCGGTGCTCATTGCGCCGGACAACCGGATCTTTGCCGTCAATGCCGCAGCGGAAAAGCTGCTGGGCAAAAACATCGAGGGGCGGCACTTTATCACCGCGCTGCGCCAACCAAGCCTGCTTGACAGCATAGAGCAGACACAAAGCGATGGGACACGGCGCGAAACCCGGTATCTGACCAATGACGGACAGCATGACATCACCTACCGGGTGACCTGTGGCCCGGTGCCTATGCAAGGCAAGCAGGGCACGTTGGTGTCGTTCGAAGACATCACGCCAATGGAACAGGCGGGCCAGATGCGCCGGGATTTCGTCGCCAATGTGAGCCACGAACTGCGCACACCGTTGACTGCCCTTTTGGGATTCATCGAAACGCTGCAAGGTCCGGCCCGTAACGATGCCAATGCGCAAGACAGGTTCCTGAGCATTATGGCGTCCGAGGCCGAACGGATGAACCGGCTCGTGTCGGACCTTTTGTCCCTCAGCCGGGTGGAAGCCGAAGAGCGGGTGCGCCCTGTCGATCCCGTCGATCTGGGTGCGGTGATGCAGCAAACCCGGCACAGCCTTGCGCAACTGGCCAGTGAGGCCGGGATCGAGCTTGATGTGTATGTGCCGGACAGCCCCGTGATTGTCCCCGGCGATGCCGACCAGATCCGTCAGGTGTTGACCAACCTTGTGGAGAACGCGATCAAGTATTCCGGTCGGGGCAGTTTTGTGCGCCTGAGCCTTGGCGTTCCCGATTACGAGACCCGTTTACGCGGTTCGGGTGTACGGATCGAAGTGACCGACACCGGGCAGGGGATTGACGTTGTGCATCTGCCGCGCCTGACCGAACGGTTTTACCGCGTGGACAGTCACCGATCGCGCGAACTTGGCGGGACAGGGCTTGGCTTGGCGATCGTCAAGCATATTGTAAACCGTCACCGGGGACGGTTGTTGGTGGAAAGCCAGACCGGGAAAGGCACGACCTTTACGGTGATCTTGCCGATGGAGCGTGAGGAGGACTGAGCTGCGTTTCCTTTGACGGAAACGAGATGAGGCAACGGCGATTATGGTGGTGGCGGATCGGCTGTGTTTGAAACGCCAGAAACCGATTTACCCCAAGGAGTAGCCCGCGCCACGCACGGTGCGCAGCGGATCAGCGCCGCCTGTTGTGGTCAGGGATTTGCGCAGTCGCCCGATATGCACGTCCACAGTCCGCGTATCCACGTAAATGTCCCGTCCCCACACCCGGTCGAGCAACTGTTCACGCGACCAAACGCGGCCCGGTTTTTCCATCAGCGTAGACAAAAGACGAAACTCTGTCGGCCCCAGTTTGACCTCGGACCCGTCGCGGGTGACACGGTGTGTTTCGGCGTCAAGAATGATGTCATCGAATTCCAGCCGCAACCCAGCGGCAGCCGGACGGGTGCGGCGCAGCTGCGCGCGCACACGCGCCATCAGCTCAACCACCGAATACGGCTTGATCACGTAATCATCCGCGCCAGTTTCCAGACCGCGCACGCGATCCACCTCTTCTGATCGGGCTGACAGCATGATGATCGGCACATTGCGGGTGTCCGCGCGTGTCTTGAGCTGACGGCAGACCTCAATGCCCGACACATTGGGCAACATCCAATCCAGCACGATGATGTCTGGCTGTTCCTCATCCACGAGAAGCAACGCCTCTTCCCCATTCTCGGCGCGGGCCACGCGAAATCCTTCGGCCTCAAGGTTGTAGCCCAGAACTTCGCGCTGGGCGGGTTCGTCTTCGACAACAAGAACGGTGGGCGGGACAGAGGACATTGGCGCTACCTTTGAGACAGAGCTGCGTCAGTCGAGGTGTTGTCCTCTTTCTGACGCGGCTCATCTGGCTTTTCGCCAGTGACAAGAAACACAACCTGTTCGGCAATCGAGGTCACATGGTCGCCCATGCGTTCGACATTCTTGGCAATGAAATGCAAGTGCATGCACGGTGTGATGTTGCGCGGATCTTCAAGCATGAAGGTCAGGAATTCGCGGAACAGCGTGTTGTACATCTGGTCGATATCCACATCCCGTTCGATCACGCTCATCGCAAGCTTGTCGTCGCGCTGGATATATGCGTCCAGCGCGTCCTTGAGCATCAACTGCACATCCCGCGACATGCGGCGCAGCTGTGACGCAGAGCCGTTGATCTGCGGCATGGTCATCAAAACCGCGTTGCGCTTGGCAAGGTTCTTGGCCAGATCGCCGATCCGTTCGAGGTTGGCGCTGATCCGCATGACCGACAGGATCACCCGCAGGTCTATGGCGGTGGGGGCGCGCAGGGCGATGACGCGGGCGGCTTCCTCGTTCAGAAGTTCTTCAAGCGTGTCGATCGCCTTGTCCCCGACGCGCACCTTGTCGGCCAGTTTCTGATCGCGGGTGTCAAGCGCTTCGGCGGAATCAAGAATGGCTTGTTCGACCAGACCGCCCATTTTCATGATACGGGCCTGAATGCCTTCGAGATCGCGGTCAAACGCGCTTGAGATATGTTGCTGGCTCACGATTTTATCCAATCCGTCCGGTGATATAGCTTTCGGTGCGGCTGTCTTCGGGGTTTGTGAAAATCTTCGAGGTGTCGTCATATTCCACAAGGTTGCCCAGATGGAAAAATGCAGTTTTCTGGCTGACGCGGGCGGCCTGCTGCATAGAGTGCGTGACGATCACCACAGCATAGTTCTGGCGCAACTCGTCAATCAGTTCTTCGACCTGTGCCGTGGCGATGGGGTCAAGCGCCGAACAGGGCTCGTCCATCAGCAGGACTTCGGGTTCAGTGGCCACGGCGCGGGCGATGCACAAGCGCTGTTGCTGCCCACCCGAAAGGCCGGTGCCCGGCGATTGCAGGCGGTCCTTGACCTCGTCCCAGATGGCGCCGCGGCGCAGGGCGCGTTCGACGATGTCATCCAGTTCGGCTTTGTTTCTGGCCATGCCGTGGATCTTGGGCCCGTAAGCGACATTGTCGTAGATCGACTTAGGAAACGGGTTCGGCTTCTGAAACACCATACCGACCTTGGCGCGCAGCTGTACCGGATCGACGCGTTTGTCGTAGATGTCGTCTCCGTCAATCAGGATGTCACCGGTCACGCGGCAAATATCGATGGTGTCATTCATCCGGTTCAAACAGCGCAGGAAAGTGGATTTGCCACATCCCGACGGACCGATAAAGGCGGTGACCGTGTTGTTTTCAATCTCGACCGACACGTCTTTGATGGCGTGGTTGTCGCCGTAATAGACCTGCACGTCCTTGGCTTTGATTTTGACGTCCGTCACAGCCGTCTCCTGTGTGGTGTAATGTGGTGCATCGTACATGGGGCAGGGTCCTGATTACCAGCGGCGCTCGAACCGGCGGCGCAGAATGATGGCGATGATGTTCATCGTCAGAAGGAAGATGAGCAGGATGATGATGCCACCCCAAGCTTTTTCATAGAAACCGGCATCGGCGCGAGACGCCCATGTGTAGATTTGGGCCGGCATGGCCGAGTTAGGATCAAGGAACCCGGATACAACGCCTTCGGGATACGCGCGGGCGATAAAGCCCACCATCCCGATCAGCAGCAGCGGCGCTGTTTCCCCAAGCGCTTGGGCAAGGCCGATGATCGTGCCCGTGAGGATGCCCGGTGCCGCCAGCGGCAGAACATGGTGAAACACGGTCTGCATCTTGGACGCGCCCACACCCAGCGCGGCTTCGCGGATGGACGGCGGAACCGCTTTGAGTGATGCGCGGGTCGAAATGATGATCGTCGGCAGTGTCATCAGCGTCAGCACCAGACCGCCCACCAGCGGTGCGGATTGGGGCATGTGCATGAACTGGATGAACACGGCCAGACCGAGAATACCAAAGACGATGGACGGAACCGCGGCAAGGTTCGAGATGTTCACCTCGATCAAGTCGGTAAACCAGTTTTGCGGTGCAAATTCCTCAAGATAGATCGACGCGGCGACCCCGATGGGCAGGGACAGCGCCAGCACGACCAGCATCATGAAGAACGACCCAATCACCGACACGCCGATCCCGGCTCCGCCGGGATTGTCCACGCCGGAATCAGACCCGGTGATGAAGTTCCAGTTGAAAGCTGACTTGATGATCCCTGCATCACGCAGCGCATCCACCAGATCAAGGTCGGTCACTTCGAGAAAGCGGCTGTCGACAACGGTATCGCGGGTCACCCGGCCTTTGAAATAGCCATCCACCCGCGACGATGCGGCCAGATTGAAGGACACAGGCGTGCCGATCCGGTCCGGGTTCTCGCGGAAATACTCGCGGATGGTGCCGCCAGTTTTGCCCAACAGGCGTTCGATGACCGCAGGGTCAAAGGCGACGTCCATCCCGCGCTCTTCCAGCTGGCTTTGCAAAGCGGCGATGAACAGGTCTTCATAAGCGCGGGTCTTGAGCATCTGACCTTCGGCGGCGTCGAAGTCTGCCTGCGTCAGGACGAATTCCACCTCGACCTCGGTTTGTGTAAACGCCGGGAGGCCAGACCGCAGGATCGACACGGTCAAAACGACCAAGAAGAACACTCCAACCAGAATGGCAACCAGACCATACGCCTTGAACCGCTTTTCGGCAGCGTTGCGTTTCTTGGTGCGGGCGTCGACGGTTGTCAGGCGGCTTTTGATGCGCGCGCTGTCCATGCTTGCGTCGGTCATTCGTACTGCTCCCGGTATTTGCGCACGATATACAGCGCGAAGATATTAAGCCCGAGGGTGATGACAAAGAGCGTCATTCCCAAGGCGAAGGCAACAAGGGCTTCGGGGGATGCGAAATCCGAGTCGCCTGTAAGCTGTGACACGATCTTGGCCGTCACTGTTGTCATTGCATCAAACGGGTTGAGCGACAGGCGCGCTGCGGCACCCGCGCCCAGAACCACAATCATCGTCTCGCCAATGGCGCGGCTTGCAGCCAGAAGGATCGCGCCGACAATGCCGGGCAGGGCGGCTGGCATAACAACCTGACGGATGGTTTCAGACTGGGTTGCACCAAGGCCATAAGACCCATCGCGCATGGATTGCGGAACCGCGTTGATGATATCGTCAGACAGCGATGACACGAACGGGATCAGCATGATGCCCATGACCACACCCGCCGTCATGACAGCGGTCCCGGCCTGCATCCAGCCCAGCCCGTCGTCGCCAAACACGCTGACCAACAGTGGACCAACCGTGAGAAGGGCAAAGAGGCCGTACACGATGGTCGGGATACCGGCCAGGACTTCGAGCATCGGCTTGGCAACTGCACGAACCTTGGGGCTGGCGTATTCCGACAGGTAGATCGCGGCAAAGAGGCCAATGGGAACGGCCACGATCAGGGCCACGATGGAAATGTAGAACGTCCCCCAAAGCAGCGGCAAGATGCCCAGATCGGAAGATCCCCCGCGCCCCGAAAAGCTGGGAGCCCAGTTGGTGCCGAAAAAGAAATCAGACGCCGGGTAAAGGCGGAAAAACTCGATCGTGTTGAAGAGCAGCGACAAAACAATGCCGAGCGTGGTCAGAATGGCAATGGACGCCGCTGCGATAAGCAGGGCGCGGATGCCCTGTTCCACCACGTTGCGTGCACGGAAAGTCGGGTTGGTTTCCCGGACCGCCCAAAGCGCGCCTGCAATGGCAATCAACAACACCACGACGGTCATGATCTGGGAGCCGGTGGTGTTGAGCACGCGGAATTGCTGTGCTGCGCGCAGGACGGGCTCGGTGACCTGCGATGTGACGATGGCACCAGCCTCGGTCAAGCGGGCGGAGACATCCTCGACATCGACAGTCGTCCGCGCGTAATCTTCGGTCATGTTCCCGGTCTCGACCGCGAGGTCCAGACCGTCCGCTGTGCGGCGCACTTCGGCAAGAACAAGCCCGCGCGAAGAGCTTTCGGAAATGACCGCGTCCGGGATCAACCCCGAGACCGCGTTGTTGACATAGAACGGCTGCGCAAGAAGCCAGATCACCAAGACCAAAAGGGCCGGGATCGCAGATTTCATAGCGGCGTTGCTGCCGTAGTAATTGGGAAGCGAATGCAATGTGCGCCGGTCTTGGCCAGACATGGCCATGACGCGGGACCGTGCGAGGACAAAAGCCCCGGCAGCAACCGCGAGAACGATCAGAAAGAGCCAAAGAAGTGGCATGATGCCCCCAAGTTGTTCCGAGGATGGTCAGAAGAAACGAAGGCGGCGCGACATGCCGCCTTCGTGTTGGTTGGATCGTCAGGCGATTACATGTCCGCGCCCATGACCTTTTCGTCTGCAACCATTTGCTGGGTCTTTGCCAGCTCGGGGTCGGACACGAGGCCATAGTTCGCAAGCGGGCTGTCCGGGCCTGCCAGATCATCAGAAACGAAGAACTGAGCGAATTCTTTAAGGCCCGGGATCACGCCGATATGGGCTTTCTTCATGTAGAAGAACAGCGGGCGGGACACGGGGTAGTCACCAGCCGCGATGGTGGCTGTTGTCGGCTCAACGCCGGACATGGTGGCCACTTTGAGCTTGTCTGTGTTGTTCTCGTAGAAGGCGAGGCCGAACACGCCGATGCCGTTGGTGTTGGCGTCGATGCGCGCCAGCGTTTCGGTGTAGTCGCCGTCGATATCGACCGACTTGCCGTCCTGACGCACGTCAAGGCAGGCGTCTTCCGCGTCGTCTTCGGACATGCCGCCGTCGATCATCGCCTGCATGGCGCCTGTTTCTTCACAGCCGATCAGCAGAACTTTTTCTTCGAACACTTCGCGTGTGCCGTGCTTGGTGCCCGGAATGAACATCGCGATTTCGGCATCCGGCAGATCCGCGTTGAACTCGGACCAGGTGTTGTGGGGATTGTCGACGATCTGACCGTCCTTGAGCACCTTTGCGCCAATGGCATTGAAGATGTCGGTCGGTGTGAACGCGTTGAAGGCCGGGCCGGACTGCTGCGACGCGAACACGATGCCGTCATAGCCGATGCGGACTTCGATGATGTCGGTCACGCCGTTTTCTGCGCAAGCCGCAACTTCTTTCTCACGGATGGCGCGGGACGCGTTCGCGATGTCGATGGTGTTTTCGCCGACACCTTCACAGAAGCGCTTCAGGCCCGACGAAGACCCACCGGATTCGACGACCGGTGTCGGGAAATCGGTATTTTCGCCAAAGGCTTCGGCCACAATGGACGCGTAGGGCAGGACGGTGGACGACCCGGCAACCTGAACGTTGTCACGCGCCATTGCGGACGTTGCAGACACAGCGGCGATCGCCAGTGCCGATACAGAGAGTTTCACAGACATGATGTCAGCTCCTTGGTTGGATATCTCTCGGCCATCCCCCTGATGACCGTTGGCGGTGGGTCTAATCCGCTTTGGCCATGCTTTTGTGACAGTTACGTAACGGTTTCATGACAGCATCCATACTGCAAAGCGCATATCCTTAAATAACTCATAACAAGTTGTTTTATAACGTTATTATTTTACAAATTGACTTAACGTCAGTAAGCTTGTGTGATGCAATCCACTGAAAACCTTGTCTGGATTCGGGTTTGCTCCCCATAGGACAGCGCGTTTTGTAACGTTCGGAAAATCGAGGTGGGAATCAGACCACCAAGGATAGACGCCACTGGCACGAACAGCGAATAGGGACTCCAATGCTGGATCAGAATAAGGCAGACACGATTGGCCGGGCGGTGGAAGACGGGTTCGACGCACAGATCGCGTTTACCCAAGACCTTATTCGGTTTCCCTCCATGCGCGGGCAGGAACATGACGTGCAGGATTTTGTGTTCGACGCGTTGAAAGAGCGCGGTTATGCCACGACCCGCCTGCACATGGATCAACGCGCGATTGAAGCGCATGAGGGCGGCGGCAAATTCAGTGCAGAGCATTCTGATGCGCCCATTGTGATCGGCACCTTCACACCGTCCAAGACGCTGGGGAGATCCCTGATTTTGCAATCGCATACCGATGTCGTACCCGCAGGGCCGCACGAGATGTGGCGCTTTGATCCATTTGATCCGCAGATCGACGGAGACTGGCTTTATGGGCGCGGGGGCGCAGACATGAAAGCCGGGCATGCCGCGATGATCTTTGCGATGGACGCTTTGCGCGCGGCAGGGCTTGTACCAGCGGCACGGGTCGAAATCCAATCCGTAGTGGAAGAGGAATCCACCGGCAATGGCGCGCTGATGACCTATTTGGCAAGGCACACGGCTGATGCTGTGCTGATCCCGGAACCCGAAGAAGAGATGCTGGTCCGGGCGAATGTTGGAACGCTTTGGTTTTCGGTAGAGCTGCGCGGCACGCCGGTGCATGTCCGCGAGATGGGTGCAGGGGCCAACGCGATTGACGCCGCGTACCGGGTAATCCAAAGTCTTCGAACCCTTGAAGCGCGATGGAATAATAATCGGCATAAACATAAATATTTCAATGACTTGTCGCACCCCATTAATCTGAATATCGGCAAGATCGAAGGCGGGGATTGGGGATCATCTGTTCCTGCATGGTGCCGCATCCAATGCCGCATCGCCATTTACCCCGGCATCAAGGCCGCAGACGCTGCAAATGACATCGAAGCGCACCTTACGGAATTTGCGAAGAGTGATAACTATCTATCTGACATACCACCGAAAATCACGTTCAACGGGTTCTTCGCGGAAGGCTATGTTCAGCCGCCGGGATCAGAGGCCGAAGCGGTACTGGACCGTGCACATCGTGCAGCCACAGGGGCGCCACTGCAAAGCTTTACAACGCCGGGATACCTCGATTGTCGGGTGTACCGGCTTTACAATGATATCCCGTCGCTGTGCTATGGTCCGATCTCGGAAAACATTCACGGGTTTGATGAACGGGTGAGCCTGCAATCGCTCAAACGGATCACAACCACGATGGCACTGTTTATTGCGGATTGGTGCGGCACCACAAAGATATAGGGGCGTGTCATACAGCCTGCGTTATTCGGCTCAAAAATTCTTATAATCAGTATTATGTATTTAATAGATACCCCACAATACCAGCAAACCAACTGATCTTCGGCTAAGCTACGCCTGAAGCGTGAAAAAACCGTGAGCCAAACACATCCTGACTTCCTTGACCCAGCGTAAATTGGCAAGATGGCTGTGTTCCGTGAGTGGTGGCAATTTTGGCCAAGGAACTGGGGGCCCGCATCCCCGATATTACCAGGGCACTGCGGGTCTCTATCTAAACGACATGTGACGGTGCAAAGGTGTTGGGCCTGTCCCGGGTGACAATGCCGGTGCCTGTCATGAGACCGCATCATCCCCAAATGATGTGTGCCTTGTGCTCTCGCAAAAAAGCGGCGCTGTTTATTTCAACAGCGCCGCTTCCTTATGTGTCGTGTGGTCGGTGACTTAGCCTTTGGCTGCCTTGGCAACCTCTGCTGCAAAGTCTTCGACCTTCTTTTCGATGCCTTCGCCCACTTCGAGACGCACAAACCCTGTGATCTCGACACCGGCTTCTTTGGCCGCGTCTTCAACGGTCAGGTCAGGATTGATGACAAAGGATTGGCCCAGCAACGTAACTTCGCTCAGGAACTTCTTCATCCGGCCTTCGATCATCTTTTCGATGACCTGCTCGGGCTTGCCCGACTCGCGGGCGATGTCGATCTGGATCTGACGCTCTTTTTCGACAACCGCCGGATCAAGGTCCGCCGAAGACAGCGACGCCGGGTTTACAGCTGCGATATGCATCGCAACCTGCTTGCCAAACGTTTCGTTGTCGCCGGACAGTGCAACCAGCACACCAATCTTGCCCATGCCTTCGGCCGCAGCGTTGTGCACGTAGGACACCACTTGCGTGCCTTCGAGAACCGCCATGCGGCGCACGGACATGTTTTCGCCGATGGTGGCGATCTTGTCGGTGATCGTGGCTTCAACGGTCTTGCCACCGATATCCGCCGCCTTGAGCGCGTCCACATCGGACACGTTCAGCGCTGCACCGGCGATTGCGCCGACCATGTTTTGGAATTCTGCGTTCTTGCCAACGAAATCAGTTTCAGAATTCACTTCGACTGCAACGCCTTTGCCGGCTGTGACGTTGACTGCCACAAGACCTTCTGCCGCGGTACGGTCGGATTTTTTGGCCGCCTTGGCCAAACCTTTGGTGCGCAGCCAATCTGCCGCCGCTTCCATGTCGCCGCCGGTTTCGACCAGCGCCTTTTTGGCATCCATCATGCCCGCGCTCGTCATTTCGCGCAGTTCTTTTACCAGTGCTGCTGTGATCGCCATCTCGGCTCTCCTCGTATCAAAAGCGGGCGTTTGGGCGGTATGTTTCAACCGCCCTGCCCTGTCATATCAATGTAACGGCGCAGTGACGTTTAGCTGGCCGGTGCTTCTTCGGCTGCAACGATCTCTTCCATGGGCGCTTCGTCGAGTGCACCCAGATCAACGCCTGCGGCACCCATCTGCGCTGTCATGCCGTCAAGGGCCGCGCGCGAAACGAGGTCACAGTAAAGGCTGATCGCGCGGGCCGCATCGTCATTGCCGGGGATGATGTAATCTACACCATCGGGCGGGCAATTGGTGTCAACCACGGCCACAACGGGGATGCCCAGCTTGTTGGCTTCGGCAACGGCCAACGCTTCTTTTTTGACGTCGATGACGAACAACAGGTCAGGAACGCCGCCCATTTCGCGGATGCCGCCCAACGAGGCTTGCAGTTTGCCTTGCTCACGCTCCATGCCCAGACGCTCTTTCTTGGTCAGGCCCTCGGCACCATGCGACATCTGCTCGTCGATCTGCTTGAGACGCTGGATCGACTTGGACACGGTCTGCCAGTTGGTGAGCGTGCCGCCCAGCCAACGGTGGTTCATGTAATACTGTGCGCATTTTTCAGCGGCTTCGGCGACGGGCAGCTGTGCCTGACGCTTGGTGCCAACAAACAGGATGCGGCCATTTTTGGCGACGGTGTCGCGGATCACGTTCAACGCTGCATCGAGCATCGGAACAGTCTGCGTCAGGTCCATGATGTGGATGCCGTTGCGCGCGCCATAGATGAACGGACCCATGCGGGGGTTCCAACGCTGCGTCTGGTGGCCGAAGTGTACGCCTGCTTCAAGCAATTGGCGCAATGTGAACTCTGGAAGAGCCATTGTCGTATCCTTTCCGGTTTCAATCCTCAGCGGGGGTATCAGCCATGTGGCCAACCGGTGGACAATTGAGGATGTCTCCCCCAACGGCCCGACCCCGCCTGTGGTGTCAGTGGCGCGCGTATAGCTTTGGTTGGGAAAAGGTGCAAGAGGGTGTTGAACGCGCCCTGCCCGACAGCAATGTGCCGGGCAGGAAAACGGAATTCCAGTCGTTCAGGCGGCAAAACCCAGCTTGGCCACGTGGATCTCGAACGTCGGGTGCATCTCGGCACCGACCACGTTGGGGGCATGGTGACGGTAGATCGACCGCCAATAAGGCTGCACCACGACACCTTCGTCCTGCATGATCTGCTGAAGCTTGGCCATCACGTCGCGGCGGGCGTCAGCGTTGGCAATCGACATGGCCTCGGCCAGCAGAGTGTCGAATTCCGCATTCGCAAACGCACTTTCATTCCACGCTTCATCAGAGCGATATGCCAAGGCCAGTACCTGCACACCCAAGGGACGTTGCGCCCAATCGGTGGTCGATAGCGGGTATTTCGCCCAATCGTTCCAGAATGTCGATCCCGGCATCACGGTACGCGCCACATTGATCCCCGCATCCCGCAGCATCGCCGCGGCGGCATCGCTGGTGTTCTTGCGCCACGTATCGTCGATTGAAATCAGCTCGTGTTCGAAATCGGCCATCCCAGCCTCTGCCATCAACGCGGCAGCGCCTTCGGGATCAAACACCGGCGCGGGCAGTTCGGCATATTCGGGATGAAGCGGCGACACGTGGTGGTTTTCAGCAACATGGCCATTGCTGGAAAAGCCAAGTTCCAACAACACCGAATTGTCGATGGCCATCGCAAGCGCGCGGCGCACACGGGCATCGGCATAAGGCTTCACGCCATTAACCTCTGCCTCTTGATTGGGACGAATAACCACCGTGTTCGCAGTCAGCGCCTCGGATTTCGTCCAGCCGACGCTGTCCATCAGCAGGATAAAGTCACCAATGGATTCGTACACCATATCGACCTCGCCGGAATCGACCGCCGCAAAGATGCCGACCTGTTCGGTACCAAAATCGATGTATTCGATTTGATCCAGATGCGCACCCTCGCCCCACCAGTCGTGGTTTGGCGCACGGACCAGGACGCCCTTGACCCCGACCGTGTATTCACTGGGCACATAGGGACCAGTGCCAATCGGAGCGTCGAGCGGATCACCGTTGAAGCTTTGGTGCACGATCGCCGCCGGATAATCCGAAAACCCTGCGATGATTGTGATGTCAGGCTGGTTCAGCGTCAGCTCTACAGTGGTGTCATCAATGACCGTGATGGCGCCGTCGCGGGCTTCTCCGGTGTCGCTGTCGATCAAGGACGCCATACGGGACGCCATGGAATTGCCCTCGACCGCGCTTTCACACCAGCGTGCAATGTTGAACGCAACATCCTGCGCGGTGAACGCATCGCCATTGTTCCACGTCACACCGGGGCGGATGTTCAAGGTATAGACCGTGGCATCATCATTGACGGACCAGCTTTCCAACAAGGCGGGCGCAATGCTGCCATCGACCTGATACTCAACAAGGTATTCGAAAAATCCGCGCGTGAAGTTCGACAGTTGTGGCCAATCAAACGTGCGCGGGTCTTTCATTGCCACTAGGTTCGATTCAATACGCAGCGTGCCACCTGATTGCGCATGCCCGGCAGCCTTTGCAGGTTTGGCAAGACCCAGAAGACTGTAGGCTGCGGCGGCAGACAGACCCAGTGTTGTCGCGCGCGTCATGAATTCACGTCTGGACAGGGTGCCGTCGGTCACTTCAATGGCATAGGCCCGGGCAGCCGGGTGAACGGAATGGGAGTTTTTCATCGCTATCTCATCAATTTAGGTGAGAAAAGGAAAGGCAGGGGCCCTTTTGGGACGGGTGCCTTGAGCGCGATCACCGCGCTCGTCGAGTGTCCCAATACATAGCCTGATGACCATGGGTTCAACCGGAAAACCGGGTTTCTTTGGGTTTTTCTTAGAAAACAGAGGGTTAAAAAGGCTCTGCGTTACAGAAAAACCCGCTCTATGAACCAATACCCACCGACCAGCGCGATTGCTGCGGATGCAGGCACTGCTACATAGCGGCGATACGCGTCCAGCTGATCGACCAGCGTGGCCGATGCAACGCATAAAAGCGACAGCGCCGCCAGCGGCCAGAAGAAGATCATCGCGGATGCGCCCATCACCTCTTGGAAGCCGGGCGTGTTCATCGCAAAGCCCAACCCGACAAACACCACCGCCAAAACGCCATAGATGCCTTGCGCCGGGGCGACGTCGGCTTCGCCGCGATCAACCTTCATGGCGTACCACACGATCAGGAACGCAATCGCAATCACTGTGAGTTGGCCAAATTCAACCCCGATATTGAACCCGATCAGCGCCGGGATCACCTGTCCGTCCGGCAGCCCGAACTCCCCCAAAACGCTGGCAAATCCCAAACCGTGCAACAGCCCAAAGCCGAAGATCACGAAAGGTCGCCAGCGATGCAGTTTGTCCGACAGGATGTTTTCCACCGCGACATAGACGATCGACGCGGCAATCAATGGCTCAACGATGCTGCCCGGCACCGACACAACACCCAGCACCGCCATGGCCAGCGTGATGGTGTGTGCCAACGTAAACGCCGATACCTGCCACAGCAGCGGCGTGAACCGTGTGGACAGGAAAAACAGTCCCAAAACGAACAGGATATGATCCAGTCCTTTGGGCAGGATGTGATCGAACCCCACGGGAATATAGGTGCCAAAGGTCGCCCAACCACTGGCCTCATCGCCACCGATAAGCTGGATGTCACCGCTGCTTTGCCCACCTTCAAGGTAGCCAGTATAGGGTGCATCGACCCCTTGCTGGCGCAACACCAGCGCGCCATAGGCGGCGGGCCATGTCAAAGACAGCGCCTCGGCACCCTCAGGCACGGGGCCGCTCATGTGCACCACAGTGTCACGCGGCAGCTCCGTGTTGCCAACCTCGGCCACATCAATATCCATGACCGTCAGAGCCACAGACGCGCCGCCTGCCGTCACGGACAGGCTGTCTGCGAAACCGGGCATGCGCGGGTCAAGTTCAGAGCGCAGCGCGTCGGGCTCTAGTGCACGCAGGCGATCCACGTCATCCGAGGCATCCAGTGCATCTGTGTTGTCGATTCCCTCAAGGCTCACCTCGGCGGCAATCGCTTCGCCGTTGAGGGTCAGCGTCAGGATCACCTGCCCGTCCACCACTTCGAGATCGCCAATCGCCGGGCGCACCTCGTGCGCTGCGCCAAAGGTTGCGACACTCATGAAACACAGAGCGAGCCAGATCGCTTTCATCACAGACATCCTATCACTGTTTAATTCAAGACTGATGCAGCGCCACGCGGCTTCAAGCAAAAGTTTCGACAAAATGTAAAAATGGGCAAATTTAGAGCGCCCGAAGCCCGTCGCGGAACCGGCGCATATTGGCTTGATAGCCAAGCGCACTTTTACGCAGTCCCTCGATGGCCGTATCATCCAGCGCGCGCACCACTTTACCCGGCGCGCCCATCACGAGGGAGCCATCGGGGATCTCTTTGCCTTCGGTGATCAAGGCCCCTGCCCCGATCAGACAATTCTTGCCGATCTTCGCCCCGTTGAGGATGATTGCCCCCATACCGATCAACGTGTTGTCGCCAATCGTGCAGCCATGCAGCATGACCTTGTGGCCAATGGTGCAGCCTGCACCGATGGTCAGTGGGCTGCCCAGATCAGTGTGCAGGACGCAGTTTTCCTGAATGTTGCTACCAGCGCCCACGGTGATTGGGTCATTGTCGCCGCGCAGCGTGGAACAGAACCACACGCTTGCGCCGGCATGCACGATCACCCGACCGATCAAGTTTGCATCCGGTGCGATCCATGTATCGTCGGCCACCTCGGGCGCGATACCATCCAAAGCGAAAAGCGTCATGTCAGATCCTCGAATTCCTGTTGCAGCTTGCGCACATGGTCCTTGACCTGCGGCTGTTGCGAAAGCCGCAATCGGGCGGCAGTGATAATAGACTTCAACCGCTCTTCGGTGTGGTGGATATCATCATTGACCAGAACAAAGTCATAGCCATCCCAATGGCTAATCTCGTCCCAGCTTTTCTCCATGCGTTTGGCGATGGTCTCTGCGCTGTCCTGCCCCCGGCTTTCCAGTCGCCGCTTGAGTTCGCGGATCGACGGCGGCAACAAGAAGATCGACAGCGTGTGCACGTTCAGGTCCGAGTTGCGGATCTGCTGAGCACCTTGCCAGTCAATGTCGAACAGGATGTCGCGCCCGTTTGCAATCGCTTCTTGCACCGGTGCCTTGGGTGAGCCGTAGAAATTGCCGAACACATGCGCATGTTCCAGCATTTCGTCGTTCTTGACCTGATCCTTGAACATTGTTTCGCTGACAAAGAAATAGTCCTGCGCACCCACTTCGCCGGGGCGTGGCGCGCGGGTGGTGGCGGAAATCGAGAACTGGATCGTGGAATCCCAGTCTCGCAGCGCCTTGGCCATGGTTGATTTTCCTGCACCCGAAGGCGACGACAGGATAATCAGCAATCCGCGTCGTTGGGTCATGTCCTACTCCACATTCTGTACTTGCTCGCGCATCTGTTCGATGACCGTTTTCAATTCCAGCCCGACCGCCGTCAACGGGGCGGATTGCGCCTTTGAACACAAGGTGTTGGCCTCACGGTTGAATTCCTGCATCAGAAAATCAAGCTTGCGCCCCACCGCGCCATCGCTGGTCAGCAACACCCGCGCAGCATCGACATGGGCGCGCAAACGGTCGATTTCCTCGGTCACGTCCGCCTTGACCGCGATCAGCGCGAGTTCTTGCGCGATGCGCTGTTCATCGACGCCGTCCTGGGCCTCCATCACCCGCGCTATGGCGGCGCGCATGCGGTCCGCTTGTTCGTCCTTGCGGGCCTCGGCGATGTCGGCCGCGCGGGTCACCAGATCGGCGATCTGCGCCACTTGCCCGGTCAACACAACGGCAAGCGCAGCGCCTTCGCTGTGACGCGACGCGACAAAGCTGGCCAAAACCGGGGCAAAATCCGCGACCAGCTTTGCGCGGACCTCTGCCGGATCGGATTGCTGTTGCGCTGTGTCCATGACGCCGCGCACTGTGATCAGGTCGGCGGCCGAGGACGCGGTCAGCGACAGCCCGCGCGACATCGCTTCGGCCTCGATCCGCAACATGGCTGTCAGAACGCGGTCCAATTGGGCCTCGTTAAGATCCTGCACGGACTCGGTCCCGGTTGATTGAAGCCGCAACGACACGGTCACACTGCCCCGTGCCACACGTTTGTTCAGCAGCGCCCGGAGCGCCTGTTCCAAGCCGTCAATCCAGTCGGGCACACGCACACGGACATCAAGGCCGCGCGCATTTACACTCCGGACATCCAAGGACCAAGTCAGGCCAAGAGCCTCGCCCTGCCCCGAGGCAAAGCCTGTCATGGATTGGCGCATCCTGTCCCCCGCGTCCCATATGTTCGGGGCTTGGGTACGCGCTGCGCCCTTCTGATGCAAGCCGCTGACCGCCATGCAGGGTGTTAACCATTTGTTAAGATCTAGGGCGGAATTACGCCCAACCCATGGTAGGCGTGCCGTTGATGGAAGAACGGGGACCGGGTGCGATGCAGGGCATATCATTGACACAAGAGGCGCTGAACACGCACGGCGCGCGGGCGCTGCGATTGCTGGAGACGTATTGGCGCAGTCTGCCGGTTCAAGGCACGCTTGCGCCTTGGACAGAAGTTGACCCCGGCGCAATTCAGGACGCTTTGGAATATGCGTTTATGGCTGTCCGTGTCGGGCGCAGACATGCCCGCATCCGGGTCGCAGGCGGGGCTGTTGGCGGGCCGTTGGGAACGCCGCTGACGGGCCTGTCCCTATCGGCGCTGATACAGCCAGAGGCGCGGCCCGGCTTTGATGCGGATATCGCAGACTGTTTCCAACGGCGCTGCGGGCTGGACCTGACATTGCGCGCAGAGCGCCAAAGCCTTGGAGTGCCAATTTCGGCCCGTATGGTGCTGTATCCGCTGGGCAACGGGCCTGAAGACGTGTCACATTTTCTTGGAGGGTTCGTGGTCACAGGCCCCACCGGACCTGCGCCTTGCCGGTTCAACGTGATGGCGCGCCAGTATATCACGCGCCCTAAACCGCGATCCAGGTTCCTGCACACGGGTCACTGCCATTTGCGGCTGGTGGTGAGCAATCCATAAAAAAGGGCGGCCCCGCAGAGCCGCCCGTATCCAAAAATTCTAGACCAGATCAGCCCGCCTTGGCGGCAACCTGCGCTTCGCGGCGCGCGGTCAGTTCCTCGGCCACAAGGAACGCGAGTTCCAGCGATTGCGACGCGTTCAGGCGCGGATCGCAGGCTGTGTGGTAGCGGTCGCTCAGGTTTTCTTCGCTCACCGCCCGGACACCTCCGGTGCATTCGGTCACATCTTGACCTGTCATCTCGAAATGGACACCGCCGGGGACAGTGCCTTCGGCGTTGTGAATGGCGAAAAACTCGCGCACTTCGCGCAGCACCAGTTCGAACGGACGGGTTTTGTAGCCAGTAGACGACTTGATCGTATTGCCGTGCATCGGGTCACAAACCCATGTGACATTCGCGCCCTCTTCGGCCACTGCCTTGATTAGGCGCGGCAGGTGTTCGCCGACCTTGCCAGCCCCAAAACGCGCGATCAGAGTCAGCTTGCCCGCCTCGTTTTCGGGGTTCAGCGTGGACATCAGCACCTTGAGATCTTCGGCTGTGGTGGTCGGGCCACATTTCAGACCGACCGGGTTGAGAACACCGCGTGCAAATTCCACATGCGCACCATCAGGCTGACGGGTGCGGTCCCCGATCCAGATCATGTGCCCGGACCCGGCGAGCCATTTTCCAGACGTGCTGTCCTGACGGGTCAAGGCCTCTTCATACTCAAGCAGCAGCGACTCGTGGCTGGTGTAGAAGTCCACCGTGGCCAGCGTGTGGGACCTGTCGCTGTCAACACCGGCGGCGGTCATAAAGTCCAGCGTATCACTGATCCGGGTCGCCATATCGCGGTACTTGGCTGCCTTTTCGCCTTCGGTAAAGCCAAGCGTCCACTGGTGCACCTGATGCACATCGGCATACCCGCCGGTCGAAAACGCGCGCAGCAGGTTCAGCGTCGCGGCAGCCTGCGTGTAGGCTTGCAGCATCTTTGCCGGATCGGGAATGCGTCCCTCAGGTGTGAACGCCAGTTCATTGATGATGTCCCCGCGATAGCTGGGAAGCTCAACGCCGCCAATCACCTCGGTCGGAGCCGAGCGGGGCTTGGCGAACTGACCTGCCATGCGACCGACTTTGACCACGGGCACCTTGGCCCCAAAGGTCAGAACCATCGCCATCTGCAACATAACCTTGAACGTGTCGCGGATTGCATTGGCGCTGAACTGGTCGAACGCTTCGGCACAATCGCCGCCCTGAAGCAAAAACGCCTCGCCACGGGATGCCGCACCAAGCGCTTTTTTCAATTTGCGCGCTTCGCCTGCAAAAACCAGCGGCGGATATTTCGAAAGCTGCGCCTCGACGGCCTCCAGCTTTGCTGCATCCGTATAGTCAGGCATCTGCACCCGCGGTTTCGCGCGCCAGCCTGATTTTTGCCACTCGGTCATCGTCTCTACTCCGGTCAATCCAAGTAAGTTAGCGTTAGCGGCCCCGCTATAGCGAAACCACCCCGCTCTGACCAGTCTGGAATTGCCGCCTTCGGCTTGACCCCGGCCGTCACTTCTGACCTTGTGGCCTGCAACGTGCCGAAGAGCACCGCTGAAGGTCAAAAATTTATGTTACCGACACGCCAAACCGTCGAACTTGATCACGTCCCCAGCAGACCGCGCCGGTTTGTCTTTGTCCTGCTGCCCGAATTCACCATGCTGTGCTTTTCGGCGGCGGTGGAATCCTTGCGCATTGCCAACCGCATGGCCAACCGCAAGCTGTATGACTGGACGATCATCGGTGAAGGCGGAGAAGAGATCACCTGTTCGGCAGGTGTGTCGTTTCGACTGGATTCTGACCTCATCGAACTGAACCGCGACGACGTGGTGTTGCTCTGTGGTGGCATTGACGTGCAAAAGGCCACCACCAAGCGCATCATCAACTGGTTGCGCCGCGAAGCACGGCGCGGGTTGTCGATGGGCGGGCTCTGCACGGCGGCGTTTTCATTGGCCACGGCTGGGTTGCTGGACGGCAAGCGCGCGACGATCCACTGGGAAAACCAGGACAGCTTTACCGAAGAATTTCCCGAAGTGACCCTGACCAAGTCGATCTTTGTCGTCGACACCAACCGCATCACCACCGCAGGCGGCACGGCATCCGTGGACCTGATGCTCAAGATCATAGCCGACGATCATGGCGAAGAGCTGGCGGGTGCGGTGGCGGATCAGCTGATATACAACTCCATCCGCACCGATCAGGACACCCAACGCCTGTCGGTGCCGACCCGCATCGGCGTACGGCATCCCAAGCTGTCCAAGGTCATCCAGATGATGGAACAGAACATCGAGGAACCAATCAGCCCCTCGGTTCTTGCACAACAGGTGGGCATGTCCACAAGGCAACTGGAACGGCTGTTCCGCAGATATCTCAGCCGCAGCCCCAAGCGGTATTATATGGAACTGCGCTTACAAAAGGCGCGCAACCTGCTGATGCAAACGGATATGAGCGTGATCAACGTTGCATTGGCCTGCGGCTTTGCCTCACCGTCGCATTTCTCAAAATGTTACCGCGCGCATTACGAAACAACGCCGTACCGCGAACGCGGCGCGCATGCGTCACGCTTATCGGTGTAACGGCAGTCGCGCGAAATGACCCTGATTCAGTGCACCACACAGTCTAAATGCCCCAAACCGTTTCAATTCCGTTGACGGGCTTGACCCTTGATGTGACGGTGAAAGACATAGTCTAATCCATTTCATCAGGCGATTTTTCGTCACCGAAGGCGCGTTTGCCCATGACAGAATCTACCATGCGGTCGATATTTTGACCCGTCGTCATGAACTCGACTGGTATCGGGTCCTGCTGTTTGCCCTGCTCGTGCCGTTCCATGTCGGCCTTGGTTTTGTGGATACCGGGCTCAACACTTATCAGTTTCTCAATGACGATCTGGCGGGAGAGGGCATGCTGCTGTTCTTTTATTGGAGCCACAGCTGGCGCATCCCGTCGCTCTTTCTGATTTCGGGCATCGGCATGTGGTTCCTGACCTCCAAAGGTGCCACCGCGCGCTTTATGGGGCACCGGCTTTTGCGTCTGCTTGTGCCGCTGGTGTTTGGGACAGCCTGCCTCAATCCGTTTGCCGGGTATGTTATCGGGGTGATGTCAATTGAGGGTTTGACGGTCTCCGAATTTCTGACCGCGTATTACACGCGACCTGCACCATGGCAGATCATGCATCTGTGGTTCTTGCTCAACCTTGCGGTTTACACGCTGCTGTGCTGGCCGATCTTTGCGCTGCGGGATCGAATCCAAGGGGTGATGCCCGCGCCGATCGTGACTCTGACCGCGCTGGTTGCGGTGTCGGCACTCACGCTTGTCCTGCTGAAACCGCATTTCGAAGCCGTTCGCGGACAGACCCACCAGTTTGCCTTCTATCTTATGTTCTTTGTCGGCGGCTACCTGATTGGGGCAGATCAGGACCGGATCATGGCTATGCTCAAACGCATGGCGTGGCGGCTGACCGCTGGCGCGGGCTTGGTGTTTGCCGTTCAAACAGCGCTGCTGTTGGTTGTCATGAAAACCGACGTCGATACAGCGATCCTGCTGCGGACCGGAGGTTGGGTGCCTGCGGGTTTGGTCCCGGCACATGCAGCGGTCTATCTTGTGATTGAAGCTGTCACAGCTTGGGCGTGGTGCCTTGCAGCACTTGGGCTGGCGTGCCGATACCTTGCCAGGCCACACCGATACCTGACAGAATTAAACGATGCTGTTTACCCGATCTACGTGCTGCATTTTCCGGTCACGCTGGTCTGCCTTGCCCTTGCCGTTCAAGTTTCAGCCCCGTGGTGGATCGCGTTTCCGGCTGTCACTGTCATTGTCTATATCGTGACATGGGTCTTGTGGCGCGGGATCGCACGGCTTGGGCGGGTGGCCTATCTTGTTGGCGGCAAAGTCCAGAAATACTCAACGCCACAAGTCTGAAAACCCGGCACCGACCGTCCTGCACCGTTCCAAAATCGCCCTTTACTGAGGTTTGAGTCACCTCTTTGGCGCATCCAAATGCGCGAACGAGACAAAAATCTGTGGATAAAACGAAGCAATCGATAGTATTCTCTATCCATAGCCTCTGCCGGTGCATATTCTACTACATATAGCTTTTGTAGAATTGGGGAGGTAACACATGAACTCTGTGGACACCGTTTGGATATTGATCGCCACGACACTTGTCTTTTTCATGACCATACCGGGTCTGACCCTGTTCTACGGTGGGATGGTCCGAGCGCGGAACGTGGTGAATATGTTTATGCAATGCTTTGCCACGGCCTGCCTCATGGTGATCCTGTGGTATGCGTTCGGCTATTCCATCGCTTACGGAGGTGGCAGCGGGTACTGGGGCGGACTGGATAAGATCTTCCTGAGCGAGGTGACGCTTGACACCACAGTGGGAACACTGCCCGAATACGTATTCTTTGCCTTCCAGATGACCTTTGCCATCATCACGCCCGTGATCATCCTCGGGGCCTGCGCAGAACGCGTGAAGTTCGGGTTCATTCTGATGTTTTCAGGACTTTGGATGCTGTTGGTCTATGCGCCCGTTGCGCATTGGGTCTGGGGCGGCGGGTTCCTGTCCGATGGGGGTATCTTTGGCGCCGTTGGCGTTCGGGATTTTGCTGGCGGGCTGGTGGTACACCAAACAGCCGGGATTGCCGGTCTGGTTTTGGCCGTTGTGATCGGACCGCGCCTTAACACCAACAACAACCCGCACAGCCCAGGACTTGTGATGATCGGGGCCGCGATGCTTTGGGTGGGGTGGCTTGGCTTTAACGGAGGGTCTCAATTGTCAGCAGACCCAACCGCCGCCCGCGCGATGACTGTGACCATGATTGCCGGGGCCGCATCGTCGCTGTCTTGGTTGGCATGGGAATATGTAAAATTCGGCAAGTTCACCCTTGTGGGCATGGCCACAGGAACGCTTGCTGGGTTGGCGTCGATCACACCTGCGGCTGGGTTCGTTGATCCGAGCTATGCGCTGTTGATTGGCGCGCTGGCCGGTATGATGTGTCAGGAGGCAGTGTATTTCCTGCGCAAGATTGGGGTGGACGATTCACTCGATGTGTTTGCCGTACACGGTGTCGGTGGTATCTACGGCTCCATGATGATTGCACCTTTGGGTGTGGCGAGCTGGACCGCGCAGATCGGGAGCATCGCCATCATCGGGGCGTACACCATCTGTGTGACCTTGGTGGTGATCTACTTCTGCAAAGGCGTTGTCGGGATCCGGGTGTCTGCCGAACATGAAAACTCGGGCCTCGACAAGGTGTTGCACGGCCAGCGCGGGTACGAATTGCTGACCTGAATCGTATAGATCAAGACCAACAAGGATGGCCCTCGATACGGGGGCCATCCTTTTTTCGTGGCTACGACCCGACCGCGGACATCCGATAAAGCGCGCCATTGCCAACGCTTAAAAACCACAGGTCGCCATCCGGGCCTTGCCGCACATCGCGCACACGTTGAGTGCTGTCACCGCGGATTTGTTCGACCTCGCGCAAGGGCGATCCTTCAAGCCGTGCGATATAATCGAACTTGAGAGAGCCGACGAACATATCGCCTGCCCAAGCGCCAACCGAACCGCCATTGAAAATTGCCATGCCAGACGGCGCGATCGACGGATCCCAGTATGCCGTGGGCTGTTGCATGCCGTCTTTGGTGGTGCCTTCGCCAATGGACCGGCCCGAATAATGCCGCCCATACGAAATCACCGGCCAACCGTAATTGGCCGCTTTCTCAATCCTGTTCACCTCGTCCCCGCCACGCGCCCCGTGTTCGATGATCCAAAGCTGGCCCTGCGCATCAAACGCAGCGCCTTGCGGGTTGCGATGACCATAAGACCAAATCTCGGGCTGCACACCTTGGGTGCTGACAAACGGGTTGTCTGACGGCACCTCCCCGTCCCGCGTGATGCGCAGAACCGATCCGTTGTGCAGACTGCGGTCCTGCGCGGTGGCGTCATCGCCCCTGTCTCCGATGGTGATGAACAGCGTGCCGTCAGGGGCTTCAACGATCCGCGACCCGAAATGCCGCCCGCCGTTTGAACCGGGCGCAATTTCGAAAACCGTCTCGTGATTGGTCAATGCTGTGCCATCCGCCGACACCATAGCCCGTGTCACCGCCGTGCCGCTGCCGCGGCCTTGGCGTTTGGAATGGGTGAAATACAGCTCTCGGGTCTGTGCGAAATCGCGTGGCACCATGACGTCGAGCAAGCCGCCCTGCCCGTCCGGGAACACGTCTGGCGGGGTGCGTAACGTCACTGCGCCCTCACCCGGCGTGACAAGTAGCACCTGTCCTTCGCGTTCGGTCAACACAATTTTACCATCTGGTAAAAAACCAAACGCCCAAGGCGTATCAAGCCCTGTCACCATCGCAGAGACCTGCATCGCGCCGCCGCTGGTCTGGATCGTTTCGGACATCACTTGAGCACTGACAGACGCCAAAGGGGCGGCCGCCAACATGCATGTTAAGGACATAGAACGCAGAGGGATCATCGGTTGCGTCTCCGAATTGTGTTACGTTTGCCAGTCAATATGGGCGGCCCTGCCGCAAGGGCAACCGGCCTGACACAGACGTGACGCCACCTGAGGATGCGGAAAAAGTTTGTATCATCGTGAAAAATTTTCCATAAATACTTGCTTTTAAACAACTTTCCCCCAACAGCCCCTCCGATCGAGAGGTCTTTTCTTTTCCACAACAGATGAATATCGTCTTTCGTCAGAACATCACGATGTTCCAACATGGGAGTGAACATATGAAAACGTTTTTGACAGCGACTGCGGTCGCCGCCTTGATGACAAGCGCGGCATTTGCAGACGGCCATTCCAAAGAAATCAAGATGGGGGTCATCCTTGGCTTTACCGGCCCGATTGAATCCCTGACACCGTCAATGGCGGCGGGTGCCGAAATGGCGATGGCCGAAGTCACCGCAAGCGGCAAACTTCTTGACGGTGCCACCGTCACGTCCGTCCGTGCAGATTCAACCTGCGTGGACAGCGCCGCGGCAACAGCAGCGGCCGAACGCCTGATCACCAGCGACGGCATCAAGGCCATGATGGGTCCGGATTGTTCCGGCGTCACCGGCGCGGTTCTGGCAAACGTGTCTGTGCCCAACGGCATGGTCATGATTTCGCCCTCCGCAACCTCGCCCGCATTGTCGGCTGCTGAAGACAACGGCCTGTTCTTCCGCACCGCCCCGTCCGATGCGCGTCAGGGTGTCGTTCTGGCGACCATCATGATGGAAAAAGGCATCACCAGCGCGGCTGTGACCTACACCAACAACGATTACGGCAAAGGCTTTGCCGATGCGTTCGAAGCCGCGTATGTGGCCGCTGGCGGGTCCGTGACCCTGTCCGCTCCGCATGAGGACGGCAAGGCCGATTATTCGGCCGAAGTCGGCGCGCTGGCCTCGGCTGGCGGCGATGCACTGGTCGTGTTGGGCTATGTCGATCAGGGTGGCGCGGGCGTCATTCAGGGCGCACTGGACACAGGCGCGTTTGACATGTTCGCCATGGGCGACGGCATGATCGGCGACTCGCTGGCCGAACGGTTCGGTGATGACATCGCTGGCATGATCGGCACCGCTCCGGGGTCGGACAATGCAGGCGCCGCGATGTTCCAGGAAATGGCAACCGCCGCCGGGATCGATGGAACCTCTGTCTATGCGGGCGAGTCCTATGATGCCGCAGCGCTGATGCTGCTGGCCATGGCCGCAGCCGGGTCGATGGAGCCGGGCGACTACGGTTCGCGCATCTTTGACGTGGCCAACGCACCGGGCGAGCCGATCCTGCCGGGCGAACTGGACAAGGCGCTGGAAATCCTCGCTGCCGGTGGTGACGTGGATTACCAGGGCGCCACAGGCGTTGAACTGGTCGAGCCGGGCGAAGCGGCAGGGTCTTATGCCGAATTCACAGTGGAAAACGGCGCTTTGAAAGTGGTCGGCTACCGCTAAGCGCGCCGTCCTTCAGATTTCGAGCGGCGCGGGAATTTCTCGCGCCGTTTCACTATAAAAGGCGGAAAAAACAAAACCGCCACAGGGATACACGATGATCGAGGTGAAAAATCTTCACCGCCATTTTGGCGGCTTTCACGCAGTGGACGGCGCAACGCTTGAGATCGAGACCGGGTCGATCACCGGCCTTGTTGGCCCCAATGGTGCGGGAAAAACGACGCTTTTCAATGTGGTGGCAGGCGTTCTTCCCCCAACGTCGGGTCAGGTGTTCATGGCGGGCGAAGACATCACCGGCCTGCCGCCGCACACATTGTTCCACAAAGGGCTTCTGCGCACGTTCCAGATCGCACATGAATTTGCGTCCATGTCCTGCCGTGAGAACCTGATGATGGTGCCTGCCGGTCAAACGGGAGAGACGCTTTGGAACACATGGTTCGGTCGCAAACGCATCGCCAATGAGGAACGTGCATTGCGCGCCAAGGCGGATGAAGTGCTGGAATTTCTGACCATTGAACATCTGGCGGATCACAAGGCCGGTCAGGTGTCGGGCGGGCAGAAGAAACTGCTGGAACTGGGCCGCACCATGATGGTCGACGCCCGCATCGTCTTTCTCGACGAAGTTGGCGCAGGGGTGAACCGCACCCTGCTCAACACCATTGGGGATGCGATCCTCCGGCTGAACCAGGAGCGCGGCTATACCTTCTGCATGATCGAGCACGACATGGATTTCATCGGACGGCTGTGTGATCCGGTGATTGTCATGGCCGAAGGCAAGGTGCTGTCGAAAGGCACCATCGACGAGATCAAGGCGGATGAGCGCGTGATCGAGGCGTATCTGGGCACTGGCCTCAAGAACAAGGAAGCGGTGCAATGAATACCACGCAGACCGCGACCAAGACACAAGACGCTCCGTTTCTGATCGGCGAGACCATGACCGGCGGCTATGGCAAGACCGGCCCCGACATCCTGCATGGTTGCACTATCGCTGTGGAGCGCGGCGAGATCGCGGTGATTGTCGGCCCCAACGGCGCCGGTAAATCGACCGCGATGAAAGCCGTGTTCGGTATGCTCGACCTGCGTGAGGGCCGCGTGCTGCTGGATGGAGAGGACATCACCCATCTGACCCCACAAGCGCGGGTGCGGCACGGGATGGGCTTTGTCCCGCAAACGTCGAACATCTTTACGTCAATGACAGTGGAAGAGAACCTTGAGATGGGAGCGTTCATCCGCGAGGATGATTTCCGCACCACGATGGAACAGGTCTACGAGCTGTTCCCGATCCTGCGTGAAAAGCGCCATCAGGCGGCGGGCGAACTGTCCGGCGGGCAGCGGCAACAGGTGGCGGTGGGTCGGGCGTTGATGACGCAACCCAAGGTGCTGATGTTGGATGAGCCGACGGCGGGCGTGTCGCCCATCGTGATGGACGAGCTGTTTGACCGGATCATTGAAGTAGCGCGGACGGGCATTTCGATCCTGATGGTGGAACAGAACGCCCGGCAGGCGCTGGAGATCGCGGACAAGGGATATGTCCTCGTACAGGGTGCCAATGGCTATTCCGGCACTGGAAAAGAGCTTTTGGCGAACCCCGATGTGCGCCGGTCGTTCTTGGGTGGATAGGGATACCGGGCAAAGGCCCGGTCAACGCGTTTGCCAAAGGGCGCGCGGGATGGAGATGATGGACGTGCGTATTTTGAAAAAGAAAAAGCAAGGGGTGTGCCCCGATTTGGCCAAAGGGTCTGTGTCATGGATTTCCTGAACGGTATCGTGGCGCTGGCCAATTTCGTGCTGATCCCGGCGATTGCCTATGGCAGCCAACTTGCGCTCGGCGCTTTGGGTGTGACGCTGATCTATGGCATCTTGCGGTTTTCCAACTTTGCCCATGGCGACACAATGGCCGCAGGCACCATGTTTGCGGTCCTCACCACATGGGGGCTGCAAAGCCTTGGCGTGAGCCTTGGGCCATTGCCCACGGCGCTGCTTGCGATCCCGATCGGCATTCTGGGCGCAACCGCGCTGGTGCTGCTGACGGACAAGTATGTCTACAAGTTCTACCGCGCACAAAAGGCCAAGCCGGTGATCCTTGTCATTGTGTCGATGGGCGTGATGTTCATCTACAATGGCTTTACGCGCATCATCATTGGCCCGGATGATCACCGCTTTGCCGATGGTGAGCGGTTCGTGATCTCGGCCCGCACCTTCCGCGACATGACAGGCCTTGAGGAAGGGCTTGCCCTGCGCACGACGCAGGTGATCACGGTGGTGACCGCAATCGTGGTGGTGGCGGCGTTGTTCTGGTTCCTGAACAAGACGCGCACCGGCAAATCCATGCGGGCGTTTTCCGACAACGAAGATCTGGCACTGTTGTCGGGCATCAACCCCGAACGCGTCGTGCTCGTGACATGGCTTATCGTGGCATCCCTCGCCACGGTCGCGGGTGTGCTTTACGGACTGGACAAGTCATTCAAGGCGTTCACCTACTTCCAGCTTTTGTTGCCGATCTTTGCCGCCGCTATCGTGGGCGGATTGGGCAATCCGTTGGGTGCCATCGCCGGAGGGTTTGTCATCGCGTTTTCCGAAGTGGGCATCACCTATGCGTGGAAAAAGGTGCTAGTCTACATCATGCCCCCTGCCCTGGAGCCTGACGGTTTGGTGCAAATGCTGAGTACGGAATACAAATTTGCGGTCAGTTTCGTGATCCTTGTGATCGTTTTGCTGTTCCGACCAACCGGTCTGTTCCGGGGGAAATCGCTATGAAAACGGTGTTGCTGTTTGCGGGAGTGGCGGGACTCATTCTTGGGACCGGATTTGTGCAAAGCTGGAACTCGGCGCTGCTGATCCTGAATATGGGATTGGTCAGTGCGGTGATGGCGCTGGGGGTGAACCTGCAATGGGGTTTGGCAGGGCTGTTCAACGTCGGTGTGATGGGCTTTGTCGCGCTGGGCGGGCTGGCGGTTGTGCTGATTTCCATGCCGCCTGTGGGTGCGGCGTGGCAGGCGGGCGGCGGCAACATCCTGTTGGGACTTGTGCTGGGCGCCGCCACGATCGTGGCAGCGGTGCTGGTCTGGTCGCGCACCACGGGCAAGCTGCGCGGTTGGGGCACGGCGGCGGTGCTGCTGATTGGCCTTGTGATCTATCGCATGGTGCTGGACCCCGCGGTTGAGGCCGTGGAGGCGGTTGATCCGGCGTTGGCGGGCTATCTTGGGGGACTTGGCCTTCCGGTGTTGCTGGCGTGGCCTGTGGGCGGCGTTTTGGCCGCCGGTGCGGCTTATGTGATCGGCAAGACAGCGCTGGGCCTGCGGTCGGACTATCTGGCCATTGCTACGCTCGGAATTGCCGAGATCGTCATTGCGATCCTCAAGAACGAGGACTGGCTGGCGCGCGGTGTGAAGAATGTGATCGGCCTGCCCCGCCCAGTACCGTTCGAGGTGGACCTTCAGAACGATCCCGCCTTTGTCGAACGTGCGGCAGGGTTCGGGCTGGATGCGACCACCGCATCGACCATCTATGTGAAGATCGAGTACGGGCTGCTGTTTGCGGCGGTGCTGATTGTCCTGCTCGTTCTGTCGCAACTCGCGCTGAACAGTCCTTGGGGCCGAATGATGCGCGCGATCCGCGATAACGAAACTGCCGCGCGCGCCATGGGTAAAGACGTCAAGGCCCGGCATTTGCAGGTCTTTGTTCTGGGCTCTGCGATCTGCGGCATTGCCGGTGCCATGATGACCACGCTGGACGGGCAGCTAACTCCGGGAAGCTATCAACCGCTGCGATATACTTTCCTGATCTGGGTGATGGTGATTGTCGGCGGGTCCGGCAACAACCTTGGCGCGGTATTGGGTGGGTTCCTGATCTGGTTCCTGTGGGTGCAGGTCGAGCCGATGGGTCAATTGCTGATGTCGGCGATCACCGCGGGCATGGCGGACGGGTCTTGGCTCAAGGCGCATCTGATGGACAGCGTGCAGCATATGCGCCTTTTGACGATGGGGCTGATCCTGTTGCTGGTGCTCCGGCTCTATCCACGCGGGCTTTTGCCCGAACGATGACCCCTGCCGCGCCGTATGAGACCTTTCGGCAAGAGACGGCGCGGCAGGAACCGCCTAAAGTGAACGGACATGGCAGACGTGCGCTGCGTCTGCCGCCCGGATGGCAGAAGTGAGCAGCACAATGCGAGATATCCCGACAACCGCGTTGACCGCCTTGGTCGTGGACGACCATCCTTTGTTCTGTGACGCGTTGATGTTGACCCTGCGATCCATTGCCGATTTCGCCGAGATTCAGACGGCTGGCACGCTTGATGCCTCGCTGGACAAGGTCAATGACGAGACCGAGTTCGACCTGATCTTGCTGGATTTGAATCTGCCCGATGTGAACGGGCTTGATGGATTGATCCGTCTGCGCACGGCAGCGCCGAAATCCGCGATCCTGATTGTGTCGTCAATGGCCGACAACCGGATGATCAGCCATGCGCTGAAAGCCGGAGCAAACGGGTTTGTGCCCAAGCATTCCCAGCGCGCCGTGTTCCGCAAGGCGTTTGACGCAGTGCGCGACGGGCTGTCATTTGTACCGGATGGCTATATCGACCCCCAAGGGCAAGACAATCCCCGCGACGCCCCGGAAGAGGCGCTGTCGCGCTTGGCATCCCTGACCAACCAGCAAGCGCGCATCCTCAACCTGATCTGTGAAGGCAAGCTGAACAAGCAAATCGCATTTGACCTGTCCATCGCCGAAACCACCGTCAAAGCGCATGTGACAGCCATCATGCGCAAGCTCGGTGTGCACAGCCGAACGCAGGCGGTCTTGATCGCACAGGAAGCGCGGTTCAACCGCGTCTTGCCAAACGACCTGTGATCCTCCTATCATCCAAGACAGCCAACACTTGGGAACCAAAGAGTGGAAGGAAGCAGGATTTTTCCTGAGACCGAACGTTCTGAGACCGCCGTGGAGGTCATCGCAGTTGCACAGGTGCGCTGTGACGATCCAGACTTCGCAGACCAAATAGCCAAACAACTTGGGCCGGGACCGTTCGAGCTTGTTTGTCTATTTGTGTCTCCGGAGGCGGACTTTGGCGCATCGGTGGCAGCAACCTCGCGCCGGTTCGGCGACGCGGATGTTTTGGCATGCACGACCGCCGGTGAAATTGGCCGCGCCGGATATGAGGAAGAGCAGATCATCGCGGTCGCCTTTCGCAAAAATAACTTTAAAATAACGACATATTCTATTGAAAATCTTGATAATTTACAGGAAGAGGTTGTTGCCGGCGCCTTGATCGAAGCACGGTTGACCCTGATCCAGAAAACGCCGGAATGGTCCTCGGAATTTGCGTTCCTGATGGTGGACGGGCTTAGTCTGCGCGAAGAGCAATTAACAGCTTTCCTGTCAGCCGGGCTTGGCCCGACGCCCTTGTTCGGCGGGTCGTCAGGCGATGGCACCCGGTTTGGCAAGACTTGGCTTGCGCGCAACGGTGTTGTGATGACAAACGCCGCCGTGGTGGTGTTTGTGCGCTGTGATCGCCCTGTTCGGGTGTTCAGCCTTGATCACCTGATTCCGACCGACCAGCGCATGGTGGTCACATCGGCCTCGCCCGAAACGAGAATCGTGCATGAAATCAACGCGGAACCAGCCGCTCTTGAATATGCCCGACTGCTTGGGTTGGACCCGAACCAGCTTGATCAATTCATCTTTGCCGAACACCCGGTGGTTGTGCGTCTGGGCGATGCGCACCATGTGCGGGCCATTCAGCAGGTTAAGGAAAACCACGATCTGGTGTTCTTTTCGGCCATCAACGAAGGCATGGTTCTGACGCTGGCCACCCATGACGATATCGCGGCGCATCTGGATCGTGGGCTTGAGAGCCTTGCCAAGCACACAAAACCCGAGATCATTCTGGGCTGTGATTGCATACTGCGGCGCATTGAGGCCGGGCGCATCCAGCAAAGCCGCGCTGTGTCGGACGTGTTGCAGGCGCATAATGTGGTTGGGTTTTCGACCTATGGTGAACAGATCGGCGGTCTGCATGTGAACCAGACACTGACCGGCGTTGCAATTTATCCTCCTCTTGCGCACGAGGCGACCCGTGTCCCTGATTGATCCAACTGACAGTCTTGAACGTCAGAACGAAAAGCTGCTCAAGATCGCCGACAGCCTCATGCGGCGTGTCGAATACGGGACATCGCATTCAGGCGCGGCCTATGCCCAATTCGAACGCGCGGCGCTGCTGGAAAAGCGGGTGCGGGAACGTACGCTCGAACTTGAGAAGACGCTGGACCTGCTGCATGACGCCAACGCGCAACTGGCGCAGGCCAATCAAGACACCGAAGCTGCGCGGCGCAACCTTGCTGATGCGATCGAGACGATTTCAGAAGGCTTTGCGCTGTTTGATCCGAGTGATTTTCTGGTCATGTGCAATTCGCGCTTTTGCCGGGATTTCCGTGACACTGCCAATGATCTGAAGCCCGGTCTGGCCTTTGACAGCTATGTGGACCGGGTCAGCCGATCAGCGCATCTGCATCTGCCCGAGCATCAGGATCGCAACACATGGGCCAAGCTGCGCCGCAAACGGCACACGGACCGGCGGGTGATGTTCAACGTGCAGCTTACGCAGGACCGCTGGTTGCAGGTGTCCGAACACCGCACGGCCAATGGCGGCACTGTGGTTCTTCAGACCGACATCACCGATATCATGCGGATCGAACGGCAGGAACAGGCCAAGCTGCGGGATAAGCAAACCCGCATGATCCGTGCCACGCTGGACCACCTGAACCAAGGCGTGTGTATCTTTGACGAAAACGCGCGTCTGGTCGGCTGGAACCAGAAACTGGGGAGCCTCTTGGCGATCCCTGCACGACGCCTGCGAATTGGCGCGTCCTTTATCGGCCTGCTTGACGATTTGGATGATGCGTTCAAATTTACCCGCGGGATTGACCGCGCGTCGTTCCGCCGTTGGGCAGTGGCGGACGGCCTGCGACAGCCCGTGTCCTTTGAAGTGCAGCGCGGCGACAGCATCATCCTGCACATCTTTGGCCGCGACATGCCGGACCGGGGCTTTGTGATTTCCTGCACCGATGTCACCGCTGAACGCGAAGCCGCCCGCAAGCTATATGAGTTGAACGAAATCCTTGAACAGCGGGTGATGGAGCGCACGCTGGAGCTTGAGGATGCACTAAGTGCGGCAGAACGTGCAAACGCGTCCAAATCGCGGTTTGTGGCGGCTGCCAGTCATGACCTGTTGCAACCCTTGTCTGCGGCCAAGCTGTTCATGGCATCGTTGTCTGACAAGATCGACACCCCCAATGAACAGGCCGTTCTGGCCAAGGCGGAAACCGCCCTTGGTGCCGCCGAACAGATCATCGACGCACTGCTTAACATCTCAAAGCTGGAAACCGATGGGCTGAGCTTTGACATCCGTCCAGTGGCGCTCCGCGAGATTTTTGATCCGTTACGCGACGAGATGGGGTTGTTGGCGGAACGCAAGGGACTGTCCTTGCGAATTGTAGACAGTTCGCATGTCGTGGACTCTGATCCATCCTACCTGCGGCGCATCGTGCAGAACCTGCTGACCAATGCCATCCGCTATACTGACTCAGGCCGTGTGGTCGTCGGCGCGCGGCGTAACGGTGATTCAGTTCGGATCGAGGTGTGGGACACCGGCCCCGGCATTGCCGAGGAGGATCAGAACGCGATCTTCGAAGAATTCCGCCGCCTTGATACCACTGCCAGCAACAATGACGGGCTGGGGCTTGGTCTGGCTATTGTCGAACGGGCCTGCGCACGGCTGGGCCATCCGCTTGGCCTGTGGTCCGAACTGGGCCGTGGGTCATGTTTCATGTTGAACGTGCCGCGCGCCCGTCATGCACAGCCAAGCCTGTCCAAGGTCTCGCGCAATGCGTCTGCAATGGGCCTGCTGAAATCCGGGCTGATCGTCCTTTTGGTGGAGAACGATCCACAGCTCAGACGCGCCATGTCGCTCCTCGTCGAAAGCTGGGGGATCAGCGTCATCGAAAGCGAAAACGCCGAAAATGCGCTGGAGTTGATGGCTGATCTTCAGATCACGCCAGACGCGCTTTTGCTGGATTATCAATTGGGGGACGGTGCCACCGGAACAGAGCTTTACGAAGAGCTGACCCGGCGTATGGGCCGCCTGCCCTGCGCCATCGTATCCGCCGAGCGGTCAACCCAATTGCGCCAAGAAACCAAGCGTCTGGGGATTGATCTGCTTCTCAAGCCAATTGATCGCACCAAGCTTGTAGAGTTCTTTTACACCGCCGCGCAGCATATTGTGCATTAGGGTGGATCGACTGGCCGAAAGTGACCGCACAACGCCCAAGGTCTATTCGGCCACCTTATTCCGGATGTTGCCGTTCGGCGTGACCAGATAATCCTTGACCCGTTCGGCGATCGGATCGGGCCAACGGCGCGTTCTCAACGCCACACCTTCGGACAACACGAGCGTTCCAGTGATTGAAGCACGCGTCTCGGCCCCGGTGGTTGCAACAAGCTCGACCCAAATGCTGCTCCGACGCAATTCACGCACCGACAATCGCCATGTCAGACGATCCCCAAGACGGCTTGGAGCCGAAAACTCGGCCGAGATATTGACGAACGGCAAGGTCAGCGCATCGCTGCCTTGTATCTGGCTCATGGGCCAGTCCAGCGCCTCGTCCAGCCAATTTTCGATAACGGTGTGCACCATCTCGAAATAACGAGGCAGAAAAACGATGCCGGATGTTTCGCAGTCGCGCAGCATAACATCGTGAACGTATTGGTAAGCCGGCATCCCGGACCATCCTGTGCAAGTCTCTCCCAAACCCCGGCAGGAACCGGGTTGTGTCTGTATTTCAGATTATTGGTGACGTTTTCAACATCTTTCGTCAAATCTGCCCGTTCATGAGGCAATACCAATGTCGTAGAGAAGCTCCGCGTAATTTTATTTCACCGCGCAATCACGATATCCGCCCGCAGACCGCCCATGCTGTCGCTTGTGCCCAGACGCAGAACACCACCATGTGACCGCGCGATATCGGCGGCGATGGCCAAGCCTAAACCGACGCCGGACCCCTTGTCCTGATTTCGCGCAGGATCGAGACGCACAAAGGGCCGCAGCGCGTTGTCTCGTTGATCTGACGGTATGCCGGGGCCGTCATCTTCGATCCGAATACGCAGCGATTTGTCCGTCAGGGCCACGGACACTTCGCACCGGTTGCCGTAGCGTTCAGCATTGCCGATCAGATTTTCAATCGCCCGGCGCATCGCCGTCTGACGCAGCATCACCTGCCCGCGCCCCGTTGAGGCGACCAGCATCGCCGGCATCCCCGCGCGCGCGCAATCATCTACAACGGTCTGCACAAACTCCGGCATCGTGGTGGCTTCGGGTGGCGCACCATCAGCATTGCCACGGGCGAAATCCAAAAACGCGTCAATAAGCTTTTGCATATCGTCGATGTCGCGCTCCAACGGCGCACGATCTTCGTCCGACAGCATGGACACAGCCAGCCGCAACCGCGTCAGAGGGGTCCGCAGATCGTGGCTGATCCCCGAGAGCATCATAGTGCGCTGTTCGATCTGGCGTTCGATCCGCGCCCGCATGTCCAGAAACGCATGCCCCGCCGCACGCACTTCGACTGCACCAGACGGCGAATAGGGCACGTTGCGCCCTCGTCCAAAGGATTCCGCCGCCTCGGCCAGCCGTGTGATCGGGCGCAGTTGGTTGCGCAGATAGAGAAACGCAATCAACGTCATCAACCCACCGAAAACCACCATGTTGACCAAAAGCTGATGCGGGTTAGAGGCCGATGCCCGTTCGCGGTCAAATTCGATCAGACGCAAAGGCTGGTCGCCCCGTTTGACCCAGACGTTGACCGTCCAATCATCCACCAAATGCGCACGTTCATAGCCGATCACATGGGTTTGCAACGTGCGGATGACCACGATGCCCGAGAAATCGAACCAGCGCCGCAAGTCTGTATCCGGCATTGCTTCAAGCGTGGTGGGCAGGAACGTCAGATCCAGCGCGTCGGCCAAGACCGTATCGCCCTCCCGGACCGGGTCCAGCGCGGTGTTGATCTGGCGCGCCATTTCCCGGCTAAGCTGTTCCGTCACCCCTTCAAAATGCCGCTGAATGAACACGATGGACACGACAAGTTGCAGTGTCACCACTGGCAGGATCAGGATCAGCGCCGCGCGTCCGTACAGCCCGCGTGGCATATAGCGTTTGAGCCAGTCAAATGTCATGGCGCGACGCTACTCCACCCTTTGACAAAACGGAATGTCTCTGCGCAACAGGGATTGCAATTTGCAAGATGGGCTGATGCTCTGGGCATCATGATGCAGGATCCGCAGCCCGACTTTCGCCCTGAACCCGGCAGTGCCGAAATATTGGCCCCCGGTCTGCGCAGAATTTTGGCCCCGAACCCGTCACCGATGACCTTTCGCGGCACCAACACCTATCTGCTGGGCGACACGGATCTGGCCATCATCGACCCCGGCCCATCGGACCAACAGCATTTGGAGGCGATTCTAGAGGCTGTGACGGGCGCACAGGTGTCGGCAATTCTGGTCACCCATGCCCATGTGGACCACTCCCCACTCGCGCGGCCATTAGCGCACGCCGTGAATGCTCCAGTCTACGCGTTTTCCGACGCGAAAGGCGGGCGCAGCGCGGTGATGCGGGATCTGGCCAAATCAGGGCTGTTGGACGGCGGCGAAGGCGTGGATGAGGAGTTTCACCCTGATATCTGTCTTGCCGACGGGGACGCGGTACACGGGATCGACTGGACCTTGCGTGCGATCCACACCCCCGGTCATTTCGGCAATCATCTCAGCTTTGCCTGGGATGATGTATTGTTTTGTGGCGATCTGGTCATGGGCTGGTCCAGTTCACTGGTCTCACCGCCGGATGGCGACCTAACCGATTTCATGGCGTCCTGCCGTCGCTTGCAGACCGAGACATGGTCGGTGTTTCATGCCGGCCACGGTGCCCCGATCACGGCCCCCCACGCGCGGCTGGAGTGGCTGATTGCGCACCGACTGTCACGCGAGGCGGCTGTGCTGGACGCGCTCAAAGATGGCCCGGCTACCTGTGCCGCTCTTGCTGCCCGGATCTACTCCGACACGCCTGCTGCGCTCTTGCCAGCTGCAACGCGAAACGTCCTTGCACATCTTATTGATCTTCATGGAAAAAACACCGTTGCACCAACGGGCGCACTGTCTGCGCAGACCGTATTTGCATTAACATAACAGCGAACGCATTTTTTTCCGAAAACCCTCTGGACGCGCCGCATCACTGTTGCTAAACCCCGCCTCGTGTTCCGGCGTAGCTCAGCGGTAGAGCAGTTGACTGTTAATCAATTGGTCGTAGGTTCGATCCCTACCGCCGGAGCCA
>NZ_JBPOFB010000010.1:0-107599 GCF_051251565.1 Marivita sp. | reverse complement strand
TAGAAAACAAAAAACGCCGCCCTTATGGCGACGTTCAAGAGAAGAAGTGCTTGACCCACAGTCCGCGATTAGACAACACGGGCACATCTGGGCCAAATTAGAACCAGAGGATCACCCATGACCGCCACAGCTTTTGCATTTGCGACCGCAGACATGATCCGGTTTGGACGCGGCGAGGCGGCGCGGGCCGTTTCGGCGCTTGCTGGTCTGGGCGGGTCGGTGTTGCTGGTGACAGGGGCGAACCCGGCACGGGCGGAGTGGTTGAAAGCGGAACTAGAGGCCGAAGGCGTAGCCGTCGCCGTGTATTCAGCGGCGAAAGAACCCGATGTCGCGCTGATCGAAGCCGGGGTTGCGAGGGCGCGCGACGCGCAGGTGCAGGCCGTCATCGCCATTGGCGGCGGTGCGGTGATCGATGCAGGCAAGGCCATTGCAGCGCTTGCCCCGGCCACGCGCCCGATGATGGACCATCTGGAGGTGGTGGGCAAAGGCCTGCCGCTGGACGTGGCGCCGCTGCCCTTTGCGGCCCTGCCAACGACATCCGGGACAGGGGCCGAAGTCACGCGCAACGCGGTGATTTCTGTGCCCGATGCGCAGCGCAAGGTTAGCCTGCGTGACCCGCGCATGTTGCCGACACTGGCGATTGTGGACCCTGCATTGACCGACAATTGCCCGCGCGGGGTGACTTTGGCCTCGGGGTTGGATGCGGTCACGCAGGTGATCGAACCTTATCTGTCGTCCAAGGCCAATCCGATGACGGATATGATCTGCCGCGATGCGATCCCCAAAGGGTTGGTGGCGATCCAACAGATCATGGTGGACGAAAACCCCGACGCGCGCGATGCGCTGGCATGGGTGAGCCTGTGCGGTGGCTTGGCTTTGGCCAATTCGGGGCTTGGCGTGGTGCACGGTTTGGCGGGGCCTTTGGGTGGGTTGTCCAACGCGGCGCACGGGGCGATTTGCGGCGCGTTGTTGCCGCATGGTCTGAGGGCCAATGCCGACGCGGGGGGCGACGCGACTTTGATGATCCGCATGGCCGAGGTGCAGGGCTGGATTGCGCAGGCCTTTGGCGGCACACCTGACGATGCGTTCGTCACACTGCACGCGTGGTCGCGTGCTGCGGGTCTGCCGGGGCTGGATGCGCAAGGGATCACAGGTGCGGCACGCGCCAAGGCGGCGCGGGACGCGGTCAGCTCGTCGTCGATGAAGGCGAACCGGGTTGCCCTGACCGAAGTGCAGTTGTTGGACCTGATGGATCGGGCGCGGTGACCGACCCGCACCAGACATGGCATGATGCCGAAGAGGATGCGCGCCACCTCGATATCCTGAGCCACGTCGACAGTGCGCGGATCAGGGCGCCGGATCGTCAGCCACTTCGCGCAGATGGACCCCCAACAAAATCAGCGCCGGCCAGAGCATATAGGCCTGGATCTCGATGTTTTCGCCAAAGGACAAAAGCACCATCGTCATCAAGATGCCCATGGGCAACCTGCCCCTTGGATGGCGTGCGGCGTCATACATCGCAAAAAGTGTGTGCCAGACCAAGGGAATGAGGAATGCCAGAAATCCAACCAGTCCTTTAACGAACAACAGGCCGAACCAAGTGTGATGGCTGCCTATGGGCATGTATTCGACGATATGTGCGCCGGGATGGACGGTTCCGTGACCAAACCAGACGGCGTCGTTTTCCCAGCGTTCCTTAGCGATGCGTTGTAGGGTTTCGCGCACACGGGTGCTGTCGGCGCGTGCCCCCTTGAAGATGGCGACCGCATCTTGTGCCATGGCGACGATGGCAGTGCCCAGAACCGCCATTGACGCTGTCAAAGCAGCCGTTGCATGCCACGCCCATCCGCGCAAAATCAATGGCATCATGCGCGGCGCGATGGTGCAGGCGACCAGCCCCACGAGACCCATGCGGGATTTGGAGGCTAGGATCATCAAAAGCCCCGCTGCCAGTCCCGCGAGCATCCATTTGCGGTCTTTTTCTTCAAGCGCAAACAGCACCATGAGAACGCCCAGCAGGGCTGCAAAAGGTGACCAAGGCGCATAAAATTGCCAGCGCGGTGTCATGCTGGCAGGGTCGTATGTGAAGAAATAGACGGTAAAGTATTCGGGGCCCGGACCGCCAACCGCTTTGAAGGGGGACACGAAAATCCGCTCGGGCAGCCCGATATAGGGCGCGATGATCAGGATCGGAGCGAGAGCCAGTGTCCAGGCGCCGATCACGCATTGCGACCGGATTAGGACTTCTCGACGGATCGGCAGGACTGCGCCGGCGAGGGGAAACAAAACCAGCAAGGCCCAGCCCTTGGCCCAGCCGATGGATGATTTGATCGTCTGTTTTGTCCCGAGAGCCCAGTCAAGGTGCCCTACCCAAAGGGCCACTAGCATGACAAGCATGCCAACGATCCACGCCCAGATCAGCGGAGGAATGCTTCCTGTAGCGCGCAGGTCACTGCGGATGGCTTGGCCAAGATAGAGCGACAGAAACGCGAGCGCGCCAAGTATCCACGCCAGAACGGGACCAACCACATAGAGAGCGCCAACAGCATAGAACGGCCAAGTCAGGATGAGCGTCTTGTAGACGATGCGTTCCGCGGGATTGTTTGGCGTCACGCAGGGTCGCCCGGTTTATTCAGCAGGCGGTTGATGACAGCCGAGCGCATCCACCCGAGTGCAAGGCCGACCAACAGCATGAAGGTCGCGGCGATGCCTGCGGCATAGGCCAATGTGCGGTTCGGAGATGACGGGTTGTATGGCAGCGACGGGTTTTCAAGAACCTGCACCAGCGGGTAAGAGGCATAGACATCCGACTTGGTTGATTGTGACCGAGCGATGGCGGTGGCGAAAACTGCCTCTGCCACGCGGAAATCTCGTTGCAGATCCTGCAAGCGGGCGGCCGGGGCTGCCAGGGCATGCTGGCGGGCAAGTTCTCGTTCGAGCCGCCGTGACAAAGTTTCATGGTGCTGCGCGATCCCGGCGCGTTCGGCATCCATGCGCACAAGCTCTGCCAGAAGATCGGCACGGGCCCCGGCAGGGGCAAGATCGAGCGTGCCAAGATCTGCCATAGTCAATCCGGTGACCTGTTTGGCCTGCTGTAGGGTGGCCGCCTTTGCGGCGGCGTGGGCGGCGCGAGCGTCTTGCACCTTTGGATGACCGTCACCAAAGCGCGATTGCGCCTCGGCAAGACGGGCGGCATGCACGCCGACCTCGTCTGTCAGGGCGATGAATTGGGCATCGGCATAAAGTTTCAGCGTCGCGGCTGCGGCCTTGGCTGGAATACCAAGTGTCGTCTCAAGCGACGCGACACTGTGCGTTTTGTCCTGAAGGGTTGCGGCCAGGTCCTGAACGCGGCTTTCCAACATACGTGTAGCCTCGACGATGGCATTGTATTGATCAACCGACACAAGGCCGCTGTCGTTTTGCAGTTTTGCAATGTCTGCGCGTGTGGTTGCGACTGAGGATTTATAATCGCCGATGGCTGCAAGGCCGCTGTCTTCGCGGGTGGCTTGTTCGTCGGCGCGCAACGCGTCCAGTTCTGCAAAAAATGCTGCGAGAAGGGCATCGCCACGGGCCTGCGCCTCTTCGGCGGTGCCACCTGTGATTTCGAGGTGGATCAGGCTGGTTTGATCAACCAGCCTGATCCTTGGCTGCTCAAATTCACCTCGGCTGAGGTTCATGGATGCCGCCGCAGCCGCGAGGATACGGTCGGCACCGATAAGTCGTTTGTAGGTTTCGGTGGGGCTGACGGAATTGCTTGCGAAAGCCGAACTTGCGTAGGAAGAAGCCTGCCCGATCCCGTTCAGGTTCATGGATGCAGAAGCGCCGGAACCGGGCAGTATGAGAGAGGAACTTGACTTGAACGTGAGTGGTGCCGTGCGCAAATAGCCCGTGATCGGGGCCCAAATGAGCGTGCCTCCGAGGAGGGCAAAAGCTAGGTACCGGGGAAAGCGCCCCATGTCACTGATCCGACCACCCATAAGGATTCGCCGTAGCGAAAGCTGACGGCGCTGCTGCCTGGGGGGTGCTAGAAGTCCAGATTGAGCGGTCTGTTGCAGTGTCATGAGACGCCTCCTTGGCACCATGACTACCGCGACACATCCACAAAAGCTTGCACGCGTATGGATGACAAAAAGGGATTTTTGGAGACGTGCCTACCCGTTGGGATAGGTCAGAACAGACCGGCTTCGCGCGCGATCAATGCGGCCTGCGTTCGGTTCGACGCTTCCAGCTTTCGGTAGAGCGTTTTCATATGCAGTTTGACGGTTGGTTCGGTGATATCAAGATCGCGGGCAATTTCCTTGTTTGACTTGCCTTCGGTCAGCCCTTCCAGAACCTGAAGCTCGCGGGGGGTCAGGCGGTCCGCCAGTGGGTGCGACGTCACTTCCTCAACCGAGGTCATGAAGTCAATCGGCGCATATTGTTCGCCCATCGCCATGAACTTGACCGCGTTGATCATGGATTTTGCCGGCAATGTTTTGGGAACAAACCCGGCTGCGCCAGCTTCGAGCGCCTTTTCCACGATATCGCGTTTTGCAGAGCCAGACAGCAAAGCTACGCGCTGTCCGCCATTCATGGACATGGCCCGCGTGAGGCCGTCCAACCCGTTCATGCCCGGCATGTTCAGATCTAGCAAAACGAGATCGTAGCGTTCGTTTTTTTGGATCATCTGGGTTGCCTCGGTGAAATTGGCCGCCGAGCCGGTGTCCATGTCTCCCTGAGCATTCAGGAACATGACAAGAGTGTCGCGTAGCAAATCGTGGTCGTCGGCAATCAAAACACGCATGGCAGTCTCCTAATATAGTCCGACGGCTACAATGGGATCTGGACAGTTAAACGTCAGAAATCGAGCACAAAAGTGGCAGCGTTCCCATGCTTTGGGGTAATTCCCTAGGCTTCTGGGTAGGTGGGTTAACCAACTGGAGCGACGCCTTTCCCAAAGTCCCTCCAACGTGTCCGTCCGCTCCATTGAGCGCAGTCATGGCCTCAGTCACGTTCGGGGCAACTTTCGATACCTTAGGACTTAAGCCATGAAACATGCAACGTTTACAACTGATTTCGACCTTGCCGAACGTATCGGGGCACCCCGGCTTACGACCAAATTCATTCCTGCTCTGGGTCTTGATCTGGTCGATGCCACGTCCGGCCTTGCCATTCAGGCGCTTCTGGCACCGGGCCGCCGCCGTGCCTTTTTCATGAACGCCCATTGTTGCAACATGCGCCGCCGCGACGTGGCTTACGCTCAGGCCGTGTCTGACGCCGACGTTCTGCTGCCGGATGGCATTGGTGTGGAGCTGGCCGCAAAGATGAGCGGTGCCCGCCTGACCGAGAACCTGAATGGCACCGATTTGGTGCCTGCGCTTCTGGAACGGGCGGCCCGCATGGGCAAATCCGTTTACCTGTTTGGTGGCACGCCCGGAACCGCAAATGCGGCGGCAAACACGCTCATCACTAACATTCCCAACCTGCGTATTGCGGGAACGCGTGATGGCTATGAGGGGGCGCTTGATACCGATGCGGTCATTTCGGACATCAACGAAAGCGGTGCAGACATTGTCCTTGTGGCGCTGGGTGTTCCAGCGCAGGAAATCTGGCTGCATCGCAACGCAGATCGTCTGGACGCATCCCTGACATTGGCTGTCGGCGCATTGTTCGACTTTCTTGCCGGAACTGTTTTGCGTGCCCCCAAGATTGTACGCCGGGCACGTATGGAATGGGTGTGGCGGCTTGCCCAGGAGCCGGGCCGATTGGCCAAACGCTATCTTGCCGGGAACGTGTCTTTCCTTGCACACGCGGCGATGACGCAGTTGTCTCAGCGCTCTTTTGCCGACATGCAGCGCCGGTTTCTGGATGTCACGGTGTCAGCAAGTGCGCTGCTGGTTCTGTCGCCCGTTCTCGTGCTTACGGCGGTTATGATCAAATGCGATAGTCGCGGGCCAGTGTTGTTTCGTCAAACCCGGATTGGACGCGATGGCACACCTTTTACCATGCTGAAATTCCGCTCAATGAGTTCTGATGCGGAGGCGCGGCGTGCAGACCTTTTGAAAAACTCTGACAGGGACGGTGTTTGTTTCAAGTCGCGCAACGATCCGCGTGTGACGCGGGTAGGGCGCTTTATTCGCCGCTTTTCGATCGACGAACTGCCGCAGATCATCAACGTGTTGCGGGGGGACATGGCCATCGTTGGACCACGCCCGGCACTTCCCAGCGAAGTTGCTGCCTATCCCAAGCGTGCTTTGGGCCGGCTGGTGGTCAAGCCGGGGATCACCGGTGTTTGGCAGGTTTCGGGCCGTGCGAATATCGGGTTCGACCAGATGGTGGAAATGGACATCTCCTATGCCTCCTCGCGCAACCTGCTTCTTGATCTTGTTTTGATCATCAAAACGTTTGGTGCCGTCTTCTCGGGGCGTGGCGCCTACTGAATTCTCTCTCTCTCTCTCTCCACAGTCTCTCTCTCGTCCGCTCATCTTGTCTCAATGATACGCCTTTAGAAAAGGAACAAGACCATGACACATATCCGCAAAGCTGTTTTTCCAGTTGCAGGCATGGGCACCCGGTTTTTACCTGCAACCAAGTCCATCCCGAAAGAGATGCTGCCTTTGATTGACCGCCCGTTGATCCAATATGCCGTGGACGAAGCCCGCGCGGCAGGAATTGAGGAATTCATTTTTGTCACTGCCGCAGGCAAAGGCGCATTGGAAGATTATTTCGATACAGCCGCTGCGCTGGAACAGCGGTTGCAGCAAAATGGCAAGACTGCCGCGTTGGCCGCGCTTGAACGCACACGGATGCCCGAAGGGACGCTTTCGTTTGTTCGGCAAAACACCCCACGCGGCCTTGGCCATGCTGTGGGTTTGGCAAAACGGCTTGTCGGGAATGAACCCTTTGCAGTGCTGTTGCCCGATGATGTTATCCGTGCGCCGCACGGGGCCTTGGCGCAGATGGTTGCCGCACATCGTGAAACACGTGGCCACATGGTGGCGACGATGGATGTGCCGCGTGAACAAACCTCGTCCTATGGCATCCTAGATGTTGCGTCCGAAAAGGGCAGGTTGGCACATGCGCGAGGTCTGGTTGAAAAGCCCCGCCCCGATATCGCGCCCTCAACCCAAGCCATCGTTGGACGTTACATTCTTGAGCCGTCGATTTTTGGTCGGTTGGCAAATCTTGGTCCGGGCGCAGGCGGGGAATTGCAGCTTACCGATGCGATCAATGCCGATCTCCCGGATGTAGGGGTCAACGGCTACCGTTTTGAAGGCGAGCGTTTTGATTGTGGTTCGGTGCAGGGCTTCGTCCAAGCGACCGTAGCGTTCGTCATGGATCGCCCCGAACTGCGGGACGCGTTCTGCATGTTCATGGCAGACCGGACCGCGCCCCTGCGCAACGTTGCTTAACCACAAAACCTATCCAACTGGCGCGGCACCCTATCCGAAAGGATAGGGTGCTATCCGTTTAACCCAGTGTGTCGAAGCCGATTTTTGTGGCATCTTTCAATTCTGTGATTTGAGGAATCCCAACGATGTACCGAGTTTTTTACACTGCTGCCATTTTTGTATCTATGTCGTTGGCACCGGCGTGGGCGCAAAGCCTTAATGCGCCGCAGGGGGACGTGATCCTTACTGTCAACGGGTCGATTGACACCACCAACGTGGATGAGACAGCGCAGTTCGATCTTGAGATGCTTCAAGCCTTGGAAAGTACCACAATCGAAACCGCAACGATCTGGACCGAAGGCACAAAGACCTTTCAGGGCGTGACGCTTGCCGATCTCGTGGCGCTTTTGGGGGTTAAGGGAACAACGTTGCGCGCCACTGCGATCAACGATTATGCCGTTGAAATCCCAGTGTCGGACGCGGTCCAGGATGGGCCGATCGTGGCCTATCTCTTGGACGGCGATACGATGTCCGTCCGTGATAAAGGACCGCTCTGGATCATCTACCCCTTTGATAGCAATTCCAGCTATCGCACCGAAGTAATTTACTCTCGGAGCATCTGGCAACTCGACCGCATTGAGGCTGTCGAGTAGACCTTTCGGCGACATTGCCTTTGCAAATAATGCATAGGTTGCTTCGCCAAAGAGGGGCCACATGCTGAAGTTGCAGAAATCGCCGATGCGGGCACAGATCATGATCTGGCTTGTGCTTGCAATGGTTGGCTTTGTTGCAATCGTCTTCATGTCGGTGAATGTGGCGCGAGATTTGCGCCTGTTGAATTCAGCCAATTCGGACAATGTCCAGTGGTCTCTGTCGCAGGCCGAGGTCGAGTTTCTTGAATACGAACTGCACCTTTTTCAGGCGGTTCAAGAAGATCGTCCCCGCCTGCGCGATCTGCGACGTAGGTTCGATATCTTCTACAGCCGGATCGACACGCTGCGGGACTCTGCGATTTACGAGGGCCTACGTGGTCAGGATGAATTCGCGTCAAACCTAGGGCTGATTCATGCGTTTCTCTTGCGCTCAATCGCGGACATCGACTCACAAGATGCCGACCTGACCGAAGCTTTGCCGCAGCTTTTGGAAAGTGCGGACCGTATCCGGGCGAATGTTCGGGCATTGTCAAACTCTGGTTTGAACTATTTCGCCGAAAATTCGGACATGCGTCGCAGCAATGTCGCAATAACCCTGACACAAATGGCGGCCGTGGTGACGTTGCTGCTTTTGGCGCTGCTGTGTTTGTCGATCTATCTCAACTATTTGAACGGTGTGAACCTGCGCCGTCGGACCGAGGCCATCGAAGCCGGCAAGCGGATGAAGATCGTGACGGGAACTGCGCTTGATGCTGTGATCGTCAGCGACTCAGAGGGACGTATTCTCGACTTTAATGCAGCAGCAGAGCATATTTTTGGATATTCTGCTGCCTTTGCCATTGGGCGCAACCTTGCTGATCTGATTATCCCGGACCATCATTTTGATGCCCACAACGCCGGCATGGATCGCATGCGCCACGGCGGCGAGAAACGTGTGGTGGGCAAGGGGCGCGTGAAGCTTGACGCCAAGCGCGCGTCGGGCAAGGTGTTTCCCGTTGAGCTGGCGATCCAGACGGCAGAGACGGACGAGGGCAATGTGTTCATCGCCTTCTTGCGGGACATTTCGCACCGCGTTCAGGCCGAGCAGGATCTGGTTGCGGCGCGTGATCGCGCGTTGGCTGGAGAAAAGGCAAAGACTGATTTTCTGGCGACGATGAGCCATGAAATTCGAACGCCTTTGAATGGCTTGCTTGGCAACCTGTCGCTACTGCGTGACACCAAACTGACCGCGAAACAGGCGCGGTATATCAAGAACATGGACACGTCAGGAAAGCTTTTGATGAGTCACATTTCGGATGTTCTGGATATCACCAAATATGATGCGGGAATGCTGCGGATTCGGCCTGTTGCCATGAATATCAGCACGCTCTTGCAAGATATTATCGACAATCAAAGCGGCGCTGCATCTGCCAATGACACCAGTCTGCAATGGGGGTGGGAGGGGCCATCTACGGACTGGGTCATGGCAGACCGGGACAGGTTGCAACACGTGTTGATGAATATCATCGGCAATGCCGTTAAATTTACGAGGGGTGGCAACGTCAAGGTTGTCGCCACGACCAATGACGCCCAGAGGGAAGCACCAAGACTAAAGATCTCGGTCAGCGACACAGGCGTTGGCATCGATCCGCAGATTATGGCGCAGATATTTGATGATTTTATGACCGGTGACAGTTCATATGACCGTGATGTTGGTGGAACGGGGCTTGGGCTGGGCATCGCGCAGCGGTTTGTCAAAGCTCTGGGCGGCACGATCGAAGTTGCAAGCGAGCCGGGCAAAGGCAGCACGTTCGATATTCATCTGCCCATTGTTCCGGTGGCGGCACCCTTGGTGATCGAGAAACAGCAAACAGATGCCGTTACAGGGAAAACCAGCCATATCCTTTTGGTAGAAGACAACGAAATCAACCGCGTCGTGGCCCGCGAAATGCTTATCGCGGCAGGTCATCGCGTGACCGAAGCGCATAATGGCCGGATCGCCGTGGATCTGGCGCATGAACAGGAATTTGCGTTGATCCTTATGGATATCAGCATGCCTGTTTTGGACGGTCGCGGGGCAACACGGGAAATCCGGTCCGGCAAGGGCGCGTCGGCAACGACCCCGATTGTCGCCCTGACAGCGAACGCAATGGCCGACGAACAGCAGGCGTATCTAGTAGACGGGATGAATGACATCCTGACAAAACCATTAACTCGTGAGGCTCTTTTGCAAATTGTATCCGACCAGGTTGGCCTTCCAACCAAAGCCAAGCCGGGAGTGCCGGAAATCAAGAATGTGGTAGCCCTGAGCTATATAGAAGAACTTCGTGACGGCTTGGGCGTGACGGCGCTCCAGGTCTTTCTGGAACGCTTTGTTAATGAGGTTGATGAAACGCTGGACGCCTTGCGCGACTTTGAAGCCCTTGGCCTTGCCGAAACGGCTGCCTGTGCGCATAAAATTTCTGGAAGCGCTGCTACGATGGGCGCGGTGGAGCTTCGGTCTGCGCTGATCCGGGTTGAAAATGCCGCCAAGCAGGGCGATCTTGAGGCAACACGAACCGCATTGGGTGCCTTGCCACATGTCTGGTCTGTTACACGCCCGCTGATGCTGGCGGAGCGTCAAAAGTGCGAAAGCATGGCGTCCAACGACTAAAGCGTGGTGGCCAAGGTAAATCCAAGGATACCAAGAACCCTGCCGACTTCTCCGACATTGGTGACAGTGCTGTCGTAACAGGCAAGCGCGTCACCGGGCAGCAGAAATGGATCATAATCATCGCGGTCAGCGCGGCGTATCAGGTCTTCTATACTCCGTTCGACCACAACCGAAATGCCCGTTACCGGGTTGCGCGAAAACAGCACGGCAGATCTATCACCGCTGCTAGCCCGTGCGCCGCCGACGCAATTGGCCGAGATAACCGCTTGCAGATACCGCGTTCCGTACGGCACTTCACGGACGTCGCGGCCAATGCCTGCGGGCGCGTTGCCACCTGCGGGCTGAGTGAGGTTTGACAAAAACAGGGAGATGCCCGGAGGGCTGATCGGGCTGGGACGCATCAGCTCTTCCTGGAAACAGTCTCGGCTTGGCACTGTCACCTCGTCACCTGTCAGGAGCATGATGTCTGAGGCATTTCGACCTTCGAACACGCCGCGCATATCCAATGTATAGAGTCTTCCATTGCGGCGCACTTCTATGGCCGAAATATCGGCATCGGGTCGAACACCGCCCGCAGATCGCAGGGCGACGGACAGGTTGCGGCCTTCTCCGGCCGCGCCAAGGGCCTCTTGCCTACGGCTATCCACTTGATCGCCGGGCACCCCGCCAATTTCGGAAGCACGCGGTTCAAAGACTGCGCCGGATACACCGATACTCACCGATGCATAATCTGCAACGCGCACAGACACGCGTGGTTGGTCAGCAAAAAAGTCCAGCGATACAAGTTGATTGGCGATGTCCGCTTCGATGGCGTCCGTGCTGCGTCCCTGCGCCCGGATTGGTGACAGGAATGGCAGCTTGAGTGTCCCGTCCCGAGACACGACATAATCCCCATTGAAAGTTTCGTCATCTCCGACGCGGATATTCACCAAGTCGTTGCGCGACAGCCGCTCACCGCGCAGGGCTTGTGCTGCAAGGCCGTCGGTTTTGCCAGCGACACCACCGCGCGGGGGTCTGCACTTGCTTGCATTGATCTGGGCCGAGCGCAGTAGATTGGCAGCATTTCGGGTGACATCCGGGGCGCGGTATTGAGCCTGGTATCCGGCACCTGTTGCAACGGGTTCAAGGTTGCCTGGCGTTTCAAACCCCGCGCAGTTCCCTAGCGCAAGAGTGGCGATCAGCACGGCCCCGAATTTCAACCTAAGACCCATGGATGGACATGCCCTGTCACCTGCGATTGTTGCTTTGATATTCAAACAATCCCTGCGGGTCGAGGGGATGTTGCCCTGAACGACCTATCCTTTCGGATATGGTGTCATCCCTTTGCGACATGGTCCTCTCCGGGGGGGACCGAGACGGGGCCGAGGCTGGTCCGCTAGAAATTGTCTATCTGCCCGGATCGGATCGTTTCAATGTTTGCCTCCTTCAAGACCTCGCGGATTGCGCAGAACCTCTTTGCCTACGGGGCATCCGAGGTCGCTGCAAAGCTGTCGCGCCTGCTTGTGGTGGTTGTCGTTGCGCGGTCCCTTGATCTGGCGCAGATCGGCGTTGCGGCGGCTGCTTTGGCGGCTGCGGATATTCTCAAGTCATTGACCGAGAACGGGGTGGGGCAAAAGATCATTGCCGCACGCGAGGAAGATCTTCCTCAGACCTGTGCTGCAGCACACCGCATTTTCTGGGTGTGGTGCGTCGGACTTTTTCTTGCACAGGCGGGGGTCGGGTTTGCGCTTTTTGCCGCTGGAGCCAGCCTTGAGCTGTTGCTGCTGATCTTAATTCTTGCCGGTGAATATTTGTTCATGCCCGCGGGTCTTGTTCAGACGGCTTTGGCAATGCGTGCCGGCAAGTTGCGCCAAACTGCCACGATCACCGGCGCGCAAAGCGTCGGCGCGAACTTGATGTCCGCTGGTCTGGCGCTGTTCTGGCCCTCTGCGCTTGCGCTGGTTTTGCCGCGGTTGCTTACGGCCCCGTTCTGGCTGATTGCGATGCGCAGGCTGCATCCCTGGACAATTGACCTGAGTAAGGGTCGCGCCCCATTGCGCCCATTTGTCAAGTTTGGTTGGGCGGTTCTGGGTGTCGAACTGATCAAGGCGATGCGCATGCAGGCCGATAAGATCATTGTTGGCACGTTGTTGGGGGCCGAAGCGCTTGGTCTTTACTTCATGGCATTCAACGCGGGTCTGAGCCTTGCCAATTCCTTTTCCGTTGCCTTCTCGACCGTTCTGTTCCCGCATCTGTGCGCACAAGATGATAAGTCGTTTGCGCTCCGTCAGAGCCTTGTTCTTGCGATGTCGCTGATCACACCTGCCGTGGTCCTGCAAGCGATCCTTGCTCCGTACTACGTACCCATTTTGTTGGGCGATGGCTGGGACGGGTTGGATCAGATCGTGTCGATCCTGTGCCTTGTTGCTATTCCCACAACGCTTTGGTCTGCCACTGCGGGCTGGCTGCGGGCCACCGACCGGGCGCACCGGGAATTCTGGGTCACCGCCGTGATGACGATTGCCCTGATGGCAAACACCGCGCTGCTAAGCCCATACGGCCTGACAGCTATCGCAACCGGCTATGCCGTCATTGCCACCGTGGTCATGGTTGGCGCTTCACTTCCCGCGCTGATCTTCGCCTTCGGCCGACCGCTTGCAAGGATTTGACCCATGACGACGTTTTCAATCGTGCTGCCGTGCTACAATGCCGAGACCACACTGCTCCAAACCTTGGAAAGTCTCCGGGGACAGACGTTTTCGAACTGGGAAGCCATCTGTGTGGATGACGGGTCAACCGACGGTACCCGTAAGCTGATTCAGGCCGCCTCCATCGTTGATGCCCGTATTCGATTGGTCCGCAACCCCGGCAAAGGGCCAAGTGCGGCGCGGAATTTCGGTGCATTTTCCAGCACTGGCGCCATCATTGCGTTTTGCGATGCAGATGACATCTGGATGCCCACAAAGCTGGCTGAACTGGTCAAGACCTTTGTCGACCCAGCCGTTGACGGTGCCTATGGCCAAATCGGCTTTTTCAAACACACGCCGTCGGATGCGACAGTTTTCTCGACTGTGCCGTCAGGCGATTTGTCGATTGACCTGCTGTTGGGGGAAAACCCGGTTTGCACCATGTCCAATCTTGCGCTGCGGCGCGGTGCGTTCAAGGCCACGGGCGGGTTCGACACATCGATGGTTCATAACGAAGATCTCGAATGGCTGATCCGGCTGGTGGGCGGTAGCGCGCGGGTTATCGGTGTCGCGTCGCTTCATACGATGTACCGCACAAGTGTCGGCGGGCTTTCGACCGATCTGAGCGCAATGAGCGCGGGGCGCATTCGTGCCATTGAAACCGCAGCGCGGTTCGGGATGTCCCCCAGTGCGCGGAGCCACGCCATCCATCATCGCTATCTGGCGCGCCGCGCGTTGCGCCTTGGTGAAACACGCACGTTGGCGCTGCGCCATGCCATCGCGGGACTGGCCCACAGCCCATCTGGTTTCTTCTCTCCTCTCCGCCGCGGTGCTCTGACCCTTTTGGGGTCACTTGGAGCCCTGTTTTTGCCACGTACCACTTGCCAATCTCTCTTCTCGTAGTCCCTCACTCCGGAGTTCGTCATGACCTTTGCCTCGATCATTGTTCCCGCCTTCAACGTTCAAAGCACGATCAAGGAGACTTTGTTTGCGTTGCTCGCGCAGACCTATCCACATTTTGAGATCATCATTGTCGATGACGGATCGACGGATGAAACAGCGCATATCGCCCGGTCGTTCGAAGACGGTAAAAAGGTGCGGGTGATCCGACAGGTCAATCGTGGTCTGGCCGGGGCCCGCAACAGTGGCATTGCAGCGGCGCGGGGCGATGTGATCGGGTTCTGCGACGCTGATGACCTATGGGTGCCAGCAAAACTGGCATCGCATATCGCGCATTTTGATGCGAACCCGCATGTTGGCATCAGTTATTCAGGCTCGGCCCTGATTAACAACCGAGGCGACCTTTTGGGAGCGGCGCAACGTCCGCGTTTGAAGAACGTGGATGCCGCGCTGATCTTCAAGCGCAATCCAATTGGCAATGGTTCTGCGGTCGTTCTGCGCCGCGCGGTGTTTGATGCAATCGCCTACCGTCCACAGCACGAGACCCAGCGCGATTGGTATTTTGATGAAACCTTCCGGCAATCCGAAGACATCGAGTGCTGGTTGCGGATTGCTTTGTCCACCGAGTGGGTTTTTGAAGGGGTTGCGGGGCTTTTGACACATTACAGGATCAGCGCTGGTGGGCTGTCCGCGGCAACAGATCGGCAGCTGGCGGCGTGGGAACGCATGATCACCAAGCTTGAAATGATCAACCCGGCGTTCTTTGTTGTGAACACGCCGGATGCGCGGGCCTACCAGCTGCGCTATCTGAGCCGTCGGGCGATCAGTAGTCTGGACGCGCCGCGCGCATTGGCCTTCACGCGGGCGTGGCTAGCGGAATCCCGCACCCCGCTGATCGAGGAACCTGTCAAATCGGTTGTGACCCTTGCGGCGACCATGGCCTTATCGATGGTCGGTCGTGCGACGTTGCGAAAAGCGGTGTCTTTTGTGTCCCGTGGCCGTCGGGTCGGAGCCCCGGTATGACCCAGCCGCGCATCGTGCATCTGGTGGATGACACCACCGCAGGTGGGGTGATGCGGGTTCTGGATCATATTCTGACCGCCCCCGCAATGGCGCAAACTGGCCTGCACAGCCGTGTCTGTGTCGCGCGGGGTCGGGTGTCTTTGCAAAGGGTACATGCGGATGTGGTCGTGTCGCATCTTGCGATCAGCTGGCGCGCTTTGCCGATGCTCGTTGCGCTTCGGGTGCGGCACCCAACGACGCCGATTGTCCATGTGGAACACAGCTACACCGAAGGGTTCGTGCGCGCCAATGTTGCCAATGTCCGGCGCTTTGGCGTGTTGTTGAAGACAGCCTACCGCCTGTTCAATCGGGTTGTCGCCGTCAGCAAGGCGCAGGGCAGGTGGCTTGTCCAAAGCGGTGCCGTCCGGCCATCTGCACTGAAGGTAATCCAGTCTTGCGTAGAGCTTTCTGCCTTTCGCGCTTTGAGGCCTGCGCGGCCGCAGGTGCGCGTTATCGGCGCGATTGGACGGCTGGACCGCCAAAAAGGCTTTGACACGCTAATCACCGCATTTCGGGGCATCACAGATGCCTGCATTGAACTGCACATTTTTGGAGAAGGAGACGAAATGGACACGCTGCGAAACCTTGCGGGCAATGATCCGCGTATTCGTTTTATGGGGTTCAGCAAGGATCCGGTGGCCGCCATGGCTGGTGTGGATGCCGTTGCGATGCCCTCGGTCTGGGAAGCATATGGGCTTGTTGCCATCGAAACTTTGGCTGCGGGGCGTGCTTTGCTTGTCAACAATGTTGATGGATTGACCGACCATGTTCCCCACGGCGCACGCGTTGTCTGGGATGCCCAGCCGACGACCTGGCAAAAGGCGCTTGGCCGCCTGATCACCCGGCGGCGACCGGCAAAGATAAAAACCCTATCGCGTGAGGCCTATGAAGATGCGTTTGCTGCCCAATGGCGACAAATGCTGGACGATGTTATGCGCGAAGAATTTGCGCATAAGCCGGTGCCTGCGTTAGCCTGACGGTCAGAGTGAAGAAGACTGTGTAAAGCGCTTACGCCGTGAACAGTGCTCTGTAGTTTGTCGGCGTCTGTCCCCGTGCTGCGCGGAAGCGTTTGGAAAAATGTGACGGGTTAATGAACCCCAAGCGGTACCCTATTTCAGACACCGGCAACTGAGTGAAAGCAAGCAGGCGGCAGGCCTCCTGCATCCTTCGTTGCTCAATATAAGTCGCTGCTCCATGCCCGGTTGCGGTGCGGCACATACGGCTCAGATGGCCGGTGCTCAGCGACAAAGCCTTGGCAAAATCGGACGCGGACCACCCCGTTGACAGGTTTTGCGCGATCAACTCATCCAGTGCGAACAACCGGCTGTGTTTTGGCATCTGGTCTGGTGCGACATCCGATATAGATATATCGGCAAGATGCGCGAGCACGGAATGTGCCATACCCATGATTTGTTGTGCGCGAAAGGGACCGCTGCCGCCAGCGATATCGTCCAGCATTTGCGTCATCTGCTTAAGCGAGGCGTCTACAGATCCCGCAAAGGGGCGCGACAGAGCGGATGCGACTTGATCTGTGCTGGGCGACACGGTGCGCACGACACTGACCGGATATGAAAAGATCTTGCCCTGAGAGCCGGGTTTAAAGACAAATTCATGCACGCAATGCTCTGGTATATAAAGAAAATTTTTCTTCCCTATCACGTGATTTTCATCATCTGTCCGCGCCTCTATCCTGCCGGTCTTTACCATAAACAATTGCGACATCTGGCTGTGGCGATGCGGCAGGATGCGCCAATCATGGATCGGCGCACGAACGGAAAAATCCTCAATATGGATCACGTCCGGGAATTGGTCATGTTCGCCATATAATGCGAATGCGGGAATGATGTTTTGCACACTCATGCTCGATAAATACCATTGATGGATCTGTGTGGCCATTCTCGGATGCAGGTTTTCGGCCTATCCCTGTTGCTGGTCTTGGGGAGGAACGCTGTCATGAAAACGGAAGTTGCCATCATCGGTGGTGGGCCGTCGGGTCTGCTGTTGTCGCAGATCTTGAACCGTGCAGGTGTTGCGACGGTGGTGCTTGAGCGATCTTCGCGCGAACATGTTCTGTCGCGTATCCGGGCAGGGGTGCTTGAGGCGGGAACAGTTACGATGCTGCGCGAGGCGGGGATCGGCGACCGCATGGACCGCGAAGGCCACCCGCATGAGGGCTGTTTTCTGACCGATGATGACTTGATGGTCCGGATCAATTTCAAAGACCTGACCGGCGCTTCGGTCATGGTGTACGGCCAGACCGAAGTCACCCGCGATCTGTACACAGCGCAGGACGCGCTTGGCGCGACCATTGTGCACGGTGTCGAAGACGTGGTGATCCAGGATGCCTACAGCGATGCGCCCTATGTCGAATACACGCTGGACGGCACGCGCATGCGTCTTGACTGTATGTATGTGGCGGGGTGTGATGGCTTTCACGGGATCAGCCGCAAGACCATCCCTGCGCATATACGCCGCGAATTCGAACGGGTGTATCCCTTTGGATGGCTGGGCGTTCTGTCGCGTACTCGTCCGGCGCATGAGGAACTGATCTATGCCAATTCCGCGAACGGTTTTGCACTGGCTTCGATGCGCAACCAAACCCTAAGCCGGTATTACGTGCAGGTGCCGCTGACCGACAAGGTCGCGGATTGGAGCGATGCGCGCTTTTGGAACAAGCTGAGATCGTGCCTGCCATCTGATGTGGCGGACAGCATGGAAACCGGGCCCTCGATTGAGAAGTCCATCGCCCCGCTGCGGTCCTTTGTGAGCGAGCCGTTGCGCTGGGGGCGGCTGTTTCTTGTCGGGGATGCGGCGCATATCGTGCCGCCGACCGGGGCAAAGGGGCTTAATCTGGCAGTGTCGGATGTGCATTACCTGCACCAAGCCCTGATCGATGTCCTGAAAAAGGGCGACGCAACTGGCATTGACGCCTATTCCGAACGCGCGCTGCTGCGGATTTGGAAGGCGATGCGGTTCAGCTGGCAGATGACCACAATGCTGCACCAGTTTGACGGCGAAGACAGCTTTGCCGCGCAGATGCGCAAGGCCACATTGCGGCATTTGTCCCAGTCCGAGACGGCGCGGCGCGATCTGGCGGAAAACTATATCGGATTGCCGTTCTAGGTGTCTGGGACTGTGGGCCGTAGCGCCTCGGCAAGAGTGCTGCGCAAGTTTACAATTTGCAGCACGGATCAGACATGCGAAACAAGGCCAAGAGGGGGAACACAATGTCTGACCGTATCACCAAGGGGGTAAAGACCCGGCGCGAGGTTCTGGGCGACTCCCATGTGGACCGGGCCGAGGCGGCCAAGACTGCGTTTGACGAGCCGTTCCAAACCCTTATCACCGAAGGCGCGTGGGGGACAGTCTGGTCCTCGGACGCGATCAGCCGTCGGGAACGGTCGATGCTGACACTGGCACTTTTGGCGGCGACGGGCAATTTTGACGAAATACCGATGCATATTCGCGCCACGGCTCGCACCGGGGCCAGCAAGCAAGACGTGATGGAAGCGTTCCAGCATGTGGCGATCTATGCTGGCGTGCCCTGCGCGAACCACGCGATCAAGCTGGCCAAACAGACCTATGCGGAGATGGAGAACTCGGATGACTGACACCGCAGCCCTGATGCCGCGCCGCCGAGAGATGCATCCAGACCCGTATCACCCGGACTACAAAACCTCGATCACGCGGTCCCCGGCGCTGCCGCTTTTGTCGATGGAGTCGACCCCTAGCGAAGAAACCGGGCCACGCTTTGGGCACAGCCTTTTGGGCGCGCTCGATAACGACCTCATTCGCAACTATACGCAGGGCAAAGCGCTGGCCATCGGGGAACGCATCCGCGTGCACGGTCGCGTTCTGGACGAGACGGGTCGCCCGGTGCCGCAGACGTTGGTCGAGATTTGGCAGGCCAATGCTGGTGGGCGTTACCGCCATGTCAAAGACACATATTTCGCGCCGCTTGATCCCAATTTCGGCGGCTGCGGGCGCACAATCACGGATGCCAACGGATTTTACGAGTTCATGACCATTCGCCCCGGTGCCTACCCCTGGCCGAACCGGGCCAATGATTGGCGGCCAATGCATATTCATTTTTCGATTTTCGGCCATGCCTTTGGGCAACGTCTGATCAGCCAGATGTATTTTCAGGGTGATCCGTTGATTGACCTGTGCCCGATTGCCGCCACCGTGCGCGACCGCAGTCAGCTTGACCGCCTCGTCGCGCCGCTGGACATGCAGAATGCGCGGGGCATGGATTACCTTGCCTACAAGTTCGACATCGTTTTGCGCGGGCGCCGTCAGACGATGTTCGAGAACAAACCCGAAGGGATGTGATGCATGGTGCAACCGCTTGACACTCTGGTGGAAACGCCAAGCCAGACCGCCGGGCCCTATGTGCATATCGGCTGCATCCCAGCCTTTGCCGGGATCGAAGGGATCTATTCCGAGGACATTGGCCGCAGCCCGTTTGACGACGGTGCCAAGGGCGAGGTCATCACAATCGTCGGATCGATCTATGATGGCACCGGCTGGCCAATGCGCGATGCGATGTTCGAAAGTTGGCAGGCCGATGCTGCGGGGGTCTATCCAGGTCAGGACGGCGCAGACCCCAAGGTCAGCGGATTTTGCCGCTTCGCCCTTCATACGGACAGTGCCGAATTCACCCTCCGCACGATCAAGCCCGGTGCGGTCACTGGGCGCAATGGGCAGGTCTTTGCGCCACATATCTCGGTCTGGATCGTGGCACGGGGGATTAATATCGGTCTCAACACGCGCATCTATTTCGACGACGAAGACAACAGCAGTGATCCGCTTTTGGCCCGGATCGAACAGCGCCCGCGCGTCGATACCTTGATCGCCAAAACGGTAGGTGACGGAAAGTACCGCTTTGACATCCGCCTTCAGGGCGCGGGCGAAACTGTCTTTCTGGATCTGTGATGGCGGGTGTCTTCGATCACCCGTGGCTGTCGGGCCTTTTCGCGGACGATGAGGTCGCTGCGCTGTGGTCTGCCGATGCGCAGCTTGCCCATATGATCGCGTTCGAGGCGGCGTGGTCGCGGCACGGGCACTTGGCAGCATTGTGGACCAAAGAGGAGGGCGTGACAGCGGCACAGGCGATTGAAGGGGCAGATCTGAGCCCGGATGCCCTGCGCGATGGTACGGCGCGGGACGGGGTCTGTGTGCCTGCCTTGGTGCGGCTGTTGACAGAACGGACAGGGTCGATAGCGCTGCACACAGGGGCGACGTCGCAGGATGTGATCGACACGGCCACGGTTCTGTCTTTAATCCGCAGTCTTGATCTGATCGATCAGCGGCTTGAGCGTCTGACCTTGGCTCTTGAAGCACTTGAAGCGCGGTTTGGGGCAATGTCGTTGATGGGCCGGACCCGGATGCAGGCGGCTTTGCCGATCACCGTGGCAGACCGGATACAGACATGGTTGCTGCCGCTCTTTGCGCATCGGGAACGGGTGGCGCAGCTGCGCCCACGTGTGGCTTGTGTTCAAATCGGCGGGGCAGCCGGGGATCGCGCCGCATTGGGCGCGGGGGCTTCGGCGTTCTGCGCGGCAATGGCTCAGGACTTGGGGCTTAACCCCACCGAAAAAAGTTGGCACGCGATGCGCGACGGTCTTGCCGAGGCGGCGTCGGTTTTGTCGCTGATCACCGGAACACTGGGCAAGATGGGCCAAGATATGTGCCTCATGGCGCAGCAGGGTATTGACGACATCACGCTTGCGGGGGGCGGTGCGTCATCGGCCATGCCGCACAAACAGAACCCGGTGCATGCCGAACTGTTGGTCACGCTCGCGCGGTTCAACGCGGTTCAGGTCTCGGGGATGCATCATGCGGTGGTGCATGAACAGGAACGTTCTGGCGCGGCATGGTCACTGGAATGGATGCTGTTGCCACAGATGGCTCAGGCAACAGGCCGGTCATTGACCGCGGCGCTGGCATTGGTTGATGCAGTTGAGCACATCGGCGCACCCAGAGGCGGCGCATAGGCGCAGACTGCAACCGACACGCCCAACACGGGGTGGCGTACTAGACCAGCATGTTGCGTGGATCAGCGATCAGCGCAGCATAGTGCGACAGGAACCGTGCGGCATCAGCCCCGTTGATCACACGGTGATCGTAGGACAGATCAAGCGGCACCATTGGGGCGGGGCGCGGTGTGTCGCCGTCCCAGACGGTGACGGTTTCGGTGCGGGTTATGCCAAGGATTGCCACCTCGGGCGGGTTGACGATGGGCGTAAAGGCCGTGCCGCCTATGCCGCCCAGATTGGTAATCGTCATCGATGCACCGCCCATTTCATCCGGTCCCACCTTGCGCGCTTGTGCACGGGACGCCAGGTCCGCAATCTCAGCCCCGATCTGCCAAAGGCCCTTGCGATCCGCATCACGAAGCACCGGCACCATCAGGCCGTGCGCGGTATCAACTGCGATGCCGATATGGACATAGTTTTTAAGGTATAGCGTGTCGCCATCCGCCGACAGAGACGCGTTGAAGCGCGGGAATGCGTGCAGGCAGCGGGCGAGGGCGGTGACGTGAAACGCCAGCGCGGTGAGCTTGACGCCCCGCGCCTGTGCTTCGGACGTCAGGCTGTGACGGAACGCCTCGATGCGGTTGACATCGGCGCGGTCGTGATGGGTCACTGCCGGGATCAGCGATTGCGCTGCCGCAAGATTGCGCGCGGCGATCTTGGCAAAGCGGCTCATCGGCTCCGGTGTCACGAGGCCATATTGGCTGTGATCCACATCCCAGTAGGACGTGTCGCCCGCAGCGGTTGGCGGGGGGGCGGCGCTATCGTTCAAATCCTCTGGGCCGATGGTTTGACGGCCAAGTTTTTTGGCGAGGGTTTCGATCTCGACCCCCTTTTCACGGGCCAAGCGGCGGGTGGCGGGGCTTGCGGTGACGTGTGCCATGTCTGCTCCTTTACCAGCTTGCCGAAATATACTGGGTTTCCATGAATTCGAGCATGCCGTCATGCCCGCCTTCGCGGCCCAGACCCGATTGTTTGGTGCCACCAAAGGGGGCCGCGGGATCGCTGACAAGGCCACGGTTCAACCCGACCATGCCATAATCTAACCGTTCGCAGACCTGCAAAGCGCGTTTGAAATCGGCGGAAAACACATATGCGACAAGCCCGTATTCGGTGTTGTTCGCGCGACGAATGGCCTCTTCCTGATCGGTGAAGGTCTGGATCGCGGCGACAGGGCCAAAGATTTCGTCCTGCACGCAATCGGCATGTTCCGGCACGCTCGACAGGACAGTTGGCGGGTAATAGTAGCCCTTGCCCTCGGGCACCGTACCACCACATTCGATCTTGGCACCCTTGGCGACAGCATCGGTGACGAATTCTGCCACCTTGTTGCGGGTGTCGGCGTTGACCAGCGGGCCAACATCGACGCTTGGATCGGTGCCATCGCCCATCTTGAGCGCGGACATGCGGTCGGTCAGGCGTTTGGTAAATTCATCTGCAATGCTTTCATGCACATAGATGCGGTTGGCCGCCGTACAGGCCTCGCCGAGATTGCGCATCTTGGCAAGCATTGTCCCGTCGATTGCGGTGTCCATATCGGCGTCTTCCAGCACCACCACCGGGGCATTGCCGCCCAGTTCCATCGCGGGTTTCAAAACCTGATCAGCCGCTGATTTCAACAGCTTGCGACCCACACCTGTAGACCCGGTAAAGCTGACCACACGAACGCGGGGATCGTGCAGCATGTGATCGACCAACGCGCCCGTCTTGCGCGAGGGCAGCACGTTGACCAATCCGGGTGGCACGCCTGCCTCTTCGAGCAGCGGCATCAGCGCCAGCATCGTCAGCGGCGTTTCCGACGCGGGTTTGATGATGACGCCGCAACCGGCAGCCAGCGCTGGCGCGATCTTGCGGGTGCCCATGGCGGCGGGGTAATTCCAAGGTGTGATCAACACGGCCAATCCTGCCGGTTTGTGTTGCACGATGATCCGTGCGCGAGAGGCAGGTGCGTGGGTGATCATGCCGTCCGCGCGCACCGCTTCTTCGGCAAACCAGCGGAAGAATTCGGCGGCATAGGTGGCTTCGCCCTTGGCGTCTGCGCCCGCCTTGCCGTTTTCCAACGTGATCAGGTGGGCGAAGTGATCGAGCTGGGCTGTCATCAGTTCCCACGCTTTGCGCAACACTTCGGACCGGGCGCGCGGGGTGCGTACAGCCCAGTCGGCCATCGCTTTTTCGGCGGCGTCCAGCGCGGCGTCGGCATCCGCGATATCGGCGGATGCGACCGAGGCGATCACCTCTTCGGTGGCCGGGTTGATGACGTCAAAGCGGTCGGCTGTCTTGTGCCACGTGCCGTTGATGTAAAGATCGGTATAGTCCATGTCGGTCCCCCGGTAAGTCAAAGCAGGTGGCGAAGCGGTTGGTCCAACCGGCCTGCGAAATTGGTCAAAAGCTGGATTGCGGTTTGTGCGTCCAACTGGTTGGCGGCGCAGTCGAGCGTGACGCGCACCCCTTTGCGTCGCGTGGTGATCGTGAGGACTGGCGCGGTTTCCGCCCCCATATCCGCGCTGCGGATCGTGGTGTTGCGCAGGTCGCGCAGGATCAGATCAGGTGCTGCGTCGGTTTCTGCAATCTTCGAAAGTAGTCGGGATGCGGGCATCGCATAGGTCGTCGAGGCCCCAAACCGTTCGACCGCAACTGCGCCTGCTTTGGGCAGGGCAGCGCCTGCCAGCCCCGCAAGGATCGCATCGGTATCTGTAAGGCCGTGCGCCTCGGCCGCCCATTTGGTGAAACCGGGAAGTGCATCGCCCGAGACTTTTGCCACAAGGTGGCGTGCGGCGGCGGCGCCTGTTGCAGGTGTTTGCACGGACTGTTGCGGCAGGGCCTTGAGCAGCTCCAAATCGCGCACATGGAACGGTTGCGGGTGACCGGCCTTAACAAGGCGGGACAAGTCGAGGCCTTGTTCCATTGCCAGTCTGCGGGTTTTGGGGGACGCAAGAATGCGCCCATGGGTCTTTTGCATCGGTGGTGCGGCTTGAGCAGCTTTGGGTAAGGTTGGTTCCCGTGTTGGCTTTGGCGTGGCCACAGGTTTGGGTGCAACCGCCCCGTCTGCCACTGACCGCGTGACACGGGCGGCAGGCTTGGTTGTGCTGATGATCGCCACGGTTTGGCCGACAGGCACGCTGTCCCCAGCCTCGGCCAAGGTCGCAGCCAGATAGCCATCAGTTCCAGCTTCGACCTCCATCGTGCTTTTGTCGGTTTCCACCTCGAACAGCACGTCGTCAGCCTTGACCGCGTCACCGGGCGATTTGTGCCAACTGACCAGAAGACCACTATCCTGCGCCATGCCAAGCTGTGGCATGGTCACCGACGTGCCGTCGGGCAAGGCATCGGCCAGGTCGTCCGACGCGGTTGGAGCGGGTGCAGCCGCGGCAGGGCCATCGTCGTCGGCGCTGTCCGAGATGCGAGCGATCACGGCACCGACTGCAATGTCTTCGCCCTCGGACGCCGACACGCTGGTGAGAAAACCGCTGGCTTGCGCCTCAACCTCCATCGTGGCTTTGTCGGTTTCGACCTCGAACAGGGCGTCACCCTTGGTCACCGCATCGCCGGGGGCCTTGAGCCATGACACGATTTTGCCCGCGTCCTGTGTCATGCCAAGCTGTGGCATTGTCACATCATGCGGCATGGATCATCTCCCCCGAACAAAGCTTGCGCGCCATGTCGACCACGCGCTCTGGCGTTGGGACGGTGATATCTTCAAGCGCGGGGCTGAACGGGATTGGGACATCCATCGCGCCCATACGCACCACGGGCGTGTCGAGGTGGTAGAACGCCTTTTCGTTCAGGCGTGACGCGATTTCCGACGTGATACCATAGCTTTGGTGGCCCTCGTCAATCACGATGGCGCGGCTGGTTTTCTTGACGCTCTGGATCAGGGTGGCCTCGTCCAGCGGCACGATGGTGCGCGGGTCGATGACCTCGGCTTCGATCCCTTCCTTAGACAAGATGTCTGCGGCTTTTTCAGCCACCTGCACCATTGAGGACGTGGCAATCAGGGTGATGTCGCTGCCTTCGCGCTTCACATGCGCCTCGCCGAAGGGGATCAGGTATTCCTCTTCCGGCACGGGGGCCTTGTCCTGATACATCAGCTTGTCTTCGAAGATCACAACCGGGTTGTTGTCGCGGATCGCGGTCTTAATCAAACCCTTCGCCTCGTAGGCAGAGGAGGGCATTGCAACCTTAAGCCCCGGAATATGTGCCACAAGCGCTTGCAAAGATTGGCTGTGCTGCGCGGCAGATCTGCGGGTCGCACCCATATTGGTGCGCAGCACCAGGGGTACGTTCAACTTACCGCCAGACATGTAATGGATCTTGGCCGCCTGATTGCAGAGCTGGTCCATGATCAGGAAGATGAAGTCGCCAAACATCAGATCGACGATAGGCCGAGCGCCGGTCATGGCAGCACCGACGGCGATGCCCATGAAACCGGGCTCAGCAATGGGGGTGTCGATGACGCGCTCGGTGCCGAATTCCTCGACCAGACCGGACAACACCTTGAACGGTGTTCCAGCCTCGGCCACGTCTTCGCCCAGCAGAAAGACGGTGGGATCGCGGCGCATTTCTTCGGCGATGGCCTCGTTCACGGCCTGGGACAGGGTGATCTCTCTCATGTCAGTCTCTCCTCAGTCTGCGTAAACATGCATGTCCACTTCGGACACATCGGGGTATTTTGCAGCCTCGGCATAGGCGACGGCTTCGGCGGCATCGTTTTCGATCTCGGCATTCATCGCATCGATCTCGGCCTCGGTGGCGATGCCTTCGCTGACAAGATGGGACCGGAAACGGATGATCGGATCGCGGTTTTCCTTCCAGTCCTTCTCTTCATCCTTGGAGCGGTAGTATGCGCGGTTGATGTCGCCCACGTGGTGGCCGTGGTAGCGATAGGTCATCAGTTCCACAAAGAACGGCCCTTCGCCTTTGCGGCAACGCGCGACCAGCTTTTGGGTCAACGCATTCACGGCAAGCACATCTTGCCCGTCCACTTGGAACGCTTCGATGCCAAATGCCTCGGCCCGTGCCGTAATGGACCCGGCAGCGATTTCTTCGGTCTTGGTGTATTCGGAATAGCCGTTGTTTTCGCAAGCATAGATCACAGGCAGGTTCCAAAGTGCGGCCATGTTCATGACCTCGTAAAGCAACCCTTGCGCTGTGGCCCCGTCACCGAAGAAACAAACAGTGACATCGTCCGAACCCTGCAATTTCGCCCGGAGCGCAGAGCCGGTGGCAATTCCCATCGACCCGCCGACAATGGCGTTGGCCCCGAGGTTGCCGTGGCTTTGATCGGCGATGTGCATTGATCCGCCCTTGCCGCGACAATAGCCCTCTTCCTTGCCCAGCAATTCGCAGAACATTTGTTTGAAATCAGCGCCTTTGGCGACGCAATGCCCATGACCCCGGTGGGTCGAGGTGATGCGATCGTCATCGGTCAGGGCTTCGCAGATGCCCACAGCCACGGCCTCTTCTCCGGAATACATATGGGTGAGGCCGGGCATCTTGGCCGACAGGTAAAGCTGGTTCGCGGTGTCTTCGAACGTGCGGATGCGCATCATCTGGCGGTACATGCGCAGGTAGTCTTCTGTGTTTGTCTTGGCCTTGGCCATTGGTTCCCTCCCAAAGGGGGCAAGGGCGCGCAGCCCCTGCTTCATCTTGCCCGAAAAACTCCCGCCGGAGGCATCCCCGGCGGGGATGATCAATACCGGTTGGCGATGGGCAGCTCTTCGGCGGGGAAGAGGCTGATCACCTCGCAGCCCGTTTCTGTCACAACCACTTCTTCCTCGATCCGTGCGGCGGAATAGCCGTCGGTGGCGGGGCAGTAGGTTTCGAGCGCAAAGACCATGCCGGTCTTGATCTCCATCGGGTGATCAAGGCTGATTGCACGGCTGATGATGGGCCGTTCATGCAGGGCAAGGCCCAGACCGTGACCGAATTGCAGACCGAATGCCTGATCTTCGTTGTCGAACCCAAGCGATTGCGCGGTTGGCCAAACCTCGGCCACCTTGTCGGTGGTGACACCCGGCTTGATCATGGCAATCGAGGCGTCGATCCATTCGCGCGCCTTTGTATAGGCATCGGTCTGCGACGGTGTCGCGCGGCCCACGTTGAATGTGCGGTAGTAACAGGTGCGGTAGCCCTGATAGCTTTGCAGGATGTCAAAGAACGCCTGATCACCGGGCCGGATCAACCGGTCGGTAAAGTTGTGCGGATGCGGGTTGCAGCGTTCACCTGAAATGGCGTTGATCGCCTCGACGTCGTCTGATCCCATCTCGTACAACATCTTGTTCGACAGGGCGACGATGTCATTCTCGCGCACACCGGGTTTAAGCTCTTCGTAGATCATGTGGTAGACGCCATCGACCATGGCAGCGGCCTGAGTCAAAAGCTGGATTTCGTCCCAATTCTTGATCTCGCGTGCGGCCAGCATGATTTGCTGACCGTCCACGACATTGATGCCCTCTTCGCGCAGCGCGTGGAACATCGCGGTTTCGGCGTAATCCACACCGACCGGCATATCCGCCATGCCCGCATCGCGGATCAGGCCCGCGATCTGCTTGGCATATTTCTGCATCAGGCCGAATTCAGGCGGGATGGTGCCGCGCATGCCGACAACACCCGCCAGACAGTGATCGGGCTCAAGCCAGTCGGAATGGCGCTTGTGGTGCATTGCGGCGGACCCGAAATCCCAGACATACGGGCTGTCATCGCCTGTCAGCAGGCAGAAGCGGCACATCTTGTCGCGTTCCCATTCGCCGATCTTGGTGGACGACACATAACGGATATTGTTCACGTCGAACAAAAGCAGCGTTCCCGCGTTCGACGCCTGCAAGGCCTGCCGCGTGCGGGCCAGCCGGTAGCGGCGCAGTCGGTCGTGATCAACGCGGCGTTCAAAATCGACCGAGGTGTGACCCCAGGCAGGAATGCGTTCCCGCCATTCCCAATTGGGTTCAAGATCCTGTGGGGTGAGAAGGTTGGGCATAAGTGCGCGCGACATGAAGTGCTCCTCCGGGTGCGATGGATCGCTCCCTTTTGTATATAAAAATCAGGGATTTAGGGGCTTACTGGATGCACCAGCCGCCATCGATGTGGATCATCTGACCGGTCATGTAATCGCTGTCATCCGATGCCAGGAACGACGCTGTGCCGGTGATGTCCTTGGGGTAGGACACGCGCTTGATCTGAAGCGCATCGCGGACGATGTCCTCATAGGCTTGGCCTTCGCGTTCTTTGAAACCGATATCGACCAGGTCTTTGTCGAGCTGCTCCCAAAGCGGCGTCACCACCACACCGGGTGCATAGCCGTTGACGGTGATGTTATGCTCGGCCAGTCCAATTGCACCGCAATGGGTAAGCGCGAGACACCCGTATTTTGAGGTACAGTAAACGGTCACATCGACCAGCGGTTTGCGCGATGCGATAGAGCCTACATTGATGAGTTTGTAGGGGTGGTCTTCCATCGGGCCCTGCGCGATCATCTGGCGTGCGGTTTCCTGCATGCCCAACCACATCGCCTTTGTATTGACGTTCATGATCATGTCCCAGTTGTCTTCATCGATATCCATGAAGAACCTGGGCTTGTTCAGACCTGCGTTGAACAGACCGACATTGATCGACCCGAACGCCTCAACCGTGGCGGCAACGGCGGCCGCGTTGTCCGCGCGTTTGGTCACATCCATCATGATTGCAATCGCTCTGCCATGTCCTGCGGCATTGATCGCATCGGCGGTTGCCTTGGCTTCGGCTTCGTCCAGATCGCCGATGCACACGTTGGCACCCTGTGCTGCAAAGTTGGCGGCATTGGCTGCACCCATGCCGCGCGCGGCTCCGGTGATCAGAATGTTCTTACCCTTGAGGCGATTGGGGTCCATGGTTTCCTCCCTAAGTGACCTGTTGTCTCATGATGTCTTCGGCCCGCGCCTGAACGCGGTCGAGAGCGTCGCGCGGGGACACGATTCCGCGCAGCATGTCGTGAAGCTCGTGGCCGCAAATGCGAATGATGTCCGAGATCTCGGGGATCGGCGGGCGCGGCCAGAATTGCAGCTCGTCGCGCCAGGACATCTGGTCAACGAGTTCGAAAATCGGCGACAGGCGGCGCACCTCCGGGTCGGCACCAACCGAGTAACGCGGTGCCGTGCGGCTGCCGCTTTGAGCGTAAAGCTTTTGCGCGCCAGGGGACGTGAAGGCGACAAGCGCCTCTACCGTGTCCTCGACCCGTTCTGGGGCCAGGTTGGACGGAATGCACAGAACATATCCGCCGACAGGGGCAATGGGCGCGCCTTTCGGGCCGTGTGGATGTGGTAGGTAGCCGGTGTTTCCATGTGCCGAACAGCTTTCGTCCAGTTCGAAATACGGGGCCAGCAAGGTATAGCCATAGGCCATTGCCACTTTGCCTGACGCGTAGGGACGCACCCGTTCGAACCACGACATTGACAGGATGTCTGGAGGTGAGAATTCCAGCAACTGCATCAGGTATTCGGCCGCCTCTAATGCCTGGTCGGTGTTGAGCATGGGGCGGTAGCTGCGCTGGCCCAGATGATCGGAATCAAACCCGCCTGCGATCTTGGGCAAGTCGATGATCGGCTGCCCGAAGGCGGCACAGGTCATCATGAAGGTGTGTCCCAAAGCGGTCCCGCGCGCTGCATTCCACGCAACGCCATACCGGCCGCGTCTCGGGTCATGAAAATGACGTGCAGCCTCGATCACGGCTTCGGTTGTCACCGGCGGTTCCAGCCCTTCGGCGGCAAACCAATCCTTGCGGTAGAACATCAGCTCCGGCGTGGTCTGGCTTGGTACACCGTAAGGGCATTCATCCCAATGCGCCGCACGCCATCCGGCTGTATGGAAATCTGCCGGATCAAGACGCGCAACATCCATCACATCCGTCAAAGGCCGGATGACGCCTTTCTGGACAAATTCACCGAGCCACGGAAGATCAACTGCAATCAGGTCATAGCGGCTTTTGCTACGATCACTGTTGCGCAGCGCTTCTTCGCGCAGCCGGTCGATTGAAAAGGCCCGTTGGTGAATGTTGGTACCGACAAGCTGTTCAAACTGCCGCTTCAGGTTGTCCATGACCATGAAGGTCGGGTCACCATGAACCAGAATCCGCAGACCACCCGGCAACTTCAAGGGCTGTGACAGGGCACTGGGAGGCGCAATCGCGGCGCGTGCCGCCTGATAGGATCCGCCATAGTAATAGCTATGGGTGTCTGCGCTGTCATGTGCGCTGCCAAAAGAGGCACGCGCCATACGTTCGATCCGGTCTGCCACCTGGTTGAACGTGTCGAGCAAGGAAGAGCTTGGGTGCAATGAAAAGCTTTTGCCACTTTTTGTGCGTGGGCGGTGTTCCAATAACCCTGCGTCCTTGAGCTCGGCGAGTTTGCGGGTGGCTGTGGCATAAGGAACGCCTGCCGCAGCGACCATGGAAGAAGGCGACACCAGCCTGCCGTCGGAATGGCTCTGCAAAAGGTGCAGGATCATATTCAGGTGTGGGTTGGGCGTGTTTGGTTCGATAGAGCTGTCAATCTCGACTGACAGCGATTTGAGAAATCCCACAACGCGCTCCAAGTCCGGCCCAGTCATCGAAACGCGCGGCGCTGAGGGGCGTTGCGTCGAAGTCTGTCCAAATTGGATATTATTTGATGGTGTTGCGTTCATTTTCTCAGTTTCGGGTGAGGGCGTCTGGCGCTTGCGCGAGTCGGTCATGACTGCGTCTCCTGAAATTGTTCAATCTGGCCCATTCGAGGTACTGCATAAAAATCCAAAATGAATAATTAAAAATTCAAATCGAACAAAACGGTGCGTTCGTTGTTTGGCGAAATGTCGCTGGATGGGTGTCAGATTGCACCGGGCTTGAACCGGGCTGGGAGGACAGCGGCAATCGTGCGAACAACACCCCTAGGGAGGACATAAAAATGAAAATGACATTCACGGCAGCATTGGTTGCATCAACAGCACTGGCTGGCGCCGCGATGGCCGAGTCACATGGTGGCAAGATGACCATCGGCATCACGCAGAACAATGTCGGCGTTGACAGCTATCAGACCACGTACGAGAACGCCTTTATCGCCGCCGCTGAGGCCAACGACATGGTCGAAACCATCGTACTGGACGCCGGTGGGGATGTCGCCCGTCAGATCGCGCAGATGGAAGACATGATCCAGCAAGAGGTCGATGCGATCATCATCTGGCCAACCAATGGTGAAGCAGTCATTCCTGCGGTCCGTAAGGCGCACAGTGCCGGTATTCCGGTCATCGTGACCAACTCCAACATCGCCGAGCAGGGCTTTGATTTCGTCTCAAGCTTCTCTGGGCCCGACAATATCACGCAAGGGTCGCGCTCTGCTGAGATCATGTGTGACAAGTTCAAGGACATGGGCATCGAAAATGAGGCCCGCGTTGTGCAGATTTCCGGCCAGCCGGGCTATACGACTGCTATTGAACGCCAAAAGGGTTTTGATGACCGTCTGCCCGAAGTGTGCCCGAACGTGACGCTTGTTGAAACGCAGCCCGGCGATTGGAATCGCGAAAAGTCGCAACAGGTGATGGAAGCATTCCTTGTCAAATATGATGACATTGACGGCGTTTATGCCGGTGATGACAACATGGGCGTTGGCGCTTTGAACGCAGCCAAGGCTGCAGGCCGCGAAGGTATCATCTTCGTCGGTGCCACAAATTTTGCCGTCGGCTATGAGGCGATGGCGGCGGGCGAATATTGGGGATCAATTTACCAGTCTCCGGTGGATGATGCCGAAGCGGCGCTCAAGACGGCGATTGACGTTCTGAATGGTGAAGACCTTCCGTTCCTCAACTATTTCGACACGCCGAAGATCACGCAGGACAATATGGGCGATTTCACAAAGCCCGTCTTTTAAGTTCCTCCCTGGACGCGTGGGGCAGCTTGTCTGCCTCGCGCGTTTATTCCTTTATCAATAACAAGAAACGGATGGACGGGATGGCAGGAGTCTCGGGGCGGTCATGTATTGTGACTGGCGCTGCACAAGGCATCGGGCGCGCAATCGGTGAAGCGCTTTTGACCGAAGGTGCCAATGTCTGCTTTGCAGATATCAATGCAGACAAGGTGGCAGAGGTGGCAGGGCTCAACGCTGCGCGGGCATCTGACGCAGGGGCAAAAGTTACCCATGCTGCGGTTGATGTGACGGACAGGGCACAGGTCAAAGCGATGGTTGCGCACGCGGTCGAAACTTTTGGTCGGCTGGATGTAAAATTCAACAATGCCGGTGTGAACAAGCCGATGAACTTCCTTGATGTGACCGAGGAAAACTGGAATTTCATAATGGGAATCAACGGTCTAGGTTGCATGATAGGCATGCAGGAAGCCGCGCGTCAGATGATCGCGCAAGGCGGCGGCGGCAAGATTATCAACACAGCCAGCATTGCCAGCAGGCAGGGCTTTGATAACGTGGCCCCATATTGCGCAAGCAAATTTGCGGTGGTGTCGCTGACACAATCGGGTGCGCGCGACCTTGCGAAACACGACATCACAGTCACTGGTTTTGCGCCCGGGGTCGTTGCCACCGAAATGTGGGACCAGGTGGATCAGGATTTGATGGCTATCGGGGCGGCAGAGCGCCCGGGCCAGGCGATGGAAGAGTTTTCGTCCGAGATTTTGCGCGGGCGCGTTGCCCGCCCCGAAGACATCACCGGAACCACGACATTCCTGGCGTCATCCGCCAGTGACTATATGACCGGGCAAATCGTGATGATCGACGGGGGAATGACTTTGGTGTGACGGCAACCGACAGCACCCTGGGGAGGAAAAAATGGCAGAGTTGACGAAACAGGGCATTGGACGTTTCCTTGCCCGACAGGGCATCTTGATCGCCTTTGCAGTCTTTATGATTGGGTTTGCGCTGGCAAATCAGCGCTTTATCGCAATTGACAATATTTCTGGCGTTATCCGGTCTTCGGCCATTCTGGGCGTGATGGCGCTTGGTGTCACGTTCGTGGTGATCGGTGGCAACCTTGATCTGTCGGTGGGGTCGATGATGTCATTCTCCACCATCGTGGTGCTGGACTTGCACGACAAGCTGGGTCCGGCCCTTGCCATCCCAGCGATGTTCGGTCTGACGATGGCGTTGGGCGCATTCATCGGGTTTCTGGTGGGGTATCTCAAACTCAACTCGCTGATCGTCACATTGGGTATGCTGTCGGCGATTCACGGCCTGACACTCACCTGGTCGGGTGGCAAGAACATGGACATCGCGGACAAGGAAGGCACGTGGTTCGCAGTATTTGGCCAAGGTACCGTTGCAGGTGTGCCGGTTCCAATTCTGATCTTTGCTGGGCTTGCGATTGTCCTAAGCGTTGTCCTGTCCAAAACGCCCTTCGGTCGCAAGGTCTATGCGGTTGGTGGCAATGGCAAAGCCGCGACCTTCTCGGGTATCCCGCGCGCCCGGATCGTATTCCTGACTTATCTGGTGTCCGCGTTCTGTGTGGCGTGTGCCGGGCTTTTGCAGGCAAGCCGCAGTCTTGGCAGCCAGAATACCGTCGGACAGGGGCTTGAGCTTGAAGTACTCGCCGCTGTCATTCTTGGGGGCGCATCGCTTTTGGGCGGATCGGGCACCATTTTCAAGACCGTGATCGGAGTGCTGATCCTGGGCTTTATTCAAAACGGACTGCTGTTGGTCGGTTTGGAGTTCTATGTCCAATACGTTGTCACATGGGGGATCATCATCCTTGCGGTCTGGTTGGATATTGCAGCGAAACGGGGCCGCCTTTGGTCCCAGATTGCTTGAGGATCGCATCAGATGACCAAGGACAGCTTTATCAAACAAGGCGCCATCTGGGCCTTTATCGTGGTCGAATTGATCTTCTTCTCGGTGGCCGGGGAATACCTGTCGGTCTCTGACAAGGCCTTCATGGATTACGACAACATGTTGCTTTTGCTCAAGCAATCCGCCCCGATCGGGATCATTGCGCTGGGCATGACGATTATCATGATCAATGGCAATATCGACCTGTCGGTCGGCGCCACATATGCACTGTCGGCCATTGTTTTGCTGGACAGCATGACCTGGCCCTTCATGCAAACTATGGGCGATTGGGCGATCCCGCTGGCATGGGTGTTCGCGCTTTTGACCGGGATCGTTTTGGGCGCGATCAATGGCTTGATCGTCTGGAAAACCGGCGTTGATGCGTTCATTGTAACGTTGGGGTCAATGCTTGGCTATCGTGGCTTGGTGTTCATGTATAATGGTGAACAACCGACCAGCCACTTGAATTGGACGCTTGTGGATTTTGCCGAAGCGCAGTTTCTGGGCCTGCATACGGCCACATGGTTCTTGTTGGGGGTGGCTGGCCTGTTGTGGCTGTTGATGGCCAAAACCGTTCATGGGCGCAACGCCTATGCTATTGGCAACAACCGCGAAGCTGCGGTCAACGCAGGCATCCGTGTCGGTCCGCACTTCATTTGGAATTTCATGTTGATCGGGTTTCTCGCGGCCTTGTCCGCGGTCGTGTTCTATTCGGAATCGGGGTCAGTGAACCCCAATGACGGGATGCTGTTCGAGCTGTGGGCCATCACCGCCGTGGTGCTCGGGGGCACCAAGCTTACAGGGGGCTATGGATCGATTATTTCCACGCTTGGCGGCGTGATTGCGATCCAGCTGTTGCGCAAGGGGCTTGGCCATATCGGGGCCGACACTGAAACGGTGAACCTTGTTATCGGCTTGATCCTGATTGCGGTTCTGTTTCTGGACCGGCAGTTGAACCGCAAGGGCAAAGAGGAGTTGAAGACATGACCGATCTCACCCCGGTTCTGCGCCTTGAAGATATCGTCAAGACCTTTCCTGGCGTGCGTGCTCTGGATGGCGTGTCCTTTGCTGTCCTGCCCGGCGAGGTGCATGCGCTTATGGGCGAAAACGGCGCGGGAAAATCCACGCTGATGAAGGTTTTGGGAGGTATCCTGCAACCGAACGAAGGCCGCATCTTTATCGAAGAAGAACCCACGGTGATGACCACACCAGTACAGGCCAAGGCCAAAGGCGTGGTATTCATCCATCAGGAACTCAGCCTTGCCGATGAACTGACCGTCGCAGAAAACATCTGGCTTGGGGAATTGCCCCTCAAGTCATTTGGGCGGGTCGATTGGCCCAAGCTTTATGCGGACACCAACGCGATCCTGAAGACGCTCAACGTTGGGTTTGATGCGAAAACCCGCGTCGGGGACCTGTCCATCGCCAACCAACAGATGGTCGAAATTGCCCGCGCGCTTACCGTTGACCCCAAGGCCGTGATCTTTGATGAGCCGACGGCATCGCTGACCGATGCCGAAAAGGTGGTGCTGTTCGATGTGATTTCGGACCTTCAAACCAAAGGCGTCGGGATCATCTACATTTCGCACCGCATGGAGGAGATCTTCAAGATGACCGACCGCATCAGCGTGCTGCGCGACGGTCAGTACCGAGGCACTTTGATCACCCGCGACACGAACGAGGATGAAGTCACCCAGTTGATGATTGGCCGCAGCCTTGATTTGTTGCGCAACGAGACGCATCACGCGCTGGGTGATGTGGCACTTGAGGTGCGGGGCTTAAGCTGCGGCAAGCTCTATCAGGATGTGAACTTTGCCGTCCGCAAAGGCGAGGTTCTGGGCTTTTATGGCCTTGTCGGGGCGGGCAGAACCGAGATCGCTGAAACGATCTTTGGTCTGCGGGAACCCACCTCGGGGCAAATCCTGCTCAACGGGCAGGTTGTTCAGATCAAATCACCGATTGATGCCATTGGCCGTGGCATTTCGCTGGTTCCCGAAGACCGCAAGGGGCAGGGGCTTGTTCTTGGCATGAATTGCCGGGACAATATGACCCTGCCACAGATTGATGATCTGACAGCAGGGCCATTCGTCAGCAACGGCGCAGAGATCGCGATCTTTGACCAGTACCGTGACAAGTTGGACATCCGCACCCCCAGTTGGCGGCAAACGGTTGGGAACCTGTCCGGTGGCAACCAGCAGAAGATTGTGATTGGCAAATGGCTGTCGATGCGTCCCGAGGTGTTGATCGTGGATGAACCGACACGCGGGATCGACGTGGGCTCAAAAGCGGAAATCCACAACCTGATCCGCGATCTGGCCGCCCAAGGATTCGCGGTGATCGTCATCAGTTCGGAAATGCCCGAAGTGTTGCATGTCTCGGACCGGATCGTTGCCATGTATGCGGGGCAGGTCATGTGCGAATTCTCCTCTGACGAAGTGACTGAAGACAGCCTCATTCAGGCTATCTCGGGCATCACGAGCGATAAAGTGGCCTGAGATGCGCGTTGACGTTGTAGGTCCGGGCAGCAGGGGTTTCGGCAATAGGTCTAGATCATCAGGGCGCGCTGGCATACTGATAGTGCAGCGCCGGGCGCGACCTGTCTGACATGCCATTGGGCGTGCCGCGTATTCGGTCGCCGCACACGCTCCGCGCGATGTGAAGGAAAAGGCACAGACCCGATGGACGCCCGCACCAAAGCCTATATTGGCGCGCAGATTCATGACGGCATCGCGGTGTACAGGGACCACGCGATTGTGGCCTCGGCGACAAAAGGCGTCCGTATCCTGCCCGAAGCCGCATTGCCTGCGGGCTGTCAGGTCGAATGCCTTGACGGTGGGATGATCCTGCCGGGGTTCGTGGACCTTCAGGTCAATGGCGGCGGCGGCGTCATGTTCAACGATGCCCCCAGTGTCACAACTTTGCGGGTCATGGCCAAGGCTCATGCTGCGCTGGGAACAACAGCGTTCCTGCCGACGCTGATTACCGACACGCCAGAAGCCACGCGTGCGGCCATTGATGCTGTAGAGGCCGCTGTTGCGGATGGGGTTGATGGCATTGTCGGGTTGCACCTTGAAGGGCCGCATTTGTCCGTGGTGCGCAAGGGAGCGCATGACGCGCACCTGATCCGCCCCATGACCGATGCCGATCTGGCGCTGTTGCTGGATGCGGCACGCAGAGTGCCGAACCTGATGGTGACCATCGCCCCCGAGACAACGCGCCTTGACCAGATCAGTGCGATGGCGGAGGCAGGCATCCTTGTGTCTTTGGGTCATACGGATGCCGATTATGCGACCTGCACCGCCGCCTTTGACGCGGGCGCGCGCTGTGTCACGCATCTGTTCAACGCGATGAGCCAATTGGGCAACCGGGAACCGGGGCTGGTGGGGGCAACGCTGGACCGCGCCGACGTCTATGCCGGGCTGATCGCGGATGGCATCCATGTGCACCCCGCGTCCATCCGTGCCGCACTTGCGGCCAAACCCAACGCAGATCGTGTGTTTCTGGTGACAGACGCGATGGCAACCGCAGGGACGGACAGCGACCACTTTCTGTTGAACGGACGGGATGTGTTCCGCCAAGACAATCGATTGACGCTTGTGGGCGGAACTTTGGCGGGTGCACATCTCAGCCTGTCGTGCGCAATCTCAAACATGGTCAATGTGGTGGGCGACAGCGCGGCTCAGGCGATTGCCCGCGCAACGTCGACACCAGCGTCGTTGTTGCGCGGGTGTGATGCGGGCGGGCGCATTCATGCCACGACCCGCTCGGCCAATTACCTCTCTGATATCACATCGGCTGATCGGGTCATCCGGCGTCTTTCATTCGTAAACGATCTGGCATCAGAGACCGGCGTGGCATGACCGCAATCGACGATCTGGACCGTGACCGCGCTGTCAGCGCCTTGAGGTGGTTTGGCAAATGCTTGAAGGGCGCAAAGGCCCGCGCTTTGGGCCCGTAGGCCTTGTCCGCTGGGGCGTATTGCAGTTCTGGGAACAGTGTGAAGATTTCATGTCGGACCGCATCGGTCATCGCCGCCAAGGCAAATCCGCCGGGGAAGAAGCTTTCGGATGGTGCGCCATTGGCAAAGACAATTTGGTGATCCTCGAACAGGATGTGGAAATAGGTCACTTGGCGACAACCGTTCATCACCCGCGCGGCACCGCCTTCGATCTTGGCAAGGTGGATGGCCCGCACCAGCGTTTCCTCTCCGTCCAGATGGACCAGAACGCCGTGCTGCGGAGACACGATCAGCGGCGCGTCCCCGCCGGTCAGTTCGGGGGACAACAGTACTGGGCGCAAAGTCGACCGTTGGGCAAGGGCAGGGGCGTCCAGATGCCGTTGGCCAATCCACTGGATGGTTTGAACCCCATTGTCGCGCGTGACGATCCGGTCGCCGGGTTGCAGAGACTCGACAGTGCGTTCACCTGTGTTGGTCAGGATACGGGTGCCCTGTGCAAAGCACACGACGCCGGTGTTTTCGAAATTGTAGAAATTGGTGTTCGCCGCTGCCCCGGAAAAGACGATACCGCCGCTGCCAAAGCTGGCGTTGTCGGAATAGTCCACGCCGCCAACACCGTCGTTTGACTGGTTTAGGATGCCATCATCCGCTTGGTCCGCAGTCAGTTCCCAGATGTCGTCATAGAAGGCCGAAAGGTCGATCCGGTCATTGTTGGTGGCATCCCCATCGGTCAGCGTCCCGGTGTTGCCAGTGTTGAAATCGCTGATCGTGTCAAGCCCGTCACCTGTTACATAGATGAACACATCGTCGCCATCACCGCCGATGAGGGAATCGTTGCCGGTGCCACCGATCAGAGTATCCGCACCAGTGCCGCCGTCCAGACGGTCGTCATCGACGCCGCCATCAAGCCGGTCGTAGCCACTGCCGCCCTCAAGGGTGTCATTGTCGTCCTGACCAAAGATCGTGTCATTGCCGCCGTCACCGATCAGCGAATCTGCGTTGTTGTCCGGCGCAAGATCGGAGCCGTCATTGTCTAGTTCATACTGCGAATAGAACGCAAAATCTGCACTTCCGGTGGCAACGTCGCCGTAGATGATATCGTTATCCGCGCCGCCGCTGATCGTGTCGTTGCCTTCGTTGCCTTGGATGGAATCCGCGCCCGCGCCACCGCTGACCGAGTCGTCGTCGAACCCGGCATCAATCGTGTCTGCACCATCGCCGCCAAGAACCAGGTCATTGTCGTCGCCTGTCAGAATGATGTCATCGCCCGTGCCGCCATCGACCGTGTCACAGTCATTGTTGGCAGCAGGATCGGCAGGATAGAAAAGCGGGTTTCCCGGTGTGCCATAGCCCTGGTCCGGCAATCCCGTACCGGGTGACGTGCGCGTGTTGATGACGTCATCGCCCGCGCCGCCCAACACGCTGTCATTGCCCTCAAAGCCGATGATCGTGTCGTTGCCGTCACCGCCAAACACCGTATCGTCGCCTTCGTCGGCCTCGATGCTGTCATTGCCCGCAGCGCCGTAGATCTCGTCATTGCCGGTGCCGCCAAAGACGATGTCATCATCCGCACCCGCGAAGATTTGATCGTCACCTGTGCCGCCCGACAGCGTGTCGTTCCCGCCATCACCGATAAGGGTGTCGTTGCCGCCGTCACCCGAGATCGAATCCGCGCCGGCGCTGGCGTTGTCCCCGTCCAGTAAATCGTTGCCCGCGCCGCCAATGAGGGTGTCATTGCCGTCCTCGCCAAAGACAGTATCGTCACCGCTGCCTGCATCGACAGAATCGTTACCGGTCCAGCCGAACACTGTGTCGTTGCCGGAACCCGCAAGTACGGTGTCATTCCCGGCACCCGCAACGATGCTGTCGTCATTGGTGCCTGCGAGGTTGTCATTGGCGTCAACCAGATCACCCTCTGGATCGCCGACATAGCCTGCATCAATCAGGTCTGCGTCAGCTGTGCCTTCGACAATGTAGTTCGGTTGAGGAATACCCATCGCGGCAAGCGCATTCGGGGATGAGACCTGTGCCACAGTCACCCCGACCAGTGTGAGCGTCTCGCCATTCGGGAAGGACAGTATGGCATCACCGCTGCCATCACCATTGGTGTCCGACACGGTCACATCGCTGGTGTTAACAGTCGCCCCGTTACCATCGGTCAGGCCGCTGACATCCAACTGGTCATTGCCGCTGAAGGTGCCATTGCCATTGTCTGTCGGGGCGGTGAAACTGGAAACGGTGTCATCGCCAGAGCCGTCCGAAAAGATGATGATGTCAACATCAGTATCGGTGCCAATATCATATGTGTCGTTGCCGCTGCCCGCATTGATCGTATCGGCACCTGCGCCCGTGGCAAAAACGTCATTGTCGGTCGATCCATTGACGCTGTCATTGCCGGAGCCCAATGTGACCTGCTCGATCTCGGTGAAACCGGCCGTGCTGGTCCCGTCCGTGATCGTGCCTTGTTCTCCCCCGATCAGGTCGAGCGTCAGGTCAGACGTCACGCCGCTTGCATCTACCGAGTCAAAATCAACGCCGGTCGCTGTGTCCTCGCCGCCGATAATCGTGTCGTTGCCAAAGCCGTTCTGAATGTTGATGACATCGGCATCTGCGCCAGCATCAATAAGATCCGCACCGCCCTGACCCCAGATCAAATCTGCGCCAGCGCCGCCAAAGATCGTATCGACGCCACCGCCGCCGTCCAACACATCGTCGCCGTAGTCGCCCAAGATCAGGTCGTCGCCGAACCCACCAAGGATCGTGTCCGCGCCGCCCGTTGCAAGGTTGTCGTCACCATCCAGCGTGTCGTTGCCGCTGCCACCAAAGAGGTAGTCCGCGCCATCGCCGCCTAACGCTGCGTCGTCCCCCGATCCGCCGAGAAGGCTGTCATCTCCAGCTTCGCCGTACAGGCTATCGTTGTCGCCGTCGCCCGACAGCGTGTCATTGCCAGCGCCCCCAAAAACCGTGTCGTTTCCATCCCCGGCCAGAACGTTGTCATCTCCTCCGAAGCTGAGAATGCTGTCGTCGTCTCCGGTTGTGCCGGGTAGGATGGCATCATTGTTGTCAACGAAATCGCCATCGGGATCGCCGGTATAGCCAGTCGTGATCACATCAGCGCCTGCCGTGCCTTCGACAACGCCGTCCGGAGTGAGAACCGCAAGGGTCTCGAGTTGAACGATACCGATGTCGGTCGTGCCAAAACCATTGTCGACGGTATAGCTGAAAGCCTCTGTGCCAGTGGTTCCGTTTGTCACCACGGTGACCGTGTTGTCAGCGTTAAGCGTCACCTGCTGACCGCTGCCGAGCGTCACGGTAGAGCCGGGCGTCACATCAATGCCATTGATCTGCGTGATAATCAGGCCATTTCCGATGGCGTCGATGTCATTGGCAAGCGGATCAAAAACGGCACTGGTGTTCAGCGGTATTTGTCAGACGTCATCTTCAGCGATTGCGACGGACTGAACGCTGTCGGCCATGATCAGAACATTGGAATCTTAGGCGGAGTCTCCGCCGTCAGCGACACCGATCTTGATAGAGTTCGTCACGCCCGGATTCACATCCGCCTTGAAGGTCAAAACCCGCGTCAGGCCGTCCATTTCGGTGTTAAAGGCGTCGGAGCCCGACGGGTTGTCGAGATAAAGGTTCGAGTTGCTTGTGTTGGTGATCTCGTCAATCGAAATGTTGCCGGTCCCAAGAACGAAATCGATTTTGACATTGTTGACGAACAATCCGAGGCTGTCATTCACCCCGCTGCTGACGAATTCGAGGTATTCTTCGGAGGAAAACACCATCTGAATGGTGATGGTGTTTCCAGTTGGGATGAAATCCGCAGTCATGATCGCGGCGTCAAAGGTGCTTTGGCCGGCAACGGAATCCATGTCCGTATCGCCGTCAATCCCACCTGTCGTATCGGTTGACGTGCTTCCGGTGGTGTTGGTCGCGCCGGTGGCGTTGGTGAAATCCGCAACGTTGCCGGTTGACAGGATCACACCCGTGTCGGTTGGGGAAATCCCTTGCAAGGTGGCAATCGCATCGGAATAGATCCCGGCTTGAATCACGTCCCCGCTATAGGTGGCGGTTCCGGCAACAAGCGTCACGCCATCGCCAAAAATCTCGTTGAACAGATCGTCGGCCGTCGCGGTCGTGTTGATCGTCAGTTCAGCAGCTGTTGCCATGATCAGTTTTCCTTTGTCAAAGGTGCGCGCAATGGGGTCCATACCGCCGTGAAGTCATGACCTGTGAATGATCGCCGCGCTTCTGGGAGCAGGGGCGGCGGGATCATGTGGATTATCGACAAGTCATGTACTCCTGGTCGCGAACAAAAATTCAGTGGCAGTATCAATCCTTCGCCGGACCAGACGGCGCAGGGGATGACCCGTTGAAACGGAGGTTAGTTCGAGAATACGGCGATAGTTTTGAACGACTGCGGCGGCGCAGTGTTCCTAGACCCGCACCTATGGAAACAGTCCAGAAGCGACGCCTTGGGTTGTGGCCAAAGTGGAAACAAAAGCCGGGCTTTTCGATGTCTTGGCGGGCAGAGTGGACGATGCAACGATTGCGTCCTCCAGAGTGTATTCACTCAACATGAATAGCTAATTCTGGCGTCATTGTCGGCGCTGGGATTGATCAGCAAGGCGCGTACTTGGCTTTTGCAAAACGCATGTGAGACAATTGAAGATTTCAAAAAAGATGCCGGTCAATTGGACAAGCCAATGGATGTGCGCGACGGCGTTGGTGTGTCAGTGCCATGGGGCCATCGCCCATTTGGCGCGCCTTACGGGTTCGAGGCGTATTGCCTTGATGTCACGGCATGTCCGCTGAGATAGCTGAGCCGTTTTGCGGCGCCGAGGTGGCATGGATCATGGAGTGTGAGGATTGGCCTTCAGGAAATTGCGGGTTTCGCCAGTGTTCAGGGTCACTGGCTCGGTGCCAGCCCAACTCAGTTCCGGCAACGCGCCACGCGACTGCATGTCCCCGCCACAGATCGCACCGCACCGTGCGGGCATGCAGGGTATTGAAAACACGCCGTAGTGCAGGTTGTTGATCGGAAATTCCGTATCCGGCGCGTTTGCGCTGTCGATCCAACTGCGTATCAGGCTCATCGGCGGCTCCGTTGCAGTGCTATTACCGGGTCTTTATTTCTTGCCCGGTGTGCCGTCGAATTTCTTTTCAAGCGACGTCCAGCAGTCGATGTAATTGTCCTGCATCGGGGCTTCGGTCCCGGCAAAGGCGGTCAGGTGCTGGGGAAAGCGCGTTTCGAACATAAAGCTCATGGTACGGTCAAGCTTGTCCGGGCCAAGATTGGCATTCGAAGCGCGTTCGAACGCATCGCGGTCCGGTCCATGTGGCAGCATCATGTTGTGCAACGACACCCCGCCGGGAACAAAGCCCTGCGGTTTGGCATCGTACTGCCCGTAGATATTTCCCATCAGCTCGGACATGACGTTCTTGTGGTACCACGGAGGACGGAACGTGTCCTCGGCCACCAGCCAGCGTTCGCGGAACAGGACAAAGTCGATATTGGCCACACCGGGCTGGCCTGACGGAGCGGTCAGCACAGTAAAGATCGACGGGTCGGGATGATCGAACAGGATCGCGCCCACCGGGCAATAGGTGGTCAGGTCGTATTTGCAGGGCGCGTAATTGCCATGCCACGCCACGACGTCCAGGGGCGAATGGCCGATCTGGGTTTCATGAAACTGCCCGCACCATTTCACGGTGACAGTGGACGGGGTTTCGCGGTCTTCGAACGCGGCGACGGGGTTTTTGAAGTCACGCGGATTGGCAAGGCAGTTGGCCCCGATGGGTCCGCGATCCGGCAGGTTGAACGTCGCACCGTAGTTTTCGCAGACAAACCCGCGGCACGGCCCGTCGAGCACTTCAACCCGGTACACCAGACCGCGCGGCAGGATCGCGATTTCCTTGGGGGCGATGTCGATGATTCCTAGTTCGGTCGCAAAGCGCAGACGGCCTTCCTGGGGCACCACCAAGAGTTCGCTGTCAGCGGAATAGAAATAGGCGTCTTCCATGCTGTGCGTCACGAGATAGACATGCGACGCCATGCCAACCTGAATGTTCACATCCCCCGCCGTTGTCATAGTGCGCATACCCGTCAGCCAAGTGAGTGGCGTGTCCGAATGCGGGATCGGATCCCAGCGATACTGGCCAAGCGAGGTCACATCCTCAACGATATGCGGTGCGGTTTTCCAATAGGGAAGGTGGGTCCGTGTGAACCGGGAGGTGTGTTTGACCGAGGGACGGATGCGATAGCACCATGTGCGCTCGGGGCCGGGTTGGGTGAACGCGGTGCCAGACAATTGTTCGCCGTACAGTCCGTAATTCACCTTTTGTGGGGAATTCATCCCTTGCGGCAATGCCCCCGGCAGGGCTTCGGTTTCAAAATCATTGCCCCAGCCGGGCATGTATCCGGGGGTCAATGTGCCGCCTGTGGCCTGAACCATAGACCCGAGTTCCAAAGCGGTCATGCGTCGTCTCCTTTTGCGGCCATGAGGGCTGCGCGCAAAACCGCGCGGTCCCCGATGTGATTGGCAAGGATAAGGATCAACCGCGCATTCAACGCGGCGCTGTCGTCGTCAGATAACCCGGCATGGCAGGCGAGAAGGTCTGCATAAAAACCGTCCAGGTCGGGGATGTTCGGCTCCAGGATCAAGTCGCTCATTCGTCCCCCATGGCGCGGCGCAGCGCTGTCTTGATGTCCAGTGCGGTTGCCGATGCCCACCGTGCGGCAACGTGTTGATCCGGGCGGATCAGGTAAAGCGCCTGTGTGGCCGCTCCAAGATACCTGTCGCGCAGCTCTGTTCCCAGCATAGACGGGTCGAGCGTGATATCCGTGATCCCCGTACCGTTGGGGGGGTGCAGTCCCAAAGCCAACAGCACAAACCGTCCGCCCAGATGATCCAGCAGGAACCCGCCGTCAACGGGCGCGTCCGGGCAGCAGGCGCCGGGCCGCGTGCGGGCGGGTCCACCAACAAGGACATCCGGGGTGTTCAAGGGCGATCCGTCATAGGTGCAGGGGGTGCTGAGCCGCCCGGAATTGATCATGGGCCGCGCAAAGGCATGGTCCCGCGCCAGTGTCAGGACCGCATCGCGGAACAGCTTGGACATCGCCGATTTAGGCGTCAGGAAATCGGTCGACCGGGTGGAATTCAGGATGTTTTCGTCCGCCGCCTGTTGCCGCTCCAGATCATAGCTGTCGAGCAGCGTGTGTGATGCGTCCTTTTGCAGAACAGCGCGCAGTTTCCAGCCCAGGTTGTCCGCGTCCTGAACCCCCGAATTGGCCCCGCGCGCCCCAAAGGGTGACACCTGATGCGCGCTGTCCCCGGCAAAGATCACCCGTCCGTGGCGGAACTGGTCCATGCGGCGGCATTGGAACGTGTAGATAGACACCCAATCCAAGTCATAGGTCACATCGGGTCCCAGCATCTGATCGACACGGGCACGCACATTTTCCGGGCGCAGCTCTGCGTCGCGGTCGATGTTCCATCCCAACTGGAAATCAATCCGCCAGATGTCGTCAGGCTGTTTGTGCAGCAACGCGCTGTCGCCGGATTTGAACCAAGGTTCGAACCAGAACCAGCGTTCGGTCGGGAAATCAGCCGTCATCCTGACGTCGGCAATCAGGAAATTGTCCTCGAACACCCGCCCGTCAAAACCAAGGCCCAGCATGTCGCGGATCGGGGATTTCGCGCCGTCACAGGCGACGATGTAATCGGCGGTGATCTGGTAGGGCCCGTCTGGCGTCGTAATGTCGATCAGGACATGATCGCCCCTGTCAGTGACCGCATCCACCCGGTTCTTGCCGCGTATGTCGATCGGTGCGTAGGTCGATTGTGCGCGGGTAACGGCCTCCATCTGGAAGCGTTCAAAATGGGGTTGTTGCAGATTGATGAAGGCCGGACAGCGATGGCCTGCTTCGGGCAGGAGGTCAAAGGCAAAGACCTCGTCTCGGTCTCGAAACACACGGCCCTTTTGCCAGACGACACCTTTGTCGACCATGTCGGACCCGGCTCCGACACGGTGCATGATCTCAAGCGTGCGTTTGGAAAAACAGATCGCGCGGCTGCCAAGGCCAACCCCTTCATGATCGTCGAGGACCAGAACGGGTGTGCCTTGTGTCCCTAGATCAAGCGCCAATGCCAGACCAACAGGCCCGGCCCCGACAATCACAACCGGATGGCGCGCGGGCCGCTTGGCATCCTGATCCGCCGCGCGCCTGTAGGGGTACAAGCGAAACGCGAGCGGATAGCGATCCCGAAGCGGTGCGTTCATTTTTGCAGCGCCTCCCACATCTCAAGGTCGCGCTGGGCGGTCCAGATGCGCGGTGTGTCGATGTCGCGGGCCTCGTCATAGGCGCGGGCGACGTTGAAGGGCAGGCAATGCTCATAGATCGCATAGTCTTTGAACTTTGGGTCACAGACCGCGCGCACCGCGTCCCATGCGTCTTTCAATGTACCCCCCTTCAGCGCGACCTTCGCCGCCGGGGCATAGGTGGACTTCACGAAATCCGCCGTCGAGTCCAAAGCGGCGTTGACCATGTCGCGCCCGACCAACGCATCGCCACGCCCCGGTGCAATGGCGTCAAGTTCAAACCCGCGGATGTTGTCCAAGGTGCCGGGCCAATCGTGGAAATGACCATCCCCACAATAGCAGGCCGAATGGTATTCAACGATATCGCCGGTGAACATGACGTTCTGATCGGGCACAAAGATCACCGCATCGCCTGCCGTATGGGCGCGGCCCATCTGCATGATGTCCACGCGGCGCTGTCCCAGATAAACGGTCATCCGGTCATTGAACGTCGTGGTCGGCCAGGTCAGGCCGGGTATTTCCTCATGGCCCTGAAACAGCCGTGGGAACCGGGCAAATTCACTGTCCCAGTCTTCTTGTCCGCGCTCCACCACCATGGATCGGGCTTTTTCCGACATGATGATTTGCGGCGCGTTAAAGGCCGAGGCCCCCAGCACCCGCACGGCGTGATAGTGGGTCAGCACCACATGGCTGATCGGTTTGTCGGTGACAGAGCGTACGCAGTCGATCACCTTGCGCGCCAGTCGCGGTGTGGCCTGCGCTTCGACGATCATGACGCTGTCATCGCCTATGATCACACCGGTGTTCGGATCGCCCTGCGCCGTAAAAGCAAAAAGGCCCTCGCCGATTTCGGTGAACGAAATCTCCTTTTCCGCCATGTCTCCTTGGGATGCGAACGACTGTGTCATGCGGTGTCCTAACTTGCGCGGGGTATGATGGGGTATCGCCCGTTTGTGTCATAGCATTTGCTATGAAAGTCAACGTGCTTTGAAAACTGCTGCGTTCAGGGGCGGGGTGACCTGCATCAAGCGGACCACTTGCAGGACGCAGCCTCGAACGGCATGATCCGGCCAAGCTATGGGTGGGCCGCGTTAAAGGACTTCACGTCACTTTGTTGCGGTGTACGACCTCAACGGAACTTCGGCCCATTCGCGTGCTATTTCGGGATCGCTTATGTGATCCACCCTGGGAAAGAGAGTGGCCATGATCCAACATGACGCCGTCGTGCGCCTTGAAATCGTCGACGGTTTTGGAATCGTGACGATCGACAACCCGCCGGTCAATGCTGGGTCAACACCGGTGCGTGCCGGGCTTTTGGCGTGTCTTGCCGATGTCGCGCAGCATGATCTGCGTGGGGTTGTCCTCATCGGGGCTGGTCGCAGCTTTGTTGCAGGTTCGGACATACGCGAATTTGGGGCTCCTTTGGCGCCGCCGGAATTGCCGCAGGTGATCGCCGCGATTGAGGACTGCCCGCACCCCGTGTGTGCCGCGATCCACGGTGCGGCGCTGGGCGGCGGGTTCGAACTGGCGCTGGGCTGTGATTTGCGCATTGCAGCACCGGACGCGGTTGTTGGACTGCCAGAGGTGACATTGGGCATTGTGCCGGGTGCGGGCGGGACGCAACGTCTGCCGCGCCTGACCGGGCTGGCCAAGGCGATCACGCTTGTCTGTTCCGGACGGCGCATTTCGGCACCCGAGGCACATGACCTTGGCCTGATTGATGCGCTTGCGGCGTCGTCTGATCCGCAAGCGCTTCTGACGACGGCGTTTCGCGCTCTTCAGGGTGCACCGCACAAGCGGCGTCTGCGTGATCTGCCGGTGCCCGTGGCAGACCCGGACGCCGTCAAGACCGCCGAGGCCCAAGCGCTCCGGCGGGGCAAAGGCAGGCCGAACGTCCAAGAGGCCGTGGCTCTGGTCAAACTGTCTGCCGAGATGCCGACAGACACTGCGCTAGCGCGGGAACGGGCTGCGTTTCAATCGCTGCGTTTGCAAGAAGAGGCGTTTGCGCTGCGTCACCTGTTCTTTGCCGAACGCGCGGCGACCCGATTTGAGGGGCCGACCGCGCAACCTGCTGAGATCAGGCGCGTTGGTATTGTCGGCGGCGGCACGATGGGACAGGGCATCTGCCGTGCGGTGCTGGCTGCGGGTCTTCCCGTCACGCTTGTTGAACGCGATGCACAGGCACGCGATGCTGCGGCAGCGGCTATTACAGGGGCGTTGGACCGCAGCGTCGGCAAGGGCCATCTTTCGCCAGATGACGCATATGCCAGAAAGGCCGCGTTGGCCCCAAGCCACAGCCTGTCAGATTTGGCCGATTGCGATCTGGTGATCGAAGCGGTGTTTGAGGACATGAAGGTCAAGCAAGACCTGTTTCGCGTTCTGGACACAATGCTGAAACCCGGCACGCTTTTGGCGACGAATACATCCTACCTTGATATCGACGCACTGGCCGCAGTCACGTCCCGCGCAGCGGATGTTGTGGGGCTGCACTTCTTCAGCCCGGCAGACATGATGAAACTGCTTGAGGTGGTCCGTGCGGAACACAGCGCGGACCGTTCATTGTCCACTGCACTGGCCTTTGCCAAGACATTGGGCAAACAGGCGGTTGTGGCACGCAACGCCGACGGTTTTATCGGGAACCGCATATATGCCGCGTATCGTCGGCATGCCGAATTCCTGATCGAGGACGGTGCCACCCCAGAGGAGGTGGACAACGCCGCGACAGATTTCGGCTTTGCCATGGGGCCGCTGGCTGTGGGGGATATGTCCGGCCTCGATATCGCTTGGGCGATGCGCAAACGGCAGGCCGCGACCCGCGATCCTGCGGCGCGTTATGTCGATATCCCCGACCGCCTGTGCGCGGCGGGGCGGTTCGGGCGCAAAGTTGGCGGCGGTTGGTATGATTACATCGATGGCCAGCTGCACCCGTCAGACGATGTGGCCGCGATCATCGCGCAGGCCCGCGCGGCAAAAGCCATCACGCCGCGCCACTTTTCGCCGGATGATATCCAGATGCGGCTGCTTGGCGCAATCCTGAGCGAAGCCGCGGCAGTTCTTGCCGATGGTGTGGCACAGCGGGCCGGTGACATCGACGTGACGCTGGTGCATGGCTACGGTTTTCCCCGCTGGCGGGGGGGGCCGCTTTGGAGGGCATCGGGCGAACCACCCGACCGGATCGCGCGGATGTGTGATGCCGCCGCACAGGCCAGCGGCGCTGAAGGCGCGCTTGGTTCCGTGACGGATATGCTGGCCCCGTTGCGGGCGGAACGCCAAGAGATCGAGAAAAGGAAATCAGGACATGCGTGACGCGTTTATTTGCGACTACATCCGAACGCCTATTGGGCGCTATGGGGGTGCGCTTTCCTCGGTCCGGGCTGACGATCTCGCTGCTGTGCCCTTGCGGGCTCTCATGGCGCGCAATGCTGGTGTCGACTGGACAGCAGTGGATGAGGTGATCCTTGGCTGTGCCAATCAAGCGGGCGAAGACAACCGAAATGTTGCGCGTATGGCGCTTTTGTTGGCGGGTCTGCCGGCCACGGTGCCGGGCACAACGACCAACCGGTTGTGCGGGTCTGGGATGGATGCGGTAATCGCGGCGGCGCGTGCCATCCGGGCAGGTGAGGCCGAGTTGGTGATTGCTGGCGGGGTGGAAAGCATGTCGCGCGCACCTTTTGTCATGCCGAAAGCCCAAACCGCCTTTTCCCGCGAAGCCAAGATCGAGGACACAACCATCGGCTGGCGCTTTGTCAACCCACTGATCAAGGGACAATACGGCGTCGACTCCATGCCCGAGACTGCCGAAAACGTGGCTGAAGCGTTCAATATCAGCCGCGAGGACCAGGACCGCTTTGCCATCCGGTCCCAGAACAAAGCAGGCATGGCGCAGGCCAACGGGCGGCTGGCGTCCGAGATCACGGCAGTCACCCTGGCGCAGCGCAAAGGCGATGCACAGGGTGTCGAAACAGACGAACATCCGCGCCCTGAGACCACGCTTGAGGCATTGGGCAACCTGCGGGCGCCTTTCCGCGAGGGTGGGTCGGTGACGGCGGGCAATGCGTCGGGTGTCAATGATGGCGCGGCGGCGCTGATCCTTGCATCCGCAGACGCCGCGCGCGCCCACGGTCTGACCCCCATCGCCCGCGTTCTGGGCGGGGCAGCGATTGGCGTGCCGCCCCGGATCATGGGGATCGGGCCAGCCCCGGCGTCTAAGAAACTGATGGCGCGGCTTGGCCTGTCCGTGTCCGATTTCGACGTGATTGAATTGAACGAGGCGTTTGCCAGTCAGGCGCTTGCCACGCTGCGAGACCTTGGGATTGCGGATGATGACCCACGGGTCAACCCGAACGGTGGCGCAATTGCGCTGGGCCATCCATTGGGGATGTCTGGCGCGCGGATCGTGGGCACGGCCGCGCTCGAATTGCAAATCTCTGGCGGCAGGCGCGCCCTGTCGACCATGTGTGTCGGGGTCGGGCAGGGCGTCGCGGTGGCCATTGAGGCGGTCTGAGCCGTGCGCGTTCATTCCGACGCGCCGTTGATGGCGTTCAGGATGTCCGGCGCAGCAGAAGCGATTGCACGGTATAGACAAGGACTGCCGTGCCGATCGCACCCGCGACACCAATTGCAAGAAAGACGATCACGTCTACCGGACCACCCAGATTACGCAGCTCGGAATTCGTCATCACGAGAACGAACCACACTGCCGCTATGGCACCAACGGGCATGGAAACCTGTGCCAGCAAGAACTTGCGCCACGATATACTGCGATCACGGACAAGGACGTAAATATACGCAACCGTCACCAAAACCGCCACGCCCACCATTGCCCAAAACAGCCCTGTCCCAAAGATCTCTTCGAACACGGCGAGGATGGTTCCAAATGTCAAATCTTTCATGATCTATCTCCTTAAGCGCGACCGCGCAGCATGGCATTGTAGGTGGCTTTCAGCGCCACTTCCTTCATCAGCCAACTGATCCAAAGCTCTTCAAGTGGGGCAATGATGCCGGGGAAAGATGGGGTAAGATTGTTGTTGTAGTCGAATTCCACCAACATGGCGCGACCGACCCGGGTGATCATCGGGCACGAGGTATAGCCATTATAGGTCTCGGTCGGTTCGCGCCCTTCGATGGCAGAGATCAATCCGTCTTCGATGACAGGCACTTGCCACTTTACGGACGCGGCAGTCTTGCCCTTGGGCACACCGGCCACATCGCCAAGCGCCCAGATCGTGTCGTAGCGCAAGTGGCGCAGCGTGGCCATGTCACACTCGACCCAGCCCTGATCCGTCCATTTATCGGCCCAGCTTAGCCCGGATTGGCGGATTACATCGGGCGCGCGCTGTGGCGGGATGACATGGATATAATCGTAGTCGCGGGTGACGGGGCCATCTGGCGTGTCGAAGGTGGCGGTTTTTGCCCCTGCGTCGATACCGCTGAGAACATGGGAATAGGCGGGCGTGATCCCCCGGTCGCCGAACAGCATCCGCACTTTTTCCGATACGATGGGCACACCGAACAGGCTGTTGTTGTTGGCCATGTAATGCACATCAAGCTTGCCGCGCGTGCCAGCGGTGCGGGCGATATCCTCGATCAGGAACGTATGCTTGAGCGGCGCACCGGCGCATTTCATTTCGGTTGCTGGACGGGTGAACAGGCCCACACCGCCAGTTTCGGTATAGGCCCGAGCCGCCTGCCATGTTGCGGCGGCATAGTCCGGCCCGGCATAGAGCGCACCGATGCCGTTCTGTCCCACCATATCAAGCGAAAAGCCTTCGATCGCATCGTGATCCAGGATCAGGCCAGGGGCCACAACTAGGAAATCATAAGCGATGGTCTGACCGCTTGCGGTATCGACTGTCTTGGCCTCGGGATCAATCGCGGTGGCGGCCTCGGTGATCAGCGTGATACCCTGCGGCAACCAATCCGTTGTTTTGGACATGACATAGCTTGCAGGTTTCAACCCGGCTGCAACCAGCGACAAACCGGGCTGGTACAGATGTGTCGCGCGCGGGTCGATCAGTGTGATCTCTGCCCCGTCCAGCCGTGTCACCAACCGGTTCGCAAGCGCGGTTCCACCGGCCCCCGCACCAATGATCACGATACGGGCTTTGGTGGCAGTCTGGGCTTGCGCCCGGTCCGGTGTCGCCCATGCAGCGGCAACAGCGCCACCAGCGGCAAGCCCGAAGAACTGACGCCGCGTTGCGGTCAGCTTGGTCATATCCTCCTCCTCACAAAAGACATTCTCAATGCAGAATATGACATCCACGCATTCGTGTTTTGATATATGTCAAGCCAGTCGAAAATCGCCTGCCTCAACCAAAGGGCTGAGGCAGGCGCGGTTTTGGCTGAACTGGTTTAATAACTTGCGATCCGGGCATTTGGCGCGATCATCGCCGCCGCCATTGCGGGGGGCTGGGCGACGGTGACGCCGTCCATCAGCACATCGGGCTGCGCGCCTTTGCCGGGCAGGTAAATGGCGCAAACCTCGACCTTGGCTCCCGGAAGGGCCGCAATCTGGGTCAAGAGAGCTTTTGGGCTCATGTCACGCGGCGGTTGCGGCGCGGTGGCCGAGTCCGGCGCGTCCTTGAGGGCGATATCACCCGCCGGGCCGCAAAGCAGGATATGCGGGGTCGCACCTTGCTGCGCCGCCTGCATGGCCAGAACCATTGCCATAAGCTGGGTCTGTGGTTCGGGCGCGGTCAGGATGGTGATCAAGGTATCAGGCGCGTCTTGCGCCAGCGCCGGTCCTGTCAAGGTCAGTGCGGCACATGCTGCGAGGATCAGGTTTTTCATGTTGGGTATCCTTTTTGAGACGGTGGTTTAACTATGTCTTTTGGCGCGGACCCCTCGTCTTAACGGGGTCCACGCCGGACAGGGGGAGGAAGGGACACCCCCCCAGTCATTCAGTGTGCAGACTTTTGGCGGGTGTGATCCCCCATCGGACAGTCGCCCTCTTCTGAGAAACACGCGTCGGTGCGCATCTCCAGCCAGATTGCGTTCAGAACAGCGAACAGCGCGGCAAGCGGCAGTCCGAGAAGCCATGCGAAATACCACATCGGTCAGGTCTCCTTCAGTAAACGGTTTCGGGGTTTTCGGTGACTTGCGCCTCGGTGACCTTGCCCCAGAGCACTTTGTAGACCCACGCCGTGTACATCAGGATCAGCGGCATGAAGATTGCCGTGACCACCAGCATGATGAACAGCGTCTGGTGCGAGGACGAGGCGTCCCACACAGTCAAAGAGCTTTTGGGATCAAGGGTCGAGGGCAGGATGAACGGGAACATGGTCAGGCCGACGGACGAGATGATCCCGAGTATGCCCATTTTCGACCATAGCAGGGTCGACACTTCACGGCCGGCGCGCAGTCCTAACACGGCCAGTGCGATTCCGGCAAAGCCCATAAGCGGCGCGATCACGATCCACGGGCGCAGAGCATAAGCAGATAGCCATGATCCACTGCGGGTGACGTCCGAGTAGAGTGGGTTGGACGGACCGTTGGCGACAACTTCACCCAAGGCAAAACCGTCGATGCCAACCGCCAGCCAAAGACCCGCCAGCGCGTAACCCACCGCGGCGACGATCCCGGCCTTGATCCCGATGGACCGGGCGCGTTCAGCGACCACGCCTTCGGCCTTGAGCGACAACCAAGCTGCCCCGTGCATCAGCAACATCGACAGCGACACGACACCGGCAAGCAAAGCGAAGGGGCGCAGCAAGCCGATGAACTTGATGGCAAAGTTGCCCGGATACATCGGCATCAGGTCTTCGGTCAGGTAGAACGGCACACCTAGAAGGACGTTGCCCACAGCCACACCGAACAAAAGCGCGGGAACGGCACCGCCCGTAAACAAGGCCCAGTCCCAACGTGTGCGCCATGTGGTGTTTTCTCGCTTGGACCTGTACTTGAAAGCAACCGGGCGCACGATGAAGGCCGCTAGAATTACAAACATCGCAAGGTAGAAGCCCGAAAAGCTTACCGCATAAAGCGGCGGCCATGCGGCAAAGATCGCGCCGCCGCCAAGGATGAACCACACTTGGTTGCCTTCCCAGACCGGGCCGACCGTGTTGATCGCCACGCGGCGTTCGACATCGGTCTTGGCGACGAAGGGCAGCAATGCGCCAACCCCCATATCGAAACCGTCGGTCAGGGCAAATCCGATCAGAAGCACGCCCAGAAGCGCCCACCAGATCACGCGCAGGATGTCGTATTCGATCAGTTCAAAAAGGATCATCAATCTTACTCCGCAGGGGTGGCAACAAGGGACGGGGTGTCGGCTTGTCCGCGCAGGCGCGCCTCGTGCCGGGCTTGCCATTCGTTGGTTTCGTCAACGTCCTGAAACGGGCCCTTGCGGATGTATTTCACCATCAGGCTCACCTCGATCACGAAAAGTACGGAGTAGAAGATCAGGAACCCGGCAAGCGTAATCAGCAGATCGGCAATGCTCAGGTGCGAGGCGCTGAGCGCTGTGGGCAACACGCCGTCCACGGTCCAGGGCTGGCGGCCAAACTCGGCTACGAACCAGCCCAGTTCAGCCGCGATCCATGGCGTTGGGATGATGGCAACAGCGGCATAAAGCGACCAGCGTGGGAACTGCATGTTCCGAAACGAGGCGCGATAGAAGAAATACGCCATCACCGCGATAAAGCTAAAGCCAAGCGCCACCATGATGCGGAAGGCCCAGAACAGGGGCGCCACACCGGGCACCGTGTCGTCAGCCGCCATCTTGATCTGCGCCTCGGTCGCATCGCGGGGATCATCCACATACCGTTTAAGCAGAAGCGCATAGCCAAGGTTCTCAGAGTGCGCCTCAAAGGTGTCACGCACAGTTTGCGGGGTCGCATCACGCTGTTCACGGATCGACATCAGCGCATCATAAGCAATGAGACCGTCGCGGATTTTGACCTCGGATTCAGCTACGAGATCATTGATGCCGGGGATTTCCGTGGTCAGGCTGCGGGTGCCGATCAGCCCCATGGCCCACGGGATTTCCACTGCATAGTGGGTCTCGCGCGCCGCTTGGTCGGGAAAGCCGATTGCGGTGAAGGGGGCAGGTGCGTCATGGGTTTCCCACATTGCCTCGATCGCAGCGAGCTTCATCTTTTGCGTGTGGCTGGCGGAATACCCTGACTCGTCGCCCAGAACGACAACGGATAGCGCAGCGGCAAGGCCAAAGGCAGATGCGACGGCAATCGACCGGCGGGCCAGATCCTTGTGCTTGTTCTGGATCAGGTAGAGCGCGGACACACCGAGTACGAAGACCGAGGCGGTCACATAGCCTGCCGAGACGGTGTGCACGAATTTGGCCTGCGCCACCTCGTTAAACAGAACATCAAAGAACGATGTCATTTCCATACGCATCGTGTCGGGGTTGAATTCGGCGCCAACCGGGTTCTGCATCCAGCCATTGGCGATCAGAATCCACAGCGCCGAGAAATTCGACCCGATGGCAACGAGCCAGGCCACCACCATGTGCTGTACCTTGCTCAGCTTGTCCCAACCGAAGAAGAAGAGGCCAACAAACGTCGCTTCAAGGAAGAAGGCCATCAGGCCCTCAATGGCCAGCGGCGCACCGAAGATGTCGCCAACGTAGTGGCTGTAATAGCTCCAGTTCATGCCGAACTGGAATTCCATCGTGATCCCTGTGGCGACGCCCAGCACAAAGTTGATGCCGAACAGCGTGCCCCAGAACTTTGTCATCTGCCGCCAGATCGGGCGGTTGGTCATGACATATACGGTTTCCATGATCGCCACGAGGATCGACAGACCCAGTGTCAGCGGCACGAAGAGAAAGTGATACATGGCTGTCAGCGCGAATTGCATGCGTGACAGCTCGACCAGTCCGATCTCCATTGGGGGACTCCTTAATGCGTTAAATTAGCATCCATGATGCGAATTAACGGAGTCATATGCTAATTTAGATATGTGTTATTTGATCTGTGTCAAAAATTGCGAGCTTGGGTGCGGTTTATTTTGCCGGTTGTAGGGCAGGGGCTCTGACCGGGACAAGCCGGTCGGCAAACGCCGTTTCTTCAGCGCGGTGGGCTGCCATCAGAATTGCTGCATCCGGCAAGACACCTCGTATCCCATTCAGAACCCGTATCGCCAGCCCCGCGTCCAATCCTTCGGTTGGTTCGTCCAGCAGCAGCAAACGTGGTTTGCGCAACAGCGCGCGCGCGATCACCAAGCGGCGTGCTTCACCCCCTGACAGTCCCGCGCCACGGAAGCCAAGACGCAGGTCCAACCCGCCTTTGGCATCAACAGTTTCGCCAAGCTGAGCGGCGTCAAGGACGGACCAAAGCTCTGAATCGGATGCCGTTGGCGCGGCAAGACGGAGGTTCTCTGCAATCGTTCCTGCGACCAAGGCATGGCGTTGCGGGACCATCGCAACCAGTTGCATCAGCCTGTCGGGCGCGATGTCCCGTGGTGCTGTTCCGCCAAAGGCAATATCCCCGCTATGTGGGGCGATCTGTCCTGCTGCCATCAGCAACACCGTTGATTTCCCGCACCCGCTGCGCCCGGTGAGCGCCACGGTTTCGCCCGCTGACACAGAAAAGCTCAGGGGTTCAAACAACGATGCCCCCCCCGTACCACGGGTGGCTTCAAGGGTGGTGGCCGCAAGCGCCGCCTTTGTCGTTTGCGGCGGGTCCGCGTCCTGCATCGGATCGGTCTGGGCCAACAATGGGCTTACCCGTGTGGCGGCTGACCTCATCCGGCCAATTTCGGACAAGGCGCGGCGCACTGGCGAAACCGCTTCAGACAGGGCCAGCCCCGCAAAGACACCGATCGCAGCTTGCGCGGCGGTGATGCTTCCTGATTGAGCGAGCGTTGCGCCAAGCCCAAAACAGGCAGACACGACCAGCCATCCCATGACCTCAAGCCAAAAGCCGGTCTGACGCTCGATCTGTTCGACCTCGGCCTGTCCACGCGATTGGTAGCCCACAGCCTTGGTGATGCTGTCCGCAGTGTTGCGCATCTGCCCAAAGGCAATCAGGTCTTCGCGGACCGCGATCAGGTCGATCACCCGGCTGCGCAAGGATTGCATCCCGGCCTCGGCCCGACGCGCGGGGCGCTTGGCCTGCCTTTGGCCGACCAAAAAGATGGCGGTTGGGCCGATCCCGTATCCGACAAGGATCACCATTGCGAGCGATGGATGAACCAGCAGTCCGACGACCATTGCGGACACCCCGATAACACCCGCCCCAGTAAGAGCAGGGAGCACAAGTCGCAACGCCATTCCATCAAGCGCGTCGACATCTGCTGTGACGCGGTTGAGAAAGACACTCGCACGGAGGCGTTCAAGCTGTCGGTAGGGCGATGTCAGAACGCCGCCCAAAAGCTGGACACGCAGACGCGACAAGGCGCGCAAGGTTGCGTCATGTGTGGTCAACCGCTCGCCGTAGCGCGCAACCGTACGACCCAGGGCCAGAAACCTCACAAGGGCCGACGGTGCAAAGACGTTGAAAACTGCGCCCAGTCCAACCATGCCCGCTGCGGCGGCTGCGGTTATGAACCAGCCCGAAAGCGCCAATAGGGCCACACCCATGACAAGCACTGTAGAGGACAGGGCCAATCCCTGCGCAAAGCCTTGTTTTTCGCCCCGCATCAGAAAAATCATTATTTTTCCAATGGATTTCATGGTGTTGCCTTTAGCGTGATGTGATGGTGCATGCGCGCAATCAGGCGTGGGTCATGCGTTGCGACGATCACGGTTCCGCCATCTGCAACATAGGCCATCAACCCGTCTATAATTGTCTGCGCGGTGTCGGTGTCCAGATCAGCCGTAGGTTCATCTGCGAGGATCATCGCCGGGTGCCGCTGCATCGCCCGTGCCAGCATCACCCGCCGCGCCTCACCACCAGACAGGCCAGCACCAGCTTCACCAAGCGGCGTCAGATCGCGGGCCGGAAGGGTGGGCAGGATCGCGGTGACACAGGCTCTGTCAAGACCCCGCTGATCAAGAGGTGCGCCAAATCCGATGTTGTGGCGCAGCGACCGCCCCATAAACCGAGGCGCCTGTGGCATCCATCCAACCATCGCGCGCCATGCATCGGCGGTGTCTTCCGACAAACGGGCGTCTCCTGTGCGGATCGTGCCGGTTGTTGGCTCTGCCAGCCCCGCAAGCAGGCGCAGCAGCGTTGTCTTTCCGGCGCCGCTTGGGCCGGTCACTGCAACGCTGCTGCCGGGCGGGATGTCCAGATCGGGTAAGCCCAGAACGCGCATGTCCCTTTCGACCGTCAGCCCACGCGCGCTTAGGCCTTTGAACACCAGCGGCGTCGCATTTTCCCCCAATCCCAGCAAAGGTGGACGCGGGTCTTGGCGCCACTTTTCGACATCCTCCATCACCGCATCGGCAGAGGATTTATCGTGCCAAGCAGCGGCCAGATCGCGCAACGGGGCGAAGAAATCAGGGGCAAGTAGCAAGATGTAAATCCCGGCGGCGGGGGTCAGTGGGGTGCCCCAAACCCCCCAAGTGATATCCCCCAGCAGGGAAAACCCAACCCAAACAGCGATCATCGCCACGCCCAAAGCCGAGAAAAACTCCAACACGGTTGAGGACAGAAAGGCGATCCGAAGAACCGCCATCGTGCGATGCCGAAGTTGTTCTGACGCGTCTGCGAACCCTTCGATCACCGGGGCACCAGCCCCGATCAGTTTCAGATCGGACAAGGCCGCCAGCCGGTCGGCCAACAGATCATTCAGCGATCCGATCTCGGCCATTTGGCGGCTGCTGGCCTCTTTTGCGGCCCATCCCACCAGTGCCATGAAGACCGGGATCAGCGGGCCTGCTGCCAGAAGAACCACCGCCGCGGCCCAACTGAACCACGCCGTAAGGGCAAGGATGATCAAAGGCAGCACCATGACCCGCATCCGGGCGGGTTTGTAGCGCAAGAGATAAGGGCGCAATAAGTCGAGCTTTTCGGTGATCAGAGCCGCCACTGACCCAGCCCCGCCAAAGTGTGACGGATCTGCTGTGGTTGTCTCGCACGAAACGATTTGGGCGCGCAGGGTTTGTATACGTGCTTCGGCTTCTGCACCAAGTGCCGCGTGTGCCGCTTTGTTCAAGAGGCTGCGCGCGGTGCCAAGGGCCAGCAAACCCAGTGCCAACCCCCAAGCCGAAAAGATCACCCCGTTCAAGAGCGCGGCCAAACCCCACGCGATACCCCATGCTTGCAACAGCCAGACCAGACTGGCGGCAACCGACAGCATTGCTCCAAAATGCTGAGCGGCAGGGGCAACGGTGTCAGAAATACTTAGGTGGGTCATGCCTGTGCTCGTGGTGGCCATGACGCCTGCTACGGCAAAATCGAAGGCTTGAACGTGATCTGGATCAAGGAATTCGGCATCTCTGATGTGAAATATACGGCAAAAGCCAAAGGAACGCAGATGCGATTGACAACACGAACAAACCTAGCCGCGCGCACCTTGATGTTTTGCGCGGTGAACGAAGGGCGCTTGGTGCGGACGTCTGACATCGCAGAGCGGTGCAATGCGTCGATCAATCATGTTGCCCGCGTCGTGCAGCGGCTTCAGGTCGAAGGCTATCTTGAAACGCTCAGGGGACGGTCCGGCGGAATCCGTCTGGCCCGGCCATCTGACCGGATTTCAATCGGAGCGGTGTTTCGCGTCTTCGAGACAGAAATTCCCTTTGCGGAATGTTTTGACGAGGTGCGCAACACCTGTCCCTTGGCCGCAACCTGCCGTTTGCGATCGTTCATCATCCGCGCGCTCGAGGCGTTTTATCATGAACTTGATCTTGTCACACTGGATGACCTCGTACGTGGAAACTGCGGAATGACGGATTTGCTGGCCCTGAAACCCGCACTGTCGGCGGAGTGTTCGTCCCGGCGCTTTGACGCCTGAGGATGCTATGCATGGCTCGCCCACTCAGGTGCGCGTCTGGTTGATCTGGGGCAGGTGGATCGCGTCTTCCTTGGTAAGCTGGCTGATCTTGATTTTTCAGCGCACAAGCCAGCCGCGCCTGACGGTCGCGGTGCCCGACGACCAAGATGACTGTTCACGCACCGCAGGATTTCGGCGTTCTTGTTGGCAACATCAAGACACTTGGACGGGCTGTGGATGCAGTTCCTACAAACATGTCCGACGAGGGCGGACTTTGCGGCCGTGATCGTGTTTTCGCGCTTTGTTGTGAGATGTCATTGATCTTCAGGCATGCGCCGATCTTGAGCGGAGCCTTTCGGGTGTCTCCTTGGGTCTGGGATCAGACTGTAGGTTGCAATCGCGCAGCAAAGACAAACGGCCATTACAGAAAAGGACCACCAGCCACCAAATGTCTGCGTGATCCATGCAAAGACAAAGGGCGCAGAGGCGTTCAGACCCAATTGGATGAATGCGATCCAGCCCAGCCGCGCGCCATAGCCGTCCGGTCCGAACAGGGCCAAGGGCAGCGTGCCGCGGGCGATGGTTTTGATCCCGTCACCCATGCCGTAAAGCGCCGCTGCCAGCATCAGCCCCGGCAAGGTGAACCCAAGCACCAGCAACACGCTGAACCCCGCCAGCATCAACCCGAGGCTCAGCGCGTAGGTCATTAGTGGGTAGAGGTTGCGGCTGACCAGCATCTCAAGAAACCGGCCCACGGTTTTGAACGGTCCGATCACCGCACCCGCCAGAGCCGCCATCGCCGCCGAGTGGCCCAGATCCTGCACATTGGTCACCCAAAGCGTCATCACCGCGCCCATCAGGTATCCCGAGAACACGAACGAGATCACCATCCAGATCATGCCGCTTTGCCGTTGCGGGCCGGTCAGTGCCGGCCAGTTAGGGGGCGCGCGGCGGGGTGTGCGGTTTGGGGATGTCGCGGCGCGGCGCAAAGCAAAGAAATGGATCGGGGTGCAGGATATCAGCAACACAATGCCGAGCACGATCCATGTGGTCTGCCAGCCAAGCGCGGTATAAAGCGCCAGTGTCAGGGGCCAGAAGATCGTAGAGGCCACACCTCCGAACAGGGTGATGATCGAAATCGACTTTTGCGCCGGTATGTCCAGATCAAGCCGCGCCACAGACGCAAACGCGACATTGTACAAAACGAACATGCCTGCGCCTTCGGCAACCAGAATGGCAATGAACAACCCGAATGTGCTCTGGACTGTGCTCAACGAAAGGACGGCCAGCGCCGCGACGACCGACCCCAAGGTCATGACCCAGCGCCCCCCGTACCGATCGACCAGTTTTCCGGCAACGGGGGCCAGCATGCCGCCAAAGAACAATCCCAGCGACAGGATGCCAAACGCGCCAGAGAGGCTTAGTCCGAGATCTTGTGCCATATGCGGCAGCAGGATTGCATACGCGTACATCAAGGTGCCGTAGCCGATGACCTGGCTCATCCCAAGCCCGATGGCTGGCAGGTGGTCGCGGGTGATCATCCGGCAGGCCACCCGCTATCGGCTGGACGGCCCAACACCCACGTGCCTTGAACCGCCGGGGGCCGGGCGGCGGGACAGTCCAGCAAAACAAGATCGGCGCGTTTGCCCAGCGCGATGTCGGCACGATCTGTCGGGTTTATGGCACTGGCCGTTTCTGCGACTTGTTCGATGGCAGCGGGCACACCCCGGCGCCGTTCCCGGGCACGCCCAAAGAGCGCAACATGGTCGTCCGCAAATGTCATGGTCGTGTCGTCTATTCCGTCAGGTATAAAAACGGACGCGCCTTGGAAGGTGGTGGCGGTCATAGGTTCCTCGTGGTTATACAGTGCGTGCATCGGGCTGGGGAAATGTCGATCTCCGGTGCACGGCTGGGCATGGGACGTTGCCAAAGGTCAGGCGACACGCGCACCCCGGCTCCAGACACCGCGCAGCAATGGTGTCTGCCCAACGGTCCTGACCCGGATCACATCGCCGCGCAGCCCTTCTTCCAGCCGACCGCGATCCGACAAACCGACTGCCTTGGCCGGGGTTTGGGTCACGCAGGCAATGGCTGCGGGCAGGTTATCCCAAATTTCGGCCAGCTGGAACGCGGACATCAGCAATGCGGCCGGGACATAGTCAGATGACAGGATGTTGAGCATCTGGGCATGGGCCAGTTCCCACGCGGCCACGTTGCCGGAATGCGACCCTCCGCGAATGAGGTTGGGTGCGCCCATCATTACCGCGATCCCGTGCGCGCGGCATGCGGCAGCGGCTTCGCGGGTTGTCGGGAATTCGGCAAAGTCCACACCGTTCGCAGCCGATGCCGCGACCTGATCGGCTGTGGTGTCGTCGTGGCTGGCAATAACGGCCCCGTAGCGCTGTGCCTCACGCACCGCGCCTTTTTCGTGAACGGCCCCGTATTTCGTCTGCAACTGCTTAAGGTTTTCGACATGCTCGACGAAATCCGCGTCGTTCATACCGCGTTTTTTCGCTACGTAATTCTTGAGCGCCGTCAAATCGCGGAACTGTCGCTGTCCGGGCGTGTGGTCCATCAAGCTGACAATGCCAACCCGATCCTTGGGGCCAAACGCAGCCATTTCCTCAAGCAATGTCTCCGAGCAGATCTCGGCCCGCAGGTGCAGGAAATGGCTGATCTTGAAATGCCCTGCCGCGCGGGCGTCCAGCAATTCATCAGCCAGTTTACGGGCGTATTCGCCATAACCAGATTTTGCACTGTGGATCGACCCCACGCGCAGCGCGTCAAACACCGTGGTGATGCCCGTAGATGCCAGCTCTGCATCATGGGCCAGCAACGCCGGAAGATGCGGCCAATCCACCTTTGGGCGCGGTTCGATATGCCGCTCCAGATTGTCGGTATGCAGTTCCACCAGACCGGGCATGACATAGTCACCCTTGCAGTCCACCGCGCCGCTGGGCACCCGGTCACCTTCGACAATGGCGACAATCCGACCGTCGATGATCATGATATGGCCAGTCATGACGCGGTCGGACAGGACAAGGCGGGCATTGGCAAGATGCAGCACCTCTGACATGGAACCGTCATGTGCCTCTGCCAAATGGGTCGAAATGAAAGGAGAGTTCATGTCATTCACTCGTTTTGCGATCTATTACGTGCCCGCCGAAGGGGCTTTGGCCGATTTCGGGGCCACGTGGCTGGGATGGGATCTGTCGGCTGCTCGGCCTTCCCGTCAGCCTGATGTGCCCGGTCTTGATGACGTGACGATGACACCGCGAAAATATGGATTTCACGGGACGTTGAAACCGCCCTTCCGTTTGGCAGAGGGCAGTACCCTCGACAGTCTGAACACCGCCGTGGCGGACATGGCGCAGCGCTGTGCGCCCGCTCAGAGCGAGGGGCTCGCGCTGACCGCGCTGGGGCGCTTTCTTGCGCTGACCCCTGTGGGCGACACGTCCGGCATTTCGCGGGTTGCCGCAACGTGCGTCGAGACGTTGGACGTCTTCCGCGCCCCGCCAGACATGGCCGAGCTGGCCCGCCGCCGCAAATCGCGCCTGTCTGCGAAGCAGGACGCGCTGTTGCTTCGTTGGGGATATCCGTATGTGATGGACGAATTCCGGTTTCATCTGACGCTGACAGGGCGCGTGCTTGTCGAAGACACTGACCACTGGCTCCAAACCGTGCAAGCGCACATGCCGTCCCTTCCAGCGCCCTTTGCTCTGGATGCGGTCGCATTGGTTGGAGAACGGCCAGATGGACGGTTTGAACTGATCCACCGTTACGCCCTCACGGGCTGAAGCGCGGCAAGTGCCTGCGTGACGGTGTCTTCGAGAGCGCCGTCATTGGTGACGGTCACGACGTTCAGGCCTGAGGGCAGCGCCTTATCCGCCTGCGCCAGGCGGGCGGCGATCTCGGCCTCGGTTTCGCGGCCGCGTCCGGCAAGTCGGTGGGCCAGCGTGGCGGGTGAGGCGGTGATGTTGAGGACAATGAGGTCTGGGAAAAGTGATCTGGCCTGTATCAACGCGCTGCGCGAGAAGTTGGCAAGGCAGTCTTTGCCGCCTTTCACGTCTGTAAGGACATCCGCCGGGATGCCATATGACAGTCCATGCGCCGACCAATACACACAGAACGCACGCTTCTGTGCGGCGGCGTCGAAAGCGTCTTGCGTCACGGCGGTGTAATCCTCGCCGCCCAATCCGGGCGCGCGGGTGATAGTGCGGCGCACAAGGCGCATATCCGGGCGTGCGGCGATCATGCCGTCCATCACGCTGTCCTTGCCAACGCCGGACGGCCCAACCACTGCGATAAGGCGGCCCCCCGTCATGCCGCGCGTGCCGGGGTAAAGTGGCTGACATCGATTTCGCGGGTGCATACACGGGCGCGTGCTGCCTCGTCATGGAAGATACCGATGATCGCCGCCCCGCGCGCCTTGGCCTCTTCGATCAGGGACAGCACAACGTCGCGGTTTACTGCGTCTAGGCTGGCTGTTGGTTCATCCAGCAGCATTGCAGGGTAAGGGTGGGCAAATCCGCGTGCGATGTTCACGCGTTGCTGTTCGCCGCCCGAGAACGTGGTGGGGGACAAAGACCAAAGCCGCTCGGGGATGTTGAGCCGCGCCAAAAGCTCTGACGCCCGCGCGCGCGCCGCGTCGCCGTTGACGCCAACAGCGCGCAAAGGGTCAGCCACCACGTCGAGTGTCGGCACGCGTGGCACGACCCGCAGGAATTGACTGACATATCCCAGCACCTCGCGGCGGATCTGAATGATCTGGCGGGGTTCGGATTGCACAAGGTCCACGCCGCCGACCCGGATCGCCCCGGATTGCGCGCGGTAATTGCCGTAGATCATGCGCATCAGCGTTGATTTTCCGGCACCCGACGCGCCGGTCAGCGCCACACATTCGCCAGCGGCGACATGCAAGCTGACATCGTTCAGCACTTCGATCACCGCGCTGCCCTGATTGTGCAGGGTGAAGGTCTTGGATACGTTGGAAAGGTCGATCATGGTCTCACACCTGCAAAACAGAGCTGACAAGAAGTTGGGTATAGGCATGCTGCGGGTCGTCGAGCACCTGGTCGGTCAAACCCGCTTCGACCACATGCCCGTCCTTCATCACCATCAGGCGGTCGGCCAAAAGGCGCACCACGGCAAGGTCGTGGGTGACGATGATGGCCGACAACCCCATGTCGCGCACCAATCCGCGCAAGAGGTCAAGCAACCGCGCCTGTACGCTGACATCCAGCCCGCCGGTGGGTTCGTCCATGAACACAAGGCGCGGGTCGGTGACAAGATTGCGGGCGATCTGCAAGCGCTGCTGCATGCCGCCAGAGAACGTGGTGGGTCGGTCGTCCACGCGGCTTGCGTCAATCTCGACCCGGCCAAGCCAATCCACCGCAGTCTCGCGTATGTCGCCATAGTTCCGCGCGCCGACAGCCATAAGCCGCTCGCCGACATTGCCGCCTGCACTGACGCCCATCCGCAACCCGTCGCGGGCATGCTGGTGGACAAAGGCCCAATCGGTGCGCGACAGCATTCGGCGCTCGGGTTCGCTCATTGTGAGCGTGTCGCGGGGTCCGTGGCCGCGGGTGTCGAACACAACCGCGCCTGCGTCGGGCGCAAGATGCCCAGCCATACAATTGAGCAACGTGGACTTGCCCGACCCGCTTTCCCCGACAATGCCCATGACTTCCCCGGGATAGAGGTCGAAAGTCACGTCGGCACAGCCGATATGCGCGCCGTAGCGTTTGGTGATGTTCTGGACAGAGAGAAGAGGGGTCATGCCGCGTCCTTTCCACGATGTCCGGCCAATTGCCGCCCTTCGCAGTAATCGGTGTCCGAACAGACGAACATCCGTCCGCCCGCGTCATCGACGATCACCTCGTCCAGATAGCTGTCCGCAGCCCCGCACATGCCGCAAGGGTGATCCGCCTTGGACGCTTCGAACGGGTGATCTTCGAAATCGAGGCTGACAACCTGCGTATAGGGCGGCAGCGCATAGATGCGCTGTTCGCGGCCTGCACCAAAGAGCTGGATCGCGGGGCAATCGCCCAGCTTTGGATTGTCGAATTTCGGGATCGGGGACGGATCCATAACGTATCGTGCTTCGACCTTGACCGGGTAGGCATAGGACGTGGCGATATGCCCGTGGCGCGCGATATCCTCGTAAAGCCTCACATGCATCAGCCCGTATTCTTCGAGGCTGTGCATCTTGCGGGTCTCGCTTTCGCGCGGTTCCAGAAACCGCAGCGGTTCGGGGATCGGCACCTGGTAGACAAGGATCTGGCCTTCGGACAACGGCACCTCGGGGATGCGGTGCCGGGTCTGGATCACGGTCGCGTCGGTGGTCGCCGTGGTGGTGGCAACGCCTGCCGTGCGTTCGAAAAACGTACGGATCGAAACGGCATTGGTGGTATCATCCGCGCCTTGGTCAATGACCTTGAACCGGTCCTCGGGCGTCAGCACAGCGGCAGATACCTGAACGCCCCCCGTGCCCCAGCCATAGGGCATCGGCATTTCGCGGCTGGCAAAAGGCACCTGATAGCCGGGGATCGCCAGCCCCTTGAGGATGGCCCGTCGGATCATCCGTTTGGTCTGTTCGTCGAGATACGCAAAGTTGTAGTCGGAAGTGGGTGTCACAAGACTGTCTCACTGCTGTGGTTAATCCGGGTCACAGAGTCGATGGTCGCAACTCCGGGGGTCTTATGGGTGCGTTGATGATTGAAGTGCTGGCCGGACTTGGCCTTGCCCTTGCCGCGTGGTTGCTGCTGGAACCTGTTCTGTTCCGTGTCTTGCCGCGGCTTGAACGGGTGCTGCCAAGCGATGTGATCGGGCCAGATGGCTGGTTTGCAGACACGTCCAACCAAAGCGGTATCTTTGATTTGCCGCTCAAACGCCGGCAGGGCTGAAACGGCACCGCGCGCGGGGGCAGCGTTGGGGCGGATCATAGCACAGCTCTGTCGATCAGCGCAGCGGCCAACGCTGCGGGAGAGGTGAAGTGGATACCGTCCATTCCGACTGCCCTTGCGCCGTCGATATTGTGCAACCCGTCATCGATAAAGATGCAGTCTTGCGGGGACACCCCGGCACGATCGCACAACAGGTGAAAGATACGCGGGTCCGGTTTCATCACGCCTTCACGGCCTGACACAACCAGCGTTTCGAACACATCGCCAAGCCGGGGATGTACCTTGAGGCCCTCGGGCCATGTTTCCGCAGACCAATTGGTGATCGCATGGACAGGTGTGCCTTGCGCCTTGAGCCGGTCAAGAATGTCCCATGTGCCCGAGATCGGATCAACAACCGTGCGGGTATAAAGCGCAACATAATCGCTGAACCGTGCGCGGTCTTCTGGATCGGCGATCTCGCGCGCAAGATCGGCAAATCGCTCGCCACCATCAGCCCGCGCGTTCAGGGCTTTGAACCCTGTGCGGTCGATAAAGGCATGGGCCGCCTCGACAGAACCAAGCTGGTCTTGCCACGCCAAGTGCGGCTGCCAGTCGATCAGCACCCCACCGATGTCGAAGACGACGTGTCTTTGTATCATTCTGCGGCCTCCTGATGTTGCGAGACCTCGGCCTCGCGGCGCAGCTTGCGCACCAGTTCAAGCTCGGACTGGAAGTCGACGTAATGCGGCAGTTTGATATGTTCGAGGAACCCCGTCGCCTGAATGTTGTCAGCATGATACAGCACGAATTCCGCGTCCTGCGCCGGAGCACCGACATTGTCCTCTCCCAGCTCTTCCCAGCGCAATGCGCGGTCGACCAAGGCCATGGAGATGGCCTTGCGTTCGGTCTGGCCAAACACCAGCCCATAGCCGCGCGTGAATTGTGGGGGCTCGGTTTTTGACCCTTTGAACTGGTTTACGGTTTCGCATTCGGTCAGGGTGACCTCGCCGATCTCGATGGCGAACCCTAGCTCGGGGATGTCCATTTCGACCGGAACGGTTCCAATGCGCAACTCGCCGACAAACGCGTGGTTGCGCGCATAGCCGCGTTGGGTCGAATAAGCCATCGAGAGAGTGAAGCCTTCATCCGCGCGGGTCAGGGCTTGCAGACGCAGGGCGCGATCAGCGGGCATTTCCAATGGCTCTCGCGTCAGATCCGGCGGGGGCGTATCATCATGTGGCGCGTCTTCGATCAGCCCCTCGCGGTTCAGAAACCCGGTCACATGCGGCACAGGGCCGGGGTCGGCCTTTTTGCTTGGCGCGATCGCGGTGTCGCCCTCTGCGGCCAGTTTGAAATCCAAAAGCCGGTGGGTGTAGTCAAATGTGGGTCCAAGAACCTGCCCGCCCGGCAAATCCTTGAACGTTGCCGAGATACGGCGGTCGCAGGCCATGATGCCCGTGTCCACCGGACGCGATGCGCCGAACCGCGGCAGCGTGGTGCGGTAGGCGCGGATCAGAAATATCGCTTCGATCAGATCGCCGCGCGCCTGCTTGATCGCAAGCGCCGCCAAATCGGGGTCATAAAGCGACCCTTCGGCCATCACCCGGTTTACGGCAAGGGCCAGTTGTTCGCGGATTTGCGCGACCGACAGTTCGGGCACTGCGGTGTCGCCGCGCCGTTCTTCGGCCATCCAGGCATGGGCGTTCTGAATGGCGCGTTCACCGCCTTTGACTGCGACATACATATCAGCGCACCTTGGTCGAGCGTGGCAGCGCCGCGATGCGGACGCCGCTGGTGAAAAAGAAATCCAGACCCAGCGGGAAAAGTGCTGCGTTGTCCTGAAATGCCTGTGTCTCGGGAAGGGAGAGTGCCGCGGTGTCGCGGATGCCGGGGCCGGTCAGAGTTGCGCCCTCTGTGCGAAGATACGAACATTCGACAATCAGCGTCGCAGATCTGTCCGGGTATTCCGATGTGCCAACAGGGTAGACCGACAACGGGCCAAGAGCTTCCCAAGTCCCCAACGCGAACATACAATCCTTTGGTCCCACCAACGGTGCGCCGGTGTGAAATGCCACCCACGCGCGCACAGCATCGCAATCGGCATCTCCGGCTAGGTAAAGTGGCGTTTCGGTGTCACACAGCGTCAAAAGCGCGGCCCCCGCAGCAGGTGACAGCGGGGCTGGGGGGGCAGCCCCGGCCAAGGACCAAAGCGTTCCGGGCCGGGCCATCGCCTCCATGATCGCGCGAAAAACATGGGCAGACGCGGTCGCCGGATCGGCAAACCCACCTTCAAGCATTTGCGCCTGCATCAGTCTTCCCCCCGCACCATCGTGAAAAAATCGACCTTAGTTGCGGCTGCTTTTTCCGCTCTTTGCGTTCGGCGGCTGTCTTGGTCCTGCGCCAGCGGGCCCAGCACCTTGGCGCGCAGATCATCAGCTGCATCGGTCTGCATCAATGCATCCACCAGCGCCGCCGCTTCGGCGTCGGTCTTGCTGCGGCCTTTGATATAGGCATGCCCCACTGCGCCATCAGACAGGGTCAGCGCACAGCGTGTTACGGTCATTTCGCCAAGGTTGAACGGCGCGCCAGTTCCGCCTGCGCGCCCACGCACCATGACGCTGCCAATTTCGGGTGCGCGCAGCCATGTAAAGCCCGGTCGGGGCAGTGCTGCATCCAGCAAACTGGCGATGCGGCCCTCGGGGGCCTTGGCCATCAAGCCCATCAAGGCCTTGCGGTCGTTATTTGGATCGATTGCGTCTTTCATCTCGACAACTTTGCCACTTTCTATACAACTAGACATATCATATCAGATTGCTTGGTTTGGGACAGTGGAGATTTGTGAAATTTGAGTAACAATGCAGCCCCCCCGCGGTCCCGCACGCCGGTTTGGCAAGCGATCGCCACAACCCTCCGGTCAGACATATCCGAAGGGCGGTACAGCCCCGGAGACAAGTTGCCGACCGAGGCCCAACTGGCCGCCCGGTTCGGGGTCAACCGTCACACCGTGCGCCATGCGCTGTCGCACCTGGTGGAAGGGGGGCTGGTGCGCACCCGGCGCGGGGCTGGGGCGTTTGTTGCTGCCACACCAACCGAGTATCCCATCGGAGAACGTGTCCGGTTTCACGAAAACCTGCTTGCGGCAGGGCGCAGGCCGGACAAGCAGATCCTTGGCGTCGAATGTCGCGCAGCCACAACCGCAGAGGCTCGTGCACTCTGGATCGATTTGGGCGCATCGGTGTGCGTCTACCACGGGCTGTCGCTGGCCGATGACGCACCGATTGCGCTCTTTGAGAGCGTGTTTCCGTTGGACCGGACTGCCGGGATCGACCAACATCTGGCTGAGACCAGCAGCGTCACCGAAGCCTTGGCCCGATCCGGGGTAGCCGACTACACGCGCGCTTCAACGCGGCTGACGGCTGTTCTGGCCGATGTCACGCAAGCGCTGCACCTGCATCTGCGCGAGGGTGATCCGTTGTTGCGCGCGACCAGTGTCAATGTCGACGCGGCAGGCCAGCCAGTTGAATACGGGCGCACGTGGTTTGCCGGGGACCGGGTTACACTGACGCTCGAGCACTAACCCCCGAACCGCTCCAGAAACGCTTCGGCACTCAGCGACCGGAAATCGTCAAGCGCCATACGCAGCGCGTCGTGTGGCCAGTCCCACCACGCCAGTGCAATCAGGCGCGTGGCGATCTCGGGCGGTTGACGGTCGCGCAAGGGGCGGGCGGGCGTGCCGGCGACGATAGTGTAGGGGGCCACGTCCTTGGTGACGACAGACCCGCTGGCCACCACAGCCCCGTGGCCCAGTGTGACCTCGGGCTTGATCATCGCGCCGTGGCCGATCCAGGTATCATGGCCGATCACCGTGCGGCGGGACTTGCGATGGTTTAGGAACTCGGCGTCCGGGCGGGCATCGTCCCAATAGTCCTGCGACCGATACAGGAAGTGGTGGCAGGCTGCCGTGCCCAGCGGATGGTCCGTGGCACCAATCCGCACAAAGCTGGCGATATTGGCGAACTTGCCCACATCCGCATTGGCGATGTCGCCGTAGCGGTCGCAATAGCTGTAATCGCCGATATGGCTATTGCTCACCCGACTGCCCATGCCGATCTCGGTATAGGCCCCGAAACTGCTGTCGGTCAGGGTGCACCCCTCGTGAACAAACGGTGCATCATGGATCAGGCGCGCCATATCAGTCCTTGCGCCCGATCAGCTTGCCGCGCAGCCAGCCTGAAAACCAGTCCATCGCAATGACCATCAGGATCACAAGCACGATGTAGTAGGACACCTCTTCCCAGTCTTTCTGGGTCTGGATGGCCTGGGTGATCAATAGACCGATGCCGCCACCAGTGATGGCCCCGATAATTGTGGCAGAGCGTGTGTTGGATTCAAGAAAGTAGAGTATCTGACTGAGCAAGATCGGCATAATCTGTGGGATCACCCCAAAGCGATACCGTTGCAGCGGCTTGGCCCCGGTCGAGGCAACACCTTCGATCTGTTTGTCGTCCACGTTTTCCAGCGCTTCAGAGAAAAGCTTGCCGAAACCGCCGCTGTCGGTGATCAGAATGGCCAGCGCCCCTGTCAGAGGACCGGGACCAAATGCGCGGGACAACACGATGGTCCAGATCAGCGCATCCACACCGCGCACGAAGTCGAACAAACGTCGCGTGATCTGACGGGCCACCCGAAACGGGGTAAAGTTCTTGGCGGCGACAAAGGCCAAGGGCAGGGCGATCATCGCGGCGCCCATTGTGCCAAGAAAAGCCATGAGGATGGTTTCACCAAGCGCCCACACCACGTCCTTGTGACGCCACATGGCATTGTTCCAGAAATCCTGAACCGCCCCTTCGATATTGCCTCGTGTTGCATCCAGTTGCGGACCGAACACGATCTGGAAGGCGGATGTGTTGTGGTAGGGACTGTCGAGTGTGAACCAGAACAGCTCCCAACCAAAGAAATAGCGGAACACTTCGGTCTTTGACCGTGTCATCGTCACGCGGCCTGCTTCGGTGCGGATATCCAGCCGCGCCTTGGAATAGCTGATCCATTCGGGCAGATCGGCTTGGGGCAGCGACAGTGTCACGCCATCCGCAGCCGTCACTTGTGCGGTGATTTCGCCGAAGGTGGGATGCAGGTAGACGGCACTGTTGTCCGGGCCAAAAAGAACCCGGTGTCCGTCGGGCAGATCGATCACGGCCCCGCCACTGGTCATTTCGACCCAATCGGGCGTTGTGCCGTCGGGATAGGCCCCTTTGCGTTCGCCTTCCTTGGCGACGGTGATCTTATCCGATCGGTTGTCACGGGTGACCTGTGTTTTGTAGCTGTAGCTGTCCGATACCAGCGTCGCCGCATTATCGAGCCGTACCCGGTCTGCAAGGCCCGGTACGTCAAAGGCGAAGAACACATAAACCAGATAAACAAGGATTGCTCCGGGGATGCTGAAATTCTTAAGCCGTTTGCGCGCAAAGATTCGGTCGGCCTCATCTTTGAGTGTGGAGAGGGGCAGGGCAGCGGTTGCAGTGCTCATGTCAGTGGCCTCCGGTGCCGATCAAGCGATTGCGAAAATGGGACGAGACCTGATCAACCACCACAATGGTCGCAAAGAGCAGGATGAAGATTGCTGCCGCTTCGTCAAACCGGCCTTGGCCCCACGTCATCGAGTTGCGCAGCTCGTAGCCGATTCCGCCCGCACCCACGAAGCCAAGGATGGCCGAGGCGCGAATGTTGACCTCAAGCCGCAGCAGCGCATAGGACAGGTAATTCGGTGCGACCTGCGGTACCACGCCCAGTGTCATGCGCTGCATCCAGTTCGCGCCCACCGAGGCCAAGCCTTCGATTGGTTTGAGGTCTGCGTTCTCGTTGACCTCGGAATAGAGCTTGCCCATTGCTCCGGCAGTATGCAGGGCAATAGCGATCATTGCAGGCACCGGTCCGCCGCCCATCATGAAGATAAGCACCAGCGCGATCACGATCTCGGGGACAGCGCGCAGCACGTCAGACAGGCGCCGGAACACCGGGATGAGCAAAGGCCATTTTGCAAGGCCGCGTGTGGACATCAGCGACAGCGCCAACCCGGCCAAGACACCAATCAGGGTGGCGACGGCGGCGATGTTGAGTGTCTCGATAAGCGCTGGAAGATACTTGACCATCAAGCCCGGTAGATTGGCGCGTTTTTCCCATGCCTCTGACAGCACACCGGCCGGAAAATCCAACATTTGATGCCATCCGTCCCAGAACCCGCCCGCATTGCGCGCGTCGGCGACGTAAAAGCCTGAAACCATCAGCAGGATGAACACGGCGATGGCAATACCGCTATACAAGCGCTTCTGGCGTGTCAGAACCATGTAATGGGACTGGATGTCGCCCACAGCAGATTGTGGGTTTTGAAGAATGGCGTCGGTCATGCAGGAGCCTTTTCTGGCGCGTTTACCCGCCCCCAAGTTAGACCGGAGGCGGGCAGGTTTGACCGGACCGTGTGCTATCACCCGGTCCGGTCATCTGTGTCTAGGCTCAGTTGTTGACCTGCGCCTGACGGACCGCGATGATGGTTTCGTATGCGTCGTGGCCGATCGGCGCAAAGCCAGCGGTTTCACCAGCCGCGACACCGTAAGCGCAGGTTTCGTCGGTCTCGTGCAGCTTGGACACCATGTCGACCATCTTGGCTTTGACGTCGTCCGGCATCGCCTTGCGCAGAACCACCGGGCCTTCCGGGATCGGCTTGGACTTCCAGATTTCGACAAGCTCGTTCATGTCGACGAGGCCCGCATCCACGGCACGACGCAGGGCGCCGGAATTGTAGCCGTCTTCCCAATTGCCCAGGCCGTCAGCCCAGGTCACGCCACCGTCGATGTCGCCGTTGAACACGGCAACGATGGTCTGCTCGTGACCACCGGTAAAGGTCACATCGCCAAAGTAGTCGCCAGCTTCCATGGTTGCGCCGGTCGCCTGCGGGATTTCGACGGACGGGATCAGGTAACCCGAGGTGGAGTTCGGATCGCCAAAGCCAAACACCTTGCCCTGCATGTCTTCAAGCGACGTTATACCGCTGTCAGCGCGGGCAAAGCCGATGGAATGATACGAGAACGATCCATCGAGGTTGGTTTTCACCAAAACAGGCTCGACTGCGTCGGCGTCTTCAAGATAGATCGCGGCATAAGAGGATGCGCCCAGCCATGCCATGTCAAGCGAACCACCCAGCAGGCCCTGGATCACGCCGTTATAGTCGGCAGGGGCGAACAGGCGGGTCGGGACGCCAAGCAGCTCTTCGGTATAGGCGCGCAGGCATTCGTTGTTGTTCAAACGGTCCTGAGCGTTCTCGCCGCCCAGAAGGCCGATGCGGAATTCGCTGATCTCTTGGGCGAACGCCCCGGTGCTGAGGGCTGTGGATGCGGCAAGGGCAAGTGCGATGGTCTTTTTCATCTGTCTCTCCATAGGATACGATACGGGATTGGTCCCGCCGGGGCGGGGTGGAAACTGGCTCAGGCCGGAACAGGCTCTGCGGTGGCCCTGTCCAGTGTTTCGATGGCAGTCGAGGTTGCGGCTTCCGAGAAATCGGCCCCCGCGCCATAGATGTCGCGGGCGACACCCGTTGTCAGTTGATCGGGCCGCCCGTCGAACACGATGCGCCCGTCACGCATGCCGATCACCCGGTCGCAATAGCGCCGTGCCGTGTCCAGCGTGTGCAGGTTTGCAATGACCATCCGCCCGTCTTCTTCGTGAATACGGCGCAGCGCATCCATCACGATCTGGGCATTCATCGGATCAAGCGACGCAATCGGTTCGTCGGCAAGGATAATACTGGGATCCTGCATCAACGCCCGCGCAATCGCCACGCGCTGCTGCTGTCCGCCTGAAAGCGCCTCGGCGCGCTTTGGCGCTTGTTCTGCGATACCCAAACGGTCGAGGATCTCGATCGCCTTGTGGATGTCGTCCTGTGGATAGAGGTTGAACATGGTCGCAAGCGTGGACCGGCGGTTCAATGTGCCATGCAGCACGTTTGAAACCACATCCATGCGCGGCACGAGGTTGAACTGTTGGAAGATCATCGCGCAGCGCGACTGCCATTGGCGTCGGGCCGCTCCCTTGAGGGTCGTGATCTCGGCCCCGTCAAACAGAATGTGCCCATCGCTGGCATCGCTTAGCCGGTTGAGCATGCGCAACAGCGTTGACTTGCCTGCACCTGATCGCCCGATGATGCCGATCATCATGGGCTTGTCGACGTGAAATGTCGCTGAATCAACAGCGATCTTGTCGCCAAACCGTTTGGTCAGTGCCTTGAGTTCGAGCATTGTATCCCCCTGTGCTGAGGGGCGGATACGGGCTGACTGCGACGCCATCACGACAGTTTTGACTCGGGTTTGCGAAGAAAAAGAAACGGTTTTGTAAAAGGCCGTGGCGCTGGGGTCGTACGCGCAATGCTATGGCCGCAGCGCCACGGCCTTTTACCTAAAATTATCCACAAGACGTCATGAAACTGTTACACTCGTAATTCTGCAGTTACGGTTGGATCATGCGTTCTACTTTGGCTTTTACCTTATGTGCAGCGGGGTTGGTCCCGCAGGCTGGATCGGCGACGATCGCGGATGTGTTCTGCGATGACAGCGCGCGTCTGGAAAGGCAGCTTTTGACCATCCATGGTGCGCAAAAACTTGGCGGTGGCATGCGCGGGCCCGATGCGCTTTTGGAAGTCTGGATTTCGCCGTCCAGCGGAGACTGGACGCTGGTTCAAAGCTACGCAAACGGAACATCATGTATTGTTGCGATGGGCGAACATTGGGAAATGGTCGGATCACTGCATGATCCCGCCTGAAAACAGCCTGCGATAATCCGAGCAAGCACAGCCCTGTCTCGTTTACGCGCGTGGCGCATCGAAAAATGCGGGCTCGGCATCCCGAACCCGCATCGATGGTGTGTCAGAGCAACCGACCGTCAATCGTCATCATCATACCGATCATTGTCCCGCGCGTATCCACGCGTACTGTCATCGTCGCGGTAGGGCAGGACTGCGCCGGTCACCGGGTTCAGATAGGCTTCGACCCGCATGCCATTGGCGTCAGTCATTTCAACTTCATAGCGGCCCCGCTCAAGTTCGATTTCCCGAACCGTGTAGCCTTGCCCTTCCAGCATCCCGGCAATCTGCGCGATGCTCATTCGCTGGTCGGCTTGTGTTTGCGCCGGTGTGCTTTGGTCTTGTGCCTGTGCGCCAAGGGCAAAGAGGCCAACAGCGGTTGCAAGCGATGTTGTGAACAGGATGGTGCGTTTCATTCGGGTGGTCCTTCATGTGCCAGCAGCCCTCATGGCTGCGATGACACCGTTGTGCGCCGACTCGCCTGACACGGAGCTGATGGCGTTTGTCAGCTTGCTGTCAGGTTCCTGCCGATAGAGACTGACGGTATGAAACCCCTTGCGCTTTTCCTCATCTGTCTTGCTGCGCCTGCCTGGGCGAAGGACAGCGCGCATGACCGCGCCCGCTATGCGCTGGAGGCCGGAGAGATCCTGCCGCTGTCTGATATCTTGCAAGCAGCGCAAACCGCGCGTCCGGGGCGGGTGATCGAGGTCGAGCTTGATCGAGATGACGGGATTTGGATCTACGAGCTTGAGCTGGTGGGCACGAATGGTCAGCTGTACGAGATCGAGATCAACGCCGCGACCGGCGTGATCCTTGAGATCGAACACGAGGACGAATGATGCGCGCGCTTGCCGTCGAGGACGATCCCCGCATTGCATCTGACCTCGAAGCGGCCCTTGCCGGTGCGGGTTTCCGGGTAGAACGCACTGCCGATGGCGAAGATGCGTGGTTTCTGGGCGACACCGAGGATTATGACCTGGTGGTTCTGGATCTTGGCCTTCCCGGTCTGGATGGCTTGGCGGTGCTCAAACGGTGGCGTGCCAATGGGCGCAGGATGCCGGTGCTCGTGCTGACCGCGCGTGGCACATGGCAGGAACGGGTCGAAGGGATCGAAGCGGGGGCCGATGACTACCTGCCCAAACCCTTTCGGATGGAAGAACTGGTTGCCCGCGCGCGCGCCTTGGTTCGGCGCTCGGGGGGGCACGCCGCCGCGCTCCAAGAGGCAGGTGATCTTGCGCTCGATACCAACCGGATGGGAGTGACCCTACGCGGCGTGCCGGTTCAGGTCACGGCACTGGAATACCGGCTTTTGGCCTACCTGATGCAACATCGGGACTGGCCTGTCCCACCGACCGAATTACTTGAACATCTTTACGGGGACGATGATGCCCGCGAGGCCAACGCGCTGGAGGCCGTGATCGCCCGTCTGCGCCGCAAGCTTGGGGCAGGGGTGATCGGCACGCGACGCGGGTTCGGTTACTTTCTGGAGACGGCATGAGCTTGCGTCTGCGACTGGCGCTGGCGGGGGCCATGGCGATCCTTGTCGCACTGGTGATCACCGCGATTGGCCTGTCGCAGTTGTTCGGCGCGCATGTCGAACGCCGCGCGGTGGCTGAACTGGGCGTGCAGCTTGATCAGGTCTTGGCCGGACTGGACGTCGGCGCAGACGGGCTGACCCTACAACGCCCTTTGGCCGATCCACGCTTTGCCACGCCATACGGTGGGCTTTATTGGCAGATCGAATGGGGTGGCGGGATCGAACGGTCCCGGTCGCTTTGGGATACGGCGCTTGCCCTGCCAGCAGATACGCTGGGCGATGGCGGTGTGCACGTGCATCACCTTGCCGGGCCACAGGGCGATGCGCTTTTGGTTCTGGAACGCTCGGTTATGTTGCCCGCACGTCTGGGCGGAGAGTCCGCCCGGGCCGCTGTCGGGATGGCCGCCGCAGAGTTGGTGCAAGCGCAGCGCGATTTTATGGTTGATCTTGCGCCCTATCTTGGGTTGCTCGCGTTGGTACTGACAGGAGCGGGCTGGGCGCAACTGTTTGTCGGCCTGCGCCCCCTTCGCGGATTGGGGATCGCGTGGCTGCGCTGCGCGCTGGACAGGCTGAGCGCATGGGCACTGATTGGCCGGTTGAATTGCAACCCGTCGCCTCCGAGATCGACGCTCTGCTCTCGGCCCGCGAAATTGAGGTCGCGCGCGCGCGGACCCGTGCTGCCGACCTGGCGCATGGCCTCAAGACCCCGCTGCAAGCCCTGATGGGCGAAGCCAGCCGTTTGCGCGCTTCAGGAGGCGTGGCAGAGGCCGAAGCAATTGAGGACACCGCCCTTGCCATGCGGCGCACGGTGGACCGCGAACTGGCCCGCGCCCGCAGTGCAGCGGCGCGGACAGACGCCGCCCATGCAGACTTGGCTCAGGTGGCCGAGCAAGTGATTGCCGTGCTGCGGCGCACCCCTGATGGCGCGCGGCTTGGGTGGCAGCAAAGCATCCCTCCCGGTTTTGCCGTGGCACTGGACCCATCTGATCTGGCCGAGGCGCTTGGGGCCTTGGCTGAAAACGCGACCCGCTATGCAAGGTCCCGCGTGGCCCTGACGGCACAAAAACAAGACCCTCATCTCTACCTGAGTGTGACAGATGACGGCCCCGGTATTCCCCCAGAAAAACGCGCGGCGCTGATCGGTCGCCACGCGCGGGCAGATGTCTCTGGCACCGGGCTTGGCCTGTCTATTGCGTCTGAAATTGCACAAGCAGCCGGTGGTGCGCTGACGCTGGCCGACACCGATGCCGGGTTCGCGGCCACGCTTGTCCTCCCGATGGCCCGCCGCCACAAAGACGGCTTCCATCGCAGCTGAACTGACTGCGCCACAAGAAATGGCAAGCCTCAGCGCGCTGGGCCGTGTTTCAAAACATGACATAGAAATCATGCGACAGCTTGGAGCTTTGCGACTACGCTAACGTTTTTACAAGGAATTTAGCATTGACGCAAAAAGATCATCGCAGCCATCATCACGGTCATGAAGCCCGTTGGAAAACATTCAAAGAGAAAGAAACCGGTCTTCCATCTTACAAGTCCGATGATCTTGCCAAGCTGCAACAAAAGCTAAGTGGCCGTGTCCAACTTGCCGGGGCTCCGGGGTACAACGACGACCGGATGATCTTTATGCACACTTACCAGCAATATCCGCAGGTGATCGTGTATTGCGAATGCGACACGGATGTCGTGGCCGCGCTCAAATTCGCGCGCAAATCCAAGCTTCAGGTCACAGCCCGGTCCGGGGGACATTGCACTGCCGGATATTCGGTCAACGATCAGGTTGTGATCGACACCTCTGGGCTCAACCATGTGGGTGTAGACCCGGACACTGCAACGGTGCGCTGTGGACCCGGTGTGACCTTTCGCAAACTGAACCGGATGTTGGAGTATCACAAGCTGCACTTGCCCGGTGGCGGATGCGAGACGGTGAACGTCGCGGGCTACATGATGGGGGGCGGCTACGGCTTTACGTCGCGGCTGTTCGGCATGAATTGCGACCGGGTCATCGGTGTGCGCATAGCGCTGGCTGATGGTACAATTGTGACCGCCAATGCCGATCAGAACGAAGACTTGTTCTGGGCGGTGCGTGGCGGGACGGGCAACCAGTTCGGCGTGCTGCTTGAGGTGCTCTACACTCCTGTGCCACTGGATCGAAAGTTCTTTGGCTTTGGCTTGCGTTGGAACATGCGACACGCGCATCAGGCCGATATCGACAGGGTGTGCCGTGTGCTGGAGCTGTTGCAGGCCGAGTATTCCAACACCGGCCCGCCCAAGATGGGGCATCAGGCGCTGATGATGTACCTGCCGGACGCAGATCATCCTGACGGCCAAATTCCCTGTCTGTCGCTACGCGGGCTTTACGATGGCACCCGCCAAGAGGCGCAGGCGGCACTTGGACCCTTGCTTGCCACGCTCGAAGACCCCAAAGCGGATGTCGAGATCTGGACCGACAAGCACCACTATACCCGCCTGAACGAGATGCTGTTGCAGACCGTAACCCCGCCGGGGCTGGACATGCCGAACGTGTCGATGAACACCAAGCCGCTGGTCGAGGGCTGGTTGATCAATGATCACCATTCGGCAACCCGCTGGCACGATGTGGTCGATCACTTCCTGAACGCGCCCGACAAGACCTGTTTCGTTGCCGTCGAATTTTACGGTGGCAAGATTGCGGAGCCAAAGCCCACCGATATGGCGTTTGTTCACAGGGATCCGTCCGTGGATATGTTCAGTTGGGCCTTCTGGACCTTTGACAGCCACAAGCAGGCATCGGTCGATTGGCTTGACGGTCTTGGAGAGATCGCAAGCGGCATGGGCAGCGGAAGGCGGTATCAGAACTATCCGCGCCGGGGCACCAAGGATTTCCTGACTGCCTATTTCGGGCAAAACCTGCCCCGTCTGCAAGCGATCAAGGCCAAGGTCGATCCGCATAACATGTTCTGGTTTGAACAAAGCATTGGGCCAAAACCTGTGCCCGTGACAGGCCCTGGCATTGACCAAGTGGAGCACGCAGGATGACTACCTCAATCAAACCCAGCTGCACCCATGCCGATCCCGACACCTGCGCCCCGTGGTGTGGGCGTGACCCGCAACAAGGGCGCCTGTTGGGCATATTCTTTGACCCACCCATGGCCATCGCCCGTGTTGGTGGATCAAAAGAGCCGATGCCCGCCTACCGTTGGAAACTAGATGAAAATCCGGCGCGCGGGGTGCAGACGATGATCGAACCCGCGCCCAGCCTGATCGAGACCTCGACCAAGGGGAACGGGCATCATCCGTTCACGCTGAGGGTGGAGACACCAACCGAAATCCGCTTCAAAGACCGGCATGGGCGGATCAAACCCGTCGCCCCCTTTTTTGAACTTTGGGCGCGTGTGCAGGACTTGGATGGAGCGGTTGTGAACGTCCCCGTCACTAAGGCGTTTCTAAAGGCGCGGGGCACCACACTCGAGCACCTGCGCTTTACCGTGGTCGCGGCCAACCGCAAGGCCGAAGCGCGCACGAAGCTGGCCTCCTGTGCGGCTATCGCGCGCAAAGTGTTTTCCGCCGACAGCTACAAGACCCATCATCTGGATGCGATCAGTCCGCATACCGAAGATCAGGTGCCGCTAGTGCGCGAAGACGCGCCGCTGCCGCTTGGCACGATCCGGACGTTTGTGGAAAACTTGGACGGTCTGAATTGTCAGACACGGCTGGATCAGGTCCGCATTCGTTTTACCCCCGGAAAGGGCGATGCCTATGGCCCCCCCGAAGCGGCCAAGGCCCCTTCGTCACCCTTGCCGCCCGGTGCCTTTGCGCCTGCGGTTACGGAATACGGCAATATCCACAAGATAACACGCAAGCAAAACCGCATCCTAAGCTCGGACACGCCGTGGTCTGGCTATAATTTCCGCACCGACAATGCCCCGAAATGGCCCACGCCCATGGACAGCTACGATGGGGCGCGGGTCGGGTCTGGCAACAGTTGGGGGGTGATCGACGACACCTGTGACCTGGTGCTGACCGCCGAACTGGCCGTGGACGGGATCGCGCATAAGGCACAGGCGCGGTCGATGGCCGGCCCGCCCGACTTTGCGCCGGATAAACGGCCGATGTATTCGATCAAGGATGAATTGGACGACCGTGATCTGCCGCCTGCCGCGTTGGATATTGATGGCACTCCGGTTGAAATTCTCGATCTTTTCCGTCGGATTTTTGAGACGGCAAGCCTTGTGAATCTTGACCAAAGACGGTCATGGGCGCTGGACGGCAACGCGCAAATGCTCAGCGAACCCGACGAGAACGATCCCGATTGGGACGCCGGAATGACCCCAAGGCTGGGGCCGAAATCCATGCGCGACGCCGACGCGCCCTATGCGAGCCTGACGCCGGAATATACGCCGGGGCAGGGCGACACGATTGAACCGCGTTCGGGTGCGAATGACCGGCTGCCCTATACGCAAGTGGTGCAACAGGTGCATGCCCGCATGTGTGACAGCCCCATCCTGCGCGCCTTTCTTGTGCGCGATCCTGACCGCGTGCGCCGTATCGTGCGCCCGCCTTTTGCCCATGTGGCCGAGCTGCCCAAGATCCCCGGTGTTCAACCGGATGCCAAAGTCGATTTCGGCGACAGGACGGGTCTCGATGACATCACCTACCGCGATCCGCGCGCGATCACCGGGCAGGTGTACGACATGCGTATGCCGCCTTATATGCGCCATTCGATGGGGGTGCCCCTGTCAGTCACGCGTCGGCAATATGATCTGCTGATGGCCTATCTTGAAAAACTCGAAGACGACTGGAAACACACTGTCCAGCCGGACCTTGATGGACACAAGACGGAGGCCAAGTCATGAGCCCGAAATCGCAGAGCCCAAGGCAGCTCAACAATGCGCCCAGGCCAGACCCGCATGGCAATCCTGTCTATGCGGAACCGGTGCTGGGCAATCCGATCTCGACCCTGATGGAGTCCGGTGTCGGAAATTGCTTTCCGGGGCTGGAATTTGATGTCCGCCAGTTGGATGTACGGTTCTTTCCGGGGCTGGTGTTTGAATTTCTTGGCATCACACCCGCTGGTCCCGACGGCACACAAGGCGCACGGTTGGTCTATTCCGATCCGGCGGGCGATCCGATCATCGCCGATCACTTTACCGCTGATGGCCCGTCCTGGATCACAGATCTGAAACGGCAATTCGCGGGGCCGGAAGGGGCGGCGCTGGGCGATGGCACATGGTATCTGCATTTCGTCGAACAGGACGGCAAGCGGATCATGCTCTACGACTATTCGCTCTACCAGAACGGGGTTGGCCTGATCCCCTACGAAGGCGAAACCGCGTGGTGGATCATCCGGCTGATCGAGCCCGACAAACCGCTGACCATCGGCCTCACGCAACGCGGGCCAAACGGGTCGCCTTCGGGTGTTCCTGTGTTGCTGACAGGGCGGAGGCGCATCTTTGTGAATGACGAGGGCATGATTGATCCGGTCTATCATCCGGGTGAACTGACATCGTCGATGTGCAGTCCGTGGACCCATGATTTCCGCGATTGTGCCTGCCACTACTGGGCCTCGAACCACCCCGATGTGGTGTTGGGCGAGGTGGACGACCCGCAGCAGCAGCTTGAAAACCGCACCGACGCGGATGACGCGGCACAGGCTGTGACCTTCATTGACTGGATGCGGCGACGGCACGAGCCGCTTCGGGATGTCTCTGCCCTGACGACATTGCCCAAAGCCCGCTCGGAACGCTACGACCCCTACGAGATCAACCTGCATTGGGAACAGCTCGACTTTGTGTTGCAGGGGCAGGAAACCAAAGGCACGCCCGAGGTGCCGACATTGCTCAAACTGATCCCTTACGAGACCCTGGAAGAGATGGTGGCCGACCTGAGCGAACAGCTTGCCGGGATGGAGCTGACGCTGGCGATGGAATATCTTTACGCCTATTTCAGCCTGCGCGAACCGGGTGAGGTCACCGCTGAACAAGAGGCGTCGTGGCCGGGTCTGCGCGACGATCTGCGGGCCGCCCGGCAATTGATCCTGTCGGTCGCCCTAAGTGAGATGACCCACCTGCGTTGGGTCAACCAGACGCTTTGGCTGGTTCATAAGGCCTATCCGAAACTTGGGCCCTACACGCCCTGTCTGATGGCCGCTGAAACCATCGGGGAACCCGACGCCAGCGACACGAAGACTGAGGTCCGGCGCCCGCGCCAATTGCGGCCCGCGACGCAGGACGTGTTGCAGAACTTTGTCGATGTGGAACGTCCGGGCGGGCATCTTGACACCGAATATGTCAAGTTGGTGGGCCTCTTGCGGGACTCCAAGGATCCCTATCCCGAAGGGCTGTATCAACTCGCAGTGCGGATCGACAGCGACGGCATGCAGCACTATCAAAAGTTCCGTGATGTCAAACGGCTTTTAGCGCCATACGCGGCCCAAGAACCGCTGTATCTGCGCCCGATCACGCAAGGCGATCCAAGCTGTGATGCGGTCAAACCTGCGGTCCAGCAGATCAAGAACGCACTTGCGGCGCTTGCCGATGCGTATGCCATCGAGGCGGCGCTGGGCGATATGCAAGCGGCGAACGCCAAGATCACAGAGGCCCGTGACGCGATGCACGATCTCAACGACATTGCCCTGACACTGGCACGCGACAATATCGGCGTGCCTTTCTTTGCGGCATTCGAATGACGCTGGTTTTGCCCGATCAAGAGACGCGCTCAAGTGCACTGGCCCATGTCGCGGGGGATATATTGCTGATGGCCGACACGGCCGCGATTTTTGGTCTGTCCACGCCAGAAGCAGCCCGGATGCGCGCGGCGTTGCTGGCCGGGGACGACACCGCGCATGCCGAATTGGCGCGATTGGGCCTGGACGCGCCAATGCAGGCAGGCCCGCCAAGTGTTGATGTGCACCCGGTGCGCGCGCTCGCGCTGACCGTGTCGCAGACCTGCAACCTTGCCTGCGGGTACTGCTATGCGGCAGGCGGTAGCTTTGGCGGGGCGGACACACGAATGGGCTGGGAGGTGGCCAAGCGCGCCATTGACCAGCTGATCACCGCAACGGTGCCCGGAGGCGGCGTCAAGATCGCGTTCATGGGCGGTGAGCCGATGGTGGCGCGCGATCTCATCCGCAAATCGGTGGAATATGCCAACACCCGTGGCGCGGCGCGCGCGGTGCAGGTGGGGTATTCGCTCACCACCAATGGGACGTTGATATCCCCCGAGGATGCAGAGTTCTTTGCGCAGCACCGCTTTGCTGTCACGGTCAGCCTTGATGGTGGGCGCGACGTGAACGACCGATTGCGTCCCGATCGCGCGGGCAAGGGCAGCTTTGACCGCGTGGCGCAACGGATCGCGCCGCTTTTGGACCGCGGCAACCGTATCCAATTGGGCGCGCGCGTCACCGTGACCCCGCTTAACCTCGATATTTTGCAAGTGGTTGAAGACATTGGCGCGCTTGGCTTTGCGTCCGTGGGTGTGGCGCCGATGATTACGTCACCAACGGGAAAGGGTGCCTTGGCTGGACAGGACTTCGCGCGCCTGCTGGACGCCATGACGGCGTGTGGAGAGGTCTGGATGGATGCGGTCGCGTCCGGGCGGGACCACCCGTTCGCCAATCTGGCCACCGTGCTGGGCGAATTGCATCGCGGTCAACCCCGCAGCCACGGCTGTGGGGCCGCGCGCGACTACCTAGCGGTGGATGCAGCCGGGGACTATTCGGCCTGTCACCGCTTTGTAAAAGACCCCCTTGGCGCGATGGGAAGCCTTGATACAGGGCCAGACGACACCGCGCGGACTGCATTTCTGGACGCCCGCACGGTCGAGCGGCAAAGCCCGTGTCAAACCTGTTGGGCGCGCAAACTTTGCGGTGGGGGCTGTCATCAAGAGGTGCTGCACGCCGGTCGCCCCGCCTGTGATTTTGTGCGTGGATGGCTGGACTACGGTCTGCGCAGCTATGCACGGTTAACCGCCCTTCGCCCCGATTGGTTCGATGCCCAGTCATAAGGCCGAGGTGGCGGTTCTGGGTGCAGGCCCGGCCGGTGCCATCGTCGCGCGCCAACTTGGCCTGGCAGGGGTGGATGTGCTGCTGGTTGATGCCGTGACGTCCGGTGTCAGCCACACCATTGAAAGCTTCCCTGCATCCGGGGCGCCTTTGGCCGAAGATATTGGGCTTTTGGATGCGCTTTGCGCTGCCAGCGAAGGCCCCGCCGCACAGATGGTCATGCACTGGCGTGACACTCCTGAAACCCGTGTGTTCGAGGGGGATGGCCCGCTGCTGTTGCCGCGTATGGCCTTGCACACCGCGCTCAGGTCCGACGCTCTGCGGCATGTGCGGTTCTTACCTGCGCGGGTGCGCAAGATCATCACAGGTGACACTGGCGCAGAGGTGACAACAGATGCAGGCACGGTGACGTGCCAGATGGTCATTGATGCGCGCGGGCGACATGCGACGAAGCGGCCCGCGTCCGATCTGGTGGCATTGCCGTTTACCGCACAGATCGACGCACCCAATCATACCATGTGGCTCGAGGCGATGCCGGACGGCTGGTTGTGGGCGTCCAGCCTCGATGTGGGCATGGTGCATGGCGCACTGTTTCAATCTGCGCGATGTGTGTCGGGTCAGACTGCTGATCAGCGCTTGGCCTACGCGCAGGCGTGCCTGTCCGACAGCCCGAGTTTCGCACATGCCATATCGCTGACCGTTGGCACACCGGCGGCGGCGGGCCTTTCTGCGGTCAACGATCCGGTCGTCAGCCAGCGCCATATCCTTGTTGGTGATGCCGCGCTTGCCCGGGATCCCATCGCATCGCATGGGCTGGTGCATGCCGTGCGCAGCGCAGTGCAGGCAGCAGTGGCGGTGCGCACGATCCTTGATCCGACAGGTGACACCAAAGCGGCTATGGCCTTTGTGCGCCACAAACACACTCAAGCCGTTGCCGCCGCCCGCACCGCCACCGCGCGGGCGTACCAAGATCAACGCCGGTTCCATGGCGCATTCTGGTTTCAGCAGCCTGACCCAATTGAGACTGGCATTGTTCTTCCCCAGCTTGGGCCCGGACCGGTGACGCTGGCCCATCCGCTAACTCGCGCGCCGGTGCTGGACCGTGATTGCATCCGTTGGACCCCGGCCATTGATCTTCCAGCCAGCGGTGACGTGTTCACCGGCTTTGGCCCGGTCACAGCCCTTGATATCGCAGCGGCCTGCCGTCCGCCCGCGCCAGTGCAAGAGGTGGCAACCCGATTGGGGCGTCAACACGCAATGCCTCATGTGTTCAACGTGCTGGAGCACCTGGTATTGGGCGGTGCGTTTGCTCAGGTCGCGGCCGCGCGCTAAAGCAGAGCCTCTGCACGCCGGACGTCCCAGCCGTCATCATGCGAGATCATCTTTGACATCGCCTCTGCCACCACCCGGATCGTGGCCGGGTTTGGATCGGCCTCGGCAATATCGCAGGTGATGCGAAGGGCGATGGTGGCGGCCTGTGTGCGGTGGGCCGTTTCCAAGGCATCAGCCCGCAATCGATAGGCCGCGTCCGCATCTCCACGCGCTTCGGCAATCCGCGCCCGCATGCGCAGCATCTCCGACGAGGTCCAGGTCTCTCCGGTGGCGGTTTCTGTCTTGGTGCCTTGGTCCATAATGCGGTCTGCTGCGGACAGATCGCCCGCACGCAAATACACGTCTGCCAGAATCGAGGCCATCGCCGGTCCATAATTGTAGGGGTTTACAGCCAACCACTCATCTGTGCGCCCGCCCAGTTCAACCAGCTCGGCCTCGGTTGGCGGGTTGGACCGCAGGCACAAGTGTGTGGCGAACGGATAAAACTGCGACGCTGCCCGCATGACGCGGATGCCATGGGCCTCGGCCACTTCGATGCCTTCGTTGCCGATCTCGGTCATTTCGGACCCGTGCCGCGCGATCGCGCCCAGCATCACCCGAAACGAGATCGCCTGCGCCAGCGAATGCGCGTGGCCAATACTGCGAGAATGCTCGATGGAAAACGTGCTGAAGTGCCGGGACGCGGCCAGATCGCCGCTGATCCACAGCGACATGGACAACAGGGCTGCGCAGATCTCGGCATGGTCATAGCCATGGGCGTGCGCCAAAGGAAAATGCGCATCCGTGTCATATTGATCCAAGGCAAGGCGCAAATTGCGCTTGGCCGTGACCTGATCGCCCCGGTGCAAGGCGACAGCTCCGATGGCGCGGGTGGCAATCATCACGAATGTCTTGTTTTGGCTTTCTCCGGCAGCGGTCAAAAGCGCCTGCGCGTAGTCCTGTGCTTTGGGATAATCTGCCCGCACAAGCGCATGCGAATACAGCCCATTGAGCGCCAACAACTCGGATTTCACGTCACCTATCTCGCGCGAAAGCTGCACGGCACGCTGACCAAGAGCAGCGCTTTTGTCCGTTGAAATGCCGAACCGCGACCGCTCCACCGAGGCCATCCCGGTGATCGCGCGCAAACGGTTGCGGTTGATGGCGGCGCTGTCGGGCAGGCGGGCGAGGGCCCCATCGGCCATGTCAAAGAAATGCCCCGCCTCGACTAGTGCCGAGCGTTTCAGGAACGCGTCCCCTGCCTCAAGCGCGTGTGCTGACGCGTTGGGCCAGTCCTGCGCCGCCTGCGCATGGGAAGCGAGGATCTCGGGCTGGACGGTTAAACTGTCGCGCAGGGCGTGATAGACGGCAAGGTGCAACTGGCGGCGCGATTGCCCGTCGATCTGTTCGTAAATGACATCCCGGTAGACCTTGTGACGGATTCGAATGCCGTCAGGGTCTGTGTCTTGGTCGATCAGCCCGTCGCGGTGAAGCGCCTCAAGCGCTTGGTCAAGGTCGCGCGTGTCGGTGTGTGCCACGGCGCGCAAAAGATCGGAACTGGCGGCTGTGCCCAGCACGGCAAGCGCTTCGATCACGCCGCGCCCGGATCGAATACTGTCCAGACGTTGCGATACGGATTCGTAGATCGTGTGCGGCACTTCGACCGTGTCAGTCACTTCGGGCAGATGTTGCTGCGCCTGCGCATGACCCAGCGTTTCAAGCATCAATGGGTTGCCATCGGCGTGATACAGGACGTTGTCCTTGACCGAATGTGGCACTGGATTGCCGCGCAGAGAACGGTGTAAAAGTGTCTTGGCCGCAGCTCTGTCCAGCGGGGGCAAGGCAAGCGTGCTATCCCCGGTCTGCACATCCCAGAAACCGTGGCTGGTGTCGCGGGTGACAGCCAGCATCAACAACGGCGCGCCAGTATCCCGCGCGTGGGCTGCGGTGCGCAGCATCAGGTCGCGGGTCGTGTCATCCGCCCATTGTGCATTTTCCAGCACAACAATTGTTGGGTGCTCATGGCTGCCGATCATCCAACTGGTCAGCAGCTCAAGAATGGCCGTCCGGTCGTCTGCCGAAATTGCAGTGTCCCGCATCGGCGTATCGACCATATCAAGAAGCTGTGCCGCTCTTTGTGCCATCTCGGGCGTGGGTGGGTTCAAAAGCTGCGTGATCGCGTTCGGGGTATCTTGTGCCCCGATCAGCGCGGTCATCGCGTGCGCCACGGGGTGTAACGGAGATTGCGCGGCCATCGCCAAGCACCGCATGTGAAGCACGCGCACCGGGGGGGCGGCATGTGTGGCAAGAAAGCTCTGGACCAATGCCGACTTGCCGATGCCCGCATTGCCCGAAATGGTCGCGGTGCGGGTTTGGCCCACCTGCGCTTTGCCCCAAAGATCGGAAAGGAAAGCGATCTCGAATGCGCGTCCGACCAACGTGATCGGACTACACGGTGTGTCGGCGCTGCGCCGCAAGCCCTGCACATGAAAGACCTCGACTGGATCTGCCAGCCCTTTAAGCACATGCGCCTCGGGCTCTGCATAAAGCACGGCCGCTTTGGTCAGATCGCGTGTCTTGCGGTCCACGGCGCAGGCGCTTGGGTGGGCAACGGTTTGCAACCGCGCGGCGCGGTTCACGACGGGGCCGACAAGGTGCATGTGATCGCCTGATACGTCGCTGCGTGCGTGTCCAACTGCGGCTTGCCCGGACGCGATTCCGACGCGCGTGGCAATGTGGATCGGGGCATGCCCATCAAGGACAACCGGCCTTTGGGACAGGGTGTTTTGCAAATCCTGCGCTGCAAGAAGGCAGCGTTCTGCAAACCCGTCAAGAACCCGCGGATAGCCGAACAGGATCACCAGACCATCGCCTTGGGATGCCGCCATGTGACCGTGGTGGCGCTCTGCAACGATCGTGGCGATGTCGCGGTAGTGCTGAAAGACCACCTGCATCTCGTCTATTCTAAGCTGTTCCCCCAATTCGGTTGATCCGACCATGTCACAGAACAGAACGCTGAGCCTGCGCAGCTGCACGGGAGTCTGCTTGTCTTGGTCCGCCTCGGGGGGGCGGGCGGCAGTGGTGCTGTCAGACGCCTTAAGGCCCTTGAGAAGCTTTTTGCGCTGTCCAAGGCTGAGGCCCAGTTCCCGCAGGTCGGCGTCATCCAACAGTGGCAACACGGTCAAATCTATATCTTCAGCCACCAGCCGATCCCGCAGCTGGAGCAGGTCGATCCGTGCCAGAAAATCAGACAGGTCTGTGAATGTATCCGACATCGACTGGTCTGTCTCCCCGCCACGGCGGTTGTTGGGTTATGCTTCAACCCATGATGTTGGGCTGCTCAATTTCGTGTTCGCGGCGACGAGTTTCAACCCGGTGTCGCGCCGAATGGCTTGTTCGATGGCCGCGCGCAATTCGGGCGTGCGCTGACCCAGTTTGACAAGGTCCTTGGACGCGATCCGAAAGACACGGGCAGGGCTGGTCAAGGCAACGGTGGCGGTCGCACGTCCACCATCAAAGCAGGTCAATTCTCCGACAAACATGTCGGATTTGAGTTGGCCCACGTTTTTGCCCCTATGCCTGACCTCGGCCTCGCCCAACAGCAGATAGACCAGCGCGCTCAGCTCTTCGCCTTCGGTGGCGATCACCGTGCCCGGAGGCAGGTTTGACCAACGCCCCGCCAGAAAGAACGTTCGCACCAGCGGCTTTGCAATATCGGGAAGCTTTGAGCGCGCAAAGGCGGCTTCTTCTGGGGTCAATCTGGTTGAATGGTGCAGGATGAAATAGCGTGCGAGGCCAAACACGCTGATCGCGATCCACATGATCTGGATGAGCGCCGATGACAGGTTGAAATTGTTGGTCAGGGACACAAGAACCAGCACCGCAGCAATCAGGTTCATGGTTGTGTAGACATAGCCGTTGCCCCGCAGGAACCCACCCTGAAGCGCGCCATATGCGGTGATGTAGAACACGACGCCTGCCAGGCCGACAGCGTCGAAAAACAGCGCTGGTGTGTTGTCCATGGTGCTGTGCCTTGTTCTGGTGCCTTGACCCGGCTAAATATCACGAAGAACGGTAGCGGGACTTGAGGTAAACAACTTTAGACTGTGGGCTGAGATAATTCCTATAAATCATATCTAAATCAGTCTCTTGGGTTTGACACTTTTTTTATTTTGGTGCGGGACAAGGTGGCCAATCGGACCCGCGTCCGCGTTAGCCTACTCAGGTTGCGCGGAAGACTTATCGTGCGTTCAAACGCAGCCCCACACCGCGCGCTCACGTTGTGAAACGCAAGTTCATGACCGATTTCCCGGTTAACACGATGCACCAAGGCCCCTTGACAGAGGGTTCCGCCAAAAACCAGCCTCAGCCTTCCAAGCGCCCAAACGGCGGTGCGACAAAGGTTCGGTGAGGTGCCCTTAATTTGCTAGACGCCTGCCTCGCTCAGTTTCTGCTGTCTGATTTCGAAGGCACCGGGCGACAGCATGCCGTTGTTCGTGTGCTTGCGCTTGGGGTCGGGTATGTGGCGGCGGCTGCGTCAGTAATCACGGGGCCTGTGCATTGAAAGAACAAATGTGAAGATAAGCGGCTACGCGCACCCGCTGAGAGGCGGCAAAAGAAGGATGTTCGCCCATTTTGTGAGCAGACTTGATCCCTGTGCGCAAAATATGCAGCGCAAAGATGGCGTACCGATGGTCTGCAATTGCAAGTTTCAAACGAAAGATTGCATCTGCGCTGTATGCGAAGCCCGATCCGAATTGTCGTCGTCGAACAGGACCGCGACAGAGCCATATCCATCGTCGATGCTCTCAAGGACGCTTGTGCGTGCGACGTCCTGGTTGTTGGCGATTCCAGCGGACTGGAGCGCAAGATTGCTGGGTACGGCCCAGATATCGTTCTGATTGATATCGACAATCCGACCCGCGACATGCTGGAGGAATTGACCCTTGCGTCAGGGCCGCTGGACCGGCCCGTAGCCATGTTTGTGTCGGGCAATTCCGATGGGTTGGCGGAAGCGGCGATTGTCGCGGGCGTGTCAGCTTATGTGGTTGACGGTCTTGCACCTGAACGCATCAAACCCGTCATGGATACTGCGATTGCCCGCTTTGCCATGGTGCGCCAGATGCGCAATGAACTGGCCGAGACACGCCGCGCGTTGGAAGAGCGCAAGGTTATCGATCGCGCCAAGGGTCTGCTGATGAAGGCGAAAGGCATTGACGAAGACGCCGCCTATGCGCTCTTGCGCAAGACTGCGATGGATCAGGGGCGTCGCGTCGCAGATGTCGCAGAAGCGCTTGTGACGGCGGCGGGGCTGTTGGGATGAAGCGGGTCACAATTCCGGTCGCCTATATGCCACTTGTCGATGCGGCCCCTTTGATTGTTGCACAGGAAATGGGGTTTGCGGATGCCGAAGGCATTGCGCTTGATCTCATTGCCGCGCCGTCCTGGTCCTCGGTCCGCGATATGTTGGCCTTTGGACGGGTCGATGCAGCGCATATGCTATCACCTGTGCCGGTGGCCATGGCCATGGGTCTTGGCGGCGTCGCAACAGCAATGAGCGCGGTGTCGGTATTGTCGGTCAACGGCAACGTGATCGGCGTCGGTAAACCGCTTGAAGAGAAACTGCGTGCCATTGGCTTCGAGTTTGACTTCGTTGACCCGGTGAAGGCCGCCCGCGCGTTGGCCAAGGTTCGGGGTGGACCCATCATCTTTGGCGTTCCGTTCCCGTTTTCGATGCATGTGGAACTTCTGCGGTATTGGAGCGCCGCAACTGATCTTGGGCCCAATGGCATCGTGATCCGCACGGTGCCCCCGCCGCTTATGGCAAGCGCCTTGGCTGTTGGGGATATCGATGCGTTTTGCGTTGGTGAACCTTGGGGCTCTGTTGCAGTTGAACAGGGCTCTGGCGCGCTGCTGTTGCCCGGCACTTCGATCTGGAGCTTTGCGCCCGAAAAGGTGCTGGCCGTACGCACCGAATGGGCCGAGACTGAGCCGGACCTGACGGGGCGGCTGATGCGCGCGCTGTGGCGGGCGGGGCGTTGGCTCGCCGATCCTGATGCCCGATTGGCAGCGGCGACCTTGCTGTCGCGCAAGTCCTACCTCGATGTGCCGCCCGAGCTGATTGATCGCGCGCTTTCGGGTCATCTCTTGGTATCGGACCGCGGCGAGCAGCGAAAAGTCGATGGATTTTTGTTGTTTCACGAGGGGGCCGCGAATTTTCCTTGGCGCAGCCAGGCGAAATGGATCGGTCAGCATCTTGCCCAATACCACGGCATTGGCAGCGCGACTGATATGGATGCCATTTCCAAAGTGTACCGCGCGGAGCTGTACCGGATGCATATGGGGGCAACCGGGTGCGACATGCCCGGAGCATCCGAGAAAGTCGAAGGGGCGATTCTGCATGCAACACCGGTGGCATCGGCTGCTGGCACGTTGACACTTCTGCCAAATCACTTTTTCAACGCACAGGTTTTCGACTTTCCACCGGATTGAAAGCACGTTTTTTGTGCGCCGTGATAAATCGGCACTAAACCTGAATGTCCCGTGAACAATATGTTGGAATGTCTCGCTGCATCGCGGCATGGTCGTCTCGTGCTCACAACGGGGTGAGCAGAACGAATTCCTCCCACCATTGGGAACATGAGCAGGGTCGCTCACTCTCCGCCGGTTTCGTCCGGTGGTTAGTGTCGGCCCTTTTTCTATTTCTGCCCGGTCTTTTTTCTCCTTGTCGGAACGGGCGCTTCGAAAGGAAACACCATGAGAAAGCTTCTCCTGAGCCTTGCCGCAACAACGGCCTTGGCCAGCCCCACGTTCGCTGAATTGCTTGACCTTGAAAAAGACGAACTGACGTTTGGCTTTATCAAGCTGACAGACATGGCGCCGCTCGCGATCGCCTATGAGCAAGGCTATTTCCTTGACGAAGGTTTGTTCGTCACTCTGGAAGCGCAGGCCAATTGGAAGGTGCTTTTGGATGGCGTGATTGGCGGCCAGTTGGACGGTGCGCATATGTTGGCCGGTCAGCCGCTTGCGGCCACAATCGGCTATGGCACCGAGGCGCATATCGTTACGCCCTTTTCCATGGATTTGAATGGCAACGGTATCACCGTGTCGAACGAGGTGTGGGATTTGATGCGCCCGCATATTCCGTCGATGGAAGATGGCCGCCCCCAGCACCCGATTTCCGCCGAAGCGCTGGTGCCCGTGATCGAGCATTTCAACGCCAAGGGCGAACCATTCAACATGGGCATGGTGTTCCCGGTCTCGACGCACAATTATGAACTGCGTTACTGGTTGGCGCGGGCGGCATCACCCCCGGCTTTTACAGCCCGGAAAACATCTCGGGCCAGATTGTGGCGGATGTGTTCCTGTCGGTGACACCGCCGCCTCAGATGCCAGCAACGCTCGAAGCGGGCACGATCCACGGCTACAGCGTGGGCGAGCCGTGGAACCAGCAGGCGGTGTTCAAAGGCATCGGCGTGCCGGTCATCACCGATTACCAGCTCTGGAAGAACAACCCGGAAAAAGTCTTTGGCTTGACCAAGGGCTTCACCGAGGAAAATCCGAACACGACCCTGGCCATCACCAAGGCGTTGATCCGCGCGGCGATGTGGCTCGACGAGAACGACAACGCCAACCGTCCCGAAGCGGTCGAGATCCTAAGCCGGCCTGAATATGTCGGCGCTGATTATGAAGTTATCGCCAACTCGATGACCGGCTTTTTTGAATTCGAGAAAGGCGACAAGCGCGACATCCCCGATTTCAACGTCTTCTTCCGGTATAACGCGACCTATCCATTTTACTCGGACGCCATATGGTACCTCACACAAATGCGCCGCTGGGGTCAGATTGACGAGGCCAAGCCTGACAGCTGGTACGACGAGGTCGCCAAATCGGTCTACAAGCCGGAAATCTACCTAGAGGCAGCCCGCCTTTTGGTCGACGAAGGCCTTGCCAACGAGGCGGACTTCCCCTGGGACAGCGATGGCTACAAAGCACCGACACCGGCGGCCGATATCATCGACGGCATCCCATATGACGGCCGTGCGCCCAATGCCTATCTCGAAAGCCTGCCCATTGGTCTGAAGGGTGAACAGATGATCGTCGGCAACGAGGTCAAGGGCTGACCCACAGCGGTCCGGGCTCCGGTCCGGTGCCGCATTTTCAACACCCCGGGTTTGACCCGGGGGTCTTTCCTTCCGGCCGATGAGGACATCCGAGACATGACAACTGTCGATCCCAATTTCGCTGAAACAGCTGACCGCGAAGCGCGCCGCGCAAGGCTTTTCACACGCATCAATGCGGCTGATAAATGGTTCCAGATTCTGGGCTTGTCCTGGCTGACCCCTGTTCTGCGGGCCGGTGCTGGCGACAACCCGGCAGCGCAGATGAAAGAAATCTGGCGTCTTCTGGCCGTCCCGCTCATTGCTATCATCGCGTTCCTGATGCTCTGGGGGGCGCTGGCACCCAAAGTCCAGACCTCGCTTGGTGCGGTGCCCGGACCTGCACAAGTCTGGACCGAGGCCGTCAACTTGCACGCGGACGCAAAGGCCAAGGCAGAAAGCAAGGCCAAGTTCGACGCGCAGGTCGCACAGCTGAACGATCGCCGTATCGAACAGGGCAAAGACCCGGTTGCCCGCGCCTATACTGGGGCACCGACCTATTACCAGCAAATCTGGACCTCGATCCAGACGGTGTTTTTTGGCTTCCTGATCGCCACAGTTGTCGCTGTTCCTTTGGGCATTGCATCCGGCCTGTCGCCGATTGCCAATGCAGCGCTCAACCCGCTGATCCAGATTTTCAAACCAGTCTCGCCACTGGCATGGCTTCCCATCGTGACGATGATTGTCTCGGCTCTCGCCGCATCCAACGACGGGCTTTTTCCGAAAAGCTTTGTTATTTCGGCAGTGACGGTGACCCTGTGTTCGCTCTGGCCGACCTTGATCAACACGGCCCTTGGCGTGGCCAGCATCGACAAGGACCTGGTTAATGTCTCCAAGGTGCTCAAAATGAACACCTGGACCAAGATAACCAAGCTTGTCTTGCCCTCGGCGCTGCCGTTGATCTTCACCGGATTGCGTCTGTCGCTTGGCGTCGGTTGGATGGTACTGATCGCGGCGGAAATGCTTGCGCAGAACCCGGGCCTTGGGAAATTCGTCTGGGACGAATTCCAGAACGGCTCAAGCTCAAGCCTTGCAAAGATCATGGTCGCGGTACTGACCATCGGCATCATCGGCTTCCTGCTGGACCGGGTGATGTACGCGCTGCAATCGCTCTTTACCTTCACGAACAACCGGTGAGCGTCATGGGAATTCTGTCACTCGAAAACGTCAGCCAGAGCTTTGGCTCGGGCACCCATGCCACCCATGTGCTCAAGGACATCAATCTGGATGTGCACGAAGGGGAGTTTCTTGTTCTTTTGGGCTTCTCCGGGACCGGCAAGACCACGCTGATCAATCTGATGGCGGGGCTGGAGCAGCCAACGAAAGGAAGCGTCACCTTCAAGGGTGCGCCGATCACGGAACCTAGCCCTGAACGCGGCGTGATCTTTCAAAGCTATTCGCTCATTCCGTGGCTGACGGTGAACGGCAATGTTGGGCTGGCGGTGGACACGGTGTTCCCAGACCTTTCGAAGGCTGAAAAGGCTAATAAGGTTGCGCATTATGTGCAGATGGTAGGATTAAGCCACGCCGCCACACGCCGTCCGGCAGAGTTATCGGGTGGGATGCGCCAGCGGGTGAACGTCGCGCGCGCGCTGGCGATGAATCCGGAAATGCTGCTGCTGGACGAACCTCTGAGCGCCTTGGATGCGTTGACCCGCGCCAATCTTGCAGACGAAATCGAGCGCATCTGGGAGGCCGACAAAAAGACCTGCATTCTGATCACCAATGATGTGGATGAGGCGATCATCCTGGCCGACCGGATTATCGCTTTGAACCCGGATGGCACGCTGGGCAAGGAATTCTCGGTCAGCATCCCGCGCCCCCGCGACCGGGTCCGCATGAACACCAACGACATCTTCAAGCGCCTGCGCGCTGATGTGACCAAGTACCTTATGGATGTCGGGATCGAGGCCAAGGTCGAAGGCACACGGCAACTGCCCAATGTGACTCCGATCCACGGTGTGCCAGCGGCGGTCAAAGAGGCCCAGCTGGGTCTGATCGAAAGCCGGTTTCTGGACTTCTCGCAGTTGCACAAGGTTTATCCGACACCCAAGGGACCACTGACGGTGGTGGAGGATTTCGATCTGAAGATCGACAAGGGCGAGTTTATTTCGCTGATCGGCCATTCCGGTTGCGGCAAATCCACGGTGCTGACCATGGCCGCAGGTCTTAACCCGATCTCGCAAGGAGCGATCAAGCTTGATGGCCGTCACGTCGAAGGGGCAGACCCGGAACGCGCTGTCGTGTTCCAGTCGCCAAACCTGTTTCCCTGGCTGTCCGCCCGCGAGAACTGCGCCATTGGGGTCGACAAAGTGTACCCGAAAGCGTCTCAGGCCGAGCGGCAGGACGTGGTGGAATACTACCTCGAACGTGTAGGTCTGGCTGATGACATGGACAAGCCAGCCAGCGATATGTCGAACGGCATGCAGCAACGGGTGGGGATCGCACGCGCTTTTGCCCTGTCACCAAAGCTGCTGCTCTTGGATGAACCCTTTGGCATGCTGGACAGCCTCACCCGCTGGGAATTGCAAGAAGTGCTGATGGAGGTCTGGAGCAGGACCAAGGTGACAGCGATTTGCGTGACCCATGACGTGGACGAAGCGATCTTGCTGGCCGACCGGGTGGTCATGATGACCAATGGTCCGCAGGCCACCATCGGCCGGATCACACATGTCGATCTGCCCCGACCACGCACCCGCAAGGCCCTGCTCGAACATCCTGACTATTACACCTACCGCCAGGAGGTGTTGGATTTTCTCGAAGAATACGAACACGGCGCAAAACCAAAGACAAAACGCACGGCCCCCAAGGCCGTTGCGGCGGAGTAGGATCATGACCAGACAAAAGCTAATCGTGGTGGGCGCAGGCATGGCGACAGGCCGGATGCTGGAGCATCTGACCGATGCCGCACCGGATACCTTTGAGATCACGCTGTTCAATGCCGAACCGCGGGGAAATTACAACCGGATCATGCTCAGCCCGGTGCTTGCCGGCGACAAGACCTATGAAGAAATCATCACGCATGATGATGCGTGGTATGCCGCACGCGGTATCACCTGTCGCTTTGGTGAGGCGGTGAGGGGGATTGACCGGGCTGCCAAGACAGTGACTGCGGCAAATGGCGACGTGCTGAGCTATGACAAACTGGTGTTTGGCACCGGGTCAAACCCGTTCATGATCCCGCTGCCGGGGCATGATTTGCAGGGCGTCATCGCCTACCGCGATCTTGAGGACACCGAGGCCATGATGGCCATGGGGTCCGGTAACAAGGTGGTTGTGATCGGTGGCGGCTTGTTGGGGTTGGAGGCCGCCGCTGGAATGGCCGCGCGCGGCGTCGATGTCACGGTGGTGCATATCATGGGGCACCTGATGGAACGGCAGCTCGACGAAGCGGCGGGCTACCTGTTGAAATCTTCACTCGAAGTCAAAGGCATCACCGTCAGGCTACAGGCCAATTCAAAGGCTATCCTTGGTGAGAATGGCAAGGTGCGCGCCCTGTTGCTGGACGATGGCACGGAACTCGCCTGTGATCTTTTGGTCATGGCTGTGGGCATCCGTCCCAACGTGGTCCTCGCGCAAAACGCAGGGCTTGCGGTGGGCAAGGGCATCCATGTCGATGACCAGATGATCACCTCGGACGAAGATGTTCTCGCTGTTGGCGAATGTGTAGAGCATGGCGGCGCCCTTTTTGGGCTGGTTGCACCGCTTTATGATCAGGCCAAGGTTGCCGCCCGGACGCTGTTGGGCGAGACGGCAGTTTTCAAGCAGAAGACACTGTCCACGAAACTCAAGGTCACAGGCTGCGATCTGTTTTCCGCCGGAGATTTCGCTGACGGGGAGGGGCGCGAAGACATCGTTTTCCGTGACCCTGCGCGCGGCGTCTACAAGCGCCTGGTGATTGAGGGCACCCGGCTTGTCGGATCTGTCATGTATGGCGACACCGCAGACAGCACATGGTTCTTTGGCCTGATCCAGTCGGGCGAAGACATCTCGGAGATGCGCGAGACGCTGATCTTTGGTCCGGCCTATCAAGGGGGGGCCTCTGTGGACCCTCTCTCAGCCGTTGCAGCATTGCCGCGTGACGCGGAGATTTGCGGCTGCAACGGCATTTGCAAAGGCACCATCGTAGAGGCCATCGAAGGCGGTGCAACTGATCTGGGCGCAGTCCGCGCCACAACCAAAGCCAGCGCCTCGTGCGGGACTTGCACCGGACTGGTGGAACAGCTTTTGCTGGTCACGCTTGGGGATGACTTTCAAATGCCCGCCTCGCAGCCCATCTGTGGCTGCTGTGATCTGACGCATGAGGACGTGCGGCGTCTTATCAAATCCCAAGAACTGAAATCGCAAGAAGCGGTCTGGCAAGAGCTTGGCTGGAAGACCCGCAACGGGTGTCATGTGTGCCGCCCGGCGGTGAACTTCTATCTTTTGGCAGATTGGCCGCTCGAATATCGGGACGATCCGCAAAGCCGGTTCGTGAACGAACGCAAGCACGCCAATATCCAAAAAGATGGTACGTTTTCCGTCGTGCCGCGGATGTGGGGTGGAATCACCAACGCTGCTGAGTTGCGCGCAATTGCCGATGTGGCAGACAAATACAATGTGCCCACTGTCAAGGTAACAGGCGGGCAGCGGATCGACCTGCTGGGCGTCAAGGGCGAAGACCTCCCGTTTGTGTGGGCCGATCTGAACAGGGCCGGTCTGGTATCCGGCCACGCTTATTCAAAGGGTCTGCGGACGGTCAAAACCTGTGTCGGCACCGATCATTGCCGCTTTGGCACGCAAGACAGCACCGGGCTGGGTATCAAGCTGGAGCAGACCCTCTGGGGATCGTGGACGCCCCACAAGGTCAAGCTGGCAGTCTCGGGCTGCCCGCGCAATTGCGCAGAGGCGACCTGCAAGGACGTGGGCATCATCTGCGTCGACAGCGGCTATCAGGTCGGGGTGGCTGGCGCGGCTGGTATGGATCTCAAGGAAACCGAACGTCTGTGTGACGTGCCGACAGAAGCCGAAGCCATAGATGTTACGGTCGCGTTTGTTCAGCTGTATCGTGAGAACGCCAAATATCTGGACCGTCCATATAAATGGGTAGCCAAGGTTGGGCTCGACTGGGTCAAGGGGCGCGTCGTTGACGATCTGGACGAACGCGCGCGCCTCATCGCAGCCTTTGAGCTGTCGCAGACGATCTATCGCAAGGACCCTTGGGCCGAACACGCCAAAGAAACCGCGGCCTATCAACCGCTTGCGGACCTGACATTGGAGGCCGCGGAATGAGCTGGATCGATATTGGGGCCGTCAGCGATATCCCGCTGCGCGGGGCGCGCAAGATCAAAACAGCGCTGGGCTGCGTTGCGGTTTTTCGCACCGGGACCGACGAAGTCTTTGCCGCCACCGACAGCTGCCCGCATAAGGGTGGGCCGCTGTCCGAAGGGATCGTTCATGGCCAATCGGTGACCTGTCCGTTGCACAACTGGGTCTTTGATCTCAACACTGGTCAGGCCAAAGGCGAAGACGGTGCGATCAGCACTTTCCCCGCCCAGGTCCGCGATGGCCGGGTTTGGATCGACGGCGCCAGCCTTGCTGCGCGGAGCGCCGCGTGATGGACGGCAGCAGTTTGCCAGAAACCCGGTCGACCTGCCCCTATTGCGGGGTGGGATGCGGCGTGCTTTTGCGTCCTGACGGGCACGGTGGGTTGGATGTGCGCGGCGATCCCGCGCACCCTGCAAACTATGGGCGGCTTTGCTCCAAAGGGTCGGCTCTGGGCGAGACGGTGGGCTTGGATCACCGGCTGCTGGCCCCTCGCGTGTCCGGGGTAGACGTGGATTGGGACAGCGCGCTGCAATTGGTCGCCGACACGTTCGCGCAGACCATCGCTGAACATGGGCCGAACAGCACGGCGTTTTACGTCTCCGGGCAGCTTCTGACCGAAGATTACTACATCGCCAACAAGCTGATGAAAGGCTTCATCGGCTCGGCCAATATCGACACAAATTCGCGGCTGTGCATGGCGTCGTCGGTTGCCGGACACAAACGTGCCTTTGGCAGCGATACGGTTCCCGGAACCTACGCGGACCTGGACGAGGCGGACCTTGTGGTCCTGGTGGGATCAAACCTCGCTTGGTGCCACCCGGTGCTGTACCAGCGCCTTATTGCGGCCCGCAAACAGCGCGGCACCAAAATCGTCGTGATCGATCCACGCCGCACGGCAAGCTGTGACAAAGCCGATTTGCACCTCGCGCTCCAGCCCGGGTCCGATGTGGCGCTGTTCAACCGTTTGTTCACCACGCTTTACGAAGGTGGCGCGCTGGACAAGGCGTTCCTCGCACATACAACCGGCTTTGATGCCGCGCTACATGCCGCGCAGAACGACTCGACAGCGCCCATTGGACTGCCCGAAGCAGACATCGCTGCCTTTTGCGATCTGTGGATGCGCACTGAAAAGGTGGTCACCGTCTTTTCTCAGGGGGTCAATCAATCGACCTCCGGCTCGGACAAGGTGAACGCCATTCTCAATTGCCATCTGGCCACAGGTCGCATCGGCAAACCCGGTTGCGGCCCGCTATCCGTAACTGGTCAGCCAAATGCCATGGGCGGACGCGAAGTTGGTGGGCTGGCCAATATGCTGGCCTGTCACCTGGATCTAGAAAATGCTGATCATCGGTCCGTGGTGCGCGGTTTCTGGGGGTCAGGACCGTTGCCCGAGGCACCGGGCCTGAAGGCCGTTGACTTGTTCCGGGCGGTGGGCGCGGGACAGATCAAGGCTCTTTGGATCATTCACACCAACCCGGCGGTGTCGATGCCCGAAGCGGATGCCGTGCGTGATGCTATTGCCGCATGTCCCTTTACGGTGGTCAGCGACATCACCGACCAAACCGATACGGCGCGGCTGGCCGATGTGCTGTTGCCTGCAACCGCGTGGGCCGAAAAAGACGGCACCGTCACGAATTCGGATCGCACCATCAGCCGCCAGCGCCGCGTTTTGCCTGCGCCGGGGCAGGCGCGACCTGATTGGGACATTCTGGCCGAGGTGGGCCGCCGAATGGGTTTTGAAAAGGCCTTTGATTTCGCCAACGAAGCCGAGATCTTCCGCCAATACGCTGCCTTATCGGGGCTTGCCGGTCAAATGGGGCGCGATTTTGATATCTCGGGGCTTTCGGCATTGACGGATGCTGACTATGACGATCTTGCGCCAACGCGTTGGCCCGTGACCCCGGCGCGCAGCGGAGGGCGTTTCTTTGCCGATGGACAGTTCTTTACGCCCGATGGCAAAGCGCGGTTGTTGCCACTGTCATGGCGGCCCCCTGCCTCCAAGACAGAGCCACGCTATCCCTTTCGCCTGAACACGGGACGGCTGCGGGATCAGTGGCACACCATGACACGCACCGCCCTCAGCCCGCGCCTGTCTGCACATCTGGCTGAACCGTTCGTGGACATCCATCCGCAAGATGCAGACAGGTTGGGCATTGCACCTTCGGATCTGGTCCGCCTGAATAGCCCCCATGGCTGTGCGATCTTGCGCGCCCGGATAACCGATGCGGTCCAGAGCGGTCAGATCTTTGCACCGATGCACTGGACCGGTGAAACCGCACCGTCTGCACGCATTGATGCGCTGGTCAAAGCCGCCTGCGACCCGGTGTCGGGTCAGCCGGAAAGCAAGGCGAGTGTGGTCGCGCTCACTCGGTTTGACGCTGCGTGGTATGGCTTTGCCGTGGCGCGCGACCCGATGGCGCTGGCCAGCGATTACTGGGCCGTGGCGCGCACGTCTACGGGGTTCCGGGCCGAATTGGCAGGCCTCACAGCGATCCACGATTGGGAGGTCGAAGCCCGCCGCATGTTTGCAGCGCCCGACGCCACTCTGGTCAGCATGATTGACACCAAGGGGGGCAACGCGCGGATTGTTTTGCACCACGCGGGCATACTTATCGGGGCGCTTTTTGTGGCAGCGACGCCGGTTGCGGTCATGCGCGACTATCTTGCAACCCTTCCGGGAACCACCGGCGCGGGCGCGATCTCGGGGCGGACGCCCTCGGATGTGACTGATCCGGGGCCTGTGCTCTGCGCGTGTTTCGAAATCGGCGTCAACACCATCGTGACCGCTATTGAAACACAAGGTCTGATGTCGGTTGACCAGATTGGTGCAGTTCTGAACGCAGGGACGAATTGCGGCTCGTGCCGCCCGGAACTGTCGGACCTGTTGGCCCGCGTATGTGTGCCTGAGGCGGCCGAATGAGTTTGTCCTCGCATGTCCAGATACTGGGTCGGGGGCCGGGCCGGTCGCGTTCTTTGACCCAAGACGAGGCATCAGACGCAATGCGTCTGATGTTGCGCGGCGATGCGGCTCCAGAGGCGGTAGGGGCCTTGTTGATGTTGCTGCGCATGAAGGGCGAAACCGCCGAAGAAATCGCTGGCTTCGCCCATGCCGCGCAGGGGGCGCTGCCGGATTTGCCAAAGGCCGATCTTGACTGGCCAAGTTACGCAGCGGGCCGCACCCGCGGGGCGCCGTGGTTCCTCTGTGCCGCCAAGCAGGTGGCACACGCGGGTCATCGCGTCCTGTTGCATGGCTGGAACGGGACAGACCCAAAAGTACGCGCAGGTCTGGGGGACGCCGGTATCCGCATCGCAACCAATCCTGATCAGGCCGCAGTTTTGTTGGACCGGGACAGGATTGCCTATTTGCCGCTGGAAGCGTTTCATCCGGCATTGTTTCGTTTGTTGACGTTGCGCGATGTTTTGGGGCTGCGATCCTGCATCAACACGGTGTGCAGGATGCTCAACCCCGCCGGGGCAAACACCAGTGTGCAAGGCGTGTTTCATCCCTCTTACCGGTTGTTGCAGGCGGATGCAGCAGCGCTGTTAGGCTGGAAGGCTCTGACCGTGATCAAGGGTGGCGGTGGCGAGTTTGAGCGTCACCCCGCCAAAGCCATCGTGGCCTTTGGCCTGCGGGGCAGTTGTTCTTGGGAAAACAGCTTTCCGGCGCTGTTGCCCGACATACGGCGCCTGTCAGAACCTATGGGCGACACACCCTGCCCAAGATGGGCCGCACAGACCCCGGACGCCTTTGAATGCGCGGTGATTGCGGGCACGGCAGCCGCCGCTTTTGACAGCTTGGGTGCGGGTTCTGCGCCTGAGCACGCCCCGCAAACCGCTGCCTGAGAAAGGGACACTCCATGAAAGCCATATCGATGCGCTTCCCCCGCACAGTCTGCCCCGCATTCGACGGCGCGGCACCGTCAGGATATTCGCTGCGGGAGGACACCCCGTCAGACCTGTCTGACAGGATCACCCCTGTCATGCGCGATCGTGAACCGACCGGCGCGGACACCGGTCTCGTAGGCGCGGTCCAAGTTCTGATCCGAACCCTCGCAACCTGGCTAACAGAGGTGCTGCCGATGGCGCCCGGTGCGATTGTTGCGCGCGCAGGCGGTGCGGGCCCAAGCGCCCCGCGCCGTTTGCACCGCGCAATCACACCAGCGATTCCTGCAAGCAGTCCACTGCCAAGATCCAAAAAGGGAAAAATTGTCTTGGTGGGAGCAGGCCCCGGCGCACGTGACCTGTTGACCCTGCGTGCCGTGGAGCGATTGCAAGCGGCAGACGTGGTTTTCTATGACAGGCTCGTCGATCCCGACGTCTTGGACCTGGCGCACCGCGAGGCAGAGCGCGTCTATGTGGGCAAGGAGGTTGGCGCACATGCCTGGCCGCAGCACAAGATCACACAGGCTATCGTGGCAGAGGCATTGAAGGGCAGATCGGTTGTCCGCTTGAAATCAGGCGACCCCGGCATTTTTGGCCGTGCCAGCGAAGAGCTGACCGCCGCCCAAGAGGCCGGCATTCCAGTCGAACTCGTTCCTGGTGTGACCTCTGCATCCGCCGCGGGCGCGGCACTTGGTCAAAGCCTGACCGAACGTGGTGTCGCCGATACATTTGTCATCGCAACCGGATCAGGATGCGCAGACAACCCCGAACCGGAGTGCACGCGTTTGACCGGCCCCGGAACAACGACGGCATTCTACATGTCTGCGCGCCATGCCGGCCGCATCTCAAAACAGCTTATGGACAAAGGCCTGCCGGCCCAAAGCCCTGTTGATGTGTGTGTGGACGTGTCCAAGTCGACCGAACATCTTGTCCGCACAACCATCGCCGATTTGCCAATGGCAATGCAGAAAAACCGGATCACCAATTGCGCCATTATCTTGGTGACATGGCCGCATTGCATTGAGCAATGCGCCTATTCACTTCAGGCAGTTGGCGAAGTCATGGCCATGTGATGCGACCCGCCATGCATGCCAGCAGCGAAAATAACAGCGCGGCCCCGAAGCAAAAGCAAAAAGATCACGCTGATCTGACTTGCATTTTTGGGGTTAAGGCTGGAAGACATCTGTATGCCAACCAAGAACAACACCTTCAGGACTGGATCGCTTTTGCGACCTATTGGGCTTTTGGTCCTAATCCTGGTGTTTGTTTTCCAACTGATGGCGCCTGCTGCAAATGCAGCGATTTTTTCGTTGGGTGGTCATGCACACCACAAAGATATGTCACACATGGCAAGTGATTGTCCGGTGCACTTTGCCAAGTCTGCGGACATCACCAGAAACTGCTTCTGGGTCTGACGCGATGCCAGAAAATTGCGCACACTGCGTGCTTTCATTGTGCTGCGCGCATCTTACCCTTCAGTTCACTGCGCTTGTGGGTGTCGGTGCGCTTTTGCCGATTGGGCAACTTTTGGACCTCGGCAAACTCACGCCCTCTGGCGTTGGCTCTACGCAAGAACGTCCCCCAAAACACGTCTGATTGATTTCCAAACTGTGGTCGCAATTTGCGACTGCGTGACAGCAATTGATTGGAAACGGTTCCGACTTCGGAACTGGGGTCGAGGCAACAATGCGTGGACGATATTCGGCCCTGAGCATTCTGGCGCTTGCCGCCGGGGTCGCTGGCGGCATCTATTTGGAAAGACTGTATCTAAACCCATCTGACATGGCCGGATCGACAGGGCCGGAAATCCTGTATTGGGTTGCTCCGATGGATGCCAATTTCCGGCAACCGGGTCCGGGTAAATCCCCCATGGGAATGGATTTGGTACCGGTCTATGCAGGGGACGAACCATCGGGTGATCCAGCCGAAGTGACGCTGTCAGCAGCCGAAATCAATGCCATCGGTGTGCGCACCGCAGTGGCGCAGATGTCCGAGATCTCACACCGGATCGAGACGGTGGGTTTTGTCGGTTATGACGAGCACCTGACCAGCCACGTCCATACCCGTGTTGATCGCTGGATCGAGGCGTTGAATGTCCGCGCTGTTGGTGACCTGGTACGCAAGGGGGACGTCCTGTTCGAAATGTTCTCGCCGATCATTGGCGCGTCAACAAGTGACCTGCTACGCGCTATCGAAGCAGGGGACCGCCGCATCGTTGACGCCGCGCGCAGCAAGCTGCGCAGCCACGGCATGTCGGACGATCAAATCGCCCGGATCGAGGCCGAAGGTGTGCTTGCGCGCAACATTGAGGTTTTGGCCCAACAGACAGCTTGGACCAGACGCAACTGGCGTGGGCTGGATCTATCAGTATGCGCTCATCGACCGCACCGGCGGCCATGATCTGGCCGAATTGCGCACGCTTCAGGACTGGTTCCTGAAGTATGAGTTGCAGACCGTCGATGGTGTGTCCGAGGTCGCCACCATCGGTGGCATGGTCAAACAATACCAAGTCGTCGTCGATCCCAACAAGTTGCGCGCTTATGGTGTAACGCTTGCCCAGATCCGCAACGCCATTCAGGGCGCGAACCGCGAGACAGGCGGTAGCGTGATCGAGACGGGCGAGGCTGAATTCATGGTCCGCTCCACGGGCTACGTCGATGAACTGGCGGACCTGGCCAAAGCACCGCTGATGGTCAACGACCGAGGGGCCGCGATCACCTTGGCCGATGTGGCCGACATCCGCCTTGGCCCCGAGATGCGACGGGGTGTGGGCGAGTTCAACGGCGAGGGTGACGCCGTCGGCGGCGTGGTGATCCTGCTATCGCTTCCGCTTGGCATCTTCGCGGCCTTCATCATCATGAAGCTGCAAGGCGTGAACGCCAATATCATGTCGCTGAGCGGCATCGCCATTGCCATCGGGGCAATGGCGGACGCCGCGATCGTCATGATCGAAGCGATGCACCGGCGGATCGAAAAGGAGAAACTGACCAACGAAAACCGTTGGCGCATCGTCAGTGAATGCGCCTCAGAGGTCGGGCCCGCACTATTCTACTCGCTGGCGATCATCACGGTCAGCTTTCTGCTGGTGTTCGTTCTCGAAAGTCAGGAGGGGCGGCTCTTCAAGCCGCTTGCCTTTACCAAGACCTACGCAATGGCAGCAGCGGCTATCCTTTCGATCACATTGGTTCCCGTGCTGATTGGGTACTTCATTCGGGGCCGTATCATTCCCGAAAGAAAGAACCCTTTGAACCGGCTGGTGATCTGGATCTACCGCCCGTTTCTGGATGCCGCCGTGGCGTGGCCATGGGCCACAACGCTGCTGGCTGGGCTGTTGGTCGCCTCGATGATGTGGCCGCTTCAGCGCATCGGAACCGAATTCATGCCCGAACTCAACGAGGGCGATTTTCTCTATATGCCATCGCTCTATCCCGGTGTGTCTATTGGCAAGGCGCGCGAGGTCTTGCAACAGACCGACCGCCTGAT
>NZ_JBPOFB010000001.1:0-516771 GCF_051251565.1 Marivita sp. | reverse complement strand
GCGTTACTTGGGCGTGGAACTTGAAGATGCGTTGAGTATCGCTGAACGGATCGACATCTAAACCAAGGTGGCGGGCGACTTGTGCCGTTCGCCATCCAGAAGCGGCCCTACAGAAACGATAATCGTTCGGCGGCACAGAGCCCAACACCGCCATTGTCACTTCGTACTGCACGCGCATGCAGCGTAAGAAATGCCGCGTGAGCAAGATATCTGGTCCAGTTGTGCAGCCGAAAGCACGGTCATTCATGCGGACCGCAGCGAGAACGCAACGTTCAAGGACCAAATCGTGGTTTTTTTGCAGGCCGCTGCGAGGGATCATACCTCGAAGCCAAAGATCGCAAGACGTAACGGTCATTCTTGGGAACTGGCTCTTTGCTTCGTTTGCAGTCGTGATTTTCAACTCTCACCGTAGCAGTGTGGCAAGACCTTGACGCCCTTATCACCCATCCAATGCAAACTCGGCCTGGAACGGCACGATCCCACTTCCAATGGCGCGTGCTGCTATGCCGATTGATCCAGAGACGATATTGATAATATCCAATCCGCGGTTGTCATACTTGGATTGGGTCGCCTTGCGAATGGCCGCGATCAGGACCGATGTCAGTTCAGGGGTTAAGCTACTATCCACAATGATTGCGTCAGGATCCAAGAAGGCCTGTGCAGAAACAACGGCAAAGGCAATTTGCGACGCGGCAGTTTCAACCCAGTTTTCAAAGATTGCCATTGAGGACTGGTCAAGCGGTGCGGATTGATAAAAACACTCTTCAGCGATGCCAGAATCACGCGCGGCTTCTTCCAAATAGTGAAGCGAAGCGCCTTCCAAAAGCTGGGGAGCGACCCCTAGTGACACAGCTGCGGTTGGCAAAGATGCCATGGCGCCCGCCCGGTCATGCTGCCCCCCATAAAGCTGGCCCGCAAGAGAAACACCTCCCCCGATAAATGTGCCAACATAGAAATAGACGAAACTACTGTGGTTTTCAGAATTGCCCAAAGCAATCTCGGCCAGACAGGCGGCGGACGCGTCATTCAGCCTGCTGACGGGCAGCTCGAACTTTGCAGTGAGCTCGGCCGCAAGGTCGGCATCCTTCCAGTCCTCCATGGCCCCTTTGGGGGCACCGACAGTCGTCTCCCACGCGCTCAGGTCATCAGGCAGGGCGATACCGATGCCCACGACTTTTGCGCGCTTTGCATCGGTCATGGACGCAAATATCTCTGCGATACAGTTCAAGATATCGTTTCGGATGGTCGTTAAATGGGGAAAGTCATAGCGGCGCACGATACGCTCGATGATCTGGTAGTCGAAAGACATGCTGGCAACTTCAAGTGACCGCCGCCCCACTTTGACACCGATAGAATACGCCCCGTCGGGATCAAGGGAGTAAGGGGTCGAGGGTTGGCCAACTTTGCCCTTCACCGCATCTCCGGCCTTAAGGAACCCCTCGCCAACAAGGCGGTTTACAATCACCGTTGCCGATTGCGCGCTGAGCCCTGAGGCGCGGGTGAGCTCTGCTTTGCTCATTTGGCCATTGGTCCTGATCAAGTCCAAAAACAGGCGGTCGTTTGCCGGCCTTATCAGCGTCTTTCTGGAAGGGGGGCGCGCACTCTCGGCATCTTTGGGCATCAAATGTAGCTCGCATTTTCGTGGACGTCTTGATCCACACCCGTGATCATCGCGACAACCTCATTGCCGCTTGCTGTTTTTGCGTCCAGCACTCCGGCAATCCGCCCCTGACGAAAGACCACGATCCGGTCAACAAGGTTAAAGACCTGCCGCAGATTGTGAGACACGATGATGACGGGTACGCCCCGCTCTTTCAGCCCTCGGATGATGTTTTCAACACGCGTGGTTTCTTGGATGCCCAGTGCTGCTGTTGGCTCATCCATAATGATCAGTTTTGACCCCCACCCCGCAGCACGGCTGATGGCGACGCATTGGCGCTGACCGCCGGACATACCCGCGACAGATTGCTTGGTGTCGGGAATTTTTATGCCCGTCTCGTCAAGCAGTTCGTCCGCGCGTTTGACCATCGCCTTTTTCTTGAGCCACGACAGTGGGCCAAGTTCGAAGTAGACCTCTTCGCGGCCAAGAAAGATATTGGCAGGCACGTCGAGATGATCCGCCAGCGCAAGGTTTTGGTAAACGGTTTCGATTCCATGGGCGCGGGCATCGTTGGGCGCTTTGAAATTTACAGGCACACCGTCGACAAAAACATCCCCTGCGGTGCGTTGCTCGACGCCCGTTATGTTGCGCACAAAGGTTGATTTGCCAGCGCCGTTGTCCCCGACAATCGCGATATGTTCGTCAGCGTACATCTTGAAATCAGCGTCGTTGAGCGCCTGAACACCACCGTAATGCTTTGTTAGACCTCGTGTTTCCAGTATAACTTTGCGCTCTTCAGCCATCGTGCCTCTCCCAAAGCTGCCTGTTGTTCGTGCCCAGACAATCACCAAGGCCGCGCAACTGTCAATAATTAAATCAACTAGAATTAAGTATTGACAGGGCGATGTTTCTGTTCCCTTCTAGGCCGACACGAAGCCGCAAGCCGAAAAGGTCGGGCTGATCTCTGGGAGGAACCAATCGTGAAACTAAATCTTAAATTCGCAGGTGTGGCCGTTGCCGCGCTTTTGGCTGGTACTGCTGCAAGCGCGCAGGATGTTATTGGCTACATTACCAAGTCCGCGACAAACGCGGGTTGGATGATGATCAACCAAGGTGCCGCTGATGCCGCCTCCGAAGAAGGTGTTAACCTTGTGTCCGTTGGCCCCGCCTTTCAGGGTGATCTGTCCAGCCAGCTTGAGGTTTTTGAAAATCTCGTTGCCCAAGGCGCCAAAGCAATCGCAGTTGCTCCGGTTGACAGCGCGGGCATCGCGCCTGCGGTAAACGACGCAATGGGCGCAGGCATCCCTGTAATTGCCATCGATACAGGCGTCGACGGTGCTGCGGTGACATCATTCGTTGCAACCGACAACTATGCCGTTGCCAAAGTGCAAGGTGCTGTCGCAGCAACACAGATCGAAGACGGCCAGGCGATCATCTATGTCACCGGCAACCAGGCACAGTCCACAGGTCAGGAACGCAAGAACGGCTTCATGGAAGCCTTTGCGGCAGCGCGCCCGAATTCCGAGGTTCTGCTGGTCCCCACAGAGTGGAACAGCCAGGAAGCGCAGGAAGGCGTCGAAGCGATCCTGAACAGCCGTCAGGACATCGTGATGGTCGCCAATGCTTGGGACGGTGGCACGATGGGTGCGAAAGCCGCACTTGAAAATCTGGGCTTTAGCGCGGGCGACGTGAAGCTGGTTGGCTTTGACGGGGCAGGCGACGCGATTGCTGCAATGGACGAAGGTTGGGTCCACGTGGATACCGCACAAATGCTGTACCAGATGGGCTACCAAGGGATCAAAGCAGCAGCCGCTGCGGCGCGTGGCGAAGATGTATCCCCGCGCATCGACACAGGCTTCTTCCTGGTGACACCCTCAACCTCCGGTGTTTACAAAAAGATGGTCGGCATCGAGTAATCGGCTGATCTAACACAAGGGCGCACCCGTAGGATGCGCCCTTGCACACGACATTCTCAACACTTTGATGGAAGACAAGATGACTGACGTTTCACGGCAGCACGCCCAAAAGACATTCGCGGACCGCATCGTTTTGGCGCTGGTCAAGTTCTTCAAGGCCGAGTGGTCAGGTGCGTTTCTGGCAATCCTGATCCTCGGAATCGCGATTGAGCTGGCAACGACGGGACGGCCCTTCTTTCATCCATCAAACCTGATGACGATCCTCAACAATTCGGCGGCGATCGGGATTGTGGCAGGTGGCATGACCCTCGTGATTATCACCGCTGGCATCGACTTATCCGTTGGCTCTGTGATGGGCATGACCGCTGCCCTAACGGGCTATGTCGCAAGCTTTTGGGGCTTTCCACCATACCTTGCCATCATGACGGGTTTAGGCATCGGCCTCGCAATTGGGGCGTTCAACGGATCGCTTGTCGCCTACTTTGGGATCCCGGCCTTTATTGTGACCCTTGCGGGGCTGTCGATCTGGCGGGGTACGGGGCACCTATCGACGGGCGCTCAGGCGTCGCCAAAATTGCCGGAGACTTTCGATTATTTTGGCCGCTACAATCCTTTTTCAGGCTTGCGCGCGGCTTATAAAGAAGGAGAGTTAACAGGTTTTTGGGAGAGATTTGGTGCCTTCGTCGATGACAACTGGATCAATTTCTTTCGGACGTTCCAAATGTCCATGCTCATCTTTGTTGGGTTCTTCATTGTCTTGACGATCATCATTGCAAACACGCGCTATGGTCGCTGGGTCTATGCGATTGGCTCTAACGAACCGGGCGCGCGCCAAGCAGGCATCAACACGCCGCGCTATACCTTGCTGACCTACATGTTCTGTTCGTTCTCTGCCGCCCTTGGCGCACTGCTGTTTCTGGGGCGTGCACCCTACGCAAAATCCGATTACGGACAAATGTGGGAGCTCGACGCCATCGCCGCCGTTGTCATTGGGGGTACCTCATTGTTTGGGGGGCGCGGGTCGCTTTGGGGCACATTCATGGGTGTCATCTTGCTGAAGCTCATCAACAACGGTCTGACCTTGGCCCAGCTTGATACCTTTTGGCAGATGGTTGTGACTGGACTTATCATTCTTGTTGCCGTCGGTTTGGATATCGTGCGTCAGTCCAAAAATCCCGAAAGCGTGCGCAAGCTTCTGGGGGCAATTGCTGCAGTTATGGCGTTCCTTTCGCTGATGACGCCCGCGTCTATCTATCTGGGGGCCAAGGTCGCTTTGTTAGAGAACAACGCCGCTGTTGCCTTGAAAGAAGCGGGTAACAAACTCGCCGCAGGTCAAAACGCGCGTTTGCTGTCGCCGGATGAGATATCCCAATTCCAGACGGCCGCATCGTCAAATCTTGTTGCAGTGCTGTTGCTGCTCGCACTCCTGATCGCCGCCTGTCTGTTCGTGCTTCGCACATCGCGGATGACCAGTTTCGTCCTGGGCGGTGTTTTCCTTGCGATGATCATCCCCGTGTCCATGCTGGGCTACCAGATTACGGCACCATTTCTGGTCTTGGGTGCTGTGGCATTGTTGGGCAGTGCCTTTGTGCACGCGCTGTTTGCAAAAGCACGGACACTGGACGTTAATGCCGCCTAAAGCGATAATAGCTGTAGGGGGTGAAAACCTGATCGACACGGTTTTAACTGTGTCTGCGGATGGGGCGAGCCGGAAAACAGACAATCTTGGTGGTTCACCCTACAACGTTTCAGTTGCCCTTGCCCGACAAGGGCAGACTGCACACTTCGTGACGCCGATCTCGACAGATGATTTTGGGGAACGCTTAGCAACGCATCTGCACAAAGAAGGCGTTTCAGCAACGGGAGCGCGCGTTTCAGCGCCAACCACCCAAGCTATTGTGACGCTAAAAGAGGGCGTGCCGAGCTACACCTTGCACCGAGAAGAAACGGCAGAGCGACAGGTCACGCAAGACAGTATCACCGCCGCCATACCCGACGCGGCAGCACATTTTCACGCAGGCTCCTTAGCCTTTGCAGGTGGCCACGATGCAGACGCTTGGGAAGCCGTTTTTCACGCAGCGGCAAAGCGCGGCTTATCGACATCGCTGGATCCAAATGTTCGGCCGTCTCTCATTGCAGATCCGTCCGCATATCGCTTGCGTTTTGTCCGACTTCTCGCCTCTGCGAAAATTGTCAAACTCAGTGATGAAGACCTTGCCTGGATTTATCCGGACGTTGACCAAGACACCGCGATGACAACGCTTCTGACACAAACCCAAGCGCGCCTTGTTGCCTTGACCAAGGGGCCAGATGGGGCCGAATGTTGGACCCGTTCCCTGCATTGTTCCAATGAGAACCCGACCCTGCGCGGGCTTGTCGACACCATCGGCGCAGGAGACACATTTATGGCGACGTTGCTTGCCCAATTGGCCGGTTCCAATGCTTCAGACCTAGATGCTGCCGCGTTAAACCGAATTATGCGCCGCGCTCTTTTTGCAGCTTGCCTGAATTGCACAAAAGAAGGGTGTGCCCCGCCCACGACAAAGGCTATTGAGGTCGCGTTAGTTAGGGGTACAATATGAAGCTATACCTAGATACAGCTGACAGGGCAGCGTGGGCCGACCTTATACCTACGGGCATGTTTCACGGCATTACAACCAATCCATTGCTGGCCGTGCGTGCAGGTCTGGATTATCCGACGATTGATTGGGCCGATATGGCAGCACGCGCGAAGGATCTGGGTGCAAAGGAGCTTCACGCACAGGTCTATGGACCCACGGAGAGTTACGTTGATTGGGCCGCCAACCTCTATGGCGTCGGAAAGAACATCGGGATAGAAACGGTTGTCAAAATCCCGTTGGTCGAAGGCGCAATTCGCGCCACGCCGCGCATCAAGGCATTGGGTGGCCGCATTTTGATGACGGCCTGCTATGATGCGAAACAGATGGTTGTTGCCAAAGCGCTAGGCGCGGATTTCATCGCCCCCTACTTTGGTCGCATGATGGAAGCTGGCATTGACGGCGAAGCGAACTTGGCAGCGATGGCGGCGATGAACAAAGGCGACATGTCTGATTGCAAAGTCCTTATTGCCTCCCTCAGATCGGCAGAACAGATGGTGACGTTGGCGCTTCAAGGGCACGACCACTTCACAATTGCGCCGGCAGTCGCAATGGACTTGATGACATCAGACAAATCTATTGTCGCATTCGACGACTTCGAAAAGGCGGTCGCAAAGAGCTAGGACATGTGCGTCCATGCTCGAAGTGTATTCTCTTTGCTATGTTCGCTCACGGCTCACGTTGTTGGAGCGCGAAGTAGCGCGCTTTTTCCAGCAATTCCCCGTTGAAATGAAAAACGAGCAAAGATCAAAAACCCAAGGTAGGATTTGTCCTACCCTCTGCTAATTCATGCACGATGCGGCGAAGGGTCGGTCTGGAATCCACTGACACCGGTATCAGTGGATGGCGGCTTCCGCGACTAGGGCTGCATCGCAGCATGGAACCAGCCGCACATGCGAGTAAATGCTGCGGCAGCAACATAGCAAAACACCAATGTCGGGTTTGTCCCGCACAGCCGACCTTGGAGCCTACCGCAGTGAAAGTCTGCATCCTGTGTCTTCGTGACATCAGACAGACCTTGCCCTAGCTTGGCGCAATGTCGAGCCAAGCGTGGACAGATGCAGAGAATGACCTGATCGTCGCGGACTATTTCGCGATGTTGGCTGACGATGTGACAGGCCGTCCCTACAACAAAGCGGAGCATCGGCGGCAGCTTCTGCCGCACCTCAACAACCGTTCGGAAGGGTCGGTTGAGTTCAAACATCAGAACATCAGCGCTGTGCTCAAGGGGCTCGGTGAAGTCTGGATCACCGGGTACAAACCGGCGTTCAACTTCCAGGACAGTTTGATCGACGCCGTCGCTCGCTGGTTGGCGATGAACCCAGACTGGGCGCATCGTTCCCTTTCTTCCCGGCCGATGGAAGGCTTGGCCGAGGCGGCGCAACTCTGGGTCGGGCCTGCACCGACCTTGACCAACCAACCGCCGCCGGACGAGCTTGAGCAGATGCTCCACATCGCCCGAAAGTTCGACGTGGCCGCGCGGGATGAACGAAACCGCGCCCTTGGCAAGGCCGGGGAAGAGCGCGTCTTGAAGTACGAGCGTGACGCTCTGACGGCAGTGGGGCGAGAGGATCTTGCGCAGCAAATCCGCTGGGTTTCGGAAGAAGACGGGGATGGCGCAGGCTACGATATTGCCGGTTTCGATGCAGACGGGCGGCAGCGCCTGATCGAGGTCAAAACCACAAATGGGTGGGAACGCACGCCGTTCCATATCTCGCGCAATGAGCTTGCAGTGGCAGATGAACGGCGCGAGGAATGGTGCTTGTTTCGCCTCTGGAACTTCGCACGAACGCCCAAGGCCTTCGAGTTGCGCCCGCCGCTTGATGCGCATGTATCGCTCACGGCGACCAGCTTTCAAGCAAGCTTTCACTGAATTGTGTCGACAAGACCCGGCCACGGAGACAGCGCATCAATGGAGCGCGAGATAAAAGGGTTGCTGCATTTGGCAGGCAACTGGTTGTTGTCACTGGCTTTATTCAGCCGCACCCCTTTACGTGATGCGGCGGCAACACAGCTAACGCACTGACTTTGCGGGAATAATTCAGCGGCACATTCCCGATGGGCGTTTTTTGCGGCGTCAAATTCAACGCCAAATCAGATATTTAGGTGCCTTTGAGCGGCAAGGGTTGGAGGGTTGCCGTGCAATTTCTTCATCAACATCAGACACCTAGGCACGTGTTGCCGCACCTCTTTTATCTTGCGCTCCCATTGTTGGGCGCAAGATACCAACTCTCGATGCTAGGACTCGTCGCCTCGTCTACGGAGTGGCTGCAAAGAGCAGGTTTCCGCAGTGTGCATACCAGCGGTCTGAAAAAACTGCGAAATTGCAGGAAACCTGCACACGACCGATTTGCATGCACGCGAAAACGCTAGTCACGTCAGTGACTTGCGGCATTCGTGGCAGGCGCTTTTATCTTACCCTTCTTCCTGTTGTCTTCCGCAGCCCTCCGAAACCAGCTCTTGGCGCGCGTTCAAAGTCCCAAACATGCAGTCTCGGGCGACGCTCCCAGATGCATGAGTCGGGGGCCGGGCGCGACCGCCAAGATGCCGACTTCGGTGCTTCGATTTGAGCCGCGCGTTTGGGAGGCTCGCCGTCCGATTTGCACGCTGTGACAGGCCGTTTTGCGCGGCGCGGTCGCTTGCTCTGCACAAGACGCACGCGCCGCCTCATGCTGCTCGACATGGCACCGTCACGCCCATCAGCAACACACACCGAACCGGCCCAGCCGGTCGATGCTGCGCGGATCGAGGCGGCGCTGGTGAAGGTGGCCACGCTGGTTGCGAATGACCCGTCCTTCGCGCCGGTCTTCGAGCGGCTGGAAGCGGAGTTGGCCACGGCCGTGAAGAAAGAGAAGCGGCTGTCGGAGGCGCAGCGTCGGGCGCGGGCGCTGCTGGCTCAGAAGGCGATGCGGGCGACGAGTTCGGCGACATGTTCAAGCGACGCGCCCTTGCCGTACCGTTCCCGGTCGAGCCGGTGACCGAACAGGTCACGCCTGATCCGGTCGTCGATCCCGGCGGCGAGCATGCGGTCCTCGAAGGCATGGCGCAGGGAATACATCGAGTGGCGCGGGGTCTCGAGCAGGCCGTTGGCGCGGAGGAACTTGTTGACGACCGCGCTGAGCGTAGCCCGGTTGCGGTAGCGGGGGAAGCCGTCGGGAAACTGCATGAAGGCCTCCAGCGAGACGCCCGCCAGCGGGATCACCCGTCGGGCGTAGTGGCTCTTCAACTGCCGTCCCTCCGGTTCGATGGAGATATGGGGAACGTCGCAGTCCAGCCGGATCGTGTCCGCCGTGAGCGCTGCGCCTTCGGAGGGCCGGTAGCCCGTGTTGATCATCCCCAGCAGCAACGCGCGCGCCTGACCATTCAACCCGTCGAGCGCGCCGGGCGCGAGCAGCCGCATCCTGATCCAGTCCTCACTGAACGGCGGGCGGGTCTGCTTTTCGCCCTCCTTGAAGGACAACTCACCAAGCGGCAGGGACAGACCCAACCGCTTCATGGTGTTGACGGTCTTCAACACATCGCCGAGGTGGATGAGGTCCTTGTTGGCCGAGTTCGCGGTGACCTCACCCGCCTCGATCCGGTCGAGCCAATGCTGGCGGAAGTCGAGCATGTCGTCGCGGGTGATGTTGGCGATCTCCTTGTCGCCGACGACCGCGACGAAGTTCTTCACCGCCTTCTTGCGCGGCGCTTCCCAGCGGCGAAGTTGGTCCTCGCTCTTGCCGAGGGTCTTCTCCTTGGCAAGCGTCCAGTAAAGTTCCAGCGCCTTGGAGACCGTGATCCGGGGTTCGGCGACGGTGCCGAGAAGAGCGGCGGCCTCGATAGCATCGGGCTGGTTCGCTGGCGTCGGAATGGCCTCGATGCGTTCGACAACGTCCTCAACAGGCAGCTTGGCCACTGCACCCGCGTCCAGATACCGAAAGCCTCGCGCCCGGGCGAGGTCGCGCGCGGCTTCGTAGCGCGCGTCCGCATCCACACTGTTCCCGGCCAGGCGCGCCTCCCAGGCATCGACCATCTGGCTCCACGCGCGATCTGCCTTGCTGCGGGCCACGGTCTCGGAATCGGTGTGCAGGCTGATCCAGACGGTTTCGCGCGGCTCGATGCCCCGATACCGGCGCGGTACACGGCGGCGGAGGTGGTAGAGACGGCCTCGTTTGGCGATGCTCATGGCGGAGAAACCCCCATTTGTGCAGCAAATTGTGTAGCAGAATGTGCAGCAAATCAAGCGGACCAAACACCGCCATCGGCACGAAAATGCCGAATTCCGCCCTACTATCAGTATTTTGGCGGATAGCGATTTTGAGGAAAATGGCGGAGACGAAGGGATTCGAACCCTCGAGACGGTTTCCCGCCTACTCCCTTAGCAGGGGAGCGCCTTCGACCACTCGGCCACATCTCCGCCGACCCGTTTAGTGACCTGTGCAGGCGGGGACAAGGGTGGAAACCACCTACAGGGCAAGTTTTTTCGCGCCTTACGTGTTGAACAAGAAATGCAGCACGTCGCCGTCTTTGACGACATAGGTTTTGCCTTCGGCGCGCATCTTTCCGGCCTCTTTGCACGGGGTTTCACCGCCCAAAGCGATGTAATCGTCAAAGGCGATGGTTTCGGCGCGGATGAAGCCTTTTTCAAAATCCCCGTGGATCACGCCCGCCGCTTGCGGCGCGGCGGTCCCGTGGGGGATGGTCCAGGCGCGGGCTTCTTTGGGGCCGACGGTGAAATAGGTTTCCAACTGGAGCAACGCATAGCCCGCGCGGATCACCCGGTCGAGACCAGGTTCCTCAAGCCCCATTTCGGATAGGAACTCCTTGGCCTCGTCATCGTCCAACTGGCTGATCTCTTCTTCGATCTGAGCGGAAATCACCACGTGGCTGTTGCCCTGTGACGCGGCCATCTCGCCGACGGCGTTGGACATCGCGTTGCCGTCTGCGGCGTCCGCCTCGGACACGTTGCAGACGTACAGAACGGGCTTTGTTGTCAGCAATTGCAGCATCTCCCACGCCTTGGCGTCGTCGGCATCGACCGGAACGGTACGTGCGGGACGACCTTCTTCCAATGCGGCCAATGCGGCGCGCATCAAGCGTTCCTGCTGCACCGCTTCCTTGTCACCGCCGCGCACCTTGCGCACGATGTTCTGAAGCCGCTTTTCCAGGCTTTCGATATCGGCCAGCATCAGCTCTGTCTCGATGGTTTCAGCATCGGCCACTGGATCAACCCGGCCGTCCACATGCACCACATCGCCATCCTCAAAGCAGCGCAGCACATGCGCAATCGCGTCGACCTCGCGGATGTTGGCAAGGAATTGATTGCCAAGGCCTTCGCCCTTCGACGCGCCTTTGACCAGACCGGCAATATCCACAAAGGTGATGCGCGTCGGAATGATCTGTTTGGACTTGGCAATCGCAGCGAGCGCATCAAGCCGCGCATCAGGTACCGCCACATCGCCCACGTTGGGTTCAATCGTGCAAAACGGAAAGTTCGCCGCCTGTGCCGCAGCCGTCTTGGTCAGCGCGTTGAACAGCGTCGATTTCCCGACATTGGGCAAGCCCACGATACCCACTTTAAAGCCCATGATCCCGCCTCCTGCGACTGCAAATTCGCGCTGCTTCTATGCGCTCTGCCCCCCCTTCGCAAGGCACCTCGCCATTCGGGACGGATGGGCTGTCGCGGCGATTCAAAGGATGCTGCCATACCCCTCCGCTACGCTGAAATTTACCCATCCCTGTCAAGGCCGCGCGGCTTGTCCCGCAGACACTCGCGCACCACTCACAGGATCGCCGATCATTTTTGCACAGGGCTGGGCACGACAAGCTAGGTATAAGTCAGACTGTCGCCGGGGCTGGCATCCGGCTTAGCCCCGGTACTGTCTTAAACCAGAACCGATGGTTCAACAGAACTGCCGCCACCGCCAGCCCCATCACCAATCCCGCCCATATACCCGCACCTTCAAAACCAAGTGTGAACCCAAGAATATATGCCGCAGGCATGCCCACGCCAAAATAGGACACCGCCGCAAGGATCATCGGAACCTTCGTGTCCTGCACTCCGCGCAACAGGCCCAGCGCAACAACTTGCGTCCCGTCCACCAGTTGAAACAGCGCGGCCATGATCAACAGGATCACACCCGTCACGATAATGTCGGCCCGTGCCGGATCATCCGGGTCAAGGAACATCGAAATCAGCGCCTCGGGATACCCGACAAAGACCGCGACCGTCATCAAGGCCAAAAGACCCGAGATGGCCAAGGCAACAACTCCGCCCCGCGCCATATGCGGCCAGTCCTTGCGGCCAAACGCATTGCCTGCCCGCACCGTAGCGGCGTTCGACAGGCCGAGATGCAACATAAACGTCATTGAGGCCAGTTGGATTGCGATGCCATGCGCCGCCAACGGGATGGTTCCCAACCAGCCCATCATGATCGCCGACAGCGCAAACAGCATGCTTTCCGACAAAGTCGTCAGGCCAATGGGCCAGCCCAGACGAAACACCTCTGCAAACATCTGCCAGTCGGATTTCCAAAACCGCTGAAAGAGGGAATGTTCGGGAACCCAGACAAAGATGTACCCGACAACGACCAATGCCGAGAAAACATGCGTGCTGAGAGACGCAATCGCGGCCCCTTGCAAGCCCATCTCGGGAAAGCCAAAATTGCCAAAGATCAGGGCATAGTTTCCAACCGCGTTGAACGGCACTGCAACGGCTGTGACCCAGAACACCACTTGGGTTTTCTCCAACGCGGCCAAATAGCTCTTGAGCGTCATCGTCACCAGGCCGGGCAACATTCCGATGGCGACGATCCGCAGGTAGATCTGCGCGCCCGCTGCGATATCGGGGTCTTGTCCCAAGGCCAGAAGGACCGCACCGGACCACCAGAAAAACGGAAAGATCAGCAAACTGAAAAGCCCAGACAACCACAACCCCATCCGGGTTGATCGGCGGACCTTCACGTCATCCCCTTCGGCGGCGAACTTGGCGACCATGGGCAAGACCGCCCAGGCAAAGCCCGTGCCGATGAAGAACACCGTGAAAAACAGCGTATGTGCCAGCGTGACTGTCGCCAGCGCCTCGGCCCCGTACCAGCCGACCATGATCGTGTCGGTCAGGCCAATCGCCATTTGCGCCATATGTCCACCGACAAGCGGCAGCCCCAACACAAGAAGGGCCCTGATATGGGCCGGATATGACATGGCAGAGGACAGCATGGGTCTTCCGTTAGACCCGCTTTGACGTTCCGGCAAGCGCTTTGTCGATCAAAGCGCGCGGATCAGGAATTGCGCAGCCAGGACTGCGATCACCAACCCGGCCGCAGTTTCGATCACCCCGGCAATGCGCGCGGTGTGTGGCCCGCCCGCAAATCGCGCCAAGGCCCCTTCCCGAAAGGTAACAGACCCGATCGCGGCGGCAACGGTAACGCTTGCCGTGCCAAGGCCCATCGCCAGCGTGCCAAGGATGCCCGCGCGGTCGATATCCATGTTCACGGCGAGGATCAGCAGGAACAACGCGCCCGTGCAGGGACGGATGGCAATGGCCCCGATCAACACCAGCGCATCACGCAAGGACCGAACCTTGCCCGCCTGTTCCGGTGTCGGCGCATGGGTGTGGCCGCAGGATGCACACGCGCCATCCTCGGTGTCGTGGTGGTGGTCGTGGCTGTGATCATGCCCCTGGCCGTGATGCTGATGCACCGCGCGCTCTTTCCACAGGCGCCGCGCGCCACGCAGGGCAAGCCACGCCCCGATGATCAGAATCGCGCCATAGCTGACCGGCGCGAACAGGTCTTCCGCAGCGTCCACCATTGTCTGACGGCCAAGACCCAGGAACCAGACGCCCGTATAAACCACGATGATCGCGGTTGCCGCCTGTGCCAGGCTGGACAGCACCGCCAGCAGCGACAGGCGCAGAAGCGCCACCCGCTGCGCCACGCCGTAACCTGCAATCAGAATTTTGCCGTGCCCCGGCCCCACCGCGTGGAAAAAGCCATACCCGAAACACACCGCCATCAGCGCAAGCATCGCGCCCGGCTCTTCCGCGCGCAATGCCCGCAATCCGCGTGCCATGCCGCTTTGTGCCGCCCGCTGACCCTCGGCAGCCCAGCGTTCAAGCATCTGCGCGCCGTCAAAGCCCCAAAGCCAGACCGCCAGCGCAACGACAGCACCTGCCGCTAGTTGGAGGGCTGTGCGCATGAGAATGTGATCGTGTCAGAGAAATGAACGCCGATGAGCATCTCATCGAAGACGTTTTCCAAAGTGCCCGCTTCTTCCTCAACGGCGGCAAACGCCTCTTCCTCGTTTGGATCGGTCACAGCGGCGATGCAGGCAGGATCGGTCAGCGTAACCCCTTGCGAGACGTCATAAGCGACATAGTAGGTTGGATCGTACTGAAGGATCTCGATTCCTTCGATTGGCACCGCCGGGATGTCACGAAAATGGGTCGCGGTGATGAACCCGTCCTCAACGGCAATGCCGATGGGGCGGGGATAGGGCATCTCGATCTTTTCGCCATTGGAAAAGACGTACAGATCACCCTCGAACCCTTCTGGCCATTCGACAAGGTCAAATCCGAAAAGCTGATCCAGCTCGGCTTGCGTCAATTCCGCATCGCCATCAGGATCAAGGCCCATATCCTCGAAAATCAGAAGCGTGAAAAAATCGTCATAGGTCCATGTCACCGTCACCCCGGTGATCTGGGCCTGATCGTTCACTTCAAACCGAAGGGCTGTTTCGACAAAAATATGCGGATGCGCGCCCAAAGGCGCGGCAACCATGGCAAGTGCAAGGGCGAAACCAGCATTTTTCATACCTGACCGAGGTAGGCTGCGCGGGCCGCTAACGCAAGATCAACCAACCGGCGGTGGCAGGGAATTGCGCATAGACTAACTTTTAGCTTTACGCGTGTCCGGGTGCAGCGATGTGCCCAGAATGTGATCCGACCGCTGGATGACGTGCCCAGCCCCACCCACGATCAACGGATCGGGTGCGGTGGCGATGGAATGATCCTTGCCGGGATAGTCAAGCGTCGACAGGAAATGCCGCATGCAATTCAGGCGCGCACGCTTTTTGTCGTTCGATTTGACAATCGCCCATGGCGCATCGGCGGTATCGGTGTAGAAGAACATCGCCTCTTTTGCCTCGGTGTAGTCAGCCCATTTATCAAGGCTCGCCTTGTCAATCGGGGACAGCTTCCATTGTTTGAGCGGATCCGTCTCGCGGCTGGCAAAACGGCGCTTCTGTTCATCCTGGGTAACCGAGAACCAGTATTTATACAGCCGGATGCCCGACCGCGTGAGCATCCGTTCAAAATCCGGCGTTTGACGCATGAATTCAAGGTATTCGCCCGGCTCACAGAAGCCCATCACCCGCTCCACACCGGCACGGTTGTACCACGACCGGTCATACAGCACGATTTCGCCTGCGGTGGGCAGATGTTCGATATAGCGCTGGTAATACCACTGTCCGCGCTCCACATCGGTGGGCTTGTTCAGCGCCACAACCCGCGCGGTTCGGGGGTTCAGGTGTTCGGTAAAGCGTTTGATCGTGCCGCCCTTGCCTGCCGCGTCGCGGCCCTCAAAGATCATCACGAATTTCTGGCCTGTGTCCTGCGCCCACAACTGCACCTTCAGCAATTCCGCCTGAAGCGCCGCCTTTTCCGCCTCATAGGCCCGGCGCGACAGGCGGGTGCGATAAGGGTACTTGCCGCTTTCAAAAGCGCGCCGCACGTCATCTGCCGTCACGGCCTTGTTCGTGCCAGCCTTCGCGGGTTTCGCAGGCGACCCCGGCTGCGTTTCGAGGGGCGCGTCTGACATGATATCGCGCGTTGTGATGGGGGATTCGGTCATGCAGGCCTCCGGCTGGTGAAAAGGTGCGAGTCCGCAAACCGTAGTGGCTTTGAAAAAAGGTCTCTTTGACACGCATCAAAAACACCGCCCCCTGCCCCATTGATTTTCCCGGTCAACTCCGGCAATCGGGTCCAACCACGCATTGGAGACCGCCATGACCCGTATCGACGCCAAATTCGCAGACCTGCGCAGCGCAGGCAAAAAGGCCTTTGTGTCGTATGTTATGGCAGGTGATCCCGATTTCGATACCTCGCTGGAACTGGTCAAGGGTCTGCCCGGTGCGGGTGTCGACATTATCGAACTGGGTCTGCCCTTCACCGATCCAATGGCCGATGGCAGCACCATCCAGTTGGCTGGCCAGCGCGCGCTTGAGGCGGGCATGACACTGGACCGCACCTTGGAACTGGTCCGCCGGTTCCGCGAAGACGACAACACGACCCCCATCGTGATGATGGGCTATTACAACCCGATCTATTCGCGCGGCGTGGACCTGTTCCTGACCCAAGCCAAGGACGCGGGAATTGACGGTCTGATCATCGTCGATCTCCCCCCCGAAGAAGATGACGAGCTGTGCATCCCAGCGCAGGCGGCAGGTCTGAACTTTATCCGTCTCGCCACGCCCACCACCGATGAGAAACGCTTGCCCAAGGTGCTCCAGAACACATCTGGATTTGTGTATTACGTGTCGATCACCGGCATCACAGGTGCCGCCGCCGCCGAGGCGACTGACGTGGCCCCCGAAGTGGCGCGGATCAAATCGCAGACAGACCTGCCGGTGATCGTGGGCTTTGGCATCAGAACCCCCGATGCCGCGCAGGCGATCGCCAGCGTGGCCGATGGCTGTGTTGTTGGCTCCGCCATCGTGGCGGAAACGGCCGCAGGCAAACCGGTGACTGAGGTGCTGGCGTTTGTGAAATCGCTGGCGGATGGGGCACATCGTGCCTGAGTTTCAGTTCTGATATCTTGGCTGCGGAAGCGCTCTATGCAGCGTTTCATGGCAAGACGCTGGTGCCACCCCTGACCGACACGCGGCCTTATTGGGTCAACGCTTGGACACACAGCTCTTGATCAGTCCGTCGGTCAGCTTCGTCTGAGGCTAACCACGCGCGGCGTCCAGTTTGCTGCGCAGGACTTCCAGTTTTTCGACCAGCAGGCGGGCGTCATCCGGGGAAAGCATCGCCGTCACCGCTGCCATTTCAGGGGCTAGTCCCGCAACCGCTTCGTCGCGGAACTGCCGTCCCTTTGCTGTCAGCCAGACCTGCTTGCTGCGCGCATCCTCGGGGTTCGCGCGCATCTCGACAAAGCTGCGCTTTTCCAGCCCAGCCAGAGTGTGGGTCATCGACGTCTTGGGCACCTGAAACGCGCGCGCCAAAGCCAGCGGTGTCTGCCCGTCCTGCACCCGGATCAGATGGTTGATCACGGTAAAGTGCGGCAGCACCAACCCATCCGGCATCCGTGCCTCGAACATGGCGCGGCTCAGCTGGCTGATGATGCCGATCTCATTGAAGAGCCGAAAGTAGAGCCCGTTGATATCAGGCGTTGCTGGTTGGTCAGACATTCCTCATCCGGGCTTCAATCGGCCACCGCGGAGTGCGGGCCGTGCGTGAAGCGTAGCCCAGAAGCCCAAGCATTTGAACCGTTCCTCCGTCCGGTGCGTAGACTGAGTGAATGGCCGCGTAAACCTCCGACATTTCGGGATATTCCTGCAACGCCTGCGACACCGGCCTGACCGCCAGCCCCGCTCCTGTCGCGGCAAGATTGAGACGCAACCACGATGCCCCTGCCGCGATCTGGTCGTGGCGGGTGTTGCCGGCGCTGGTTTGCACAACAAAACCGGGGCTCGAGGCAATGGCGGCTCTTGTGTCTTCAACCGCGCTGATGGTGCCCGGATCGTTCGGATCAGACGCAGCCTCACGCGAAAACAATCCTGCCATCGCCAGAAGTTCCATCTGTGGTCCGCCCACGTCAATGCCATCAGGCTGCGCATTGATCTCCGTCTTGCCGATGCGCAGCAGATCCACGCTTTCCTGCCAGGCGTCAGCAGTCGACGCCTCGATCAGCCAGGCCTCACTCGCCAGGTCCCGCAGCGCATCGGCCTCAGCCGAGTTCGCAAACACCTGCGCATAGGGTGTCAGAACGGTCTGCGCATCCGCGCCAACCTGTTGCGGATCGAACAGTCCGATATGCGAGCGTCGCGCCATCACATGGGCGAAAAGTGGGTCCGGCTTCGCGTCCCCCGGTACAAACCGGCAGACGGCCACAGGACCAGTCTCACCCTCGGGAAACAGCGTCTGCTCGATGCCGATCCCTTCCTGCGCCGCCGCCATGCGCATCAGGTCGAGGAAACACCCCATGCCGATGGTCAGCTGCCGGGCAAACGGATCGGTGACCGGCAGGTTGCGCACCGGATCGCGCCAGATGGCCAGGGTTGCTTCGCCGATCAGTTCGGCCTCCCACGGCTGACGGTTGTGCGGGTTTGGTGCCAGCAGCGCGTAAGACAGAGCGCGCAGCCGCATGTCGTCATAGCTGCCCGCCTTGTCCCACGGCGCAAGCGCGACCGTCGGCGTGCGGGTTGTGGCGAAAGCAGTCCACCCAAGGGTCGCGGCAACAACTGTGCCACCGCCCAGAATGCCAAGCGTCTTGCGTCGGGAAAGGGTCATGCGAATCTCCATTGGTTCGATATCGCACTATTTAATACGACACCGAACTAATCAAGCCCCGAATAGCGAAAATGACGCGTTGCGGAAATCGAAACTCACTGGTAAAAAAATCTAACCAATTCGACCCAAAGGACCGTGCCATGCCTGTGATCACCGAAATCGAAGACCTCAAACGCATCTACAAACGCCGGGTGCCGAAGATGTTCTACGACTACACGGAATCAGGAAGCTGGACTGAACAAACCTTCCGAGAAAACTCGTCGGACTTTGACAGGATTTACCTGAAACAGCGCGTCGCCATCGACATGGAAGGCCGGACCACCGCCGGCAAGATGATCGGGCAGGACGTCTCGATGCCCGTGGCGCTTGCCCCGGTCGGGCTCACGGGGATGCAGCATTTCGACGGTGAGATCAAAGCCGCCAAGGCAGCCGAAAAATTCGGCGTGCCCTATTCGCTGTCCACCATGTCGATCTGTTCGATCGAAGACGTGGCCGAGAACACCTCCAAGCCGTTCTGGATGCAGGTCTATACGCTCAAAGACGACGATTTCATGCAACGTCTGTTCGATCGCGCCAAGGATGCCAAATGTTCGGCGGCGATCATCACGGTTGATTTGCAACTGCTGGGGCAGCGGCACAAGGACGTGAAGAACGGCCTCAGCGCCCCGCCCAAACTGACGCCCGCCTCGGTCGCCAACATGATGACCAAGGTGCAATGGGGACTGGGCATGTTGCAGACCAAACGGCGGTTTTTTGGCAATATCGTCGGCCATGCCAAAGGTGTCGGCGATCCATCCTCGCTTAGCAGTTGGACCGCGCAGGCGTTTGATCAGTCGCTCAACTGGGATCGCATCCGGCAGTTTCGCAAGATGTGGGACGGCCCGCTCATCATCAAGGGAATCATGGATCCGCGCGACGCGCTGGAAGCACTGAATGTCGGGGCCGATGCCATCGTCGTTTCAAACCATGGCGGACGGCAATTGGACGGTGCGCTCAGTTCAATCCGCGCACTAGAGCCGATCCTCGATGCGGTGGGCGACAAGATCGAAGTGCATCTCGACAGCGGCATCCGGTCTGGTCAGGACGTGCTCAAGGCGATGGCGATGGGGGCCAAGGGCACCTATATCGGCCGCGCCTATGTCTACGGGCTGGGGGCCAACGGCCAACAGGGTGTGACCGACGCACTTAACGTGATCCGCAAGGAGCTTGATATGTCGATGGGCCTGTGCGGGCGCACCGATGTCACCAAGCTGGACCGCGATATCCTGATGGTGCCCAAGGGGTTTTCCGGCGACTGGGACGCGTGAACCACGCCGCCGGCCACCGTCAGGTCTATGACTCTCAACAGCCGCCATCCTGCGGCTCGCCCCAAGGATCTTCTTGGTAAGTACCCGTCATCCTAGGGCTCGACCCGAGGAGCTGATTGGTCAAAAGAGCCTCGGCGCGGGGAGAAGATGAACAGTTTGCAAAAATGCGGCTACCCAGTTCGCAAATTTGCAAACCGCGTCAAAATCGGCAGCAGAAACAGCGTCACACAGAACAAAAGAACACCGATCACCAGAAACGACGTTGCCAGTCCGAAGCCTTCGGACAAGAACCCCATCAGCGGCGGCCCGATGAAGAACCCGGCATAGCCCACCACCGAAATGCGCGAGATCGCGTGGCTGCGGTGGCGGTTGGGCACCATCCGGCCGATCCACGCATAGGCCATCGGGGCCATGACAGACACGCCAAGCCCAAGGATCGAGAACCCCAGATAGGCCACCGCCAATGTCGGTGCCATGGCCGCGATGCACGCGCCAATCCCGGCGGTGACCGAAGCCCACCTGATCACCCGACGTTCCGACACCCGGTTGGCCACCACCTGCCCCGCCAAACGCCCCACTGCCATCGTGATCCCCAACAGCGCCGGACCAAGCGCGCCTTGCGCCGCCCCTGCACCCAGATTGCGCTCAAGATGCAGTGCCGACCAGCCTTCGGTCGCCTGTTCGGACATGAACGCCACAAGAATGATCAGACCACCGGGCACCAACAGCGTCCACGGCAACGGGGCCACCTCAACCCCGTCCGTTTCGGGGTCGGCGTCAGGGACCGGGGCAGCTGCGGTCTGAAACACCAAAAGGCAGATCAAAGCGCCAGCCCCGGTCAGGATCACATCGGGGCCAAATCCCGCCTCGCGCGCCAGCCCCGTGGCCAGCGCGCAGATCGCATAGGCCACGGAAAACACCGCATGGTTGAGGTTCATCAGGCTGCGCCCTTCGCGCGCTTCCAGCGCACTGACCCGTGCGTTCATCGACACGTCCAGCGTGCCCGAGGCCATCGTCACGCACAGCATCGCCAGCGTAAAAGTCACGCCCGTATTCGTGTGTCCTGGCAGGAACGTGGCCAGTGCCATTGCCGCTGTGAGCACCGCCAACGCCCGCGCGCCCAATAGCCGTTCGGCCAAAGGCGCCAGCCACATCGCCAGCACCGCGCCCACGGCGGTGATCAACAGCGCCAGGCCGAACTGGCCATCCGACAGGCCCACCTGCGGCTTGAGCACCGGCACAAGCGCCGCAAAGGTGCCCCAGAAAACGCCCACCGATGCGAACCCGGCCGCCGGACCGCGGCTTATATAAAGATCGCGCATCATGTTCATGTCACGCGGAGTGCCATGGGCGCGGGGGCGGGTCCAGTCCACAAATGGCAGGTTTTGGGCGATTATCAGCGCGAAATACCTTGTCAGCCGGGGCAATCCGGTCTATCGCGCGGGCTTCACGCGGGGTGACAGCCTTGGAGGCACCCTGCCCTTACAATTTGGAGAATTATCATGGCTGGAGAGATTCCTGATCTCGTAGCTTTGGAACGGACGGGGACAGGCAAGGGCGCCGCTCGTCAGGCACGTCGCGACGGCCTCGTTCCCGGTGTTGTGTTTGGTGGCGACAAAGAGCCGGTTGCGATCAACCTGCCCTTCAACGTCCTGCTGGCGCGTCTCAAAAAGGGCCGTTTCAAATCGACCCTTTTCAACCTCAAGATCGAGGGACACGAAGACGTCCGCGTGATCTGCCGCGACGTTCAGCGCGATGTGGTCAAAGACCTTCCGACACACGTGGACCTGATGCGCCTGCGCCGCACCACCAAGATCAACCTGTTCATCCCAGTTGAGTTCATCAACGAAGCGGATGCGCCCGGCCTCAAGAAGGGCGGCGTTCTGACGGCTGTCCGTCCCGAAGTCGAACTGGTTGTGACCGCTGGCGACATCCCCGAAAAGTTGACAGTTGACCTGACCGGTCTGAACATCGGCGACACCGTGACGATTTCCGACATCACGCTGCCCGCTGGCACCAAGCCGACGATCGACCGTGACTTCGTGATCGCCAACATCTCGGCTCCGTCGGGTCTGCGCTCGGCAGGCGAAGCAGACGATGAAGAACCGGCAGAGGTTCCCGCGACTGCACAATCCGACGACTGATTGCGTCCTTGGACGACACAAACAGGGCCTCGCCATTCGGCGGGGCCTTTTTTTGTGTCGCGTGGTCTGATCTTTTGCAAACACCCGCAGAGGCACCAGCATTTTGACATCCACTTGTTACATGCGCCCCTCAGGTGTCGGTGTGGACTGTTCCGAACCGGGGCGATGGGGACCACCTATGATGGACAGCACAGTGATCACCGGCTTTGCGCCATGAATGTCGGGTTGCGCGATCTGGTCGTGGTGTTCCTCAAGATCGGCCTTTTGTCCTTTGGCGGCCCTGCGGCGCAGATCGCATTGATGCACCGGATGCTGGTGGACGAACGCAAATGGCTGACCGAAAAGCAATTCCTTGACGCTCTCAGCTTTTGCATGCTCTTGCCCGGCCCCGAGGCGATGCAGCTGGCCACCTATTCCGGGTGGCGATTGCAGGGCATCGCAGGTGGGCTGATCGCGGGTTTGCTCTTCGTTCTGCCGGGTGCGGCGGTGATCTTTGTGCTGGCGTTGCTATATGTCACGTATGGCGATCTGCCGCTTGTCGGCACCCTGTTTCTGGGCGTGCAGGCTGTGGCCGTGGTGATCGTGGTCGAGGCGTTGATAAAAGTCTCCAAACGTGCGCTGGCTGGTGTGGCCCATTGGGCACTGGCCGGGCTGGCTTTTGCCGCAATCTTTTTCTTTGCCGTGCCCTTCCCCATCATCGTTCTGGCGGCGGGCCTTTACGGGGCTTTGACCGTTCACCACAGCGCGTCGGACATGGACGTTAAAGCGACGATACCGGCGACCCGCAGCCTTGCGACCATCACCGTTGGAGTGATCCTCTGGGGCGCGCCGGTGCTGCTTGTGGAGATGGTGTTCGGCGGCACCATCCTGACCGAATTGGGGCTGTTCTTTTCCAAACTCGCGGTTGTCACCTTCGGTGGGGCCTATGCGGTGCTCGCCTACATGGCGCAAGACGTGGTGGTTCAGTACGGCTGGCTCACCCCGACCGAGATGATGGACGGGCTTGGACTGGCGGAAACCACACCGGGACCGCTGATCCTTGTCACGCAGTTTGTCGGCATGCTGGCCGCGTTCCGCGAAGGCGGGTATGCACTGGCTGTTGCAGGCGGCGCGATCACGCTTTGGGTGACCTTTGCGCCCTGCTTTTTGTGGATCTTTGTCGGCGCGCCCTACCTTGACCGGATTGCCGCACAGCCTCGTTTGAACGGCGCATTGCGGGCCATCACAGCGGCAGTCGTCGGCGTGATCCTGAACCTGTCGTTGTGGTTTGCCCTGCACGTGATTTTTGGAACCGTCACCGACACCCGATACAGTGTGCTGCGCCTTTGGCTACCTGATCCTGCAACGCTCAACATGCAGGCGCTTGTTTTGATCGCACTGTCGGCAGTTCTGCTTCTGCGCGCGCATCTGGCGATTGGCTGGGTGCTTGCCATCTCTGCCGGGGCGGCGCTGGCGCTGGCACAGCTATAACCAAACAGGGCTTTTGCCCTCACCCGCCGTTTCGCCTAGAGAAGGACAACTGCATAGCGCATGGAGGCACGGGCAGCGATGAAACTCTTTGTGGGTCTGGGAAATCCGGGCGGAACCTATGCGAAGAACCGGCACAATATCGGGTTCATGGCGATGGACCAGATTGCATCGGATCATGGGTTTGCGCCGTGGAAATCCAAGTTTCAGGGCGACATAACCGAAGGCCGTCTGGGTGGCGAAAAGGTGTTGCTGCTCAAACCGGGCACTTTCATGAACCGCTCCGGCCAATCGGTGCAGGCGGCGATGCAGTTCTACAAACTGGAACCAGGCGATGTGACCGTTTTTCACGATGAGCTGGATCTGGCCCCCGGCAAATGCCGCGTCAAGCAGGGGGGCGGACACGCGGGGCACAATGGCTTGCGGTCCATCCACGGCCATATCGGTGAGGCCTATGCCCGTGTCCGCCTTGGCATCGGGCATCCCGGCCACAAGGACAAGGTTGCGGGCTATGTGCTGCACGACTTCGCCAAGGCCGAAGAGGTGTGGCTGGACGATCTGCTGCGCGGGCTGTCGGACGGGGCACCGCAGCTGGCCGATGGCGATGCGGGCAAGTTCATGAACGCCGTCGCCCTGCGTGTGGCCCCGCCCCGGTCGTCTAGCTCTCCAGCCCAGAAGGGTGGCAAAGCAGATGTGCCGAAACCTGCGCCACCACCAGAGCCGGAAACTGCCACAGACACCCGCAACCCGTTGCAAAAGCTGGTAGACCGATTTCGATAATCCGGTCCAACGCCTTGACGGATCAGGCCCAACTTCGCAGGTGATCATCACCTGACTCTGGGTCGCGTCGATTTTCATGGCCGCTGGGTGGATTGGCACCCCGATCCGGCTTAGGTAGCGTGGAACACGAAACACCAAGGAGACGCCCGCATGGAACCAGACGAAGCAATCAGTGTGTTGGGCGGACCGTTGGCGCTGTGTTCTGCCGATCCGGTCACCGGGTTTTTCCGCGACGGGCAGTGCAACACCTGCGCCGCTGACAATGGCAGCCACACGGTCTGCGCGGTGATGACGGCAGAATTCCTCGCTTATTCGAAATATGTCGGCAACGACCTGAGCACGCCCGTGCCGCAATTCCGGTTTCCGGGTCTCAAGCCCGGTGACAGCTGGTGTCTGTGCGCGTCACGCTTCCTGCAAGCGCATGACGAAGGCTGCGCGCCGATGGTCAATCTTGCGGCCACGCACAAGCGTGCGTTGGACATTGTTCCGATGCGTGTGCTTGAGCAGTATGACATCAACGCGTCCGAGGCCTGACCCCGTTCACGACGCCTTTTCGATCTGCGGCGCTGGTTCGGATTTTGGCAACCCGATCGGGTCGGTCATGAGTTCGTCAATGAAGAGGCTCAGCAATTGCGGTCGCCCCGAGACCCCAGCCTTGCGATAGATTGCGTTGGTTTGCGCCTTGACCGTGCCTTCAGAGGTATTGCGCAAGCCCGCAATGTCGGCCGTACTCAATCCCTTGATTGAAAACAGTGCGACATCCCGTTCAGCGGGAGTCAGTTCCCAATCTGCAAAACGTTCTTCAAGTACGTCCATAAAGGCTCCTGAGGCAAGGCGCAGGCTTTGCTCGGCTGCGCGTTGGCGGCGAAGCGATCGCACCATAAGGGTTGCGCTGACCACCATTCCAAGGATGAGACCGATCACGGCACCAATCTGCGCCAGTTCGTAATACACCCACGCAATCGGTGACGACGCAAGACCAAGGACAGTGCCGAGGATATCCCACAACAGGAACAGACCGCTGGCGAACTGCAGCACCCCGAGCGGGATCAGGATCACCCAAACCTTCACAGGACAGCCGATGCCGAATGGGGTGACCGATCAATCGTCATCGTCATCCCCGCCGCTGTTGTCGTCGTCATCCCCACCGCTGTCGTCATCGTTGTCGTCATCACTGTCATCGTCGCGATCGTCGTCTCGGTCATCATCCCGGTCGTCATCGCGATCGTCGTCTTGGTCATCATCGCGATCATCATCACGGTTGTCGTCGCGATCATCGTCTTGGTCGTCGTTAAGGTTGTCATCGCGACGGTCGTCGTCGTCGTCATCGCTGTCCGAGCGATCGACATAGTCGCGCAGGATTGCCCCGGTCGATGGGTTAAGAATGATTTCACGACGTCCCCGCCCGCCTGTGGCCACGATCCGTGTCCGGCCAAGCAGCGTGCGGCCAATGGTGATCCTATGGTAACCTTGCCGTTTTAACTGGTCGATCAATTGATCTTGGGCTGTCTGGGCAAAAGCCGTCGCTGGAAAAGCGGCTGTCGCCAAGAGGCTTGCCAGAACCTGTCTTCGTTTCATTCTCAGTCTCCAAGAGGGACCCACCAATGCGGCGGACCCCTCTTCCAGTTAGCTATCAGACGTATCAGTCGTCGTCATTATCGTCGTCATCGTCGTCATTATCGTCACTGTCGTTGTCATCATCGTCGTCGTCATCGTCGCGGTCATCATCCCGATCGTCATCATCGTCATCGTCGCGGCCGCCACGGTGGTCATCGTCATCATCATCGTCGTCCCGGCCCCCACGACGATCATCGTCATCGTCGTCATCATCATCAGAGCGACCAGCATCGGCAAAATCGCGATTGCGGTCGCGAATGGATACGCCGGGGGCGGTGTCATCGTCAGAATCGACGCGTTCAATCTCTTGCTCGATCACGGCACCTGTAGCCCGATCAAACACTGTCTCGACTTTTTCGGTACCACGAACGGCTTCGACCTTGGTTTGGGTCAGACCATTTTTGACCTCGATCCGGGTGAAACCCTGCGCCTGAAGATCGCTGACAAGCTGATCCGTGTCGGTGTATCCATCGGGCAGGTTTGTAGAGACCACTCCAGTTCCGAGGCCGGAATTGTCCGACCCGCGGGCAACATCGACAAAGTTCCGGTCGCGGTTGCGGATTTCGATACCGGGGCGCGTATCGTCGTCAGAGTCGACGCGTTCGACCTCTTGCTTGAGGATGTTGCCGGTGACACGGTCATACACCACTTCGAGCTTTTGGGTGCCGCGGATCGCCTCGGCTTTGATCTGGTCGATACCATTGTCGATCTCGATGCGATCAAACCCCTGCCCTTTCAGGTCATTGACGATCTGATCGGTGGCGGATTGTGCAAACACCATGGTGCCTGTCAGTGTGGCGAATACGGCGGTCATCACTGTCTTTTTCACGGTTAAGTCCTTTCGTGTCCATTGGGCCTGCCATGCTGCAGACACCAACAACACTGACCTCTTGGATGTCGCGATGATATTTGCAGACGGTTTAGGGAGGGGGCTATAAACCGCCGCTCCATGCGTCTAAACCATGGTTTAGGCGGACCCTTGCGGTTTGAGCCCAACAAAAAACCCCTCGAACCAAAGGCACAAGGGGTTTGAAATTCGGGTTTAGACCGAAGGTTTGTGCGATGCGCGTTTAGCCCATCTCAAAGCCCAGATGCTTGGCGACGGTAAAGATATCCTTGTCGCCACGTCCGCACATATTCATGCAGATGATGTGATCCTTCGGCAGCTCAGGTGCAATTTTCATCACATGCGCCAGCGCGTGGGACGGCTCAAGCGCGGGAATGATCCCTTCAAGCGCGCAACACAGCTGGAACGCCTCTAGCGCCTCTGTGTCGGTGATCGACACGTATTGCGCGCGGCCAATGTCGTGCAGCCACGCGTGTTCCGGGCCGATGCCGGGATAATCCAGCCCGGCGGAAATGCTGAACCCTTCGAGGATCTGGCCGTCATCATCCTGCAAGAGATAAGTGCGGTTGCCATGCAGCACGCCCGGACGACCACCCGTCAACGACGCGCAATGCTCCATCTTTGCGTTCACACCTTTGCCGCCCGCTTCAACGCCGATGATGTTGACCTCTTTGTCGTCGAGGAACGGATAAAACAGACCCATGGCGTTGGACCCACCGCCAATGGCGGCGATCAGGGTGTCGGGCAAACGGCCCTCGGCCTCGTGCATCTGTTCGCGGGTTTCCTTGCCGATGATCGCCTGGAAATCGCGGACCATTGCCGGGTACGGGTGCGGACCGGCCACGGTGCCGATGCAGTAGAACGTGTCGCGCACGTTCGTGACCCAGTCGCGCAGCGCGTCATTCATCGCGTCCTTGAGCGTGCCCCGCCCAGATGTGACCGGGATCACTTCGGCACCCAGAAGTCGCATGCGAAACACGTTGGGCGCCTGACGTTCGACATCATGCGCCCCCATGTAGACAACGCATTTCAGGCCGAACTTGGCACAGACAGTGGCGGTGGCCACGCCGTGCTGGCCGGCACCTGTTTCGGCGATGATGCGGGTCTTTCCCATGCGGCGGGCAAGGATGATCTGACCCAACACGTTGTTGATCTTATGCGCGCCGGTGTGGTTCAGCTCGTCACGCTTCATATACACTTTCGCGCCGCCCAGATGGTCGGTCAGGCGTTCGGCATGATAAAGCGGGCTCGGGCGGCCGACATAATGCTTCCAGAGGAAATCCATTTCCGACCAGAAACTGTCATCGGTCTTGGCGCGCTCATATTGCTCTTCCAGCTCAAGAATGAGCGGCATCAGGGTCTCGGACACGAACCGACCACCGAAGATACCGAACCGGCCCTTCTCGTCGGGGCCAGTCATGAAGCTGTTGAATAGATCGTTCATTGCGTGCCTCTTTTGTCGAACGGCACACAGGTAGCGGGGTGTGACCCGAGGGGCAAGGGCAAGCGCCGTCTAAGGCGCCTGGGAACCGCGCTTCGAAACGCAGGGCGAAAGTCAGTTCGACGTGGCTGGTTGTTGCAGAACACAATATGGTGCAGTCTATTTCGTGCCGCTTGCCACCCGCGCCTGAACCGCCACAACAGAGACGGCATGCCCGGTTAATCCGCAACCGACCGTTCAAGCGCCGGATACCGCGCACCAAGGGTCAGCCCGCGCGCCACAAACGAAATCAGCAGGGCGATCCACAGCCCGTGATTGCCAAAGCTCGGAACCAGCGCAAATGCCGCCGCGGCATAGATCAATGCGGACACCAACATCATGTTGCGCATGTCCGCCGTCCGGGTGGCCCCGATGAAGATGCCGTCAAACATGAATGACGCCAGCGCGAGGACCGGCGCGCAGACCATCCATGGCAGGTAGGCTGCGGCGGCGTCCTGCACCTCGGTGTTTTTGGCCATGACCGCCACGATGTCATTGCCGAACACCCAAAACCCCAGCGCCAGCAGCATCGCGGCACCAAGTCCCCACAGGCTTGCAACCACCGCTGCGCGGCGCAGGGTAGCCACCGCCCGTGCGCCCACCGCCTGCCCCACAAGCGTTTCGGCGGAAAAGGCAAACCCATCCAGCGCGTAGGCCGTGATATAGAGAAATTGCAGCAACACCTGATTGGCTGCCAGCGTCACGTCGCCGAAATCGGCGGCAAGGAACATGAAGGACAGGAAAATCGCCTCAAGCAGCAGCGACCGGATCAGGATATCGGAATTGACCCGCGCCATGCGCACCAGTTTGGACCGCTCGAACACCCGCGCCCAATTGCGCCAGTCAGGCACCCGGAACGCCGCACGGCACAGGTACAAGCCCATCGCCAACCCGCTCCATTCCGCAAGGAAGGTGGCAAAGGCCACACCGTTCACGCCCCAGCCGAAGCCCAGAACAAACACAAAGTTCAGACCCACGTTGAGCCCGTTCATCCAGACTTGCAGCACCAGAATCGCACGGGTGCGTTCCTGCGCGATCAACCAGCCGGTGATCCCGAAAAGCGCGATGGCAGCGGGGGCCGACCAGATGCGGATGGCCATATAGCCGCCCGCAAGGGTTTCCACCTCGTCGCTGGCAGGGGCAATGCGGAACGCCGCCCACAAAAGCGGCACTTGCAGCACGATGATCAGTGCACCTGCGGAGAAACCGATCATCAGAACACGGGTCAAGATTGCCGCCACTTCGGCCCGATCGCCTTGCCCCAACGCTTGTGCGGCCAGCCCGGTGGTGCCCATGCGCAAAAAACCGAACACCCAGTAGATGGCCGACAGAACAATCGCCCCGATGCCCACCGCCCCGATGGGGGCAGCCAGCCCCATCTGGCCAACAACCGCCGTATCCACTGCCCCCAATAGGGGAATGGTGACATTGGACAGAACGATGGGCAGAGCGATCTTGAGAACGCGTGTGTTCGTAATGGTACGCGGTGCCGGGGCCGTGTCAGTCACCGGAGGTGTCGGGCCGTGGCATCAGGAAATGCGCCGTGGCCTGTGCAAAGGGCCGGTCACGATTGTCCTGCCAGGCCTCGGCCTGCACCGACGCATAACGCCGCCCCGCGCGGGTGATGGTCGCACGGGCATAGGCATCGCGCGGCAGGCCGGACCGCAGGTAATCCACGGTAAAGTCGATGGTCTTGGGAAGACGCGGCAGGTCTCCGGCGGCAAGCGCCTCGACATCCAACGCGCCGCTTTCGAAATCTTCCCAAATGTACGCCCAGCTGAGCGAGATCACGGCGGTGACTTCGAGAAATGCCGCTGTCACACCGCCATGGATCGCGGGCAGCATCGGGTTGCCGATCAGCTTTTCGTCGAACGACAAAATTCCGGTGAGCTCGTCTCCGCGCCGGTCAAAGCTGATGCCCATGAAGTTGATATACGGCACACCGCCCACCAAGGCATTGAGCGCGGCATCGCGGCGCTGCTTGACGATCTGAACCGGTTCCGGGGCCGTGCGCGCCATGTCAGCGGCCCTCCACGGTAAAGGCACCGGTGGCCGTGGCCACGGGGCGGTCTGTGTCGTCGTCGCACGCGGTGGCGCGAACAAAAGCCACCGAGCGCGTGATGTGATACACTTCGGCGCGGGCCGTAATCGCCTGACCGGGGGTGGCGGCGCGCATATAGTCGATGCGCAGGTCAATCGTCGCTGTGCCCGCAGGCGCGTCCGGATGGCTCATGACAGCCGCGCCGCCGCAGGTGTCCATCAGAGCCGAAACCGCGCCGCCATGAATGACCCCGGTCTTGGGGTCTCCGATAAAGCGTTCGTCATAGGGCATGGTGATTTCAGCGACACCGTCCTCCAGCGACGTGATCTCCATACCCAGCGCTTTTGAGTGCGGAATGGTGGCGATGAACTGGTGCGCGATTTTGGCTTTGTCGGCGGTCATGGGCGTCCCTTGTGTGTTGTCTTCGTTTACGCCGGTTCTGCCCGTGATGCCAGCGGTGCGAACGCATGGTTGCCCTTGGGACAGGTCGCTTTTATTGTTGCTTTGGGAAAAGGGGACAACATGACCGACCAGCGTCTGAGTTTCAAAGAAATGTGCACCCGGTTTGACGTGACGCCGCGCACCCTTCGATACTACGAATACATCGAACTCTTGCAGCCCGAACGCGAAGGCCGATCGCGCTGGTACGGCCCCAAGGAAGTGGCGCGCATGACCCTGATCTTGCGCGGCCGCAAATTCGGGTTTCAGCTTGAAGACATCCGTCAATGGCTGTTGATCTACGAAAATGACGGCACCGAAGCGCAGATGCGCGCATGGGTGACGTTGGCCGACCAGCAGCTTGGCGAACTGGACGAACAACGCAAGCAACTGGACGCCGCCATCGCCGAATTGCAGAAATTGCGCGACGACACTGCCAAAAATCTGGTTGGCTGACGTTCCGATCCCGGCCCTGCACCAACCGGCGCGTCTGCACCAAATTCCGCATCACAAGGTGAGTCGCGCGCGCGGGCAGTGACCACAAAGCGCGCATTCGCACTCTGCGCCAAAACCTTCGATCAAAGCGCTTTGAAAGAAAGTTTCGGGCGGCAGCGGGTGACGTTGCCTTATCTTACGTCAACAAAAAAGTGACGTGGCGTCTGAGTTACGTCAACGTAAATTCCCATTGTAAGAAGGGCCGAGCCTTCGCATTTCGATGCCATTGACGGCACCGGAAAAGGACAACGACAATGACCGACGACCGCACCATGACAATCCGCGAGATGTGTGACGCGTATGACGTCACGCCGCGCACTTTGCGGTTCTACGAAGCCAAGGAACTGCTGTTCCCCATTCGTGAAGGTCAAAAGCGGCTGTTCACCAAGCGCGACCGCGCGCGGCTCAAGCTTATTTTGCGCGGCAAGCGCTTTGGCTTCAGCCTGGAAGAGATTCGTCAACTTCTCGACCTGTATCACATGGGTGACCAGCAACAGACCCAATTGGCCCGCACCTATGAGATCGCGCAGACACGGTTGTCCGACATGGAAGCCCAGCGCGATGAGCTGACCACGGCCATTGACGAGCTGAAGGAACAAATGCGTTGGGGCGAAAAGATGCTCGCCTCCATGGATCAGAGCAAAAGGGCGGCTGAATAGGCCGCCACACACGTTAGGGAGACCGCAATGCCAAGCTATACCGCCCCGGTGAAAGACATGCAGTTCATTCTGCACGATGTGCTGAACGTCTCGGCCCAGGACATCCCCGGCTACGACGAATTGGACCCCGCGTTCACAGGCGCGGTGATCGAGGAAGCGGGCAAGCTGGCATCGGATGTGTTGATGCCGCTCAACGGCGTTGGCGACACCCAAGGCTGTGTGCTGGACAACGGTGTTGTGCGCACGCCAGACGGGTTTAAGGCTGCGTTTGACCAGATGCGCGATGGCGGCTGGACCGCATTGGATTGCGACCCCGAATATGGCGGTCAGGGCCTGCCCTACATCATGCAAACCTGTTCGCAGGAACCATTCGTGTCGGCGAACATGGCGTTCCAGATGTATCAGGGCCTGACACATGGTGCCTATTCGGCGATCTATGTGCACGGATCAGATGCCCAGAAACAGACATACCTGCCCAAGATGACCACCTGCGAATGGACGGGCACCATGAACCTGACGGAACCGCATTGCGGCACCGATCTGGGAATGATGCGCACAAAGGCCGTGCCGCAGGAAGATGGCACCTACCAAGTCACTGGCCAGAAGATCTTTATCTCGGCAGGCGACCACGACATGGCCGAGAACATCATTCACCTTGTTCTGGCGAAAATTCCCGGCGGGCCTGAGGGCATCAAAGGCGTGTCTTTGTTCATCGTGCCCAAGTTCATTGTGAACGAGGATGGATCGCTGGGCGCGCGCAACGGCGTGTCTGTTGGCAAGCTTGAGGAAAAGATGGGCATCCACGGGAACGCCACCTGCGTCATGAACTATGACGATGCAACCGGCTATCTGGTGGGCGAGGCGCATAAAGGCATGCGCGCGATGTTCACCATGATGAACGAAGCCCGCGTGGGCGTTGGCCTTCAGGGCTATGCACAGGCCGAAGTGGCGTATCAAAACGCCGTGGCCTACGCGAATGACCGGCTTCAGGGCCGCGATGTAACCGGGGCCAAGGCGCCGGACAAGGCCGCAGACCCGATCATCGTGCACCCCGATATTCGCCGCAACCTGATGGATCAGAAAAGCTTTGTCGAAGGCGCGCGCGCGTTTACGTTTTGGGGATCAAACCTGATCGACCGCGCACACAAGAACGACGACGCCACAGCGGATGGCCTGATCTCTCTTTTGACCCCGATCATCAAGGGCTTCCAGACCGACAAAGGGTTCGAGATGGCGGTCAACGCCCAGCAAGTCTATGGCGGTCACGGCTATATCGAAGAATGGGGCATGTCCCAATTCGCCCGCGACGCCCGGATTGCCATGATCTACGAAGGCGCAAACGGCATTCAGGCGCTTGATCTGGTGGGCCGCAAGCTGTCTCAAGATGGCGGCAAGCACGTCATGGCGTTCTTCGACATGATCAAGACCTTCGCCTCCGAAACCAAAGGCCAGGACGCGGATTTCGACACTCAGTTTCTTGAGCCGCTCAAAGCCGCCTCAAAAGACCTGCAAGCCGCCGCGATGTATTTCATGCAGAATGGCATGAAAAATCCGAACAACGCATTGGCCGGATCGTATGACTTTATGCACATGTTTGGCCATGTCTGCTTGGGCTACATGTGGGCGCGGATGGGGCTTGCCGCATCCAAGGCGCTGAAAGACGGTGCGTCCGACGTGGCGTTCTACGAGACAAAATTGGCGACCGGGCGCTACTATATGGCACGACAGCTTCCGGCGACAAAGATGCACCTCGCGCGGATCGAATCCGGTGCAGATACCGTCATGGCACTGGAGGCCGCGAATTTTTGAAGCGGGTGGGCACGCTGCCCACCCATTGAGGGATGAGATGCCGAAACGCTTTCGCCTGACCCGCCGGTTTCCGGCCGCGATGACAGAAGACGGCTATCGCCGCCTCAAACGGTTCGCCGATGAAGCGGGTCTGGACGAAGGCGAAGCACTGTCCTTCCTGTTCGAGAATTTCGACAGCGTGACCGACACGGACGCGCTGTCGCATCGCCTGAGACTGTTCACCGCCGAATTGGACAGGCGAAAACAATAATGCGGGATCTGGGGGGAGCCATGCGATCAAACTGGATGACCGACGAGCACCAAATGCTTGCCGAGATGACCGCCAAATTCATCGAGACAGAATGGCAGCCCTTGTACGCAAAGTGGCGCAACCAAGGCCAGATGGACCGCGAAACATGGGCACAGGCCGGGGAACTTGGCCTGCTCTGCCCGTCCGTGCCGGAAGAATACGGCGGGGCCGGTGGCGATTTTGGCCATGAGGCGGTGATCCTGATGGAAGCCGCCCGCGCAAATCTGGCAAGCTGGGGCCACGGCATCCATTCCGGGATCGTGGCGCATTATGTGCTGGCTTACGGCACCGCAGAACAGAAACAGCGCTGGCTGCCCAAAATGGTCACAGGCGAACTGGTTGGTGCGTTGGCGATGACCGAACCCGCGGCCGGATCAGATGTGCAAGGCATCAAGACCCGCGCCGTCCGCGATGGCAACGCCTACCGCCTGTCCGGCCAAAAGACGTTCATCACCAACGGCCAACATGCCAACTTGATCATCGTGGCGGCCAAGACCGATCCCGCCCTGGGATCGAAAGGAACGTCTTTGGTTGTCGTGGAAACCGATGGCGCGGACGGCTTTCAGCGCGGCCGCAACCTTGAGAAAATCGGCTGCCACGCCGCCGATACGTCCGAGCTGTTTTTCGACAATGTCGAGATCGCCCCCGAGAACCTGTTGGGCGGCGAGGAAGGCAAAGGCTTTTACCAGATGATGACCCAGCTGCCGCAAGAGCGGTTGATCATCGGGTGCGGCGCCGTGGGCGCGATGGAAGGCGCGGTTGCCCGCACCATCGCTTATTGCAAGCAACGCGAGGCGTTCGGTGGCCCCCTGACGCAGTTTCAGAACACGCGGTTTAAACTGGCTGAATGCCAGACAAAGACCACCGTCGCCCGCGCGTTTCTTGACAATTGCATGGAGGAACACCTGCGCGGGGCCCTGACGGTCGAAAAGGCCGCGATGGCGAAATACTGGTTGTCGGACACGCAGGGCGAAGTGCTGGATGACTGCGTGCAACTGCACGGCGGCTACGGCTATATGCAGGAATACGCCATCGCCGAAATGTGGGCCGATGCCCGCGTGCAGCGGATTTACGGCGGCACCAACGAGATCATGAAAGAACTGATTGCGAGGGCGCTGTGATGCGCCCGGCCTTTTTGCACGTGGATAGCGCAGCATGCCTCCGGCGGGAGTTTATCCGGCAAGATGAAGACGCACGGCAAGCTCCACCCCGCCTGTCGGCCTCTTTACCACGCGGTTTCAGGCACGGTTGGCGGGGCTTCACCTTGCACATGGCGCAACTCTCCAGTCTGCCATGCAGGCTTACCATTCACCGATTAACCTTAACGCCTGGTAAAGAAGACACGGCCTCCTACTTCATCTTGCCAAATAAACTCCGGGGGAGTCGCCGCAGGCGACGGGGGCAGCGCCCCTGCAACAGAAACCAACAAGGACCAACCGCATGACCATCCAACTTTACTGCTTCGGCGAATCCGGCAATGCCTACAAGGCCGCACTCGCGTTGGAGCTGAGCGGGCTCGACTGGGCACCGATCAAGGTGGATTTCTTTGGCGGCGAAACCCGCACGCCGGAATACCGCGCAACCCTCAACGAGATGGGCGAGGCCCCTGTGCTGGTGGACGGCGATGTCCGCGTGACGCAATCGGGTGTGATCCAGATGTATATCTCGGAGCAGTCCGGCAAATTCGGTGGGGCCACCCCTGAAGAAGCGCGCGAAATCATGCGCTGGGTCTTCTGGGACAATCACAAGCTGTCATCGCAGGCGGGCTTGACGCGTTTTCTGATGAACTTCCTGCCCGAAGACAAACGCCCGGCGGACGTGATCGGGTTTACCCAAGGGCGGTTGAAGGCCGCCTATGCGGTGCTGGATGCGCATCTTGAGGGCCGCGACTGGATCGTAGGGCATGGCGTGACCAATGCCGATATCTCCTGCTGCGGCTATCTGTTTTACCCCGAACCGTTCGGGTTTGACCGCGCGGAGTGGCCCAATATCGACCGCTGGCTGACAGGCATTCAGGGCCTGCCCGGCTGGAAACACCCTTACGATTTGATGCCTGGATCCCCTGCGGATCGGGCCTGAGACGGAGAAGACCATGACCGAAGCATATATCTACGACGCGCTGCGCACACCGCGAGGCAAGGGCCGCAAGGATGGCAGTCTGCACGAGGTCACATCGGTGCGCCTGTCTGCGCAGGTGCTCGATGCGGTGAAGGATCGCAACGGGCTTGAGGGCCACGCGGTTGAGGACGTGATCTGGGGGAATGTGACTCAGGTCGGCGAACAGGGCGGCTGCCTTGCGCGCACCGCCGTTCTGGCCTCGGGGCTGGATCAATCGATCCCCGGTCTGGCGATCAACCGCTTCTGCGCGAGCGGGATGGAGGCGGTGAACCTCGCGGCGAACCAGGTGCGCGGCGGTGCCGGCGACGCCTATATCGCAGGCGGGGTCGAGATGATGGGCCGTGTCCCCATGGGCAGCGATGGCGCGGCGATTGCCGTGGATCCCAGCGTTGCGATGGAGAGCTATTTCGTGCCGCAGGGCATTTCCGCCGATATCATCGCCACCGAATACGGGTTCAGCCGCGATGATGCGGACCAGCTTGCCGTGGAAAGTCAGCGGCGTGCCAAGGCGGCGTGGGATGACAACCGCTTTGCCAAGTCGATCCTGACGGTCAGGGATCAGAACGGCCTGCCCATTCTGGATAACGACGAATACATGCGTCCCGGCACCGACATGCAAAGCCTTGGCGCGCTCAATCCCGCCTTCCAGCAGATGGGCGAGGTCATGCCCGGTTTCGATGCGATTGCGCTGATGAAGTACCCACATCTTGAGCGGATCAATCATATCCACCATGCGGGTAATTCCTCGGGCATCGTTGATGGGGCTGCGGGTGTGCTGATCGGCAACAAGGCGTTTGGTGAGAAATGGGGTCTGAAACCCCGCGCGCGCATCAGAGCCACCGCCAAGATCGGCACCGATCCGACCATCATGCTGACCGGGCCAGTGCCGGTGACGGAGAAGATTTTGGCCGACAGCGGGATGAGCATTTCCGACATTGACCTCTTCGAAGTCAACGAGGCCTTCGCCAGCGTTGTTCTGCGCTTCATGCAGGCCTTCAACGTCGATGCGGGCAAGGTCAACGTGAATGGTGGGTCGATCGCCATGGGCCACCCGTTGGGGGCCACCGGCGCTATCATCATAGGCACGCTGCTGGACGAGCTTGAGCGCACCGGCAAAGGCACCGGCCTTGCCACGTTGTGCATTGCGTCCGGAATGGGCGCAGCCACGATTATCGAGCGCGTTTGAACACGCGAAAAAGGATCACAACAATGACCGATTTCACAATGACCAAAGACGCCGAAGGCGTTGCGACGATCACTTGGGACGTCCCGGAAAAATCCATGAACGTGCTAAGCTTTGAGGGCCTGCAAACGCTCAATGATCTGGTGGAGGACGCGCTGGGGGACGCCGCCGTCAAGGGCATCATCATCACCAGCGCCAAGGCGGATTTCGCCGCCGGAATGGATCTCAACGTGTTGGCCACGCTCAAGGAAGCGGGCGCCGAGGCGGTGTTTGACGGGATCATGAAAATGCACGGCGTGCTGCGCAAGATCGAACGCGCGGGCATGGACCCCAAGACCAACAAGGGCGGTAAGCCGGTCGCAGCGGTGCTGCCCGGCACGGCGCTCGGCATCGGGTTGGAAATCCCGCTGGCCTGTCATCGTGTGTTTGCAGCAGACAATCCCAAGGCCAAGATCGGCCTGCCCGAGATCATGGTCGGCATCTTCCCCGGCGCCGGCGGCACGACCCGTGTGGCGCGCAAGATGGGCGCGATGGCCGCGTCACCTTTCCTTTTGGAGGGCAAGCTGAGCGATCCGGTCAAAGCCAAATCGGCAGGCCTGATCGACGAGGTCTCTGCCGACCCGATGGCGGCGGCGCGCGACTGGGTGCTCAATGCCAAAGACGCCGATATCCTCAAGCCGTGGGATGCCAAGGGTTACAAGATGCCCGGCGGCGCGCCCTATCACCCGGCGGGCTTCATGACCTTTGTTGGCGCGTCAGCCATGGTCAACGGCAAGACCAAGGGCGTTTATCCTGCGGCCAAGGCGCTGCTGTCGGCGGTCTACGAAGGCGCGATGGTGGATTTTGACACCGCCCTGCGGATCGAGGCACGCTGGTTCACATCCGTGATCATGAACCCATCGTCCTCGGCGATGATCCGGTCGCTGTTCATCAACAAAAGCGCTCTGGAAAAAGGCGCAGTGCGGCCCGGCGGCGTGGCCGATCAGCGCGTCAAGAAGGTTGGTGTGCTGGGCGCGGGCATGATGGGCGCGGGCATCGCGCTAGTGTCGGCGCAGGCGGGCATCGAGGTGGTGCTGCTGGACCGTGATCAGGCGGCGGCGGACAAGGGCAAGGCTTATTCCGCCGACTATGCGGGCAAAGGTGTGTCGCGCAAGAAGATCACGCAGGACAAGGCGGATGCGATGCTGGCGCGGATCACCGCGACCACGGATTACAATGATCTCGCGGGCTGTGACCTGATTGTCGAAGCGGTGTTCGAAGACCCCAAGATCAAGGCCGAGGTGACAGCCGAGGTCGAAAAAGTTATCGCGGACGACTGCATTTTTGCCACCAACACATCCACCCTGCCGATCAGCGACTTGGCCAAAGCCTCAAGGCGCCCCGAACAATATATCGGCATCCACTTCTTCAGCCCGGTTGAGAAGATGATGCTGGTCGAGATCATCAAAGGCAAGGCAACTGGTGACCGCGCGGTCGCCAAGGCGCTCGACTTTGTGCGCCAAATCCGCAAAACGCCGATCGTGGTGAACGACGCGCGGTTCTTCTATGCCAACCGCTGCATCATTCCCTACATCAACGAAGGCATTCGCATGGTGAAAGAGGGCGTTGCCCCGGCCCTCATTGAAAACGCCGCCAAGATGGTCGGAATGCCATTGGGCCCCCTGCAATTGGTCGATGAAACCTCGATTGATCTGGGCGCCAAGATCGCTCGTGCCACCAAGGCGGCGATGGGCGACGCCTATCCCGATGCTGAGGTGGACGAGGTGATCTTCTGGATGGAAGCCCAAGGGCGTCTGGGCCGCAAGGCGAAAGCCGGTTTCTATGATTACGACGACGCGGGCAAGCGTCAGGGCCTGTCCGCCACCGTCAAGGCGCAGTACCCGCACGCCAAAGACCAGCCCGATTTGATCGACGTGCAACACAGACTGTTGTTTGCCCAATCGCTAGAGGCCGTGCGCGCGCTGGAAGACGGCGTGCTTATGGACATCCGCGAGGGCGATGTGGGCGCGATCCTTGGCTGGGGCTTTGCGCCGTGGTCGGGTGGTCCGTTGTCCTGGCTCGACATGCTGGGTGCGGAATACGCAGCAGAACGCTGTGACCAGTTGACCGAAACCTTCGGCACCCGCTTTGCCTGCCCGGGCCTGCTGCGCGACATGGCGACCAAGGGCCAATCGTTCTACGGACGCTTCGCACCCAAGGTCAAAGCGGCCTGACCCTCTGCGTAGGCTGGGCATTTGCCCGGCCTGCGGGGTTCAGTCGGCCTGCACTGCTGCGAAACGCTGCATCCGGTCGATCTGGGGGGCCATCGTGCACCATTCATCCCCAACCGCGACCCAATGGGCATCGCGGGTTTCGGCATGCACCACGATGCGCCCCGGCTCGGACGTGATATCAGGCACAAGAATCATATTGAGGAAAAGAGCGAGAGCTTCGGCTGTCAGACACATGGGGAGTACTCCTTTTGCAAGTGTCCTCCCTGTGACGCAATCCGCCTCTGTCGGGCGGTGTGATCAGCCTAAGCCAGAGGTCTTAACTCCGTGTAAACGACAATGCCGCAACGCAGCATTAACCCGCGCCGCGCCCGCTTCATAAGCACTCCAAAGTCCTATGCTCAAAAATCAGGCATCAAACTGATACCCGAACTGCGCGATATCCTGGGCGCACATCTCGGCCACGGCCTGCGCGGACCGGTCGGAATAGGCGGTTCGGTAATCGCGCGGCCGCGCAGACGCGTTGGCGTGCGGTAGCGTCAGGCGAAACCCCAGATGCGCCTCCACCGGGGCCAAATCCTGCGCCAGACACTCAAGCCGCACAAAGGCCGACGCACGGCACACACCATCCGCATCCGTGACATAGCGCGCATAGGGAAAGGCCCGCAGGCTGGCATCCGTCTGCGGATGCAGCACAAAGCCCTCAAACGTTTCGGCTTTGGCCAGCGTCACCGCAGGATGGTCGAACTCTTGCACCGCAAGCCAGTGGTAATAACTGACCATGCGGTCCCACGGATTGCGCACCAGCGTAAAGACAAACATCGCCTCCAGCTCCGACGGGGACAGAACCCCGTCAATATCCGCCAGCGTGCTGTGCTTCCACAACCGCCCCTTGGCGCGCAGCTGTTTCACCCGGCCCCTGCGCTTGACCGCCTTGGGGGTGTCACCAATCAAAATGTCATCCCGGTGCGCCCGGTCCTCAAGCGCCAGCGCCAGCGACGTTCCCCCGGTCTTGGGGATGTGCACAAAGATGAAGGCCCGCGCCGGAGAGATGATCATGCCAATGAGGTGCCATCACCCCTGCCCCAACGCAAGGATTTGCTTTTCCAAAGCGCAAAAGCTGCGCTATGTCGAAGATCGTACGTGCTTTGGGAGGATGCAACATGGGCTGGATGCGGGATGAAACCGGGCTTGAGAAACGGGCCGCAAATTATGTGCCTCTGACACCGCTGTCGCATCTGCAACGCGCCGCACAGGTGTTTCCCGACACACTCGCTGTGATCCACGGACCTCACCGCAAGACCTACCGCGACTATCACGACCGCGTGACGCGGCTGGCCTCTGCACTGGCGGCGATGGGTGTAAAACCCGGTGATGTGGTGGCAACGATCTTGCCCAACATCCCCGCACAGGCCGAAGCACATTTTGGCGTGCCCGCCTGCGGTGCCGTGCTCAACACAATCAACACCCGGCTTGATATTGATACCATTGCCTATATCCTCGACCACGGCGAAGCAAAGGTCGTGCTGTGCGATCCGCAATTCCTGCCTGTTCTGGCCGAAGCCATCGACCGCATGGACGGCCCCGCCCCCAAGGTGATCGAGGTCGCAGACCCGCATGAAGGCGTGAACGCCGCAAGCGATTATCCCGAATACGAAGACGTGCTCGCAGACGCTGATCCCGATTTCGCGTGGATCATGCCCGACGACGAATGGGAAAGCCTCGCGCTCAACTACACCTCTGGCACCACGGGGCGGCCCAAAGGCGTGGTCTACCACCACCGGGGCGCATACCTGATGACGATGGGCACCGCCGTGAGCTGGGAAATGTCGTTGCGGCCCAAATACATGACCATTGTGCCGCTGTTCCACTGCAATGGCTGGAACCACACATGGATGATGCCGCTTCTGGGCGGCACAGTTGTCTGCTGCCGCGATGTCAGCGCCAAAGCAATCTATGACGCGATTGCCGACGAAGGCGTGACCCATTTCGGCGGCGCACCCATCGTCCTGAACATGCTCGTGAACTCTGACCCGTCCGAGCGTCGGACGTTTGACCATCTGGTCAAAGTCTATACCGCAGGCGCGCCCCCCGCCCCGGCCACGCTGGCCAAGATCGGCGACCTGGGCTTTGACGTGATGCAGGTCTACGGCCTGACCGAAACCTACGGCCATGTCACGGAATGTGTCTGGAACAGCGCGGCGTGGGACGGAATGACCCAGGATGCCAAATCCGCCATCAAGGCCCGCCAGGGCGTGGCCTTCCCGATGATGGAAAAGATCGACGTGCTGGACGATGCAGGCACCCCTGTGCCCCGCGACGGCACCACGCAAGGCCAAATCGTCATTCGCGGCAATGCGGTGATGAAGGGCTATCTAAAGAACCCCAAAGCCACTGAAGAGGCGTTTGCCGGGGGGCATTTCCATTCGGGCGATATCGCGGTGATGCACCCCGACACCTATGTGCAGATCGCCGACCGCGCAAAGGACATCATCATCTCGGGCGGCGAGAACATCAGCTCGGTCGAGGTTGAAGGCTGCCTGATGGCGCATGATGCCGTGCTGCTGTGTGCCGTGGTGGCCAAGCCGGACGACAAATGGGGCGAAGTGCCCTGCGCCTTTGTCGAACTCAAAGGCAATCACAGCGCCACCGCAGAAGAGCTGATCGCTTTTGCCCGGGCGCGGCTGGCCGGGTTTAAAACCCCAAAAACAGTTGTGTTCGAAGACCTTCCCAAAACATCGACTGGAAAAATCCAGAAATTCCAGCTCCGAGAGCGGGCAAAATCCCTGTAGCAGCTCACGCATTGCGCGAAATCTTCTGCGGGTGTACCGTTGCGTTCAATGAATGAGGCAGAGCAGCCCGCATGACAGCGCTGAAGGAGTTTCAACGGCTTGAGGCCGAAGGCGTCTGGCGCGCAACGCCCGGCGACCAGCGCAAGGACGTGATCGTGTCCTTGGGCGACGCCTCGCTGACGATCCTTGATCTGCGTGGCAACGTGTTGGCGCATTGGTCGATTGCGGCTGTGGCGCGTGCCAACAAAGGCCAGCATCCGGCGATCTACCACCCCGATGGCGATCCCGGCGAAACGCTCGAATTCGACGACAAAAGCGCCGACATGATCGACGCCATCGAACAGGTACGGTCGGCCATCGACAGAAGCCGTCCCAAACCCGGCAAGCTGCGGTTCTGGATCACCGGGGCGATTGCCGCGACTGTGGTTGGGACAATCGTGTTCTGGCTGCCAGACGCGCTCTTGCGGCACACGGTCCAGGTGGTGCCCGCCGTCAAACGCAACGAGATCGGCGATGCTCTGCTGGCGCAAATCACCCGCATTTCGGGGCAGGCCTGCATGACACGCGACGCCCGCGAACCGCTGCGCCGTCTGGCATCGCGCGTGCTCGGACCGGCGCAACGCGGTGCTTTGGTGGTCTTGCCCGCAGGTGTGGCCGAAACCGCTCATTTGCCCGGTGGGCGCATCCTGCTGAACCGCTCTCTGGTCGAAGACCCGGAAGAACCGGACGTCACCGCAGGCTATATCCTGACCGAACGCCTGCGCGCCCTCACGCAAGATCCACTGGAAGAAATGCTGATCGAAACCGGGCTATGGTCAAGCCTGCGTCTGCTCACCACGGGCCAGATGGCCGATGCCGATCTGGAACACTACAGCGAATTTCTTTTGACGCGCATGCCAGTGCATCTGTCTGATGAGGTGATCATCGCAGGCTTCGAGATGGCCGAACTGCGCACCACGCCCTACGCCTACGCAGTGGATATCACAGGCGAAACCACCCTGCCCCTGATCGAGGGCGACCCAATGATCGGGCTGCAACCACGCCCCGTTCTGAGCGACGCAGACTGGCTGCGCCTTCAGGGGATCTGCGGCGAATGATCAGTGGCCAAGACCCTTGCCGCGTCCAACGATCACTGGCTCTTTGATCTTCTGATCCTTGGTCAACAGCCTGCGCGGGACAGTATTGCTCCAGACCTGCTGCGTGGCCGCATGGCCCTGACGGGTCATATGGGCCCGGTGCGGGTTCAGGCGATCATCGTCCCAAGCGGGTTGATAGCCCTTGGGCACCGCGATCAGCGTATCACCCTGCGAATCGTAGACATGCTTGGGCACAATCCGTTCCTCCCGGACCTGCGGCCGGTGCTGCACGGTCTGATGGGTCTGCGCAATCTGACGTGGCTGGGCACCCACCTGTCGCGGTGCGGCGGCCTGCGCGCGCACCGTGCGAACAGGCGCAGTGACCACGGGCTCCGGCGTGATGATCACCGGCGCGGGCTGTGCAGCAGCGGTGATGGTCTGCGGCCGCGACAGGCTTGGCGTTTGACCGCAAATCAACCTGCGATCCTGCGACACGCGCGGCACCCAGTTGACCGCCCCGTCCACTCCGGCGCGCACATAGACACATCCTCGGCTGTCAACATATTGTCGCCCGTCAAAGCTGGCTGGCGGCAGCTCGGCCGGTGGCCCAACCTGCAACCCCTGCGCCGACGCGGCCGGTGCCAAAAGAAAACCTGCGGCCACAAGGGCCACGGCGGTCAAGATACGTCTTGTCATGTCTCTGTCCCCACAGATGTCCATCGAGACTGCCTGCCCAACTTTTGAGTGTAAAGGTCTATTTCGCGGCCTTATGTATCAAACGCACCAAGCTTCGGCGGGGTGCTGAGCGGTGATTAAGGCGTTACTGGTTGCTCTTGTCTTCAATCTTGCCCCAGATGCCTTCGCTGTTGATGCGAACCCCGTTCAAGACATTGTTCTGCATAAAAGCCCGTTGGTCTTTGCGCGTCGGGGTGAGTTTTATTTTTTCGCTGTAGTAGAATGCGGACCCGAAAACGTCTTTATATTCGAGGTAGAAAAGAAGCCAGAAAGCCTTCCCGTCGATAAAGTCTTTTTCCAACACATCAAGATCGACATCAACTGTTCCGATTTTGCGCCGCTCGACGTTTCCATAGTCGCGAGACGTGCTGCGTTCTCCCAAAGACTTCTTGAAATCAACTTCAGTGCTTTGTGGAAAGGCTTCGGCTTTGATGTCAATCGCAACACTGAGAGCGGGGCTTTGCCCCAAAACATCCCAAAGCGCATTAACTTTAATTTTTCTTGCGGAAGGGCCGTCTACTATAGAAAAAGTCACGTCCGAAAAAGTTACGTACGCTCTGGATTGAGCTTCTCCAATGCGCTGAGTGTCTGCGGCCATCTGTTGGGTAGTCCACAGCGTTCGCAACAAAAGATATGCAGCGAAGATAGTGGCAAACATCATAACCCACTGAGCAGCGGTGTCATCCATGTAGACAACCCGTCGGATCAGCCACCAGCGATCATCCTCTGGGTTTGTTTGCTCGCCGCCATTGGGCTGGTCGTTGGACTGGCTGAAATCACTTGGCGATATACCAAAAAATATCGCGGCAAAGATTAACGCAGGCGTCAGGAGAAATCCTGCGATCACTCCAAATGTAAAACCGTTGAGCCAACTGCGCTTAAACATGCCAACATAATCGCCGCCGAAAACTTCCCACGGGACAGCTTGTTGGCGACGTTCACCTCTTTCTCACTGATTCCAATATCAGCAAGCCTTTCAACAAGTTGGGCGTAAGTCACCCCCTTACGTTTCAACTCAGCCTTGAACAGTGGGATTTCAGGGAGGGCAGTACCCCGCTATTTCGTCCCGAACATCCGGTCACCCGCGTCGCCAAGACCGGGCACGATATAGCCCAGCTCGTTCAGGTGATCGTCCAGGGACGCGGTGACGATCGGCACGTCCGGGTGCGCTTCTTTCATGCGGGCGACGCCTTCGGGGGCTGCCAGCAGGCACAGGAAGATGATGTTCTTGGCCCCGGCCTCTTTGACCAGGTCAATCGCCGCGGCAGAGCTGTTGCCGGTGGCCAGCATCGGGTCGACGACAATCGTCACCCGTTCATCAAGCTGGGTTGGCACCTTGAAGTAGTACTGCACCGGCTTGAGCGTTTCTTCGTCGCGGTAAAGCCCGACAAACCCAACCCGCGCCGCCGGGATCAGTTCAAGAATACCGTCCAGCAACCCGTTGCCCGCCCGCAGGATCGACACAAGCGCGAGTTTCTTGCCGTCGATCACCGGCGCATCCATTTCGCACAGCGGTGTTTCAATCCGCTTGGTGGTGAGCGGCAGGTTGCGCGTCACTTCATAGGCCAGCAAGTGGCTGATTTCGCGCAACAACTGACGGAATGACTTGGTCGAGGTGTCTTTCTCACGCATCAGGCTCAGCTTGTGCTGGACAAGCGGGTGGTCAACGATGGTCAGGTGATCGGTCATATGCGTTCCAGTCGTTTCAGGACGCGCGCGCGCGTGTCGTCGTCGCAAAAAGCCGCGCGGGCGGCGGTGTCATTAAGTTCGGCAAACACAGCTTCGTCCCAGCCAAAGGTCTTGGCAAGGTTGAGATATTCCTGCCGCATCGTGGTATGGAAAAACGGCGGATCGTCGGTCGAGACAGTCACTTTGACGCCGCGTTCCCGCAGCGTATCAATGGGATGCACGGCAAGGTTCGGGTAGACGTTGAGCACCACGTTGGAACCCGGGCAAACCTCTAGGACAATCTCGTTCTCCACAAGTTTATCCACAAGGGCCAAATCGGTGATTGCATGCACGCCATGGCCAATGCGCGTGACTCCCAGATCGTCAATCGCGTCGTGCACAGACGCCGCGCCCCCCCATTCGCCGGCATGCGCGGTCAGGTGCAATCCCGCTTCGCGTGCCATGTCAAAGCTATAGGCAAAGTCTTTGGGTTTGCCCTTCATTTCATCGCCCGCGATGCCGAACCCAACGATCCAGTCGCCTGCGGTTTCCGCTGCACAGAGCGCCGTCGCTTTGGCTTTGTCGGGGCCGAAATGACGGATGCAGGTGACAATCCCGCGCAGGATGATGCCGTGGTCCCGCTCCGCCTCGTCGGCGGCGTCCTTGATCGCATGCAGGTATTCGCGCCACGCGCCCACATCGCCGCCGCCACAGAAATCGGGCGACAAAAAGGTTTCCGAATAAACCACATCATTTGCAGCGCTTTCTTCAAGCACTGCCTTGGTCAGTCGCGCATAATCCTCGGGCGATTTGAGCACGCTTGTCGCGGCTTCATAAACGCTCAGGAAATGCACAAAATCGCGGAAGGCATAACCGCCATTCGACGTGAACACGCCTTCAAGGTTGACGGATTTCTCCTGCGCCAGCCCCCGGATAAACGCAGGCGGGGCCGCCCCTTCGTGGTGCAGGTGTAGTTCGACCTTGGGCAGACGCGTGATCCGGTCGATCTGATCTTCGTCCATCGGACGGCTCAGTCGGTCGCGCTGTTCTTCATCCATCACAAGAAATTCCGCCCCGATCCCTTTGACACCACACCAAGATGATGGGCAATGCTGGCCGCAACATCGACAAAGTCGACATGGCCAATTTCGCCCACACCCGCCCCGGACACCAGCACTGGAACCCGTTCACGGGTGTGATCCGTGCCAATCCATGTCGGGTCGTTGCCATGATCTGCGGTGATGAGCAACAGGTCATCGGGCCGAAGCCGTGGCAAAAGCCCCGCCAACGCCGCGTCAAATCCCTCCAGCGCACAGGCATAGCCCGACACGTCGCGGCGGTGTCCGTACAGGCTGTCGAACTCGACGAAATTGGCAAACACCAACGCCCCGTCAGGCGCGGTGTCGATCTGCTGTGCAAGGTGGTCCATCAACACGGCATCCGTCCCTTTGTGCACCGCGTCGATGCCCGCCATGGAAAAGATGTCACCGATTTTGCCAATCCCGATCACCGCATGGCCGGCGTCCTGCACCCAATTGCTCAGCACCGGCTCTGGCGGCGCAATCGCATAGTCCCGTCGGTTGGAGGTGCGTTCAAAGCGACCCTCCGACCCGACAAAAGGCCGCGCGATCACCCGGCCAATCCGGCGCGCATGCATCATCGGCGCAAGCTCTTCACACAGCCTGAGCAACCGGTCGAGGCCAAACGCCTTTTCATGTGCCGCGATCTGCAACACGCTGTCCGCAGAGGTGTAGCAAATCGGCTTGCCGGTGCGCAGATGCTCTGCACCGAACCTGTCGATCACCTGAACCCCGTTGCTGTGACAATTGCCAAGGATGCCATCGGTTCCGGCCAACGCGCAAATGCGCGCGGTGATCTCGGGCGGAAAAGACGGCACGGTGTCCGGCAGATAGGTCCAATCCCACGGCACCGGCACACCGGCCAGTTCCCAATGCCCCGACGGCGTGTCCTTGCCGCGCGACACTTCGGTCGCGGCAGCCCAGCGCGCGGCGGGCACAGCGTCAAGCCCCGGCGCGACTTGTCCACAGGCCAGCTCAATCGCCTGCCCAAGGCCCAGCGCGGACAATGTCGGCAGGTGCAACAGCCCGCTGCGCCCGTCTTCGGCGCGACCTTCGGCGCAGGCCTGCGCGATGTGCAAAACCGTGTTTGCGCCGGTGTCGGGCGTGCCGTTGTTAAAGAACTGGTCCGCATCCGGTGCGCCGCCAATGCCAACCGAATCCATCACAACCAGAAAGGCGCGGGTCATGTGATCCGCTCCAGCACCAGATCAGGGGCCACCACAGGCCCTCCGCCCAGCGTGATCGCAGCGCGTATAGCGGCTTCTGCGGCATCGGCCTGCGCCTCGCGCGCGGCATGGATGCGCGCAAGGGGCTGACCCTTGGCAAGGCGGGCACCAATCGGCACCACGTCGCTGAGGCCCACTGCCGGATCAACCACATCGGTTTCCACCTGACGCCCGCCACCCAGACGCACCACGGTCAGGCCAAGCGCTTCGCCGTCAATGGCGGTGACTGTTCCTGCCATGGGCGCTGTCACTTCGCGGATCACCGGGGCTTCGGGCAGAAACCGTGCCCAATCCTCGACAAAGCGCACAGGTCCACCCATCGCATAGACCATTGCGCCGAATGTCTCGGCAGCCTGTCCGCTGGTGATCGCATGGCGCACCGCGTCTTCGCCTGCCTCAAACCCCGCCTGCTCAAGCAACGTCGCGCCCAAAGCGATGGCCAGCTCGGCAAGCCGCCCCTGTGCGTTGCCCGTCAACACATGCATCACGTCAATCACCTCAAGCGCGTTGCCCAGACTAGGGGCCAAAGGCTGTGACATATCAGTGATCAGCGCGGATGTCGGACAGCCCGTGGCCTTGGCCGTATCGACCAGCGCACGGGCCAGGGCACGGGCGTCATCGGGCGATTTCATGAACGCCCCGGACCCGCATTTGACATCCAGCACCAACCCCTCAAGCCCGGCTGCCAGTTTCTTGGACAGGATCGACGCGGTGATCAGGTCAAGGCTCTCCACCGTCGCCGTCACGTCACGGATCGCATACAAACGCTTGTCGGCGGGGGCGATATCGGCGCTGGCGCTGACGATGGCGCATCCCACCTCTGACACGACATGGCGAAACTGATCTTCGCTCAACGTGGTGCGGAACCCCGGGATCGATTCAAGCTTGTCCAATGTGCCACCCGTATGGCCCAAGCCCCGCCCCGAGATCATCGGCACATACACACCGCAGGCCGCCAGCGCAGGCGCGAGGATCAGGCTGACGCAATCGCCAACACCGCCGGTTGAATGCTTGTCCACCACCGGCGCATCCAGATCCCAGCGCAACACCTTGCCGCTGTCACGCATCGCCGCCGTAAAGGCCGCGCGCCCCGAATCGTTCAACCCGTTCAGGCAAACCCCCATCGCAAAGGCCCCGGCCTGCGCATCGGTGACGCTGCCATCAGCAAGCCCTTGGGCAAACCAGCCCAGCGCGTCTGCATCCGGGGTGTCCCCCCGACGCAGCGTTGCGATGATCGACCGTGCCTCCATCAGCTGCGGTCCATGTGCCCGGCCCCAAACGCACCGGGCAAAAGATTGCCCACAGTGGTCTGGCGCTCGATCCCGTCCGTTGTTGCCAAGGTCACCGGCACGTCCTTTGCGGCAAATTCCGCCAGCTTTTGACGACACCCGCCACAGGGTGGCACCGGATCGGGACTGTCGGCGATGACATAGGCTTCGGTGATCTCGCGCACGCCTGCGGCATTCATTGCGGCAATCGCCCCGGCCTCGGCGCAGGTGCCTTCGGGATAGGCGACGTTCTCGACATTGCAGCCAACATAGATCACGCCGTCAGACCCTCGCAGCGCAGCGCCGACCTTGAAGTTGGAATAAGGCGCATAGGCGTTTTCCCGAACGGCCTGCGCCGCGATTTTCAAATCCATGTGCTTTCCGCCCCCTGCTGTGTGACCCGCATGGTTGCGAGGCCGCGCACCCGATTGCAAGGGGCTGGGCCAAAGCTGACGCTGAGCCGGTGTGTTTCCCCGCAAAGCCAGCCCATTACAAGGCGTCGCGCCCAAAGATTGGCCCGCCACATGACTGCACCGGGGGCCGCATCTTCAAGATGATTTGAAAGGTGCTTTTCCAACAGCACAGGTGCTGTCCCCTTTCCCTTTGGTATCCTGTGGTTTACCCTTAAACCAAATCGTGCGGGGGGACCGACATGTCAGACAACACCAATGAGACGCTGCGTCAGGCGGCGCTGTTTTACCACGAATATCCAAAGCCCGGTAAGCTTGAGATCCGCGCGACCAAGCCCTTGGCCAATGGTCGTGATCTGGCCCGGGCCTACAGCCCCGGCGTGGCCGAAGCCTGCCTTGAGATCAAAGCCGATCCGACCAATGCTGCGCGCTATACCGCCAAGGGCAATCTGGTGGCGGTTGTGACCAATGGCACGGCCGTTCTGGGTCTTGGCAATATCGGCGCGCTGGCCTCCAAGCCGGTGATGGAGGGCAAGGCGGTCCTGTTCAAGAAATTCGCCAATATCGACTGTTTCGACATCGAGGTGAACGAAAGCGACCCGGAAAAGCTGGCCGATATCGTTTGCGCGCTGGAACCGACCTTCGGCGCCATCAACCTCGAAGACATCAAGGCACCCGATTGTTTCATCGTCGAAAAGCTGTGCCGCGAACGCATGAACATTCCGGTGTTCCATGACGACCAGCACGGCACTGCGATTGTTGTGGGCGCGGCCACCACCAACGCGCTGCATGTCGCAGGCAAGGCGTTCGCGGATATCAAGATCGTGTCCACCGGCGGCGGCGCTGCGGGCATCGCCTGTTTGAACATGCTTCTCAAGCTGGGCGTGAAGCGCGAAAACATCTGGCTCTGCGACATTCACGGGGTGGTCTATGAAGGCCGTGTCGAAGACATGAACCCGCAAAAAGCCGCCTTCGCGCAAAAGACCGATCTGCGCACCCTGAACGATGTGGTGGACGGCGCGGACCTGTTTCTGGGGCTCAGCGGGCCCAAGGTGCTCAAGCCGGAGATGGTCGCGCGCATGGCCGACCGCCCCATCATCTTTGCCCTCGCCAACCCAACGCCCGAGATCCTGCCCGACGAAGTGCGCGAGGTGGCCCCCAACGCGATCATGGCCACCGGGCGCAGCGATTTCCCCAATCAGGTCAACAACGTGCTGTGCTTCCCGTTCATCTTCCGGGGCGCGCTGGACGTAGGCGCAACCGAGATCAACGACGCGATGCAGATTGCCTGCGTTGACGGCATTGCCAAGCTGGCCCGCGCCACCACAAGCGCCGAAGCTGCTGCCGCGTACCGGGGCGAACAGCTCACCTTTGGGGCGGATTACCTGATCCCGAAACCCTTTGATCCGCGCCTGTCCGGCGTCGTGTCCACCGCTGTCGCCAAAGCGGCGATGGAATCGGGTGTGGCGCTTCGTCCGCTGGAAGACCTCAAGGCGTACAAGGCCAAGCTTGACGCCAGCGTCTACAAATCCGCGCTGCTCATGCGCCCGGTCTTTGACGCCGCTGCCACCGGTGCCCGCCGGATCGTGTTTGCCGAGGGCGAAGACGAACGCGTTCTGCGCGCCGCGCAGGCCATCCTTGAAGAAACCACCGAGACGCCGATCCTGATTGGCCGCCCCGAGGTGATCGCCTCGCGCTGCGAACGTCTGGGGCTCGAAATTCGGCCAGAGCGTGATTTCACCATCGTGAACCCGGAAAACGACCCGCGCTACCGCGACTATTGGGAAACCTATCACCGGATCATGGCACGGCGCGGCGTCACGCCTGATCTTGCTCGCGCCATCATGCGCACCAACACCACCGCCATCGGCGCGGTGATGGTGCATCGCGGCGAGGCCGACAGCCTGATCTGTGGCACGTTTGGCGAATACCGCTGGCATCTGAATTACGTGACGCAGGTGCTCGGCTCCGATCAGCACACGCCGCATGGCGCGCTCAGCATGATGATCCTCGAAGACGGGCCTCTGTTCATCGCCGACACCCATGTGCGGTCCCTGCCCACCCCCGAGGAACTGGCCCAGACCGCCATAGGGGCAGCCCGCCATGTGCGCCGCTTTGGGCTGACGCCGAACATCGCATTCTGTTCCCAGTCGCAATTCGGCAATCAGGAAGAAGAATCCGGCAAACGCCTGCGCGCCGCAATCGCGCTGCTGGATTCCGAGCCGCGCGATTTCTGCTATGAGGGCGAGATGAACGTGGATGCCGCCCTTGATGCCGAATTGCGCGACCGGCTGCTGCCCGGAAACCGGATGCAGGGTGTCGCCAATGTGCTGATCTTCGGCCACGCCGATGCGGCCTCGGCCACGCGCAACATTCTCAAGATGCGCGCGGGCGGGCTTGAGGTGGGGCCAATCCTGATGGGCATGGGCAACCGCGCGCATGTGGTGACCCAAGGTATCACCCCGCGCGGCTTGCTGAACATGGCCGCGATCGCCGGAACCCCGGTGGCGCAATACGGGTAAGCAATGCGTTAACGCATCGGGGTTTTGGGGAGACCCAAAACCCTAACCCAATGTCCCAAGAAACGCCTCCGCCTCGGACAGGATCGTCGCTTTGCGATCTGCGTCCATTCGGTTCCAGTTGGCATAGATCTGGCTCATGCGCGGGTTCTTGGCGAATTTTTCGGAATGACGGTCCAGAAAATGCCAATACAGCGTGTTGAACGGGCACGCATCCGGCCCTGTCTTGTCCTGCACCCGATACCGGCACGGTTTGCAATGGTCCGACATCCGGTTGATATACGCGCCCGACGACACATACGGTTTTGACGCGATGATCCCGTCATCGGCGAACTGGCTCATGCCGATCACATTCGGCGCTTCGACCCATTCGAACGCGTCGATATAAACCCGCAAGTACCACTCATGCACCTCGTGCGGGTTGATCCCGGCCAAAAGCGCAAAATTGCCCGTGACCATCAGACGTTGGATATGATGGGCATAGGCCTCTTCTGCCGTCTGGGTGATCGCCTTGGACATGCAGTTCATGTCCGTGTCGCCAGTCCAGTAGAAATCGGGCAGCCTGCGCTGATGGCACAGCGCGTTGCGGCGCGTATACTCGGGGCCTTCGCGGAAATAGATGCCGCGCACATATTCGCGCCAGCCAATGATCTGACGAATGAACCCTTCGACCGCGTTCAGTGGCGCATGCCCCTCGCGGTAGGCGTCCTCGGCGGCGCGGCAGACCTCCATCGGGTCAAGCAGACCGACATTCAGATAAGGCGAGATCATCGCGTGATAAAGAAAGCGATTGTCGTTCATCATCGCGTCCTGAAAATCGCCAAAGCGCGGCAGGGCGTAGGTGATGAAGTGGGTCAACGCGCGCCGCGCCTGTTCGGCGTCGGTGGCAAACCAGAACGGACGCAGCGATCCAAAGGAATTGCCAAACCGCGATGCCACCAGATCAAGCACCTCTTCCACCGTGTCATCCGGGGTGAATTGCATTGGCCCTGAAAAGGCGATGTCATCGGGGGCCGGTTTGCGGTTCTCGGAATCGTAATTCCACTTGCCGCCCTCAGGCTGATCTCCGTCCATCAAGAGGCCGGTTTTGCGGCGCATGTCGCGGTAAAAATACTCCATCCGCAGCGCCTTGCGGCCCTTGGCCCATGTGTCGAATTCGTCCGGAGTGCTGATGAACCTTGTGTCCGGCCGCATCGTCAACCGAAGCGGCATGTCCTCCAACGATTGGATCAGCCGCCATTCACCGGGTTGGGTTGCGATCACCTCGGACGCGCCGGTCTCTTCGGCGCGGCGCAGCACTTCGCCGGGGATCGACCCCGCAGTATCGGGGTCATCAAGGCGCGTGTAGCGCACATCCCAACCCACAGCTTGCAAGCGGGCCGCGAATTTGCGCATGGCGGCAAAGATGAACGCGATCTTTTTGGGATGGTGCTGCACATAGGTGGCTTCTTCTGCCACCTCGGCCATGACCACCACGTCCGACGCCATGTCGGCTGCGGCAAGCGCGGACAAGGCGTCGCTCAGCTGGTCCCCCAGAACCAGAACCAGCCGCGTCACCACGGCACCTCTTTGCCCTGCCAGTCAAAGAATTTGCCCGTGTCGGCGGGGGACAATCCGTCCAGCACCGGCAGCAGGTTTTCTGCGGCATCGGCCGCCGGGACTGACGGGTTATGACCCACATATTTCCGGGTGAACGCAGTCTCAACCGTGCCCGGATGCAGCGCCACGCAGACCAAATCCTTGTGGGTGCGGCCCAGCTCGATCGCTGCGCTGTGGATCATCTGGTTCACCGCCGCCTTGGAGGTGCGATAGCTGTACCAGCCACCCAGCCGGTTGTCCCCAATAGACCCCACCCGCGCAGACAAGGCCGCAAAGACGCCCCGTCCCTTGCGGGGCAACAGCCGCATCGCGTGTTTGAGCACCAGCGACGGGCCCACAGTGTTGAGCTTGAATTGGTCGATCATCGCATCGGCTGTCACATGACGCAGGGTCTTTTCGGGCGTGGCCCCGTTGATTTCCAACGCACCAGTGGCGACAAATACAAGGTCAAACGCCCCCGTCAGCGCGCCCAATGCCTGCTCCACGCTGGCTTCGTCGGTGATGTCCAGCCCGTCAACGCTGCGGGATAACCCGGTAACGGACACGCCCCGCGCCTCCAGGGCTCTGCAAAGCGCCGCGCCAATGCCGCCGCTTGATCCGATGATGAGTGCTTTTTCCATGACCCCGCCACCTAGAGTAAAGCGTCGGGGCGTCAACGGCATCCGGTCAAAGCTGTCAGACCAAAGCTGTCAGGCCAGACCGCGCCAGCGCAGAACGGCAATCAGCAGCACGATCACCGCCAGAACGTTGAACGCCATGCTGCCGAGGATCGACAGGACAAACCCCTTGCGCCGGTCCGCTGCGTCAATAGCCCTGAGATGCGTCACAGCCCGATCATAGGCCGCTTGGGTGGCGGTCGCATCAAGGCGCAGCGCCAGCCTTGGATTGGCCGTCATCTGTTCGGCTTCGGCCACCAACGCGATATCGTTGCGCACCGCCGCAGGCAGGCGGCGTCCGGCCTTGGCCACCCGGTGCGACAGGGTTCCGCGTTTGAGGCCCAACCGCTTGGCCAGAAGGGCTTGCAACGTCGCGGCGTGGGTCTTGATCGTTTCGGCATGTTCCATCCCCCCGGATTAAGCCTCTGCGCCCTCTTGCTCAAGGCTGATGTGACACAGTATGCACGGCGTATGCTCAATACGCTTCTCACCCATTCGGATGGCACTGCGACGCCGCTTTTGATTGTGCACGGACTTTACGGATCGGGCCGCAACTGGGGGGTGATCGCAAAGCGCCTGTCAGATCGCGGACCGGTGATCGCGGTGGACCAGCGCAATCACGGCGACAGTTTCTGGGCGGACAGTCACAGCTACGAAGACATGGCCGATGATCTGGCCCAAGTGATCGCGTCCCACGGCGGTGCTGTGGATGTGGTGGGGCACTCGATGGGCGGCAAGGCGGCGATGGTCCTGGCGCTCACCCGGCCCGAGCTGGTCAGCCGCCTCATCGTCGCCGATATCGCGCCCGTCACCTATACCCATTCGCAAACGCAGTTCATCGACGCGATGCGTGCCGTTGACCTCTCGAAGGTCGAAAAACGCTCGGACGCGGCAGAGCAATTGGCCGCACATGTGGACGACCCGACCTTGCAGGCGTTCTTCACCCAGTCCTTGGACGTGGCACACAAACGCTGGAAGCTGAACCTGAATGCGCTGGCGACCGAGATGCCACAGGTGCTTGGCTTTCCCGACATCACAGGCCAGTTCGACAAACCGACATTGTTCCTGTCAGGCGCGCAATCGGACTACGTGACGCCCGCATATCGCCCGACGATCAAGGGCCTGTTCCCGGCAGCCCGGTTCGCCAAGATCCCCCGGGCGGGCCATTGGCTACATGCCGAAAAGCCGCGCGAATTCGAAGCGTCGGTGCGGGCGTTTCTTGATCAGGCTCAGTAGCCCCGGCATGACTGCTCAGAGCGGGCGGCAAATGCCTTGTAGCGATCCCAGAACGCATCATCCGCCGAAGATTGCGACATCCACACGTCATGCGCGCGCTGCGGATCGCTAAAGAACCGCGACGCCTTGCGCTGATCCGCGCCCGAAAGCGATCGGTTGGCCACTGTCTGGATGCAGCCACACAGCCGCGCGTTGCGCGCCTTGCGGTCCGAGGACAGACAGGCCGAGCTGATCGGGCCTGACGAGAACCGTGTCACCGCACCCGTGTCACCGCGATCAAACCGGTTTCCGCCGCATCCCGCGATCAGGGCCATGACCAAAAATGCCACCAAGAGTTTCATGTTGCCTGCTCTCATTCGATTGTGCCGCGTCCCGGATCTTGTGCCCGGATATGCGGTGCTTTGCCTGCGCCTAGGATGCCCGAAAGCCAAGCTGTTTTCAAATCACCTTTTGTCAAACGCGCCGCGCCTGTCGCGCCACCTTGACCAGACCCCAAAAGCGCATCATATCCGGGCCATGACAGAGCTTTCGCACATCCGCAATTTCTCCATTGTAGCCCATATCGACCACGGGAAATCCACCCTGGCCGACAGGCTGATCCAATCCACCAACACGGTGACGGAACGGGAGATGAAAGAACAGCTTCTTGATTCGATGGATATCGAACGGGAACGCGGCATCACGATCAAGGCCAACACGGTTCGGATCGAATACAAGGCCGAGGATGGCGAGACCTATATCCTCAACCTCATCGACACGCCCGGACACGTGGATTTCGCCTATGAGGTGTCCCGGTCCATGCGCGCGGTCGAAGGCTCGCTTTTGGTGGTGGATGCCACCCAAGGCGTCGAGGCGCAGACGCTGGCCAACGTCTATACCGCGATTGACGCGGATCACGAGATTGTTCCGGTCCTCAACAAGATCGACCTGCCCGCGTCAGAACCCGAGCGCGTCAAGGAACAGATCGAGGACGTGATCGGCATCGATGCCTCCGAGGCGCTGGAAATCTCAGCCAAGACCGGCATCGGCATTCCGGCGGTGCTCGAAGCCATCGTCAAGCGTTTGCCACAGCCGCACGAAGGCGATCCGAACAAGCCACTCAAGGCGATGCTGGTGGACAGCAAATACGATCCCTATCTGGGGGTTGTGGTCATTGTGCGCGTGATCGACGGGGTTCTGAAAAAGGGCCAGCGCATCAAGATGATGAAAACCGGCGGCACCTATGACATCGACCGGATCGGCGTCTACCGCCCCGCGATGCAAGAGGTCAAGGAACTGGGCCCCGGTGAGATCGGCTATATCACCGCTCAGATCAAACAGGTCAGCGACACCCGCGTCGGCGACACGATCACCACGGAGAAAAAGGGCTGTGAAACGCCCCTGCCCGGCTTCAAGCCATCAATCCCCGTGGTGTTCTGTGGTCTCTTCCCGGTGGATGCCAACGACTTTGAAGACATGCGCGGCGCGATTGAAAAGCTGTCGCTGAACGACGCGTCGTTCACCTCCGAGATGGAAACCTCGGCCGCGCTTGGCTTTGGCTTTCGCTGCGGGTTCCTCGGCCTGCTGCACCTCGAAGTGGTGCGCGACCGTCTGGAGCGCGAATACGATATCGACCTGATCACCACCGCGCCGTCGGTGATTTACCACATCTACACCCGCGACGGCGAAATGCTGGAGCTGCACAACCCCGCCGACATGCCCGACCCGTCGATCATCGACCATATCGAAGAGCCGCGCATCAAGGCATCGATCCTTGTGCCCGACGAATATCTGGGGGACGTGCTCAAGCTGTGCCAAGACCGTCGCGGCGAACAGATGGACCTGACCTATGTCGGCAACCGCGCGATGGTGGTCTATGACCTGCCGCTCAACGAGGTGGTGTTTGATTTCTATGACCGTCTGAAATCGGTGACCAAGGGCTATGCGTCGTTCGATTACCAGATGATCGGCTACCGCGAAGACAGCCTTGTGAAGATGCAGATCCTTGTGAACGACGAACCTGTCGACGCGCTCTCCACCATGGTCCACCGCGACCGGGCCGAGACGCGGGGACGGGCAATGTGCGAAAAGCTCAAGGATCTGATCCCGCGCCACATGTTCAAGATCCCGATCCAGGCCGCCATCGGCGGCAAGGTCATCGCCCGCGAGACTTTGGCGGCTTTGCGCAAGGACGTGACCGCCAAATGCTACGGCGGCGACGCCACCCGAAAGAAGAAACTTCTGGAAAAGCAGAAAGCCGGCAAGAAGAAGATGCGCCAGTTCGGCAAGGTGGATATCCCGCAGGAAGCGTTTATCTCGGCGTTAAAGATGGATGGGTGAACGCATGAATGGACGAACATTCACGAGTTGGTAACGGGTTCACGTTTAAGGTGAATCCGGATTAAACTCATGGTACAGTCTGAATGCCGACGGTCTTTCACCACGCCGGTTTCCGGTTCTTCTTTTATTCCAACGAAGGCGAACCGCGCGAACCCGTGCATATTCATGTGGTGAAAGTCGGCGGCGAAGCGAAGTTCTGGCTAAAGCCGGTCAGAGTCGCGCGGAGCAACGGCTTGGATGCCCGAACCTTGCGCGCTTTGGCCCGTATCATTGCTGAGCGAAGCCGTTTGATTGAGGATGCCTGGCATGACCATTTCGGCCACTGAAGTGACATTCGATGAGCACACAATGTGGGTGTCGCTGGAAGATGGACGTATTCTAGGCGTACCTTTGGGATGGTTCCCACGTTTGGCCCAAGCAACACCTGAACAGTTGACCGAGGTGCAGATCAGTGCCTTTGGACTGCATTGGGACGCGTTGGATGAAGATGTGTCGATACCTGCCTTACTGGAGGGCCGAGCGGCTGTTGAAGACGCCGCGTAGGGTGCGTGATCTCACGCACCAATTGACCGCAACCAACTCATCGGTGCGTGTGAACACGCACCCTACGGTCTACCTGAGGAACAGCGCAAAGCGCCCTCGGGCAGCGGAGGACCGTCCCCCCAGACCACCCTCTGCCCGATCCCAAGCGCTGCGTGAAAACTTGCCCATGGGCAAGTTTGGGTCCAACCGTTTGATCTTCCTTACAAAACGATACAACTTCAGATTGTTTTAACCAAATCTGCGCGACTCCTTGCCGCCCACCACAATGTGACTGCGTCCCCCCTGCTCGAACGCATCAGGTTGCGATATACTGTTCAAAAATTCCTGAGCAGGACCAACACTTATGCGCCCGATTCTCCTGGCAGCCCTCATGCTGGCCGCCCCCGCAGTGCAGGCCGATGTCTGCGATTTCCGGCCCAGCATCCTTGCAGGCAAAGCCGGGGATGCCGCAAAAAACACCGCCCGCGCGGTGGCCAGTGTTGCCACCGAAGGCGTGCGCGCAGTGGGGGCCTATACGCTGGAAAACCCGGTCTCGGGCGTCAGCATGATCGGCAGCGCGGTCAGCAGCGCAACAGCCGCCGGAAGCAGTGTCGCTGCGGGCTCCAGCGGGGTGATGACCACCGCAACCGCCATCGCAACCGCGCCGGTGACCATTGCCGTTGCGGGCCTCACGGCGGTGGCGCTTGGCAGCTACGAAGGGGTGTGCCATTTCCGCGCCGAGCGGATCACCGATTACGACGAGATCCTCTATATCGTCTCGAACCTGTCGGCCAATTCGGACCCGACGATGTTCGCGCTGATCCCGGCGGGCAGCCATTATGTGACACCCAAAGGCCGGGACGCCATCGCCCGGACCGACAAGGTGCATGTTGCGTCGGCGGGTGTGGGTCCGTTCCTGTTTGACGTAGAGAACCTCTATATCGTGAACGGGGTGCTGATGAACCGCGATCTGGGCCGCAACACGGTGATCGGCAATGTCGGGCTTCAGGTTGTCTCGATGGGTTGGAACTAGCCCTTTTGGGCGTGTCATGGAAAACCAGTATGCGGGTTATTTGAACACCGTCACTGCGTGTCACATTGATCCGGATCAAGGACAACACGTCTGGAATTTGGAATGCTTGGGTCAGCCGTTTTGTAGTGGAGGCCCTCATGTTCCGACTTGCCAGTATCTTGTATTCGCTGATTGCAACAACCCTTGCCGGCACCGCCATGATCGCGGTTTTGACCGCCGGGTTTGACACGCTTGTCCCGATTGTGGTCGCCGCAATCGTGGGCGCGCTGGTCGCTCTGCCGGTCAGCTATTTCGTGGCCCGCGCGATGTATGAAACCTAGGGCCTGCGCCCGTCCACAGCGTCCAGCAAACCCTCTGCTCAGGTTTCGATCAGGGCCAGCGTCCCGTCGAAATCACGGGTGTAATACGGGTCGGGAACATAGGCCAACCCGGCCTCTGGCGCGTAATCGGTAAATCGACGCACCCGGTCGGTGGGGCCAATCGCGCTAAGCGCGGCTGCGTTGTCATCGTCCATCACGACAATCAGGTCGAACGACCCGAAATCCGCGCCCGACACCTGCCGCGCCCGCAGAGACGTCAGATCGTACCCCTTGGCCTTGGCCGCAGCCTGCATCGGCCCGTATGGCGGTTTGCCGATGTGCCAGTCGCCGGTGCCCGCGCTGTCGATGATCAGGTCCAGCCCGCGCGCCTGCGCCTTGGCCCGTGTGACCGCTTCCGCCGTGGGCGAGCGGCAGATATTGCCCAGACAGACAAAGAGGATACGGTGTGTCATGCCCCTTGCCTAACGCAGGGGCGTGGCCGGGAAAAGGGTGACGATGCGACGATGTGAACGAATTGTGGTGCTGACAGGTGCCGGGGTGTCCGCCGAAAGCGGGCTGGGCACGTTCCGCGATGAAGGCGGGCTTTGGGCGCAGCACCGGATCGAGGATGTGGCCACCCCCGAGGCCTTTGCCCGCGACCCCGCGCTGGTGCATCGGTTCTACACCGCGCGGCGCATCCAAGCCGCCCAAGCACAACCCAACGCGGCGCACCGCGCCCTTGCGCGCCTGCAAGCAGACTGGGAGGGCGATGTCCTGCTGGTGACGCAGAATGTTGACGGCCTGCACCAAAAGGCCGGCGCGTCGGCAATCCACATGCATGGAGAGCTGTCGCGCGCGCTGTGCGCTGCGTGCGCGCATCGCTGGGACGCGCCCTTGGAGATGTCGGCGGGCGACACATGCCCGGCCTGTCACGCGCCCTCAGCGCGCCCGGACATCGTGTGGTTCGGCGAAATGCCCTATCACATGGAGCGTATTCTGGACGCGATCCAGACCTGCGATCTGTTTGCGGCCATCGGCACATCCGGGCAGGTGTACCCCGCCGCAGGGTTTGTCGAAGAGGCGCGTCTGGCCGGGGCTGCCACAGTCGAGCTCAACCTGAGAGACAGCGATATGTCCCACGCGTTCGAGCACCATATCCTTGGCCCTGCAAGCCGGACTGTGCCTGTGTGGGTCGATCAGATTTTGACCGGGAAGTAGGGCGGGAGACCCCCGCCCTGCCCGCGCCGATCAGCCGTCGGTTCCGTGGTTCATGCTGCCGTGGTTGCCATGATCCATGCCGCCATGGTCCTGACGTTCAAGATCAACCGGCACCTCCACCACAACATCGCCCGCCTGTTCAAAAGTCAGCGTGATCGTAACGGTTTCCCCCTGGTCCAAGCTGTCCGTCAGCCCCATGAGCATGACGTGCTTGCCTCCGCGCACCATTGCGATTTCGCCATCGGTGGGCAGGTCAAAGCCTTCCTCGACATGGATCATGCGCATGACGCCATTGGCGTCTTCTTCGTGGGTGTGCAGTTCGGTGCGCGCGGCTGCGTCGCTGCTCACGCCGATCAGTCGGTCTGCGGCACCGCCATCGTTGTGAATGACCATAAACGCTGCCCCGGTCTTGGACATCGGTGACGCAGAGCGCGCATAGGCATCGTGCACTTCGATTTCCGCAAATGCGGGGGCAGCAAACAACAGGGCAGCTGCCCCGGCAAGGAGAGTGGTCTTCATCATCTGATGTGTCTTTCTGTCTGAAATGTTGGTTGGAATGGTGTCTCAGACAGAGACGGGTGGCCCCCGCGCCTGCGGGTGCGGCACCACCTGATCGGCCGACACTGCGCCAGTCTGGCCCAGCCAAAGCACGTGCCATATCTCAAGCCGGGTGGCCTGTGGCAATGGGGCTGTCGCATCGGCATAAAAGGCCAGCGCATAATCCGGGCAGATCATGACACCGCCCGTCGGGTCACCGTTTTCGTCCACAAGAAAGTGGATCGGGCCAGTGCCGGTGCAGATCTCCATCAACCCGACCGCCGGAGCCTGACCGCGAGCCGCCGCCAGTTGCACACTGGTGACCGCGATGACAATCGTCATCAGGACATAGGTGAGGGTTCGGATCACATACCGCATAGGTGGGATGTACGTGGCCTGCACCGCGTCACAAGGCGACAAAAGGAAACAGCCCCGCCCGGATATCCGAACGAGGCTGTTTGCAATTCAAAACACAGCAAAGGCTTAGGCCTGTGCGGTTTGCGCCTGTGCAGTTTGCGCCTTGGCGATCGCTTTTTTGACTTTCAGCGCGCTGGCCGACAGTTCAGTGTCCTTTGCCTTGGCAAGAAACTTGTCAAGACCACCACGGTGATCCACGCTGCGCAGCGCGTGCGCGGAGATGCGCATCTTGATGCCGCGACCCAGCGTTTCCGACTGGAGTGTGACATCGTTTAGGTTCGGCAAAAAGCGCCGACGTGTTTTGTTGTTGGCGTGGCTGACATTGTTGCCAGTCATCGGGCCTTTACCGGTCAGTTCGCATACACGCGACATGGGCTTGTCCTCGTTCTATCAAAGGTGGCCTTAGGGCCGTCCACCAATATGAAAAGGCGCCGACTGGCAGCGCCCGGAATCTCGTTGGCTGTCCTTAGAGGGATGCAGGATAGGCGTCAAGAGCTGGCCACATGAAATCGCTGCTTCGGCACGAAAACTGCGCGGTTTTCGAACCGCCTGCGGCGGTCCGACAGGTTGGGAGGGGCGGCCCGGACCTGTTCCGGGACGGGGGCAACGCCCCCAAACCGGCCTGTCCGACCATGGTTCGGGCAGGCTCATCCGGCGCGCGGGTGCGTTCAGTCTGATCAGGACGTTGGGGGCGCGCGGCCTTCGAGCTGCGCAAACACATCGTCCGCAGCCTGGCCGGGCGTCATCACGCCCTGCTCTACCGCGCGGCCAAGTGATTGGACCAGCCCTTTCATCGGTTCCCGTTCCAGCCGTGCAAGCAAGGTTTGCTTAAGCTCGGCCTCGAACCAGAATCGCGCCTGTGCGGCGCGGCGGGCCGCGAAATGGCCGTGATCACGGCGCCATTGCGTGAGGGTTTGCATCTCGGCCCACGCGTTTGTCAGCCCGACATTTTCATAGGCGGACACGGTCATTGCCTTGGGAAAGCCCTGCGGATCCTGCGGGCGTTTGCGCAAGAGCCGCAGCGCCCCCGCGTAATCGGCGCAGGTGCGTGTTGCCGTGGCTTTGAGATCGCCATCGGCCTTGTTCACGAGGATGATGTCGGCCATTTCCATGATCCCGCGCTTGACGCCCTGCAATTCATCGCCCCCCGCAGGCGCGAGCAGCAGCAGAAACAGGTCCGACATTTCGGCCACCACGGTTTCGGACTGCCCCACCCCAACGGTTTCGATCAGCACCACGTCAAAGCCCGCGGCTTCGCACAGGTCGATCGCTTCGCGGGTGCGACGGGCCACGCCCCCCAGATGGGTTTGCGAGGGCGAGGGGCGGATAAAGGCATTGGGGTCGCGCGACAGGTGGTCCATCCGGGTTTTGTCGCCCAGGATTGACCCGCCAGAGCGCGCCGAGCTGGGATCAACGGCCAGCACCGCGACCTTGAGGCCCTGCGCGGTGAGCATCAGACCGAAGGTTTCGATGAAGGTGGATTTGCCCACGCCCGGTGTGCCTGACAGCCCGATGCGCAGCGCTTCGCGGTCATGGCCTTTCAGCGCCTCAAAGAGCGCGAGGGTCTGGGCGCGGTGATCGTCGCGCCGGCTTTCGACCAGCGTGATCGCCCGTGCCAGCGCACGGCGTTCGCCGGCAAGGATGCGGGCTGCCAGATCGTCAATATCCATGCGCGGGGCTCCGTCGTGATGTGTCGGCAGATGTGCCACGGGCGCGGCGGTCAAGTAAACCCGTCAGCCGAGCCCGCCGGGACCATGTTTGAGAATCACCGGCACGATCAGCTCTTCCTCATCGACCAAGTGCCGATTGAGCATCGCCTCGAAGCTAAGCAGATCGGCCCGGAACGCGCCCGGCTCTGACTGCCCCTGAAGCACCGCATTTGCGCCATCGGCAAAGCGGTTGAGCAGGCCGTCCATGGCGTGGTGATCGGAGTCCAGCAGCAAGAAGCCCTTGGCAAGCACAGGTTCACGGGCGCTCAGGATCGGGAAATAGTGATGATCTTCGATCTGATGATGCCCGTGCAGGTTCTCCAAGAGCATCGCACCGTAGCGCGACAGTCTGGTCGCGTGGGTCTTGGCGTCGATCTTGCGGTCCACCGCCTGTTCGGCATCGCGGATCAGAGCGCCTATCAGCTTGCGAAACATCAGGTGACGGTCGAGCCAGAACGCCACCAGCCCGGCGAAATTGTCATGCGCGGGCCACGTGTCGCGCGGGTGAACTTCGAGCAGCACGCGCAGCGCATCGGGCAAGCCGGTTCGGTGGTCCAGTGTCAGTGTGTCGTCCATGCGCGCCTCCTGTTGCCCCCTAGGTGCAGCGCGCAGGGACAATGTCAATCAGCGCAGCACATGCACTGCGCACTCCGCGTGGCGGACAACATGGGTTGCGGTAGACCCCAGGAGCAGCGTTTGCATGCCGGGGCGGTGCGAGGCGATCACGATCAGGTCGTTGCCATGTTCCTTGGCATAGTCGAGAATCGAGCGCCCGGAATGGCCGTCGATCACCTCGGAGATTGCACCGATCCCGGCAGCAAGCCGGGTCATTTCGGCGTCGATGCCCTTGCGCGTGGCCGCAAGAATGTCGTCGGGGATATAGCTGATGGCATAGCTGGGCACCGCATCGACAACGTGCAAGAGCGTGATGCGCGCGCCGTCTGACGCCAGCCCTTTCGCCGTTGCGATGGCTTTGGCGGCGCGGTCGTCTTCATCGTCAAGCGCGATTGGAACAAGAATGTTGGTATACATGGCGCGTCCTCCGTTTTTGTCTGCGGGGACAGGGTATCGCACCGGGATGCGCCGCGCCTTGATCCGCATCAGATGGTGGCGGGTTTCGGGACGCACCTCGCGTGGCAAGAGGTCGGGTCAGGACACGTTGGGTTCGCCTTGCAGGCCAAGCAGTTTGCGAAACCCGGTCCAGTATCCGGGCAGGCGCGGCGGGTCTTGCAGGTGAGGCAGTGCCGCATCGGCCCAGCGGGGCATGCGGCGTTGGGCGAAATCGCGGCCCCAGTCGAGATAGGCTTGCGCATCATCGGGGCGCAGGCGGCAGGCCGACCCGACAAGACCCACCAGCGTTTCCGGCGCCGAGTACCATTCGTCCTGAATGCCGGTGACCTTGGTTTGCAAAAGCGGCCCGACCCAGCGCATCAGTGCCTTGTCCGAGAACAGCAGCAGCATCTTGCCCATTTCGTCGCGGCTGTAATGGATCAGCGGCGGGAAGGTATCGAAGAACAGCGCACGCCCGTCCAGATAGGCGAAATTGCGGATCGACGGGTGAAACCCGATGCGGGTGTCGAACTGATCCGCATTGTTCCAGAACGTGGCGATCACATCGCCTGCCGCTTCCATCATCTTGAGCGTATCGTCGGTGCTGGCGGCCTGCATCTGCGGGCGCATCATGCTGTCAGAGGGCAGCGCCTCTTGCACGATGACGGGAATGCGCGCGCCATCGATGTCGAGCAGGTGAAATTCGGTCCGTGGCAGGGCCACCCCGGCGGTGTTCAGCGCGGCGACATAATCGTCGTGGCATTGGGCCAGCCGGTCGAGGGCGGATTGGTCCTTGAGACCGCGATAGACCTTGATCACCATGTCTGCAAACGGACCAGAGGCGGGACGGAACGGAGCGCAGAAATACCCAAGCTTTGACACGGTCTGGCCGCGTGATGCGCTGTCGGCGCGGATCACATCCTTAAGGCTGTCGAGATCGGTCATTGTGCAGGCTCCTGTGTGGGACGCCCTGCCTTTACCTGTTTGCCAGCACCTCTGCCACCTCTGAGGTGAGCGCATCGACTTCGGTCTGTGCCGGGGTCTTGCGGCCTTCGGCAGCACCCCTGCCCTGCCCCAACGCTTCGGCATAGCCGACCCGGTTGGACAGGGTGGTCTCTGCGATGCGGGCCATCAGCTTTTCGGCGGCTTCGGCCACTTCGGTGCCAAGGCGGGTGTTCTTGCGGGACCGGTTGAGGACAACCAGCGTTTCTTTGTCTTCGCGGCGTGCGAGATCAAGCACACCTTCGGTGGCCCAGAGATCCACATGGCTGACGCTGACCGGCACCACCACCAGATCGGCCACGCGCAAGGCCGGACGCAGATCGCTGTCGGCTTTGGGGGGCGTGTCGATGATGACGATGTCGTGGGAGTCGCTTAGCTTGCGCACCTCGTAGGTGATGCCCCACGCCGAGGAGGTGGCGAATTCAAGACCCTCTATCGGGCCGGCATTGGTTTCCAGCCGGGTCATGAACCAGCGGCCAAGGCTGCCTTGCGGGTCGATATCGACAAGGGCCACGCGTTTGCCCTGGCGCAGGAACCCGATGGCGAGGTTTGCAGACACGGTGGTCTTGCCAGAGCCGCCTTTTTGTTGCGCAACTGTGATGACGTGGCCGGGCATGGTGCGTTCCTTCGATTCGGCCAGAGGGTACAGGGTTATGATGCAGGTGCAGCATAGAAAATTGCCACACGCGGTGCGGATGCTATGGTGCGTTGTATGAAATCCCCCATGCGCCCCGTTGATGACGATGCCCGCACCCTTGCGCGTGGGCTGATCGACGCCGCCCGGTTTGCGGGTTTGGCCTATCGTGATCCAGACAGCGGTTCTCCGATGATCAGCCGCATTGCGTTGGTGGCGGGGCCGGAGGGCCTACCTTTGAGCCTTGTGTCAGACCTGAGCCACCACAGCGCTGCGTTGACGCATGATCCGGTATGCGCGTTGTTGATCGGGGAGCCGACCGGCAAGGGCGATCCGCTGACCCATCCGCGTCTGAGCCTGCGGGCCGAGGCGTCGTTTGTCCGGCATGGGGATGCGGATCACGCGGCATTGGCGCAGGCGTTTCTTAGCAAACAGCCGAAAGCCAAGCTCTATATCGGGTTTGCCGATTTCGCCTTGGTGCGGTTTGCGCCCTTGGGGGCGCATCTCAATGGTGGGTTTGGCAAGGCCTATGTCTTGGACGCTGACGACCTGGAGGTGCCGGTGCGGTAACACATCGCGGCGTTCCATTGACAGAACACACTGTCACGCTGCGACTTCGGGTGCCTGCAAGATTTGCACGCCTGCGATGCGCCACACGCCGTCGATCTGTTCCATCCGGTAATCAAGGTAATGCAGGTTGCCTGCCGCATCGGTGACGATCACCATTTGGTATAGCCCGCCCGCGATCGAGCGCAGGTCGCCAAAGCGCACATCATCGGGCCGCCAGACCATCGGGTAGCCTTGTTTGACCATCGCGCCAAAGTTTTCCGGTGTGCGGAACATGGTGCGCAGGTTCGGGCTGGCAAAGGTGAAAGCGGTGGTAAAATCGTCTTTGAGGAACGCGTCGATCTGGCTTTGGATGGTGTTTTCAATGGCGGGTTCCGGTGCAAGAACGTCTTGCGCCCAAAGCGTGCCCGCCATCGACAGGGCAAGTGTCAGTCCGGTGATGAGTCTGCGCATGGTGTCCCCTTTCGGTGTCATGCGAAAGTTAGTGCAAAACCCGTGCGGGGCAAAATGCCCATCCTATGCCAGGTCGCCGGCCAAGCCTTTGTGGATGAGCGCAACGGTCTCATCCACGCCATACAGCGCGATGAATCCGCCGAAACGCGGGCCTTGGGATTGGCCCAGAAGCACCTCGTAGAGCGCCTTGAACCAGTCGCGCAGCGGGTCGAACCCGTGGTCCTTGCCGACGGCAAAGACAATGGTTTGCAGCGTCTCGTCGTCGGTGGGGCCGTCATGCGCGCCAAGCCGTGCGGCAAGGTCTTCCATCGCGGCACGTTCGGTGTCGTTTGGTGCGCGGAAGGTTTTCGTGGGTTTCACAAAGTCGTTGTAATAGCGCACGGCAAAGCCCGCGGCCTGATCCATGTCCGGGTTTGTCTCGGGCGTGGCGTCGGGCGCGTAGCGTTGGATAAAGCCCCACATCGCGCCCTTTTCCTCGGCCCCGGCGGCAGAAGCGAGGTTCAGGAGCATCGAGAACGGCACAACCATTTTGGACGCAGGCACGTCGCCCGAATGGATATGCCACACCGGGTTGTTGACCTGCTGGGCCGCGTCTTGGGTCGGGTAAGCGCGCAATTGCTGGTGGTATTCGTCAACCGCCTTGGGGATCACATCGAAATGCATCCGCTTGGCCGTCTTGGGCTTGAGATACATGAAATAGGACAGCGATTCGGTGCTGGCGTATGTCAGCCATTCGTCAATGGACACGCCATTGCCGGTGGTTTTGGAGATCTTATGGCCGTCGGCATCAAGGAAGAGTTCATAGGTGAAATGCTCGGGCTTGCGGCCGCCGAGGATCTCGCAAATGCGGTCATAGATCGGCGTATTGGTGCTGTGATCCTTGCCATACATCTCGAAGTCCACATCCAGCGCCGCCCAGCGCGCACCGAAATCGGGTTTCCACTGAAGTTTCACGTTGCCGCCGGTGACGGGAAGGGTCCATTCCTTGCCGTCCTCATCGTCAAAGGTGATGGTGCCGTTCTTGGCATCCACATGTTTCATCGGGACATACATCACCCGCCCGGTTTCCGGGTGGATGGGCAGGAAGATCGAATAGGTCTCGCGGCGTTCATCACGCAGGGATTTCAGCATGACCTCCATCACCGCGTCATAGCGTTCCGCCGCGCGCAGCAGCACCTCGTCAAATTTGCCCGCACGGTAGAATTCGGTGGAGGAGATGAATTCGTATTCGAATCCAAACGTGTCCAGAAAGCGGTTCAGCATCGCGTTGTTGTGCGCGCCAAAGCTGTCGTGGGTGCCGAACGGGTCCGGAACATCGGTCAGGGGCCGTTGCAGGTGTTCGCGCAGCATTTCGGGGTTGGGCACATTGCCCGGCACTTTGCGCATACCGTCCAGATCGTCGGAAAAGCAGATCAACTTGGTCGGGATGTCCGAAATAACCTCGAATGCGCGTTGGATCATCGTGGTGCGCGCAACTTCGCCGAAAGTGCCGATATGGGGCAGACCGGACGGGCCGTAGCCTGTCTCAAACAGCACATACCCCTTTTCGGGTGGCGCTTTTTCGTAGCGTTTGAGCAACCGACGCGCCTCTTCAAAGGGCCAGGCCTTTGAGGTCATTGCAGCTTCGCGCAGATCGGACATTGCTCTTTTACTCCGGGATGGGCACCGCACGGGAATGTGCATGCGTTCAAAAATCACTCCCTATTGCGGGGGCGCGGGCGGGTCAATAAGTTGGCAGTCAAAGCCCTAACCCAGAAAGCGATGCTCGTGCCCGATACCGCCCCCCACCCGCTTAGCCCGCAGGATTGCCTTGTGGCCCTGATGATTGCGGTTTCCGTGTCGGATGAGGACATTCGCACCGCCGAATTGGTCAAGATCACGTCCGCCGTGAACAACCTGCCGATCTTTGCCGAATATGACGAAGCGCGGATTCGCGATATGTCGGCGTTGGTGTTCGACCTGTTTGAACAGGAAGACGGGCTGGATGCGCTGTTCGGTCTGATCCGCGACAACCTGCCGGACCGCCTTTTCGAGACAGCCTATGCGCTGGCCTGTGATGTGGCCGCCGCAGACGGGACGTTGAACGAAACCGAACTGCGCCTTCTTGAAGAAATCCGCTACGAGCTGGCGCTGGACCGGTTGCATGCCGCAGCGATCGAGCGCGGCGCGCGCGCCCGGCATATGCGGGTGTGATCAACCCGGGCGTTTGGGGGGGAGAGAATAGGTCAGCGTGGCCCGTGCCACCGGGTCTGGCTGGCCTTCGGAATAGAGCAGCACGTCGATCACACTAAGCGACCTCCCAAGTTTGAGAACCTTGGCATGGGCGATGACATCCGCCCCGGCTGCGGGTTTGCGCATGAAATCAATCGAACAATTGGTGGTCACGGCCAGCGCTTCTTTGCCGATCCGGGCCATCGTGGCAACATAAGCCGCCACATCAGCCAGGCTGAACATTGCGGGGCCGGATACGGTCCCTCCGGGACGCAGATGTTGTTCGCTGGCGTGCAGGCGCATCACCAGCCGGTCTTCCGCCAGATGGTCGATCCCAAACATGCCTTTGACTTGTGGAAACACCTCTTCGAGAAATGTTGCCATTTCCTGTGCCGGAACTTTGAGTGCCATGCTTTCCTCCGCTGCCCTGAATGGCTAGAGTTGCGTCAAGTCACTGGGAGGACAAGATGAAAATCCTTGAACGTCACGACGCGGATGGGGTGTGTCATTTGCACATGAACGCGCCAGAGCGGTTGAATGCGCTGTCCGAAGAAATGCTGGCCGCGCTGCAAGACCAGATTGACGCGTTGCACAAGGATCAGGGTACGCGGGTTGTCGTGATCTCGGGCGCGGGCAAGGCGTTTTGCGCGGGGCATGATCTTAAGCAGATGACGGCGGGGCGTCAGGCCGAGGATGGTGGCAAGGCGTATTTCAAGGATTTGTTTGACCGCTGTGCGCGGGTGATGACCGGGGTGCAGCGGTTGCCGCAACCGGTGATCGCGCAGGTGCACGGGATCGCAACAGCCGCCGGGTGCCAATTGGTTGCATCCTGCGACATGGCTGTCGCCGCCGAAGGCACACGGTTCGGGGTCAATGGCGTGAATATCGGGCTGTTTTGTTCGACGCCGATGGTGGCGCTGTCGCGCAACATTCCGCGCAAGCAGGCGTTCGAGATGCTGGTGACGGGCCAATTTATCGACGCCCACCGCGCCGAGACGTTGGGGCTGGTCAACACAGTTGTGCCCGAGGCCGATCTGGCGCGCGCCACGTCCGAAATGGCGCGGCTGGTCGCGGGCAAGCTGGGTGCTGCCGTCAAGATCGGCAAATCGGCGTTCTATGACCAGATGCAGATGAGCCTTGATGACGCCTATGCCTATACCGGCGATGTGATGGTCGAGAACATGCTGTACCGCGACACCGAGGAAGGCATTGCCGCGTTCCTTGAAAAACGCCCTCCCGAGTGGTCGCAGTAGCGTTTGGCCTCCGCCCGGTTTCATTTGCGCCCCGGTATGCGGGTCGGGCTTTTGGGGGGATCGTTTGATCCCGCCCACAAGGGCCATGTGCATCTGACGGATGTGGCGCTGCGGCGGTTTTCGCTGGATCGGGTGATCTGGCTGGTGTCGCCGGGCAACCCTCTCAAGACGCGGGGGCCTGCGCCTCTGGACAGCCGTTTGGCCCGTGCCCGCGATGTTGTGACCGACCCTCGGGTGATCGTCAGCGACTATGAGGCGCAGATCGGCACGCGCTATACCGCCGAAACCGTCGCGGCGCTCCACGCCGAGTACCGGGGTGTGAAGTTCGTCTGGCTGATGGGGGCGGACAACCTTCAGCAGTTCCACCGTTGGGAACGCTGGGAAGACATCCTGCACTCCTTACCTTTGGGCGTTTTGGCCCGACCGGGGTGGCGGCAATCGGGGCTGCATTCGCGCACCGCGCGACAATACAGGCAGGCGCATTTACCCGGCTCTGCGTCGCATCTTCTTGCCGATTGTGCCGCACCGGCGTGGTGTTTTGTGAACATGCCGATGATGCCCGTGAGTTCGACCGCGCTTCGGGCGGCGGGGGTGTGGCAGGGCGGGTCGCCCACCTGACGCACACGGTCAGATTGCACCGCGCGCCCATGGGGCAACGTGTCGTCGATCCTCACCAAAGCGTGTTCTTGTCAGTCGGCAATTGGTCAGGTTAGATCGCGCCATGACACGGGATATTTCACGGCGCGCATTACTTGGGGGTCTCGCTGCGGTTGCCGTTGCGCAGACCGCCGCTGCACAATCTGCGCTTGCGCCGCTTGCCTCGGTGCGACCCACGGCGCGGGCGGCTGATCTTCTCAAGACCTATCAGGCACCGATCAGCGAATTGATCGCGCAATCCGGCATTCCCGGCCTTGTCAGCGTTCAGGTGGCGGATGTCAAAACCGGGCTGGTTCTTGAATCGCACAACCCGCTGCGCGCCCTGCCCCCTGCCAGCGTGGCAAAGGCGTTGACCGCGTGTTACGCGCTGGATGTTCTGGGACCGGGATATCACTTTGAAACCCGTGTTTTGGGCACTGCCCCCATCGTGAACGGGCGGCTGGACGGTGATTTGATACTGGCCGGTGGGGGTGATCCGACGCTGGACACGGACGCGATTGCGGGCATGGCCAAGCGGCTGCGCGAAGAGGCTGGCCTGACCGAGGTCACGGGGCGGTTTCTGGTCTGGGACCGGGCGTTGCCGCTACTGGACGGGATCGACAGCGAACAGCCTTATCAGGTGGGGTACAATCCGGGCATTTCGGGGCTGAACCTCAACTTCAACCGGGTGCATTTCGAATGGCAGCGCAATGGAAACGGCTATGCGGTGTCGATGGATGCGCGGTCCGCCACGCTGCGCCCCGAGGTGCGCGCCGCGCGCATGACGATCGAAGCGCGCGGATATCCAATCTACACCTATGCCGATGGCGGCACGTTTGACAAATGGACGGTGGCGCGTGAGGCGTTGGGGCGCAACGGGGCACGGTGGTTGCCGGTGCGCAAACCCGGACGCTATGCGGCAGAGGTGTTTCAGATCCTCGCGCGGTCCAACGGGATTGTCCTCAAGGCACCCGAATTTCCCGAGGCCCTGCCCGCATCGGCCACACCGATCCTGACGCATGAAAGTGCGCCCTTGCGGATCATCCTGCGCGATATGCTAAAGTTTTCCACCAATATCACGGCCGAATGCGTTGGCATGACAACCACAGTCGCGCGTTTGGGACAGGCGAGATCGCTGAAGGAGTCGGCAGAGGCGATGAACGCTTGGGCCAAGGACAAGCTGGAGATGTCGTCGGTTGCGCTGGAGGATCACTCCGGGCTTGGCGATGACAGCCGCCTGTCGGCGCGCGATATGGTCAAGGCGCTGATCGCTGCGCGGGCGTCGATCGGGGTGAAGCCGCTGCTGAGGGCGCATCCGCTGCGGACAGAAGACCGGACGGTGATCGAAGACCACCCCGTCAAAGTGCATGCCAAAACCGGGACGTTGAATTTCGTCAGCGGGCTTGGCGGGTTCATCGACCTGCCTGACGGCACCGAATTGGCGTTTGCGTATTTCTCGGCAGATCTTCAAAGGCGCGACGCGCTGAGCCGCGAAGAGCGCGAAAGCCCACCCGGCGGCAAGACCTACAACGCGCAGGCCCGCAAGCTGCAACAGCGGCTGCTTGACCGTTGGGGCATTCTTTACAACGGGTGATCCCGACACGGGCACCTGTGCAAACTGGCACATTCGGGCAGTTACAGGCACGACCACAAAAAAAAGGGCGCAAAGACGGTCTTTGCGCCCCAGTGGAAGAGGTCTGACAGGTGCAGGGATTTACACCCGCCAGAACTTACGATTGGCCTCCCTTTGGGCAGTCAACCGATCCAGTCCGATGTCACGCAGCAGGTGATCATCCAGGTGTTTGAGCTGGTCCCGCGTGCGGCGGCGAATGGACCATTTTGTGAGTGTCACCGCGACGCGCAACGCCACAACAGCCAGCGGCGACAGCGTGGACTGTCCGCCAAGAAAGGCGATCTGCGGGGCATGGGTTGCGAGTGTCATGGGTGTGCTCCTCAAATGTATCGACACAATTAATGAGTATCGCAACAGATATCTTGCTATTGCGATACAAAAAGCGATACATTCGAGTCATGTAACGATCTAGAGAAAGATTGTGTCGGATACAATTTCACCTGACCAGATTGTCGCCATGCCGCAAACCGCCAGTGGCCCCAAGTACCGGCGTGTGGCAGACGCGATACAATCCGCGATCCGCGCCGGAGATTTGGCCGTCGGGGACAAGTTGCCGCCGGTGCGGGACTTGGCATGGTCGCTTGGGATCACACCGGGTACGGTTGCGCGGGCCTACACGTTGTTGACCCATGCAGGCCATGCTGTCGCCGAAGTCGGGCGCGGCACGTTTGTGGCGCGTCGACACATGGGTCAGACGGTCCCGGCGCGCGAATACGTGTCGATCCCGGTACAGGACGGCAAGCTGTCGCTGGCCAGCCCCCAATTGCCCGATCTTGGTCAGGTGGCGCTGTTGCGGGACGCCTTTGCCCGGATTGGCGAAACTGCCCCTGAGCGGCTTTTGCAATATCCGACGCGGGATGCGTATCGACCCTTGCGCGAGGCGGCCATTCATTGGCTGCGACATATCCCGCTGGGGCGGATTGAAGAAGAAGACGTGGTTCTGGTGCATGGCGCGCAAAGTGGGCTTGGGGTCATTCTTCAGACCATATTGCGTGGCCCTGCCCCCACCATACTCGTCGAGGAACTGGCCTATCCGGGGTTCCGGCGTGCCGCTGATCTTTTGCGTGTCGAGGTGGTTGGCCTGCCCAGTGACGACAACGGGCTAATCCCCGAGGCGCTGGAAGAGGCGATCCGCCAAACCGGCGCGCAGGTCTTGTGCACATCGCCGGATGTGCACAATCCGACCCTGGTCAGCACACCGAGCGACCGGCGTCAGACCATCGCGGACATATGCCGGACCTTGGACGTGCAGATCATCGAAGACGATTGCTACCGACGCACCAGCAACGCCGCGCCCAGCTACCGTATCCTTGCCCCTGAACGGACATGGCATGTCGCGTCGATCTCCAAGGTGCTGACCCCTGCCTTGCGGCTTGGGTTCGCGGTGGCCCCGCGCGGGCGCGGCCCTGAACTGCGCCAGACCGCCGAACACGGGTTCTTTGGGCTGGCGCAACCGCTGGCCGAGGTGGCCGAAAGCATTCTGACAAACCCCGAAACCGAAGCCATCATGGTCGCAATCCGCGAACGCATGGCCGCCTATGTGCGCGTGGCGGTGAACGCACTTGGATCGTATGACCTGACATGGCAGGAAGATGTGCCGTTTTTGTGGCTTCATCTGCCCCAAGGCTGGCGTGCCGCTGCGTTTTGCAGAGCCACCGAAGCGCGCGGCATACAGATCAGGTCCGCCGATGAATTCGCCTTGCGCGACGGGCGTGCGCCGCATGCGGTGCGGATTGCAATAAACGCGCAAATCCCGCTCGAACACTTCGAGACATCAATGCATCACCTTCGTGATCTTTTGATACACCCACCCGAACAGATAAGTGTCTGATTTTCCGCTGGAATGATGAAAAAATGGTCGCCTGCCCCGAGAACGGGCGCTAGTCTGGCCTGCACGACTCACCACCTAAGAGATTTCAATGGGCCTAGATTTCAGCGTGGCGTTTGTGGAAACACAGCCAGATCTTTATGAATTGTCGGATATTCTCACTGAGTATTATGCCCAGATCGTGGAACGTTTGATGACCGTTGGCGGGCCCGGCCTTTCGGTGCAAGACCTTGTGCAATCAAGCCTGGACGTCATTGATCAATTCATGCCGCCAAACGGAGGCATCCTGCTGGCACGGGATTCGTCGGGTTATTTGCTGGGATGCGGGTTTGTACGCATGATCGACGACCATCAGGCGGAATTAAAACGCCTGTTCGTGCGCGACCTTGCACGGGGCTACGGCCTTGGGCGGCAGATGATCGAAATGCGAATCGAAAAGGCCAAGTCGCTTGGCGCAACAACGATCCTTGCCGATACGGTGCGCGGCAACAGTTCAATGCTGGCGCTGTATGATCGGCTCGGGTTCAGCGAAACCCCGCGATACGACGGCAATGCAAACCCGGCAGAGCTTGATAAATACCTTGTATATCGCAAGCTGGAGCTGACGGCAGGGTGAAGCGTTGAAATTTATGGGGTATAATAATACCTTATTTTCAAGCCATTGTTTTTGAATACTTTATCCGAACACACGGCGCTTGACTGTGATCTGGCAGTCCTTATAACCCGCCCATCGGAATACCGGGGGCGCGTGGCGTCCTGTTTTACCAATCCAACGTCAGGGACATCCCACGATGAAAACCTTTTCTGCAACACCGGCAGATATCGACAAGAAATGGATCATTATCGACGCCGAAGGCGTGGTATTGGGCCGTCTTGCCTCGATCGTTGCCACCCGCCTGCGTGGCAAGCACAAGCCGTCTTTCACTCCGCACATGGACATGGGTGACAATGTCATCGTGATCAACGCGGACAAGATCCAGTTGACCGGCAACAAGCGTCAGGAAAACTACTACTGGCACACCGGCCATCCGGGCGGCATCAAATCGCGCACCAAGCAGCAGATCCTTGAGGGTGCACACCCCGAGCGCGTCGTCCAGAAAGCCGTTCAGCGGATGCTTCCCGGCAACCGCCTGTCCCGCAAGGTGATGACCAATTTGCGCGTCTATGCTGGCGCCGAGCACCCGCACGAGGCCCAGAGCCCTGTAGTGCTGGATGTGAAATCCATGAACTCCAAAAACACGCGGACGGCAAAATAATGGCTGAGCAACTCAATTCTCTCGAAGAACTGAACACCGCCGCAGGTCTTGATGCCGCGCCGGAAGTGGTTGAAATCCCGCGTGAGCCGCAGCGTGATGCGCTGGGCCGTGCCTATGCAACAGGCAAACGGAAAGATGCGGTTGCCCGCGTCTGGATCAAGCCGGGTTCCGGCAAGGTCACCGTGAATGGCAAAGAGCTGAACGCTTATTTTGCGCGTCCGGTTTTGCAGATGATCCTGCGCCAGCCCTTCACCATCTCGGGCACCGAAGACCAGTTTGACGTGATGGCCACGGTCAAGGGCGGCGGTCTGTCCGGTCAGGCCGGTGCAGTCAAGCACGGCATCTCCAAGGCGCTTCAGTTGTATGATCCCTCGCTGCGCGGTGCGCTCAAGGCGGCAGGCTTCCTCACACGCGACAGCCGCGTTGTGGAACGTAAAAAGTTCGGTCGCGCCAAAGCCCGCAAGAGCTTCCAGTTCTCCAAGCGTTAATCACTGCTTACAAGACACAGAAAAGGCCGCCTTTTGGGCGGCCTTTTTCATATGTGCTGTTCGGTGTTGAGGAGCCGGGCAGATTGCCCGGCCCATGCCCGGTCCGCGTTACAAGGAACGTGCCTGCCGGAACGACAACAACCGGCGAGAGCCTTCGTCCCACAGGTGCAGACGCGCATTGGCAAAGCTCTCGCGGATGGTCATCCGGTTGAGTTCCGCAAGCTTTGCGTGATCGCGCACAACTTCGGGCAGGCGGTAGAACGGGATACGGCTATAGAGGTGATGCACATGGTGGATGCCGATATTGCCGCTCAGCCATTGCAGAACCGGCGGCAAAACGTAGTGCGAGCTACCATGCAGGGCCGCGTCGTGCAATTGCCAGTCTTCTTCGCCTTCCCAGCAGGTGGTTTCAAACTGGTGCTGGACGTAGAACAGCCAGACACCGGCCGTTGCGGCAAGCAATGTCGAAGGCAGGAAGATCAGCAAGATCGGCATCAAGCCACCGAAATAAAGCATGATGAGCAAACCTGCGAGGATGGCCGCATTGGTGCCCATGGCACTCGCCCAGTAGCGCACGCTCGACATCAAACCAAGCGGGATACGGTTCTGGACGAGGAACAGGTATCCCGGCCCCAAGCCGAACAGGATGACCGGATGACGATAGACCCGGTACATCAGCTTGCTCCAGCGTGACAGCGCCTTGTATTCAGCCACTGTCATGGTGTGGACATCACCGATCCCTCGTCGTTCAAGATTGCCATGACTGCTGTGGTGAATCGAATGGGTCCGCCGCCACACGTCGTACGGCGTCAGGGTCAGCACGCCAAGAATACGGCCCAGCCAATCGCTCAGCGTGCGGTTGTTGTAGAACGATCCGTGCCCGCAATCATGCTGGATGATGAACAGACGCAGCAGGAATGCTGCGTTGACGATCGAAATTGCCAAGGTTAGCCAATAGCTTACGTCCAAAGCCAGCCATGCGGCGGCCCAAAGAGCCACAAACGGACCCAGCGTCACGGCCAGCTCAAAGGAGCTGCGCATCGCATTGGGTTCGCGGTATTTTGCGAGGACGGACACCCATTCTTTGGCGGAGGGCGGAGCGGGCATGTGCCCGGAAATGTTGGATTGCTCGGACATAGGCCTGCTTTTTTTGTCTGTGTGGCAGCGTTCTAGCCGATGAACGGCAATCCGCCTATGTCCGATTTACAAAGAAGTCTCTATGCGAGGCATTTTGCCACTGTCACGCGCGGTCAGCGCTTTTGGCCGGGGCCTGTACGGTGAACGCACAGCGATCCGGCTTGATGTCAATCAGCGGCGTTTTATCCAAACAATCTAATCCCTTGACGATCAGTGTTTCGCCCTCTTGCCGGATCAGCCGTACCTTTGACAGGCCAATCGGGTTTGGTCGCACAGGAGACCGCAACGCGAAGGTGCCAGCGGTCTGTCCGTCGCCGCGTGGGCTTTGCAACAGCAGATCGCGGCGCGACTGATGCAACCAGTAGAGCACATCCAGATATTCGAATGCTGTGACGCCTTTCAAGGCCGGGGCCCATTGCGGCATCAGTTCAAGCCGACACTCTGGACCGTCCAGCGCGCCTTGCCGGGGGCACAGATCGCGGGTTGTGTACGGCGTGCGGACTATGCCGATGAACTGTACGTTTGCATCAGGCGACAGCGGAGCGTCACTGACAGATTCGCCTTTGCGTAAATCGGCAGAGGAAGGGCCGGTCAATTGGCATGTCCTTAACTTGTTGGGCGCGTGCGCGTGTAGCGCGCGTCGGGCTTGGCTGAACCATGGCGTTTTTACGACGACAGGCCAACTGCCTTTTGCCGGGGTCGACAGAATCGCAAACCTGCAAAACCTTGAACACCCTGTCTTGCCGCGCCCCGGACTGTCCGACATAGTTGCGCGGATATGACAAACACGGACACATCCCTGACCGACCGGTATCTGACGGTACCAGAACTGGCTGCGCTTTTGCGGATCAAGGACCGCAAGGTCTATGATCTTGCGGCCAGCGGATCTGTGCCCTGCTCCAAGGTCACAGGCAAATTGTTGTTTCCCGAAAAGGCGGTGCTGCGTTGGCTGGAACGTGGGCAATCCGGATCGGCGCAAGCGCAGGGGCCGCGCCCGGCAGTGTTTCTGGGCAGTCATGATCCGCTGCTCGATTGGGCGTTGCGGCAATCGGAATGCGGCATCGCCACGTTTTTTGACGGATCACAGGACGGACTTGATCGGTTTGCCGCCCGCGAAGGGGTGGCGGCTGGATTGCATATGTTCGACGCCCCCACCCGCGATTGGAACGTCCGGGCCGTCGATGAGGCGTGTTCCGGCACCGCCGTGGTGCTTTTGTCGTTTGCCACGCGGCAGCGCGGGCTGGTGGTGCGGCCTGATCTGGCCCCGCAGATCACGTCTATGGAGGATTTGACGGGCCGCACATTTACACCTCGGCAGGTTGGGGCCGGCACACGCACATTGTTCGATCATCTGCTGCATGACGCGGACATTCTGCCAGACACCATCCGCATGCGCTCTGTCGCCCGGAGCGAGGCGGATGCGGTGCTTGACGTGGCTTCAGGGGGATCTGACGCCACCTTCGGTCTTGAGGCTTTGGCGGCGCAGCATCATCTGGGTTTTGTGCCGTTGGTCGAGGAACGGTTTGATCTTCTGGTGAGCCGCCGCGCGTATTTTGACCCACCGATGCAACGGTTCACGGCTTTTCTGCGCACAGAGGCTTTTGCCAGCCATGCGGCCACGCTCAGGGGGTATGACGTGACACGTGCCGGGGCAGTGCGCTGGAACGGATAGGTGGAATTTGCGCGGCTAGTGGTGGACGCTGACGCGCGTGCGGCTTAGGTTCACCGAGGAACCAAGGATACCTGAATGACTGACGCCACCCCCTATCAGGTGCTTGCCCGCAAGTATCGCCCAGAAACCTTTGTCGACCTTGTTGGCCAAGAGGCCATGGTGCGCACGCTTAGGAATGCGTTCGAGGCGGATCGCATTGCGCAGGCCTTTGTGATGACGGGGATTCGCGGGATCGGGAAAACCACCACCGCAAGGATCATTGCCAAAGGGCTGAACTGTATCGGGGTTGATGGGTCCGGTGGGCCGACGACCGAACCTTGCGGCGTGTGCGAAAACTGCGTGGCGATCATGGAAGGCCGTCATGTTGACGTGATGGAGATGGACGCCGCATCGCGCACCGGTGTCGGCGATATCCGCGAGATCATCGATTCCGTACATTACAGGGCGGCGTCGGCGCGCTACAAGATCTACATTATCGACGAAGTGCACATGCTGTCGACCAGCGCGTTCAACGCCTTGTTGAAGACGCTTGAAGAACCGCCTGCGCATGTGAAATTCATCTTTGCGACCACTGAAATTCGCAAAGTCCCGGTGACGGTTTTGTCGCGCTGTCAGCGGTTTGATCTGCGCCGGATCGAGCCTGAAGAGATGATTGCGCTCTTGCGCCGGATCGCAACGTCTGAAAACGCCGAGATCACGGATGACGCGCTTGCCTTGATCACGCGGGCCGCTGAAGGATCGGCGCGGGATGCGACGTCGCTTTTGGATCAATCCATCAGCCATGGCGCGGGCGAAACAACCGCCGATCAGGTGCGCGCGATGCTTGGGCTTGCCGACAGGGGCCGCGTTCTCGACCTGTTCAATCTGGTGATGAAGGGCGATGCAGCGGGCGCGTTGACCGAACTGTCGGCGCAATATGCCGATGGGGCCGACCCGATGGCCGTGCTGCGCGACCTTGCGGAAATCACGCATTGGATTTCCGTGGTCAAGATCACCCCCGAAGCGGCCGAAGACCCCACGATCAGCCCGGATGAACGCCAGCGCGGTCAGGAATTGGCCAGCGCCTTGGGCATGCGGCCATTGACGCGGTTGTGGCAGATGTTGCTCAAGGCGTTGGACGAGGTGGCGCAAGCCCCCAACGCGATGATGGCCGCAGAGATGGCGATCATCCGCATGACCCATGTGTCGGAATTGCCCAGCCCGGAAGATCTGGTCAAGCGGTTGCAAGACACGCCGTCGCCGCCACCGTCCTCTGGTGGCGGGATGCCGGCCGGACAATCGGGTGGTGGCACGCAGGCCACGGGCACCCGTGCCCCGACGCATGGCACCTCGTCTGGGCCGCACGCGTCCTATGGCGGGGCGGCTGTTGCGGTGGCCGTGGATCAGGCGCTGGCGCGCTATCCAACGTTTGACCACGTTGTCGAGCTGATCCGGTCAAACCGCGATGTGAAGCTGTTGGTCGAGGTTGAGGGCTGTTTGCGGCTGGCCGCGTACCAGCCGGGCCGGATCGAATTCACACCGGCCAACAATGCGCCTGCCGATCTGGCGGCACGTTTGGGTGGTGCGCTACAACGCTGGACCGGCAATCGCTGGGGCGTGACGGTTGTCAACGGATCGGACACCCCGACCATTGCGGAAACCCGGGACGCGGCAGAAACAGCGATCAAGGCGCAGGCGGCGGCACATCCTTTGGTCAAAGCAGTGCTGGCCGCCTTCCCCGGCGCGACCATCGAAGAAGTCCGCACACCCGACCAACTGGCCGCTGTGGCCGAAGCCGACGCCCTGCCCGAAGTGGAAGATGAATGGGACCCGTTCGAGGAGGAGTGATCCTCGCGCTGGTGCCGGGCGCCGCTTGGGCTCAGGACTGCGCGGTGCAGCGCCCCGGTTGGGACGGCGCGGCTGTGTCGGCTGTGCAAGAGGCGATGTTTCTGGCCTACACCCCCGCGGCGCTTGTTCTGTTTCTGGGCACCATTGCCGCGCTGCGGTTCAAGAGCCACTGGGGGTCGCTTGCGGTGGTGTTGGGCTGGACAGCGTTTGTGTCATTCCTGACGATGTTCGCGCCTGCCTCGCGCGTGGCGGCGGTGGCCGAGGGGTGTGTGGGGTCGCCCACCTTGTTCATTGGCATCATCGCTGCAATATGTGTGGGGACGATATTTTACACCGCGCCGCCGACCGAGGGGCGCTGACCTACGGAGAAAGACTTATGTTCAAGGGTTTGGGCCAGATGGGCGACATGGCCAAGATGATGAAGGCCGCGCAGGAAATGCAAAGCAAGATGGCCGAGATGCAAGAAGACATGGCCAAAATGACCGTGACCGGTGAATCCGGCGCGGGATTGGTCAAGGCGACGGCAACCGCCAAGGGCGAGCTGACGGCGTTGGACATTGATCCGTCGATCTTTAATGGCGACGACAAGGAAGTGGTCGAAGACCTGATCCTTGCAGCGATCAAGGACGCGCAGCAAAAAGCCCAGGCCAAGGCGCAGGAAGAAATGTCCAAGCTGACCGAAGGTCTGGGCCTGCCGCCGGGGATGAACCTGCCGTTTTGAGCGGCGCGATGCAATGTCATCCTCGGGTCGGGCCTGAGGATGACGCTTGGTGTTGGCGCAAGGCCGAGGATGACAGGTTTTTGCAGGTGCAGGGCTAAAGATGCGGGACGGCGGCGACATAGAGGCACTCATTGCGATGATGGCGCGGTTGCCAGGGCTTGGCCCCCGCTCCGCGCGGCGCGCGGTGCTGCACATGATCCGCAAGCGCGGGTTGCTGCTTGGCCCGCTGGCCGACCTGATGACACGGGTGGCGCAGGACGCGCGCGAGTGTCTGAACTGCGGCAATGTAGGCACGCAGGACATCTGCGATATCTGTCAAGATAACCAGCGCAACAACGGGGTCCTGTGCGTGGTCGAAGACGTGTCCGACCTTTGGGCGATGGAACGGGCGGGTGCGTTCAAGGGGCGCTATCATGTGCTGGGCGGCACCTTGTCGGCGTTGGATCAGGTGGGCCCCGAAGAACTGCGCATTCCCAAGCTCTCGGCACGAGTGGACAGCGAAGAAATCACCGAAGTGATCCTCGCGCTGAATGTCACCATCGACGGGCAAACCACCGCGCATTACATCGCAGATCAGCTTGAGGGGCGTGTCCTGATGACGTCGCTCGCCCAAGGTGTGCCGATTGGCGGAGAGCTGGATTACCTCGATGAGGGCACAATCGCAGCAGCAATGAACGCGCGCAAACCGATCTGACACTCTGGTCAAGAGTGGCATAACCCGGCCCCATCACGGCGCCGGGTCTTTTTCGGGTTCAGACCAACCGATTACCGGCGGTCATCTTCGTCGTCATCGTCATCATCATGCGTGCCGTCCGGCAGGTTGAAGAAACTGTCTGCATCGGCATAGTTTTCGCGCTTTTCAGAGTCGCTCTCTGTCGACGACCCTGACAGGCTGAAGGTTTCCAGACCTTCGATCGCAGAGGGCAAGCGCGGTTCGGCGTCCATGCCAAGGCTTTGTTCGGTCGACACCAGCTTGCGGCGCTCGTCATCTGTCATCACTGCTTCTTGCTTTTTCGCAGCTTTGGCCACGGCAGCGTCCAGTTCGGACTGTTTGCACAGGCCAAGGGCGACAGGATCAATCGGCTGGATGTTGTTGATGTTCCAATGCGTGCGTTCGCGGATCGCCTGAATTGTCGGCTTGGTGGTGCCGACCAGTTTGGAGATCTGGCCATCGCTGAGTTCGGGGTGGAACTTGACCAGCCACAGGATCGATGCCGGGCGGTCCTGGCGCTTGGACAGCGGTGTATAGCGCGGGCCGCGGCGTTTCTCTTCGCCTTCGGCAGCAGCATAATGCTTGAGCTTGAGCGCGTAGAGCGGGCTGCCTTCGGCCTTTTTGATCTCGTCAGCATCAAGCTGATTGTTGGCAATGGGGTCAAAACCCTTGACGCCTGCGGCCACGTCGCCATCCGCGATGCCCTGCACCTCAAGCTCGTGCATGCCGGTGAAATCCGCGATCTGCTTGAAGGTCAGTGTCGTGTTGTCCACCAGCCAGACGGCGGTGGCTTTTGCCATGATTGGTTTACCCATCTCGCGTCTCCTTACGCATAGCTTTTTCGGTCTCTCGGGGCGGGCCCAAGAGGTCCCGGATCAGGCCGGGACGGTTTCCATTGTCAGGGAAATTAGCTGGCTTATAGTCGCGCAAAGGCAAAGAGGGAAGAGGTAATGCGGGTATTGGCGCTTGCTGTCATGGGGTTGGTTCTTGCGTCGGCGGCAACAGCCAAGGGGGAACGGTCCGGGGAATTCGATTACTATGTGCTCGCGCTTAGCTGGTCACCCACCTGGTGCGCGCTTGAAGGTGATGCGCGCCAATCGCCGCAATGTGCGGCAGAGGCCGATTTCGGCTGGGTGATGCACGGGTTATGGCCGCAATACCATCGCGGCTGGCCGTCTTATTGCCCCACGGCCGAGCGCAACCCGTCGCGCGCCATGACGCGCGATATGGCCGATATCATGGGCACCTCCGGTCTGGCCTGGCATCAATGGAACAAGCATGGCGTCTGTTCCGGGCTGTCTGCGGCGGACTATTTCGCGCTGTCGCGCGAGGCGTACGGAACCGTCACGCGACCCGAGATTTTCCGCCGTCTGAACAGATCCGTCAGGTTGCCGGCGTCTGTGGTGGAAGAGGCGTTTTTGGCCGCGAACCCCGAGCTTGCCCCGGACATGGTCACCATCACCTGCAAATCGAACCGCATTCAGGAAGCGCGGATATGTCTGTCGAAATCCCTTGAGCCCGTGCCCTGCGGGCAAGACGTGGTGCGGGATTGCACCGCACAGGATGCGTTGTTTGAACCGATCCGGTAGTGTTATCGCGGCGCAGTCCAGCCACCCGGCAGATCGTCGCGGCGGGGTTTGGGCGGTTTGACACGGGCCAAGACGGATTCGGCACCTTTGATCAACCTGCCCAATCCAGGGGATTTGCGGGCCTGCGCCTTGATCTTTTCAACCTGCATCACGTCGTCGATGCGCCGGTCCAGAAACGACCATGTTGCCTGATTGTCGAGCGAATCATCCCCCAGCCAATAGAGGACGGTTGCCGAGTAAACACCCGACAGGGTTGCACGCTTGGTGTACCAATTGATGTCGCGCGATGTGTCGCCCAGCGCGGTCCAGATGTGATCTGCGGTGCCCCAGACCAGCTTGGCCCCTTCCGCCGCATGCATCGGCAGCGCAAAAAGTGTGGCACCGCGGCGGACGGCTTCTTTGTCTTCGACTGCTTCGATCCGCAGGCGCACGGCAAGCGCGACACGGTCGCGGAACCGCATCTCGGCGAGGTCACGGCTGTGCAGGGCGGCGACCATCGCATCATCGCCCCTGCGGTGAAAGGCTGCGGCCAAGTCAATCGCGCCGCGCGGGAACAGCCCGCGCGCCACCGCGGGTGCCACATCGACGTCGGCAATCGCAGCCTGGAACGCGGTGTCGGACCAACCGTCGAACGGCACATGCATCAGCGCGGCATCAAGCAGGTCTGTTGCGATATCGCGGGCGGTGTCTGTCATGGTGATGCCTCCGAAAGGTCGGGTGTGCCGGTTCTGAGGTGCAATCTAGTACGGTCCCCACTTTTGCGCCACAGCTTCGCGTGATTTAACCCGCAGGCCATGGACGGACGAGCCTTGGCAGAATGGCTGGACAAACGCAGGAGGCCTTGCTATAGGCGCATTTCCTGCAAATCCTTGCAAATCCAACTTAGAAAGGTGGTGAAAACCACATGCAGGTTAGTGTTCGTGACAACAACGTCGATCAGGCGCTCCGCGCTCTGAAGAAAAAGCTGCAACGTGAAGGCGTTTTTCGTGAAATGAAGCTCAAGCAACATTTCGAAAAGCCGTCTGAGAAAAAAGCACGTGAGAAAGCTGAAGCGATCCGCCGTGCGCGCAAACTCGCGCGTAAAAAGGCGCAGCGCGAAGGTATGCTCTAAGCAGGTCTTTCCAACACGCTTTGATTTTTGCAGCCCCCGGCGCGTCAGTGTCCGGGGGTTTGCTTTTTTTTAAGGCCGCCAGCTTTAGAATCTTCGTACGAAGATTCTTGGCCTTGCCCATAAAATTCTGGGGGTATGGCTCTGCCCTCTTCCTTCCATGCGCCCCATCTGACACGGTGCCGTCAAAATGCGAGGGGGCACCGATGCCAACAACCTATGTCTTTGATGCCTATGGCACGCTGTTCGACGTGGCCTCGGCGGCCCGTGTTGCCGCCAACGAACCGGGGCGCGAGGCGTTGCACGCCGTTTGGCCGCAACTGGCCGAGCATTGGCGGCTCAAGCAGTTGCAATACACCTGGCTGCGCACCATCACCAACGACCACACGCCGTTCTGGGAGATCACCAAGGACGGGCTGGATTGGGCGATGGAGAAGGTTGGCTTGACCGATGACCCGGAACTGCGCGAACGGCTGCTGGCGCTTTACTGGGAGTTGGCGGCCTTCCGCGAGGTTCCGATGATGCTGGCCAAGCTCAAGGCTGCGGACAAAACCTGCGCGATCCTGTCGAATGGCAACAAAGACATGCTGGACGGCGCGGTGGACAGCGCTGGGATCGGGCACTTCTTGGACGCCGTGTTGTCGGTCGAAGATGTGGGCATCTTCAAACCATCATCCCGCGTGTATGACATGGTGGGCGCAAAATTCGGCTGCGCCACGGAGGACGTGCTGTTCGTGTCCTCGAACGGGTGGGATATTGCCGGGGCCACAGGCTATGGGTTCCAGACCGTTTGGGTCAATCGCGCGGGCGATCCCGTCGATCGCCTACCACACCGCCCCGCCCATGTGCTGACCGACCTGAGCGCTATACCGGAGCTTGCCTGATGCCGCGATTTACCACCTCCGATGGCCTGTCGCTGTACTATACGGACGAAGGCGCGGGCCTGCCGCTGCTGTGCCTTGCGGGGCTGACGCGCGACGGGCGGGATTTCGAATTCGTCGCGCCACATCTGGAGGGCGTGCGCCTGATCCGGTTGGATTATCGCGGACGCGGGCAATCTGATTGGGGCGACCCGGCAACCTATCAAATCCCGATTGAGTCCCGCGACGCGGTAGAGCTGCTGGATCACCTTGGGATCGCGCGCGCCGCCGTTTTGGGCACGTCGCGCGGCGGGCTGATTGCGATGGTCCTGGCCGCGACGGTCAAGGACAGGCTGCTGGGTGTTGCGCTCAATGATATCGGGCCCGAGATCGCACCCGAAGGTCTTGAGGTGATCAAGAACTACCTTGGCCGCGCGCCAGTTTTGAAAACCCATGCCGAGATGGCCGAGGCGCGGGCGCGCATCCTGACCGGCTTTCCAAATGTCCCGGCTGAACGCTGGCTGCGCGAGGCGCAGATCCTGTTCAACCAAACCGAGGACGGTCTGGAACTGACCTATGACCCCCGCCTGCGTGATGCGGTGCTGGAGGGCGGCGCGCAACCGGCGCCAGACCTTTGGCCCTTGTTCGATACGCTGTCCGGTCTGCCGCTGGCCTGTCTCCGGGGGGCGAACTCGGATCTCCTGTCCGCCGCCACATTTGCCGAGATGACCCACCGTCGCCCTGATATGATCGCGGTCGAGGTGCCGGACCGAGGGCACATCCCGTTTCTTGATGAACCCGAAAGCCTGAACGCGCTGGGGCGCTGGCTGGATATGCTGAGGTAACCCATGGACATTCAACGCATTGAGGCGGCAGCGGAGCGCCTGAACGGGCATGCGCGGGTCACGCCGCTTTTGTCGTCGCCCTTTCTGGATGAGATCGCGGGACGGCGCGTGCTTGTTAAGGCGGAATGCCTGCAACACACCGGCAGCTTCAAATATCGCGGTGCGCGGTCGGCTGTATCGGCCTTGCCGGACGCCCAGCGCAAGCACGGCGTGATCGCCTATTCCTCGGGCAACCATGCGCAGGGTGTGGCGCTGGCTGCACAGCAGTTCGGGATCAGCGCAGTGATCGTGATGCCGTCCGACGCACCGCGGATGAAGATCGACAACACCCGCGCCTTGGGGGCAGAGGTGGTGCTGTATGACCGCATGACCGAAGACCGCGATGCCATCGGCACCCGTCTTGCCACCGAGCGGGGCCTGTCATTGATCAAGCCATTTGATGAGCCGGAAGTGATTGCTGGTCAAGGCACTTGCGGGCTTGAGATCGCAACCCAAGCCGCAGAGTTGGGTGTGACCAAAGCTGACGTCATTGTCTGTTGTGGCGGCGGCGGCCTGACCTCGGGGATTGCGCTGGCACTTGAGGCGCGCGCGCCGGGCATGCGCGTGCGCCCTGCCGAACCACAGAACTTTGACGATGTGGCGCGATCTTTGGCCTCGGGCCGGATCGAGCATAACGCACGCCCGACAGGCAGCCTGTGTGACGCCATCGTGACGATGCAACCCGGCGATATCACCTTTCCGATCCTGCACCGCCTTTGTGGTCCCGGCCTTGTGGTGAGCGAAGACGAGGCCCAAAAAGCGATGGCGCAGGCCTTTGCCCGACTCAAGCTGGTGGTCGAACCGGGTGGGGCTGTGGCGCTTGCCGCGGCGCTCTATCACGCGGACCAGATCCAAGGCGATACGGTGATCGTGACCGTGTCGGGTGGCAATGTGGACCGCTCGGTGTTTCTGCGCGCGTTGGACCAGTTCGGGAACGGCTGAGGAGGATCACCATGCAAGTCGTCGATTTTGATGGGTTTCGGGTGCATTACCGCATTGACGGCGATCCGAATGGCGCACCTGTGGTCTTCGTCAATTCGTTGGGCACGGACCTGCGGCTTTGGGACAAGGTTATCGCGCGGCTGCCGCAAACCGGGTTGAAATACATCCGCTACGACATGCGCGGTCATGGTTTGACCAACAGCACAAAACCGCCCTACGGCATGGGCATGCTTGTGCGCGATGCCGAGCAAATGCTGGACCATCTTGGGCTGCGCGACACGATCTTTGTCGGCCTTTCGATCGGCGGTATGATTGCGCAAGGGCTGGCCGCCAAGCGGCTGGATCTCGTGCGTGCAATGGTGTTGTCGAACACCGGCGCGCGGATCGGCACCCGCGCCATGTGGGACGACCGGATCGCAGCGGTCGAGGCAGGCGGGATCGAGGCGCTGGCAGATGCTGTGATGGAGCGGTGGTTTTCGACCCGGTTTCGCCAGACGGCAGAGCTTGCCGCGTGGCGCAACATGCTGACCCGTACCTCTGCCAATGGGTATGTCGGCTGCTCGCATGCCATTGCGGGCACTGATTTCTATAGCACCACAGCCGCCCTTCGCCTGCCCACGCTGGGCATTGCAGGCAGCGAAGATGGATCAACCCCGCCCGATCTGGTGCGCGAAACGGTCAATCTGGTGCCGGGATCGCAGTTCCACCTGATCCGCAAGGCCGGGCATTTGCCCTGTGTCGAAGCCCCAGACGAATTTGCAAACCTTCTGGCCGCATTCATTGCAGCACAGGCGCATTGACTGGCAATCTGTCAAGTGTAGTTTACACATCGAGGGCGCTTTGGCCTGATCCAGCGAGTTCCGCCCCATGCGCCTGCCCGTCGTCTTTATCCTGATCAGTGTGATGATCGACGCGATGGGGATTGGGCTGATCATTCCGGTGATGCCTGACCTGATCCAAGAGGTGACAGGCGGGGATCTTGCCAATGCCGCACTGTGGGGCGGCGTTCTGACCACGGTGTTTGCCGTGATGCAATTCCTGTTCGGGCCGGTGATCGGCAACCTGTCGGACCGTTTTGGCAGACGGCCTGTGCTGCTGATCTCTTTGGCGGTGATGGCGCTGGATTACGTCGTCATGGCCTTTGCCGGATCGATCTGGCTGCTATTGGTCGGGCGCGTGATCGGCGGGATCACGGCCGCCACGCAATCAACCGCAACCGCCTATATGGCCGACATTTCGGAGCCGGGCAAAAAGGCACAGAATTTCGGACTGGTCGGGGCCGCGTTTGGCCTTGGTTTCGTCATTGGCCCCTTGATGGGCGGGCTGCTGGGCGAATGGGGCACGCGCGCGCCTTTTTGGGCCGCCGCGGCGCTGGCCGGGGGCAATGCGATGCTGGGCTATTTCGTGCTGCGCGAAACGGTGACTGATGCGATCCGACGCCCGTTCGAATGGCGGCGGGCCAACCCGTTTGGCGCGTTCAAATCATTGGGCGCGTTTCCCGGTCTGGGTCGATTGTTCGCGGTGTTCTTCCTCTATCAGGTCGCGTTTTTCGTCTACCCCGCGGTCTGGGCCTATTTTGGCCATGCGCGGTTCGGCTGGAATGCAGGCATGATCGGCCTATCGCTGGGGCTGTTCGGGATTATGATGGCGGTGGTTCAGGGCGGGTTGATCCGACTGATCCTTGCCCGTTTGGGCGAACGCGGCACGGTGCTCTACGGGCTGGTGTTTGACGTTTTCGCCTTTGGCGCGTTGGCCTTTGTGACCTCGGGCGCGGTGGCGCTGTTGCTGACGCCGCTGGCAGCCCTGGGAGCGGTGATCACACCGGCTTTGCAGGGGATCATGTCCAAGGCCGTGGGCGATAGGCGGCAGGGCGAATTGCAGGGCGCGCTGACCTCGGTGAGTGCGGTGGCGATGATCATTGCGCCGCTTGTCATGACATCGGTCTTTGCACAGTTCACCTCGGCAGACGCGCCGGTCTATTTTCCCGGCGCACCGTTCCTGGTGTCCTTGGCACTGATCGTGGTGGCCTTGATCGTGTTTCTTGCGCCACGCCGGGGGACAGTCGCAGCCTGACCTGTTCAGGTCGACTTCGCGCTTGCGCTTGCGCCGTGCGCACCGCAGGTTGCGCGAAAGCCAAGGGAGGTTCCCATGACCCGCATCAAAGCCGCCGTCTGCACCGCCTTCGGCGCGCCGCTGCGCCTTGAAGAGCTGGAGCTGCGCGCGCCGCAGACCGGAGAGATCGAGGTCACGCTGGACGCGGTGGCGATCTGCCATTCGGACATCCATTTTGCCGAAGGCGCTTGGGGTGGCGATTTGCCCGCCGTTTACGGCCACGAGGCGGCCGGGCACGTAACGGCCATCGGTCCCGGTGTCAAAGGCCTGCAAGACGGTCAGCGCGTGGTGGTCACGCTGATCAAATCCTGCGGCACCTGCACCAATTGCGCCAGCGGCAAGCCAACGATCTGCGAAGCGCCGGGCACAGGGACATCCCCCCTGAGCCGCGCCGATGGCACGCCAGTCGCGCAGGCGATGCATTGCGGTGCGTTTGCCGAACGTGTGGTGGTAGACCAAAGCCAGGTTGTACCCCTGCCCGACGCCATGCCTCCCGAAGCAGTGGCGCTGATGGCCTGCGGCGTGATCACCGGCATCGGCGCTGTGGTCAATGCAGGCAAGCTGCGCGCGGGCGAGGACGTGGTTGTGATCGGCGCGGGTGGCGTTGGGCTCAATGCGATCCAAGGCGCGCGGATTGCGGGGGCACGCCGGATCGTGGCCGTCGATGTCACACAGGACAAGCTGGACACCGCCAAGGCCTTTGGCGCAACGGACGGCGTTCTGGCAACAGACGCCGCACCCTGGAAACAGGTGATGCGCATATTGGGACGCGGGGCTGATCTGGTCGCGGTGACCGTGGGCGCGATCCCCGCCTACAACCACGCGCCTCGCTATCTTGGATGGGGGGGACGCATGGTCATGATCGGCATGCCGCATTCTGGGGCAATGGCCGAATATGAACCCGTGGTCCTCGCCTATATGGCGCAAGGCATGATCGGGTCCAAAATGGGCGACGTGGTGATCCGCCGCGATATCCCGTGGCTTGCAGATCTCTACAGCCAAGGGCGGCTCAAGCTTGATGAGCTGGTCTCGGGGCGTTGGTCGCTGGAACAGATCAACGACGCAATTGAAGACACCAAAGCAGGCGGCGCAAAACGCAACGTGATCCTCTTTTGACCAGCCGCGCCAACACGCGGGTTTGCGTCAACAGACACACCCCGATGCGCCATCGCATCGCCCGCCCACAGGAAAGGGACCGCCCATGAAGCTGCACAGCCTCGACATCATCACCACCGCGCCCCCCGCCCCCGGCTGGGGTGGGCGCTATTGGACGCTGGTCAAGGTGATCACCGACACCGGGATCACTGGCTGGGGCGAATGTTATGCTTCCAGCGTCGGCCCGGATGCGATGAAAGCGGTGATCGAGGATGTGTTTGACCGGCACATGCGCGGCGAAAGCCCTGAAAACGTCGAATTGATGTTCCGCCGCGCCTATTCCGCCGGTTTTACGCAGCGGCCTGACCTGACCGTCATGGGCGCGTTTTCCGGGCTTGAGATGGCGTGTTGGGACATTCTGGGCAAGGCCCGCAGCAGACCGGTTTGGGCGCTTCTGGGCGGGCGGATGAACCCGAAGGTGCGCGCCTACACCTATCTCTATCCCCTGCCCCATCACGACATCAACGCATTCTGGACAGACCCGGACGCCCAAGCCGAAGCCGCCGCCGATTGCGTCGCGCGCGGCTATACGGCGGTCAAATTCGACCCTGCTGGCCCGTACACGATCCATGGCGGGCACCAGCCTGCACTGTCGGACATTTTGCTCTCGGTCGAGATGTGCAAAGCGATCCGCGCGGCGGTCGGCACCAAGGCCGATCTGCTGTTCGGCACACATGGACAGTTTACCACCTCAGGCGCGATCCGGTTGGGTCACGCGATCGAGCCCTACCTGCCGCTTTGGTACGAAGAACCGATCCCGCCCGACAACCTGCTTGAGTTTGCCGAGGTGGCCCGCGCCGTGCGCATCCCGATTGCAACGGGCGAACGAATGACCACCAAGACCGAATTCGCCACGGTGTTGCGCACAGGTGGCGCCAAGATCCTGCAACCCGCCCTGGGGCGCGTCGGGGGCATCTGGGAAGCCAAAAAACTGTCGGTTCTGGCAGAAGCCTTCAACGCCGAGATCGCGCCGCATCTGTATGCCGGTCCGGTGGAATGGGCGGCAAACGTGCATCTGTGCACATCGATTCCCAACATGCTGCTGGCCGAAACGATTGAAACCCCGTTCCACGCAGCCTTGATCCGCAACACAATCCGGGTCGAAGACGGGTATATCACCGCCCCCGACACGCCCGGTCTGGGCATCGAGCTGGACGAAGACCTGGCGCGCGCGCATCCCTATACCGGTGACGGTCTGCACCTTCAGATGCAAGAGGCCCCCTGTGACTACAAGAATGACAATGCGTTCACGGGCGGCGCACCCACGTCGCCCGAAACCTAAACGGGCGAGATAAGGCTTTGAAACAGCCCCCTCAACAATGCTATAGACCTTTGGCTACCGGGGGTCTCCTATGGAAGATATGACTGTTGCACCAGCGGCCGCACAAGACATGGCCCAGAGCGCAAAAGAAGCTACGACCTATCTCAAGACCCTCGCGCATGAAGGTCGGCTGATGATCCTGTGCCATCTGGGTGTGGGCGAAAAGTCCGTGGGTGAACTCGAAGCTTTGCTCAATATCCGGCAAGCCGCCGTGAGCCAGATGCTGGCCCGTCTGCGGGACGAAGACCTGGTCAAGACCCGACGGGACGGCAAGACGATCTACTATAGTCTCAACGATGACAACACGGCGCGTCTGATCGCGCATCTGCACAGGATGTTTTGCGAAACATGACGCGCCCCCACACCACCTTCAGCGGTCCCGAGCTCTGCGCAAAATCTGCGCGCGAAGTCGTGGCGCTGCTGCGCAAGGGTGAGGTCACATCCCTGGATCTGATCGATGTCAGCCTTGCGCGCATGGATCAGGTTGAACCGCAGGTGAATGCCGTGGTCACGCGCTGTGCGAACCGGGCGCGCGGCGCGACCGTGGCCACCGATACGCTGCTGGCAGGGCTTCCCTTGGGCATCAAGGATCTGAACCCGGTTGCAGGCGTGCGGACCACCTTTGGGACGATTGGCATGGCCGATCATGTGCCCACAGCGTCGGATCCGATTGTGACCCGCCTCGAAGACCGTGGCGGCGTCGTGCTGGGCAAGACCAATACGCCCGAGATCGGGGCCGGGGCCAATACGTTCAATGCCGTGTTCGGTGCAACCCGCAACCCATGGAACACCGCGATGAATGCCGCCGGATCATCCGGGGGGGCTGCGGTGTCGCTCGCCACTGGAGAGCTGTGGCTGAGCCACGGATCCGATTTCGGCGGCAGCCTGCGCAGCCCCGCAAATTACTGCGGCATTGTCGGCCTGCGCCCCTCACCCGGCATCGCCGGGGGCAGTTCGGCACATCTGGGTTTTACCAATGGCGGAGTCGACGGCCCGATGGCGCGCGACGTTCTGGACTGCGCGCTTTTTCTGGATGCGATGGCGGGATACGATCCGGTCTGGCCGATTTCGTTCCCCCCCCCGGCCACACCCTATCTCGACATAGCGCGTCAGGACGCAGGCCCCGTGCGCATCGCGTATGCATCCGACCTCAACGGGTTTGCTGCGCTCACCGATGAAATCGACACCGTGCTGCGCGATGCGCTGGCTCGGATGCGCCTGCCGCATGTCACTGTCGAAGATCACTGCCCCACCCTGCCCCGGCTTGACGAGGCGTTCCGCGCGCTGCGGTGCCTGTCGTTTATGGGCAGTTACCAAGCCACGCCTGAAAACGTCACCAAGCACTACAAAGACACGATCAAAGGCAACCTTGCCGATGCCCGTGCGATGACCTTTGACGCCTATGTGCAAGCAGAACGCGACCGCGCACAGATCTACAACACGATGGCGACATTCTTTCAAACTCATGATGTGCTGGCCTGCCCGGTCAATGGGCTCGCCCCGCTGCCGGTCGAAATCGAATACCCGACCGAGGTCGCAGGCCGCCCGATGCGCGACTATATCGACTGGCTGCAATTCGCCTTTCTGGCAACCGTTGCGGGCCTGCCCGCCCTGTCACTGCCGGTTGGATTTACCCCATCGGGCATGCCGGTTGGCCTGCAACTGATCGGTCCACCACGCGGGGAAGCGCGCCTGTTGCAAGTCGCCCATACCCTGGAACAAGCGCTGAACCTGCCCATCACATGCATTGATCCAATCGCGGGCTAGCGCGCCTCGCAAAGCAATCCACTGCGCCACCACCTGCCTGCGTCTTCTTTTTCAAAATACGCAAATGCACGCTTGCCACATGCGATGCGTATACGGATTTGGCGAACATGCAGGCTTGTTTTGATTTCTTGCACACGTTTGCAAAGAATTCTTGCCAAACCGTCAGCCCTATGGCTTGTTGGGTTGATCTACCGCAAATCCGATCTTTTGCGCAGGGGGAAAGCATGGCGGAAATCCAGCTCAGGAACGTCAACAAGCGCTGGGGCAACTTCGTCGGGGTCGACAATTTCAACCTCACGATTGCCGACAAGGAATTCCTTGTGCTGCTGGGGCCATCCGGTTGCGGCAAGACAACGACCATGCGCATGATCGCCGGGCTGGAAGACATCACCGATGGTGAGATCATCATTGATGGCAAAGTGGTCAACAGCCTCGACCCCAAAGACCGCGATGTGGCAATGGTGTTTCAATCCTACGCACTTTATCCGAACATGAACGTCTACGAGAACATTCGCTTTCCGCTCAAGGTGCGCGGCGTCGATCCGTCCACCCATGACGAACGTGTGCGCCGCGCCAGCGCGATGGTGGAACTGGACGAGTTTTTGCACCGCAAACCCGCCGAACTGTCCGGCGGTCAACGGCAGCGCGTGGCTTTGGCCCGCGCGATTGTGCGGGAACCCAACGTGTTTCTCATGGACGAACCGCTGTCGAACCTCGACGCCAAACTGCGCGTCTCCACACGCGCCCAGATCAAGAACCTGAGCCATGAGCTTGCTGTCACGACGATCTATGTCACCCATGACCAGATCGAGGCGATGACCCTCGCAGACCGGGTCGTGGTGATGGAAAAAGGCATTGTGCAGCAGGTCGGCAGCCCAACCGAGATTTACGACCGCCCTGCCAACAGGTTCGTGGCCAGCTTTATCGGCAACCCTGCCATGAACCTGATCGAAGGCGATATCGCCAATGGCGCCTTTGAGACCCGCAACACCCGGATTGCCGGTCTGACCGCGCCGGACGGCAAGACCACGCTTGGGTTCCGGGCCGAAGACGCCTCACTTGCGCCCGGCGGGGACGGCCAGATCAACGCACCAATCTACACGCTTGAGCTTTTGGGCGATGCCACGATGATTTCCGTGAGGATCGGCAGCGCATTGGTTGCCGTCAAGGCCGACAAATCCTACCGCGCCGAAATTGGGGACAACGTGTCGATCCGTGTCCCAGCAGAGATCTGCCATCTCTTTTCAACCGAAACGGGCCAGCGGATCGACAGCTGACCCACCAGAGAGTCCCGGTTCGCCGGGAAAAAGCGATGCAGCCCTAGAACGCGCATCCAGACACACAGGGAGACCAAGAATGAAAATGCGAAATATCCTGATGACAGGCTCGGTCCTTGTCGCAGCCAGCGCAACCATGTCCATGGCCGCAGATTGCGGCATCAGCGATGGTCGGATCAGCATCATCGGCAACGAATTCCCCGCGATCCAAACCGTCGCCGCCAATGCTCAGGCCTGTGAGGGCCTGACCGAGGCAAAGGCAAACCTGACCGCTGACCACCAGAAGATCAATCTTGCCGGTCTTCAGGGCAATCCGGCGGAATACACCTCGGCCATCGTCGCCAATTCGTCGATCGTGGCGCTGATCAACGAAGACGTGCTGCGCCCGCTGGATGATCTGATCGCGGCATTTGGTCAGGACATTCCGAAAAACCAACTCATCACCGTCGATGGCAAGGTGATGGCCGTAGCCTTCATGGCAAACGCGCAACATCTTGTGTACCGTCAGGACATCCTTGAACAGATCGGGATGGCACCGCCCGCAACCTACGAAGACATGCTGGCCGTGGCGGAAAAAATCCGTGCTGACGGAATTCTCGACTATCCGCTGAGCGGCTCTTTCATGGCCGGCTGGAACCTCGCGCAGGAATTCGTGAACATGTATATCGGCCATGGCGGCACGTTCTACGAACCGGGCACGGCCAATGTCTCGGTCAACAACGACGCCGGCGTGGCCACGCTGGAAATGCTCCAATCCCTGAGCAGCTACATGAACCCCGACTACCTGACACATGATTCCAACGCCGCCGGCGCGGAATGGGAAGCAGGCAATGTCGCCATGATGAACATGTGGGGCTCGCGCACGGGCGTTCTGATGGATGCCGAAGGTGCGGCCCCCGAAGTGTATGAGAACACGATGGTCGGCGCGCCGATGACCGTGGCCGGGGGCGACACGCCTGCGTCGACATTGTGGTGGGATGGCTGGACCATTGCCAAGAACATCAGCGATGCAGATGCAGAAGCAACGTTCAAGGCGCTCAAGCATGGGATCAGCCCGGCGATCCTGAACGATGAGACCATGGGTCAGGCCGTCTGGATGATCGAAGGCTATCAGCCCGCGCCTGTCAACGAAGGCGTGTTCTCGGCGATTTCGATGCAAACCCAGCCCTATCCAATGCTGCCGCATCACGGCCTGCTGCACACGGCGCTTGGCGACAATATCGCTGACTTCCTGCAAGGTAAGGAAAGCGCCGAACAGGCCCTGATGGATATCGAGGCGGCCTATACCACCGCTGCCAAGGAAAAGGGCTTTGTAAACTGAACCAACACGTGTGCGGGGGCGGTGCGCCGCCCTCGCCCTCTTCTGACCGTTTCAACTGCGCGGGGGTGATCCGATGAAACACAGTGCGTTCTTCTGGTTTGTGTTGCCATCAGCCATCGCCATGCTGTTGTTCATCTTCTTCCCAATCGTCTCGGTGGTGATCCAGTCGCTTCATGTCGCGCATGAGCAGGTCATCGTCGAAGTTGAAAACTGCGGCCCCTTCGGCTGCACCACAGCCACCGCCATCGACCAAGAGGCAACCGCTGCCATCCGCGCGTCTCAGCCCTTGGGCAAATTCGCGGGGCTTGAGATCTACAAGGATCGCAACCACTTGGCCGTTGCCGAATTCGGCCAGCTTTGGGAACAAAGCACCGGGCTTGGCGATTTCGTCGGAAAGCTGATGAACCTGCCCTTCTACAAGGCCTTGGGCTTTACCCTGACCTATACCTTTGTGGTCACGCCGCTGACGATCCTTTTGGGTTTTGTCGTGGCTGTCGCGGTCAATGCGGCCGCACGGGCCATTCGTGGACCGATGATCTTTTTCTCGCTCCTTCCGATGATGGTGACCCCGCTGGTGGGCGCGCTGATCCTGTTCTGGATGGTGGACGCGCGCGGTGTGCTGGGCACCGCCCTGCGCTGGCTCGCGGATGATCCAAGCCTGTCGGTCAAGGCCGACACCGCGATGATGTGGACCATGCTGATGGTATACGGCGTCTGGTCGTCGGTGCCCTTTGCCTTCATCGTCTACTATGCCGGATTGCAAACAGTGAACACCGACACGCTTGAAGCCGCGCGCATCGACGGGGCAAGCCGCTGGCAACAGATCCGCCATGTGGTGATCCCGCATCTGCTGCCGCTGACCACCTTCATCGCGCTGATCCAGCTGATGGACAACTTCCGGGTGTTCGAGCCAATTGTAAGCTTCAACGCGAGCGCCCATGCCACCTCGCTCAGTTGGGCGATCTACAACGATCTGGGCGGTGAGACCCAGCAATTGTCCTCGGCCGCGGCCACGTCCGTACTAACGATCCTCGGCGTCGCCATCCTGTTGTCGCCGGTGCTTGTCCGCACATGGCGCGATTACGGCAAAACGGCATAGGGACATACGGATATGGCAAGCCAAGCACAAAAACGCCCCGCCCTTCTTCAGGCTCTTATTGTTGGCACCCTGATCATCTGGATCATCGCTGCCGCCTTCCCGTTTTTCTGGACGCTCTGGGGATCGTTCAAGGTCGAGGGGGATTTTTTCTCTCTGGCCGACTGGACCAACGTCCTGACCGGGGATCTGACCACCCGTGAAACCGGCGGTGCCTTTACCACCCAAGGCTATTCCGGCGCATGGGTGCAGGAAGAGTTCTGGCGCGCGGCGTGGAATTCAATGTTGGTGTGCCTGTTTGTGGTGACCATTTCCCTGACGCTGGGCACATTGGGCGGCTACGCGCTGGCCCGCTCGACCTATCGCTACGCATTCTGGTTCCTGCTCATCGCGCTGATCTTCCGCGCCATGCCGCCGATCACGCTGGTGTCGGGCTACCTGCCGGTGTTCTTTGAATGGAATATCTGGGGGCACCTGCCCACGGCGGTCATTGTGCTGGTGGCGATCAACCAACCCTTTACACTGTGGATGCTGCATTCGTTCTTCAAAAACATCCCACAGGATCTTGACGAAAGCGCAATGGTCGACGGCTGCACCCGGTTTCAGGCGTTCCGCCATGTCATAATCCCGGTCATGTGGCCCGGTGTGATCACCACGGGGCTGTTCAGCTTCCTGCTTGCCTATAACGACTTTGCCGTTACAGCGATGATCCTCGACAAGCAAAACCAGACAATGATCCCCAAGATCGCGTCCTTCCTCGGCACCACCCAGACCAAGGGCAACGTCATGTTTGCCGTTGCTGCCGTGGTATCGACCACAGCGCCTTTGTTCCTGCTCATCATGTTCTTCCAGCGCCAGATTGTCTCCGGTCTGACTGCGGGTGCCGTGAAAGGCTGATCGCACCCGGCCTTCTGTGGTTCAAAAATATCTCGGGGGAGTCGCCATTTGGTGACGCGGGCAGAGCCCCCATCTTTCCGTCACCGGAAGGTCGAGGATGCGCCACCGCATCCTTAGCGCCTCAATTCAACGTCACCAGCTTGCCAGGGTTCATGATGTTGCCCGGATCGACCGCTTTCTTGAGCACCCCCATCAACGCATAAGCCGCGCCGTGTTCCTGAGCCAGGTACTTGCGCTTGCCCAAACCGATCCCGTGCTCACCGCTGACCGTGCCGCCAAACTCCAGCGCCAGCATATTCACCTTGTTGGCCAGTGCCCCCGCACGCGCCATTTCATCCGTACTGTCGGGGTCCACAAGGATCAGCAGATGGAAATTTCCATCTCCGACATGACCCACAAGCGGCGCCATAAGGCCGGAGTCTGCAATAAGCTCTTTGGTGCGCGCGATACATTCGGCCAGCGCCGAGATCGGCACGCAGCAATCCGTGACCACGCCCTCTGTCCCTTGGCGCAGGGCCTTGCCCGCGTAATACGCCTCGTGCCGGGCCTTCCACAGTCGGTTGCGGTCTTCGGTCTTGGTAGCCCACGCAAAATCGGACCCGCCATGATCCTCCACCAAAGACGCGAGACTTTCGACCTGTTCGGCGACACCTGCCTCTGTCCCATGGAACTCCAGAAACAGATGCGGCGTTTCGGGCAAAGTCATATCCGGGTTGTAGATGTTCATACCGCGCATCTGCACTTCGTCCAGCAGTTCAATCCGCGCCAGAGGAAGGCCCATCTGGATGGCAAGGATCACTGTCTCAACCGCCGAGGCGATATCCGGAAAGGCACAGGTCGCCGCCGCGATATGTTCAGGCTGGCCATGTAGCTTGACCGTCAACTTCGTGATGATCCCAAGCGTGCCTTCGGAACCGATGAAAAGATGCGTCAGATCGTACCCGGTCGAAGATTTCCGTGCACGGCTGCCGGTGTGAATGATCTGGCCATCTGGCAACACCACTTCGAGCGCCAGCACATTGTCTGCCATGGTGCCATAGCGCACCGTATTGGTGCCCGATGCGCGGGTCGCAGCCATCCCCCCCAGCGACGCATCCGCGCCGGGATCGACAGTGAACATCAACCCGGACGCCCGCAACGCGTCGTTCAATTGCATCCGGGTCACACCGGGTTCCACCACCGCGTCGAGATCGCTTTGGTTGATCGCAATCACCGCGTTCATGCGGCTGGTGTCCACGCTCACCCCGCCCTGCACGGGCACGATATGCCCCTCGAGCGATGTACCCACGCCATAAGGCACCACCGGGCAGCCATGTTTGGAACAGATACGCAGGATCTGCGACACCTCGTCCGTGGTTTCGGGAAATGCCACCGCATCGGGCAAAACCGGCGGAGTGTAGGCCTCGTCATGGCTATGCTGGTCAAGGATCGACGCCCCCGTCGACAGACGATCTCCCAAAAGGGCCTGTAGTTCGGTAACAGTTGCTTGGATATCGACGTTGGGCATGGCGGCCTCCCCTGTTCTGGCGTCACGCTACTGCGAAGCGCAGGCCGGGGAAAGCCCGGTCAAAGCGCCAAGGGTGCGATCAATTCGGGTCCCGCCGCACGGTTGGAATTGACCGTAGGATCGACACGGTAGAAATCCATCGCATCCTCGGGCGCGGCTGTCATCAGGGTGGCGGCACCGTGCCCCGCCTCCCCCAGCCACAGCGGCCAATCTTCGCGGCGCAGGGTCACGGGCTGGCGGTGATGCACCGCAGACATTTTGGTATTTGCCGCCGTCGTGACAATCGCACAGGTCCGATGCGCCACGCCGTCTCGTTCCCAATCCTGCCAGACCCCGGCAAAAACCAAGAGGTCAGAGGCCGTCGGATGAATATACCACGGCAGGCGATGGCTGCTGTCGTCCTTGGTCCATTCGTAAAACCCCGTGGCCGGGATCAGACACCGCCGCGCGCGACAAGCCGCCCGGAACGCGGGCTTTTCCGCAATCGTCTCTGCCCGCGCGTTGATCAGCAGAGGCCCGGCATTTTCAGCCGTGTACCAATGCGGCAGAAACCCCCATCGCATCGCCACCAACCTGCGCTGTCCCTCGGCAGTGTGAACGACATGCACCAGATTGGTCGGGCAGATGTTGTAATTGGGCACCTCGGGCAATGCGTTTGACGGCACCGCGTCAAACAGCTGCGCCATCGCATCCGAAGGCAGGGTCAGGGCAAAGCGTCCACACATAGCGTAGGTGCAGGCCGGGAAGATACGCCCGGCCTGCACATCATCTTACGGATTAACGGTGATCCGGCCATCTGTGTACGGCTGATAGGGCGCGTTGGCGGCAAGGTAGTCCGCCGTCACGTCCGCAAGGTCTGGGCCAAAGTCGTAGGCGTTCATGGCACCTCGGAACATGGCATAGCCGTCACCTCCATTGCGCACAAAGTTGTTGGACACAGCGCTATAGACACGCTCCATGTCCAGTGGCTCGCCGTTCACGGTCACATCCGACACCCGGCTGCCCGGCTCTGCGCTCAGGGTTGCGGTAAAGGCCATACCTGCGATTTGCGGGAACCGGCCTGCCCCGTCCTCAACCTGGCTCACCCCGTTTTCAAGCGCAGCCATCAGTTGCGCACCGGTCACCTGAAAGGTGGACAGCGTGTTCTGGAAGGGCAGCACCGTAAGCACTTCGCCCATGGACACTTCGCCCGAATCAATGGACGCCCGAAGACCGCCGCCGTTCTGAATGGCGATTTCAACGCCCTGATCCTTCACCCGGTCCAGCATGGCGTCCGCCACAAGGTTGCCCATCGGACATTCCACAGCGCGGCAGACCGAACGGTCGCCTTCGATCACATCGGCGGCTTCGGCAACGATCCGGGTTTTCATTTCTTCAATCGGCGCACCAAGCTCGGCAACACGCGCAACGATGGCTTCATCTTCGGCCACTGACGCATCAAGCAAGATCGTGTCGCCTGCTGCATAGGTCACAACGCCAGCATCGTCGAAATTCAGCTCAAGATGGCCCACATATTTGGAAAACGCCCCCGCCTGCACCACCGGAACAAGGTTGTCGCCCTGGCTGACCATCGTTGGATACGGCCCTGCCCGATCTGGGTCGGACGATGACAGGAAAGTGTGGCTGTGCCCCCCGATCACCGCATCGATGCCCGGCACTTCCGCTGCGATGCGCTGGTCAAGGTTGTAACCGACATGGGTGATCGCAATGATCTTGTCTACGCCTTCGGCCTGCAAGGCGGCCACATCTTCCTTGAGCGAGTCGATCTCGTCCTTGAACATCACGGCTTCGGACGGCGAGGACAATTCCTTTGTGTCCGTCGCAAGCGCCGAGACGATGCCGATGCGCTCGCCGCCCCGTTCAAGGATCAGCGTGTCGCCAATCTTGCCCGCCAGCTCAGTCGATCCGCTGACGTCAAGATTGCCCGACACAACCGGGAAGGTCACGGTTTCAGCCAGATTGGCCAACGCGCCGTCACCAAGGTTGAATTCGTGGTTGCCCACGGACATTACGTCAAAGCCGATTTCGTTCATCATCTCGGCAGCAACTGCGCCACTGTAGGTCATAAAGAACAGCGACCCTTGGAACTGGTCCCCCGCATCGACGACCAGAAAATTCTCGCCCTCCAATTCGGTGCGAAGCTGATCGATCATCGTCTTGACACGCGCGACACCGCCAAAGCATTCACCCGCCGCATTGTCTTCGGCAGAGCAGGTTGAATTGAACCGACTGATCGGCTCGATTCGGCTGTGCAGATCGTTGATATGAACAATGTGGAGCGTGTAATCCGCCTGTGCCACCCCAGCGCTGAGCGCCAAGGCAGCAGCGCTTGTAAGAAGTCGGTAAGACATGTGAGTCCTCTCTGTCGGGTTGTTATGACGCAATCGTGCATCGCTCTGCGAAGGGAGTCAAAACTTACGCAAGGGACACAGGCGCAAAAGCGTGTACGACGCGTGTTCAACAGGCAGATGACACTGCTTGACCTCACGACGCGCACGCGGCACATCCAAAGCATGATTTACAAACTTCTCCGCTCCGATGAATGGGCTGCGTTGCAGGCGCAGGGTGAAACCGCTGGTGCACCGATTGATGTGGCAGACGGCTATGTGCATTTCTCAACCGCCGAACAGGTCCGCGAAACGGCTGCGAAACATTTCGCCGGCACAGACGGGCTGATGCTGCTGGCCTTTGACGACACCACCCTGCCCGGCGATCTGCGGTGGGAGCCGTCGCGCGGCGGCGCGCTCTTCCCGCATCTCTACGGCCCCTTGCGTCTGGCTGATATGGTGTGGTCCGAACCCCTTCCACGCGCCGACACTGGCCATATCTTCCCAGAGGATCTGGCATGAGCGTCCTGGAAAAGGCCGGGCTGCGCGTTCTGCATCGGTTTGATCCGGAAACCGCCCATGGTCTGGCCCTGCGCGCCCTGCAATTGGGGCTGACCCCGACCACCGGCACCGTGACCAGCGCGCGCCTGCGCACCACTCTGGCTGGTCTGACCCTGCCCAATCCTGTGGGCCTTGCCGCCGGATTTGACAAGAACGCAACCGCCCTGCGCGCCCTGTCGAGGGCCGGATTCGGCTTTCTCGAAGTGGGGGCGGCCACCCCGCGCCCACAACCGGGCAACCCCAAGCCGCGCCTGTTTCGCCTGACCGAAGACCGCGCCGTCATCAACCGCTTTGGCTTCAACAATGACGGCATGGACGCCATCGCGGCCCGTCTCAAGGACCGCCCGCGCGACGCGATCATCGGCCTGAACCTTGGCGCAAACAAAGACAGCGACAACCGCGCTGGCGATTTTGCCACCGTGCTTGCAACTTGTGCTGCGGACCTCGATTTCGCCACGGTGAATGTCAGCTCGCCCAACACCGAAAAGCTGCGCGACCTGCAAGGCAAAGACGCGCTGGCCGCATTGCTGGACGGTGTGATGCAGACGCGCACCGCGCTGGCGCGCCCAATCCCGATCTTTCTCAAGATCGCCCCCGACCTGACTGACGCGGAAATTGCCGATGTGGCCGAGGTCGCGCTGGCCTCTGGCATCGACGGGTTGATCGCCACCAACACAACGCTGGACCGGGACGGCCTCATCTCTGGCCATCGCGCCGAAAAAGGCGGACTGTCAGGCCATCCGTTGTTCGAAAAATCCACCCGCGTTCTGGCGCAGCTCTACCACGCCACCCAAGGCCGCGTGCCGATCATCGGCGTGGGAGGCATTTCAACCGCAGAAGACGCCTATACCAAGATCAAAGCGGGGGCCTCTGCCGTGCAGCTTTATAGCGCGCTGGTCTATCAAGGCCTTGGCCTGATCCCGGACATTGCCCATGGGCTTGATGCGCTGCTCAAACGCGACGGCCACGCAAACGTCTCTGAGGCTGTCGGCACCGCCACCTGACCCCACATCTTCTCTGGTTCAAAAATATCCCGGGGTCTGGGGCAGCGCCCCAGTATTTTCCGTCCACGGAGAATACTGGACGCGGTGACGCGTCCGCTAGCGCATCACCGGCACACGGGTCGCCTGAACGAAATCGCGGATCAGCGTTGCATCCTTGATCCCCGGTGCCACCTCCACCCCGGATGACACATCCACTTGCTGCGTCCCGGTCAACGCAATCGCATCGGCCACATTGTCCGGCGTCAACCCACCGGCAAGCATCCACGGCACCGACCACCGACGGGCCGAAATCAAACGCCAGTCAAACGACACACCATTGCCGCCCGGCAACGTCGCAGTCTTGGGGGGCTTGGCATCGACAAGAAGCTGATCCGCAACTTCGGAATAGAGGTCCAAAGCCGCCACATCCTCGGCGTCTGCAACACCAACCGCTTTCATCACCGGCAAACCGTAACGTGCACGCACATCCGCAACCCGCTCGGGCGGCTCGTCCCCGTGCAATTGCAAGATATCCAACGGCACCGCAGAGGTGATCGCATCCAACATCGCGTTGTCGGCATTCACCACCAGCGCCACCTTTGCCACGCCAACCGGCACATCAACCGCCAGGTCGCGTGCGGCTTCGATCGACACATTGCGCGGGCTTTTGGGAAAAAACACGAACCCCGCATAGGCTGCGCCAGCCTCTGCCACTGCAAAAACGTCTTCGGGCCGGGTCAGCCCGCAGATTTTGACGCGAATTCCGGGGTTCATGAAACTGACCTAGCTGGCCTCGTCCAGAAGCGCGAGGATTTCGTCCTTGTCCTTGTCACGCTCTGCCTTGGTACGGCGCAGTTCGCGCTCAAGCTTTTTGACCTCGGCCCCGCGCTGGGACGCCGCCGCACGATGCTTGTGCTCGCGCAGCCATTCCCAAACGAAGCCAATCAACAAACCCGCCACGATGCTGCCGAAAATGACAATGAACAGCGGCAATTCGATGGATTGGTTCATACCAACCAGATCGGCCATGTCCGATGGCAAAAGCTGCAACATCACCGCGCCACGATTGGCAAGCGCCACCGACACCAGCACGATGGCCAGCGCCGCAAGAAATACATAACGAATGTAGCGCATCAGAGTTTACTTCCCGTTTAGCCTGTCACGAAGCAATTTGCCGGTCTTGAAGAACGGCACATGCTTTTCTTCCACTTCAACCGCCTCGCCGGTGCGCGGATTGCGCCCAACGCGCGAGTCGCGTTTCTTGACCGAGAACGCGCCGAAGCCGCGCAATTCCACCCGGTCACCACGCGCCATGGCATCAATGATTTCTTCGAAAATCGTATTCACGATGCGTTCAACATCGCGTTGATACAAATGCGGGTTATCGTCAGCAATTTTTTGGATCAATTCAGACCGTATCATAGTCTCGCGTCCCCCTAGTCGCGCGCTTTGTCCGCGCTCGCGCATGATCCGAGTATACGCAGGACAAAGCCATACGGAAACCTTGGCGATTGCCTGAAAGGCAGAAAGTTCAGGCAAATTAAGCGGTTCAGAGGCGCTCGCAGCAAAAAAATGCCGCTTTGCCACCCCCCGAACCGGTTTGCGCCACCCAAACGGTGCCCTGCGATTCGGGGGAATAGTCCGATTTACAGGTGTGTCTGTGCGCAGGCCCCACCCCGACTAAAGGGGGAGGGCAGCAGTCAGGCGCGGCCCCATCAGCCACATTTGCTGTAGCCACATGACCCACAGGTCATACAGCCTTCGACCATGCGCATGTCATACTGACCGCAGGACGAACAGGCCTTGCCGCGCGGCGTATCAAGGTTGACCACCTGTGCCTGCGGATCGGATTTGAGGCCCATACCTTCGCCCGCCAGAAACCCGATGGCGATCAGGTGCTGTTCGATCACGCCGCCGATTGCCGCAAGGATTGACGGGATATACTTGCCGTTCACCCAGGCACCGCCGCGCGGATCGAACACCGCCTTGAGCTCTTCCACCACGAAAGACACATCGCCGCCACGCCGGAACACTGCCGAGATCATCCGCGTCAGTGCCACGGTCCAGGCGAAATGCTCCATGTTCTTGGAGTTGATGAACACCTCGAACGGGCGACGATGACCGCCGACAATGATGTCGTTGATCGTCAGGTAAATCGCATGTTCACTATCCGGCCATTTCAGCTTGTAAGTCGCGCCTTCGAGCGCCTTGGGGCGGTCGAGCGGTTCGGACATGTAGATCACGTCACCATGCGGCTGGTGCGGTTCGTCATCCGATACGGCCACGACTTCGGGCGCATCCGATTTCTTCTCCTCCGACACACTCAACACTGAACCCGTCACATCATTCGGACGATAGGTCGTACATCCCTTACACCCGGTCTCGAACGCCTCCATGTAGACGTCCTTGAACGCCTCGAAGTCGATATCCTCGGGGCAGTTGATCGTCTTGGAGATCGACGAATCCACCCATTTCTGCGCCGCCGCCTGCATCTTCACATGCTCCAGCGGGGCCAGCGTCTGGGCGTTCACGAAATACTCCGGCAACTCCCGGTCGCCGAACTTGTCGCGCCACATCTGCACCGCGTAATCAATCACCTCTTCCTCGGTGCGGGTGCCGTCCTTTTGCAAAACCTTGCGCGTATAGGCATAGGCAAAGACCGGCTCGATCCCCGATGACACGTTCCCGGCATAAAGCGAGATCGTCCCGGTGGGCGCAATCGACGTGAGCAGCGCATTGCGAATACCGTGTTTGCGGATCGCGTCGCACACATCATCGTCCATCACCTGCATCGTGCCCGACGCAAGATACTTATCCGCATCAAACAACGGAAATGCGCCCTTTTCCTTGGCCAGATCGACCGACGCGAGATACGCAGCGCGGGCAATCGCGTGCAACCAGCGCTCGGTCTGTGCCGCCGCCTCGTCTGATCCATAGCGCAGACCCAGCATCAGCAGCGCATCGGCAAGCCCGGTCACACCAAGGCCGATCCGTCGCTTGGCCCGCGCCTCGTCGCGCTGCGCCTCCAGCGGAAAGCGCGAGGCGTCAACCACGTTGTCCATCATCCGCACAGCCGTGGCGACCAGCTCGGTCAACGCCTCACCATCCAGCGCTGCGGCGTCCTCGAACGGGTCGGTGACCAGCCGGGCAAGGTTGATCGACCCAAGCAAACACGCGCCATAAGGCGGCAAGGGCTGTTCGCCGCAAGGGTTCGTCGCCGCGATCGTCTCGACATAGCTCAGGTTGTTGGCGTTGTTGATGCGGTCGATAAAGATCACACCGGGTTCGGCATACTCGTATGTCGCCTTCATGATCCGGTTCCACAGATCGCGCGCCTGCACCGTGCGGTAAACCTTGCCGTCAAACACAAGATCCCACGATCCGTCCGCCTTGACCTGCGCCATGAAATCATCCGTCACCAGCACGGACAGGTTGAACATGCGCAGTCGGGCCGCGTCAGATTTTGCGCCGATGAAATCCTCGATATCCGGATGGTCACAGCGCATCGTCGCCATCATTGCCCCGCGCCGCGATCCTGCCGACATGATCGTGCGGCACATCGCGTCCCAGACGTCCATGAAGGACAAGGGGCCAGAGGCATCCGCCGCCACGCCTTTGACTGCCGCGCCCTTGGGCCGGATGGTGCTGAAGTCATAGCCGATCCCGCCACCCTGCTGCATGGTGAGGGCGGCCTCTTTTAGCATCTCGAAAATACCGCCCATGCTGTCGGGAACGGTGCCCATGACAAAGCAATTGAACAGCGTGACAGACCGCGCCGTACCCGCCCCGGCGGTGATCCGGCCTGCCGGGAGGTATTTGAAATCCTCAAGCGCGGTGTAGAACCGATCTTCCCAGACTTTCGGCTCTGCTTCGACCTCGGCCAAAGCCCGCGCGATCCTACGCCACGTATCCTCGACCGTGTGGTCCAGAGCGGTGCCATCCGCCTCTTTCAGGCGGTATTTCATATCCCAGATTTGTTCGGCAATCGGGGCGGTAAAGCGTGACATGGCGGCGATTCCTCTTTTGCGGCAGGCTGGTATGATAGCCTGAAAACTGACAAATCCACAACTTCTAGATTGCTTTGGTAAAAAACCTACCACATCCTGCGCCCTTTGTGGAAAACCCTGTGGATAAGTCCGTAAAGCCCGTGGCACCGAATCCCGGTTATTTTGGCCAATTCGAGGATAAGAGTTGTAATCTTACGGGATCACCCCCATATCAGCCGTGCAAAGATTCTTCCGATGACCTTCTGTTTCCTAACGGCCTCAGGCGATCCTACGACGACACTGAGCCGGGTCACCGCATGTAGCGGGTGGCAACTAAATTAGGAGACAACACGATGGCAAATGGCACCGTGAAATGGTTCAACGGCCAAAAAGGCTTTGGTTTTATCGCACCCGAGTCCGGCTCCAAGGACATTTTCGTTCACATTTCCGCGCTTGAGCGCGCCGGTCTGCACCAGCTCGAAGATGGTCAGGCTGTGACTTTCGACATCGAAGCAGGCCGTGACGGCCGCGAAAGCGCGACAAATCTTGCGCTGGCATAAGCCTCAGCAAGATTGAAGACCAGAGCGGGGGCAGCTTCACGGCTGCGCCCGCTTTTTTTATGCGAATTTTCATCCTCGCATCGGTGCACCGCAGGACTTTATGCGGATCGCCTCCAGCCCGACACCATTGTCCTCCAAGGAGATCGAAAAATGGCAAAGCTGACCAAAGACACGCTCTTCAAACCATCGGCGCCCCGCGCGGAAACGGTCATGGACAAGACAACGCGCGTTGTGCGCGACATCCTTGAGACCGAAACCGAAAAGCGCGAAGCCAAGACCCTGCGCCTGCGCAAAACGCGGCTCGAACGCGAAGCCGCCTCGCCCAAAGCGGACGCTGCCACCAAACCCAAGACCCGCGCGCGCAAAACGCCTGACTGACCAGCCGCGCGGGACGGCCCATCGCACCCGCCCCGCTTGAACCCGGCCCGCTGCCCGCTATGATCACACCCGCAGGGGGCAGACAAAATGACCGGAACGATCCATATAGTTAAACTCTCCGTCGGCTCTGACAGCGTGGAGCAGATAGAGGCGTGGCAGCAGCACCGCTCAGAACAGCGGGCAAATGGCCGATATTACCATGTCACCCGCATGTGGCCCAAACGCGAGGCAGAACTGCTCAACGGCGGGTCAATCTACTGGGTGATCAAAGGCATGCTGCAAGCCCGTCAGCGGATCATTGGCCTGGAGGAAGTCGTCGGCGTGGATGGTATCCGCCGATGCGGCATCGTTCTTGAACCAGAGATCATCCGAACGGCGACCGCGCCAAAGCGCCCGTTTCAGGGCTGGCGCTATCTCAAACCCGAAGATGCGCCGCCCGATCTTGGCCATTCGCGTCAGGATGACGATGCCCTGCCCCCCGAACTTGCCGGGGCGCTGGCCGATATCGGCGTGCTCTGACCCGACCGCACAGGCGGCCTGCACCACTGCACAAAGCATTTCCCGCGCCGACCACCTATGTTTACAGTCGACACGCAAACAGGACACACAACATGACCGACAGCTATACGCCTCCCAAGGTCTGGATTTGGGATTCCGAGAACGGCGGCAAATTCGCCAGCACCAACCGCCCCATTGCCGGGGCAACCCATGACAAAGAGCTTCCGGTCGGCGAACACCCGTTCCAGCTTTACAGCCTGGCGACCCCGAACGGTCAAAAGGTCACCATCCTGCTCGAAGAGCTGCTGGCCGCCGGTCACGCCGGTGCGGAATACGATGCATGGCTGATCAAGATCGGCGATGGCGACCAGTTCGGATCAGATTTTGTCGACATCAACCCGAACTCCAAGATCCCGGCCTTGATGGACCGGTCCGGCGATATGCCCATCCGCGTCTTCGAATCCGCTGCGATCCTGATGCACTTGGCCGAGAAATTCGACGCCTTCCTTGGCGCGCCGGAAAACCGGGCCGAAATGCTCAGCTGGCTGTTCTGGCAGATGGGCAGCGCGCCCTATCTGGGCGGTGGCTTTGGCCATTTCTACGCCTATGCGCCCGAACCCATGGAATACCCGATCAACCGATTTGCGATGGAAACCAAGCGCCAACTAGACGTGCTGGACCGGCAATTGGCCGAGCGTGATTTCATCAGCGGCCCCGACTACACCATCGCCGACATGGCGATCTGGCCATGGTATGGCGGGCTGGTTCTTGGCCGTCTCTACAATGCGGCGGAATTTCTTGACGTCGCAAGTTACACTCATGTCATGCGGTGGGCCAAAGCCATCGACGCCCGCACCCCGGTGCAGCGTGGACGGATCGTAAACCGCGCCTTTGGCGACCCAAGCGAGCAGCTTCACGAACGCCATGACGCGTCGGATTTCGACACCAAGACACAAGACAAAATCGCTGCCGCAGACTAACTGTACCGCGCCATAACTGCCCCGTGCGCCACCCCGATCCGGGAAAGGCGCACGGGCGTATTGTCTCGGTGCTGCCGGGACTTACCTCTGCCCCATGACAGACGAAATAGACCCCCGCAGCCGCGCCGTCCCCACCGGGCGCACCACCCGTGCCTTGCGAATGGGCGGCTTGGCAAGCGGTCTGCTTGGCTCTGCCGCTGCGGCCGGGGCAAAGCACTTGCTTCAGGGTCGCAAGCCCAGCCCGCGCGAGATGTTCCTGACCCCCGCAAACGCCCATCGCCTGACGCGGGAATTGTCCCAGATGCGCGGCGCGGCAATGAAAATGGGCCAGCTTTTGTCGCTCGAAGCGGGCGATCTTCTGACACCGGAACTGGCCGCTGTGCTGCGCCCCTTGCAGGCGCAGGCGCACACCATGCCACCTGCCCAACTCAAGCACGTGCTGACCGCCGCGTGGGGCCCGGATTTTACCAAACGGTTCAAAAAATTCGACGTCCGCCCCATCGCCGCCGCCTCCATCGGTCAGGTCCATCGCGCACAAACCCGTGACGGGCGCGATCTGGCGATCAAGGTGCAATATCCCGGTATCCGCGACAGCATCGACAGCGACCTGCGCAACCTAGCCAGCCTGATGCGCCTGTCCGGCATGATGCCCAAGGGGCTGGATCTCAAACCGCTGCTCGAGGACGCGCGCCAGCAATTGCATGAAGAAGCCGATTACGACCAAGAGGCGCGCAGCCTTGTGGCCTTCAGCGCGCTTTTGCAAAACGATCCCGATTTCATCGTCCCCGCCTTCCACCAAGACTTGTCCAGCCGCGATATCCTTGCAATGGATTTCGTCCCGTCTGAACCGATCGACACGTTGGAACACGCGGATCAGGCCACACGCGATGATATGGCCGAGCGTCTCATCGCCCTGATGATGCGCGAAGTGTTCGCGTTTCACCTTGTCCAATCCGACCCCAACTTTGCCAATTTCCGCTGGCAACCCGAGACTGGCAAACTGGTCTTGCTGGATTTCGGCGCAACCCGCAGCCTGACGCCAGACCTCGTGGCCCGCGCAAAGGCAATCTTGCAACCGTCGCTCGACAATGATCTGCCCGCAATCGCCACCGCCTTGCACGCGCTTGGATTGCTGGCCGATGCCCTGCCCGAAACAACGCGGGCCGAGATCCTGAGCATGGTCGACATGGCCAACGCGCCGATGCTTGATCCGGGCGGGTTCGATTTTGGCGACACGTCGCTTGTGTCCGATCTGCGCGACCGGGGCATGGCCTTGGGCCGTGACCGGTCAATCCAGCACATCCCCCCAACCGAGGTCTTGTACCTTCAACGCAAGGCGGCTGGGCTGTTCCTTCTGGCAACCCGGTTGCGGGCCAAAGTCACGTTAAGGGATCTGTTCAACCGTCATGTCTAGCGCGCCAGAACACGACGTCGCGTTTTCGCACATCCTTTCGAAGATGTGCCCCCGCTACACCCCCAAAGTGTCGATCAAGGCGCGCAACACGGTCCGATCCTCGTCCGATTTCTCGGCCACACGGCTGCGGAACAGCGTTGCCTGACTCTCAAGGATCGGTGGTTCGTTCAAGATTTTCAAGTGGTTCGCGCGCAGCGTCTCTCCGGTTGAGGTGATGTCGGCAATCGCCTCTGCGGTCAGGTTCTTGACTGTGCCTTCAGTCGCGCCCTGGCTGTCCACCAGTTGGTAATCCGCCACACCGCCGCGCCGCAAGTAGTCGCGCACCAGACGGTGATACTTGGTTGCGATCCGCATGCGAAACCCGTGCCGCGCCCGGAATGCCGCTGCCGCACCGTCCAGATCGTCCAGCGTGTCCACATCGACCCAGCAATGCGGCACCGCCACGATCAGGTTCGCCTGGCCAAAGCCCAACGCGGCCAGCGGTTCAACCTTCTGGTCCCATTGCACAAGCTTTTCCTGCACCAGATCATTGCCTGTCACGCCCAGATGGATGCGGCCCGTCGCCAATTCGCGCGGGATTTCCCCCGCCGACAGCAGCACCAGGTCCACCCCTGCGACGCCATCCACCGCACCTGCATATTCCCGTTCCGATCCCGTTCGCGTCAGCGTCACACCGCGCGCACCGAACCAGTCAAAGGTCTTTTCCATCAGCCGCCCCTTGGACGGCACACCCAGCTTGATCGTCATGCCAGCCCCCCAAGATCGACCACCAGATCAGGCCGGATCACGCCGCCGACTGCCGGAATTGCGCGCCCTTGCCCCAATCGCCGGGTCAGCGCGTCATAGCGCCCGCCCGTCGCCACCGGGGGCAAATCGGGGCGTGCTTCGGAATAGAACCCAAAGACAAACCCGTCATAATATTCCATAGAGGTGCGGCCAAAGGATGCCTCGAACGGCAGGGTCGCAACGTCGACACCGCGCTGCGTCATCGCTTCGCAGCGTGCCTCAAACCGGTCGAGTGCAGGGACGATGCTTGGCAGGTCCACCGCAATATCGCGCAAATGCTCCAGCGCGTTGGGGCAGGTTTCCGACACCGACAACACCGCCGAGATCAGCGCAACCTCGTCCTCAGACATCGGGGCTGCGGCGGCATCGGCACGCAACGCCTCGATGCGGGTGGTGATTTCACGGGCGCTGCGCAGCCCGATCATCACACCCGCCGCGTCCAAAGGCGCATCTGCTGCCAAAAGCGCCCCGCGCGAGGCGGGCACCGCTGTCAGGCCCGCGAACCGTTTTACCAATGCGGTGAACCGCGCAGGTCGCCAGATGTGCCGCATCAGCGCTGCACGACGGTCTTCGGTCACGCCAAGCCCGGCGACCATGGCGATCAGGATGCCGATATCGCCCGTTGCCGCGCGCAGACCCATCGGGGCCAGAAGATCGGAAAACCGTCCAAACACCTGCGCATCTGCACGGGCCGGATCGGTGTCGCCAAACTGTTCGTAACCGACCTGCATATATTCGCTGCGGCGTTCAGGGTGGTCTTCCTGTTTGCGGAACACCTCTCCGAAATAGGTATAGCTGGCGGGCGCATCGCCGCCCTCCATATGGAACTGCACCACCGGCACGGTAAAATCCGGGCGCAGCATCATCTCGCCCTTTTCGGGGTCCGACGTGACATAGGCACGGGCACGGATATCTTCGCCGTACAGGTCCAAAAGCACCTCGGCCGGCAGCAGAATATCGGTCTCGAACCGCGTGGCCCCTTCGGCAATGAAGCCATCGCAGATCGCCTCGGCGGTGATCCGGGCGCGGGACTTGTCAGGCAGGCTATGCGACATCACGAATAGCTTTCGAGGATCTCGCGCACTTTGGCGACCAGATTGGCGCGCGGCACTTCAAACTGATTGGGTCGATCCTGCCATTCCTCAAGGCTGGCACTTTGGGCGATCTCGGCCCCAAGGATCAGGTCCTTGATCTGCACCACGCCTTTGGCGTTTTCATCCCCGCCTTCGATCACCGCAACCGGCGCATTGCGCTTGTCGGCATATTTGAGCTGGTTGCCGAAGTTCTTGGGGTTGCCAAGATAAACCTCGGCCCGGATGCCTGCATTGCGCAGCTCGGCCACCATCGCCTGATAGTCACCCATTCGGTCGCGGTCCATGACAGTGACCACGACAGGGCCAGCGCTTTCGCTGCCGATCCGGCCCTTTTCGCGCAGGGCGGCGAGAAGCCGATCCACGCCAATGCTGACACCCGTGGCAGGGACAGTCTGACCGGTAAAGCGTTTGACAAGATCGTCATACCGCCCGCCGCCCGCAACCGACCCGAACTGCCGCTTGCGACCCTTTTCGTCAAGGATTTCAAAGGTAAGTTCCGCCTCGAACACGGGGCCGGTGTAATAGCCAAGGCCGCGCACGACCGAGGGATCAATGACGATCCGATCCGGACCATAGCCGCCAGCAGCCAACAGATCAGCGATCTGTTCAAGCTCTGCCACACCTTCCGCGCCAATGGCACTGTCACCAACAGCCACCTTCAAATTGCCAAGCGTTTGCGCGGCAGTGTCGCCCTTGGAGGTTAAGAAGCCGATAACAGGTTCGACCTGTTCATCGGCAAGGTTAACACCGTCGATATAGGCCCCCGACGCATCCAGCCGCCCCTTGCCCAGCAACTCGCGCACGCCCATTTCGCCGACCTTGTCGAACTTGTCGATGGTGCGCAGGACCGCGTCGCGTTGCGCGTCTTCATTCAGGCCCATCGTCTCCAACACGCCGTTCAAAACCTTGCGGTTGTTCACCCGGACAATATAGTCACCGCGCGGAATGCCCACAACTTCAAGACAATCAGCCAGCATCGCGCAAATCTCAGCATCGGCGGCAACGGTGCCTGCCCCAACTGTATCTGCATCACATTGATAAAACTGGCGATATCGCCCCGGCCCCGGCTTTTCGTTGCGCCACACCGGACCCATCGCATAGCGCCTGTAGGGCAGCGGCAGGTCATTGCGGTGCTGTGCGTAAACGCGGGCCAAAGGCGCGGTCAGATCATAGCGCAAGGCCAGCCAGTCGCCATCATCCTCTTCCTGCCAGGCGAACACGCCTTCGTTCGGGCGGTCCACATCGGGAAGAAACTTGCCCAGCGCGTCAACGGTTTCGACGGCGGCACTTTCCAGCGCGTCAAAGCCGTAGCGATGATAAACCCCGGCGATCTTGCTCAGCATTTCGGCGCGTTCGGTCACGTCGGAGCCGAAATAGTCGCGGAACCCCTTGGGCGTCTGCGCCTTGGGCTTGGGGAGTTTTTTCTCTTTGGCCATGGTCATTTCCCGCTTGGGCTTGGGTGTTGCGCCTCCTCTAGCCGCTGGGGGCCAGCGGGGCAAGCAGCGGCGCTGTTTCAGGCCTGCGCAGATGGTGAACAAAAGGTTAAAAGGTCCGCATCGGACCCAATGTTTCGCGCGCGAAACAATAGGGGTGCGGTGCTGACCTATTCCCTCTTGCCATTGGCGATGGGCATGCGCATGTCTGGGCTATGGATATCACCGCCCTTGAAGAACGGATCGCACACCTGATGCGGATCACCGACGACCTGTCCGACACCGTGGCCCAACAAGCCAAGGAGGTCGACCGCCTGACCGCGCGGGTCGAGATGTTGCTGATGCGCGAAGCCGAACGCGAGTCCGAAGGAACAGGTGGCATCGTCCTTGGGGATGAGCGCCCCCCGCATTACTAGGCGCACAGTCGTTTTGCCAAAAACGAAACGTTTTCCGTGACCGGAAAACCCTCCCGGCCTCAGTTCCCGCGAATGTCCGTTTCGACAACAGCGCCATCGTGCAACAGGATGGTCTTCCATATCGGGTTCGATCCGAACCGTTCATAAACGCTGACAAACACCGTGTCCCGCGCCAGACGCGACATGGATGACCCGCACGGCGCGCCGCGCCCGACACGGCAGACGGTTGCCTTGACCTTTTCGTAGGCCGCGTCGGTTGCGGAATAAGGCTGAACCTTTGAGGGCAAGCCGTAGCGCAGACGCTCGTGGGTTTCCGGGCTGCCGAACAAGGCCATCGCCGCTGTGAACTGGCGCGCGCATCCGTCGTCAAATCCTGTCACATAAAAGGTGTGCGGCGCGGTGCTGCCGGGTTCGGTGTCATAAAGCGTATAGACGCTGCGGGATTCGGGGTAGCGGTCCACGCGTTGGCCCAACTCGCGCACAGGCACATCACACACCCGCGCCAGCGTGCCATAGGGCAAAACCGTACCCATCGACACGATCTCGTAATCCGGATCACCGGACTTGGGGCCGCTGGCAGGACGGTTGCCGCCAAAGAGGCCACGTGCCGGCGCATCGTTTTGGGTTTGCGGCGGGATGGCGGCGATGTCTGTGGTGTTTGGTGCTTGCGGGTCTTGCGCGTCAAGGGCAGCGCGGCTGAGAAAGCCCAGAAGCCCCCGGCGCGGTTCTGCGGTCGGTACTGACATGTCGGCGTCTGCTTCTGAGACAAGCGCTGTCGCTGTGGGGGCAATTTCTTCGTCAGGGCTGACGGCCTCGGCAGTCTCTGCATTGTCGTCAGGACCGGCAGCGGGCGGCGCGGGATCAGCAGGCGCGGGTCTGCTCAGGAACCGGCCCAACAGTCCACGCCTTGCGGGCTCTGGCGCAGGTGCAAGTGCCACATCAGCAGCCTCATCCGCGTCGGAATCGGACCGGATCGCTGCAAGAATGTCGCTGTTGCTGATATCGGTGTCGGACAGGCGCGGAACAGTGGCCAAAGGATCAGAGGCACAGCCTGCCAGAAAGAATGCGGTACAGATGACCGCAGCGAAACATCTCATGGAATCCCTCACCCTCGCGCTCTGCACCCTAGCGGGCGTCCAAAGGGCCGTCCAGCCGCAGCCCCTTGGTGGCCCTACAGCTCTTCGACATCCAAGACACCGCCCAGCGATTTGATCGCGCCCTTGATCTCGGGGGTTACCGGAAATTCCTGGGCCAAGGCCACGTCCACCTCTCCGGGCAGGCCGGGGGCGTTGAGGCAACAGATGCGAATGGGGCCTTTGCCCGCCTTTGGCAACTGATCCGCCGCGCGGGTCAGCACCGACGCGACATGGGCCACCACATCCGGCTCGTCGACAAAGATCCGCAGCCCCATGCTGATGGCTTCGGCCACCGCGGTATCGACGGGCGCGACGGAGCGGCCCAGAAGCTTGAGCTGATCGGATTCGAGCGTCGCCTCGACCGTCACCATCACCTTTGACCCGGTTTCAAGATGATCGCGCGCGGCCTCAAGCGTGTCCGAGAACAGCGTCACCTCATAGGCCCCTGTCGGATCACTGAGCTGGGCAAAGGCAAAGCGGTTGCCGCGCGCAGATTTGCGTTCCTGCCGCCCGGCCACAACCCCGGCCATCTTGGCCACACATGGCCCGTTTTGCGCCTTGGCCAGAACCTCGTCCAGCGTCAGCGTGCCTTTGCGCTTGAGCGCGGCCATGTAATCATCCAGCGGGTGACCCGAGAGATAGAACCCGACCGCCTTGAACTCCTCGGACAGGCGCTCTGCCGGCAACCAGTCTGACACCGGAGACAAGCGCGGTTCCGGCAGATCGTCGCCCGCTTCGCCGAACAGCGACACTTGCGCCGAGCTGCGTTGGTCGTGGATCGCAGCGGAATAGGCGACGAGCGCATCAAGGCTTTCGAACACCCTGCGGCGGTTGCGGTCAAGCTGGTCAAACGCCCCCGAGCGGGCAAGCATTTCCAGCGGGCGCTTGCCCACACGTTTCAGATCAACCCGGCGGGCCACGTCGAAAAGGTTAACAAATGGTTTATCGGCCCGCGCCTCTACGATCAGCTTCATCGCCTCAACGCCGACGTTCTTCAACGCGCCCAGCGCATAGACCAGCGCGCCATCCTGCACGTCGAACATCGCCTGAGACCGGTTCACACATGGTGGCACCCAAGGCAGGCTGAGACCCTTTTTCACCTCTTCGAAATAGGTAGCCAGCTTGTCGGTCAGGTGGAGGTCGCAATTCATCACCCCGGCCATGAATTCAACCGGGTGGTTCGCCTTGAGCCATGCGGTCTGATAACTGACCACGGCATAGGCGGCGGCGTGGGATTTGTTGAAACCGTAGTTGGCGAACTTTTCAAGGAGGTCAAAAACCTCGCTCGCCTTTTTGGCGGCAACCCCGTTTTCGGCCGCACCCTTTTCGAATTTGGGGCGTTCGGCGTCCATCGCCTCTTTGATCTTTTTGCCCATCGCGCGGCGCAGCAGGTCGGCACCGCCAAGGCTGTAGCCCGCCATGACCTGCGCGATCTGCATCACCTGTTCCTGGTAGACGATGATGCCTTGGGTTTCCTCAAGGATATGGTCGATCAACGGGTGAACGGATTCCCGGTCCTTGAGCCCGTTCTTCACCTCGCAATAGGTCGGGATGTTTTCCATCGGGCCGGGACGGTAGAGCGCGACCAGCGCCACGATGTCTTCGATACAGGTGGGCTTCATGCGCTTGAGCGCATCCATCATCCCCGAGCTTTCCACCTGAAACACCGCGACCGTTTTGGCAGCAGCGTAGAGTTTATAGGTGCGCTCATCGTCCAGCGGGATGTGGCCGATGTCGTTTTGCGCACCCTCGGCAGGGTGATAAAGCTCTGTGCCATCCGCCGCGATGTGCAGCGGGCGGCCAGATTTGAAGACCATGTCCAACGCGTATTGGATCACCGTCAGGGTTTTCAGGCCCAGAAAGTCGAATTTGACCAGACCGGCCTGTTCCACCCATTTCATATTGAACTGGGTCGCGGGCATGTCCGAGCGCGGATCTTGGTAGAGCGGCACCAACGCGTCCAGCGGCCGGTCACCGATCACCACACCGGCGGCGTGGGTGGACGCATTGCGCAACAGGCCTTCGACCTGCTGCCCATAGGTCAAAAGCCGGTCCACGACTTCTTCCTCGCGGGCCATTTCGCGCAGGCGGGGTTCGTCCTTGAGCGCCTTTTCGATGCTGACGGGTTTGACGCCTTCAACCGGGATCATCTTGGACAGGCGATCCACCTGCCCGTACGGCATCTGCAACACGCGGCCCACGTCGCGCACCGCCGCCTTGGACAAGAGCGCGCCGAAGGTGATGATCTGGCCCACCTTGTCGGTGCCGTACTTGTCCTGAACGTAGCGGATCACTTCTTCGCGGCGGTCCATGCAGAAGTCGATGTCGAAGTCGGGCATCGACACACGTTCGGGATTGAGGAAGCGTTCAAACAGAAGCTGATAGCGCAGCGGATCAAGGTCGGTGATGGTCAGCGCGTAGGCCACCAGAGACCCCGCCCCAGAGCCCCGCCCCGGCCCAACCGGGATATGCTGATCCTTGGCCCATTTGATGAAGTCCGCAACAATGAGGAAGTAACCGGGAAAGCCCATGCCTTCGATGATGCCCAGTTCGAATTCGAGCCGCTTTTCATACTCCTCGACCGAAGCTGCGTGCGGGATGACGGCAAGCCGGTCCTTGAGACCCGCCCGCGCCTGACGCTTGAGTTCCTCGACCTCGTCATCGGCGAATTTCGGCAGAATGGGATCGCGGCGGTAGGCCATGAAGGCACAGCGGCGGGCGATCTCGATGGTGTTGTCAATCGCTTCGGGCAGGTCGGCGAACAGCGTGACCATCTCTTGCGGTGACTTGAAGTAATGCTGCGGTGTCAGGCGTCGGCGCGGTTCCTGTTGGTCGACATAGGCCCCGTCGGCGATACAGATCAGCGCGTCATGTGCCTCGTACATGTCCGACTTCGGGAAATAGACATCGTTGGTCGCCACCAGCGGCAGGCCCATCGCATAGGCCATTTCGATGAACGGGCGTTCGGTGAGACGTTCGACCTCGGGCAAGCCATTGTCGCCGGGATGGCGTTGCAATTCGACATAAAGCCGGTCACCAAAGGTGGTCGCAAGGCGCTGCATGATCGCTTCGGCGGCACCGCGATTGCCCTGTTGCAGGATGCGCCCGATGGCCCCGTCCGGCCCGCCGGTAAGGCAGATCACACCTTCGCTGTGCTGGTCCAGCTCGTCCAGCGTGACATGGGGCAATTCCCCGTCATGGCGCAGGTAAAGGCAGGAATTGAGCTTCATCAGATGCGCGTAGCCGACCTCGGATTGCGCAAGCAGCACCACGGGCGCGGGCGGTTTGGCCCGTTCACCGGGCGCCGGTGCAGCGACGCGCAGATCGACCTGACAGCCAATGATCGGCTGCACCCCGGCCCCCGCCGCCCCGACCGAGAATTCCAGCGCGGCGAACAGGTTGTTGGTGTCGGTCAAGGCCACCGCCGGCATGCCTTTGGCGATGCAGAGATCCGGCAGTTTCTTGAGCCGCATCGCGCCTTCGAGCAGCGAATATTCGGAGTGGACGCGGAGGTGGATGAATCGGGGATCTGGCATGGCGCTACATTAGTGATCGGCTGGCACAAGCGAAAGCGCCTTGCCGCCCTTCCGCCACAATTTCTTGCCATCAGGCACATCACAGAACCGAGAAAAGGACCTCTCATGCCAGATTGGGGCCTCCACGCCATGTGCGCTGTGGGTGCAATTTTCATGCTGGGCCGACCGGCGATCATGTTTTTTTTCCCCGACAGCAGTGCAGCCTGCTGGCTGGAAGAGACGTTTCCTGAAACCTTTGACGGCGACGGCGATTGTGGGGACGGCGGCGACGGCGGGGACTGAGCAATGGCGTTCCTGTGCGGGCTGGTGGGCTACGCAGGCTTACGACGCGGGTGAGCCGTCAAAGCAGCCCATAGCACGGCGCTGACCTTAAAACAGACACGACAGCGGGCCTGCGCGGTGCCCTCTAAACAGGCAAACCTGTGTAGACTGCCAAGGTTTCGAACAGTTTTCCCTTGCCAATCCCCCATGCCACTGCCTAGTTTTCAGGCTATTGCACTGGAAAACCCGCGCGCTTTCTACGCCGCATCGAGGGCGCGCTTGAACTGGGTCACAATGGTAAGGCGGCAGGTTATTTCACATGGATATCACCTTTCTTCTGAACGGAGAGAGCGTGGAGCTGCGAGACGTGTCACCCACGGTCACGCTGCTTGACTGGTTGCGCGAAACACGCGGGCTGACGGGAACCAAAGAAGGCTGCAACGAAGGCGATTGCGGCGCCTGCACGGTGATGGTCACCGATGCGCGCGGCGCGCGGGCGCTCAATGCGTGCATCCTGTTCCTGCCACAGCTTGAGGGCTGCGCGGTGCGCACGGTCGAAGGCATCAGCGGCCCCGATGACAGCCTGCATCCGGTACAACAGGCGATGATCGACCATCACGGATCGCAATGCGGTTTCTGTACCCCCGGTTTCGTGGTGTCGATGGCAGTGGCACATTTGAAGGGCGACACGGGCCATGACGACGCGCTGGCGGGTAACCTGTGCCGCTGCACAGGCTATGCACCGATCATCCGCGCAGCACAGGCCGCAACGAACCAGCCCGTGCCCGAATGGATGAAAGACACCCCCCCGGCTTCTTTGGGTTTGAAAACACCTATGGGGGATGCGGCGGGCGGTCCGGGAGACAGACAGGCCCCCAACTTCTATGCCCCCGAAACGCTGGATGAGCTTGCGGCCGCCTATGCCACGCGGCCCGACGCGACCCTGATTGCGGGCGCAACGGATGTGGGCCTGTGGGTGACCAAATCCCTGCGCGATCTGGATGATGTGATCTTTCTGAACCGCTGCACCGACTTGCAGCACATCAAAGAGAGTGACGACAGCCTGCGCATCGGGGCGGGCGTGACGATGGACCGGGTTTTGACAAGGGTGCGCGATCTCCACCCGTCTTTCGCGGAAATGATCCGCCGCTATGGTTCGGCGCAAGTGCGAGCGGCCGCCACCATTGGTGGCAATATCGCCAATGGTTCGCCCATCGGGGACAACCCGCCCGCGCTTATCGCGCTGGGGGCCACGCTGCATTTGCGGGCAGGCGATCACCAACGCGACATGGCGATCGAGGATTTCTTTATCGAATATGGCAAACAAGACCGCGCCCGGGGCGAATTTGTCGAGGCAGTCACGATCCCGCGCCATGCGCCGGGGCTACGGGTTTATAAGCTGTCCAAGCGGTTCGATCAGGACATTTCCGCTGTCTGCGCCGCGTTCAACATCACCGTGCAGGATGGCATCGTCGCGGAGGCGCGCATCGCGTTTGGCGGCATGGCGGGCATTCCAAAACGGGCCTCGGCGGTCGAGGCGGCCCTTACCGGGTCCGCCTGGAGCGAAAAAACTGTGCGCGCCGCGATGGCAAAGATGGTCAGCGACTTCACACCGCTGTCGGACATGCGCGCCAGCGCGGACTACCGCTTGCACACGGCGGAAAACATGCTGCTGCGTTATTGGCATGAAGATCAGGGCCATGCGTCCAACGTGTTGGAGGTGTCGGCATGAGCGTTGCAAAACCCCTGCCCCACGACGCCGCGCGCCTGCATGTGACCGGACAAGCGCGGTATGTCGATGACATTCCCATGCCCGCAGGCACACTGCACCTGGCCTTCGGGCTCAGCGTCATCGCGGCTGGGCGGATCACGTCGATCACGCTTGACGCGGTGCGCGCGGCGCCGGGTGTGGTGCGCGTCTGGGAGGCCAAGGACCTGCCCAGCGACTGCGATTGTTCGCCGTCGAACAATGATGAGCCCATGCTGTCGGGGGCGACGATCCAGTATCTCGGTCAGCCGGTGTTCCTGGTGGCAGCGACCAGTCATCTGGCCGCACGCAAGGCGGCGCGTCTGGCCCGGATCACCTATGCAGAGCGCGATGCGATCCTGACGATTGATGAGGCAATGGCCGCAGACAGCCGGTTCGAGGACGGGCCGCGCATCTGGGAAAAGGGCGACGCCGGAGAGGCCATCGACACCGCGCCACACCAGATCAGCGGTGTGATCGAGATGGGCGGGCAAGAGCATTTCTACCTCGAAGGCCAGACCGCGATGGCGCTGCCGCAAGAAGGCGGCGACATGGTCGTGCATGCCTCGACCCAGCATCCGACCGAGATCCAGCACAAGGTCGCGCATGCCCTGCATGTGCCGATGCACGCTGTGCGGGTTGAGACGCGGCGCATGGGCGGTGGTTTTGGCGGTAAGGAAAGTCAGGGCAACGCCCTGGCCATCGCCTGTGCGGTGGTTGCGGCGGCGACCGGGCGTCCTGCCAAGATGCGCTATGACCGGGACGATGATTTCATGATCACCGGCAAGCGGCATGATTTCCGTATCGCCTACACTGTGGGGTTTGATGATCGCGGCGTGATCGCGGGGATCGAGTTTGAGCATTATACCCGCTGCGGCTGGGCGCAGGATTTGTCGCTGCCCGTGGCCGACCGCGCGATGCTGCATGCCGACAACGCCTATCACCTGCCCCATGTTCGGATCGAGAGCCACCGGCTCAGGACCAACACCCAAAGCGCCACCGCCTTTCGCGGCTTTGGTGGCCCGCAAGGGATGTTGGGGATGGAGCGGGTGATGGATCATATCGCGCATGATCGGGGTTTGGACCCGGTCGCGGTGCGGCGGGCGAATTACTACACAGCAGAGGTCGAGGGGGGCCAGCCCCCCACGCCTTCGGCGCCCCCCCGGAGTTTACCGGGCAAGATGAAAGAGCGGGACATCGCCTTGCGCGGGTCCGAAGAGTTGGTGGAGACCACAGCTGCGACCAGCGCGCCTTTGGGTCAGACCACCCCGTATGGGCAGGTTGTTAAGGATTTTATTCTGGGCGGCTTAACGGAGCAGTTGCTTGCATCGGCAGAGTATGAAGCCCGCCGTGCGGCGGTTGCCAAGTGGAACGCTGACAACACGGTGATCAAGAAGGGCCTCGCCTTTTCGCCGGTGAAATTCGGGATCTCTTTCACGCTCACCCATCTCAATCAGGCAGGCGCGTTGGTGCATGTGTATCAAGATGGGTCGATCCACATGAACCATGGCGGCACCGAAATGGGGCAAGGCCTGTTCCAGAAAGTGGCGCAGGTGGCCGCGAGCCGCTTTGGTGTGCCGCTTGAGATGGTCAAGATCACCGCGACGGACACCGGCAAGGTGCCCAACACCTCTGCCACGGCGGCGTCTTCGGGAACCGACCTGAATGGCATGGCCGTCAAGGTGGCCTGTGACACGATCCGCGACCGGATGGCGGCTCATCTGGCCAGCCTGCACCAATGCGATCCGGCGGATGTGGTGTTTGCGGAAGGTTGCGTGTCCGTGGCGGGCGAGAGCTACAGGTTCGCCGACGTGGCACAGATGGCCTATCAGGCGCGCATCAGCCTGTCGGCAACGGGGTTCTACCGCACACCCAAGCTAAGCTGGGACCGGATCAAGGGTCAGGGCCGACCGTTTCTCTACTTTGCTTACGGTGCATCGCTGAGCGAAGTGGCGGTGGACACGCTGACCGGCGAATACCGCATCTTGCGCAGCGATATCCTGCATGATGCCGGGGCATCCTTGAACCCGGCTTTGGATATTGGACAGGTCGAAGGTGGGTTTGTGCAAGGTGCGGGCTGGCTCACAACCGAGGAACTGGTCTGGGACGACGCCGGACGGCTGCGCACGCATGCGCCGTCGACTTACAAGATCCCCGCCTGCTCGGACCGGCCGGATGTGTTCAATGTCGCGCTTTGGGACGGGCGTAACAGAGAAGACACGATTTACCGCTCCAAAGCGGTGGGAGAGCCGCCCTTCATGCTGGGGATGTCGGTGTTTTTAGCGCTGTCGGATGCGGTTTCAGCCTGTGGCGAGGGGTACCCGGCGCTGGACGCGCCCGCGACGCCAGAACGGGTTCTGGCCGCGATCGAACAGGTGCGGCATGGCGTTTGATCTGGCTACACTGCGCGCCGCCGTTCAGGCGCATGGCCGCGTTGCGCGCGTGGTGATTGCAGATGTACAGGGATCGTCCCCGCGCGAGGTCGGCGCGGCGATGCTGGTCTGGGACGGCGGGCAGTCGGGCACCATCGGCGGCGGCGCGTTGGAGTATCAGGCGGCAGAGCACGCATTTACACGCAACGGGTTCAGCAAGCATCCTTTGGGGCCAGAGCTGGGCCAATGCTGCGGCGGTGCTGTGACGCTTTGGGCAGAGGCGTTCGACACAGACACGCTGGCGGCGTTGGATACTGACACGGTTATCGCGCGCGGTTCGGGCGACATACCGCTGGCTGTCAAACGCCTCATCGCCTGCGCGCGCAATCAAGGCACGCCGCTGCGTCCGCGTATGGTGCAGGGCTGGTTCGTGGAGCCAATGGCGCAGGCCGCCCGCCCGGTCTGGATCTGGGGTGCCGGCCATGTCGGGCGGGCACTGGTCGATGTGTTGGGGCCGATCCCGGAGTTCGAGATCACCTGGGTCGATACCGCGCCGACCCGGTTTCCTGAACAGGTGCCGGACGGCATTCATGCTCTGCCTGCCGGCGATCCGCTACGGGTGGTCCCCCACGCGCCGGAAAACGCAGCACATCTCATCGTCACCTATTCCCATGCGCTTGACCTGAACCTGTGCGACGCGCTGCTGCGGCATGGCTTTGGCTTTGCCGGGTTGATCGGGTCAAAGACGAAATGGGCGCGATTTTCATCGCGCTTGCGGAAACTTGGGCACCTTGACGCCCAAATAACGCGCATTTGCTGCCCAATTGGGCAAAAATCCCTTGGAAAGCACCCACAAGCGATTGCCGTCGGGGTTGCCAGCCAGCTATTAAACCTTTCAACGATCAACGCAGGTGCCCAGTGTCCGCCAACACGTCCGACGACCTTCTTCGCCTCACAGGCCTGACCAAGGCCTATCCGGGCGTCGTTGCCAATGACGACGTGTCCTTCAACATCCGCGAAGGGGAAATCCATGCGTTGCTGGGCGAAAACGGGGCGGGCAAGTCTACCCTCGTCAAGATGATCTACGGGTTGGTGAAGCCCGACAAAGGCGGCATGACCCTGCGCGGCGCGCCCTACGCGCCATCCGAACCGAGCGCGGCGCGCAAGGCGGGCGTGGCGATGGTGTTCCAGCATTTCTCGCTGTTTGATGCGCTGGACGTGGCCGAGAACGTGGCCTTGGGCATGGAAAATCCTCCTCCGCGCCGTGATCTGGCACAGCAAATCCGTGATGTGTCGGAAACCTACGGTCTGCCGCTTGATCCGACGCGCACGGTGGGCACCCTGTCGGCGGGCGAACGGCAACGGGTCGAGATCATCCGCTGCCTGTTGCAAGACCCCAAGCTGCTGATCATGGACGAACCAACATCGGTGCTGACCCCGCAAGAGGTCGAAATCCTGTTTCAGACGCTGCGCAAGCTCAAGGCCGAAGGCACAGCGATTCTGTATATCAGCCACAAGCTCGAAGAGATCCGGACGCTGTGTGATCACGCGACGGTTCTGCGGCTGGGCAAGAAAGTGGCGACCTGCACGCCTTCTGAAACCACTGCGCGGGCGATGGCGGAAATGATGATCGGATCGAGCTTTGCGTCGCCTGCTGCCAAACACACCACACCCGGCGAGGTGCTGTTGCGGGTCGACAACCTGACCATGCCAGCCCCCGGCGCGTTCGGTACGCCCTTGCGCGGCATCAGCTTTGAGCTGCGCGCGGGTGAGGTGCTGGGCTTTGGCGGTGTTGCCGGCAACGGGCAGGACGAATTGCTACTGGCGTTGTCGGGCGAACGCACCACCAAACCTGCAACGATCTGGGTCAAGGGCGCGGATGTCAGCCGTGACGGGCCGGTGAACAGGCGCGCGGCAGGGTTCCTGACCGCGCCCGAGGAACGGCTGGGCCACGCGGCTGCCCCCAATATGAGCCTGACGGAAAATGCGGTCCTCACCGCAGGGCGGCGGCAAAATCTGGTGACCAACGGATTCATCAACTGGCAGCACGCGGATCGGTTTGCCAGCGATGTGATCAAGCGCTTTGACGTGCGCACCCCCGGCACCCATGTGGCGGCGCGCGCGCTGTCGGGGGGCAATCTGCAAAAATTTGTCATCGGGCGCGAAGTGGCGCAGGACCCGGACATTCTGGTCGTAAACCAGCCCACTTGGGGCGTGGATGCGGCGGCGGCGGCGGCGATCCGTCAGGCTTTGCTGGATCTGGCATCCAAGGGCGCTGCGATCCTTGTGGTCAGTCAGGATCTCGACGAGCTTCTGGAAATCTCGGACCGCTTTGGCGCGTTGAACGAAGGACGGCTGTCGGCGCTACGGCCGGTGGCGGACCTGAACATGGAAGAGATCGGCCTGATGATGGGCGGTGCGCATGACATGGAGGTGGCCCATGTTGATGCGTGACACCTTTGCCGACACTCAGCAAAAAGGGGAATCCGTGCTTTTGCATATTTATGAAAAGAAGAAGCCAGCAGGTTACTCTGTCCTGTCTTCTTCTTTTTCCAAATATGCAAATTCTGTCGCATGGCCCCTGAGCAGCCGGAGGGCAGTGTATGATCCGGCTTGAAAAGCGCCCGCAGCCGTCCAAGGCATGGACTGTGGCAACCCCGATCTTGGCCGTGGTTCTGACCATGATCTTTGGCGGGATCATGTTCAGCCTGATCGGCACCTCCCCGTTCGAGGCGATCCGCACGATTTTCTGGGATCCGCTGTTTCACCCGCAATTTGCCGCGTTTTCGCGGCCTCAATTGCTGGTCAAGGCTGGTCCGCTGATCCTGATTGCCATTGGTCTGTCAATCGGATTCCGCGCGGGTATCTGGAATATCGGTGCCGAAGGGCAATACATCATGGGCGCGATCTGTGGCGCGGGCGCGGGTCTTGCGCTTTATCCGATGGAGTCGGCGCTGATCCTGCCTTTGATGATCGTGGCGGGCGCGTTGGGCGGCTGGGCCTGGGCGATGATCCCGGCTCTGCTCAAGGTGAAATTCGGCACCAATGAAATCCTCGTGTCCCTGATGCTGGTTTATGTGGCAGAAAACCTGCTCGCATCCGTGTCGTCGGGCCTGTTGCGCAACCCCGAAGGCATGGGCTTTCCGGGCTCACGCAACCTTGCGCAATGGTCGTCCTCGCAGAACCTGGAGCTGATCCCCGGCTCGGGCATGCATCTGGGTGTGTTGACCGCATTCATCGCGGTGATCTTTGCCTACGTGTTGCTGACGCGGCACATTCAGGGCTTCAACATTCGCCTCACGGGAGAAGCCCCGCGCGCCGCCAAATTCGCCGGCGTGTCGCCGGCGCGGACCATCCTGTTCTGCCTTGGGCTGGCGGGGGCATTGGCCGGGCTGGCCGGGCTTTTCGAGGTGTCCGGACCTGCGGGCCAGATCACCATCGATTTTGGATCGGGTTACGGATTTACCGCGATCATCGTGGCCTTCCTTGGCCGCTTGCATCCAGTGGGCATTCTGTTGGCCGGGCTGTTGATGGCGCTGACCTATATCGGCGGCGAGTTGGCGCAGCTGATGCTGGGCGTGCCCGGCGCGTCGATCCAGCTGTTTCAGGGGATGTTGTTGTTCTTCCTTTTGGGTGTGGACGTTTTGACCAATTACCGGGTGCGGTTTGGCACAAGCGAGGTGGCGTGATGGACCTGAGTAATATCAACCCAGTCCTGCTGGTCGCGTCGATCATAATCTCGGCAACGCCCATTCTGTTGGCCGCGATTGGCGAAATGGTGGTCGAGAAATCCGGCGTCCTGAACCTTGGTGTCGAAGGCATGATGATCACCGGCGCGGTGATTGGATTTATCGTCGCCATCAACACCGGATCCCCCTTGCTGGGATTTGCTGTGGCGGCCATCGCAGGGGCGGCATTGTCGCTGACATTCGGAGTGCTGACGCAGGTATTTCTGTCCAATCAGGTGGCCACCGGGCTTGGGCTTACGCTGGTGGGTCTCGGGCTGTCGTCGCTTTTGGGCAAACCCTATGAGGGCATGAAAACGGCAACCCTCCCCAAGCTGGACATCCCGCTTCTGAGCGACCTGCCTGTCGTGGGGCGGATGCTGTTTTCGCACGATATCATGGTCTATGCGAGCCTGTGCATCGTCGTCGCGGTCTGGGCGGTTTCGAAATACACCCGCGCCGGGCTGATCCTGCGCGCGGTGGGCGAAAGCCATGACAGTGCCCATGCGCTTGGCTACAAGGTGATCCGCGTGCGGCTGCTTGCCATCATGTTCGGTGGGGCCTGTGCAGGACTCGGCGGGGCCTATCTGAGCCTTGTGCGTGTGCCGCAATGGACCGAAGGCATGACGGCAGGCGCCGGCTGGATTGCGCTGGCCATCGTGGTCTTTGCCAGCTGGCGCGCAGGGCGCGTTTTGGTCGGAGCCTATCTTTTTGGCGGGATCACCGTATTGCAGCTAAATTTGCAAGCCGCTGGAATGACATGGGGCGTACAGTACTTGTCGATGTCGCCGTATCTGATAACGATCCTTGTGCTTGTTTTGATCTCGTCCAATCGACGGAAAGGCAGCCATAATGCGCCGGCCAACCTTGGACAGACTTTCCACGCGACCCGCTGATATAGGCGGGCGCACCACATCAAACGGGGCATCTGCCGCCCCACAACCGGGAGACCATACATGATCCGTAGAACTTTGCTTGCAACTGCTGCCGCAGCGCTGACTTTGGGGGCCGCCCCAGCGATGGCCCAAGATGCGACCGAGGCGTGCTTTGTCTATGTCGGCCCCATCGGCGATGGCGGCTGGACCTTTCAGCACCATCAGGGCGCGCTGGCAGTGAAAGAAGCATATGGCGATGCCGTGAACATCCGCTGGCAGGAAAGCGTGCCCGAGGGTGCCGACGCAGAGCGCGTGATCACGCAGATGGCGATTTCCGGCTGTGACATCATCTTCACCACCTCCTTTGGCTACATGGACGCGACCAACGCGGTTGCATCCAAGTTCCCGGATGTGAAGTTTGAGCATTCCACCGGCTACAAGCGCGAGCATCCGAACGTGTCCACTTACAATGGGCGCTTTTACGAAGGCCGTGCCGTAGTGGGCCACATCGCGGGCAAGATGACCCAGACGAACAAAATTGGCTATATCGCGTCTTTTCCGATCCCCGAAGTGATCATGGGCATCAACAGCTATTACCACCATGCCAAGCTGGCGAACCCGGATGTGGAACTTGTGGTGACGTGGGCCTACACGTGGTTTGACCCTGCCAAAGAGGCCGACGCGGCGCGTGCGATGCTGGATCAAGGCGTTGACGTGATCACGGCGCACACCGACTCCACCGCTCCGCTGGCGGAAATCGCCAAGGAAGGCGGCAGCGCATGGGGCTTTGGCCAGGCGTCTGACATGGCGGCTTTCACCACCAATGACGACGGCACACCGGGCGCACGCATCGCGTCGATCATCGACGATTGGGCGCCGTATTACGTCAAGCGCGTCGGCGCGTTGATGGATGGCACCTATGAGCAGATTGACAGCTGGGCTGGCATGCCCGAGGGCGAAGTCGTGATCGGTGCGATGAACGATGCGATCCCCGCGGATGTTCAAGCCGAGGCACAAGGCATGATCGACGCGATCACAGCGGGCACATATCACCCGTTCACAGGCCCGATGAACAAGCAGGACGGCTCTGCGTGGCTGGCCGAAGGTCAGGTTGCGGAAGACGGCGAGCTTTTGAGCATGGGCTTCTATATCGAAGGCATCACCGGCGATATCCCGAACTGATCGGGCGTTGTTGACCGCCGCTTGGCGATAGCTCTTCCCTGACGGGGTTGTGGAAAAAAGAAAGCGCCCGGAAACATCTTCGGGCGCTTTTCTATTTGGTCGGTGGGTGAGCCCAGCTGGGGCCGACGTGCCTGCACACGCGATAAAGGTAATCCCTTACGCAACCGTTTTCCAAATCTCGGGCGTCACGTAGACAACGCTGTCATCGACGCTGACCATGACATCGCCTTCCTGGATATTGACCTGCAATTTCATCGCGCGGCTGGCCAGCTTTGCCAGCGCGCCAGTGTCGGCTTCGGACAGGTTGATCACCTGAAGATTGTCAAAGCGCGTGGTGCTGTTCTTGATCTTGTCCCACCACATCTCGGCCGTGCGGCCGCCATAGGCATAGATCACCACCTTGCCTGCTTTGCTAGAGGATTGGCGTACGACCTTTTCGCTGGGCAGGCCGAGCGCCACCCAGACATCAAGCTCTCCGCTCAGGCTTTTCTGCCAGATGTCGGGTTCATCATCGGTGGACAGACCCTTGGTCATTTCCAGATGCTCGTGGGCGTTCAGCGCAAAGGCAACAAGGCGCACCATCAGTCGCTCATCTGTTTCGGACGGGTGCTTGGCCACGGTCAGTTTGTGGGTTTCGTAATAGTGCCGGTCCATGTCCGAGACTGTGAGTTCAACTTTATAAATAGTGGCATTTTGCGCCATGATGTGCCCCGCACCCTGAAAGATTGGGATGCCTACTCTGTTTGGGGGTTTTTAGAAAGCAGATACAAAAGTGGCCGTGTTGCGGCGTCCGTGCAAGCCCGGCGAAGGTCGGGTTGAGGCCGCTTTGCCGCATTCCTGCAAGACCACTATTGTCTTCTGCCATGGTAGCCACAAAAACGTTCAACACCCATTTGAGTTTTGAATGGGGTTTGTGGCAACATTGACCACGGAGTTTTTCCTACGCGCAACAAACGAGGGTTATTGGAACCCACCGTGTTGACCAAAGATCGGCCTGCAAACCTGTGTCTTGAGCCAGACGGCCTGTTGACCTAGCCTTGGCCTGCAATGTCCGCCGTGTTGGCTGGTCTTTTCGCAGGGAACCCGCATCATGATCGGTTATGTCACCGTAGGGGCCGATGATATCGAGGCGGCCAAGCGGTTTTACGCAGCGTTTTTGCCAGCCCTTGGCTATGGGGTCGAGGACGGGCCAGAGGGTCTCAGCTATGTGCATCCCGTGCAACCGGGCCAGCCTGCGATGTTCCCCGACTACTATGTCAAACCACCTTTCAACGGACAGCCTGCATCGGCTGGAAACGGGTGCATGACCGCGTTTCAGGCACAAAATCAACAACAGGTCCGTGCGCTTCATGCTGCGGCCCTTGCCGCTGGCGGTCAGGATGACGGGCCACCGGGATTCCGCGACGCATATGGCGCGGATTTCTACGTTGGCTATTTGCGCGACCCGCAAGGCAACAAGATCGCGCTGTTCTCATGCCATCCTGACGATCCGAGACGCGACGGGCAGATCCGCGCTGACACAGTGCCTTGACTCCCGGTCGGCGCTCCGGCCCCTTGGCGGCACCGATCACAGGAGGCCCCATGAGTCCGTTCCACGAAGACCTGAAATCCCGTCTTGTCCGCTACTGCGCAATCGACACCCAATCGGACATGGACAGCGCCTCTGCCCCGTCCACCAGCTGTCAGCATGCGCTGCTTGACCTGATGGTGACAGAGCTGATCCAGATCGGTGCGGCGGATGTGACCAAAACCGACTATGGCGCGGTTCTTGCCACGATACCTGGCACCGCCCCCGGTCCCACCATCGGGTTTCTGGCGCATGTTGATACAGCCCCGCAATTCAACGCCACTGGCGTCAAGCCGCGTGTGATCGAGGGCTATAACGGCGGCGCGATAACCTATCCCGACGATCCTGCGCTGGTGCTGTCACCAGAGGATTTTCCCTATCTGGCCGAGAAAGTTGGGGATGACATTGTCACCGCGTCGGGTCTTACCCTGCTGGGCGCGGATGACAAGGCGGGGATGGCGATCATCATGGCGGCAGCGCAGCACCTTCTGGGCAACCCGGACATTCCGCATCCAACCATCCGCATCGCCTTTACCCCCGATGAAGAGATCGGGCGCGGGGTGGACGACCGATTGCCCGCCAATCTGGGGGCGGACTTTGCCTATACGTTTGATGGCGGGGCGTTGGGCGAAATCACCTATGAGACCTTTTCGGCCGATTTTGCCGTGGTCACTGTCACAGGCGTGTCGATCCATCCCGGTGCCGCAAAGGGCAAGCTTGTGAACGCCATACATCTGGCCTCCAAGATCATCGACACCCTGCCGCAGGTCACATTGACACCCGAAACCACCGATGGGGACGAGGGCTTTATCCACGCGGTCGACATCCAAGGCAGTGCGGATAAAATGGTGCTGCGCTTTATCCTGCGGGATTTCGAACGCGACGGGCTGGAGGCGAAAGGCACGTTGCTGCGTCAGGTCTGCGACACCATCGCAGCAACCGAACCCCGCGCCCGGATCACCTGCACAATCACGCCGCAATACCGCAACATGCGCTACTGGCTGGAAACCGACATGACACCGGTCACCCTTGCCCGCGACGCGCTGGCCGATCTGGGAATTGCGGAACTGTCGGTTCCGATCCGCGGCGGCACCGACGGGTCGCGTCTGACGGAAATGGGCGTGCCCTGCCCCAACCTGTTCACCGGCATGCAGAACATCCACGGCCCCTTGGAATGGGTGTCGGTACAGGACATGGCCAAAGCGACCGACCTCTGCCTGCGGATCGCCGAACGCGCGGCACAGCAGGACTAAGGCCCGGCTTACTGGGTGATTTGCAACGACATCAGATAGCCCACCAGATCGGCAATCGGTTCTGACACCAGCATCGGTTGTCCGTTCGGCAGTTTCATTGCCGTATTGGCAACCCCTTCGAAATAGGGGCCGTACACCGGCATGGGCGATCCGTGGCTGACCAGCGGGTCGGTCCCGTCGATGCGTTTGAGCACAGTTTCCAGCGGGAACGCCCCGCCGTGCACTGCCGCCAGCGTGGTCAGATCCACAGGTTGCAGCACAAGCGCGCTGGCAAGCGGGCCCTGCCCTTTGGCATCCGCGCCGTGGCAAGTCGCGCAATGGGTCTGGAACAGGGCATGCCCCTGATCCACGTCCTGCGCCATCACGGGTGTGACAGTCAGTCCAAAAAGCACAAGGCAAGCAGTAATGTGACGCATGGGGAACCCTCCGGCTGGCTAAAGATGAAGCACGTATGCCAGTTCCTCACTTCGGGCGCGTTGATCCCGATCAATCCTGTTGGCGAACCGGGCCTGTCGCCCTAGTCTAGGCTCATGCGGTATAGGGATAGTGCCATGCGTCATCTGATCGTGTTTTTGCTGCTGAGCCTTGCGGGCCCTGCCTTTGCGCAGGACACCGATCTTGAACTGGTGCTGCTGGCTGACGCCTCTGGCTCGATCGACCAGAGCGAAATTGATTTCCAGCGGGAAGGCTATGCGCAGGCGATCACTGACCCCGAGGTGTTGGCCGCGATTGCGAACACCGCCTATGGCTCGATTGTTGTGACCTATGTGGAATGGGCCGCCAATCAGGCCGTGGTGGCCGATTGGACGCTGATCGACGGACCCGACAGTGCAGTGCTGTTTGCCGCCGAACTGCTCAACAAGCCGCGACAGGCGTATGGGCGCAATGCCATCGGCGCGGCGCTGCTCGAAGGGTTGCGGCTGATGGAGACCAACGATTTCGACGGCTGGCGGCGGGTGATCGACTTTTCCGGCGATTCCGTTGGCAATTTTTCCGGGCCCTCCATCGCCGAGGCCCGCGCGACAGTTCTCGCGGCAGGGGTGACAATCAATGCGCTGCCGATCCTGCGCCCCGACGATCCGGGCCGCGCCCAAGGCGGGCTTGAGGCACAATATGAGGCGCAGATCATCGGTGGCGTGGGGGCGTTTGTGGTGACAGCAGAGAACCGCGCGTCTTTCGCGGAGGCCGTGAAACGCAAACTGATCCTTGAGATTTCGGGCGAGATGCCGGTGCGGGATGTGGCAGAGGTAAAGTGACCGAACCGTCATCCTCGGGCGAGGCCGTAGGCCGATGCGCTGGAACCCTCTATTCGTCCAGCGACCCATGCACGGCGAGCAATGCCATATCGGCTTCCTGCGGCTCGATCACGCGGTAGGTTTCGCGCACTCCTGCCTCTGTCAACTCTCGCACGACGGTGAGCAGGGTGTTGGGCGCATGGTCGTCACACAGCTCTGCCATATGGGTGATTTCGGCCTCGGCCACGGGGCGGGCAGCGTTGACATTCGGCGCACCATACAGGTCGACGAAATGCTGGGCCACCGCCTGCACCAGCGCCTCGCGCTCGGACAGTTCGATCTGCGTCACGGCAACAAAGCTGACCCGACCAAAGGTTTCCGCCCCAAGCCAGCCGTTGGAAAACGCCTGTTTCGCCCGGCCTTCCAGATCGGCCTCGGACCAGTTGGAAAACTCGAACCCACCCGAGATGCACCATTCGCCCGTCCGTGCCGGGGAATGAAAGACACGCTGGTCACTCTCGTCGAAATGAATGGCACGGGCGAGTTTCATGAACGGATCTCCAATAGGTCTGTCACCGGCAAGAGCATGGTCTGCCCCTCGGTACGAAGCAAGAGGCCAAGCTTTTCATCAAGGCCCAGAAAATGGCCGGTTTGGCCCAGATAGGTGCCGTCCTGCCCCAAGCCGTGGACCAGACCGGACCATTCGGCGTGCAGCGGCCCCAAGCCATCGCTTTCCCACCGACTGATCCAGTTGAGAAGATGGCGCGACCAGCTTTCCAGCAGATCAATCGGCGTCAAGTCGCCGCAGCCTTCGCTCATCAAATCAGTGTCGTCGGGGGTCTCGCCACCGGCCACGTTGGGCCGCATGAAGATCAGCTCGAACCCGGTGACCAGCCACCCCGGTTCGGAGCCCGCCTTGCGCGTGTCCGTGGCCCCGCGAAGCGAGCCGCAGCGCGCGCCGTTCACCCGGATCGGGCCGTCCCATTGCAGGTGCACGGCCAGTTCAGACGGCCCCAACGCGCCCAGCGCGTTTTGCAGCGCAACGCCGGTGAGGGGCAGCATTACCGCCGCATCTGCCAAAGCGACCTCGGGGGCCAGAACGATGGCAACACGCAGCCTGTCGGGGGACACGTCATACAGGATCGTGCCGGCGTCGCATCCTTGTGCTGCCTCGGAACAGGCCGCCTCGAACGGGTCCGCCCCCGCCGCATTGATGCCCTGCATCAGCGGCGGGAAGGTTGGTCCTGTCATCATGCCTTGCCAGCGGCAATCAGCGTGCGGGCCAGTTCTCGGAACGCTTCGGCCTGCGCGCTGTCGGGTTTGGACACCACGATGGGCGCGCCCCCGTCCGCCGCTTTGCGGATATCAAGGTGAAGCGGGATTTCCGCCAGCAAAGGCACACCGATCTTGGCCGCTTCAGCGGCAACACCGCCATGACCAAAGATGTGTTCTTCGTGCCCGCAATTGGAACAGATATGCGTGGACATGTTTTCGATAAGCCCGATGATCGGCACATTCATCTGGTTGAACATGTCGATGCCCTTGCGCGCATCCATCAACGCAACGTCCTGCGGCGTAGACACGACCACGGCCCCATCGACATGCGCCTTTTGCGACAACGTCATCTGCACATCGCCAGTGCCGGGCGGCAGGTCTACCAAGAGCACATCCAGCGCGCCCCATTGCACCTGCATCATCATCTGTTGCAACGCGCCCATGAGCATCGGTCCACGCCAGACAACCGCCTGACCTTCGTTGACCATGAGACCCATCGACATCATCGTCACGCCGAAATTGCGCATTGGCAGGATTGTCTTGCCGTCCGGGCTGGCGGGTCGACCCGAGACACCCAACATACGCGGCTGGCTGGGGCCATAGACATCGGCGTCCAGCAAACCAACACGGCGGCCTTCGGCGGCCAGGGCACATGCAAGGTTCGCAGACACTGTGGATTTGCCTACGCCGCCCTTGCCAGAGGCAATGGCCACTATGCGGTCTACGCCGGGAATGCGTTCCGGGCCGGCCTGTTTCGGCTTGGCACCGCCCTTGAGGTCAGGCGGCGCCTTGGGGGCGGAATGCGCTGTCATCACTGCCGACACCGACGCAGCCCCCAACGCCTTCACGGCGTCTTCGGCGGCTTGGCGCACCGGGCCATAGACCTCGGCCTTGTCCGGGGACACTTCGACCACAAAACGCACCGCGTCGCCGTCTACGTTAAGCGCCCGCACAACCCCGGCGGACACAACGTCCTGTCCCGAGACCGGATCGGTCACAGCTTTCAGTGCGGCCAGAACCGCCTCCCGTGTAAGTGCCACGCTCAATCCTGTCCGTTGATTTTGCCGGTGACGACGTGTTCAAGTTCCAGACCATCGATGGTCAGAACCATTTTCGCGTCAAACGTCTTACCGCTTGTGTCAGATGTCCGCATAGCCTCTTCGATCGCCTGCTGGGAGGTGACCCCAACCTGCTTGAGGAACTTGCGCATCGACATGTTGAAGTCTTCACTCATCGGTTTTCTCCCATAGGCATCTTCTCGTTCTTGGCGAGCTAGAGCGTCGACGGGTGTAAGCCACCGTCTTTCGGCTTTCAAGCAAGGAGCCGTTGGATAATGACAGCACCTCAAATCTAAGGGGTGTTGGCCGGAACATTCTGATCACCCCGACACACCTGCGGACCGTGGCACGGATCAAGCGCGTTCAAACCCGCATGATCCTTGCCACGTAAAGACATCTTGCGCGCTTCAGTGGTCTTTGCGTTTCGAGTAGGGTCCATCCTTCAGATAGTCATCCGTTGTGCGCGGAATGCGGGGTGCACCCAAAGCAAACGGGTTGTTTTGCGAATGGTACTGCGCCTGAATTCGACAATTGTCGCACATCTGGATCATCTTGGCCGCATCGCTGGTGGCGAACATGGAATGTTTGCCCGCCAGCTTTTCGGTGATCTTTTCGATGGTTGATTTCACCCCAAAAAGCGCCCCACAATCGATGCAGGCAAACGGCTCTTCCTCGTTCAGGACCACTTGGCTGAAGGCCGCATCGGTGAGGTTCATGCGGGGTTCCAGCGTGATTGCGGTTTCGGGACAGATATTGGCGCAAATCCCACATTGCAGGCAGGCATCTTCCTGAAACAGCAATTGCGGCAGGTCCGGGTTGTCGCCCAAGGCCCCGGACGGGCACAGCGACACACAGCTCAGGCACAAGGTGCAGGCATCGGTGTCCACCAAAACCGCGCCGTAGGGCGCATTTTCCGGCAATGGCAGGATCTCGGCGTCGGGCACCATCGCCTTGGCCGACACACGGGCCACCTGACGGCGAGTGCCGATGGGCAGGCTTGGTGTCCCCACCGGATCTGCCAACGCAGCGCCGTACAGGTGATCGCTCAGTGCGTCGGGATCGGTGACGTCAAGCACCTGCACCCGCCCCCCCGCCGACAGCGCATTGGCCAGCGCAGCCTCGTTTTGTGGGGTTTCGCGTTCAGAGCGCGGAGCCAGAAGAACATCTACCGACGCAAAGCCACAGCTGAGCGCCGCCATCATTTCCGCATGGCCAAACGCGGCAAGGCTGTCCATTGAGAACGGGATCACATTCGCAGGCAAGCCCCGGCCAAATCGTGCGGCAAGGCTGATCATCTCGGACCCGTGGTCTGCATCATGCACCAGCAGGCGCGGTGCTTTGCCCCCAGCCTTGCGATAGGTCGAAGACAGCGTGTCCAAGCGCCGGAACACAGCGGACACGGGCGGCGCGTCATAGGCGATGGCACCGGAGGGACACAAAGCGGCGCATGCCCCGCACCCGGCGCAGATCATCGGGTCAATGGCTACGTGATCGCCCTCCGAGGTGATCGCACCTGTAGGGCAGATATTGAGGCATTTGGAACACCCAGTCTGTTCCGCACGGCTATGCGCACAGAGCGCAGGTTCCAGCGCAATATAAAGCGGCTTTTCGAAGGCGCCGACCATCTGCGCCGCTTCGGCCAATGTCGCCGCCACGGCCACGGGTTGGCGCGGATCGGCGCGCAGGTAGCCTTCGCGCTTGTGCGGTGCAGGCACCAATGCGGGTGCACCGGTAAGGTCAATCACCACATCACATTCGGACAGCGCGCCGTCCTTGGGATCGCTAAAGGCAAACGCGCCGCGCCCACCGGGCAGCAATTGGGAAAACCCGTTGATCCGCACCGAGAATTGCCCCAGCGCACCGTTCAGGTTGCGCACAGTGCCGCGCACCACGTCAAATCGTCGATCAAGCGGTACGTCGGACGTATCAGTTTGCAAAACGGTCACGGCAAGCGTGTCGCAAAGCTGCGCGGCGGCCGCGAATACGGCCTCGCCTGCGCCGATGATCAGGCAGGTGCCCTCACTGACCACATCGATCACTTTGGCCGCAGGCAGCGTCAGTGTCGCTTCCGCCGCCAAAGCCGCTTGTTTCGGCCCTGCGGTCTTGCTGTCATCACTCCATCCGGCACGGTCTCGGATGTCCACAAAAGGCGGCGCGTCAACGCCGAGCTCTTCGGCCAGCATCTCGAAAAATGCGCGTTCCTGCGTGCAGGCGACGATCACGTCCCCGGCCTCGATGGCCTTTGTCGCCGTTTCAGCCTGCGTGCCGCAAAGGTTGGTATACACCTTGGACGGATCAAGCGATGTTACGTCACCAATGCGTGTCGCATCGACATTTTGACTGCCAAGACAGTCACATAGAAGTAGTCTGGTTCCCATTTCGTCCCTTTCGCGGCGCGCGCCTGCGTGGTCTCTTGTTGTTGGTTAGAGGTTTCGACATACCCAATGGCTATGCTAGGCAGATGTCAACCACGTGCATGCGTGACGACTTCGGAGGATCCACTTTGACCACCCCTGACCCACGTTACATCGAAATGCCCGTCGGCGTTGTCATGCAACGCAGACCCGGTGTCACCCGTTGGCAAAAATGGGCATACACGCCCACAGCGCTGTTGCCCGGAGCGGGCCCGGCCCATTGGAAAATGTTGCGCGAAAATGGCGAAATTGCCGAATACCACATTGGCACGGCAACCCTGACCCTATGGCGCACCGATGCCGAGGCCTACCGCATTGGGCTCGCTGAGCAGGTGGTTTGTGCCTATGTTGTGCTTCAACCCGGCGAGGATGACTGGCCCTACAAGATCAAGCTGATCACCGCCAATCCACACGAGGCCATGCAGTATAGTGACGGCGGCGACGACGTGGTGGAAAAGGTTCCGATGCCCCCTGCGCTTGTGGCTTGGATGCAGGACTGGACCGACACGCATTATGTTGAGGAACCTTTCGTGAAACGCAAACGGCAACGCTATCTCGAAGACAAGGTTGAAGATGGCAAAGGCGATCCGCGCATCACGCAGGTCAGCGATGTGTACCGCGCCCCGTCGCGTGACAGAAAGATCCGCCCGTCATGAGCGATGGGAGATCTGACTTCTGGTCACGGCGCAAGGCCCGGGTTGAGGCCGAGGAAGCAGAAGACGCCCGCAAGGCAGAAGCCGCCGAGGTCGAGGCGGCGCAAGCCGAACTTGAAGACAAGACCGACGCCGAAATCCTTGAGGAATTCGGCCTGCCCGATCCCGATACGATTGAACCGGGTCAGGACATTATCGGCTTTATGAACAAGGCCGTACCCGAACGCTTGCGCCGCCGCGCGATGCGGCAGTTGTGGCGTATCAATCCGGTGCTGGCGAACCTTGATGGTCTGAACGATTACGACGGCGATTTCACCAATGCGACGACCGATGCGCCGGGGGTCAAAACGGCGTATCAGGTGGGCAAAGGAATGCTGCGCCATGTTCAGGCTCTTGAAGAACAGGAACGCGCCAAACTTGCGGCGCAAACCGCCCAAGAAATTGATACCCCAGAGAATCTGTCAGAAAAGCTGGATGCGCCAGAGGACGTCAGCGCGCTATCGGAAGATATGCCAAGTGCGGAAATTGTGCAGGATAATGCAAATGCCGCACAAGCATCTACGACCATGGTGCTGGACGATCCGAACGGCGACCGATATGCCCACGGCATACCTTTGGATACAGTACCCGAGGAACCTGCGCGTCCTCGCCGGATGCGTTTCAAAATAGAAAGCGAACCACGATGACAATGAGCGCGGCTCAGCCCACGCCATCGGTGTCTCAAGAAGACCGTCTTCGGGCGGATCTTTACAATTACCTCGGCCTGATTTTGTCAGCGGCGCCGGACGGTCTTTTGCTGTCGCAAACAGCGGGTCTGTCGGGGGACGATACAGAGCTTGGCCAGGCAATTGGGCGCCTTGCGGAATGTGCCCGGACCACAACTGCGCCCCAAGCTGAACGCGAGTTCAACAAGCTGTTCATCGGCTTGGGTCGCGGTGAATTGCTGCCCTATGCCAGCTTTTATCTGACCGGATTCCTGCATGAAAAACCGCTCGCCTTGTTGCGCAGCGATCTTTCGGCGCGCCGTATCGAACGGGCCCCGAACGTGTACGAACCCGAAGACAACATCGCAACGCTGATGGAAGTCATGGGTGGATTGATCGTCGGGCGTTTTTCAAATCCCGCGACGATTGAAGATCAGAAACTTTTCTTCAATCGTCACATCGCACCATGGGCCGGGCTGTTCTTTGCCGACCTGGAAACCGCAAAGACCGCGATGATGTTCAGCGCAGTTGGATCGGTGGGCAAAGCTTTCATGCAGATCGAACGCGAAGCTTTCAGACTGACCCCGGCCTGACTTTGGGCCGAGGTCACATACGTAACGGGCGGGCAACCGCCACCCCTGCGGCACACGCGCCGCACCAAACACCAAGAAGGGAGGAACCTTCCATGACTGAGAAAACCGAGGCGTCCAAAAGCCGCCGTGATTTTCTGAAACTGGCAGGCACCGCAGCACCCGTAGCGGTCGCGGCAGTTGCAGTATCGGGCACACAGGCCGAAGCTGCCGAAACACCGAAAGTCGATGGCCGGATGCAGGACACTGCACATACCCGCGCCTATCTCGCCAGCACGCGGTTCTAAGACCCCGTCGATCACCTCCCCCCTGCTGACCGGATTTGCTTTGGTCACAGGACACAACCCAGCCGACGGCGCACTCCGCCGCAGGTAGCCAAAGAGGGACAATATGCTCAGAAAAAAAACCGGAGGGCTGACGCGGCGCACTGCGCGGACAGGCCTGATCTCGGACATCTCCAATAAATCTGTCGACAGACGCTCGTTCTTGCGTGGATCGGGTCTGGCCATCGGTGGCCTTGCCGCGATCAGCGCCACGGGCGGCGCGGTGACCCAAGCCAGCGCAGCCACTGCCGTGAACGGCGCGGTTGAAACCGTCAAATCTGTCTGCACTCACTGTTCCGTCGGCTGTACCGTTGTTGCCGAAGTCAGCAATGGCGTCTGGATTGGCCAGGAACCCGGTTGGGACAGCCCGTTCAACCTTGGCGCCCATTGCGCCAAAGGTGCTGCCGTCCGCGAACACGCCCACGGCGAACGTCGCCTCAAGTACCCGATGAAAAAAGAAGGTGGAGAGTGGAAGCGCATTTCCTGGGAACAGGCGATCGATGAGATCGGCGACAAGATGCTTGAGGTCCGCGACGAAAGCGGCCCGGATTCTGTCTATTGGCTGGGATCTGCCAAGCACAACAACGAACAAGCTTACCTGATGCGCAAGTTCGCGGCCTATTGGGGCACGAACAATATCGACCACCAGGCGCGCATCTGTCACTCGACCACGGTTGCCGGTGTTGCGAATACCTGGGGCTACGGCGCCATGACCAACAGCTACAATGACATCCACAAGTCGCGCGCGATTTTCATCATCGGCGGCAACCCCGCCGAGGCACACCCGGTGTCATTGCTTCATGTTCTCAAGGCAAAAGAGCAAAACAACGCACCGGTGATCGTGTGCGATCCGCGTTTCACACGCACCGCAGCCCATGCGGACGAATATGTCCGCTTCCGGCCCGGTACCGACGTCGCGCTGGTCTGGGGTATTCTGTACCACATCTTCGAGAACGGCTGGGAAGACAAAGAGTTCATCCGCACCCGTGTGTGGGGCATGGACCAGATCAAGGAAGAAGTCGCCAAGTGGACACCCGAAGAGGTTGAACGCGTCACGGGTGCGCCCGGCTCGCAGCTTGAGCGCGTGGCCCGCACGCTGGCCAATAACCGTCCCGGCACCGTGATTTGGTGCATGGGTGGCACCCAGCACACCAACGGCAACAACAATACTCGTGCGTATTGCATCCTTCAGTTGGCGCTTGGCAACATGGGCACCGAAGGCGGCGGCACGAACATCTTCCGTGGTCACGACAACGTTCAGGGCGCAACCGACCTTGGCGTTCTCGCCGACACTCTGCCCGGCTATTACGGCTTGGCCGAAGGTTCGTGGGCCCATTGGGCGCGCGTCTGGGGCGAAGACCTTGATTACCTCAAAGGCCGTTTCTCGCCGGAAAAGGTGGGCGACACACCGATGATGAACCTGACGGGCATTCCAGTGTCGCGTTGGATCGACGGTGTTCTGGAAGACCGCGAAAATCTGGATCAGCCGGATAACACCCGCGTTATGGTTCTGTGGGGCCACGCGCCCAACTCGCAGACCCGCTTGCCGGAAATGAAGACGGCGATGGAAAAGCTCGACACACTTGTTGTGATTGATCCGTTCCCGACCGTGTCTGCCGTGCTGCACGACCGCACTGATGGCGTTTACCTGCTTCCGGCAACGACGCAGTTCGAAACCCGTGGTTCTGTCACTGCCTCTAACCGATCTATCCAGTGGCGTGATCAGATCATGGCCCCGCTTTTTGAGGCCAAGATCGACGAAGAGATCATGGGCCTCTTCGCCAAGAAGTTCGGCTTCCACGACGAGATCTTCCGCAATATCGCGTTGGAAGACGACGGTATCACCCCGGTGGTCGAGGACATCACCCGCGAATTCAACCGCGGCATGTGGACCATCGGCTATACCGGCCAATCGCCCGAGCGGATGAAACTGCACATGGCCAACCAGCACACCTTTGACCGCACGACGCTGCGCGCCAATGGTGGCCCGGCAGATGGCGACTACTACGGCCTGCCGTGGCCGTGCTGGGGCACTCCCGAGATGAACCACCCCGGAACAGCGAACCTGTATGACATGTCGCTGCCGGTATCGAAAGGTGGCCTGACTTTCCGTGCCCGTTTTGGTGTGGAAAAGGACGGCGAGAACCTTTTGGCCGAGGGTGTGGCTTCTGCGAATTCCGAAATCCAGGACGGATACCCGGAATTCACCATGCAGATGCTCATGGACCTTGGTTGGGACGGTGACCTGACAGCCGACGAACGCGCGGCTATTGACGCTGTGGCAGGTCCGAAGACCAACTGGAAAACCGACCTGTCGGGTGGTATCCAGCGGGTTGCAATCAAGCACGAATGCGCGCCCTTTGGCAACGCCAAGGCCCGCGCCGTTGTGTGGACCTTCCCCGATCCGGTTCCAGTTCACCGCGAACCGCTCTATACCAACCGTTACGACCTCGTGGCCGACTACCCGACCTATGAGGACAAGAAATTCTGGCGCGTGCCGACCATGTACAAGTCGATCCAAGCCAAGGATTTCTCGGGCGAATTCCCGATCATCCTCACCTCTGGCCGCTTGGTCGAATACGAGGGCGGCGGTGACGAGACACGTTCAAACCCGTGGCTTGCCGAACTGCAGCAGGACATGTTCATCGAAATCAACCCGCGCGACGCCAATGATCTTGGTGTGCGGGATGGTGCACAGGTTTGGGTCGAAGGCCCCGAGGGCGGCAAGGTCAAAGTGATGGCCTTGGTAACCGAACGGGTCGCCGCCGGTGTTGCGTTTATGCCTTTCCACTTTGGCGGGCATTACCAGGGCGAGGACCAACGGTCCAAGTACCCGGAAGGCGCGGACCCCTATGTATTGGGTGAATCAACCAACACGGCGCAAACGTATGGCTACGACTCGGTGACCCAGATGCAGGAAACCAAAGCCACACTTTGCAAGATTATGGCAGCTTGAGGAGGACCTGAGACATGGCACGAGCTAAATTCCTTGTCGACGCCGAACGCTGCATCGAATGCAACGCCTGCGTCACAGCATGTAAGAACGAACACGAGGTTCCGTGGGGGATCAACCGCCGCAAGGTGGTTACGATCAACGACGGCAAGCCCGGTGAACGGTCGATCTCTGTTGCATGTATGCACTGTTCGGACGCGCCCTGTATGGCCGTCTGCCCGGTGGATTGTTTCTACCAGAACGAAGAAGGTGTGGTTCTGCACTCCAAGGACCTTTGCATCGGCTGCGGCTATTGCTTCTACGCGTGCCCCTTCGGTGCGCCGCAATACCCGCAGGCAGGCAACTTCGGATCACGCGGCAAGATGGACAAATGTACCTTCTGCGCCGGTGGCCCCGAAGAAAACCACTCTGCCGCAGAGTTCGCCAAGTATGGCCGCAACCGGATCGACGAAGGCAAACTGCCGATCTGTGCGGAAATGTGCGCCACCAAAGCGCTTTTGGCCGGTGACGGCGACACGGTCGCCAACATCTACCGCGAGCGCGTTGTTGCCCGTGGCTTCGGCTCGGGCGCATGGGGCTGGGGCACAGCCTACGACCTGAAAGACGGCTAAGCTCTGACAGAAAACGGCCTCCGGCGCTGGCAACAGTGCCGGGGGCTTTTTTGACTTCACGCTCCGCACACACAGAAGTTTTTGGTCAGCGCCCACAAAGTGGCCCTGTCCCAAGACTTCAAGACCAACAATAATCGTTTTGACCAACAGCCCGAGGATCACGACATGACCCTGCTTCGCAGCTTGCTCTTGCTGACTGTGCTTTCAATCGGACTGGCGCTTCCGTCCGTTCCGTCTGCACAGGAAACTGCTCCCGCAACCGACCGCTCTGCTACGGGCGGAGCCTCGACACTGGACGACATTCTACGCCGCCAACAGGGCCTGCCCGTAGACGACGCAGCGCGCGCGGACAATATCGGCAACCCCGACGCGGCAGCAGGGATTTCGGACCAGCTTGGCACCTTGGGCGGTGCGTCAGACCCCGAACTTTGGCGTGGGTTGCGGTTCAATTCGGCGGATATCACCACACAGATCCGAGGCCCGGCATCAGAGGTGCTGATTCAGGATCGTGGCATGTGGTGGGTGTTGTTCCGTGAAGGACCGCTGCTGACCTATGGCGGCTACCTGCTCTTGGGCACAATTGGCGCGCTTGCACTGTTCTACCTCCTGCGCGGTCGCGTGATGATTGACGGCCAAAAGACCGGCCGCACCATCGAGCGGTTCAAGAATTTCGAACGTTTTGGACATTGGCTTTTGGCCGGGTCTTTCATCCTGCTGGGGATCACCGGTCTTTTGTCCCTGATGGGTCGCAAGTTCCTGATCCCGGCATTTGGACACGACTCTTATGCATGGCTGGCAACCGGATCAAAATGGGTCCACAATAACGTCTCTTGGGCCTTTATGCTGGCGTTGGTCATGATCTTCGTGATGTGGGTCGTACACAACTTCCCCGACAAAACAGACCTCAAATGGCTGGCCAAAGGCGGCGGTCTGTTTGGCGGTGGTCACCCGCCTGCCAAAAAATTCAACGCCGGTCAAAAGATGATCTTCTGGTCCACCATTGTCCTTGGCGTCTCGATTTCAGTCTCGGGCATTTCGCTGCTGTTCCCGTTCGAACTGCCGTTGTTTGCCAAGACCTTTGCCATCCTAAACAGCACAGGCCTACCCGAGATGATGGGCTTTGGTATTCTGCCCGAAGCAATGACTCCGCACGAGGAAATGCAATATGCTCAGCTCTGGCACTCAATTGTCAGCTTTGTGCTCATGGCGATCATCCTCGCGCATATCTACATTGGCTCGGTTGGTATGGAAGGCGCGTTCGACGCAATGGGCAACGGCATGGTCGAAGAGCAATGGGCCAAAGAACACCACAGTCTGTGGGTCGAAGAGGTCAAAGAGCGTGACGCAAAAGCGCCCCGCGACGCGACCCCTGCCGAGTAACATGCGACGGGCGTTCGCCACCTCTGCGGTTTTGTTCTGTGCAACAGCTCTGTCCGCAGGGGATTTCTTTACACTCCAAGGGCATGGCGGCCCCATCATGGGAATTGCCGTGTCCGACACCGACCAGATCGCAACTGTCAGTTTTGACAACGCAGTGGGGCTTTGGTCAGGTCAGCAACCGCTCTGGTTCGACGGGCACGAAGCAGCCGTAAACGCTGTGCTGTTTACTCCAGACAACATGATTGTCTCCGCAGGTGATGACTTCACCCTGCGCGTCTGGTCCCCCGAAGGTACGCAACTGGCGGTCTGGACCGGCCACAAGGGCAAGGTGGTGTCACTGGCGCTGTCACCCGATGCCACACAGTTTGCCTCTGCCAGCTGGGATGGCAGCATTGGTCTGTGGTCCCGCGATGGCACCGCGCCGCGCTTCATGACCGGACATCGTGGCCCGGTCAACGATGTGGCCTTCACCAGGAACGGAACCGGACTGTATTCTGCCTCAGCCGATGGCAGCATCCGCCTTTGGGACGTGGCAACCGCGACGGAGTCTTTGCGCGTGACCGAACATGGGTTCGGCGTCAATGAACTGGAACTGAACGAAGATGCGGGCTGGCTGGCCTATGGGGCCGTTGACGGCGGCACACGCGTGTTGGATTTGGCCACGGGCGATACAGTCGCAGATCTCACTCTGGAACGTCGCCCCGTCTTGTCTCTGGCGCAAACCACGGACGGGTCTTTGCTCGCTGTTGGGGACGGTGAAGGCTACATTATGGTGATCGACACGCCCACTTGGCGCATAGCCCGCGATTTCCGCGCCACAGAACGCGGCCCGGTTTGGGCCTTGGCGTTTTCACAAGATGGCACGAACATCCACGCAGGCGGGCTTGATCCGCGCATGTATTCCTGGCCCGTCGCTACAATGAGCGAGGCCAATCCCATGGCCACCGGCGCGCCCAGCTTTTTGGCCGACGCAGACAGCATGCCAAATGGTGAGCGGCAGTTCATGCGCAAATGTTCGATCTGCCACACTCTGACCCCCGGAAGCGCCCGCCGCGCCGGACCCAGCCTATATGATCTGTTCGGTCGCAGGGCAGGCACCGTCGAGGATTACGCCTATTCAGACGCCCTGAATGGATCGACCCTTATTTGGGACGAAAACACCATTGATGCTCTTTTCGATATCGGCCCAGAGCATTACATACCCGGTACCAAGATGCCGATGCAGCGGATCACCGGCGCGCAAGACCGCGCCGACCTCGTGACCTACCTGCTTCGGGAAACCACGCCCAAGGAGATCTCAAAGTGAAAGCCATGCTTGTTGGATTTGCCGCCATCGCCGTGATCGCCATTGGCGCAAGCTTCACCCTCGACCAGATGGGGTGGAGCGCCGAAGAACAGGGCGCATCCACCTCGAACGTCCGTCTGGACTGAGTTGACTGTCAGGTTCCCACCTGAAGCACCGCTGTTTTCGCCCGCAAAAGCGCAATCACGCTCAGAGCGGTGATCTTGCCGGTTGCGGGGTTTTCCTCGGACGGGCGGTTCTGGATCGTCATTTCGAAATCCGAACTGTCCGAAGTCACGCGGACCGTGTGCTTGTTTTTGTCCAGCGCGGGATCGGCCCAAACCTCCATTCTGGTCTTGTCGGGGCCAAAGCCTGCAAGGCTGACCGCGACGGCCACGTTGACGTTGGCGGGAAACACGCGGGCCACCTCGGTCACCGTCCCGCCCAGCACCAACATCGGTCCTGCCACGTTTGATAGGTCAATGCCGTTGTCCACCACATACGGCGCCTTGGCCAGACCCGCGACAGGCTTGCGCGTCTCGATTACGACCGAGTGCAGAGCACCGACCGCCGCGCCCTTGATCGCATCAAGGCCCAACATCGCGCCCGAGGGCACAATGATCTTGGCGCCTGTCTTGGCCGCCAGATCGAACAGCGCCTCTTGGCCCAGCAACTGGCTGGCCGACAATACGATCAGTTCCTTGCCAGCCTGCACCACGGGCACTGCCAAATCCATGAACATCTGCGGCGGTAGGGTTTCGATCACCACGTCGCAATGATCGGCAATCTCGGCCAGCGCGTAGACAGGCGCGGGCGAAGTCAAGATAGCGTTTGCCTCTGCGGCACGATCCGCATTGCGGGCACAAATGCCCGCCAATGTGCACCCCGGTATGCCACCCCGGTCCAGTTCCTGCGCAACCCGCAACCCGATCGCGCCCATGCCTGCAATCCCGATTTTCATGTGCGATACCTTTCGACCATCTCGACAATCCGGTGGGCGGCGGCCACCGACGCCGCGTGATCCTGTGAAAAGTTCAGCCGCACGCTGTTGCCAGTATGCGGCGCAAACTCTGACCCCGGCGTCACGGTCACGCCCGCTTGCACCCGCAAAAGCCGCACGAAATCTTCTGGTGAGACCACGAGTTTAGGCAATTCCGGGAACAGGTAGCTGCCCGCCTGCGGACACGCAGTCCGGAAACCAGCGGCGCGGAAAATCGCCAGCAGATCATCGCGGATCGCCTCGTGCTGCGCGATGCGGCTTTCCAGCCAGCCCTCGGGTTCGTGGAACCACGTCTTGAGCGCCGCCTGCGAATAACCCGCCGCGCGCAGCGACACGATGGCCTGCAATTTCTCCATCCGTTCGATCAATGCCGCAGACCCGAAGGCGACACCAAGGCGAAACCCGCTGAGCGATTCAGTCTTGGACGGCCCCATAATGGTGATCAGGTTCTTTGGCCGCTCGGCGCAGGCGCGCAGATGGGTATAGCTTTCGCTGCCATAAAGCAGCCGCGAATAAAGCTGGTCGACAATGACCGTCACATCATACTGCGCCGCGAGCCGCGCGATTTCGAGGATTGCCGCGTCTTGGGTCACAACACCTGTCGGGTTGTTCGGGGTCGAGAAGACAAGCACCTCGGCCCCTGCCTCGAACGCCGCTTTCAGTTGACCAAGGTCAGGTCCGCGCTGCGGGGCGTCCTCAAAATAATGCAGAGCAACGGGCAGGATTTCACCGCCAAAAAATGTCACCAGCTTGCGGTTGGCAAAATAATCCGGTTCAAGCACCACGACCTTGGTGCCCCGATCCACCACCGCGCCCAGTGCAAGGAACAGCGCCCCCTGCGTGCCGGGCGTGATGATCAACTCGTCCACCGGATCGACCGGCGCGCCGGTGAAGGCGGCAAGGCTGGCGGCCACATCATCGCGGATCGCCGCAGCACCCCGATATTCGGTATAGGCTTGGGCCGCGCCAGCAGTGAATCCGTCTTCCCAAGCGGCACGCGCACCCGGCGTCGGTTCAAACGCATCCACATCCCCATGCGAGAAATCCACCGGCACCCCCGGCAGGATATCCCCGCGCATCGTCGATTTCAGATCATCGGCGGATTGCCGCACTTCTTGCCCCGGCGCATTGTCCGCGCCAAGCCGTGCAAATTTCGCATCAAGACTGCTCATGGCCTCATCTCCCTTGGTTGGGTCCTGTCTAGCGCGGGTTTTCCCGCCACGCCAGTTCCCAGAGCCTTGACCTGACTTGCACCAATGTTAGCGCTGACGTATGGCTGCATCATGTATCTGGGCATCGACATAGGCACGTCTGCGGTCAAGGTAATCTATACCGACGGCACAGCGATTCTGGCATCGGCTACTGCCGACTTGACGGTGCAATCGCGCCGTCCCGGCTGGTCTGAACAAGACCCCGGCGCGTGGTGGACAGCAACCTGTACGGCCCTGACCGAGGTCAGCGCGACCGTCCCGCTGTCCAGCATCACCGCCATTGGCCTGTCCGGGCAGATGCACGGCGCGGTTCTGTTGGATGCGCACCAAGCCGTGCTGCGCCCGGCGATCCTCTGGAATGACAGCCGCGCCACCGATGATTGCGCGGCTCTGCACACCGCCCTGCCCGAAATCGGGACCATCGCCGGCGTGCTTCCCCTGCCCGGCTTTACTGCGCCAAAACTGATGTGGATGGCGCGCGAAGAACCTGACACCCACGCGCGCATTGCCCATATCCTGCTGCCCAAGGATTATATTGGCCTGTGCCTGCATGGCGCTTTGGCCACGGACCGATCAGACGCTGCTGGCACACTCTGGCTCGATCAGGCGACGCGCGGCTGGAGCGTTGACGCGGCACAGGCGACTTCCACCGAACCCCATTGGCTGCCGCACCTCGCAGATGGTCACGAGATCGTCGGGCAGGTCACGCAACAGGCCGCGGACCAGACCGGCCTGCCCAAAGGCATCCCCGTGGTAGCTGGCGGCGGCGATGCGGCAACCGGCGCCGTGTCACTGGGCGCAACCGAACCGGGGCGCGGGTTTATCTCGCTTGGGACGTCTGGGCAGTTGTTCGTCGCGGGTGATGCCTATCACCCGAACCCGGCCAAGTTCGTGCATGCCTTTGCCCATACCGTGCCAAACCGCTGGTATCAGATGGCCGCCATGCTCAACGGTGCACGGCCCATCGCGTGGTTGGCGGGCCAGCTCGGCATCAGCGCGGGGGACGTCGTGGCGCTTGCTGAAGCGGCCGATCCGACCCGCGTTCCGATCTTCCTGCCCTATCTCACCGGGGAACGCAGCCCGCATGGCGACCCGCATATCCGTGCCGGGTTCTTTGGGCTTGAGGACAGCACCGACCGCGCAGGCCTTTGCCGCGCGGTAATCGAGGCGGTGGCCTTTACCTTTGCCGATGCGGTGGACAGTTTTGGCGAGACGATCACTGACCTGCCCCACCTTGCCGCACTGGGCGGGGGCAGCAAATCGCCCTTCCTTTTGACCCTCATCGCCAGCGCCACGGACAAACGGATCGCACGCACCGCAGGGTCTGATGCAGGCCCGGCGATGGGCGCGGCCCGCCTTGCCGCCTGCGGGCTTGGCGCGATGTCCCTGTCTGATCTGGGCCAACAGCCCAAGATCGCAGATTGGTTCGACCCCATTGCAGACCCAGCGCTTGAAGACAGGCTGCGCCGATACCGGATGCTTTACCTGACGCTCAAAGACTTGCGCTGACCGTCCAACCCAAAGCCATGTGCTTGAAGAAACCGGCTTTTGTCCGCGCCACACATTGGCTGTACGTAAACTTGCCATGGCATGTTGATTTTTTGCGCGCGATAAGAAACTGTAAGCCAACGCCAAGTTTCGTTTGTTAACGCCTACAGGGTCCGCCATGTCACATACCGAAATCAAAAACATGGAAGAATTCGCTGCGATCAGCGGCATTTCACGGCCCACTGTGTCCAAATACTTTCATGATCCCAGCAGCGTCCGCAAATCCACGCGCATGCGGATCGAGGCAGCCTTGGAGAAATACGACTACCGCCCCAACATCTACGCGATGAACCAAAACCGGAAGCTGACCAAGAATATCGGCATCGTGGTGCCCTATCTGGCCGATCCGTTCTTCGCCGAAATCGTTCGGGTGATCGAAGGTCGCTGCATCGAGGCGGGCTTTACCCCGTCGCTGTTCAGCGCCCATGGCGATCAGGCGCATGAGAACGATATCCTCGACAGTTTGCGGTCGATTAAACCAGCGGGGGTTCTGCTTGCCCCACTTGGGCGCGAGTCGGACAAATCGGCGATCGAGACGTTTTGCAAACACGTTCCGACAGTCCTGTTTGACAGCAACATCGAAGGCATGGGCGAGGCGTTTATCGGCTCTGACAACCATAGTTTTGTGTCTCAAACCGTCGAATACCTAAGCCGCACCGGTGAAGCGCCCTGTTTCTTTGAGATGAAAACCCCCGCAAACCCCAATGCCAACAAACGCCGCACCGCCTATCTGTCCATGATGGAGCGGCTTGGGCTTGAGCCGCATGTGGTCAAGGTTGACGGCACAGGTTGGGGTTTTGAGGAAATCGGGCGTCAAGGCGGGCTGAAGGTGCTGGCCGACGGGACTTTGCCGACAAATACAGTGCTGTGCAGCAATGATCGTCTGGCCATCGGATTTCTTTCCGCCTGTTATGAAAGCGGTGTGAAGGTCGGACGCGGGGCCGATTGTCGTTTGCGCGTAGCGTCCCATGACGACCACCCGTTTTCACGCTTCACCTGCCCGTCCCTGACCACAGCAGCCCATGATTACAACGCGGTATCCGATCATGCGGTGGAAACCCTTTTCCGGCTGATCGAAAGTGGAGGACGGCTCGACACCCGATCGGAAAGCCTGTTTGCCGCTCGTCTGATCATGCGGGACTCGGCCTGAAAAAGTTTACGCGAGTAAATTTTTTATTGACGCGAGTAAACAGAATGGTGTTCCATAGCGTCAAGGTAATCTTAAGATCAGGGAGGATTCGGATGCACCTTAGTAACGCACTTCGTGCGGCGACAGCGATGTCGCTTATCATGGTCGGGGCCGCACAGGCAGAGACCATCACTATCGCAACAGTCAACAATGGCGACATGATCCGCATGCAGGGGTACACCGCTGACTTTACGGCCAAGACAGGCCACGAAGTCGAATGGGTGACGCTTGAGGAAAACGTGCTGCGCCAGCGTGTCACGACAGATATCACCACCAAGGGCGGCCAGTTCGACATCATGACGATCGGCATGTACGAAACGCCGATCTGGGGTGCGAACGAATGGCTCGTTCCGCTGAACGATCTGTCCGAGGGCTACGATGTTGGCGATCTTCTGCCTGCAATGGCTGGCGGTCTGAGCCATGACGGCACGCTTTATGCGGCACCGTTCTACGGCGAAAGCTCGATGATCATGTACCGCACCGACCTGATGGAAGCTGCTGGTCTGGAAATGCCGACAGCGCCGACATGGGATTTCGTCCGCGAAGCCGCCGCGGCCATGACCGACCGTGACGCCGAAATCAACGGCATTTGCCTGCGTGGCAAGGCCGGTTGGGGCGAAGGCGGCGCGTTCATCACCGCGATGTCCAACTCGTTTGGCGCCCGCTGGTTCGACATGGACTGGAACGCCCAATTTGACACACAGCCCTGGGCTGACACGCTCAACTTCTTTGTTGGCATGATGAACGAATCCGGTCCTGCTGGATACGCCACCAACGGCTTCAACGAAAACCTGTCGCTTTTCCAACAGGGCAAGTGCGGCATGTGGATCGACGCAACGGTTGCGGCCTCCTTCGTCAGCAACCCCAACGACTCGACCGTGGCCGATAGCGTAGGCTTTGCACTTGCACCCGACACAGGGCTTGGCAAGCGTTCGAACTGGCTCTGGGCATGGGCACTTGCCATTCCGGCAGGCACTCAGAAAGAGGCAGCCGCGAAAGAGTTTATCGAATGGGCAACCTCGAAAGACTATATCGAGCTGGTCGCGGCCAACGAAGGTTGGGCCAACGTCCCTCCCGGCGCGCGCAAGTCGCTGTATGAGAACCCCGAATACCAGAAGGTTCCGTTTGCCCAGATGACGTTGGACTCGATCCTGTCGGCTGATCCAACCAATTCCACGGTTGAACCAACTCCTTATGTCGGCATCCAGTTTGCCGCCATCCCGGAATTCGCCGGTATCGCCTCTGAGGTGAGCCAGGAATTCTCGGCGGCCTATGCCGGTCAGCAGACCGTCGAAGAGGCTCTGGCCAAAGCACAGGCCATCACCAACGAAGCAATGGAGGCTGCGGGCTACCGCTGACCTGACCATCTTGCGGAAGGCGGCGCATGTCGTCGCCTTCCAACGCTTCACACACAGCATCACACAACGTGTAGCATGGTATCCACGGGCGATCTTGCCCGAACCCGGAGAATTTGCGTCATGGCAACCCAACAATCCCGATCAGCGGCCCGCTTGATGATGGCCCCGGCGGTCATTTTGCTTCTCGGGTGGATGCTTGTTCCGCTCACCATGACCCTGTGGTTTTCGTTCCGCCAATATCTTCCTTTGCGCGGCGGCGATCAGGGTTTTGTCGGCTTCGACAACTATGTCCGGTTCATCAGCTCCAGCGCCTTTTGGCCCGCAGTGCAAACAACCCTGATTATCGTGCTGGGCGTGCTTCTCATTACCGTGATCTTTGGTATCCTGCTGGCGATCCTGCTGGACCAACCGATGTGGGGACAAGGCGTTGTCCGTATCCTTGTCATCGCACCCTTCTTTGTTATGCCCACCGTAACCGCGCTGGTCTGGAAGAACATCTTCATGGACCCCAACAACGGTTTGCTGTCCCACCTTTGGGAAGCTTTTGGCGCAGAGCCGGTTGTCTGGCTGTCGGACGCGCCGCTTTTTTCGATTGTTCTGATTGTCTCATGGCAATGGCTGCCCTTTGCGACGCTTATTTTGCTGACCGCGATCCAGTCGCTTGACGGCGAACAGCTTGAGGCCGCCGAAATGGATGGCGCCTCTGTAGTGGCCCGCTTTTTCTACATGGTGCTGCCGCACCTGTCCCGCGCGATCACCATCGTAATCCTGATCCAGACGATCTTTCTTCTGTCGATCTTTGCCGAAATCTTTGTCACCACCGGTGGGGCCTTTGGGACACGAACGCTGACCTACCTGATCTTCCAACGCGTTCTCGAAAGCCAGAACGTCGGGTTGGGATCAGCAGGCGGCGTCTATGCAATCATTCTCGCCAATATCATTGCCATCTTCCTGATGCGCATTGTTGGCAAGAACCTGGACGCGTGAGGAGTTAGACGCATGGCCCGTTCCATCACGACGCAACGCAAGGTGATCAACACAACGCTGGCTTGGGGCATCGGGTTGCTGATCTTTTTCCCGATCCTCTGGACGATCCTGACCAGCTTCAAGACCGAGGCACAGGCCATCAGCGATCCGCCCGTGTTCCTGTTCTTCGACTGGACGCTCGAAAACTATGCCGTGGTTCAGGAACGCTCCAACTACATGCGGTTCTTGTGGAACTCGGTGTTCATCGCGGGCGGCTCAACGATCTTGGGTGTGATGATCGCCATCCCGGCGGCTTGGTCGATGGCGTTTGTGCCTTCGGCGCGCACCAAGGACATCCTGTTGTGGATGCTCTCGACCAAAATGTTGCCAGCGGTCGGCGTTCTTTACCCGATCTACCTGATCTTCATCGAATTCGGGCTGCTCGACTCGCGCATCGGCCTTGTGATCGTCATCATGCTGATCAACCTGCCGATCATTGTCTGGATGCTCTACACCTATTTCCGGGAAATTCCCGGAGAGATCCTCGAAGCAGCGCGGATGGATGGCGCAACCCTGCGCGAAGAGATCCTGTATGTGCTGACCCCGATGGCCATTCCTGGCATCGCGTCGACACTGTTGCTCAACTTCATCCTTGCCTGGAACGAAGCGTTCTGGACACTCAACCTGACGGCGGCCAAAGCTGCCCCGCTGACCGCATTTATCGCCAGCTATTCCAGCCCCGAAGGCCTGTTCTACGCCAAGCTTAGCGCGGCCAGCACCATGGCCATCGCCCCGATCCTCATCCTTGGCTGGTTCAGCCAGAAACAACTTGTCCGTGGCCTGACCTTCGGCGCCGTAAAATAAGGAATTCACCCATGGGACGTATTGTGCTCGACAAAGTCAGGAAAGCCTTCGGTGAAGTCGAGGTTATTCCCCCGCTGGACCTGACCATTGAAGACGGCGAATTCACCGTATTCGTCGGCCCCTCTGGCTGCGGCAAATCCACTTTGCTGCGCCTGATCGCCGGGCTGGAGGACGTGTCAGGCGGCGTCATTTCGATCGACGGGACCGACGCCACGATGGTGCCCCCCGCCAAACGCGGACTGGCGATGGTGTTTCAGTCCTACGCACTTTATCCGCACATGACCGTGCGCAAAAACATCGCCTTCCCCCTGCGCATGGCAAAGATGGATCCGTCCGAGATCGACCGGCGTGTTACCAATGCCGCCTCCGTTCTGAACCTCACCGACTACCTTGATCGGCGGCCCGGCCAGTTGTCCGGCGGTCAGCGTCAGCGCGTCGCCATCGGCCGGGCCATTGTACGCGAACCGAGTGCGTTCCTCTTTGACGAACCGCTGTCAAACCTCGATGCCGCGCTCCGCGTCGGCATGCGGCTTGAAATCAGCGAATTGCACAAACGGCTTGCCACCACGATGATCTACGTCACCCATGATCAGGTCGAAGCCATGACAATGGCCGACAAGATCGTCGTGCTTCAGGCGGGGCATATCGAGCAGGTCGGAAGCCCGCTTGAGCTCTACCGCGCGCCGCGCAATACCTTTGTCGCGGGCTTTATCGGCTCGCCCAAGATGAACCTGATCACCGGGGCCGAAGCCCGCAAACACGACGTCACCACTATTGGCATCCGCCCTGAACATATCGACATTTCCGAAACCGAAGGCGCATGGCATGGCAAGGTCGGTGTGTCCGAGCACCTTGGTTCTGATACGTTCTTCCACGTCCAATCCGACGTGTCCTCCGAACCGCTGACCGTGCGGGCAACGGGCGAGCTGTCTTTGGGCTATGGCGCAGATGTGTACCTGACCCCGCGCGCCGAACATCTCCACCGCTTTGACGACAAGGGCCTGCGCATCGCATGACACGACTGACCGGAAAAACTGCCCTGATCACCGGGGCCGCGCGAGGCATTGGGCGGGCTTTTGCCGAAGCCTATGTGCGCGAAGGTGCGCGCGTGGCGATTGGCGATATCGATATCACCCGCGCCGAGCAAACCGCCTCCGAGATCGGGGCAAACGCCATCGCGGTCGAAATGGATGTAACCAACCAAGCCAGCATTGACGCAGCCGTTGCCACCACTGTAGGCAGGCTCGGCCAGATCGACATCCTGATCAACAACGCCGCGATCTTCACCGCCGCCCCGATCACCGAGATTACTCGCGCCGACTATGCCCGCACCTTCGACATCAATGTCGCCGGTACGCTCTTTACGCTTCAGGCGGTGGCCAATCATATGATCGACCGCGGCATCAAAGGCCGCATCATCAACATGGCCAGTCAGGCAGGGCGCCGCGGCGAACCGCTTGTCGCCGTCTATTGCGCCACCAAAGCTGCGATCATCTCGCTCACCCAATCGGCAGGTCAAAACCTGATCCAGCACGGCATCAACGTGAACGCCATTTCCCCCGGAGTGGTGGATGGCGAACACTGGGACGGTGTGGATGCGTTCTTTGCCAAATACGAAAACAAGGCCCCCGGCCAGAAAAAGCGCGAGGTCGGCGATGCCGTCCCCTTTGGCCGCATGGGCCGCGCAGAAGATCTGACCGGCATGGCAGTGTTCCTTGCCAGTGACGACGCCACCTACATCGTGGCCCAATGCTACAACGTGGATGGTGGCCAATGGATGAGCTGACACATACGACCCGCGTCACCAACCTGCCTCTGACACAGGCGAACCTGCCCCACCTGCCCGACGCCATCGCGCGCCCGACCTATGACCGCAGCGCACTGACCGCAGGGATCGTGCATATCGGCCTTGGCAACTTTCACCGGGGCCACCAAGCATGGTACCTGCACAAGCTGATGCAGCAGGGTTTGGCCCATGATTGGGCGATTATCGGCGCAGGTGTCCGCGCAGGCGACGCCAAAATGCGCGACAAGCTGTTGGCACAGGACTGCCTGACAACGCTGATCGAACTCGATCCGGCTGGCACCTCCGCCGAGGTGATCGGCTCCATGATCGGCTTTGTGCCAGTGGCCGAGGGCAATGCCCCGCTGATCGCAGCCATGTCCGATCCAGCCATCCGCATCGTGTCGCTGACCGTGACCGAAGGCGGGTATTATCTGAACGCCACAGGCGCGCTCGACCTGTCGCACCCTGACCTCCAGCACGACATTGCCCACCCTGACGCCCCCAAAACCGTCTTTGGTGCAATGGTGGCCGCACTGCGCACCCGCCGCGCCGCAGGGCACGCGCCCTTCACCGGCCAATCCTGCGACAACCTTCAGGGCAATGGTGCAATCCTGCGGCAAACGATTGTGGGTCTGGCCCGCGCCACCGACCCTGACCTTGCCGATTGGATCGAAACCCAAAGCAGCTTTCCGAACGCGATGGTCGATTGCATCGTGCCCGCCACCGGCGAGGCCGAGCTGGCCCGCGCCCGCGCGCTTGGCGTGATCGACGCGGTGCCCGTGACACACGAGAATTTCCGCCAATGGGTCATCGAGGATGACTTTTGCGCAGGCCGCCCCGCCTGGGAGATTGTCGGCGCAACCCTGACGCAGGACGTGCACAGCTTTGAGGCGATGAAGATCCGCATGCTCAATGCGGGCCACCAAGTTCTGGCCAATGCCGGCGAACTCCTGGGCCTGCCGACCATTGCCGCCTGTATGGAGGACGCCCAGATCGCGGCGTTCTTCCGCAAGGTCCAGACCGACGAAATCGCCCCGCATGTGCAGCCTGTGCCGGGCATGACACCGGATGCCTATCTCGATCTGATCGCGCGACGCTTTTCCAACCCGCAGATCCACGACACCACCCGCCGCGTGGCGTTCGACGGCGCATCCCGCCATGCGGGGTTTGTCCTTCCGATCCTGCGCGACAGTCTGGCAAAGGGCACTTCGATCTCTGGGTTGGCCCTCACCGAGGCGCTCTGGGCCCGCATGTGCCACGGCACCCGCGACGACGGCAGCCTGATCGACCCCAATGACCCGATCTGGCCAGACCTTATGGCCACCGCGCAAACCGCCCGCGACACGCCAAAGGCATGGCTGTTGCAAAAACAAATATACGGCGACCTCGCCTCAAACCCGCACTTCGGCGCTGCGTTTGCGGGATGGCTGTCAGCACTCTGGGAAAACGGAACCCGAGCCACGCTCAGCGCGTACCTCACCGACGGCACGATCTGATGGTCACATCACCTGTTGTAGACATAATGGCGATCCCTGAAGGACTCGAACCCTCAACCTGCTGATTAGAAGTCAGCTGCTCTATCCAGTTGAGCTAAGGGACCGCTGGATGCTTATTTGCCGAACTTGCCGCGTCGGGGCAAGGGACCGTCATACGGTTCGCGTCATAAAAACGCTGAGTGGGTCGTCAACATAGTCGGCAAACGGCGCGCAATAGCGAAAGCCTTCGCGTTGGTACAAGCGGCGCGCGGCGGCAAACGGCGCTTCTGATCCGGTTTCAAGGCTGATACGCGTCAGGCCAAGATGGCTGGCCTCCAGGACGATCCGTTTGACAAGAGCGGACCCTACGCCACGCCCGCGGGCTTCGACGCGGGTGTGCATGGATTTCAATTCGCCATGTGTCGCCTCCAACGGCTTGAGCGCAGCAATGCCCAGCATCTCATCACCGTCGCGCAGCGCGAACACCTGTGCGCCCGCTGCAAACAGTTCGTCCGCGCTCATCACATGGCAGCTTTCCGACGGGGTTTGCGCTTGCATCATGTCAGCATGCCGCGTGATCAGGTCGACAACATCACAAGTGGGTGCAACAACGGGATCGATGCGAAAGGACAGCTTCAATGCGTCCATGCACCCTTGCGATCAACGGCAAAGTTTTCCGCGTATCCGCGCGCGCGGATGTTCGGCTTGCGCTTGTTGGGGATGAATTGAACCACCTCGATGCCGTGTTCCTTGGCATAGGCGCGGGCCGCATCCAGCGTATCAAAGGTCAGGCGCACCTGGCTTTGCATATCCGAGGACGAAGTCCAGCCCATCAGGGGGTCGATCTCGCGCGGGCTGTCGGGGGCAAATTCCAGAACCCAATGGCGCGTCTTTGCCGTGCCAGAGGACATCGCAGTTTTTGAGGGTTGATAAATCCGGGCGCGCATGGGTCTCACCTGTTTCGACTGTGCCAAAGATATGGTCAAAAACGACGCGACACGCAAGCCCAACCGGGGGTTGCCGATATCGCAGCGGAAGCGGGAGACTACGGTGCAAGCAGGGCAACAAAATACTTCGGGCTGCGGGGAGCGAGGGGTGGGTGTGTGCCGCCCGAAACAAATGGTGCCATCTGCTTGCGCTTTTAAAGCTACCGATTTCATGCAGCGATGGAAGGGAAAAAACCAAAGTTCCACGGATTGTCGCAGTTCAGGCCAGGTCGAAACGTCAAAAAGTGCAGAAACTCAGGGGTTACGCGGAAATAACTCATTGTACGACCAAGGTTGCAATTCTGGCCGCCACCCCGCAATTTGACACTCTTGCCAAGGGACGTACCTTTTGGACGACCCCCTGATTCCGTCCGGTGACCCATGTCCGATATTCAGCTCCTTCACGCCCCTGCCCCAGATGTCCGCGCCCGCGAGAAGCTGGAAGGCGGCATTCGGTTTCGTATCAACACTGATTTCGAACCCGCAGGCGACCAACCCAACGCGATCCGCGACCTGTCGGCTGGCCTCGTGTCTGGTGAACGCGATCAGGTGCTGTTGGGCGCAACCGGCACGGGCAAGACCTTTACCATGGCGATGGTGATCGAACAAACCCAGCGCCCCGCGATCATTCTGGCCCCGAACAAGACCCTCGCGGCGCAGCTTTACGGCGAATTCAAAGGGTTCTTCCCGGACAATGCGGTCGAATACTTTGTCAGCTACTACGATTACTACCAGCCCGAAGCCTATGTCGCGCGGTCAGACACCTATATTGAGAAAGAATCCCAGATCAACGAACAGATCGATCGGATGCGCCACTCGGCCACCCGTGCGCTTTTGGAACGCGATGATGTGATCATCATCGCCTCGGTCTCGTGCATCTACGGCATCGGGTCGGTCGAAACCTACGGCGCGATGACCCAGGATCTGCATGTCGGTAAAAGCTATGATCAGCGCGCCGTCATGGCCGACCTGGTGGCGCAGCAATACCGCCGCAACGATCAGGCGTTCCAGCGCGGGTCATTCCGGGTGCGTGGCGACAGCCTCGAAATCTTTCCCGCCCACCTTGAAGACCGGGCATGGAAACTGTCTTTCTTTGGCGACGAATTGGAGGCGATCACCGAATTCGACCCGCTGACCGGGGTTAAAACCGACAGTTTTGACCGCATCCGCCTTTATGCAAATTCGCATTACGTGACGCCGAAACCAACGATGCAACAGGCCATGTTGGGCATCAAGAAAGAGCTGCGCATCCGGCTTGATCAGTTGGTGGCTGAAGGCAAACTCCTTGAGGCGCAGCGGCTGGAACAGCGCACAAATTTCGATCTCGAAATGCTCGAAGCCACCGGCGTCTGCAACGGAATCGAGAACTATTCACGCTACCTCACCGGCCGCGCCCCCGGAGAGCCGCCTCCCACCTTGTTCGAATTCATCCCTGACAATGCCATCGTGTTCGCCGACGAATCTCATGTCAGCGTCCCACAGATCGGCGGCATGTATAAAGGCGACTTCAGGCGCAAGATGACGCTGGCGGAACACGGCTTTCGCCTGCCCTCTTGCATGGACAACCGCCCGCTGAAGTTCGAGGAATGGGACGCCATGCGCCCGCAATCGGTCTTTGTGTCGGCCACCCCGGCCAAGTGGGAAATCGAACAAACCGGCGGCGTGTTCACCGAACAGGTGATCCGCCCCACCGGATTGCTTGATCCGATGGTCGAAATCCGCCCGGTTGACATGCAGGTAGACGATCTGCTGGACGAAATCCGCCGCGTCGCAGCCGATGGTTACCGCGTTCTTGTGACGACGCTGACCAAACGCATGGCCGAGGATCTGACCGAATACCTGCACGAACAGGGCATTCGCGTGCGCTACATGCACTCGGATATCGACACGATCGAACGCATCGAAATCCTGCGCGACCTGCGCTTGGGCGCGTTTGACGTGCTGATCGGGATCAACCTGTTGCGCGAAGGTTTGGACATTCCCGAATGTGGGCTGGTGGCCATTCTGGATGCGGACAAAGAAGGCTTCCTGCGCTCGGAAACCTCGCTCATTCAGACCATTGGCCGCGCCGCACGGAATGCCGAAGGCCGCGTCATCATGTATGCTGACCGGATCACCGGCTCCATGGAGCGCGCGCTGGCCGAAACCGACCGCCGCCGCGCCAAGCAGATCGCCTATAACGAAGAACACGGCATCACGCCCGCGACGATCAAGAAGAACGTGGATGACATTCTTCAGGGTCTCTACAAAGGTGACGTGGACATGAATCGCGTCACCGCCAAGGTGGACAAACCACTGGCGGGTGCGAACCTTAAAGCCGTGCTCGACGGGCTGCGCACCGATATGCGCAAGGCCGCCGAGAACCTTGAGTTCGAAGAAGCCGCCCGCCTGCGCGACGAGGTTAAACGCCTTGAGGCTGTTGATCTTGCCATCGCTGACGACCCGCTCGCCCGCCAATCCGCCGTGGAGGCAGCAGCCGAAGCCGCCGTCAAATCATCGGGCCGGTCAACCGCAGGCCGACCCGGACAACGCGGCGGGAATGTGAAGCGGCGGAAGAAGTGACTGGTAAGGGTGGCCAAACATTGCTCACCCTGCGGCCCTGACGACCTGCGCATGATATTCCTACACTGCGCATAGCCTGAACGGGTCTCGCGGAGTGCTAACGCACCGGTATAGCGATGCTCGGTCAAACCATCACTCAACCGTTAACAAAACGTTAATGCAGGTCAGGTGGGCAACCAGTGCCCACCGACCCGGAATCTCATGGCCTAGATGAACGGTACAAAAGGCACGCCACAGGCGCTCAGGGCCAGCAAACTCGCAACGGCAATCCACACATGCATAACGGCCTCCACAGGTCGGACAGATGTGTACGACCTAGCGGAACCCGATTTAAAAGTCGAACAGGTCTTCCAGAAATCCGCCGCGCTTTTTCTTTTTGTGATATCCGCCATCGTCGCGGTAGCGGCCATCGTCGTAACCGCGTGCGGGCTGTGCCTGCTGCACAGGTTGAGGCGGGGGCGGTGGTGGCGGTGTAAAGCTGGCGCTGCGTTCGATGATCTTGTCCAATTCCCCCCGGTCCAGCCAGACGCCACGGCATTGCGGGCAATAGTCGATTTCCACACCCGACCTTTCGGCAATCACGAGTGCGGTTCCGTCGATGGGGCATTTCATGGCGACTCTCCTCTGTGTAGCTCTCGTTTCACATAAGCAATCAAACCGCGTTTTCACCCCCGTGCGCCAACTTGGCCAAATCTGCTGCCCAACCTTCTGTTGGACCCATGCACATCCTACGCTATCTTTGACCTATGAAATGGTGTTTCGCGCCCCTTGTCGCCCTTAGCCTGACCGGCCCCGCTGCCGCGTGGGACTTCTCGCTGCAGCCGATCTGCACCCTGTCACACCGGGGACAAGAGATGGATGTGACCGTCACTTTTGACCCGGCACTTGCGGAATACGCGCTTCACCTGACCCGCCCCGGGGGCTGGCCCGAAGCTCCGGTGTTTTCGCTACGGTTTGAGGGCGCGGCAGGTCAGACGATCTCGACCAGCCGGCATGTTATCACTTTGAACACCCTGACTGTGCGCGACAGCGGGTTCGGCAATGTTCTGGACGGTCTGGCGTTCAACAGCCGCGCCGTGGCCGTTCTGGGAGCCCTGAATGTGGGTGTCGATCTGGAGGGGGCGACCGCCGAAGTGGCCGCGTTCCGGGAATGCCCAAGTGATCAAATTGCGACTGTCCCCATGGGGACAAAGATGAATAAATCGTAAATCTTTACAGGTAGAATCTTGATTTTAAATTATAAAATACATCCCTCACTTGAAGCCTCTGCAAATTTATTGCTCCGTGAAATTGGTTAAGCTAGCGTAAAATCATGACCCGACTGATCCCCATTCTGCTGCTTTTGGCAGCCTGCGCCACGCCGCAAGAGCGCTGCATCAACGATGCCGCTGCCCCGTATCGTGCTGCATTGAAGGAACGGGCCGAGATTGCCACAACTCTTTCGCGCGGCTTTGACTGGGTGACAGAATACCAGACCCGCCGGGTCTTTACCCGCTGCAAAACACACGATGGCGGCTGGGTGCCCTGTTGGGACCGGCAGACTTATCCCGTGACCCGCCGTGTGCCCATCGACCGAACCGCGCTTCAAACACGCGATGCGCAGTTGGCCCGTGATCTGCCCGGCTTTGAACGTGCGGCAGAGCGCGGGGCCGCCGCCTGCATCGCAGCATTGCCCCAAGACGAAACCTGACCTGCTTGCCCGGAGAACCGTCGCCAGCATAGAAGGTGCCATGACATGGCTTCCGATTGATCCTGCCCTGCCTGACCTGATTGACCATCTGCGACAGCGGGGCCGTGCCGTGCTGCAAGCGCCGCCCGGTGCGGGCAAGACCACGCGCGTGCCGCTGGCGATGCTTGAGGCCGGGCTGACGCAACAGAAGATCCTCATGCTCGAACCCCGCCGCCTTGCCGCGCGGGCGGCGGCGGAACGTATGGCGGACACGCTGGGGGAACCGACCGGCCGCACCGTGGGCTACCGGGTACGCGGTGAGGCGAAAGTTTCGAACGCGACCCGGATCGAGGTGGTGACCGAAGGCATCCTGACGCGGATGATCCAGTCTGATCCCGAACTTCGTGGCATTGGCGCGGTGATCTTTGACGAATTTCATGAACGCTCCTTGAACGCCGACCTGGGACTGGCACTGTGTCTGGAAGTCACCAGCGCGCTGCGGGATGATCTTATCCTTGTTGCCATGTCTGCCACATTGGACGCCGCACCTGTGGCCGAACTCATGCACGCGCCCATCGTCACCTCTGAGGGTCGCAGTTTTCCGGTCGAGACACGATGGCTGGACAAGCCGCTGTCTAAGAATATGCGATTGGAGGCGGCAATAGCCGATCTGATCGCGCAGGCCACATCCAAGACCGAAGGCGGACTCCTTGCCTTCCTGCCCGGTGAAGGCGAAATCCGGCGGGTGCATGCTGCGCTTGAAGGACGGTTGCCAAAGGATTGTCACATACGCCCGCTGTTCGGCGCGATGCCGTTCAACGCCCAGCAAGAGGCGATCCGGCCGGAACCCCAAGGGCGCAAGGTCGTGCTTGCCACATCCATTGCCGAAACATCGCTGACGATCGAAGACATCCGCGTTGTGGTCGATGGTGGACGGGCGCGGCGGGCGCGGTTCGATCCGGGTTCTGGCATGTCACGGCTGGTGACCGAGAAAGTCACCAAGGCCGAGGCCACACAGCGTGCGGGCCGTGCGGGCCGGGTGGCCGAAGGTGTCGCGTATCGGCTCTGGACCAAGGGCGAAGACGGTGCCTTGGCGGCCTTCCCTCCAGCCGAGATCGAAGCCGCCGATCTGGCGGGACTTGCGTTGGAGCTGGCCCTGTGGGGCGCGCAACCGGCAGACTTGCCGTTCCTGACGCCACCGCCGCCGGGTGCCTACGGCGAGGCGCAAGCCCTGCTGCGGATGCTGGGCGCGCTGGATACAAAGAACCGGATCACCGACCATGGTCGCACACTCTCAGGCCTGCCACTACACCCAAGGTTGGCGCATATGGTTGGCGTTGCCGGGCCCGAGGCCGCCCCCCTCGCGGCGCTCATGGCGGACCGCGATCCTGTGCAAGGCGGCGGTGTAGATCTGGCCCTGCGGATCGAGGCATTGCGTGATCCGCACAGGTTCGCCCAGACCCGCCGTGCCACAGTCAATCGCGGCGCGGTTGACCGCATACGCACAGAGGCCAAGCGCCTGCGGGCAGCCGCCCCCAAGGCACAGGCCAAGGGGCTGACCACTGCCGAGATGGCCGCCCTTGCCTATCCCGACCGGATCGGGCTGCGCCGCAAGGGCGATGCGCCGCGCTATCAACTGTCAGGCGGCAAAGGTGCGGTGATGGACGACAGCGATGCGCTTGCCGGGGCGCGGTTGATCGTGGCAACCGATCTTGACGGAAACCCCCGCGACGCCCGCATCCGGCAAGCGATTCAGATCACTGAGAGTGCGTTGCGCACCCTGTTTGCCGATCAGATCGCATGGGTCAACCTGTGTGACTGGTCCAAGCGTGACCGCCGCGTCGTGGCCCGCCAACAAGAGAAATTCGCAGCCATTGCCCTGGATGATCGGGTTTGGAAGGACGCGCCATCCAGTGCGGTGGCGTTGGCGATGCTGGACGGGGTGCGCGAACTCGGGCTTGCGCCTGCCATGACGGATGCCGCCCGTCGGTTCATCGCGCGGGTCGCCTTGGGCCGCGATGCCGGACAAGACCTGCCGGATATGTCCGACGCGACGCTGCTGGAGACACTGCCAGACTGGTTGTTGCCGCACCTGGACGGCGTGCGCAGCGCCGAGGATTGGAAGCGGTTTGACTTGCTGGCCCCGTTGCGCTTGATGCTGGATTGGGGCCAGATGCAAATGTTGGACCGGCTTGTTCCTGGCAAGTTCACAACGCCCCTCGGGCGCGACATCCCCATAGATTATTCCGGTGATCACCCCGAAATTGCGTTGCGCCTACAGGAAATGTTCGGCCAGAAAACGCACCCCTGTGTCGGCAAAACCCCGTTGCGCGTGACCTTGTTGTCCCCGGCGCGGCGGCCAGTGCAGACGACGATGGATTTGCCCGGTTTCTGGGCAGGCTCGTATTTCGACGTGCGCAAGGACATGCGCGCGGCCTATCCCAAGCACCCGTGGCCAGACGATCCCACCCAAGCCGATCCGACCTTGCGCGCCAAGCCGCGCGGGCGCTGATCCATCTTGCCGCAGACGCCGTTCCGCCTTAGACGAATCCCATGCTTGATGATGCCGACGATATACACCCGCTGTTCTACGGTGCGCCCAAAACCACCGAGTTCAAAAAGCTGCGCAAACGCATCGTGCAGAACGTGCGCGAGGCGCTTGATCAATATGGCATGGTCGACCGGGACAGCGCCCAGTCTGCAAAATGGCTGATCTGCCTGTCGGGCGGCAAAGACAGCTATACGCTGCTCGCGGTTCTGCACGAATTGAAATGGCGCGGGCTTTTGCCGGTCGAGCTTTTGGCGTGCAATCTCGATCAGGGTCAGCCGGGGTTCCCGGCGACAGTTTTGCCTGAATTTCTTGAGAAAATGGGCGTTCCGCACCGGATTGAATATCAGGACACATATTCGATTGTTGTCGACAAGGTGCCACAAGGGCGGACCTTTTGCGCGCTGTGTTCGCGGCTGCGGCGGGGCAATCTATACCGGGTCGCGCGTGAAGAAGGCTGTAGCGCAGTGGTGCTGGGCCATCATCGTGACGACATTCTTGAGACGTTTTTCATGAACCTGTTCCATGGTGGACGGCTGGCCACGATGCCGCCCAAACTGGTCAATGAAGAGGGCGATCTGTTTCTGTATCGTCCGCTTGCCCATGTGGCCGAGGCCGATTGCGAGAAATTTGCCCGCGCGATGGGCTACCCGATTATCCCATGTGATCTGTGCGGCAGCCAGGACGGGCTGCAACGCCAGCAGGTCAAAGCGATTCTGGATGGCTGGGAAAAGAACAGCCCTGGCCGTCGGCAGGTGATGTTCCGCGCCCTGACAAATGCACGGCCGTCGCATTTACTGGACAATGACTTGTTTGATTTCAAAGGGTTAAAAACGATTTTTGCACAGGATATCGAAAATTCTACGGATATTCCGAAGCTGCGTTAAACCCTGAGTCACCAATGCGCGCCAACCTGACCGGACATGATTTCGGGGCAAGATTGGTATGCGACCTCAACTGGATTTCAAAACACTCTCCGCGCTTTTGCGTCGCGGATTGCAGGGACCACACATGTTGGCATTCCTGCCAGCGCTGTCCCTTGCAGCCTATTGGGGGGGCGGTGAAATTTTGCTGGTTATGTGTGCGCTGTCCACGCCGCTGATCTACGCCCTGACTGGTGGATTTGGACGGCTTTCGCCCACTTCCGTGACGGACATGGACCGTCCTGCGTCAGCGGTGGACGTTGCCCGGGATTTTCTGGAAATTGCCCAACACACTGGCCAGACAACCGCCTGCTTTCAAATCGAAATCAATGGCCTGACTGCAATTGGCAAGACATTTGGGCGGTCCCGCGCCGATGAGGCCCAACAGGTTCTCAAGACCCGCATTGCCGCAACACTGCGCCAGACAGACCACGTCTTTCAGACTGGTGACACCCGGTTCACCGTCTTGATCGCACCGGGATTTCGGCTCAAGCTTGACAGCCTTCTGGACCTTGCCAAACGGTTGCGAGACGCGGCGGAAGACCCAATTTCCGTTGCGGGCACGGGGCAGTATGTTGCGATATGTATCGGCATCGCATCTTCACTGAATTTTGGGCGCAACGTGACGGCAGACACTTGGTTGGATTCTGCATCGCAGGCTCTTGAGGATGCTTTGGAAAGCGGCACCGCAACGACCCGGGTGTGGTCGGACAAGGTGTCGCGCAGGCAGCGCACCCAGCGCGACCTGCACCAAGACGTGGCAAAGGCGCTGGATACCGGACAGGTTCAGGCGTATTTTCAACCGCAGGTCAGCGTCCGATCCGGAGATGTGACCGGGATGGAAGCCTTTGCCCGATGGGACCATCCGGTGCGCGGCGTTCTGCCTGCGGCAGAGTTCCTGCAAGCCTTTGCCGAAAGCGGCCATATGGCGCGGCTTGGGCAAACCATGCTGGCGCAAACACTTGCGGCATTGAAGGGCTGGGATCAGGCCGGATTGTCCGTGCCAACAGTCAGCATCAACCTGTCGGCCACAGACCTGCGCAATCCAGACCTTCCGGGGCAGATTGCAACCACGCTTGATCGTCACAATACGTTGCCACATCGGCTTATTGTTGACGTTCCCGAAACAATTCTGTCGGCCTCGTTGGATGATGTCTTTCACCGAACACTGAAAGCGATTTCGGCTGCGGGATGCGGGATTGACCTTGATGCTTTTGGTACTGGGCCATCACGGATTGCGTTGCTCCCAAACCTTTATGTTCAAAGGCTAAAGATAGGTCGCGGTCTGATTCAGGGCGCGGATTTGTCCGACGACAAGCAACGGATACTAGGTGCCCTTATCGCCTTGGCCGACGGATTGGATCTGCCAAGTTTGGGTGTCGGAGTGGAAACGGTGGGCGAACACGGCGTGCTGCGCGAGCTTGGTTGCGGCTTTGCCCAAGGGTATCTTTTTGCGGCACCTGCCCCGCACTCCGAAATCACCGACTGGTTGGCAAACCGGCAAGGTCAGGCCGCCCCCAAAGGAGGGCCGCACTTGCGCCGAGTGAAATAATGGCCATCAAAGCGGCAAATTTGGCATCCCACCTGACAGAACAAATGCCGCACCGGGCTTGTCTTGCCTGTGAATCCCCTTGACGTTCAGCCATAGTGCCTGTTGAACGCAGCGGTAATCCAAAAACCACAGGCGGCGGTCCCCTATGGACGATCAGAATAAGAATCTCCTTATAGCAACAGCGCTCAGCTTTGCGGTCATTCTGGTATGGTTCGTCCTGTTCCCTCCACCGGAACCGGTGCTGGATCCAGAAACTGCGCTGCCGCCAGCCAGTCAGACCCAATCTTCGCCCATCGCATCCACTCCGGACGCGGCCCCGATTGATACGGCCACCGCCACGCAAACCGGACCTGCCGCTGTCGAGGATGCACCGCGCGTACGCGTCGAAACAGACCGGCTAACTGGGTCTATTTCACTTGCCGGCGGACGTCTTGATGATCTGTCATTGAAAGACTACCGCGTCACGCTTGAGCCTGAGGCCGACGTGGTACATCTGTTCAACCCTGTCGGGACCGCCAGCCCATATTACGCGCTGTTCGGCTGGGCCCCTGGCGGCGGTCTGACGCTGGACGATGTACCAAGCGTTACAACCAATTGGACCTTGGAAGACGGCGGCACGCTGACCACCGAAACTCCGATCACCCTGCGTTGGGACAGCCCGAACGGAACCGTTTTCCGTCGTTTGATCGAAGTTGACGAAGACTTTATGTTTACCGTCACGCAATCGATCGTCAACACCAGCGATACCGCGATGTCCGTTGCACCTTACGGCCTGATCGCGCGCCACGGCGAACCGGTGGATTTGAAGAACTTCTTCATCTTGCATGAAGGCGTCGTTGCAATGGCCGACGGCACGTTGGCAGAGATCGATTATGACGACATGACCGATTTCGCGGTTGTCGCATCCGAAGGCGCACGCGCCGAAGTGACCCAAGTGGCAACAAGCGGCTGGATCGGCTTTACCGATCACTACTGGATGACCACTCTGATCCCCGAAGCAGGCACACCATTCCGGCAGGTTGCGAAGTACAACGACGCCAGCAACATCTTCCAGACTGAAGCCGTGCAGCCGACCGTGACCATCGCAGCGGGCCAATCGGTCGAGGTATCGACGCAATTGTTTGCCGGTGCAAAGGAATGGGAAACCATCCGTGCCTACCAGGAAACCGGCGTTGACCGCTTTATCGATGCTATTGATTGGGGTTGGTTCTTTTTCCTGACCAAACCGATTTTCTGGCTGCTGCATCACCTGAACCTGCTGATTGGCAATATGGGATGGGCGATCATCGGTCTTACCTTGATCATCAAGTCCATTTTGTTCCCGCTGGCCTATAAATCCTATGTGTCGATGGCGAAGATGAAGGAGCTTCAACCAGAGATGGAAAAGATCAAGGAGCGTGCGGGCGACGACCGTCAGAAACTCCAGCAGGAAATGATGGAGATGTACAAAAAGGAAAAGGTAAACCCGGCCTCTGGCTGTTTGCCGATCCTGTTGCAAATCCCGATCTTTTTCTCGCTCTACAAGGTGATCTTTGTCACGCTGGAACTGCGCCACGCGCCTTGGCTTGGCCCATTCCAAGACCTGTCAGCCCCCGACCCCACGTCGATTTTCAACGTGTTCGGCCTGCTGCCTTGGGCAGCACCGGAGCCCGGATCGCTTTTGGCGCTGGTGTTCATCGGCATTCTGCCCCTACTTTTGGGCATCTCGATGTGGTTGCAGCAAAAGCTGAACCCGGCACCCACGGATGCCACGCAAGCGATGATCTTTGCGTGGATGCCATGGGTCTTCATGTTCATGCTTGGCGGGTTTGCTAGCGGGTTGGTCGTTTACTGGATTGCGAACAACACGATCACCTTCACCCAGCAATACCTGATCATGCGGACGCAAGGGTATAAGCCGGACGTGTTTGGCAATATCAAATCAGGCATCAAGCGCGGTGCAAAAACGGACGAGAAATGACCGCGACCCTCACCGAGATATGGCGGCATCCGATCAAAAGCCACGGTCGGGAACCGCTGAACTCGGTGATGCTGGAGGCGGGCAAGCCAATGCCGATGGACCGAATTTGGGCCGTGGCGCATGAGCGCTCAACTGTGGATGGCAGCGCGTGGGCCAGTTGTGCACAATTCTGCCGAGTGGCCAAGCTTCCGACCCTGATGGCGATCACCGCGACGCTAGATGAAGGGTTTGGCCGGATCGCCCTTGCGCACCCGGATCAAGAGGATTTGACCTTTGATCCCGACACGGACGGCGAAGCATTTATTGGGTGGATCAAACGGCTTGTCCCCCAAGACGCACTGCAACCCTCCCGTCTTGTGCGCGCGCAGGTGCAGGCGTTCACCGACAGCGATTTTCCAAGCGTGACACTGTGCAATCACGCGTCGCACCGTGCGGTGGAACAACGGGTGGGCCGGCCTTTGTCGCATCTGCGGTGGCGCGGCAACATTTGGATTGACGGGCTGGCGCCGTGGGAAGAATTCGATTGGGACGGGCGCGAGCTGCGCATCGGACAGACGGTGCTGCGGGTGCGCGAACGCACAGAGCGCTGCATGTCGACCCATAGTAATCCCGAAACCGGACGGCGCGACGCCGACGTCCTGGGCGCGTTGCGCTCTTGGGGGCATCAGGATTTCTCGGTACGTGCCGAGGTTCTGAGCGGTGGCCCGATCACACTAGGCGACGAGGTGACCCGTGTCTGATATGAAGCTTCCCTTCCCCCTTGCCGAGGAACCGGATGAGATGAGCCACGAAACCGGGCGCAAGCTTTTTGCCGGTGAGGTGGATTTCCTAAAGGGTGTGGTCGCCATGTCGGGTCTGCCACCCGATGACCGGGTCGAAGTGTGCTTTGCCGGGCGGTCGAACGTGGGCAAGTCGTCTCTCATTAATGCCATTACCGGGCGCAAGGCCTTGGCACGTGCATCGAACACGCCGGGCCGGACGCAAGAGATCAACTTTTTCACGCTGGGCGACATGGGTTACCTCGTTGACCTGCCCGGCTATGGCTTTGCCAATGCCCCGTTGCACATTGTCGAAAAGTGGCAGGCGTTGCTCAAGCAATACCTGTCGGGTCGGGCCAGCCTGCGCCGTGCCTTTGTGCTGGTGGACAGCCGCCATGGCATCAAGGCGGTGGATGAAGAGATCATGACCCTGCTCGACAAGAGTGCTGTGACTTTTCAAGTGGTGTTGACCAAAGCCGACAAGATCAAGCCGACGCAATATGATGCGCTGCTGGACCAGGTGCGCGGCAAGCTGGCCAAACACCCCGCCGCTTATCCCGAGCTGATCATGACAAGCAGCGAAAAAGGTGATGGCATCGCCACCTTGCGCAGCATCATTGCTGGGATCAGCTAGGGAACGCACTGCAAATCGGCTTGCCTCCGGGTCAGGCTTGTCGCACACAAGGTCAAAGTCAGGCCATGTTCTGGCAAGGATGCTCAAGCAGATGAAATCCCGAGATATGAACACCGATTGGATCGCCACAGCCCGCACCTTGTCCGAGGCGCTGCCCTACATGCAGCGCTATGCGGGGTCGATCGTGGTTGTCAAGTTTGGCGGTAACGCCATGGGCGACGACGATGCGATGGCCCAGTTCGCCCGCGATATCGTGCTGATGCGCCAAGTGGGGATCAATCCCGTTGTGGTGCACGGCGGCGGCCCAATGATCAATGATATGCTGGGCAAGCTGGGCATCGAATCGCAATTCGTGCACGGCAAACGTGTGACCGACAAAGCCACAGTTCAGGTTGTCGAAATGGTGCTGACCGGGCTCGTGAACAAACGGATCGTGCAGGCGATCATGGATGAAGGTGGGCGCGCGGTTGGGCTTTCGGGCAAAGACGATGATCTGATGGTCTGCGAAGCGGATGATCCTGAACTCGGGTTTGTTGGCCGCCCGGTTGAGATGAACCCGCAGGTGCTGCGCGATCTTTTCAAGGCTGGCATCATCCCGGTTGTGGCGCCGGTGGCCACGGGCATGCAGCCGAACGAGACGTTCAATGTGAATGGTGACACCGCCGCCGGAGCGATTGCCGGGGCATTGAAAGCGGATCGTCTTCTCCTGCTCACCGATGTCAGCGGCGTCAAGGACAGTAGCGGCGCTGTCGTGACCTCCATGACACCGGAGGAGGTTGTTGCCATGATCGCGGATGGCACCATTGCCGGTGGCATGATCCCCAAGACCGAAACCGCGCTCAAGGCGATCGAAGATGGTGTGCGCGCGGTGGTGATCCTTGATGGCCGGGTGCCAAACGCATGTCTGCTCGAATTGTTCACCGAGCATGGCGCGGGTTCCCTGATCCGCCCGCTGCGATGAGCTTGGGCGCGCTTGCGGCGGACGCAAACCGCGTCGGCCTTTCGGTGCGAGGTGCGTTCCATCCGAATGCAGAAGATGCCGCACCAAACGGCACTCAGACGCTTGTGATGATCGGACCGGACGAGCCGCAGTTTTGGAACGTGTTCACTGCGTCACCGGAATATCAGGACCGCAAAGCGCATCCTCTTGATCGGTGGTCCAAGCGGGTCACACATGCTTTGGCGGCCCCCTTTGGTGCAGTTGCGCTTTTTCCCTATGACGGCCCGCCCTATGCACCGTTTCTGCGGTGGGCAGAACGTACCGGCCACAATTGGTCGTCGCCTGTCGGGCTGCTTGTGCATGCCAAAGCTGGGCTGTTCATCAGCTTTCGCGCGGTGCTAGCCCTGCCTGATCGGCTGGACCTGCCCACGGCCCCGCAATCACCTTGCACGACCTGCGCCACGCAGCCTTGTGCCAACGCCTGCCCTGTTGGGGCGCTTGCCTCGAACACGCCCTATGACGTTCCTGCCTGCGTTGCGCATATGCGATCGCCCGAGGGGGCCGCGTGCCGTCAGGGCTGCCTTGTCCGCCGCTCCTGTCCGGTGTCGCAGACGTTTGGACGGCTGGAGGCACAATCCGCTTTCCACATGCGGGCATTTTTGGGAGAGTGATGTCATCCAGTTCAAAGGTGGTGGGTTTGTGAAACAGTTGATCCTGATGCGTCATGCCAAGTCTGATTGGTCCGCTCAAGGAGACGATCATTCCCGCCCTCTGAACGCGCGCGGTGTGCAAAGCGCCCCCGTGATGGGTGGATGGCTTGTCGCACAAGAGTGGGTGCCGGACGAGGTCCTGTGTTCGACGGCCACGCGCACCCGGCAAACGCATGACCTTCTTGGCCTGCCAGAGTGCCCGACGCGGTTTGAACGGTCGCTTTACCTTGCCGAGGCAGAGGATATCCTGTCGGTTCTGCAAACAGCGTTGGCCGATACCGTGCTGCTGCTTGGGCACAATTTTGGCATTGCAGATTGCGCACAACAGCTTTTGTCATCACCGCCAGACCATCCGCGTTTTGCCGACTACCCGACCTGTGCCACCACACTGATCCGCTTTGACGTGACCGATTGGGCCGATGTACGCATGGGTATGGGGCAGTGCGCAGGGTTCGCCATACCGCGCGAGGTCATGGACAGCGGGATGCCGAGTTGAACCCCCAGCTAAAACCTAACCCCTGAAACAGAAAACGCCCCAGAGTATCTCTGAGGCGTTTTGATTGCAAAGTTGCAAAGGATCAGTGTCCGAGGATCTGGCTCAGGAACAGTTTGGTCCGTTCGTTCTGCGGGTTATTGAAGAACTCTTCAGGTTCGTTCTGCTCCACGATCTGGCCCGCATCCATAAAGATCACACGGTTGGCCACCTGGCGGGCAAAGCCCATCTCGTGGGTCACGCAAAGCATGGTCATGCCCTCTTCGGCAAGGCTGACCATGGTGTCTAGCACTTCTTTGATCATCTCCGGGTCAAGCGCCGATGTGGGTTCATCGAACAGCATGATGCGCGGACGCATGCAGAGCGAACGGGCAATCGCCACACGCTGCTGCTGACCGCCGGACAATTGGCCGGGATATTTGTTTGCCTGTTCCGGGATCTTGACCTTTTCCAGAAAGTGCATCGCCGTTTCTTCGGCTTCCCGCTTGGGGATCTTGCGAACCCAAATCGGGGCCAGCGTGCAGTTTTCCAAAATGGTCAGGTGTGGGAACAGGTTGAAGTGCTGAAACACCATCCCAACCTCAGACCGGATCGTGTCGATGTTCTTAACGTCCGACGACAGCACAGTGCCATCGACTGTAATAGCGCCTTTCTGGTGCTCTTCCAGTGCGTTGATACAGCGGATGAGCGTCGATTTTCCCGACCCGGACGGGCCTGCGATGACGATGCGTTCGCCCCGATAGACTGTCAGGTCGATGTCCCGCAGAACATGGAACGTGCCGTACCATTTGTTCATGTTCTGGATCTGGATTGCCACCTCATCTGAGATAGCCATGGGTGCATTTGCGGTTTCAGCCATTGCTTGGCCTCCTGATTTTTGCCCAATCGCTCTGCGCGGGCATTAGCGGTGATCGGTGGCAAGCTGACGCTCAAGCCACTGCGAATATTTGGAGATGCTGAAGCAGACGATGAAGAACACGAAGACGGCAAAGCCCCAGAGTTCCCAATAGACGCCATTCCATTCGGTGGATGCGAGGATTGGACCCCGGATCATGCCGACCAGATCGAACATGGAAATGACGGAAACCAGCGTCGTGTCCTTGAACAGGCCAACCGCCACGTTCACGATTCCGGGAATCGAAATCTTGAGCGCTTGCGGCAGGATGATCAGGCGCATCGACTGGGCATAATCCAGACCAAGGCTGTTGGCGGCTTCGTACTGTCCCCGCGGAAGGGCTGCGAGGCCCCCCCGGATCACTTCGGCGATATAGGCCGCCGAGAACATGGTGATCATGATGATCACGCGCAGCACGAGGTCGATATTTGATCCCGGCGGGAAGAAATACGCCAGCACCACGTTTGCTACGAACAAAAGGGTGATCAGCGGCACGCCTCGGATGAATTCGATAAAGACCACACAAATCCATTTGATGATCGGCATCGACGACTGACGCCCCAGCGCAAGTAGAATACCCAACGGCAGCGACAGCGATACGCAGACCGTGCCAAGGATCATGTTGAGCATGAACCCGCCCAGGTCGCGCGAGGGCACCGCTTCTAGCGCAAGCACATCTGGCATCGCTGCCGGGATAATCCCACCCGCCCAGATCACCACCACAATGGCGACCAGTCCTGCGATCAAGCCCATCGCAAAGCTTTGACGCTCAAACCGTTTGAAGGCAAAGTATCCTGCTACGAACCCCACAAGTACCATCAGCGGGATCAATAAGGTGCCGCCCCAGATGAGCCAGTACGCGATGAAGGGATAAAGGACCGTGAAGACAAGAAGCTGACGCGGTGCCTTGGGATAAAGAACGGGTGCCAGCGCGACAATCAAAAGAACAAAGGCCAGTGCCGGACGCCAGTACCCGTCGGTTGGGTATTTGAACCCGAACAGCAGCTGGTTCCAACGTTCAGTCAGGACCGAAAAACACGCTCCTGTCATCCCGTCGAGCATATCCCGGCATTCCGCAAGCGAACTGGTGTTCCAGATGCCATTGGCGAACCACGGATAGGCCCCGACAACGATCACGTAAATGAAATACAGCGACGCCAACGTCAGGATCGAGTTGAACCAGCCTTTGAACAGGTTCTCGCGCACCCATTTGATGACACCGGCTTCGGAGGCGGGGGGCGGTTGCTCGGGCAGCATCGTTTCGCGGACGAAGGCCACGCTTTGTGAATCGGACATCTCAGCGCTCCTTCAGCTTAACGGAATTGTTGTAGACGTTCATGATCGCCGAAATCGCAAGCGAGATGGTGAGATAGAACACCATCAAGAGCAGGATCGCTTCGATGGCGCGACCTGTCTGGTTGAGCGTGATACCCCCCAATGTGCCGGTCAGGTCCATGTAGCCTACGGCAATCGCCAGTGATGAGTTCTTGGTGAGGTTCAGATATTGCGAGATCAGCGGCGGGATGATGACTCGCAGCGCCTGAGGCAGAACGACAAGGTTCATGATCCGGCCCGGACGCAGACCCAAGGACGCGGCGGCTTCGGTTTGGCCCTTGCTGACGGCCAGAATACCGGCGCGCACGTTTTCGGCGATGAAGGCAGCGGTGTAGATCGACAGGGCAAACCACAGCGCGATCAGGGAGTTCCGCATAAAAATGCCGTCCTGAAAGTTGAAACCTTGCAGCGACGGATACTCAAGCGTGATTGGGCGGCCCATGATGAAGAAGGCGAGGATCGCTGGCACGAAGAACAGGCCTATGGACGGCCAGAGTGTCGGGATCAATTGCCCCCGGTCGAACAGCGCTTTCTTGGCGTAGTTGCGGAAGGCAAAGATGCCTGCGATGGAGGCCAGAAAAGCAGCAATCACAACACCAGAACCCGGCCCGAAGATCGGTGCGGGTGAATAAAACCCACGGCCCGTGAAAGCAAACGCGCCCCAGAGCATCGTTGCTTCGGCATCTTCGCCGCGGAAATCGCGCGGCTGCGGCAGAACGGCGATGAAAACCGCCATGATGATGAGGATCCAGATCAGAACCGGAACGTTTCTGAAAATCTCGACATAAATCGACATGAGCTGACGCACGAGCCAGTTGTTGCTCAGGCGCAGAACGCCAACCGCAACGCCGATAACAGTGGCCATCAGACAGCCCAGAAACGCAACAAGCAATGTGTTGAGCACGCCAACAAGCGACGCCTGCCAGTGCGAGGATTGGCTCGTGTAGGGTATCAGCGTCTGGTTGATATCGTATCCGGCTGGTTCACCGAGGAACTTGTACGAAATATCGAGACCTGCTGCCTGAAGGTTCGCCACGAGGTTTGCACCCAAGTAGGCAAAGGCCAGGAACAGCAAAAGCAGAGCTATAAATTGAAACGTGTAGGACCGATAACGCGTGTCGTTTATCAGCATCGACAGCCGAAACGACCCCGCCGGTGGGTCTGAAATGGTGGACATTATGTTATCCCTGTTATTCCGGAGTCTTGTGGCGGCGCTTTGCGCGCTCTGATGCCGTCTCCGTAGGCTTGTTCTTAGTTTTGAAAAAGGGCGCGGAGTGTTCCGCGCCCTTTTCCGTAGCCTTGATCTTAGCGGAAGGGCGGGGTGTAAAGCAGACCGCCTTCGGTCCACAATGCGTTCAGACCCCGAGCCAGACCGATCGGTGTGTTCTCACCGATGTTCTTTTCGAACAGCTCACCATAGTTGCCGCCCGCCATGATGGCGTTCTTGGCCCAGCCAGCATCAAGACCAAGCATTTCGCCCAGTGTGCCTTCGGTTCCCAAGAGACGGTTGATTTCCGGGTTGCTGCCTGCGGATGCGGACATTTCGGCGATGTTGGCCGATGTCACACCCAGTTCTTCTGCTGCGATAAGCGCGTTCAGAGTCCAGCGGACGACATCGCCCCACTGGTTGTCGCCGTGACGCACGAGCGGGCCGAGCGGCTCTTTCGAGATGATTTCCGGCAGGACCACGTGGTCACCCGGGTTCTCGAACGCTGCACGTGTTGCAGCAAGGCCAGACGCGTCGGTTGTATACACGTCGCACGCACCTTCGAGGTACAGCGGCTGTGCTTCAGCGTTGGTTTCAATCGGAACCGGCTCGTAGCTGATGTTGTTGGCACGGAAGAAATCCGCGAGGTTCAGTTCGGTTGTTGTCCCGGTCTGAATGCAGACAGTTGCGCCATCAAGTTCTTTTGCAGAGGACACACCCAGTTCTTTCGGAACCATGAAGCCCTGACCGTCGTAGTAGTTGATACCAACGAATTCGAAGCCAAGGTCCACGTCACGAGAGAACGTCCAGGTCGTGTTGCGCGCAAGCATGTCAATCTCACCGGACGCCAGCGCGGTAAAGCGCGTCTTGCCAGTGGTCGGAACGAACTCGACCGCAGTCGGGTCGCCGAGAACGGCGGCGGCAACGGCGCGGCATACGCCAACATCAAAGCCTTCCCATTCGCCGTTTGCATTCGGCGCTGCAAAACCGACGAGACCTGTTGTCACGCCGCAGTTCAGCTTGCCGCGCGCCTTAACGTCGTCAAGCGTGGCAGCAGACACAACGCCAGCCGAAAGGCCAGCCGCAGTCATCGCGCCAAGAATTGCAAGTTTTTTCATGTTTACCTCTTCCTGTTAGCCCGCGTCTAAAACACGGTTTTTACGAGCGAGTGGTCGCCCATACGACGAAAGTAGGGGTCACCTACCAACGATGGCTTCGATTTTGGAAGGATTCATGCACAGAGGTCAAGCCGAATAGCCTATTTTTTGGACAACAACGCAGAGTTTCCCTTGCGTCAGGACGCAGACTGCATGTTGATCAATCGCATAAATCGATCCGCGTGCAAAAAGGCAGCCTTCTTATAGGCCGTCATCTTTTGGGCGTCGTCGTCCTCGCCCCATTGTTCCGACTGCCAATTTTCATCGACTCGGGACAGGTCCCACAATTCTTCGGCGGGTTGGGCGCATTTTTGCGCCGCAAAACCGATGATCAATGACCCGCTGATGGACACCAAGTCGTGAAATGCCGACAGTTCAAACGGCGTCAAATTGTGCACCCGTTTGCTCAGGTTTGCCAAGACAACCGGGTCTTGCGGCTTGTGAATCACTCCCACCCGTGTCTCAAGCCGAGCGTTCAAGGTTTCCGCGGCCCAGTCCAGCAGCGGATCCCACCGAGCATTTTGCCGCGCGACCAGTTCTTCAGGCGCGTCCGCGCGGTAACACAGCAAATCGCTGTCCCCGTATGCCGCCAGCATGTCCGCGACATCCGATTGCTGAACAGCAACCTTGTCAATCGCCGCGTTGGCCGTTCGTGTAAACGGCATGGTCTGCGGGTCGATCTGGTCGGTCTGCGCATCAAACTCGACTGCCACCTCTTGGGCAAGCGCCTGACTTGGAACCCACAGAACGGCTTTGGCCGGCGTACGCACGGGGCGACCGTCAAGCACCACGCCATAGCCATTTTCAAGAACGACCGCCTCGGCCGTTTTCCAGAATCGTTTCGGCGCCCATTCGCTCATGCGTGATCCTCAGGTCAGTCGGATTGAACCGGGGTGTGGCTGATCATTGATCGAACTCTTCGAACGGATCAGCCGGAACATCGCGGGGATCCCATTGCAGGAAATCCCATGTCCGATCCATGTGTTCGGGCAAGGGCGCGGTAACGGTAACTTTTGCGCCGGATATCGGATGGCGAAAGGTGATTGACCGGGCATGCAGATGAAGCTTGCGGCTCATGCCGCCGCCAAGCATCGCGCCCCAGCCATCACCAAGGTTTTCCTGACCCGAACCGCCATATTTGCCGTCGCCGATGATAGGATGCCCCAGTTCGGACATATGAGCCCGAAGCTGGTGCGTGCGGCCTGTGATTGGCACCAACGCAACCCACGCAGCGCGTTTGGCAAGCGCACTGAGAACGGCATAATCCGTGGTCGCGTGCTTTGCCCCCTCGGTCGAGCCGACATCCCGTGGATGCACGGCGCGCATCTTTTCGTTCTCGCCCGATGCGCCATGGCCCGGAGCCTTGACCAGACCAAATTTGATCGTGCCCATCTGCGGCGTTGGAACACCTGCAACGGCAGCCCAGTAGATCTTGCGTGTTTCCCGCGCACGAAACGCCTCGGTCAAAGCGCCTGCAACCGCTCGGGTGCGGGCCAACAGAAGAACGCCAGATGTGTCTTTGTCGAGCCGGTGCACAAGACGCGGCTTTTCGTCGAACCCAAAGGTCAGCGCCTCTGCCAGACCATCAACATGGCGGGTTTGTTTGCTGCCGCCTTGTGTTGGCAATCCCGGCGGTTTGTTGATCGCTATGATGTGGTCGTCTTTGTAAATGACGAGCGTCTTCATCATCTCGGCGTCTTTGTCCGTCACCATCGGTTTGGGCCGGGACTGAACCTCTCCGGGCATGGGAACCGGCGGAATGCGCACCTCATGCCCGATTTCCAGACGGGCGCTGGCCTTGACCCGCCCGCCATTGATCCGCAGCTCGCCTTTACGGCACATTTTTTCGATGCGCCCCTGGCCCAACTGCGGGAACACCCGCTTCAGCCAACGGTCAAGCCGCTGGTCTGCGTCGCCGGGACCGATGATGATGGTCTGAACCTGGCTCATGCAAAAATACTCCGCGCCGCCAAAAGGCCAAGCGCCAATCCTCCGACGGACAATCCGACGGAGAGGGCCACATATAGCGCGGCTGGCCCAATCTGGCCGCGTTCGATCAATGTCATCGTCTCAAGCGAAAACGCCGAAAAGGTGGTGAAGCCCCCAAGGACGCCTGTCATCACAAAAGGCGACAGGTGGGTCAGCCCGCGATGCGCCGCCGCGACGACAAAAACCCCCATCAGGCAAGACCCGATCACGTTCACACAAAGGATCGCCACCGGGAAATCGCTATGGCCAAGCAGGCGCAAAAGGCCCACGCCGGTCAGAAACCGGAGGCCCGCGCCAATCGCGCCACCCAGCGCCACAAGAGAGAGGGTTGTCAACATGCGCGGTCTGTCGCGTGTGCAGCATCAAGAGTCAAGTTGACCGCTTGGCGCGGAGCCTCGCAAAATACTCGAGCCGCTTTTTCAAATCACGTTCAAAGCCACGCTCTACAGGTGCGTAGAATTCGGTCCGGCCCATGGTTTCGGGGAAATAGTCCTGACCGGAAAACCCGTCTTCGGCATCGTGGTCATAGGCATATCCCGTCGCGTAGCCCTGTTCTTTCATCAGCTTGGTTGGCGCGTTCAGGATATGCTTGGGCGGGACAAGCGACCCGGTCGTCTTGGCCGCCCGGCGCGCGGCCTTGTAGGCGGCGTAAACCGCGTTCGATTTCGGGGCCAACGCGATGTAAACAAGAGCCTGCGCGATGGCGAGTTCACCTTCGGGGCTGCCGAGCCGTTCATAGGTTTCCCAGCTTTGCAGACACACCGCCTGCGCCTGCGGATCGGCCAGACCGATGTCTTCGACCGCCATGCGCGTGATGCGCCGTGCGAGGTAACGGGGGTCTTCGCCAGCATCCAGCATCCGCGCGTACCAATAGAGCGACGCATCCGGATCGGAGCCGCGCACCGATTTGTGCAGCGCCGAAATCAAGTTGTAATGCGCGTCCCCCGATTTGTCATATTGCGCGGCGCGCTTCATCAGGCGCTTGGCAAGTGCCGCCCCGTCAAGCGGATCGGCGACGGTCCAAGCCATCACCTGTTCGATCAGGTTAAGCAAGGCACGCCCATCGCCATCCGCCATATCCAACAGGTTTTCGCGCGCCTGCGCATCCAGCGGCAGGGTCCGGCCCAGATCAGCCTCGGCCCGTTGTGCCAACAATTCCAGATCGTTATGACCCAATCGTTCGAGCACCAGAACCTGCGCCCTGCTGAGCAAGGCGGCGTTGAGCTCGAAAGAAGGGTTCTCGGTTGTGGCACCGACCAAAAGGATCGTGCCGTCCTCCATATGCGGTAAAAACCCATCCTGCTGGGCCTTGTTGAAGCGGTGAATTTCATCGACGAACAGCAACGTCCCCTGCCCCGCATTGCGCCGTTGCTTGGCAGCGTCGAACACCTTGCGCAGCTCAGGCACACCAGAAAAGATCGCGCTGATCTGGACGAAATACAGGTCGGTCTCATCTGCCAAAAGCCGCGCGATCGTGGTTTTTCCCACACCGGGCGGACCCCAAAACACAACAGACCCTAGGCTGCCCGCCTCCAGCATCACAGATAGCGGTGCATCAGGTCCGATCACCTGCGATTGGCCGATCACTTCTGACAGTCTTGTCGGGCGCAGCCTGTCGGCCAGCGGGCGCGGTATGTCTTTGGGACCATCCCCGGTGCCGAAAAGATCAGTCATTGCTCATCCTCGGAACCGCAGGACCAAGAGGTGCCGGTCCCGTTCGGTCTGGCTGGGGGTGTTGTCTGCATTCTGGATGAAATCGCCCGTCGCTTTGCTTGACCTTGCGACACAGGATGTGATGCCCGACAAAAACACCCGTACTACACAAAACTCACTGTGACGCGTCCACACCACCACCTGCTGGGCAAAGAGGTTAGCAGCGACGGGGGCCACCGCTTTTCTCAGACAAGCACACGACAACTTGGTATGCCCAGCAGAGGACGACCCACAAGGGGTGTCAGCGTTTCGCGCGACCACCAAAGACGTCAAACGTACGCTCACGACTCTGAAAATCAGTTTGATCAGGTCCATAGTCGGGATATGTTCCACACCCGATCGACTTGCAAGAGCAGGATACAAATCCAAAGTGGCAGCCCGTAGGGGAATCGAACCCCTCTTTCCAGGTTGAAAACCTGGCGTCCTAACCGATAGACGAACGGGCCACTGTTGGTGAGCGGTGTTTAGGCAAAGCAGCGCGGCCATGCAAGCGGAAATTCGACCGATTGTGTGGATTTTTCCAAACGGTTGATCATCTTTTGAAAAAACCAAAAAGCCCATCGAAAACAATCGCTTAAAAAGCTCATTTTGTGGCGGTGGCGGCGTCTTCCAAACGCAGTTGGACAGCGCGGCGACCGCCCCACTCATTTATCTCGAGACGACCAGCAAGATGGAATCGTGCACCGGCATGCTGTTCCAATGCTGGCCCCAACGGACCGTCGAACGCGCCGAAACAGATCGCGTCCAGACGCGCGCCCATGCCATCACCAAAGCTGAGCTTCAAATGCGAGTTGCCCACCCGTTTGGCAAAGGCGATCTGGATGTCGGGGAAGACAAACCGTGGTGCCGCGGCCCCTGCCCCAAACGGACCCGCGCTTTCAAGCAGCTCCACAAGTTCCGGCGTCGCAGCGCCCGGCATCAAGGGACCGTCAAGACGCAAGTCAGACGCGCCCAACTGATCCGCACCCTGTTTGACCAAAAGCTCTGACAACCGTTCCATCGCGGGTTCAAGCTGGGCGCGGGACAACGACAGGCCAGCCGCCATCTTGTGTCCACCACCTTTTTGCAAATGCCCTTCGGCAGCAAGTTTCTGAATCGCAGCTCCGAGGTCGATGCCGCTCACCGAACGGCCAGAGCCTTTGCCATCGTCATCATCAAACCCGATAACGATGGACGGGCGGTTCGTGCGTTCCTTCAGCCGCGACGCCACAATGCCCACAACGCCGGGGTGCCATCCGTCTCCGGCGGCCCAGACCAGCGGCGCATCGAAGCCTCGCGCTTCGGCCTGTTCGAGGGCTTGCGCGCGCACTGCCTCTTCGATCTCGCGGCGTTCGGTGTTCAGCGCGTCGAGACGATCCGCCATTGCCTTGGCTTCGTGCGGATCGGTGGTCGACAACAGGCGCGCACCCAGATCGGCCTTGCCGATCCGGCCACCGGCGTTCACCCGTGGCCCAAGTACGAACCCGAGATGATAGGATTTCGGCGCACTGTCCAGACGCCCCACATCGCTGAGCGCCACCAAACCGGGACGTGCGCGTTGGGCCATCACCTTGAGACCCTGCCGCACCAAGGCACGGTTAACGCCCGTCAACGGGGCCACATCAGCGACCGTGGCCAATGCCACAAGATCGAGCATCGACATCAGGTCCGGCCCTTTGACCCCCGTTTCCCGCATTTGACGCCCGGCTTCGACCAAGGCCAGAAACACCACCCCTGCTGCGCACAGATGGGCCAAGGCACCGTCTTCGTCCTGTCGGTTGGGGTTCACGACGGCATAGGCATCGGGCAGGGTTTCGCCGCCAAGGTGGTGATCCAGCACCAGCACATCTGCGCCTTGCGCGGCGGCAATGGGGCCATGCGAGAGTGTTCCGCAGTCGACACAGATGATCAGATCATGATCGCGTGCCAATGCCTGCATCGCAGCATCGTTGGGGCCATACCCTTCGTCGATGCGGTCTGGCACGTATAGCGTGGCCTGCCGCCCCAGCTGACGCAACCAGTCGATCAGCAAAGCCGCGGATGTACCGCCATCGACATCGTAATCGGCAAAGATCGCAATGCTCTGGTTGGCTTTGACCGCCTGCAAAAGTCGCGCGGCGGCGCGCTCCATATCCCGCAAGGATCGGGGATCAGGCAGCAGCGCACGCAAGGTGGGTTCCAGAAAGGTCGGCACATCTTCGACGGCAACCCCAAAGCGCGCCAATGTCTGGCACAGCGCGGGCGGGTGGCCAGTTTGCTGCATCAGCGCTTCGGCCTGCCGTGTGGTTTCGGGCGCCGGTCCGATCCAGCGCCGCCCGGTCAGCGACCGATCAACGCCCAGATAGCCGGTCACAACACCCTCATCAGTGGGTCGGATTCCGGTAGGTCATGCGACGCACCGACCCGGTTTTCGACCGCATGAGCAATGTCTCGGTGGTATAGAAACCGACCTCGCGCTTGATCCCCGACAAAAGCGATCCGCCAGTGACGCCGGTGGCGGCAAAGATCACATCTTCAGTCACCATCTCGTCGCGGGAATAAATCTTGTCCAGATCGGTGATGCCCGCCTTGGCGGCACGGGCCTTTTCGTCATCATTTCGGAAGATCAACCGGCCCTGAATTTGACCGCCCATGCATTTCAGCGCCGCTGCCGCAAGCACACCTTCGGGCGCGCCGCCGGTGCCCATATACATATCAATGCCGGTTTGCGATGGCTCGGCGCAATGCATCACACCGGCGACATCGCCATCGGTGATCAGACGGATCGCAGCGCCGGTTGACCGGATTTCAGCAATCATCTCTTCGTGGCGCGGGCGCTCCAAAACGCAAACGGTGATGTCGCTGTGACGGCAGCCTTTGACCTTGGCAAGAGCGGCGACACGTTCGCGCGGAGTCATGTCCAGCGTCACGAGATCATTGGCAAAGCCCGGACCGATAGCCAGCTTTTCCATGTAGACATCCGGCGCGTGCAGCATGGAGCCGCGCGGCCCCATCGCAATAACGGTCAGAGCGTTGGGCATGTCTTTTGCGGTCAGCGTGGTGCCTTCCAGCGGATCAAGCGCGATGTCGACACCGGGACCATTGCCGCTGCCGACTTCCTCACCAATATAAAGCATCGGTGCTTCATCGCGTTCGCCTTCGCCAATCACCACCACACCGGCGATATCCAGCAGGTTCAGCTGTTCGCGCATGGCGTTTACCGCGGCTTGGTCAGCGGCTTTTTCGTCGCCACGACCAATCAAATCAACTGTGGCAATTGCGGCTTGTTCTGCCACACGCGCCAACCCCAGGGACAGCATACGGTCATTAAAATCAGGGCGCGCGGTCATGCAGATCTCCAGTCACGTATAAATTCAATTACCCGCCTGTTAAGCCCGCAACCTCTGCCTGACAAGGATGATTGCGCTAAAGCGATCAGAGCTGTTCGATCCGAAGCGCCACCGGCTCACCTTCGACAACGCGCGTGCCGACCATCGCTGCAAGGGCGGTGTCCAGCGCGGCGCGCGTGGTTTTGTGCGTGACAATCAACACAGGCGCGGTGTCCTGATCGTGGCTGCGTTGGCGCATCCGGTTGATCGACACGCCCGCTTCGCCCAGTACCGCCGCAACCTTGGCCAAAGCGCCCGGCTTGTCCAACAACATCAACCGCAGGTAATAGGGAGCAGGCGTCGAGGTGATGGCCGGTTTGGGTTTTGTCAGGCTGCCAGAAGATTGACCAAAGGTGGAAACACGGGTGCCGCGTGCGATGTCGATCACATCACCAAGCACTGCGCTGGCTGTCGGACCTTCGCCAGCACCGGCACCGCGTAATACGATTTGACCCACTTGGTCGCCTTCGATCACCACCATGTTGGTGCCGCCTTCAAGCTGACCCAGCGGCGATGTCGCCGGGACAAGACAAGGCGACATGCGCTGCTCAAGCCCGCGTCCAGTCATCTGGCAAACACCCAGCAGCTTGACCTTATAGCCCATATCGGCGGCTTGGCGGATGTCTTCGATGCTGACACGGCCAATGCCTTCGAGCTCGACCGAGTCGAAATCGACCTGCGTGCCAAACGCAATCGACGCCAGAAGCGACAGTTTGTGACCCGCATCAATGCCGCCAACATCAAGGTTCGGGTCCGCTTCGAGATATCCCAAACCGTCAGCTTCGGCAAAAGCCTCGTCATAGGTCAGGCCACCGGATTCCATCCGGGTCAGGATATAGTTGCAGGTGCCGTTCATCACACCCATGACCCGCATTATATCATTACCAGCAAGACCTTCGGTCAAGGCTTTGACCACCGGAATGCCACCAGCAACCGCCGCTTCGAACCGCAGCACCGCGCCCACCTTTTCGGCGGCTTGGGCAAGGTTTTGCCCGTGATGCGCCAACAACGCCTTGTTGGCAGTCACAACATCCTTGCCTGCACGCAGGGCCGCTTCGGTTGCGGCTTTGGCCGGGCCATCGCTGCCGCCAACCAGCTCAACAAACACATCCACATCGTCGCGCTGCGCAAGTGAGACGGCATCGTCTTCCCAATCATAGCCATCCAGCGGAACACCCCGATCCTTGACCCGGCTGCGGGCGCAGACCGCCGAGATGGTAATAGGACGTCCGCCACGTGCTTCTAGCAATGCCGCTTTGTGGCGGATGATCTTGACCACCCCCACGCCAACAGTGCCCAGACCCGCAATTCCAAGGCGCAGAGGTTTCGTCATTGGGGCAATCCTTTTGCAGTCTGGCAATATTTTGCCCGCAATAGCGCCTTGCGTTCTGGCCTGCAACGCCCTGATCAGGGTTGTGCCACGCCATCGTTCATTCGGTCACGGATCTGCGGATCAATCACCGGGCCGCGCAATCCGTTTGCCCGATTGCGCAGACCCGCAGCCCGCGCGCGCAAAGCCGCATCATCGCCTTCGGTCAAACGCGGATCCGGCGCAGAGATCAATTGCTCGAACGGTACCAAGGCGGGATATTCAGCGACAGGGCCTGCTTGCGCCAGCGCCGCATCCACTTCGGGGAACTCGGTGCAGGCGGTCAGCGCCAAGCCAAAAATGATCCATGCCCGCCACATGTGCGTTGCTCCTGTTGTCCCGTCTGTCATGCCGCAGCGCAGCCGTGCGCGCAACCTCAGGCTTGATCTGAACAATCGTTCAGATAATCTGCTGCTATGGCACGGACTGCGGGTTCTCATTCAGATATTACAGGCCCAAGGGTCCGCGACGCTGCGCTGGCGCTGTTTGCGCAGCATGGTTATGCTGCCGTGTCCATGCGCCAGATCGCCAAAGAAGTCGGCGTTCAGGCCGGTGCGCTGTATAATTACACCCCAGATAAGCAATCGCTGCTGTTTGATTTGATGCGGGGTCATATGGATGATCTGCTGCTGGCCCTAACGCAACAACCACCCGAACAGACCGCGCAAGACAAGCTGGAAGCGTTCACTCGCTTTCATATCCGGTTCCATCTGGAACGCCCCCACGCAGTATTCATCTCGTACATGGAGCTGCGCAATCTGACGCCCGAGAATTTCACCACCATCGAGGATCTGCGCCGCCGTTATGAAAGCGCGCTCGAAGCGATCCTGCGGGATGGACGTGCAGCGGGCGAGTTCCGCGTGGCCGACACGAAAATCACAACCTTGGCCATCATTGCCATGCTGACAGGTGTGAACATCTGGTATCGCAGCGGCGGGCGCCTGTCCCTGCCCGAGGTCGAGGCCGTCTATTGGGACATGGTTCGCAACGCTGTGACGTGACAACGGCCTAAAGACTGTATCCCGCTCAGACCGATGTTCCTACTGGCCCACCCATAAACTCGTCATACGCCTCAAGCGCCTTGGCACTGAACGCCACTGACGGCCCACCGCCCATATAGGCGATCATGGCCAGTGCCTCGCACAGCTCTTCGCGGCTGGTCTTGAGCCGCACCAGCGATTTGACATGAAACGCGATGCAACTGTCGCACCGCGTTGCAATGGCGATGCCCAAGGCAATCAGTTCTTTGGTCTTTTCGTCCAAAGCGCCATTGGCCTTGGCTGCGCGTCCCATCTGGTTGAACCCGGCAAAAGTTTCCGGAGTTTCCGTTTGCATCACGTCCAGCCGTCCGACTGTGTCTTTCATGAATTCTGACCAGCTCATATCTTTCTCCCTTCAGCGGCTTTCATCCGCGCCCATCTTCCGCTCCAGCCATCGTACGAAAAAGCTGATGATCAGCACGAGTACAAGGTATTCAAGGATCAGAAGCGTGTAGATCTCCAATGGCCGGTATTCCGTCACCACAAGCTCGTTTGCTCGGCGGGTCAGTTCCTGCATCCCGATTACCGATGCAAAGGCCGACATTTTCACGATATAGATGAACTGGTTGGCCAGCGGCGGCAGGATGCGACGGATCGCTTGCGGAAGCACCACATAGCGCATTGTCTGGCTGGAGGTCAGACCCACAGTGCGGGCCGCCTCGGACTGACCCTTCGGGATCGACTGAATGCCTGACCGGTAAATCTCGGCGGTGAAGGCACTGTCGGATATCGCCAGCGTGATCACTGCACCCCAAAACGCGTCGATGCTGATCGGCATGCCAAGCGATCGCATCACCACGGGCAAGCCATAAAACACCCAGAACAGCATTGGCAAAAGCGGGATCGCGCGCACAAATTCGATATAGATCCGCGAGGGCAACCGGACCCACCGGTTCGCAGACATCCCCGGCAACGCCACCAAAAGCCCAAGCGTCATCGACAGGGCTGCCGCGATCAGGGACAACTGGATCGTCGCCCAGAACCCACCGATCAAAAAGCGCACGTTGGATTGCCCTTGCGGGGTGGTGGGGTCGATCACGTACCATCCCCAATTGCCGCCACCTGAACATCCCGCAACCAGCAAGACAGCGCCCAGAAGCACCCAGACTTTGATAAACCGTGTCATGTGCGAAGCCTCAATGTTGCAGTATCTTGTCGAGAAATTCTTTGAACCGCTGAGATTTCGGCGCTTCGAACACCGCGGATGGCGCGCCTGTCTCGACGATCTCGCCGCCATCCATAAAGACCATCCGGTCCGCCACCTTGCGGGCAAATCCCATCTCGTGGGTCACCACCAGCATGGTCATCCCCTCTTCGGCCAGTTCCACCATCACATCAAGCACCTCCGAGATCATCTCGGGATCAAGGGCTGACGTTGGTTCATCGAACAGCATGATTTTGGGCTTCATGCACAAGGATCGCGCAATCGCCACGCGCTGCTGCTGGCCACCTGACAGGTCACGCGGACGTTTGTGCGCCTGTTCGGGAATGCGCACGCGTTCCAACAATTGCATCGCCAAGGCATCAGCATCCTTGCGCGACAAGCCTCGCGCTTTCATCGGACCAAGGGTCAGGTTTTCCAGAACGGACAGATGCGGGAACAGATTGAATTGCTGAAACACCATCCCCACTTCGGCGCGCACACGGGCAGCGCCGCCTTTTTCGCTCAAGGAAATGCTGTCAACAGTGATGTTGCCGGAATCATATTGTTCCAATCCATTGACACATCTGATTAAAGTGGATTTGCCCGACCCCGAAGGCCCACAGATGACAATGCGTTCCCCAAGACTGACCGTCAGGTCGACCTTTGTCAGGACCTGGAAATCCCCAAAGGACTTGTTCAGCCCTTTGATTTCGATAACGCGCTCAGCGCCCATGCCGTCCTCCGATCGATCCAAGTTGCTCGTAACATAGCGCGCGTATAGAAAAATCAGCCGCGTGCGATGATCGTCGGAGCTTTTGTCCTATGTAACCCGACCAAGCCATCATCTAAAAGGAAATACCCATGAAATTTCTAAAATCCCTTGGACTTGCGGCTGCGTTTGCCGCGTCATTCCTCGCGGCCCCCGCATCTGCCCAATCCGCGCTTCAGGATATTCTGAGCGGCGGTGTGCTCAAGGTTGGCACAACCGGCGACTGGAACCCGATGTCCGTGCGCGACCCCGCCACGAACACCTTTGTCGGATATGATATCGACGTCATGACCGAACTGGCCACCGACCTTGGTGTCGAGCTGGAATTCGTCCCAACCGATTGGAAAACCCTCGTCAACGGTGTGGTTGCGGGCAATTACCACATGACAGGATCGGCTTCGATCAGTCCTGCACGCCTCAAGGCGGCTGGGTATTCCGACAGCTATATCGCGGTGGAAATCCTGCCCTTTACCACCGATGACAAAGTCTATCGCTTCTCGGGCTGGGATTCGATCAATGCGGCGGACGTGAAGGTGGCGACCACGCTTGGCACCAGCTTTGAGGTAATGGTCCGCGAATGGTTCCCGGCTGCGGATATCACAGTGGTCGAAGCGCCCGCGCGTGGGTTCCAAGAGGTTCTGTCGGGCCGTTCGGATGTCTTTGTGACATCAAACATCGAAGGGTCGACCCTGCTGACCAAGTTCCCGAACCTGCGCAAGATCGAAACTGACGGCGCCCGCGCCCCCACTCCGATTGCGATGCTCCTGCCGCAAAACGATCAGGTCTGGATCAACTACGTGAATAGCTGGATCGAACTGAAAAAGGCGCAAGGGTTCTTTGAGACCACCGCCGCGAAATGGGGTCTGTGACCTCAGGCCACCAATATACCACTGTAAAACCGACCTTCGGGTCGGTTTTTTTATGTCCAGAAGATTACTGTTCCTGCGCGATATCGTTCGGGCCGACCATATCGACCATCTTGATCATCCAGTGCAAGAGTTCCGCGTCCTCTTCTGCCATGTCACGGGTTTCGACCAGTTTTTCAGCGCGTTCTCTGAGTTGGGGCCATTGCCGATAGAAATCGACCGCGTCTGCTATCACCACTTGCGCGTTTTGTTCGGACATGGACCGGTCCTTTTTCCTGAGCCGTTGGGAAAGGTTAGCAAATGAGAGTCCCAACATACTGTGAAATAAGTGTGAACAGCTTGGTTCCTGAGCAAAGCGCGGCTAGCATCCCCTTACGTAACCGGAGAGACGCGCGTGGCCGCAGGGCTGGAGATTTCCTTATTCGGGACATGTGTTCTGCGGCGGACGGATGCGCATGCGGATGAAATCACCAGTGCCAAGCATCGTGCGCTGTTCGCGCTTCTGGTCACCGCCCCCCTGAACCGCCGATCCCGCAGTTTTCTACAGGAAACACTTTGGGGGTTTGCCGATTATGAAAGCGGGCATCAAAATCTCCGCCGCGCGCTGTCGGATCTGCGCAAGAAAATCGGCGCTGATTTCGACACGATCCTGACCGTAACAAACAAGGAAATCGAGATCGACATGGGCCGCGTCAAGGTGATCGGCCATCCATCTGACGGACCGTTCCTCAATGACCTTAACGTGCGCGAGCCATCGTTCATCGCGTGGCGAGACAGCGTGCGCACCGACCCAAGCTCTGCCAAAGTGCTGTGCTTCATGTCGAACAAACGCGGCCCGGTGCGGATCAGGCCGCGGGTCTGCGCCTTGCCTCTGACGGTCCCCCCAGGCGATACCGAACTGGCCATTGCGGGCGACTGGGTCGCCGAAGAAGCCTGCCGCATGATGTCGCGCTCAAGCCTGCTGTCGGTAATATCGCACCTGTCCGGGCGCGCCATGTCACAGCGGTTCATCGACATCGTGAATGTGCGTGAAACGCTTGATGTGGATTACCTCATGACCGGAGCAATGCGGCGGCAAGGCGACATGCTCATTGCAGATGTCGATTTTACCGATGTGCAGACTGGCACACTGTTGTGGAACCGTCACTTGTCTTGCCCCATCGGGCATTTTTCGCAAGAAGCGTCGGCATGGCTGGTCAACGTCGTGCAGACCGTAGGGCGGTCCATTGCCGAAACGACATTGCATGCGGGGCGGCAGACCCCGCTTCCCGACTTGCCCGATCACAAGCTGCTGATCGCCGGTGCCACGGCGATGCACCATCCCAAGCTGGGGGATTTCCTGCGCGCGCGGCAATTCCTTGATGAGGCCGCCGCGCGCGCGCCCAACAATCCGCATGTCTTTGCATGGTTGGGCAAATGGTACGTCCTCAGCATCTTCAAGAATTACAGTATTGATCGCCCCGGCGACACGCAGCGCGCACTTGATTGCACCGCGCGGGCGCTTGATCTTGATCCACAATCCAGCTTTGGCCTGACCATCGACGGCTTTGTGAACGGCAATATCCTAAAGAACTTGGACGTTGCCGAACGCCGCTATTCCGCCGCGCAAGACATCAATCCAAGCGAAAGCTTGTCCTGGTTACTGCGCGGATCGCTGATGGCGTTTCGGGATGAAGGACAGTCCGCGATCCGGGCCACCACGATGGCGCGCGATCTTTCTCCGATTGATCCGTTCGGGTATTATTTCGACAGCCTTGCAAGCTCCGCCTACCTCGCTGGCGGCGACTACACCAAAGCGCTGGAGCTTGCGGATCGGTCGCTTGAATCGAATGACCGACATATCTCGACCCTGCGCAGCCGGATCACGGCCTTGCATGCTTTGGACCGGGGCAAAGAAGCCCGCGCAACCGCACAAGACCTCCTGCGACGCTTTCCGTATTTCAGTTTGGACGACTACCGCAAAACACACCCCTCTGCAGACAGCAAGACCGGGAAACTGGTCATCGATGCGCTGTCTGCGGCGGGGCTGACTTAACATAAAGCATTTAGAACAGAGGGATAAAGATTATGGCGCAATATGGTGGATTTGGCGGCTTCGGCGGATTTGGTGGGTTCGGGGGTTTTGGCGGGTTTGGAGGTTTCGGCGGCGGCACAAACTTTACCGGACTGGGCGGCTTTCTGGGCAGCGAAGATCCCGGCGGCTACGATCCCATGACCACGCATGGCCTGCAAACCACTGCCGAAGGGCTGCGTCACCTCACCGAAGACGGCAGCACGCCCACAGACAAAGAGCTTGGGTTCTCCGATCCTGCCAATCTGAACGGTCTGGCAACTTGGGTGCGGGGGTCTTTGTATGTCAGCGAATTTCTTGCCGGAATCGGCGCCGATGCCATCAAGGGTGCCCCCGACAGGGTCACTCTGAGCTTTGACGGGCACACCTGCCTGACGCTCGCCCGGCCTGCCAATGATTTGTTGCGATCACAATGCCGGTTCGTGTCAGATTATGCCACCCTGCGCGCCGAACGCAGTGCCGAGATCACCTCTCAGCTTGGCTTTCCCACCCCCTATTTTGCGATGATCCTTGGCCTGCACAGCGCCCAGAACAAAAAGACCTTCGAGCTGATCACTGCCACACAGGTCGCCGCAGCGCATGTCGCAATGATCGTCAAGAACCATCTTGCCATCCGCAGGCCCGATCAACTCGATGCGCGGCTGATGCCGATGATCCCAACGCCGGGGCATGGCAGTTTTCCGTCTGCCCACGCAACCGAGGCGTATGCCGTGCTCACGGTTCTCGAAGCGCTTGTCACGGCGTGGGACAGCCTGTCAGACCAAGAACAGCGCATCAAATCCTTGCGCGGCCTTGCCGAACGGATCGCGGTGAACCGCACGGTCGCGGGAGTGCACTACCCGATTGACAGTTGGTCCGGGGCCGCATTGGGCCGGATCGTCGGTCAGGTTGTGCTCGGCCGGGCGGGTGCAGGCACGGCAATCGAAGAGCTTTCCTACACACCCAGTGATGTGGATTTCTTCGACGAAGACCAACGCAATCCGACAGATGCGGCAGCCAAGGGCCTGACCCCCACAGGGGCCACCGTGACGCTGGACAGCAAACCTACCTTTTCGTGGCTGTGGGACTGTGCCACCGCCGAAGCGCAAAAGGTCTGAACCATGTATCCGCATCGCCATGACGACGAAAAGATCGACACATATACTGGCCCCTATGAACGGTGGGTTTTCTCCGAGGATTTGGGCCGCCCCTTTGCCTTTCCCGCGATCCGCACCGGACCGGCCACCCATATCACCGCGTTGATGGAAGGCGCGGGCTCTCCGGCCGATACGGACGCAGCCGAGGTCCGCGTGCCGCCTTTGTGGCGCGCCAATCCGCAGATCATGCCCTTTGCCCTAAAGACCAAGGCTGTCGGTTCCGACGCCGAAACCCGTGCTGACGATGCGGAACTGGCCCGCTGCCTCAGCGGGTTGAACGGCACGCGCTATCGGCTCAATATGCCCATCGACCCGGCAACATGGCCCATCACCTATACCGAAGGGACCAAACCTGACGGGTGGACGCCGCCCAAGGCGAAGCCGCGCGTGATCATTGGCGTGATTGATGATGGCATTCCGTTCATGCATCGCGCCTTTCGTGACGCGGTGGGCGACACGCGGATCAACCTGTGCTGGCTTCAAGCCGCCCGCGCCGACACCACCGCCGCGGTCCCCTTTGGCCGCGAGATCACCGGAACAAAGATCAACGACCTGCGCGCAGAACATGGCCACCGCGAAATTCAGGCCTATCGGGCCGCACATGCGATTGACCGCGATTTGCCCGAAGTGGACAGCGTGCTGATGCACCACGCCACCCACGGCGCGCATATTGCCGGGATCGCCGCGGGCAATGATCCCTTTGTCGGTGCCAAAGACCTGCCCGAGGATGCGGCTATAATCGCAGTACAATTGCCCAACACGATTGCCTGGGACACCTCGGGCTTTGGCAAAGAAATGATGATGCTCAGCGCGATTGAATACATCTTCAACCGCGCCCGCATGATCGCCGATGCGTTCGACGGAACCGAGATCCCGCTGGTGATCAATTTCAGCTACGGCTGGAGCGCGAACCGGCATGACGGCAAGTCCAGCTTTGAACGCGCGGTAGAAACCCTGATCACCGAGCGCCGCAAGCTTCAGCCCTGCACGGAACTGGTGATGCCCACAGGCAACAACTTTGCCAATGACATGCATGCCCGGATTTCGGCGCGCGACATGACCGCAGGCGCCTACAGCATCGGTTGGCAGCTCAAGCCAGATGACCGGACGTCCAGTTATCTTGAGATTTGGTTGCCACCGGATACGGATTTCGAAGGCTGGACCGTGACGGTCACTCCGCCGCACGGGTGCAGCCCCGACCTTGTCCAAACGATTGCAGTGTCACCCGATCCCACGATGACCGATGGCGACCCCAGACGCTTTGTCGAACTTGAGATGGACGGAAAAAACATCGGCCAGCTTTCAGCGGACAAACACCTTGGCGACCGATGGCGCGTCATGCTGGCGATGATCCCGACCGCAGGCAACCTTGGCGCGGGTCGCCGCACGCCAGTGGGTCTTTGGACCATCACCATCGACACAGGGCATGATCCGTTATGCGCGGGACGGCACATCGACATATGGGTGCAGCGCGATGACGATCCAACGCAATTGGGCACCGGCGGACAGCAAAGCCATCTGGTTGATCTTGCCCGGCCAAAACCACCCCGCCCGTTGGCCCCCCTGTCATTGACCCCAGTGCGCGGATTCGGCTGCCTGAACGGCATCGGCACGTCGCCTTCCACACTGCGGATCGCGGGATATACGCAATCCACGCTAAAACCCTCTGGCTATAGTGGCAGTGCCTCTGTTGCGATCAGCACCAAGGGCGAGGTCCATGTAGATGCCAACCTGCCAGCCGCAACAGCCACTGCCGACCAAGGCTGGTTCCGGCCCGGCCTGCCATCGATTGGGGTACTGTCCGGGTCCGGTGCGCGGATCATCGGCACAAGTGCTGCTGCGGCCACGGCAACCCGGATCATCGCAATGAATTTCTGCACGGGAAAGCCCGCACGCCATGGATTTACAGAGCTGTACCGCGATGCGCCGCCTGATGCTTTGACCCTGGCGCGTACAGGTCCGCTTCGCGTGCCGCCGGTGTGTGGGACAGCGATGGAACAGCACTCGGAGCCCAGCTTTAACGGGGTGTGAAAAACCGGCTCACACCAAACTCACTCACATCACGTCAACCAGATCTTTACCGTTGGATTGTGTCGAGTAGCGATCTGCCCGGACCGATCACCGGCATCACGACACGGCTGCGCCTTGAGGTATCTATCGGAACGCCCAACCGCCCGCCTCTTTTAACCTCATCCCAGAGGCGGACCCCTTGGTTGGCGGGTGACCGGGGCGCTGCGGTTCTTTCCCACGCACCGCTCCGGTCACATCAATCGCAGCTGCATTTGCGGCATCGCCAAACCTCTAGTCGAGATGTGATTTGGCCATCATCATGTGGACACCTTTTTCCCGGTTCACCGTCTGCGTGATCCGCAAATCCCCCGCAAGCGAGCACAGCATATACGCCTCCGCACGGCTGATCCCGAGGCGATCAGACACCACAGTCATCATCCGCCGCAGCGCCATTTCCACGCAGACATCCAGATCGGGATGCATGCCCATCGTGATGTAATGCGTGGGCGTCTCGGCCTCGGGATAGGCGACATCCATGTCACGGCGCAGGGTCAGGCGGAAGCGGCCTTGCAACGCGGTTTCAATGGCTGTGACGCAGACCTCACCATCGCCCTGTGCGCCATGCCCGTCACCACAGGAAAACAGCGCGCCATTGGCATGGACAGGAAGATACAGCGTGCTGCCCGCTACCAGCTCCTTATTGTCAAGATTGCCCCCGTGCGCGCGTGGCTCGATGGTCGAGATACGGCCCCACCCCTTTGGCGGCGCAACGGCCAAAACCCCAAAGAATGGCGCCAGCGCCAGCTTGCGCCCCCACGGCAAGGTCGCCTCGTTTGCGTTTGCATCAAGGGGCAGGATCATGCCCTGCCGTTCCGTGAAATCCAGCGGCAAGGTGCCAGAAAGCGGACGGATGAACGTGTATCCCCAGTCTTGCCGCAACTGGACATCCAGAATATCGACCTGCAACACGTCCCCGGGCTTTGCGCCCTCGACGGCCACAGGCCCGGTGAGGATATGCCCCGGCACCTTCGGCACCCCGCCTGCGTGAATGGCAAGAAGTTCCGGCGGGATGTAAAATGCGCCGTCTGGCAGCACCTCAGGTCCACCAGAGACTGAATTCATGGTCACTTCGGACCCGCTGGCAACGGTCGCCACCGGATCAAGCGTCGCGTCGAAATATCCCCAATGGCAGGTCTCTGGTCCGGCGTTGACGATCATGCTGGCAGCCTTTGTTCAGCCAAGGCCACCCAATAGGAACAACCCGTCGGGATCACCTCATCGTTGAAATCATACTCCGGGTGGTGCAGCCCCGGCCCTTGCCCGATACCAAGCTGGATATAGGCCCCCGGACAGGCTTGGAGCATGTAAGCGAAATCTTCGCCCCCGGTGGTGCGCGGGGCGTCGGTGTTGCACGCACCGGCAACCGCGCGGGCGGCGTCGGCGCAAAACTCTGTCTCGGTCTCGTGATTGGACATCACGGGATAGGGTTCTTCATCAAAGCCGAACTCGGCCTCAGCGCCATAGCTTTGTGCCGTCAGTGTCGCCAGCGCCTTGATCCTCTCGATCGCTGTGGCGCGCACATCCATGTCAAAACTGCGGACTGTGCCGCGCAGGACGACGTGTTCGGGGATGACGTTGAACGCGTCCGATTCCGTGCGGAACGATGTTACCGACACGACCAGCGGCTGCTGCGGATCAGTGTTGCGCGACACCACTGATTGCAACGCCATCACGATGGCTGATGCTGCAAGCGTTGTGTCCACCGTGTTGTTGGGGCGCGCTGCATGCCCGCCCTTGCCCCGCACGTTGATGTGAAAGCTGTCGACTGCCGCATAAAACGCCCCCGGTCGGATTGCGAACTGACCCAGAGCAAGCAGCGGCGAATTGTGCAGACCGTAAATCTCCGAAATACCGAAGGTGCCAATCAACCCGTCTTGCACCATCGCCTCTGCCCCGGCACCGCCTTCTTCGGCAGGCTGGAACACAACCGCCACGGTGCCATCGAAATTGCGTGTCTCTGCAAGGTATTGCGCCGCACCCAGCAACATCGCGGTATGCCCGTCATGTCCGCAAGCATGCATCTTTCCGGGCACCTTGGAGGCGTGGGCCACCCCTGTCGCCTCAAAGATCGGCAGCGCGTCCATATCGGCGCGAAACGCGATGGTCTTGCCGGAGGTGTTGGTTTTCCCATGGATCAGACCCACAACCCCAGTCCGCCCGATTCCTTCGACAACCGAGTCGCAACCAAAGGCGCGCAGTTTGTGTGCCACGATCCCGGCGGTTCGCGGCAGATCGTATTGCAGTTCGGGGTGTTCGTGCAAATCACGACGCCACGCGGTGATTTCGGGATGCAACTCGGCAAAACGATTGCGGATCGGCATGGGGTGTCCTTTGTGGCTGGGTCAGGTCTTTGTGGGTGCGGCAAAAAATGCGTCGCCCTGCTCTGCGCCTGCAGCTTCAAATTCCTGGCGCAGCGCATCAAAGCGCGTCTCAAGATGGTCTCGCATCGCGGTGCGGGCGGCTTGGGCGTGACCTGCTGCTATCGCGTCGATCAAGGCGGTGTGTTCGCTGTGTGTGACTTGCAAAGACGCCATATCCCGCGCCTTAGCCCGGATCGCCACCCAATCAGGGTTGGAGCGGATCTTGTCCAGCAGCGAGAACGCAGTGAGCAGAGGGCGATTGCGCGCACATTGAGCGATCAGGCGATGCAACGACCCATCCCACAGCTCAATCGCCTGCGCATCCGACGCCTCCCATTGGCGTTGGGCAAGTATCCGAAGCCGCGCCACTTCGTTGGGCAGCATGCGTTTCGCGCACAAGGCGGCAAGTTCCGGCTCAATGCACAAGCGCGCTTCCATGACCTCTAGCGCGTTGGTCTCTCCGGTGATCTTGGCGGCGAGGTCCCCCATCGGATCAAGGGGCTGGCCTGCAAAGGTGCCCTTGCCTTGCCTGCGCCAGACCAGCCCTTCGGCCTCGAGCGCATCAAGCGCCTGACGCACAAAGCGCCGACCGACGCCGAACCGGTCTGACAAGGCGCGTTCCGTCGGCAACTTGCCGTCTGACCCAAGATCACCTGACTTGATCAAGTCCAGTAGTCGGCCACGCACCTGAGCCGTGTGGCCCTTTGACATCACATTCATTCGGTTCCCCATAGGGCGGCACTCTTTCCGCCACTATTAGAGGGGAACGCGGTCATTACTCAAGCTCAACGGCGTGAGATCGGCTAAGCCGACCTTGGGCCTTGCGCTTGGCTTCAGCGGCGGCGATGCCGGCATCAATGCCGTCGCGTGTTGGATAACCTGAGAAACGTTCGGCGGTGGGCATGCCCTTGGCGAAATGCACATAACGTTCCTGCGCCACGTCCCAAAGCCGCGTTAATTCGCCCAATGGGTCGGCATGGTCGTCTGCACGCAGATCAAGCCATGGATGCGCCTGCCCTTGATGGATCACCAGTCCAGCCGCCTGCCGCCCGCGTTTGTCGCCACCAGCGGCCTCGCCCGCCTGCATTGCAGTGATCAACCGCTCGGCAAAAGGCAGACCCGCGCCCGTCGCATAGGACTCGGACATGGCTTCGATCACCCGCGCCCCGGCAAGCATGTTCCCCGCAACCGAATGATCGCCACGGATCAGATGCCCGGCCCAATCCACACAATCGGCACCGGTATGGGCAGCGAAGCGGCCCTCGAGGTCCATTATATGCGCCTGACGAATTGCGCGGCCTTCGTCGCGCGCCACCAGGTCAGTCAGCACCGTCTCAGCGCTTTCCCCGTTCTCCATCCGTGCGCGGGCTTCGGTGCCCCAGATGGGATTGCAGAAAGCCTGACTGGCCACAGCCACCTTGCCCGAGATAAAGGGCACCACCGCCCCACAGGCAAAAAACTTGCTGGCGACGATCAGACCAATGCTGCCGTCCGCGTCTTTGGCGATCAAAGAAAAGGTCATCGCCCCACCGCATAGGCTTGCATCAATCGAGGTGTGGCTGCCGCGCGCAACATTCCGTCGGGTTCGCGCAGGGCGGCTGTTAACCGGCCCACTGTCCAAGGTTCTGCCACCGTAACCTTGTGCCCGCGCGCGCGCAAATCGCCGATCACGGCGTCGCCCACATTCGGTTCGATCATCATTTCGCCGGGTTTGACCTCCCGTGGGAAAAACGAGCCTTGGAAATGCATCGAATGGAACAGCGGCTGATCCATACATTCCTGCAACCCCAACCCGAAATGCACAAAGCGCAGGAACCAAATGAGCTGCCACTGGTCCTGCTGGTCGCCGCCGGGCGTGCCGAAGACCAGTTGCGTGCCATCCTTCTCGGCCAGCGACGGTGTCAGCGTCGTGCGCGGGCGGCGTTTCGGGCCAAGCGATGTGGGCAAGCCGTCCTCAAGCCAATACATCTGCGCCCGCGAATTGAGCGGGAAACCAAGACCCGGAATAACCGGATTGCTTTGGAGCCAACCACCTGACGGGGTAGAGGCCACCATATTGCCCCAACGGTCGATGATATCGAGGTGAACCGTATCGCCGCGCTTTTCGGTGAGGTGCGACATGGTCGGTTCCTGCGCCGCGACGTTCCCGACTTTGAAATCGCGTTGGGATCGTTCGATATATGCATCGGCAAGATGCTCGAACCCTGGCACACGACCGGGACGCTGCTCCAGCGAGGCCTGCGCGCCGATCAACGTGCGGCGCTCGGTGTTATACTCGTCGCTCAGCAGATGCTCCATCGGAATATCGCTAAAATCCGGGTCACCATAATAGGCTTCTCGGTCAGCATAGGCGAGCTTCATCGCCTCGATCACCGTATGCACAAACTCCGCTCCGTTCGGGTCCATCGCCCCTAGGTCAAACCCCTTAAGGATTGCGAGTGCCTGCAACAGAACCGGCCCTTGTGACCACGCCTGAGTCTTGTGCACCGTCCAGCCATGGTAATCATAGGACAATGGATCTTCGTAGCTCGCGCGCCAATCGGCCATGTCCTTGGGGGCCAAAACCGCCGAATGCTTCGCCTCGGACACATCCATCACATGCGCGTCCTTGAGATAGTCAAAGATCGCATCGGCCACGAACCCTTCGCGCCATTCCTTGCGGGCGGCGTCGATCTGCGCCGCGCGGGTGTCACCTTGACTTGACGCAAGCCGGTCATATGTGTCGGCCAGTTCGGGGTTCTTGAACAGCGCATGGGCGTGAGGCGCGTTGCCTCCCGGTGTCCAGACCGCAGCCGAGCTGGGCCATTCTTGCGCAAAGAACTCTGCCAACCCGGCAATCATGTTGGCCACGCGCGGCAGCATCGGATGCCCGTCGCGCGCATAGTCAATCGCCGGCTGCATCACGTCGCGCAGAGACATCGTCCCGTGATCACGCAGCATCAGCATCCAGCCATCGAATGCCCCCGGCACCACTGTTGCCAACAACCCCGATCCGGGAATCAGGGTCAAACCTTGCGATGTGTAATGCTCAATCGTTGCCGCCTCAGGTGCCACGCCCTGCGCGCACAACACTTCGACCTTCCCGGTCTTGGCCGAATAAAAAATCGCCGGCATATCCCCCGCTGGGCCGTTCAGATGCGGTTCAACAACCTGAAGGGTCAAGGCCGTCGCCACCGCGGCATCAAACGCATTCCCCCCCTTTTCAAGCATGCTCATCCCAACGCTCGACGCGATCCAATGCGTTGAAGTGGCAACGCCAAAAGTGCCTCGGATCTCGGGACGGGTGGTAAAGTCGGACATGGTCACTCCAGATCAGTGTTCGCGCGGGTCAAGCGCATCGCGCAGACCGTCGCCCAAGAGGTTGAATCCCAGCACCACAAAAAAGATCGAAACCCCCGGCCACATAGCCATCCACGGTGCTTGGTTGAGAAAGTTTTTGGCCGTGTTCAGCATCGATCCCCAGCTTGGCTCGGGGGGTTGCTGGCCAAGGCCAAGGAACGACAAGGACGCTTCGGCGATGATCGCCGTCGCAATAGTGAGCGTGGCCTGAACAAGGATCGGCGGCAGCACGTTCGGCAGGATATAGCGGCTGAGGATCTTCGGCGTCGGCAATCCAATCGCCCGGGCGCTGTCAACGTAATCTTCAGTTTTGATGTTGATCACCTGCCCGCGCGTCAGTCGAATAAAGATCGGTGTCGCCGATATCCCGATGGCAATCATCGCATTGGCGAGCGATGGGCCGAGAAAAGCCGCGAGCGCAATGGCAAGGATCAAGAAGGGAGCGGCCAGAAGCGCTTCGGTACAGCGCGAAATTACCGCGTCCGTCCACCCGCCGAAATACCCGGCAACGATGCCCAAAGGCACACCAAGCATGACGGCAATACCAACCGACACAACGCCCGCCAGCAACGAGGCCCGCGCGCCCCAGATCATCCGGGACAGCACATCGCGGCCAATCTCGTCGGTACCCATCCAATGGCTCCAGCTTGGGGCCTTTCGCACCGCCCCCCAATCCGTCGCCAACGGGTCTGGGATGGGCAAGATCGGCGCAGCGATGGCGATAAGGACAAAGAACGCGACCAGACATCCGCCGAACAGCGCACTTTTGTGGGAGCGGAATTTCTTCCAGACGCGGCTTTCGGGCTTCGCGGTCAGAACAGGGTCTGCGGTCAGAGGCGCATTGGTGGACGCGTCGGTCATGTCAGTGCCCTCTCAGACGTGGATTGAGGACGAAATAAAGGGCATCTGCGATCAGATTCATCATGATAAAGCCTACCGCCGTCACCAGAACGATCCCCTGAACCACGGCATAGTCCCGGTTGAACACCGCATCCACGACCAGCTTACCAAAGCCCGGAATGGTGAAAATCTGTTCGGTTAAAACCGCACCCGCGACCAGTTCTCCGAATAAGAGCGCAGTCAATGTGACGATGGGCGTCAGCGCATTGCGCAAGGCGTGTTTCAGGATCACCACCCGTTCTGACAGGCCCTTGGCGCGCGCGGTACGCACATAGTCAGCGCTCATAACCCCCAACATCGAAGATCGCGTGTGCCGCATCAGCGTCGCAGCAAGGGCTGTTCCCAACACGAAGGATGGCATCAGCATTGTTTTGATGGATTGCCAGAAATCCTCGGACAGGGGCACATAGCCGGAAGCGGGCAGCAATTGCCATTTCACCGACACCAGCAGAATAAGCATGATCCCGAGCCAGAAGTTTGGGATCGATAACCCCGACAGAGCAACGATATTCGCAATGTAATCCGTTGCTGTGCCTTTTTTGACCGCCGACAGGATACCTGCCGGAATGCCGATCACCAGTGCAAAGATCAACGACATGATGGCAAGCTGGATCGTCACGGGCAGCTTTTGCGCAATCAATTCCGTGACCGGCTGGTTGGTGCGCAATGAGATGCCCAAATCACCTTGCAACGCGTTCCAGATCCACGCCAGATATTGCCGCCAGATCGGATCGTTAAGGCGGTATTTCTCGCGCAGAAACTCCAGTACTTCGGGGTCGCGCTCTTCACCCGCAAGGACCAAGAGCGGATCACCTGGCAGCAGCTTTTGCATCAGGAACACGAAGATCGAGATCAGGATGATAGTCGGTATCGCAATCAGAATGCGTCGAAGCAGGAACGGCAACATGTCAGACCCCTTGGACCGAAATCCCGCGCCGCCGGAAACAGCGGCGCGGATACAAGAGGATCATTCCTCCCAGGTGACGCCTTCCAGACGGATCATGCCGTCAGGATAGGGTGTGAAGCCCTTCATGTTGTCGCTGTAGGCCCAGATCCATTTCTGGTGATAAAGAAACAGGCGCGGCAATTCATCGAGCATTGTAACCATCGCCTCATCGTAAAGTGCCTTGCGCGCGGCAACCGTCGGCGCAATCCGCGCGGCGTTCATCAGCTCATCCACTTTGGCATCCGAGAACTTGGAATCGTTGATCCCGCCATCCGTGGTCACGAACTGGTGGTTGTTGCCATCCGGATCGACCCGGCCTGACCATCCGATTTGGCTGGAAATGTAATCGCCAGCGGATTGATCGGACAACAGTGTCGCGAATTCCTTGGAGGTCAGTTTGATGTCGATCCCAGCCTCTGCCGCCATCGCCTGCACCACCTGCATCACCGCAAGCGGTTCGGTCGAGTTGGGCACCTGAACCTCAAGCTCAATCCCCTCGGCAAAGCCAGCTTCGGCCAACAGGCTTTTGGCCTTTTCGATATCGCTCGGCTCAATAGGCAGGGACTGGTTGTACCACGGGGACGTCGACGGGAAAGACTGGTTGCCCGGCGCAAACGCGCCTTCAAAAACAACCTGATTCAACGCGTCCCGATCAATCGCATGGCTGAGCGCCTGACGCAGACGTTTGTCATTGCCCCACGGGTTATCCCCCTTTTCGCCATTGTTGATATTGAAGGTGATGCCCTGATACCCAAGCGAAACTGCACTATCGACGACGATGCTGGAATCCCCATTGGCCTGCGCAAGATCGGTTGCCGACAAACGTTCGAGCATGTCGATGTCACCCGATTGCAGGTTCGCCAGACGAACCGTTGTGTCCGGGATTGGCAGGAAGGTCACGCTGTCAAAGTTTATCGCGTCGGCATTCCAATAGGCATCGAATTTGGACAAGACGATCTTGTCCTGCGCCACGCGCTCGGTAAAGCTGAAGGGGCCCGAACAGACCGGGTTGAGCCCGAAATCGGCACCAGCTGCGGCCGCCGCGGTTGGCGACACCATCATACCGGCGCGGTCGGCAAGCTGCGCCATGAGCGTTGCATCGGGGCCCGCAAGATTGAGCACGATCTCGTACGCGCCGGTCACCTCAGTCGACGTGATCGACGCCAGTTCCGACTTGCGCCGCGACTCGTCAAGAGTTTGCGACCGTTCGATATTGGCCGCAACCGCCTCGGCATTGAAGGGCGTACCGTCGTGGAACACCACACCTTCGCGCAATTGCATGGTGATCGCGGTGCCGTCCTCGGACGTGGTCCATCCGGTCGCAAGCTGCGGAATGATTTCGAGGTCCGGCGTGATATCCACCAGCTTGTCACATAGCGACGCATAAACGATCCGCCCCACGAATGTGCGCGACTGGTCCGGGTCCAGCACGTCTGCATCCGATTGCAGGGCGATGCGCAGGTCTTTGGCGACAACCGGGCTGGCGGTCAATGCCGTGGCGCCAAGCAGCGCGGTGATCATGACGGTCTTCAGGTGTGACATAGGTCAGGTCCTCTCTGTGGATTTTTGCGTTTTATGGGTGACGGTCCCGCCCTCTGTCGCAGCGCGATACAGGGCGAACCGGGCTTCTGTGGCCTTGGATTGATGCAGTGTCGGAATGGGTTGGACCGCGGGCGCGAGGGTCTCCCAGAAATGGCAAGCCACGTGATGGTCTCCCGTATCAGATGTTTTCAGAACCGGCGTTTCGGTTTTGCAGCGCTCCTGCGCAAAGGGGCAGCGTGTATGGAAGCGGCAGCCCGATGGCGGCGCCGAGGGGCTCGGCATTTCGCCAAGAACAGCCGCACGACCGGCCGGCTCTGCGCCCGTCATAGACGGGATCGACGCCAAAAGAGCTTGCGTGTAGGGGTGCCGGGGATTGGCATACACCTCGGCAGTTGTGCCGCTTTCAACAATCCGGCCCAGATACATTACCGCGACGCGGTCGCTCATATGGCGGATCACGCCAAGGTCGTGTGCAATGATAACCAGCGTCAAACCAAGATCGCGGGACAGATCACCCAAAAGGTTGATCACCTGCGCCTGCACTGACACATCCAGCGCGGAAACCGGTTCATCCCCAATGATAAGCTTGGGCTCTGACGCCAAAGCGCGCGCGATGCCGATGCGCTGTCGCTGGCCACCGCTGAACTCGTGCGGGTAACGGCCAGCATGTTCCGGGCGCAACCCTACCTTGCGCAACAGATCAGCAATTCGATCACGACGACTTTGCGCATTCAACTCGGGTGCGTGCACCTCAAGCGGTTCGCCGACGAGTTTGCCCACGGTCATCCGCGGATTGAGCGATGAAAACGGGTCCTGAAAGATGAACTGCATCTCGCCGCGCAGCTTTTTCAACGCAGCACCTTTGGTTGCGCTGATCTCGTGCCCGTCAAAAAGTACGGTCCCAGCTGTCGGCGTCAACAACCGCATGAGCAACCGCGCCAACGTAGATTTGCCACATCCGCTTTCACCAACGATGGCAAAGGTCTCTCCGCGTCGCACCTGAAGCGACACGCCGTCCACCGCCTGAACCACCGGCGAAGGCGACAGCCAACTGCCCCCGTCGCCAAAGTGTTTGACCACATCCACCGCTTCGAGAATGACATCCTTGGTCATACCGACACCGCCACATTGGCTTCCAACGGCGCATAGTGGCAAGCGACCTCGTGCGCTTCGGCAACAGAAGCCAAAGCTGGACGTGTTTCGCAGGTCCGCGTGGCGAAGGCACAGCGCGACCGGAACCGGCACCCTTTGGGCATATTGCCAATCGTGGGGACAGTGCCGGGTACAATAGCCAATCGCCCGCCAGGCCGATCCAGCCGGGGCATCGCGCTCATCAAACCAATCGTATAGGGGTGGTGCGGGTTGCTAAAGACTTCGGCCACGGGCCCCTGTTCAACAACTTGCCCGCCATACATCACGGCAACGCTGTCGGCAATTTCGGCCACCACACCCAGGTCATGGGTGATCATAATGGCGCCCATCCCCGTGTCGTCCCGCAAGTCGCGGATAAGATCGAGGATTTGCGCCTGAATTGTTACGTCAAGTGCGGTGGTGGGTTCGTCTGCGATCAGGATCTGCGGGTCATTGGCAAGCGCCATAGCGATCATCACCCTTTGACGCATACCACCGGACAATTGGTGCGGGTATTCCATCAGCCGTTGCGCGGGGTTCGCAATGCCAACGCGGGTCAGCATCTCTTGGGCGCGGGTCATCGCCTCTGCCCGCGTGCCACCGCAATGCCGCAAGACAACCTCGCCGATCTGATCCCCTATACGAAACGCCGGATTGAGAGAGGTCATCGGTTCCTGAAAGATCATCGCAACAGTGTTGCCGCGCATGTCGGCTGGCAACGCATCTTTCGATAAATCAAAATGATTTGAGCCAATTGTCAATTTTCCTGAGGAAATGCGCGTCGAATCCTTGGGCAGTAATCCCATCAAGGCCATTGCCGTCACGCTTTTGCCGCATCCGGATTCCCCAACCACGCACAAGACTTCGCCCCGCCGAACCGTCAGCGAAACGCGATCGACCACGTCATTCGTCTGACCACGAAACCGCAGGACAAGATCGTGCAAAACTAGCAACGCTCCGCCGCCGGATGCGTCTGAACATGTGTTGGCTTCGCTTTCCTCGCGCACTTCTGGGAATTCCTTTTGCGTCCCGGCATGCTCCAAAGCAAACCAATTTGATATTGGTACAGAGTGAACGACAGTGCTGGCCTGTCAAGCCTTGATCCAGTTTTCAGCAAGAGATTTTCTGCTTTGCCCTCATATTGGGCATGCGCATTCCCATTACACGAAAAGCGTCAGGGAACTTGGAACGTAAATACAGTGGTGCAGGTGAGAGGACAAACCTCGAACCACACCGGCCTCAAGTAGCCGAAGGCGGTAGGCCAAACAAAAATGGTGCGGGCGGTGGGACTCGAACCCACACGGCGCTAAGGCCTTCGGATTTTAAGTCCGATATGTCTACCATTCCATCACGCCCGCATGTCTTATCTCTAGCCGGGGGATCAGGTGAAAACAATGGGTTCTGCGCAGGCTGGCATGCCAAATGGCGTCAAAGATCGTCGCCCTCAGGCTCTGTGATCAAAAAGCGCTCGCTCAGCCATGGGTTCAGGGCCACTGCATCCCGTAGGACCAATTGCGCCTCAACGGCACGGTCGAGTTCGATCAAGGTCAGCGCCTTGCCAGTCAGGGCTCCGGTATGCCGTGGGTTCAACGCGATGGCCTGATCAATGTCGGGCAATACCATCGCATAATCCCCACGCAAAAAATGCAAAAACGCGCGCTGATTGTAGCCTTCGGCATAAAACGGGCAGTAAGATACGAGGCTATCCAACCGATCAAGCGCCCGCAGGTAATCGCCCACCCGCATCGCCCGAAGCGCCTCGTCCAACATCGACTGCGACGGCTCGTCCGGGGCCTCAAGCCAAAAGTCCCACATCTTGTTTGAAAACGTGCGTGCAATCATTTCGTTAGGTGCGCGCTGGACCTCGGAATACAGTTGGTCAAGGGCAACCGAATGATCCGGTGCCACCGGGCAACCATCCGCAGCGACGGACTGTGCTGCACATATAGCAAGGGCTGAAATTAAGGATCGCATGAACCAATAAGGCCGTGTTGCGCTGCACAGGTCAAGTCACGTTCCCGAACGTGTCTTCTTTGACCGCCTGCATTGCCACATAGGTCGATGTGGCGGCCACATGCGGCAAGGTCGAGATTTTTTCGGCCAAAACCTTGCGATAGCTGCGCATATTTGCGGTGCGCACCTTGAGCAGATAGTCGAAATTTCCGGCAATCAAATGCGCCTGCTCAATCTCGGGTATCTTGGTGACCGCCTCATTGAAGGCCGACAATGCTGCTTCACGGGTCTGGGTCATCTTCACTTCAACAAAGGCGATGTGGTCCAGCCCAAGCCGGATCGGATCAAGCAAAGCGCGATATCCCTGAATCGCACCCACCTCTTCAAGCCGCCGCAGCCGCGCTTGCGTGGGGGATTTCGACAACCCGATCCGCCGCGACAGTTCGGTGATCGACACTCGCCCGTCCCGCGCCATCTCTTGCAAGATCGCCCGGTCGAATCTGTCCAGATCAAAAATATCCATATCACCTTCAATCTCGCCAAAAATTAGTTCAAACGCGTCGAGTGTGTCATCAAAACCGGAACTTGATCCGCCATTTCGGGTGTAACTTAGGGGAAATGACCGGAGAGTGCCATGCCCCGCGACGAGATTCCTAACCTGCGCCCCCTGATTGACAACACCACCTATGCACCAGAGGCTCAAACCCTTGCGCACCTGCGCAAAACAGCCCGTCTGACGCAAATGGACCGCGCTGCCATCACTTCGCGTGCAACCACGCTCGTCACCGCCATTCGTGCGGATTCGCGCCCCGGATTGATGGAAGTCTTTCTCAGCGAGTACGGCCTATCCACCGACGAAGGCATCGCGCTGATGTGTTTGGCCGAAGCGCTGTTGCGCGTGCCCGATGCAGCCACCATCGACGCGCTGATTGAGGACAAAATCGCGCCGTCGAACTGGGCCAGCCATCTGGGCGAAAGCACGTCTCCGCTGGTGAATGCCTCGACCTGGGCGCTGATGCTGACAGGTAAGGTTTTGCAGGACGATACGCCCGGCCCTGTCGGCCATCTGCGCGGGGCGATCAAGCGTTTGGGAGAGCCGGTGATCCGCACCGCCGTGGGCCGCGCGATGAAGGAAATGGGCGCGCAATTCGTGCTGGGCGAAACCATCCAGTCGGCCATGATCCGTGCCTCCAAGATGGAGGCCAAGGGCTATACCTATTCCTATGACATGCTGGGAGAAGCGGCGCGCACGGAAAGCGACGCGCGGCGGTATCACCTGTCCTATTCCCGCGCGATCAGCGCCATTTCCGAGGCCGCTTCATCCAAAGACATCCGCGACAATCCGGGCATCTCGGTCAAGCTGTCGGCACTGCACCCGCGCTATGAAGAAGCACAACACGACACCGTCATGAACGAAGTGGTGCCGCGCCTGCGCACGCTGGCGCAACTGGCGCGCTCCGCTGGCATCGGCCTGAACATCGACGCCGAAGAATCAGACCGCCTGTCCATATCGCTTGACGTGATTGAGGCAGTTTTGTCCGAACCGTCGCTCAAGGGTTGGGACGGGTTTGGCGTGGTGGTACAGGCCTATGGGCAGCGCGCGGGCCATGTGATCGACTGGTTATATGCCCTTGCCGAACGGCTCGATCGCAAGATCATGGTCCGGCTGGTCAAAGGTGCCTATTGGGACACCGAGATCAAACGCGCGCAGGTCGCGGGCCTGTCCGGCTTTCCGGTGTTCACCGCCAAGCACCACACCGACATCAGCTATATCGCCAACGCCCGCAAATTGTTGGGCATGTCGCATCGCATCTACCCGCAATTTGCCACCCATAACGCGCATACCGTGGCTGCCATCCTGCACATGGCCAAAGACCCGACCGCGTTTGAATTCCAGCGACTGCATGGCATGGGCGAAGCGCTGCACGATATCGTCATGAAGGGCGAAGGTACGCGCTGCCGCATCTATGCGCCGGTTGGAGCGCATCGCGATCTGCTGGCCTATCTTGTTCGCCGCTTGCTGGAAAACGGCGCGAACAGTTCCTTTGTCAATCAGATCGTCGATACCGAGGTGCCGCCTTCAGAGGTTGCCGCCGATCCGTTCGATGCTTTGGCCTTGCCACAACTACCCACTGGGCCAGACCTGTTCGCGCCCGAACGTCCAAACTCCAAAGGGTGGGATGTGACCCATCGCCCAACCCGCATTGCGATTGAAAATGCCCGAAAACCCTTTGCCACGGCACATTGGACTGCCGCGCCTCTGGTCGCAATGCAAACCAAAAGTGGCACCAGCGATGCAATAACCAACCCGGCCCGGCCCAACGACATCGTTGGCAAAGTGACATGGGCAACCGCAGAGACTGTGGCTATGGCCTGCACCGTCGCAGCGCCTTGGTCGGCATGCGCACAGGACCGAAGTGATATCCTAAACCGCGCCGCCGACCTGTTTGAGGAACATTACGGCGAACTCTTTGCCCTACTGGCCCGTGAGGCGGGCAAATCCCTGCCCGACGCAATTGCCGAACTGCGCGAAGCTGTGGATTTCCTGCGCTACTACGCGGCTCGCGCTGATGGTCCGGCCCCGCAAGGTGTGTTTGCCTGTATCAGCCCTTGGAATTTCCCCCTTGCGATCTTCACAGGCCAAGTGGCCGCCGCGCTTGCCACCGGAAACGCAGTCCTTGCCAAGCCGGCTGAACAAACGCCGCTCATTGCCCAGCGCGCAACCGAGCTGCTGCACGAGGCGGGCGTTCCGCGCGATGCCCTCCAACTCCTGCCCGGCGCAGGCGATGTGGGTGCCGCACTCACATCAAACCCCGCCGTCGATGGCGTGGCGTTCACTGGATCAACCGACACTGCGCAGATCATCCATCGTAGTATGGCTGATCACCTTGACCCAGGTGCTCCATTGATTGCGGAGACCGGGGGCTTGAACGCCATGATCGTGGACAGTACCGCCCTGCCCGAACAGGCCGTCCAAGCCATTGTCGAATCCGCCTTTCAATCCGCAGGTCAACGCTGCTCTGCTCTCCGCTGCCTTTATGTACAGGAAGATATTGCCAAATCATTTACAGAGATGCTCATCGGGGCGATGGACGCGTTGGTGATCGGCGATCCATGGACCTATGGCACCGATGTCGGCCCTGCCATCGACACAGACGCGCGCGACGGCATTGTCGCGTATGTCGATGCCGCTGGGGCCCAAGGCCGCGTGCTGCACCGCCTGCCCCTACCGGGCGGGGGCACATTCGTGCCGCCGACCCTTATCAAGATAAACGGCATTGCTGACATGGAGCGCGAAGTGTTTGGCCCCGTCCTGCACATTGCCACCTTCAGATCCAAAGACATCGACGCGGTGATCGACGCGATCAACGCCACGGGTTATGGCCTGACCTTTGGCCTGCAAACCCGTATTGATGACAGGGTGCAGCATGTGTCCGACCGGATCGAGGCGGGCAACATCTATGTGAACCGCAATCAGATCGGGGCCATTGTCGGAAGCCAACCCTTTGGTGGCGAGGGGCTTTCCGGTACTGGACCAAAGGCGGGTGGTCCCAATTACCTTGCGCGGTTCCGCCGTCATCCGGCGGCGGCCAAGGCATCCGCCTGGACCGATCAAGACACCCAGCCTCGCCTGATCAAAGCACTTTCTGCGCTCCCTGGGAACACCCCTGTCCGCACCACGGCCCTGCCTGGCCCCACGGGGGAATCGAACGTCCTGACCGCAGTGGCGCGCGGTCCGATCCTATGCCTCGGACCGGGGCGCGAGGCGGCACAGGCGCAGGCGCAGGCGATTACCGCTCTTGGCGGGGCGGCCGTGATCAGTGAAGGCGACGTCGCACCCGATTGGCTGTCCCATATGCCAGTCGCCGGTGTTCTTTGGTGGGGCGATGCTGATACGGCGCGTCCCTTGCGCCGCGCGCTAGCCCATCGCGCGGGGCCAATCCTGCCCCTGATCACCGGGATGCCTGACACCGGGCATGCCTGCCATGAACGCCATGTCTGTGTTGACACCACGGCGTCAGGGGGAAACGCACAGCTTCTGAGCGGCGCGACTTGACGCGCCGCCGCTTTGCGCCAACTGTCGCGCTATGTTCCCGATCCGCGATCATAACCCGTCAGGGCGCACGCCCTATGTCACTTACGCGCTGATTGCCGCGAATGTGATCATTTTCCTGAGCTATTGGCCGCTGATGCAAAGCGACCAACAGATCATGCGTTTCTACTTCGACTGGGCACTGATCCCGGCACTCGTGTCCGATGGACAGGGGTGGGGCGGTTTTCTGACCTCGATGTTCTTGCATGGTGGGTGGATGCATCTGATCGGCAACATGTTGTTCCTGTTCATTTTTGGCGACAACTTGGAAGACGAGATGGGGCATGTGGGGTTTAGCGTTTTCTACCTTGCCGCCGGGTTGGGCGCCGGGTTCGTTCATTATCTCAGCGCGCCGGGATCGCCGGTGCCGACCGTCGGTGCATCGGGGGCGATTGCGGGGATCATGGGGGGATATCTGCTTTTGTTTCCCAAGGCCAAGGTCGACATTTTGATCATCCTTGTGATCATCTTTCGGATTTTCCCCATCCCTGCGTGGATCATGCTCGGCCTTTGGTTTGCCATGCAGGTTTTTGGTGGGTTTGGCAGCCCTGCGGATGAAGGTGGCGTTGCGTATTGGGCCCATGTCGGCGGTTTCGTGATCGGGCTTGCCCTGACAATCCCGATTTGGATCAAACTTGGTGGGACACGCTATTGGGACCGCACCCATGGGCATCCGCCACACCCAGAAGCCACCTACCCGCTGACGAGATCCAGTATCCCGCGCGTCGGCAGAAAATGACAAAGGCGCAAACTCTCTTACGCTCTACAGTTTTGGCACAATTACGGCATAACACTGCGTCTGCACGTTCTGCGGCATCTATCCCCATCATCAACGCCGGTCCGATCCAAACGCATACGGCGTGAACATGGCGGCCATAGAGGGCGTGAACCCCAAGGATTATGAGCCATCGGCTGGCATGACGGCGTGAATCACACTTCGGAACAATGACGCGCCCACGTTAGACCACCAATTCCAAACAAACCCTGAACACGCGTGATTGCACGGGTCCGCCTGCACGTGTATCCCTCGGCAAAACCGAAATTCAAAGGAACGCGATCATGGCCTCCTACCAATATGTCTACCACATGAGCGGGGTCTCCAAGACCTATCCCGGTGGCAAGAAGACGTTTGAAAACATTCACTTGAACTTTCTCCCCGGTGTGAAGATCGGTGTGGTCGGCGTCAACGGCGCGGGCAAATCAACCTTGCTCAAGATCATGGCCGGTCTTGATACCGACTTTACCGGTGAGGCGTGGTGCGCCGAAGGTGCCAAGGTGGGCTACCTGCCGCAGGAACCGCACCTTGATCCGGCGCTGAACGTACGTGAAAACGTGATGCTGGGCGTCGCTGAGAAGAAGGGCAAGCTGGACCGCTTCAACGAACTGGCGATGAACTACAGCGATGAAACTGCTGATGAAATGGCCGACCTTCAGGACGAGATTGACGCCAACAACCTATGGGATCTCGACAGCCAGATCGACGTCGCGATGGAGGCGTTGCGCTGTCCTGCGGATGATGCGGATGTGACGTCTCTGTCAGGCGGTGAAAAGCGCCGCGTTGCACTGTGCAAGCTGCTGCTCGAAGCGCCCGAGATGCTGCTACTGGACGAACCAACCAACCACCTCGACGCGGAAACCATCGCGTGGCTTCAGAACCACCTTATTGAATACAAAGGCACAATCCTGATCGTCACCCATGATCGGTACTTTCTTGATTCGATCACCGGATGGATTCTCGAACTCGATCGCGGCCGGGGCCTTCCTTACGAGGGCAATTATTCCAGTTGGTTGGATCAAAAAGCCAAGCGGCTTCAGCAGGAGGCGCGCGAAGACAAGGCCAAGCAAAAGACGCTGGAGCGCGAACTGGAATGGATGCGGCAAGGACAAAAAGCGCGCCAAGCCAAATCCAAGGCGCGTATTCATGCCTATGAAGAAATGGCGGGGCAATCAGAACGCGAACGCGTTGGGCGTGCGCAGATCATCATCCCGAATGGTCCACGCCTCGGGGCAAAGGTGATTGAAGTCAATAATTTGAAAAAGGCGATGGGCGACAAGCTCTTGATCGAGGATTTGTCATTTAGCCTGCCCCCCGGCGGCATCGTTGGCGTGATCGGCCCGAACGGTGCGGGTAAATCAACGCTGTTCAAAATGCTCACCGGGCACGAGCAGCCCGACGATGGGGACGTGTCATTCGGTGACACCGTACAGCTTGCTTATGTCGACCAGTCGCGCGACGATCTGAACGCAGATGATACCGTCTGGCAGGCGATTTCCGGCGGGGCCGAGATTATCAACCTTGGGGATGCAGAGGTCAATTCGCGCGCATATTGCGGGTCTTTCAACTTTAAAGGCGGCGATCAGCAGAAAAAAGTCGGGCTGCTTTCGGGCGGTGAACGCAACCGGGTGCATATGGCACGGCTGCTCAAGGAGGGTGGCAACGTGTTGCTGCTCGACGAACCGACCAACGATCTGGACGTCGAAACATTGCGTGCACTTGAAGACGCCATCGCCGATTTCGCCGGTTGCGCGGTGGTCATCTCGCATGACCGCTTTTTCCTCGATCGTCTCTGCACCCACATCCTCGCGTTCGAAGGCGACGCGCATGTGGAATGGTTCGAAGGCAACTTTGAAGACTACGAAGAAGACAAGAAGCGCCGTTTGGGTGCCGATGCGTTAGAGCCGAAGCGGGTGAAGTTCAAAAAATTTGCTCGGTAGATCCAGAACGTTCACGAATGGCCGGGCATCTGCCCGGCCTGCGATCTGAACCGGTCAATTGCGTCACCAGCACAAGCATGCGAGCGTCATAGGTTTCCGCGCCCTACCCCGGCGCACCGACCGTCAACGCCACGGCCCACATGCCCAAGGCGAACGCGGTATGCGCCGCCAATCCCATGACACGCACCCGCCACGGATTGCCTGTCTTGCTGGCCGCCCAGCCAAGGCCCATGCCGGGTTGCAGCAGAAACCATCCAGCAGCGATGGTCAGGATCGAAAACACCCAGAGCGGTAGAAACGCGGCGTCCACAAGCCAGCCGGGACCGGCAATCACAAGGAACAGAATGCCGTAGATGATGCCAACACCGTAATGCACCGCCCATCCGATCGCGGTTTCGGACTCAACATGTGCGACCGTGCCGATATCATCGTGAAACACCTTGCCCTTCGGGACCTGTGCCGCCCAACGGCCCACATTACCCCAATTTGGCAACGGCTGCCCGGTGATCCGCCGCATAACCTGGGCCCAGATATCCATGGCGACTGTGCCACCAATGCCCATCAGCGCACCCGTTATCAGCCAACCCATAGCGCTCTCCCTGCTGTTTGTGCAGCAAGAGTACAGGTTACTGCCCGAATGCCAACAGGCAGAAAACTACCCCACCCAACCAACAATCTGGTCTGCGCGCATCGCCCCTGATTGCCGTGCAGCCTCACGCCCGCCCAAAAACCGGATCATCGTCGGAATTCCGCGAATGCCGTAGGCTTGGCTGGATTTCGGATGGTCTTCGGTGTTGAGCTTGACCAACCGCGCGCGCCCCTTGAGCGTGCCAGCTGCTTTGGAAAACTCAGGCCCCATCATCTTGCAAGGTCCGCACCAAGGCGCCCAGAAATCGACCACCAAGGGCACGTCATCATTACGCGCAGCCTTTTGCAGAGTGGCCCAGTCCACCTCGACCGCTTTTCCCGACATCAACGATGTCCCACAGGTGCCGCATTTGGGGCCCGACCCCAGCCGGTCCACGGGCACACGATTGACCTGACCGCACTCAAGGCAGGTGAGTTTCATTCCGGGCATATCGCGGCTTCCTCTTACATTCGAGACATGACATATGTTCCATATACTGCATCAGCAAGCCCCCGCGTGCCCAAGTGTTGTGCGCAAAATTTTCTTGTGGAAAAGGCGGAATCCTGTCATACAAGAAGGGCTAACGATCTTCTACTCGACCTACTGTTTTCCGACTCCGGCACGCAGCTTTCGATCCAGACGTGACTTTGCCGGGTTGCCGCATATCGCGGGCAACGGAAAACACAAGGAAACTTCACATGGCCACTGGCACAGTGAAATGGTTCAACACCACAAAAGGTTACGGCTTCATCGCACCCGATGGCGGCTCCAAGGACGTATTCGTTCACATCTCCGCCGTAGAGCGTTCGGGCCTTACAGGCCTCAGCGATGATCAGAAAGTAACATTCGACATCGAAAACGGCCGTGACGGTCGTGAAAGCGCGATCAACCTGTCGCTGGCATAAGCCACGCCCGAAGTTCGGCTTCAAAGCCGCCCAGACGCAATAGCGTTTGGGCGGCTTTTTCGTTGCGTGAGGCCCAAGAACGAAAGAGATCGCAAACACTTTTGAGTGATATTATGCTCTTTTGTGACTTTTGCGCCGCAATTTCCGGGCGCACTGCGGAAATCCACTTGGTGCAACATTTGTTTTCAATCCAACCGGTGGCAAGGTTTCGCCGACGCCACGCGTCACGAGCCACGAACGAATAGGACGAGTGCTGCCCATGTTTTCCAGACGACACTTCCTTGCTGCGACTGCCGCAGGATTAGCCGCGCCCAGCATCGCCGCGGCGCAAGGCTTTAAAATCAACCCGATTTACATGCCGCAAAACGTGCGGATCAAAGCCGATGTGGCCACCGGCCAGATCCTGATCCTGCCACGCGCGCATTTTCTATACCACGTCACGCAGCCGGGTGTGGCCCGCAGATATGGCGTTGGTGTCGGTCGCGCCGGTCTTGAGTTCACGGGCACCGCCGAAATCGCTGTCAAAAAAGAATGGCCAACCTGGCGTCCGACCAATGAGATGATTGAGCGCGAACCGCAGACCTATGCAAAATTCGTGGACAATGACTTTGTCGAACCCGGCGGCCCCGGGAACCCCTTGGGCGCGCGGGCGTTGTACCTGTTTCAAGGCGGCCAAGACACATTTTTCCGCATCCACGGAACCACAGCGCCTGACTCCATAGGTCAGTCTGTATCAAACGGGTGTATTCGAATGCTGAATGAACACGTGACGGACCTGTACCAGCGTGTGCCAATTGGAACCGTGGTGACGGTTCTCTAAACCCTGTCTGCGCTAGAGGCCCGTCTACAAAGGCCTCTGGTTTTTCACGCCGCTGCCACAATGCGCGCATGATCGTCCGCCTTAATCGGCTGTTAACAGACCTCATGCATTCTGACAGGAAAGGGGCTTGGTCATGGCAGCAGTTTCGTTCATCGGAGGAAGCGTTCTTGGTTGGATCGCAGCGGCCACGGCGCTTATGGCCGGTACGCTAGCTTCGACAGCGCTGATAATCTTCCTTCTGACCAGCCTAACTTGCGCCGCGCTCACGTTATATATTGCCAGCACGCGCTTGCGCCCGACATCTGAAATCTGATCGCGCAGTCCCAATTGGGACCGCGCAAAAACCACCTGATTTAAAGCAGGACGTGGATCACCAGCAAGTTTGGTATGATGAAGACCGCCGCAATGCACACAAGCTTTGCAACGTGGGACGCGGTCCGGAACAGGTTATTTTCCTCAAGAGCATCACCATAGGCCATAGCAGCGAACAAGAGCGCGCCAGCTTGACCGTTTTCGATCAAACGGCTTCGCTCGATATCTGCCCGTGCAGCAGCATATCGCGCATCCAACGTTTGTTGTTCCATTTTGGCGGCCACCCGTGCGTCCAATCCTGACATGTTGCTCTCCCTCAAGGCAAATACTGTTTAAAGGTGGGGCGTATTGCCCCTAAGACAAGCCCCTTTCACATCAAAACGAAAACACCGCTTTTTTCTTGCGTCGTGGTTGGAATCGCATGAAAACTTGTGTCGCAAAGTTACCAATTTCGATCACTGCTCCGTCTCGGCTCAGTTCGCGAATTTGACTGACAGCGCCCGTCGTGCCGTCTTGCCCGACGGAAGATAAGACAGACAGGAGTAGAGCGGATGGCCACTGGCACCGTCAAATGGTTCAACACGACTAAAGGTTATGGCTTCATTGCGCCCGATGGCGGTGGCAAGGACGTCTTTGTGCATATCTCCGCGGTTGAACGGTCTGGCCTCACCGGCCTTGCCGACAACCAAAAAGTGACGTTCGACCTCGAAGCGGGTCGGGACGGTCGTGAAGCGGCGATCAATATCTCGCTGGCCTAACAGCGATCAGGCCCAAGACCATCGCAGCCTTGCCGAGGCATTCAACGGGCGGCGTGCGCGTCGCCCGGTAAATCTATTCGGGCTTGGTCCGAAAACGTCAGTCTCGCGTCACTCCTGAAAGATCACTCCGACGCGCGCTTGATCAGCTCTGCCACAGCAGGTCCCATCGCATCAACGATAAGATCCACACCGTCGGCATTGGGGTGAATGCCATCCATCTGCATTACATCGCGCAGCTCTGCTGGTGTATCACCAACGGTGTAAAGCCCTTCAAAGAAACGCGGAAAATACAGGGCGCCGTAGGTCTGTGAAAGCTCGGGATAGATCGCGTCAAACTCGGCCTTGTATTCGGGCCCATAGTTTCCCGGAGCTTCCATTCCAACCACAAGCACGTCTAAACCGTTCTCTTGCGCCACCTTAAGAATGCCTTCGAGGTTGGCACGCGAGACCGCCGGATCAAGCCCACGCAGCAGGTCATTGCCCCCAAGCGCAACAATCAACCCCTTGGTGGCCGGGGTGAGCGACCACTCCACCCGCGACAGGCCCCCTGCGGTGGTATCACCAGACACACCCGCATTGACCAGCCGCACATCCAGACCTTGATTTTCGAGCCAGATGCGCATTTTCGGGACGAACCCTTCGTGGTCCATCAACCCGTACCCAGCGGTCAGGCTATCGCCAAGAGCAAGCACTTCGACGGTGTCTGCCTGTGCCGCTGTGACTGTGCAGAAACACACAACACCCATGCGCACCTTGCTCAACATCTGCGAAGCCCCATATGTGAACCATTGCAACATGATAAAAGCTCCGTATCCCATGACCCAACCTGTTCTCGATCTCAAAGATGTCACGCTCAGCCTCAAGGGCAATGCCGGAATGGTTGAGATCCTGCACGGAGTAACGCTTTCCGTTCACAAGGGCGAGACCTTAGGCCTCATTGGCCCCTCCGGATCGGGCAAATCATCGCTTTTGATGGTCATGGGCGGCTTGGAAAACGCCACATCCGGCAATGTGCTGGCCTTGGGCCAGGACCTGACCGCGATGGACGAAGACCAGATGGCGCGCTTTCGCCGCGATCACATGGGCGTCGTATTCCAATCGTTTCACCTGATCCCCACCATGACCGCGCTTGAAAACGTAGCCACCCCGCTCGAACTCGCTGGCGAAAAAGACGCCTACAGCCGCGCAGAGGCCGAACTTGAGGCGGTGGGCCTGGCCCACCGTGCCGATCACTACCCCGCGCAGATGTCCGGGGGCGAACAACAGCGCGTGGCATTGGCCCGCGCCTCTGTCACCCGGCCCGAGATACTGCTCGCCGATGAACCCACCGGCAATCTTGACGGGGTCAACGGCCAAGCAATCATCGACATGCTTTTTGGACTGCGCGACCGCCATGGTGCAACCTTGGTCCTTGTGACCCACAGCCGCGAATTGGCCGCCAAATGTGACCGGGTGATCCGCCTGACAGACGGCCACATCGCCGAAGACGCATTGAAGGCCGCAGAATAATGGCGTTGGCGACGGCAGCGCGTTTTGCCCGCCGGGAACTGCGTGGTGGGCTCAAGGGCTTTCGCATCTTCCTCGCCTGCCTCGCGCTAGGCGTGGCCGCCATTGCGGGCGTCGGCTCTGTCCGGTCGGCCATTCAAGCAGGTTTGGCGGATCAAGGCGCAGTCCTGCTAGGCGGCGATGCGTCGGTGGAATTCACCTACCGCTTTGCCAACCCGGAAGAGCGCGCATGGCTTGAAAACATTTCGACCAACATATCCGAGATCACCGATTTCCGCTCCATGGTGATCAAAGACCCCGACGGACTGTCAGAGCGCGCCCTGACACAGGTGAAATCCGTCGATGCCGCCTATCCGCTGACCGGCGATGTGGTGCTTGAGCCTGCAATGCCGCTGGCCGACGCGCTGGCGGGAACCGGCGGACAACCCGGCGCGGTCATGGCCCCGCTATTGGCCGACCGTCTTGGCCTGTCCCCCGGCGACAGCTTCCGCCTTGGCACCAGCGATTTCACCCTGTCCGCGATCCTAGTGTCCGAACCCGACAGCGGCGCTGCGGGCTTTTCTCTGGGGCCGCGCACCATCGTCACGACAGACGCGCTGCGGGACGCAGGGCTGCTGCAACCCGGCACGCTTTATGAAACCGAATACCGGCTGCTCTTGCCCCTTAACCCAGACCTGGACGCACTGGAAACCTCGCTCGAAGCGCAATTCCCCGACAGCGGACTGCGCTGGCGCGACGCGCGAAACGGGGCACCGGGTGTGGCGCAATTTGTCGAACGGCTGGGCGCATTCCTGATCCTTGTCGGCCTGTCCGGCCTTGCCGTGGGTGGGATCGGCGTATCGGCGGCAGTGCGGGCCTATCTGGCCAGCAAAACCTCGGTGATCGCAACACTGCGCACATTGGGCGCGACCCGTGCAACGATTTTCCAGACCTATTTTCTCCAGATCGGTGTGCTCAGCGTTCTGGGCGTTTCCATCGGCCTTGTCCTGGGCGCATTGGTGCCGATCCTGTTTGGCCCGCTGATTGGTGCATCGCTTCCGGTGCCTGCGATCTTCACGATCCACCCCGCTCCGTTGTTCGAGGCGGCGCTTTATGGACTTCTGACCGCGCTTGTCTTCACGCTTTGGCCGCTGGCCCGCACCGAAGATGTGCGTCCGGCAATGCTGTTCCGCGATGCACTTGACGGAACCAGTGCCCTGCCCGCATGGCGCTACGTATTTGCGACGCTGGTACTATTGGCGTTGCTGGTCGGCGTTGCCTCTCTGTTTTCAGGCAGCCCGTTCCTGACACTTTGGACCGCAGGCGGCCTGATCGGCGCTTTGTTCGTTCTGGTGCTGGCCTCTATCGCCATCCGGTGGCTGGCCAAGCGGTCTGGAAAACTCACCCGAGGCCACCCGGTCTGGCGATGGGCACTGGCCTCGATCGGCGGCCCGCGTGACGCAGCAGCCCCCGTGGTTCTGTCGCTCGGCCTTGGCCTGTCGGTGTTGGCCGCTGTGGGCCAGATCGATGGCAACCTGCGCACCGCGATTGACCGCGATCTGCCCGAGGTCGCCCCGGCCTATTTCTTTGTCGACATCCAACCCGACCAGATGCCGCAATTCCGCGAGATCCTTGAAAACGATCCCGCCGTCGCCCGGATCGACACCGCGCCCATGATGCGCGGCGTGCTCAGCCGCATCAATGGCGTGCCTGCGCGTGAGGTGGCGGGCGATCACTGGGTCGTCACCGGCGATCGTGGCCTGACCTATGCGTCAGAACCCGGGACCAACACCCAGATCGTCGCAGGCGAATGGTGGGCCCCGGATCATGATGGCCCGCCCGAGATCAGCTTTGCAATCGAAGAGGCCGAGGAAATTGGCCTCAACCTTGGGGATGAACTGACCGTCAACGTGCTTGGCCGCGACATCACTGCGACCATCACCAATTTCCGCGATGTGGATTTCTCGACTGCCGGGATGGGCTTTGTGATGACGCTCACCCCCAACGCGCTGCAAGGTGCGCCGCACACGTTTATCTCAACCGTCTACGCCGCCCCCGAAGACGAGGCCCGCATCCTGCGCGAACTGGCCAGTGCCTTTCCCAACATCACCGCGATCAGCGTCCGTGACGCGATCGACCGCGTCAGCCTGCTGCTCGAAGGGATCGGTGCCGCCGTACGATGGGGGGCCGCTGCCACCTTGCTAACCGGATTTCTGGTGCTGATCGGAGCCGCCGCCGCGGGCGAAGGTGCCCGCACCTACGAGGCGGCCGTGTTAAAAACCCTTGGCGCAAGCCGCGCGCGCATCTTGCAAAGCTTTGCTCTGCGTTCTGGCCTTTTGGGTGCCGGCGCAGGCATCGTGGCCTTGGGCGCGGGCATTATGGGAAGCTGGGCTGTGATGACATTCATCATGGACACCAGCTTTGCAGTGGTCTGGCCGTCCGCGCTTGGCATCGTGGTGGGGGGTGTCCTGGCAACGCTGATCGCGGGATTGGTGTTCGCGTGGCGTCCGCTTGCTGCGCGCCCTGCTCAGGTGCTGCGCGCCCGGGAGTGACGGGTTTCACCCGGAGCAATCGGTCCAATGAAGTGCAATAACGCCTTGCCCTTAGGTCATTCCCTTGGCATGCCCCAAGACAACCGTCACAAAAATCGAGTCGTTTCATGTCCGATAGCTTGCCCATGACGATCCCCGCGCCGCTCACGCCCGCACAGCGCACCCAGATCATCAACCTTGTGCGCCGCGCCGCAAAGGCCGAAATCCTGCCCCGCTTCCGCACCCTTGGCACCAAGGATATCGATCAAAAGTCCGGCCCGATGGACGTGGTGACCGCCGCTGACAAAGACGCAGAAAAAATGATCGCACGCGGCTTGCTGTCGATGTTCCCCAACGCTCTGATCGTTGGCGAGGAAAGCATGACAGAAGAAAAAATCGCCCAACTGGCTGATGCTGAAATGGGCTTTGCCATCGACCCGGTGGATGGCACATGGAACTTTGCGCATGGGTTGGCCACCTTTGGCGTGATCCTTGCCATGACCCGATTTGGCGTTCCGGTGTTTGGCCTGATCTACGATCCCATCACCGACGAAGTGCTGGTCGCCGATGAAACCACCCCGGCGCAGGTGATCGCCCCCCGCCGCCCTGCGCGGGCTGTCAGCGTCTCCAAAGGTGGGCCAGTCGAAGACCTCAGCGGCTTTGCGTCATTCTACAACCTGCCCGAAGCAATGCGCCCGCAGATGGCAACTCTCATGACCCGGTTTCAGCGTCTCTACATGTTGCGCTGTGCCGCGCATGAGTTCCGCATGGTGGCCTTGGGTCATGTCGATTTCGTGCTGTGTTCCAACCTCAGCCCGTGGGACCACGCCGCAGGCGCGCTGATCGTCAAACAGGCGGGAGGGCATGTGGCCTGTCTGGACGGGACGGATTACCGCGCCCAGATGCGCAGCGGCTATCTGCTCTGTGCACCGGATGCCGCCACTTGGGGCCGCGTCCGGGATGCGATGTCCTTTTTGCTAGACGACGAACCCCCCACATAGGCAGGCAGGTTTGCCCACGCGGATATAGCGCTACCGCGTCAACACGACATCAGCGCGAAGATCCACCCCCTGCTCGACCGCGTCGATCAGATAATGCGCAACACTCGCCCGCGAGATAAGACCATTGCGCCACTCCGCCGGGTCGCGCAGCACCTTGTACGCCTCGGACCGCGCCCCTTTGGTCAGTATCACGGGCCGAACAATCGTCCAGTCCAAAGACGCGTCCGCAATAAGCGCTTCCTGCCGATCCTTGTCCGCATAAGGCCTGCCCAAAATCGCCCGATGCCCGGTGCGTTCAATCCAGCTCATCGCGGATTTGCTGCGCCCGGCGCCAAATCCCGTCACAGCGACCAAACGCGACACTTCAGCCGCCGCCATCGCATCCAGCAAAACACGCGTGGTGTCAGAAAACAGCGTTTCCTCTTCCCACAACATCGCCAGCCGTTCGGTGATGCCCAGCGCATAGATGACCGCACGCACGCCCTGCAAGGCATTGGCAAGGTCCGTCGCAGAGCGCGCATCGCCGACAAACGGCTCCACAAGGTCACTTGAAACAAGCGCATCGGCACGGCGCGCAAAGGCACGGATCGGTAACCCGCGTCGGACAGCTTCGTCCATGGCGCAGCGCCCAATACCCGACGTCGCGCCCAGAATAAGAAGTGGCTTGGTCAATTCTGAAGATCCTCGAAATGCGCCGCATAGCGACGATGCTGTGCCCGGTCATGTTTAAGCGCGAGATCCCCGCGGTAGGGCGCCCGTGTCACCACCGGAATCGCGGTTTGTGCGTTCGAATGAACTTTGCTGCCCCGCCCCGCCATGCGGCGTCGCAATAATTGGAATACGTGTGTCATAGGAAAGGAACGTAGCGCCCCGGTTTTGGTTGCACAGGTCGGAAAATTTCACCGGACCGCGCACCATTGCGCGATAGGATGGGCAATCCTGCCCATCCCGATCGCGTGACGGATACTTACTCTGCCGCCTCGGCATAATCCTCCATCGGCGGGCACGTACAGACCAGATGCCTGTCGCCATAGGCGTTGTCGACGCGGTTGACCGGAGGCCAATACTTGTCCACCCGGAACGCGCCTTTGGGGAAACACCCTTGTTCGCGGCTATAGGGCCTGTCCCAATCCCGCACGAGGTCTTCCATCGTGTGCGGCGCAAGCTTGAGCGGATTGATCTCGCGGTCGATCCTCCCCTCTTCGATATCCCGGATCTCGTCCCGGATCGCCAACATCGCATCGCAAAACCGATCCAGCTCGGCTTTGGTCTCGCTCTCTGTCGGCTCGACCATCAAAGTCCCCGCCACCGGCCAGGACATCGTCGGCGCATGGAACCCCGCGTCCATCAGACGCTTGGCGATATCCTCGACAGTGACACCTGCGGATTTCTCGAACGGACGCACATCCAGAATACACTCATGCGCCACCCGTCCCTGTTCGCCGCGATAAAGCACGTCGAACGCCCCTTCGAGCCGCGTCGCAATGTAGTTCGCGTTCAGGATCGCCACCCGCGTCGCCTGCGTCAGCCCCTCACCGCCCATCATCAGGCAATAAGCCCATGAAATCGGCAAAAGCGATGGCGACCCAAAAGGTGCCGCAGAAACCGCGCCCTCCCCGGTCAACGGATCACCGGGCAGATGCGGGATGAGATGCGCCTTGACACCAATCGGCCCCATGCCTGGCCCCCCCCCGCCATGCGGAATGCAGAACGTCTTGTGCAGATTCAGGTGGCTGACATCGCCGCCAAGATCGCCAGGCCGCGACAGACCCACCATGGCGTTCATGTTCGCGCCGTCGATATAGACCTGCCCGCCATGATCATGGGTGATCTGGCAGACCTCCTTGACCGTCCCCTCGAACACGCCATGCGTCGACGGATAGGTGATCATCGTCCCGGCAAGAGTGTCGGAATACTGCTCTGCCTTGGCGCGGAAATCCTCAAGGTCAATCGATCCGTTCTCGTCGCATTTTACCACGACAACCTTCCAACCCACCATCTGCGCCGAGGCCGGATTGGTGCCATGCGCGTTGACCGGGATCAGACAGACGTTGCGATGCCCCTGACCCTTGGCGCGGTGATAGCCCGCGATGGATAACAACCCCGCATACTCCCCCTGCGCGCCCGAATTGGGCTGCATCGAAATCGCATCATAGCCGGTAATGGTGCACAGCTTGGCGTTCAGATCCGCGATCAGCGCATGATACCCCCGCACTTGATCATCTGGCACAAACGGGTGGATATCGGCAAACTCACGCCAGCTCACGGGCATCATTTCCGCCGCTGAATTAAGCTTCATCGTGCACGACCCAAGCGGGATCATCGCGCGGTCCAGCGCCAGATCCCGGTCCGCCAGGCGCCGCATATAGCGCATCATTTCGGTCTCGGCCCGGTTCATGTGGAACACATCGTGCTGCAAATATTCGGATTTGCGGATCAACGCGTCAGGCAACCGGTATTCGGGCGTCAGATCATCATCCGCCTTGACCAACCCAAAAGCCCGCCACACTGCCTCGATCGTCGCGGGACGCGATTTTTCGTCCAGGGTGATGCCGATCTTGGTCTTGCCAACAGCCCGCAGGTTCAACCCCTCGCGCACAGCCGCCTGCAACACCCCGCGCTGAAGCAAGCCGACATCCACTGTGATCGTGTCGAAATACGCAGCAGGGTCCACCTTGAACCCGGCGGCTTCCAGCCCCTTGGCCATCCGGACCGTCTTGCGATGGATGCGCTGCGCAATCGCACGCAGGCCTTTCGGCCCGTGGAACACCGCATAAAACCCGGCCATCACCGCCAAAAGCGCCTGCGCCGTACACACGTTCGACGTCGCTTTTTCGCGGCGGATGTGCTGCTCGCGGGTTTGCAAAGACAGGCGGTACGCCTTGTTGCCATGTGAATCGATGGAGATCCCCACAATGCGTCCCGGCATGGCCCGCTTATAGGCATCCCTGGTCGCCATGTAGGCAGCGTGCGGCCCACCATAGCCCAGCGGAATCCCGAACCGTTGGGTTGATCCAACCGCGATATCCGCGCCCATCGCGCCCGGCTCTTTGAGCAGGCACAGCGCCATCGGATCAGCGGAAATGACGGCAATCGCCTTGGCCGCGTGCAGCCGGGCGATATCGTCCGTAAAATCGCGCAAATGGCCATATGTGCCCGGATACTGAAAGATCGCGCCAAACACCGCATCCGCATCCATATCGGCGACATCACCAACGATCACTTCGATGCCCAAGGGTGCGGCGCGCGTCTTCATGACCGAGATGTTCTGCGGATGGCAGTTCACATCGACAAAGAACGCCGTCGCCTTCGACTTGGCCACCCGCTGCGCCATGGTCATCGCCTCGGCACAGGCCGTCGCCTCGTCCAGCAAAGACGCATTGGCGATCTCCAGCCCGGTCAGGTCACTGACCATGGTCTGATAATTCAACAGCGCCTCCAGTCGACCCTGCGAAATCTCCGGCTGGTAGGGCGTGTAGGCGGTGTACCAAGCCGGGTTCTCGAAGATGTTGCGCTGGATCGCAGGCGGCGTGACCGTGCCATGATACCCCATCCCGATCAGTGAGGTCAGAACCTCGTTCTGCGTTGCCACCTCGCGCATGTGATGCAACAATTCCCGTTCCGAAAGCGCCTTGCCGAAATCAAGAGGCGTCTCCTGACGGATGCTCTCGGGCACCGTTTGGGCAATCAGATCATCCAGCCTGGACACCCCGACCGTAGCCAGCATCGCGGCCATCTCGGCAGGGGATGGGCCGATATGACGCCGGTTGGCAAAATCATATGGCAGATAGTCGATGGCATCATAACCCATATCGCTCTCCTTGCGCATCGGAACGGCCCGCCGTCCCCTTGCTTCTTCTTTTTCAAAATATGCCAAAACGACAGGTGCCACCTGACACGCTGCCGGGGCAGTGCGTTGGGTGGGCAAGATCTGCCCACCCACCTGCGTCAGCCGATGAATTTCTTGTATTCGGCCTCGTCCATCATGTCGTCCAGCGCCGACATGTCCTCGATCTTCATCTTGAAGAACCACGCCTCACCTTCCGGGTCTTCATTGACCTTGGTGGGCTCCGCGACCAACACCTCGTTCACCTCGGTGATCTCGCCATCCAGCGGGGCAAGGATATCGGACGCCGCCTTGACGGATTCGATCACGACGATCTCGTCATCCTTGCTGACGGTGGAGCCTTCGTCGGGCAGTTCGATGAACACCACATCTCCCAATTGCTCGGCGGCATGCGCCGTGATGCCCACAACCACTTCGTCGCCTTCGACGCGCAGCCATTCATGTTCTTCGGTAAATTTCATAAGTTCCTCATGGTGTGATTAGCGTTTGAACCCTGCCGCCACAAAGGGCAGCGATGCAACCGTAACAGGAAGCCGTTTACCACGGACTTCGCCAAAAAGCGCAGCGCCAACATCGGCATTGTCGGCATGGACATAGCCCATTGCCACCGGAGCGTTGACGGTGGGGCCAAAGCCACCCGATGTCACCACCCCTACGGGCTCAGCTGCCGTCTCGCTGGCAAAAAGCACTGTGCCCTCACGCATCGGGGCGCGCCCCTCGGGCTGCAATCCGACTCGCTTTGGCGTCGCACCCTCCGTTATCTCTTTCAGGATACGCGCGGCCCCAGGAAATCCACCTGCGCGCAAGCCACCAGACCGGCGCACCTTTTGAATGCCCCAGGTCAGCGCCGCTTCAACCGGAGACGTTTCCGCGTCGATGTCATGCCCATACAGGCACAATCCCGCCTCAAGCCGCAGCGAATCCCTCGCGCCCAGCCCGATCGCCTCAACATCTTCGTGCGCCAGCAAGGCGTCTGCCACCTCTGTGGCGGCTGCCACAGGGACGGATATCTCATATCCGTCTTCCCCGGTGTAGCCCGACCGCGAGACCCAGCATTCAGCCCCGGCCAAAGGCACCGTCGCCACGTCCATGAAGCGCATCTTGGCCACCGCCGGGTGATGCGCGGCCAGCACGACTTCGGCCTTTGGCCCCTGCAATGCCAAAAGTGCGCGATTTTCCAAAAGCTTTACAGTCACCTCCGGCTCCAGCGCCGCACGCATCCGGGCCACATCAGCCTCTTTACAGGCCGCGTTGACCACCACAAACAGGTGATCCCCGCGATTGGCAAACATCAGATCATCCTCGATCCCGCCCGCGTCATTGGTGAAAAACCCGTAACGCTGACGCCCCTCGGCCAGTCCCAGCACATCTTGTGGAATCAGCCGCTCCAACGCCGCCCGAGCCCGTTCTGGATCATCAGAACGCAGGATAACCTGCCCCATATGGCTCACATCGAACAACCCCGCAGCAGCCCGGCAGTGCAGGTGTTCCTTCATCACGCCAAGCTTGTATTGAACGGGCATCTCGTAGCCCGCAAACGGCACCATCTTCGCGCCCAGCGAAACGTGCAGATCGTATAGCGGCGTGCGTTTGAGGTCGGTCACCCAGCATCCCTTCGTTTCCAACCGGATGCATCTGACGACAACCGGCATATTCCAAACCGCGCCAAAGCACGTTTGTCCTATGCCCCCTCTGTCCTTTGGCCTGAGATCGTTATCCCTTCGGCGCCCCGGTCTTGGCCGGGATCTCTCCAGAGTCTATGTCCGCGACGGTCCTTTGGCCTGAGAGTTTCCGGGGGCGGTTGCTCCTTCGGCACCGGTCTGACCGGTTCTCCCATCGTGGATATGTGCAGTGGTAGACCGTTTTCAAACCGGCCTCAAGGGGTCAAAAACCGCTCAAATCGCAAGCGCAGCCTCGCGTGCCGCACAGGCCCGCTCGGGGTTCAGAATGTCCAAAAGGTCGGCATTCGTGCAGACCAGCGCCTCCAATGTGATCGGATCAAGCGACTGGTAAAATGCCTCGACCGCGTCGGTCAGCGCCGTGCGCAACAGGCAGGCCTCTTTCAACGGACAGGTGTTGTCCACATCGGCAAAGCATTCGGCCAGCGGCACTGGCGCTTCGAGGATACGAAAAACATCGCCAATGCGGATATCCTTGGCTGACCGCCCCAGTTCAAGCCCGCCATTGCGGCCCCGCTGCGTGCGCAGATAGCCAAGCTGCGCCAATTGATTGATCACTTGAGCCAGATGATTTTCGGACGCGTTGCAGCGCACGGCAATCTCGGCCTTGGTGACAAGACGGCCCGTGTTGGCGGCGCAAAACATGAGAACACGCATTGCGATGTTGGTTCGTTTGGTGACACGCAAAGCGGGCATCCTTTTACATCGGTTGGCCAAGGCTAGCCATTCGTGCAAAGTTGTCTTTGATATACATCAACCGACATGAAGCAGAGCGCGTCGTGAAACATCCGCATTTCTTTGGCTACGGCTCCTTGGTCAACCGCAACACCCACGCGTTCACGCCGATCCACCGGTCTGTGCTCAGCGGCTGGCGGCGCATCTGGCAGCGCGCCCCGAACCGGCCCGCCGCCTTTCTGTCGATCATTGCGGACAAGGACAGCGTTCTGGACGGCGTGATTGCACCGGTGCCAAACAACGATTGGGTCGCCCTGGACGCGCGCGAATTCTCGTACCAGCGCCTTGGCGTGACCGACGCGGTGCACCACGCTGCCCCCGATGTGCGCGACATCTCGGTCTATGCGATCCCGACACAGGATGCCGCACCGCCTGACCGGGACCATCCAATCCTGCTCAGCTATGTCGATGCTGTGCTTCAGGGATATCTAAGCGAATTCGGCACAGACGGCGTGCAGCGGTTCCTGCAAACCACCCAAGGCTGGGACACCCCCGTGCGCAACGACCGCGCAATCTCACTTTATCCACGCGCACAAGTCCTGACCGATGCGGACCGCAATTTGGTAGATGATATGCTGCTGACAGTCCGCGCCAAGGTTTTTGCCTGATGCGAGAACGGATATGGCTTTGGATGACGCGGTTGTGGCGACGTCCGGGTATTCGGATCTCGGCCTTTGGCAGCGCCGCACTGCTGATCGCCTTGATCGCGCCGCTGCTCGACCAGACGGTGCCCGCCTATCTGACCGATCGCTTTACGCAAGACGCGGTCTTGCCGATCCTGAGCATTCTGGCGTCGTCAATGCTGGCCGTGACCACGTTTTCGCTCGGTATCATGGTGCAGGCCTTCCGCTCTGCCGCCGGTCAGGCAACACCGCGCGTCTACCGGCTTTTGATGCAGGACATGACCACGCTCAACGTGATGTCCGTCTTTGTCGGCGCGTTTCTGTTTTCCCTGACCTCAATCGTCATGTTCCGCGCTGGGTTCTACGGCAAATCGGCAGCCGTGATCGTCTTTGCAATGACCCTTGTCTGCATCGGCCTGATCGTTGTGGCCATCCTGCGCTGGATTGCGCATCTCAGTCAATTGGGCAGCCTGCATCACACATTGACGCTGGTTGAATCTGCCGCCGCGCGGCCGCTCGAACGGATGGCGAAAACTCCGAACCTCGGCGCACGGGCTGCAAGCGATGCGCCGCGCGCACCAAGGGACGCAACACCGCTTCTCTCGCCAATCGCCGGCTATGTGCAATTCATCAGCCTGACCGAGCTCAACGCCCAGCTTGCCAACGCAGACGCAACCCTCTGGGTGCTCAGGCCACCGGGAAGCTGGGTCTTGAAGGGCGCACCCCTTGCCTATCTTGAGGGTGACTGCCCGCCCGAAAGCCTGATCGAGAACTTCACAATCGGTGATGAGCGCACTGTCGAACAGGACGCCCGGTTCGGCCTTGTGATCCTGTCTGAAGTGGCCTCGCGCGCGCTGTCGCCCGGCGTCAACGACCCCGGCACCGCCATTGACGTGATCCACCGGATCGAACGCATCCTTTGGATCCTTGGACAACAGATGTGCGCCGAAGATCGCAACACCAAGCCCCGGTTCGACCGGGTGATCATCGGCACGATCACGGCAGATGATCTGCTGCAAGACGGCTTTGCCAGCCTGATCCAAGATGGCGGCAATCGGTTTGATGTCATAGCGCAGATGCTCAAGTCGGCCAACCGGCTAAGCCAAAGCGACTGGTCCGACCTCGCACTAGCCGCCGAAAAAACCCGCGATGCCGCGCTTGGGGCCATCGACCGTCAGATCGACGACCCGGACGCTGTCAAAACGCTGCACCAAATGGCGAATGAGACTTAACCTTTCGCAAGTTTCCGTGCGGGAATGGTCTGCAACAGTGGCAACAGATCGGCCATTTCCGGCCCGCGTTCCTGCCCGGTCAGCGCCTTGCGCAGCGGCATGAACAGGCTCTTCCCCTTGCGGCCGGTCGCCTCTTTCACCGCGTTCGTCCAGCTGCTCCAGGCATCCGGTCCAAGCGGGCCTTCGGGCAACAGTGCCATGGCCTGCGCGATGAACTCTGCGTCCTCCTCCGCGACCATCGGTTCGGCCCCATTGGAACACAGGTCCCACCACGGCGCGATGTCCCGTCGCGTGGTGATGTTTTCGCGCGCGACAGTCCAGAACGCCTCGGCCTTGTCTTCAGGGACGCCCAGTGCGGTCAAATCATTCTTCATAGCGCCGTATTCCATCGCGTGCAGCTTGCGCGCGGTAAGCGGAAACAGGTCTTCGAAATCGAACTTGGTCGGGGCCGATCCAAACTGGCTCAGGTCAAACCCGTCCGCGATCTCGTCCAGAGTCATGCGCAATTCCACCGGCTGCGATGATCCAAGCCGCGCCATCAGGCTCAAAAGCGCCTCTGGCTCAACACCCTGCTCGCGCAGATCGCGCAGCGCCAGCGTGCCAAGACGCTTGGACAGCGATTCCCCCTGCGGCCCGGTCAACAGCGAATGGTGCGCAAAGGACGGCACCGTCCCGCCCAGCGCGCGGATGATCTGGATCTGCGTCGCGGTGTTGGTCACGTGATCCGATCCGCGCACCACGTTGGTCACACCCATTTCCGTGTCATCCACCACGGATGCCAGCGTATACAGGATCTGCCCATCAGCCCGGATAAGGACAGGGTCGCTGACACTGGCCGCATCAATGGAAATGTCGCCCAAGATACCGTCGGTCCACTCGATCCGTTCCTGATCCAGCTGGAACCGCCACACGCCGTCGCCCCGTTCGGCCCGCAGCTTGGCCTGAGCGTCAGCTGACAGTGCAAGAGCTGCGCGGTCATAAACCGGCGGCTTACCCATATTGAGTTGCTTTTTGCGCTTGAGGTCCAGCTCCGTGGGCGTCTCGAACGCCTCGTAGAACCGCCCCAAACCGCGCAGTTGATCGGCCGCTGCGTGATACTGCTCAAGACGCTCGGATTGCCGCTCCACCCGGTCCCATGTCAGGCCCAGCCATTCCAGATCGCGCTTGATCGCATCGACATATTCTTCCTTCGACCGTTCCGGGTCGGTGTCGTCGATCCGCAGAATGAACGTCCCCCCCGACTTGCGGGCGATCAGGTGGTTGAACAAGGCAGTGCGCAGATTGCCAACATGAATATAACCGGTGGGCGACGGCGCGAAGCGGGTGGTGGTCATGGGATGCATCTCCTGTTGCGTCGCGCTTTCCCATACCGGGATGGTTTTGTCCAGAAAGCCGCGCACCAATGCCGTGCATCCCCGCACAGTCACGAAGGTGTGAGAGCACAAGCTTATGACAAATATACTACTACATTCGACACCAGCGCATCAGGAGAGAGTCCACAATGTCTGAACTATCAATGTCACGTCGCACAATGCTGGCCGGGGTCGCAGCCATTCCAATGGCAGCTGGTCTTGGCATCACCAAAGCCAGTGCTGCTGGCCACATGCAGGGCGCACAGATCCCCCGCGTCAACCGCTTTGGCGTTGGCGATTTTGAGGTCACAACCTTGCTCGTCGGCAGCCGCACGGTGGATGACCCGCAAACCATCTTCGGTATGAATGTCGAGGCCGACAGCTTTGCCGCCGTGTCCAGCGAAGCGAACATTCCCACCGACAAGGCGCAGTTCTTTTTCACCCCCACGCTGATCAACACCGGGTCAGAGCTGATCCTGTTCGATACCGGCCTTGATGGCGCGGCCACAGCGCAGGCAGTCGAGATGGCGGGCTATTCCGCAGACGCAGTGAACCATGTGGTGTTGACCCACATGCACGGCGATCACATCGGCGGACTGATGACCGACGGGGCCGAGACCTTTGCCAACGCCGCCTACATCACCGGACAAGCGGAGTTTGACCATTGGTCCGGCACCGACAACGAAGGCTTTGCCAACAATGTCACACCGCTGGCAGAGAAGATGAGCTTTCTCGCCGATGGCGGCAGCGTCACATCCGGCATCACCGCCATGGCCGCGTTTGGCCACACGCCGGGTCACATGACCTACATGCTCGACAGCAATGACCAGCAGCTTTTGATCTTTGCCGACCTCGCCAACCATTATGTCTGGTCGCTGGCCCACCCCGATTGGGAAGTCCGCTTTGACATGGACAAAGCCGCAGCCGCCGCGTCGCGGCGCAACGTGCTGGGGATGCTGGCCACCGACAAGGTGCCGTTCATTGGCTACCATATGCCGTTCCCCGGTGTCGGTTATGTCGACACGCGCGGTGACGGGTTCCACTACGTGCCGCACAGTTATCAGCTCTTGCTCTGATCTTGGCTTGACGCCGTCTGCATGCGCGGTGCTGATACGCGCATGACCGCACAAGACGATATCGACGACATCACCCGCTACGCCGAGGCAGCCCTGACCGGGCTGCCTTTGCCGTTCCGCGACCTGTGCCAGGACGTGTTGCTTCAGGTCACTGACTGGCCGCCCAAAGACCTTCTGGCCGAGCTTGAGATCGACGACCCGCTGGAACTGACCGGTCTTTATGACGGCATCCCGGTGACCGAGAAGTCAGCAGGCGATCCGACTCCCTTTCCCGATCAGGTCTGGCTTTATGCGGAACCGATCCTCGCTGAATGGCGCGACCGCAAATCGGTGACGCTCAAGGATCTGGTGACCCATATCGTCATCCATGAAATCGCACATCACTTCGGCTGGACCGACGACGAGATTGCCCAGGTGGACCGCTGGTGGGAATAAACCCTGAAATGTTTGCAAACCCAGTTGGCCAGATTTGCAAACCCGCGCGCTACCCGTCCGAAAGCGCCCCGTTGACCCACTCACCCTTCGTTTCCTCGCCCGAAGCATAGCGCATGGTCCCGGTACCTTGGCGCTTGCCGTCAAGAAACATGCCCTCGTAGACATCACCATTGGCATAAGTCGCGGTGCCCTGCCCGCTGATCTCGCCAGCGCGCCATTCACCGACATAGGTGAACCCGTCCGCCATGACGATCTCACCCTGCCCCTGACGCTGGCCGTTCTCAAATTGTCCGACATAGACGGTGCCATCGGTATAAGTGGCGGTGCCCTGTCCGTGGCGCTGCCCGTCCTGCCATTCGCCCTGATACTTGTAGCCGTCAGGGTAGGTCATCACGCCCACCCCGTGGTTGCGCGCATTTTTGAAGTCGCCCTCATAGACCAACCCATTGGCATAGACCGCGCGGCCCTTGCCCTCGATCACCCCGTCAACCCACGCACCCTCATAGGTCGAACCATCGGGGTAGGTGATCTTGCCCTCGCCATTCGCCAGATCGCCCCGGAACTGACCCTCATAGACCGATCCGTCGGGGTAGCTGACCTTGCCCAGACCCTCGATCTGCCCGGCAACCCATTCGCCTTCATAGCGGTAACCGTCTGTACCGACAAAGATGCCCTGACCCTGCCGAAGATCGTCCTTGAACGTCCCCTCGTAGATGTCGCCATTGGTATAGCTGACCTTGCCCTGCCCTTCGCGCCGCCCGGCGACAAGCTCACCTTCGTAGACATCGCCATTGGACTGGGTCAACCGACCCATCCCGTCGATCTGGCCGTCTTTCCACATCCCGTCATAGACCAATCCATCCGGCATGGTCAGCGTGCCCTGCCCGTCGCGGTCGCCATCGGCCACACGGCCTTCGTAGACCGATCCGTCAGGATAAGTGATAGAGCCGTTGCCCTCCTTGACGCCGTTGACCCAATCCCCTTCGTAGACATAGCCACCTGGGCTTTGCATCGTCCCGCGCCCGTGATGCAGCGCGTTGCGGAAGCTGCCTTCGTAGCGCACGCCGTTGGCATAGAGCGCCACACCTTGGCCGGTGATCTTGCCGTCAAGCCATGACCCCTCATAGGTCGATCCGTCCGCAAAAACGATCTTGCCGATCCCCTCGGGTTTGCCCTTGACGAACTGACCTTCATAAACCGATCCGTTTGGAAACCGAGCAACTCCGTTTCCCCGGATTTCGCCATCGACCCAATCGCCCGTGTATTCGTAACCATTGGGAAGGCGATATGTGCCCGTGCCATGCTGCAACCCGTTCTGGAACGTGCCTTCGTAGACCCCGCCATCATCATATTGCTTGGTCTGAATGTCACCGTCCTGTGCCTGCGTCTGTACCGCCAAGGCGATGCCCAGCGCGGTTGCTGCGCCCAGAATGCCTGTAATACCCGATCTCATTTGTCTGCTGTCCCACTCATGTCCAGCGCAAGCGCCCGTTTCCCGAAACCTAAGCGAGCCCGCCGCGTCAGACAATGTCTTATCCGACAAGGTGCTTTCCCTCGCGCGGGGTTCTGCTATGTCACCGGCGATATCGGGAAAAGAAGGACCGCCCCATGTCGGACCGGTTTCGCATCACTCTGGCGCAATTGAACCCCACCGTGGGTGACCTTGCCGGCAACGCCGCCAAGGCACGCGCCGCGTGGGACGCCGGCAAAGCCGCAGGGGCCGACCTTGTGGCCCTGCCCGAGATGTTCCTGACCGGCTACCAAGCGCAAGACCTGATCATCAAACCCGCCTTCATCGCCGCCGCGCAAACCGAACTGGACGCGCTGGCGCTGGCCTGCACGGACGGCCCCGCACTTTGTATCGGCGCGCCCTGCGTGGGCGAAGACCTCAAGCTGCACAACAGCTACTTCACGCTTCAGGGCGGCAAGATCGCGTCCGTGGTGCACAAGTATTTCCTGCCGAATTTCAACGTCTTCGACGAAGTGCGCCTGTTCTCGCGCGACATGATGCAAGGGCCAGTGGCGATCAACGGCGTGCGTATCGGCATGCCGATCTGCGAAGACGCGTGGTATCCTGACGTGGTCGAGGCGTTGGAGGAAAGTGGCGCTGAATTCATCCTTGTGCCCAACGGCTCGCCCTATTTCCGCGACAAGTTCGAAACCCGTCTCAACCACATGGTCGCCCGCGTGATCGAAAGCGGTCTACCGCTGATCTACCTCAACATGGTGGGCGGTCAGGACGATCAGGTCTTTGATGGCGGGTCGTTTGTTCTCAATCCCGGCGGCGTGCCTGCAGTGCAGCTCGCGGCGTTCGACGAGGTGATCAGCCATGTCGACCTGGAGCGCACGGACACAGGCTGGCGCGCACGTGATGGTGAATTCACCCCGCAGCCCGACGCAATGGAACAGGACTACCGCGTCATGGTCACCGCACTGCGCGACTACATGGCCAAGACCGGGTTCAAGAAGGTGCTTCTCGGCCTGTCCGGTGGTATCGATTCCGCCATCGTCGCCACCATCGCCGTCGATGCGATTGGCGCAGACAATGTGCGTTGCGTGATGCTGCCATCGGAATACACATCGCAAGAGTCATTGGACGACGCCAAGGCTGTGGCCGAAAACCTTGGCTGTCGCTACGATTTTTTACCAATTGGTAAAACCCGTAACGCGGTCACAGATACGCTGGCTCCGCTTTTTGAAGGCACCCAACCGGACCTGACCGAAGAAAACATCCAGTCCCGCATCCGGGGCCTGCTGCTCATGGGGCTGTCGAACAAATTCGGTGAAATGCTTTTGACCACCGGCAACAAATCCGAAGTCGCGGTGGGCTATGCGACGATCTATGGCGATATGGCCGGAGGCTATAATCCGATCAAGGACATGTATAAAACCCGCGTGTTCGACGCCTGTCGCTGGCGCAATACACATCACTGCGACTGGATGATCGGGCCCGAGGGCGACGTGATCCCCGATCGGATCATCACCAAGCCCCCATCTGCCGAATTGCGCGCTGATCAAAAAGACAGCGATTCATTGCCGAATTATCCCGTGCTGGACGGCATCCTGAACATTCTTGTCGATGAAGACGGATCAATCGCGGATTGCGTCGCCGCCGGGTATGACCGCACCGAGGCCAAGCGGATCGAAAACCTGCTTTATATCAGCGAGTACAAACGCTTTCAGTCCGCGCCCGGCCCGCGCCTGTCCAAACGGGCCTTCTGGCTGGACCGCCGCTATCCCATCGTGAACCGCTGGCGCGATCCAAGTTGACCACAGCGCTGTGGGGCCGGGATCAGGCCAAGGCGCAAGACAGCATTTGACAGACCACTGGAAACGACGATCAATGCGGCTGTGTTTGTCCATTGTACGGAGCGTTTTCCATGTCCATAGTCACTGCTGCATTTCAAAAAGGTCTTTCCAAATACGCCACGATCTCGGGGCGCGCGTCACGTCCCGAATTCTGGTGGTATGTCCTTGCAATCTTTCTGATCGTCGTCGCCGCACAAATCATCGACCGCGTGGTGATTGCCACGCTTATTGGGCTGGCCCCAGGCGCAACACCGCTGTCTTTGCTGATCAGTCTTGTCTTCCTCGTGCCCAACATCGCCATAGGCGTGCGCCGGATGCACGATATCGGCAAATCCGGGTGGTTCCTGCTCTTGGCGTTGATCCCATTTCTGGGCCTGCTGATCCTGATCTATTTCTACACCCGGCCCAGCGATCCCGGTGAAAACGCGTATGGCGCACCCGAGCCGTTCATCACCGGCTGAACGCCACAAGGGACAAGGGCCCACCCGCGAAAGGCGGGCCCTTTGACCGCGCCCTTAGCTTGCCTTGAGAACACCGCGCGCGATCTGGTCTGCCTCGATGCTCTCGAACAATGCCTTGAAATTGCCCTCGCCGAACCCGTCATCGCCTTTGCGCTGAATGAATTCAAAGAAAATCGGCCCAATCACGGTTTTTGAGAAGATCTGCAACAGGATGCGTGTTTCGCCACCGCCGACCACCCCTTCGCCGTCAATCAGGATGCCATGTGTCTTCATCCGGTCAATCGGTTCTTCATGACCGACCACCCGCGTCTTGCTTAGGTCGTAATAGGCATCCGGCGGCGCGGGCATGAACCGCACGCCCCGCGACGCGATCTCGTCCACTGAGTCGTAGATATCGCGCGCGCCTACCGCGATATGCTGAATGCCTTCGCCCTTGTAGCGCTTGAGGTATTCGACAATCTGTCCAGTCTCGCCCCGGTCCTCGTTGATCGGGATGCGGATACGCCCACAGGGCGAGGTCAACGCGCGGCTCAGAAGCCCGGTGAACTTGCCTTCTATATCAAAGAACCGGATCTCTTTGAACGCAAAGATCTTGCTATAAAAACCGAACCAGATGTCCATGTTCCCGCGATGCACATTGTGTGTCAGGTGATCAAGATAGTGGAAACCGACACCTTCGGGATTGGCAGTCGCCACCCAATCGAATTCTGCGTTATAGGGGTTCTGTCCATAATACTGGTCGATGAAATAGATCAGCGACCCACCGATCCCGACAATCGCAGGCACGTCCATCACCTTGTCGTCGCCCTCATACGGCGTCGCCCCCTGACGCACCGCATGGGCAAAGGCGTGCTGCGCATCGACCACCCGCCAGCCCATGGACGGTGCACAGGGTCCATGTTCGTCAACAAAGCGCATGGCGTGGCTGCCGGGTTCGGTGTTCAGGATATAGGTGATATCGCCCTGCTGCCACAGCTCGACCTGTTTGGTCTTGTGCGTGGCGGTGTGGGTATAGCCCATCTTGCCAAACAGATCGCGCAGCGCATCCGGATCAGGATGGGCAAATTCGACAAATTCGAACCCATCAGTCCCGGCGGGGTTTGCATCGGTGATCGTGGCTTTCGGCGCATCATGTGGAAACGGGCCCATAACATCCTCCTCTATCTGCGCACAGGATAGGGCATAGACAGTGCAATTGGTGCTCAAACTCAGGCGCAAAACCTCAAAATAACGCGCGGGAATTGCGTTGAAGTAACGAAAGGTGCATTCTTGACGCATAACCAAACTTGATCCCAAAGACATTCGGCTTCTTGCCCACCTTCAGATCAACGCCCAAACCCCGGCGCAGGACCTGGCAGATCATCTTGGCATGTCCGCCTCGCAGATCAGCCGCCGCCGGCAACGGTTGGAGGCCGAAGGTTTTATAACGGGTACCCCATGCCGCCTCGATCCCGACAAGCTGGGCCTGACGGTGCAGGCGTTTATCCAGATTGAAACGCTTGCCCATGCCAAGGGAACACATATCGCAATCAAACGCTTGGTGGCGACGCAGCCCGAAATCGTGGCCGCATGGACGTTGACCGGGGATGCCGATTACATCTTTCGTGTGTTTTGCACCGATCTGTCAGCGCTCAACCGTCTGGTGCAGGACGTGCTGTTGGCCCACCCTGCCATTGGGCGCGTCCACAGCCAGATCGTCATGGATCAGGTCAAGGACGACACAGCCTTGCCTTTACCCGGTTGAGCGCAACACAGAAGAACCAAGCGCCTTCGAAGCCGCGTGCACGGCGTTTCCAAAACCAGTCCGTCTTAGTCCACCGACACGAACCGCGCGCCGCCAGAACGCTGGCCAACGCTCACCCGCTTGGCCCCTGCACTCACGGGCGCACGGGCCGCATCATTGCGCATTTCGCGCAACATCGCGTCCACCACATTTGGCAAGGACATACCAATCGCCTCTGTTTCGCGTCCCGGCGCATCGGACATCATCGAGATCACCGACACGATCCGCATAAGCCCTTGGTCATTGACAAAAACCGGCGCGCCCGACGACCCAAACGTCACATCGCAGTCAAAGGTCATGACACCTCCGCGATAGGTTTCCTTTAGGCGGCAGCCGGATTCACGCTGCAATGACGTGTTGCGCCCGCGCCCATAGGATACAAGCGTCACCGGCCCGGCCTGCACCGCGCCGGACCGCACTTTGAACGGCTCGGCCTCGGTGCTGAAAATCGGACGATCCAAGCGCAGCACCGCAAGGTCCGTGCGGATCTGTTCGGTCAGAGAAACCTTCGCTGCGTTCAGATAGCCCTCCGCCAGAACGATCTTGGTGACGCTCCGCGTGGCGGCGGTAAAATCATGCGCCAACCCCGCATGGAACCGCATTGCCCCCTTGGGCAAAACGTGTTCCTTGCGATCATCCACCACACAATGCGCCGCCGTCAGAACAAGGTCCTTGGCGATCAGCGTGCCGGTGCAGGTGCCTGTCCCCGTATCCAGCCGACCAACCCCTTCCCAGCCCAACAGCTCTGAGCGATGGTCCAATCGGTCACGCTCCTGCGCGGCGATGAGACTTGGGGCGCAGATCAGCACCGCGCTGAACAAAAGCTGGAGTATACGCATCGAAACCCATCCGTTGGCCGTTAAACCCGGTCAAGGGATACCGGACAGACATGGCACAAGATGGGCAGTTTCACGGCACGTCGCGGGCTTAGACGAACTGTTCGCGGATCAGCCGTTCCTCCAGCCCGTGCCCGGGATCAAACAGCACCCGGTGGGCAATCGACGGCTCGGACCGGATATCCACCCGCACCACATCGCGCACCGCGCGGGCGTCGGCCTCGGCCATCACCGGGCGCTTGTCCGGGTCCAGAACCTCGAACGTGACTTCCGCGGTTTTGGGCAAGAGCGCCCCGCGCCAGCGCCGGGGCCGGAATGCCGCCATCGCGGTGAGCGCCAGCACATCCGACCCGATGGGCAAAATCGGCCCGTGCGCCGAGTAGTTATAGGCGGTGGACCCCGCAGGCGTTGCCAGCAACGCGCCATCGCAGACCAGTTCAGGCATCCGCACCTTGCCATCCACGCTGATCCGCAGCCGCGCCGCCTGTGGCCCCGCACGCAACATCGACACCTCGTTGATTGCAAGCGCGCGCTGAGTGCTACCATCTTTGGTCAGCGCGACCATGGACAGCGGGTTGATCACCTCTTCCAGCGCCTGCTCCAGCCGCCCTTCAAGATCATGTTCAGAATATTCGTTCATCAGAAACCCGACCGTGCCCCGGTTCATCCCGTAGACCGGCGCGGGCAAATCCTGAGTTCGGTGCAGCGTGGCCAACATGAACCCGTCGCCGCCCAAAGCGACGATCACATCGGCGCCGTCCTCGTTGTGATCGCCATAAAGGCGGGTCAACCCGGCCTTGGCGGATTGCGCAATCGGTGCGGAACTGGCGGCAAAGGCGATGCGCAAAGACATGAGAATTCCGTTCCTATCGGGGTCGTGATGTTCGGAAACAACCACAATCCCATGCTGCGCACCAGCCATGGCGCGGCTTTGTGGCATCTGGTCGCTTTCCAACCTTTGCCTTTTGCCACATTTCAGATACGTAATCGCCAATCCAAATTCCCCTTCCAGGAGGCTCTGCCCATGAACGCCCCGCACCGCGCACCCGGCTTTTTCACCAAGTCGCTGGCCGACAGTGATCCCGCCCTGTTCAAGTCGATCACCGATGAGCTGGGCCGCCAGCGTGACGAGATCGAACTGATCGCCTCTGAGAACATCGTCAGCCGTGCCGTGATGGAGGCGCAGGGCTCGGTGATGACCAACAAATATGCCGAAGGGTATCCGGGGCGTCGCTATTACGGGGGCTGTCAGTTTGTGGACGTTGCCGAAAACCTCGCCATTGAACGCGCCTGCCAACTGTTCAATTGCGGCTTTGCCAACGTCCAGCCGAACTCGGGATCGCAGGCCAACCAGGGCGTGTTCACCGCGCTGCTGAAACCCGGCGACACCATTCTGGGAATGAGCCTTGATGCCGGTGGCCACCTGACGCACGGGGCTGCGCCAAACCAGTCCGGCAAATGGTTCAACGCCATCCAGTACGGCGTACGCGAAGCGGATAACCTGCTTGATTACGATCAGGTTCAGGCGCTTGCGACCGAACACCAGCCCAAGCTGATCATCGCAGGTGGGTCTGCCGTTCCACGCCAGATCGACTTTGCACGCATGCGTGAGATCGCGGATTCGGTGGGCGCATGGCTACATGTGGACATGGCGCATTTCGCCGGTCTGGTGGCCGCAGGCGAACACCCCTCGCCCTTCCCGCATGCGCATGTGGCAACGACCACAACGCATAAAACCCTGCGCGGACCGCGCGGCGGCATGATCCTCACCAATGACGAAGCGCTGGCGAAAAAGTTCAATTCGGCCATTTTCCCCGGCATTCAGGGCGGCCCACTGATGCATGTGATCGCCGCCAAGGCCGTGGCCTTTGGCGAAGCACTGGACCCCTCGTTCAAGATCTACCAGCAGAACGTCATCCGCAACGCGCAAGCGCTGTCGGACCAGCTCATAAAGGGCGGTCTGGATACGGTCACGCATGGTACAGACACTCATGTCGTGCTTGTTGATCTGCGTCCCAAGGGTGTGAAGGGCAACGCCACCGAAAAGGCGCTGGGTCGCGCGCATATCACCTGCAACAAAAACGGCGTGCCGTTTGATCCCGAAAAGCCGATGGTGACATCGGGCATCCGTCTTGGATCACCGGCGGGCACAACCCGCGGCTTTGGCGAGGCCGAGTTCCGCCAGATCGCGGATTGGATCATCGAAGTGACCGATGGCTTGGCCGCCAACGGCGAAGACGGCAACAGCGCGGTCGAAGACAAGGTCCGCAGCGAAGTTGCCGAGATGTGCGCCCGCTTCCCGATCTATCCCGATCTCTAGAATATTATGGAGCAGGCCAAGATTCTTCGTACGAAGAATCTCGGACCCGCCGGTAAAGATTCAAACAACAAAAATGCGCGTCCAAACACAGGGCGCGCATTTTTTTATCCTACGGGTTTTCTTTCGGATTTTGCTGCGTATAGTTCTCTGCATGACACGCTTGGCCCATATCGCAATCCAGACGCGCACCTGCGCGCCTCTTGCGCTGGCCACCCGTCTTCTCCTAATCCGCCTCTGAGCGCGGCCGTCCCGGCGCGACCGCTCAGAGGATAGCAGCACCGCGCCGACGGATTTGGACAAGACAAGAAAGATCAGGACATGACCAACACAGACAACAACCGCGTGGTGATTTTCGACACCACCCTGCGTGACGGCGAACAATCCCCCGGCGCGACCATGACCCATGACGAAAAGCTCGAAATTGCAGAGCTTCTGGATGATATGGGTGTCGATATCATCGAAGCCGGATTTCCCATCGCCTCCGAAGGCGATTTCCGCGCTGTGAGCGAGATCGCGCAGCGCTCCAAGGACGCTGTGATCTGCGGGCTGGCGCGTGCGCAGCTGCCCGATATCGACCGCTGCTGGGACGCGGTGAAACAGGCCAGGCAACCGCGCATCCACACGTTCATCGGCACCTCGCCGCTGCACCGTGCCATTCCGAACCTCACCATGGATGAAATGGCGGAACGGATTGAACAGACGGTCAGCCACGCGCGCAACCTGTGCGACAACGTGCAATGGTCGCCGATGGATGCCACCCGCACCGAATGGGACTACCTGTGCCGTGTGGTCGAGATCGCGATCAAGGCAGGGGCCACGACCATCAACATCCCCGATACCGTCGGCTATACCGCGCCTGTGGAAAGCGCTGACCTGATCCGCCGCCTCATCGCAACTGTCCCCGGTGCGGCAGACGTGATTTTTGCCACCCATTGCCACAACGACCTTGGCATGGCGACGGCCAACGCACTGGCCGCTGTCGAAGGGGGCGCGCGGCAGATCGAATGTACGATCAACGGGCTTGGTGAACGCGCCGGCAACACCGCGTTGGAAGAGGTGGTGATGGCTCTCAAGGTGCGCAATGACATCATGCCATTCCACACCGGCGTGGATACCAAGAAGATCATGCACATCTCGCGCCGCGTGGCGACGGTGTCGGGTTTTCCGGTGCAGTTCAACAAGGCCATCGTTGGCAAAAACGCCTTTGCGCATGAAAGCGGCATCCACCAGGACGGGATGCTCAAGAACGCCGAGACATTCGAGATCATGCGCCCCGAAGATGTGGGCCTGTCCGGTACGTCTTTGCCGCTTGGCAAACATTCGGGTCGTGCCGCCTTGCGGGCCAAGCTCAAGGACATGGGCGTCGATGTGGGTGACAACCAGCTCAAGGATATTTTTGTCCGGTTCAAGGATCTGGCCGACCGAAAGAAAGAAGTGTTCGACGACGACATCCTTGCTCTGGTCAGCGCCTCCAGCGAAGGCTCGGATGCGTTGCAGCTTGTGAACCTGCATGTCACCTGTGGCACGGGTCCGGCCGAAGCCACGCTTGAGATGGAGATTGACGGCAAGGAACACAGCGCCACCTGCGATGGCGACGGTCCCGTGGATGCAACGTTCAAAGCCGTGCGCCTGCTGCATCCCAACAAGGCGCGGCTGCAATTGTATCAGGTCCATGCGGTTACCGAAGGCACCGACGCGCAAGCCACTGTTTCCGTCCGGCTTGAGGAAGACGGGATGATTGCCACAGGTCAATCCGCAGATACGGACACCGTGGTCGCATCCGCCAAAGCGTACATCCACGCGCTGAACCGGCTGATCGTGCGGCGCGGGAAAACGGGTAAAGACGTCAAAGAAATCTCGTATCGAGATGTGACGTAACCCCTTGAAACCAAACGTGTCCCTGCGGGGGCACGTTTTTTTGGATGGCTTTTCTGCGCACTTCGACACTCATTTTGCCCCCCCCTGATCTGGGCCATTCAGGTGTAGACTCGGTTCCTGTTTCTTCGCGTTGATCGGGTCGCGGCCAAGGCCTGCTGAGCGGCATCCGCCAGAGCGGGTGCGAGCTTTCAGTATCGGACCCAATTCAGAGTTCCATCTTCCACGCCCTCTTCGACGAATTCATCGAATTCTCCTGAAGCAAATATGTTGACCGATTTCGAAATCTCCCAATCCTCGAGGCTCATCGAAATACTCAGGTCGAGGAAAATGTAAGAGTTATCGTCAAACGCATACGACTTGCTCATGCCTTTGAGAATGTCCGCCAAAACAGTCGGCGTGTTCTTAAACAACGCAACATTCTGTAGCGTTAGTGTCTCATGCAGGGTGTACACGTCGAGTGATACAACCCCATTTGAGAAATAGCTGACATCAGGCTGATACCTTTCGTTCGAGTAGTCGAACATACGAAATTCGGTCACCCTTTCATCCGCCGGATAGGGCCCTCCCAAAGGGACCTCTGGGTTGTCGCAGAATTCGGGCTTGCCAAGAATTCGTTGCACATCCGAAGATGTCATTCCGAACTCTATTGGACCTACGCCACCTCCTGGCCGGATATCCCATGTCAGCATATTTACGTACTCACTTCTTTTTCCGTCTTGCCAGCTTTACTGCGTCCAAGCACGCTGTATAAGCAATTGCTTCCTTGATGGCTTGGTCGTACTTTGATCCGAACATCGCTTTTATCTGAAAAATGTCCATAGCCATAGCCGCCACGAACTGCTTGTTAGCTAAGAGTAGACCTTGCTCTTTTCGATAGTTCTTGGCCGAAGTTGAACTTTTATAGCTGCCAGTTAAAGCATGATCTTTAGCGTCCATTTGAATTGCAGGACCGCGCCCCGTCGAATTGCTTGTGACTGAATTCGCAGGCATATGGTGGCGTTCAATATGGTCTTTGAACCCCGGAGGCGGAGGGCCTTTGCCGCTTGTCGCGCCCAGACTTCCGTGCGCACCGCCGCGATATCGACCCGGCGTGACGGACTTCTGACCTCCAAAAGCTTCTTTGCAAAGCTTATCCGTCGGCTTGCATTTGGGACATGTTTTTCGCTTTTTGGCCAGTGCATCCGCGAACTTCTTTTTGCCCTTCTTGGTTGCCTGATCAATCATCTTTTTCACAAGACGTTGTGCCGACTTTTTCGCCGCGTACTTCGCTGCTTTTTTGGCGACGTATCCAGCGGCTTTCTTGGCCGCCCACTTGGCAAGCGCGCCTGCTGCGATGGCGATAGGTGCGGGCATGCACTACCTCACAAAGACAGTTTCATTTGATCGAGCATCATTTCCAAACTGCGATCTGGTGTGTGTTCAGGCGATGATAGGGCGGATTGAATGTCTTCATCGCGGAGCGCCTCCATGTCCGAGATCAAAAGAGTGAACGCCCAGAGCGCCAGCCCATATTGCGTTCGAAATCCGATCTGGGCACCGGTTACGCGCGAGGTTTCAACAAGCGCGATCAGCTGCTGTTCCGTCATTTCCTCGCAATATTCCGGTGAGACTTCGTGCAGGTAATCAAGCACCGATTGTTTACCTGCCGCGTCGCCAATCATATCGAGGCGTTCGATTGTTGGCACTGATATCGCAAGCATTCCACGCGGAACGCTCCCGGACACCTCGGGTCGGCCGGAGGCTGTGAAAAGCCCACCACCTGTCCATTCAGGCTCAGCTTGAAACGCGATCAGAGAGGCCGGTCCGTACAATCGCGCCAATTCAGCCTCAGACATACACATGAGCATTTGCGCCATCACATTGGCGTCGGAATGCCGGAAGGTTACAACATCGACCGTGGCAGACTGTGCCACTGCGTCAGAAGATCCGTCCTCTTGCGCAGCCTCGTCCGTTGCTTCATCGGACATATCTTCCAGTTGTGCCCTGCGCAGGTTTTCCAACCCTTCTTCAGAATAGACTAAATCCGGATCGTCGTCTTCAATCTTCTCGGCGTCATCAACATCGGAGGCTTCAAGAGCTTGTTTTGGGTATTCGACCATGTTCAAGCCTCGCAGGTGCTTGAATAACGTCTCTTCACCATCTGGGCATTTCCAGAAAACGGCTGCAGGTCGACCACTGAGCAAAGTCAGAAGATCTGCCACCGTCTCGTGATAGCGCCGCGGGCCTTTCTTTTCAGTTGCGGTTTCATCCAAAGTGATAAGGTAGGGAGCTGTAATCACCTGATCCGGATCGTTATTCCCACGGTCAAGATACAAGGCACGGCGAACAAAATTCCCATCTCTTAAATCAGCGGGCAAGTTATCGAATTGCGCGCCATCCAAGACGGCGAACATCTGCACAGAGTCGGCCTCGTGTGACAGGAGATATTCAGCGAATGAAGCTTTCTTTAATGACATACAAACCAATGAGACTGCGCGAAGCACTTTATAACATAGGCGTTGGTTGCACAAAAAGGAAATGCCGTTCAACGCATAACTGTGGTTTCGCGAGCGGAGATACGCCGTCAATACGGCACCCGCCACATCGGCTTGGAGGGCTTTGTCTCAACCTGCGCCAAACCGCTAATTTCCATCAGGCGCGTGACCTCCTCCTCAAGCAACCGTTCATCGGCCATGCCACGCACTGGGACGCGTCCGGGTTCAAGAAACAAAGGCGCGGCCAAAGGTGTCACCCGGTCCAACCGTAACAGATCAATCCGATCGCCAACCCGTTCGGTCATCTCGCGGATACGGCTGAAATCAACCAGGCCGCGCATCGCTTCTTCGCGGGTGATCTTCATCAGAAGGTGGTCGGGGTCGTATTTCAATAGCGTATCATAGAGGATATCCGACGACATCGTTGCCTGCCGCCCGGTCTTGCGCTGACCACCCAGATTGCGCTCGATCAACCCTGCGATGGTGGCGGATGCCCGGAAGGTGCGTTTCATCACCGCGTTGCCGGCAAGCCAGCCTTCAAGCCCCGCCTCCAAAGCCGCCAGATCAAACAGCGGTGCGGGGTCGATCACCGCGTCCAGCCCCCAGATCAGAACGGCGTAGTCTGTGGCGACGAACCCCATCGGGGCAAGCCCCTCCTCCTCCATCCGCTTGGTCAATAGCAGCCCAAGCGTCTGCATCGCGTTGCGCCCGGCAAAGCCGTAGGCCACCAGTTGTTCGCGCCCGTCATGCGGGAAACTTTCGATCAAAAGCCGCCCCGGTTCGGGCAGGCGGCTGACCCGGCGCTGCATGTGCAGCCAGTCGCGGGTGTGGCGCGGCAGGTCTGGCCAATCATCCTGTTGAAACATAGCGATGATGCGGTTCGACAACTGGGTAGAGGTGGCGAATTTGGTGCCCATGAATGTGGCGATCTTCGGCTTGCGCCCCGGATCGCGCGTCACCTCGACGGTCAATTCGCGCAGCCCTTCGTAGCGCACGATCTGGCCCCCGATGAGGAACGTGTCGCCTTTGGTCAGGGTGGCGGCAAAGCCTTCTTCGATCTCGCCCAAGGGTGCACCACCGCGCCCGCGCCATTTGACCTTGAGCGTGTCGGTGTCCTGAATGGTGCCGATGTTCTGCCGGATACGCGCAGCCGAGCGTGGGTCGCGCAGATGCCAGCAGCCATCCGGCAATTGCCTGAGCCGCTGCCACTGATCATAGGCGCGCAGGGCATAGCCGCCGGTGGCACAGAAGTTCAGGCAAGCGTCAAATTCGGCACGGGTCAGGTCGGCATAGGCCCCGGCGCTGGTCATCTCGACATAAAGCGCGTCGGCGTCGAACGGCCCGGAACAGGCGGCAATCAGGACGTGCTGGCATAGCACATCGCGCGGGCCACGGCCTCGCCATTCGCCGTCCAGATCATGCGCCTTGACCGCCTCCAACGCGGCGATGCACTCGACCACTTCGAACCGGTTGGCAGGCACCAGCAGCGCCTTGGACGGCGCGTTGTAGCGGTGGTTGGCACGGCCAATCCGCTGGACCAGACGTTTGACGTTCTTCGGCGCGCCGATCTGGATCACCAGATCCACATCCCCCCAGTCGATCCCCAGATCCAGGCTGCCCGTACAAACGATTGCGCGCAGATCGCCGCGCACCATCGCCGCTTCAACTTTTTCGCGCTGCCCCCTGTCAAGCGACCCGTGGTGGATGCCGATGGGCAGCGCGTCTTCATTGGCAAGCCAGAGATTGTGAAAGAAGATCTCGGCCTGCGCGCGGGTGTTGTGAAAGATCAGCGTCGTGTTGTGTGCTTTGACCTGTTCCAGCACCGCCGGAATGCTGTATTTCGCGCCGCCGCCGGACCATGGCGGGGCCTCGTCTGTGACCAGCATGGAGATGTCGGGCTCTGGCCCCGGATCGGCCACCAGCACCTCGCACCGGTCTGGCTGGCGGGCAAGTAGACGGGCGATTGCGGCGGGATCTTCGACAGTGGCCGACAGTCCGACGCGGCGCAGATCGGGGCACATCGCTTGCAAGCGGGCGAGCGCCAGCATGAGCTGATCGCCGCGTTTGGATTCGGCCAGCGCGTGGATTTCATCGATCACCACGCGCTGCACGCCTTTGAAGATGCGCGGCGCGTCTTCGTAACTTGTCAGAAGGGCTAGTGATTCCGGTGTGGTCAGCAGGATATGCGGCGGATCGGCACGTTGGCGTTTCTTGACATGTTGCGACGTGTCGCCGGTGCGGTCCTCGACCCGGATCGGCAGGCCCGCCTCGTCAATCGGAGTGCGCAGGTTGCGCTTGATATCCGCGGCCAGCGCCTTGAGCGGGCTGACATAGAGCGTATGCAGCCCGTCGCCGGGGGTGTCAGCCAGTTCCACCAGTGTCGGCAGAAACCCGGCAAGCGTCTTGCCGCCACCGGTGGGCGCGATGAGCAGCAGGCACGGATCATCCTTGCGCGCCAGCATATCGCGCTGATGCGGATGGATGGTCCAGCCGCGGGTGTCGAACCAGGATTGAAGCGAAGGTGGCAAAGGGATCATGCACCCAACATAAGCCGCGCAGGGACAAAGAAAAACGCCGGATCCTCATTGCGGGTGTTGCGCGGATCGCAGATGGTCGGCGCAATCCCGAAAGGTCCGGTTTCATGCGCATGCCCCATCCGCTTTTGTTGACCCTGACGCTTTATCTTGCAGGGCTTGGCGCGGCGGGACAGTTTTCCAAACTGGCGGTGAGTTTCGTCACTCTGACCGAAGTCTACGCCGCGCAAAGCGACGCGGTGCTCGGGCTGGCCGTGTCGCTGATCAGCCTTGTTGGGCTGATCCTTGGGTTGGTGGCCGGGATCGTTGTGTCGCGCATCGGAGCAAAGCGCGCGCTTGTCGCCGCCCTTGCGCTTGGAGCGGTGGTGTCGTTTTGGCAGGCCACCCTACCCGCCTTTTCATGGTTGTTGGCCAGCCGGGTTCTGGAGGGGGCGTCGCATCTGTTGATTGTCGTAGCGGCCCCCACCCTGATCGCCGAAGCCACCCCCGACCGCTACCGCCCTGCGGCTCTCACACTCTGGAGCACGTTTTTCGGCGTCGCCTTTGCCGTGACGGCAGGTGTGGCACCTTGGATGATGGCACAGGGCGGGTTGCCAATGCTGCTCGGTGCGCATGGAGTCTGGATGACGCTGGCTTGCGTCGCGGTTCTGGTGGTTTTGCCGCCCGCTGTGTCCGAGACGGCGCGCGCTTCGGCACACCTGTCGATAGTGCGCCGGCACCTGACGGCCTATGCGACACCGGGGATCGCCATGCCAGCGCTCGCGTGGCTGTGTTACACGCTGACCTTCGTATCCGTGCTGACCGCGTTACCCTTGTTGACCCAGGGTGCAGCACCGGGATGGTTGGCGACCGTGGCACCGCTTGTTTCGATCGCGGTGGCTTTGACGGTCGGTGTTGCGGTGCTGTCGCGGCGCGCTGCACGTCCCGTTGTGGTTTTGGGCTTTGGGCTGTGTGCAGTGGTTTCCGTTGGCATCCTGCTTGTGGGGTTCACGACCCTGACTGTTCTGCTGCTCTTTGCCGCAATGGCCCTTGTCCAAAGCGCCGGGTTCGCGGTGGTGCCGCAGATCAACGCTGATGGCCCGTCCCGCGCGCTGGCCAATGGCGCGCTGGCGCAGATGGGCAACCTTGGCAACCTGAGCGGTACGCCGCTTTTGATCGCGGTCTATCAGGGCGCACCCGTGTGGGGGCCGGTCCTGTTTCTGGTCCTCGCCTATGGTGCCGGGATTTATCTGAGCTGGGAGATCGGGCGGCGGGCCGTTGCGGCGATGGAGCCAGCGCATCGTTTCAGGTGACTGAAACCGTCAAACGCGTTGCCGCGTTCGGCAGCTTAGGGGTCTTTACCCCTGCATCTCGGCAAGGCGGGCAACATAGCGGGCAAGCGTGTCAATTTCCAGATTGACCGTGTCGCCCACCTTGGACTGACCCCAGGTCGTGACCTCTTGCGTGTGCGGGATGATGTTCACGCCAAACCGGGTGCCGTCGACTTCGTTCACGGTCAACGACGTCCCATCCAACGCCACCGATCCCTTGGACGCGATGAACCGAGCCAAGGCACGCGGAGCCTCAAACGTGTAGCGGACGCTGTCGCCTTCGGGACGCATGTCGACGATCTCGGCGAGGCCATCGACATGGCCGGACACAATATGTCCGCCCAGTTCGTCACCCACCTTGAGCGCGCGTTCGAGGTTGATGGTCTGGCCTTCAACCCACACGCCGATATTGGTTTTGTCGAGGGTTTCGGCGCTGATTTCGACATCGAACCAATCCGGGCCAAGCTGCACCACGGTCAGGCATACACCACTGCACGCGATAGACGCGCCGATGTCGATACTGTCGGTGTCATAGCCCGTTGCAATGCGCGCGCGCAGATCGCCCCGGCGTTCGAGGCTGCGCAACGTTCCAATGTCAGTGACGATGCCAGTAAACATGATCTTGCCCCTCTTGCCGTCGTGTCCACAAAATCTGGCCAATGGCCATTCTCAGACCGCTGCGCGATGTGCTAGCGTCCTGTCAGGTTGAGGGATACTGCGCTGCCATGCCAAACACAACGGTCAAGCCTGACACAGCCACGGCGCGTGTCTTTCTGTTCCTGCAAGGGCCGCATGGCCCGTTTTTCAGCGTGTTGGCCGACCGGCTGCGGGACATCGGCGCAACCTGCTGGCGGGTGGCGTTCAACGCGGGCGACGGCACGGGCTGGCAGGACCCCAAGACGCTGCTGGCGTTCCGGAGCACACGCGACACATGGCCGGAGCAGTGCGCGGCTTGGATCACCGAAACCGGGGCGACCGATCTTGTCCTATACGGCGATGTGCGGCGGCACCATGCAGAGGCGATCGCTGTGGCGCGCGGTGCCGGGCTCATGGTGCATGTGTTCGAGGAAGGCTACCTGCGACCCTATTGGGCAACCTATGAGCGGAACGGGTCCAACGGCAATTCCAAGCTCATGCAGATCACGATTGATCAGATGGCGCGCGCCTTGACCCGCACGGCAGATGCGCCTGCCTTGCCACCGGACAGGTGGGGTGATCTGCGGATGCATATGGTGCATGGCGCGCTTTACCATTGGCATGTGCTGTTCCGAAATCAGGCCTTTCCGCAATATCGCCCCCACCGGGATCAAAGCGTGGCCGAGGAATTCCGGCTGCACGTGCTGCGGTTGATCCGGCGGCCGCGCCATATGATCGAACGTTGGGCGGCCACGCGACGGATTCGCACCGGGGACCGACCCTATCATGTGGTGCTGCTGCAACTGGAACATGATGCCAGCTTTCGCGCGTTTTCGGACTTTGCCTCGCAGACCGAATTTGTCGAGATGACGATTGACGGTTTTGCCAAAGGCGCCCCGTCACATCACCGCCTGGTGTTCAAGGCGCATCCGCTTGAGGATGGGCGTGCGCCCCTGGAAACCGCCATTCGGACCAGTGCAGCGACCCACGGGGTCTTGGACCGCGTTGATTTTGTGCGCGGCGGCAAGCTTGCCTATCTGCTGCAATCCGCACGCTCTGCGGTGACGGTGAACTCGACCTCGGCCCATCAAGCCTTGTGGCGCGGGCTGCCGGTGCGCAGTTTCGGGACCAGCGTTTACGACAAGCCAACACTGGTGTCGCATCAGGCGTTGCCGGATTTCTTTGCCGATCCAATCCCGCCCGACCCCAGTGCCTATGCGGTCTACCGGCAATTCCTGCTGGAAACGAGCCAGATCCCCGGAGGCTTTTATTCGGCAAAGGGACGCGCCCAATTGCTGCGGCAGGTGGTGGACCGGATGTTGTCAGCGGACGATCCCTATGACCTGCGCTTGATCCCGCGCGAGACCGACGCGCAACAGTTGCGTGTTGTTCGCTGAGTGACGACCGTTCTTGGACTGGCCAAACTGACTGGATTCCGGTAACTTAAATAAAAAATATAAACCGAGGCAGTCGTTAACTGGTCGAGGAGACCGAGCAGTGTTCAGTTCGAAATTCCGGTGGGCGCGTCCCATCGCTGTGGTGCTATCGGCATCTTTCATGGCGTCGTGCGGGCTTCCCGGCGTTGGACCTACCAAAAACCAGATTTTCGCGGGCTCTGTCCAGCGCGAGGGCGATGCCTTTGTGGTGGCGGTCAATGACCGTGTCACCCGCGCGACGGCAGTTGTTCCGGCGCTTGGATTTTCCGACAGGCTCAAGAACGCCAGCGTCCAAAGCGCTGACATCATACGTCCGGGCGATACATTGGGCTTGACGATCTGGGAAAACGTGGATGACGGGCTTTTGGCCGGCGAAGCGTCAAACGCGACCACGCTCGAAAGCGTTCAGGTTGACGGATCGGGCTTTATCTTTGTGCCCTACGCGGGACGGATCAAAGCTGCGGGCAACACACCCGAGGCGATCCGCCGGATCATCACGCAAAAGCTCGAAGACCAGACACCCGATCCGCAGGTGCAGGTGCGCCGCACGGCTGGCGACGGGGCGACCGTGTCGATCCTCGGCTCTGCCGGAACGCAGGGCGTGTTCCCGATCGCGCGGCCCACGCGCACGCTTGCCTCTATGCTGGCCAGCGCGGGTGGTGTTGGCACATCGCCCGAAATTGCACAGATCACGCTGAGCCGGGGCAACCATAGCGAAACCATCTGGATGCAAGACCTCTACAACCACCCCGAGCTCGACATCGCGCTACGCGACGGCGACCGTATTCTGATCGAAGCCGATCAACGCTCGTTTACAGCGCTGGGTGCAGCGGGATCACAGACGCGCATGACCTTTGACACGCGCACCCTGTCGCTGGTCGAAGCGCTGGCACAATTGGGCGGTCTGAGCGCCTCGACCGCCGATCCGACCGGCGTGTTCGTGTTCCGCAACGAGCCGGCTGAAATCGCCAATGCGGTGCTTGGGCGGTCCGACCTCGTGGGCGCGCAGCGGATGATCTACGTGACAGACCTGACAGAGCCAAATGGCCTGTTTACGGCACGCGATTTGCTGATCCGGGATGGCGATCTGATTTATGTCACAGAAGCCCCGATTGTTCAGTGGAACCGCACGATTGCGTCGATCACCGGCACGCTGGGCGGAGCGCAGAACCTGACAAACGCGGCCACCGGCGGAACCGCAACGCAGTAGGCGCTACATGCCTCTTTCACAGAGCCAGTCAAACGCCGGGGATCAGATTCCCCGACGTTTGTGCGTCTACAATACGGGATTTCTGACACAGGAACGGATCAAACGCATCTTGCTGCTTGCCGGGTGGTCAGTGTCCATCGGGCGGCCGTCGGGTGACGATTGGGTTGGTGTCTGGGGGGCTGCCCCCAGCGCAAAACGTGGGCTTGCCGTGGCCGAAGGGCGCGATGCGCCGGTGCTGCGGGTCGAAGATGCGTTCCTGCGGTCGCTGCATCCAGGGCGGGTCGACCGCGAGCCGCCATTGGGACTGTTGTTGGACCGGACGGGCCTGCATTTTGATGCCTCCAGACCTTCGGATCTTGAAACGCTGCTGATTGAAGATCGGTTGGACGACACGGCGCTTTTGACTCAGGCGCGGGACCTGATGGCGCGGATTTGCGACGGACGGCTGTCGAAATACAGCGCGCATGGTGCGGACGCAGACCTGCCTGCGCCGGGCTATGTGCTTGTGGTGGATCAGGTCGAAGGCGATGCGTCGGTGCTTGCCTCTGTGCCGGGACCGGACATGGCACGCGCGCGCTTCGCCGAGATGCTGTATTACGCGCAAACCGAACATCCCGGCCAGCGCATCCTGATCCGGTCACATCCCGAAACGCGCGCAAGCCAACGCCCCGGGCATTACACCGCAGATCAGGCGCAGGGGCGGGTTGCGTTTCTGGACGGCGATCATGCGCCGATGGACCTGCTTGAAGGGGCGATTGCGGTCTATACGCTGTCTTCGCAAATGGGGTTCGAGGCGATTTTGGCCGGGCACAAACCACGGGTCTTTGGCACGCCGTTCTACGCGGGTTGGGGACTCAGCGAGGACGAACACCCGTTGATCCGCCGCCAGCGCACCCTTACGCGGGCGCAGCTCTTTGCCGGGTCCATGATGCGCTATCCGGTGTGGTACGACCCCTACACGGACCGACTGTGCGATCTGGAACGCACGGTGAGCACGCTTGAGGCAACGCGGCGCGCATGGCGCGAGGATCGACAGGGCTGGGTTGGGCGCAACATCCGACTTTGGAAACGGCCACATATGCAGGCGATGTTCGGCGGGCAGATCCCGATGCGCTTTGACAAAATGCCCACCAACGCCGCGCCGCGGGTCATGGCCTGGGGGACTGCGACGCGCGATGGGGAATGGTGCGTCGAGGACGGGTTCATCCGGTCACACGGGCTTGGCGCAGAGCTGGTGCCGCCGCTGTCTTTGGTGCTCGACGATCTTGGCATCTATTTCGACCCGACCCGCCCGTCGCGCCTTGAGCAGTTGATCACGGACAGCACTGGCCTGCCCGATCATGCGCTGCGCCGCGCACGCAAGGTGATCGACCGGATCATCGCAGACGGGGTGACCAAATACGCCACCGGACACAGCGCAGAACGCTTGACGACCCCAGATGGCCGTCCTGTTCTGCTGGTGCCCGGACAGGTTGAGGACGATGCGTCCGTGGTTTTGGGCAGCCCCGAAATCACGACAAATGCCGCGTTGTTGCAGCGGGTGCGCAACATCAATGCGGATGCGTATATCCTATACAAACCGCATCCCGATGTCGCAGCCGGGTTGCGCCCGGGTGCGGTGGACCGGGCCGATCGCTGGGCTGATCAGGTGGTGACCGACATGCCGATGGCCGCGCTGCTGGAACACGTGGATGCGGTGTGGACAATGACATCCCTGACCGGGTTTGAAGCGCTGTTGCGCAACGTGCCGGTGACAGTTCTGGGCCTGCCGTTTTATGCGGGGTGGGGTTTGACCACAGATCTGTGTCCGGTGCCCGCGCGTCGTGGCAAGATCGTTGGCCTTGAGGGGTTGGTGCATGCCGCGTTGATTGGATACCCACGCTATGTCGACCCGGTGACGGGACAGGCCTGTCCGGTCGAGGTGGCGTTAGAGCGGTTGCGGAATGGTGATGTGCCCGTGTCCAAATCCTTGCGCGTGCTGGCCAAAGCCCAGGGTGTAATGGCCAGTTATGCGTGGCTTTGGCGGCGCTGACGGGTCCAGCTTTGCACCACGTCGTCGCCGCTTTTGCGTACTGAGGTCAGCGCAAATCGCGGCGCATCGGCAAGACGGTCGAGTCCCAAAGCGCCCAAGGCAGGGCGCCCTTCGGCCCCGATCACCACACCGCCCATATGCAGGTCGAGCCGGTCCACAACGTCCGCCGACAGCAGGCTTGCCGCAAGGTCGCCGCCACCTTCGCAGAACACCCGTGTCAGTCCCGCTGTGCCCAAGGCCTGCATGAGCGCGCCGATGTCGACTTGTCGTCCGTCCAGAGGGACACGAATCAGTGTCGCGCCGCGCTGCGTCCATGCCTGTCGCGCATCTTCTGGGGCATCATCACCGTGGCACAGCCACACCGGCGCGATATCCAGCGTGCGGGAAAGGGTGCTGTCCAGCGGCAGGTCGAGCCTGCGGGACACCACGATCCTGACCGGCTGTTGTGGCACGTCGATGCCGCGCACGGTAAGCAGGGGATCATCCGCGCGCACTGTTCCTGCCCCGACCATCACCGCATCATGACAGGCGCGCAGGCTGTGCACGAAAGACCGGGTGTCCGGGCCGGTGATCCATTGACTGTCGCCGCTGGCCGTGGCGATCCGACCATCTAGGCTGGTGGCAAGCTTCAGCGTCAGACGGGGGCGACCCTGCGCCACGCGACAGAAGAACCCGGCGTGATCCTCGGCGGCCGCATCCGCACCGACGCCTGTGACCACCTCGATCCCAGCCGCGCGCAGGCGGTCAAACCCCTGCCCCGAAACGCGGGGGTCGGTGTCGGCAAACGGAGCCACGACGCGGGCAATGCCTGCCGCAATCAGTGCATCCACGCAGGGCGGTGTTTGGCCCTGATGGGCGCACGGCTCCAGCGTGACATAGGCGGTGGCGCCACGGGCGAGCATCCCGGCATTGCCCAGTGCCTCGGTCTCGGCATGGGGGCGACCGCCGGGTTGGGTCCAGCCTTCACCAACAACGCGGCCGCCCTGCACAATGACACAGCCGACCGCCGGGTTGGGCCAAGTGTTGCCCAACCCGCGACGGCCCAGTTCCAATGCCCGGTCCATATGGTACGCGTCATCCGGGCGCATACGGCAGGATCACTCTTCGGTTTTGGGTTTGTCTTTTTCGGACGGGCGCAATTCGCTGACAAACTTGTCGAAATCGTCGGCTTCCTGGAAGTTTTTGTAAACGCTCGCAAAACGCACATAGGCAACGGTGTCGATCCGGGCCAGTGTTTCCATCACGATTTCGCCGATCTGCTTGGAGGCAACATCGGTTTCACCCATGCTTTCCAGCCGTCGCACGATACCCGAAATCATCTGGTCAATCCGTTCCGGATCAATCGGGCGTTTCTGCATCGCCATCCGAATAGAGCGTTCCAGCTTGTCGCGGTCGAAATCTTCGCGTCGACCGTTTGTTTTGATCACCACAAGATCACGCAACTGAACGCGTTCATAGGTGGTGAAACGACCCCCGCATGCCGGGCAGAAGCGTCTGCGCCGAATGGCGACATGATCCTCTGCCGGACGGCTGTCCTTGACCTGTGTGTCTATATTTCCGCAAAACGGGCAGCGCATTGGCCGTTCCCCTCATGTTCGTCTCTGCCTCAGACTGTGGGTTTTCCCCACTTATCCACAGGTACTATAGGTCAGCCGCGAGGTTTTGGGTAGCCCGGATTTTGCCCCGCAAGGTGTGGTGGTGTGGCAGCCACATTCCAAGGCGATCAGGCCAAATGCGCCCCCCCCCCGCCCCCCCGCGGGTGTATAAAGGGTGCCTTGGGGCTTTGGAACGCTATAGACGCGATGCCCCTAGCCGGATCACGCAGAGCGCGTCAGGTAAAGATCCTGTCACCCTGCTGGTCTACCAGCATACGAGCCTTATCGACCGAGGCTTTGGCCGCATCGTCAAAGCTTTGCAGCGTATCGGCGCGCATCATGAAATGCGATTTGACCTCGCCGTCGATCTCTTTCTCGATCCGCGCCCCGATGCGCCATGTGCCGCCATCGTTGACCGGCGCAGCGGTGATCGTAAAGCCATTATGCGTCTCAGACGGCATTGAGGGCGGTGTCTTTGCAGACCCGCCCCCACCAAAGAGTTTTTTCAGAAACGACATCGCTTACTGATCCAGGAACGACCGCAATTTGCGGCTGCGCGAAGGGTGCTTGAGCTTGCGCAGCGCCTTTGCTTCGATCTGACGGATACGTTCGCGCGTCACGCTGAATTGTTGGCCGACCTCTTCCAGCGTGTGATCGGTGTTCATACCGATGCCAAACCGCATCCGCAGTACCCGTTCTTCGCGCGGTGTGAGCGAGGACAGAACCCGCGTGGTGGTTTCCTTGAGGTTTTCCTGAATGGCGCTGTCCAAGGGCAGAACGGCGTTCTTGTCCTCGATGAAATCGCCAAGCTGGCTGTCTTCTTCGTCGCCGATAGGCGTTTCGAGCGAAATCGGCTCCTTGGCGATCTTCATCACCTTGCGAACCTTTTCCAAAGGCATTTGCAGCTTCTCTGCCAATTCCTCGGGAGTTGGTTCGCGGCCGATTTCGTGCAGCATCTGGCGGCCGGTGCGGACAAGCTTGTTGATCGTTTCGATCATGTGCACCGGAATACGGATGGTGCGCGCCTGATCCGCGATACTCCGCGTGATCGCCTGACGAATCCACCATGTCGCGTAGGTCGAGAATTTATAACCGCGGCGGTATTCGAATTTATCTACAGCCTTCATCAGGCCGATATTGCCTTCCTGAATGAGGTCAAGAAACTGCAAACCACGGTTTGTGTATTTCTTGGCGATTGAGATCACGAGGCGCAGGTTGGCTTCGACCATTTCCTTTTTCGCCTGACGCGCTTCTTTTTCGCCTTTTTGGACCTGCTGCACGATCCGGCGGAATTCGCTGATATCAAGGCCGACATACTGACCAACCTGCGCCATGTCGGCGCGCAGTTCTTCTGCCTTGGGCAAAGAGCGTTCGATGAACATCTGCCAGCCGCGGCCAGCTTTTTCGCCCATCTCTTCAAGCCAGTTCGGGTCCAGTTCGCGGCCACGATAGGCATCAACAAATTCGCGGCGGTTGATGCGGGCCTGATCAGCCAGCTTCACCATCGCGCTATCGATGGACATAATGCGCTTGTTGATGCCGTAAAGCTGGTCAATCAGCGCTTCGATCCGGTTGTTGTGCAGGTGCAACTCGTTCACCAGAACCACGATTTCTGAGCGGAGTTTCTGGTAGCGTTCTTCATCACCTTTGCTGAACGATCCGTCTTCGTTCAGCGTGGCCGAGATGCGGTTGTCCTGCATGCTGGCCAGTTCTTCGTAGTCCTGCGCAATGCGGTCCAACGTTTCGAGCACGCGCGGCTTGAGCGCGGCCTCCATTGCGGCAAGCGACATATTCGCCTGTTCGTCTTCGTCGTCGTCGTCATCGCTGCTGATGGGATTGCCATCGGCATCCAGAACCTGCGAGTCGTCGGATGTTTTCTCCGACCCATCGCCACCGGCGACCACGGGTGAGGCCACATCTACTTCGTCGCCCATCTGGTCGCCAAAGGTGGTCTCAAGGTCGATCACGTCGCGCAAAAGGATGTCTTCGCTCAGAAGTTCTTCGCGCCAGATGGTGATTGCCTGAAAGGTCAGAGGGCTTTCACACAACCCAAGGATCATCGTGTTGCGCCCGGCTTCAATCCGTTTCGCAATCGCGATTTCGCCTTCACGGCTCAGCAGTTCAACGCTGCCCATCTCGCGCAGGTACATGCGCACCGGATCGTCGGTGCGGTCCAGCTTTTCGGAGGTACCGGAAGACAGCGTGATCTCACCAGGCTTGGACGTTTGGACAAGGTCTGTTGCGCCCTTGTCGTCGTCATCTGCCTCTTCGTCTTCTTCGGTGACCTGAATGCCCATTTCCGACAGCATCGACATGACGTCTTCGATCTGGTCGGAACTGACCTGATCAGGGGGCAGCACTTCGTTCAGCTGGTCGTACGTGATGTAGCCGCGTTCGCGCGCCTCGGCGATCATCTTTTTGACCGCAGCTTGGCTCATATCGAGGCTTACATCGTCATCGCGGTCTTCGGTCTTGGCGTCGTCGTTATCTTTGGCGGCCATGGATGCTCCTGTCGAGTCGGGGCGATTCGATTGACCCGAATCATTAGCGCGAATTAGTGATTCGCACACCCGTTTACCCTTTTTCGTTTACGCTTTCCTTAGCAAAACACCGTTAGCTCCGGGGTTTATCGAAGCGAATGGTTTCCATCAAAGCGGCAAATGCGCTGCGTTCTTCTCGGTTGATCGGGGCCCCGTTGGGACCAAGATCGTATTCAGCCTTGTCTTCGGACTGCGCCCGCTGCGCAGTTTGCCGTGCCGCTGCGGCCTGGCTTAACCGCCATGTGAGCGTTTCATCCGCTGCACCATAAAGGTCTTCCGATGCTTCGGCAATTTCCGCCACCAGCCCAATTCCCGACCCCAGTTTTGCCAATTCTTCGGTGATTGTCAGGCGGGTCAGTTCGAGGTCGCCGGGATTGCGCAGGCACGGTGTTATGGCGACATGGCGTGCGCGGCAAAGCTTTTCAAGGGCGTCCTCTCCAACAGCTGAATCGACTGCTGCCCTTACGATATCCGACGGAGCCCCAGCGTGACGCAAAAGACACGCCTTGATCGCGGCATGATCCAAGTCGGTGCAGGCCATATCTTCAATCTGGGATTCAAATTGGGAAATCAAGTCCGGGGTCGTGATCAATGCTGCAAGGATCACGGCTTCGCGCAGACGGTTTTCCACATCCTTCCCACCCGACACAAGCATCGAGGACCGCGTGCCTTGGGACGGTTTGCTGGGCGCGTCTGAATTGAACCGGCGGTATTGCCCCCTGCCGGGCTTGGCGGGCGGACGGAACAGATCCCAGCGCAAGCGTTTGATCTCTTCGCCGTAATGGCTGCGCAGGGACGGATCCTGAATGCTGCGGATGCGTTCGCGCAGGGTCTTGTCGAGGGCAGCCTTGCGTTCGGGGCTGTCGAATACGCGACCTTCGGTTTCACGTCGCCAGAGCAGTTGCACCATGGGCTGTGCTGCCACGATCAGACTTCGCATCGCCTCGCGGCCATCAGAACGGATGAGATCATCCGGGTCCTTGCCTTCGGGCAACAGCACAAAGCGCAGGGATTTGCCGGATTCCAGCAACGGTAGCGCGGTGTCGATGACACGATACGCGGCCTTGAGCCCAGCCTTGTCGCCATCCAGCGCCATGATCGGTTCATCGGTGATACGCCAGAGCATCTGCAATTGCGCTTCCGTGACGGCCGTGCCCAAAGGCGCCACCGCCGCGCCGAACCCGCCCGAGGCCAGCGCAATCACATCCATGTAGCCTTCGGCCACGATCAGGGGCTGACCTTTGCCAGCTGCCTCGCGCGCAGGGCCTTGGTTGTAGAGCGTGCGGCTCTTGTCAAAAAGCGGCGTTTCGGGGCTGTTGAGGTATTTGGCGTTGTCATCCGGGTCCATCGCGCGGCCACCAAAGGCAATCGCCCGCCCGCGCGCATCGCGGATCGGGAACATGATCCGGTTGCGGAAGGTGTCATAGGGCGTGCCGCCCTTTTGCGACGGCTTGCCCAGACCGGCCTCGATGATCTGTTCGGGCGCGACGCCCTGCCCTGTCAAATGATCCCAAAGCGTCTGCCAGCCGGGGGGCGCAAAGCCGATGCCGAACGTGTCTTGTGTTGCCTCGTCCAACCCGCGACGGGTGAGGTAGTCGCGTGCGGCAGACCCGGCCCCGCTTCGCAATTGCAGACGGTAAAAGCGCACGGCCTGTTCCATGACATCGACCAGCTGGGTGCGGTGGTCGGCCTTTTCCTGCGCCTGCGGGTCGCGTGCGGGCATCTGCATCCCGGCCTCGGCGGCGAGAATTTCAATGGCCTCCATAAAGCCCACATTCTCGGATTCGCGGACAAAGGAAATCGCGTCGCCCTTGGCCTGACAGCCAAAGCAGTAATAATAGCCCTTGCGGTCATCGACGTGGAAGCTTGCGGATTTTTCCTGATGGAACGGGCACGGTGCCCACATATCGCCCTTGGCCTGATTGGACTTGCGGGTGTCCCACAACACTTTGCGGCCGACCACTTGGGTCAGGCTGATGCGGGTGCGCAATTCATCCAGAAAATTGGGTGGCAGGCTCATGTCAAGAATATCGGGTTTCGACGGCCGAGAGTCCAGTGGGCCGATGCATCCTTGGAACCCAAACGGGCCGTTCTATTGTGACAGGCAGGTCTCATAGAGCATGGTGCTGACCTCTGGTGTCAGTTGATCTTCTGGCAGGCTGTAGATCCACGCGACCAACTGCACCGCCAGAACCTCGTCGTTCTGAGATTTGTTGGGAATGGCCCGAACCACACGGCGTTCGGCACGGCGCGCAGTGGTGCCGTTCTGACGTTCGGACATTATGTTGGTGGCGATGTTCCCGATCTTGCGGCACTCGGCGTCCTTGTCCTGCGCGGATGCTGAAACTGTCAGGCTGATCATCAGGGCGGTGGTGGCAAGCGTGGTACGGATCATGGGTGTCCTCGTTACATGGGCCGGGTCATCGGTTCGCCACACCTAACCCAGCCCATGTCTGTTGTCATCCGTCAGAGACCTTTGGCGCGGTAGCTGGCCGCCACTTTGCCAATGGACACGATGTAGGCGGCAGTGCGCAGGTCCTGCACATCGTCGCGCCCGTGCCAGACCTCGCGCATGGACTGGTAGGCAATGCGCATCGTGTCATCGAGCCCCGAGCGCACCAGCTCCAGTTCATCCGCGCCACGCAGGTATTTCGATTTGAAATCCGGCGTCATCGACCATTGATCTCCCAGATGGCTGCTGAGGCGTTCGAGCTCTTTCACGATCAGTTCGTGACGCGATTCTTCCTGCCGACGCTGCATGCGGCCAAAGCGGATGTGGCTGAGGTTCTTGACCCATTCGAAATAGGACACCGTCACCCCCCCCGCATTGGCGTACATATCGGGGATCACAACTGTGCCTTTGGCACGCAGGATATCGTCTGCGCCCGCGGTGATGGGCCCGTTTGCCGCTTCGATGATCAAGGGTGCCTTGATCCGTTGCACATTGGTCAGGTTGATGACCCCTTCGAGCGCGGCCGGAATAAGGATGTCGCACTCTGCTTCAAGCACCGCAGCCCCTTCGGCGGTATGAACCGCATCAGGAAATCCCGACACGCCGCCATGTTTGACGATCCAGTTACGAACCGCATCAACATCAAGGCCGTCTTCATTGTGAAGCGCGCCGTCACGTTCGATGATGCCGGTGATCTTGCAGCCGTCTTCGTCCCGCAGAAACTTGGCCGCGTGGTAGCCGACATTGCCCAGCCCCTGGACGATCACGCGTTTGCCATCAAGCGTGCCAGTCAGCCCGGCAGCGGCGATGTCGTCTGAGTGGCGGAAGAATTCACGCAGCGCGTATTGTACGCCCCGCCCCGTCGCTTCGACCCGGCCCGAGATACCGCCCGCATTCAGCGGCTTGCCCGTCACACAGGCGCGGGCGTTGATATCGGTGGTGTTCATCCGGGCGTATTGATCGGCAATCCACGCCATTTCCCGTTCACTTGTCCCCATATCGGGGGCAGGCACATTCTGGGCGGGGTTGATCATGTCGCGCTTGATCAACTCATACGCAAAGCGCCGGGTGATCTGCTCCATTTCGTGGTCATCATATTCGCGCGGGTCAATGCGCAAACCGCCCTTGGACCCACCAAAAGGCGCTTCGACCAGAGCGCATTTGAACGTCATGAGCGCGGCAAGCGCCTCAACCTCGTCCTGATGCACCGAAGGCGCAAAGCGGATGCCCCCCTTGACCGGCTCCATATGTTCGGAATGTACCGAGCGGTAGCCGGTGAACGTTTTGATCTGACCACGCAGGCGAACGCCAAACCGCACAGTGTATGTCGCATTGCAGACGCGGATCTTTTCTTCGAGACCGGGCGGCAGGTCCATCAACGCCACCGCGCGGTTGAACATAAGGTCTACGGATTCCCGAAACGTGGGTTCGTTGGCTGGTATCGTGCTCATCTGTCCCTCCCGATGATACAGGCTCTTTGCCCATATTATCTGCCAGCCTATGACAGCTTGGTTAATTTCGCACGGGTTTGTGGCGCGGTTCCTTCCTGCAAGACGGGGCGAATAATGGCCTACTGTTTCACCATAGGCGTCAATGAGGCCGAAAACTCCAGAATTATCATGAAATATCAATACACTCCTTTTTTTCTCCATATTTGAGGCCGTAATCCTGCCGTCTTTCGCCATCACATCTCCCAAAATCTAAGTGGGGTGTCAGTCCGTCCTGAAAGGGCGGGAAAGAGGTAACAAATGATCGGATTAAGCAACCTTCTGCCAAGGGTGCCGGTCGGGAAGCGGACAAAGTCTCTGTTGCGGTCGAGCGCCGCAACAAAAGCCTACCGTTTTACCCGCGAAACCGATGGCAACATGTCAGTCCTGGCGATTACCGGGGCGATGATTATGATGATTTACGGCGGGATCGGAATCGACCTGATCCATTCCGAAGTAGAACGCACGCGACTTCAAAACACGCTGGACCGCGCCGTACTTGCGGCGGCCGACCTTGACCAGCAGATTGATCCAACAGTACTCGTTCAGGATTATCTGACGAAGATGAATCTGGAAGATGCGCTGGCAACGGTGAACATCTCGGTTGATGAAGGTCTGAACTATCGCACGGTCACCGCCGAAGCGCAGCGGATCTTCCCGACCAACTTTCTCCAGCTGATTGGTATCGACAATCTTCAGGCCACCGGACTTGCGGCTGCCGAAGAACGGATTTCGAATATCGAGATTTCGCTCGTGCTCGACATTTCGGGGTCTATGGGCTGGAACCAGAAGATCGAGAACCTGCGCGCCGCAGCGTCCGAATTCGTTGGGACGGTTATCAACAACAACGAATCTGGCCTCACCACGATCAACATCGTCCCGTATAATGCGACGGTGAACCTCGGGTCGGTGGTCGCGGATCACTACACGCTGTCCAACGAGCACACCGATTCCAATTGTGTGATCTTCCCGAATAGCGTGTTCAACACCCGTGGTATCTCTCCGAACGCGACACTTCAGCGTCTGGCGAACTTTGACCCGAACTCGCTTGACGAGAATTCGAACGTCACGCCGACGCCGTGGTGTCCGACGGACGATTACGGTGCGATCATCGCGCACAGTTCGGACCAACAGGAACTCGTGGCGCATATCCAAAGCCTGAACGCCGGTGGCAACACCGCGATCGACCTTGGGATGAAATGGGGTGTTGCCCTGCTCGATCCCTCGGCGCAGCCAGTTGTGAACGGTCTGATCGCCGAAGGGCGCATTGTGCCCGAAGCCAGCGGTCGTCCCGCAGCCTATGATGCGGAAGACGTGCTCAAGATCGCGGTTGTCATGACCGACGGAATGAACACAACTCAGTACGATCTGGCACCTGAATATATTGGCGGTATGTCGAATATCTGGATCGACGACCGGAACGACAACAACCCGAACAATGATCGATTCTCGCATCTTGTGCGCGATTGGGGTGGCACCAACAACGATGTCTATTTCCGCGAGCGGTTCGAGAACAGCAGCAACAACCAGAAGTACCGCAACACGCCGGACGGTGGCAACAGCGCCCGCCGCATGACGAATGCCGAAGTCTTTGCACGCTGGGGCACACGCGCCTTTGGTAACAAGTTCTTCCGTCAGCCGTATTTCGATGGGTACGTATCCTACAACGAATATTACAACGCGTATTATTCGTACGTCCCGATTGTCGATGGCAACCAGGCGGACGCGCGTTTGGCTGACATCTGCCATGAGGCCCGTGAAGCGGATATCACCGTCTTTGCAATCGGCTTCGAAGCCCCGGCACAGGGTCAGGCTGCGATGCGGGACTGCGCATCTTCGCCAGCTCACTACTTCCCGGTGGAAGGCATCGAAATCTCCGAAGCATTCAAAGCGATTGCCCGGACCATTAACCAGTTGAGGTTGACACAATGACGCGGCTTGAATGCAAAAAACTCCGCAGGTTTCTGCGGGACGAAAGCGGATCGGTCGTTCTGCTCCCCTTCGTTCTCTGGCTGCCCCTGTTTCTCGCTGTAATTATTGCGGGACTGGAAATCGGCGCCTTGTCTGTTCGCCATACGCAACTTGAGCGTGGACTGGATCTGACGGTGCGTGAAGTGCGCCTTGGAACAGGTGAAAACCTGGATCACGACACGCTCAAGGGCATGATCTGCGACAACACCACCTTGTTGTCGGACTGCAACGAGATGCTGCGGTTGGAAATGATCCCACTGAGCCTGCGGAACTGGAACGAGCCGCCCCGTGGTGCCGATTGCGTTGACACGTCTCAGCCAGTGCGCCCGTTGCGGCAGTTCGATGCCGGTAGCGCGAACGAACTGATGATGCTGCGTGCGTGCTACAAGTACCGGCCCATCACCCCGGCGGGTGCGGTTGCCGCTGCCATGCCGAAAGACGGCCAAGGTTACGCAGCTATCGTGTCCTTCGCGGCCTTTGTACAGGAGCCTTACTAATGAACGCTCGTATCAAAACCCTCGTTTCGCGGTTCACCCGCGACGAGAAAGGCGACATTTCGCTTGAAGCGGTGATCGTCTTCCCTGCCCTCTTGGTGATCTTTGCTGCAAGCTGGGTATACTTTGATGTGATGCGCCAGCAGACCATCAACCAAAAGGCCAACTACACGATCGGCGATATCATCTCGCGTGAAACTGAAGTTCTGGACGACGCATATATCGATAACGCGCGGAATCTGTTGTTCCACCTTGCGCAAGCCGAAGGCGATGACGTGGACCTGCGCGTGTCCGTTGTTCAGTACGTTGTTGGTGCCACGTCGGGCAGCGGGTCTTACCAGATGGTATGGTCCACCGCGGTTGGTGATTGGGGCCCCCTCACGCAGGGTGACATGAGCCGCTACACGCCGCGCCTGCCAATCATGTCCGGGGGCGACCAGACCATCGTGGTCGAATCCCGCGACTGGTACGAACCGACGCTGCACCTTGCCGGTCTGGACGCCTTTGACATCTCGACCTACTCGTTCACCCGTCCGCGCTTTGCGCCTCAAGTGATCTTTGAAGGTGTCAATGACGGCTCGGGTCGCACATGGCAAAGCAACGGTTGGGGCAATGGCGACAATGATGCACCCAGCGGTGCCATCGAAGTTGGCAATGGAAACGGTAACGGGTCCTAAGCGTCGCCATCGCGCCGGGCCAGCATCACCGCGATGATGTCGGCCATTGGGCGGGCCTGCCCGCCCGGCGTGACCCCGCCCACGGCAACCCGGCGACCAATGCGCCACCACAAACCCGGCTGCCACTCTCGTGGGGCCGGGTTTTTCAATGTCAGCATAAAGCCGTTGGATGGTTTGATAGCAAAGGCACCACGATTGACAGTGGCAATATCTTCGATCCGTGCAAGCACCTTGCCATCGCTGTCGGTCAGCGCGGTTTCGGTCAGATAAAGCTTGCGGGTGGTGGCCTCTTGGAGACGGAACGCCAACCAAAGCGCAAACAACCCCATCCCGATCAAAAAGGCGTGCCACAGGAGGTTCGAGGGCGGCTGCACAAAGGCCAGGTACAGGACCAGCCCTCCCAATGCGAGCAGCATGGTGATGCCGATCACCCGGCGTGGGCCGCGCGGGTCTACCTCTGCAATGATATCCTCGTCGCGCATGGCGTCTCTCCTGTGATGCAGACATGCCGATAGCGCATTTGCGGGATCAATACGAGTGCTGTCTAGAGACCTCCCGACCACGTTCTTCGGGTTCATCGTCGATCAATTCGGTCGGGAAGCCCGGTGCGGTGATAGACAGACCCGTTGCCTCTTCAAGGCGTTCGATCAAGCGGTCCGACTGGGCCTTATCACCATAACGCGCCTGCCCGTCCTTGACGATCTCGATCAGCTTGGGCGACAGTTCAAGCGGCACGTTCTTGGCATCGGCAAGCGACTGGAAAAGGCCGATATCCTTGAGCACAAGATCCAGCGTGAAATCCACATCGCGATTGCCAGACAGGATCAACTGGCTTTCGGTTTCGTGCACAAAGGAAGTGCCGGAAGACGCTTTGATCGCCTCATATGTGGTGGCAAGGTCAATGCCATGTGCCGCCATCGTGGTCATCGCCTCGCACAGGCTCGCCAGGTGCACAGTGGCCAGATAGTTGGTCATCACCTTGAGAACAGAAGCGCTGCCCACGTCGCCCGTGTGCAGAACGCGACGGCCCATATATGTCAGAATCGGCAGCACCGCGTCAAAGGTGGCGCGATCACATCCCGCAAAGATCGAGATATTGCCCGTGGCCGCGCGGTGGCATCCCCCCGAGACCGGGCAATCCGCCGCCCGCCCGCCTTTGGCCGCGACAGCCGCCGCCTGGACCTTGATCGCTTCGGGATCTGTGGTGGACATTTCGATCCATGTCTTGCCCGGTCCGATCTCGGGCAAAAGCTGGTCCAGCACCGCTTGCGACGCAGCCGGGCTGGGCAGGCTCGTGATCACCACGTCGCAATCGCGCATCAATTGCGCGGGGTTGTCACCGGCGGTGGCCCCTTGACCCACGAGCAGCGCAATCCGGTCGGGATCAAGATCAAAGACATGAACGTTCACGCCATTGCGCGCGAGCGTTCCCGCCAGCTTGGCACCAACAGCGCCCAACCCTACAAAACCAACCTGCATGACATGCTCCTTGTGCCGAATTTACAGCCAACTTGATACGACAGGTCTGTGCCTGTCACAGCCAAAACCGACACTAACGTCGCCAGATAAAGGAAAGTCGACTATTCTGCCGCGATGCCGTCGGTGAACTGCAACCGGGCAAGCCGCGCATAAAGCCCGTCTTCCGACACAAGCGCGTCATGTGCGCCGGTTGCGACGATGCGGCCTTGCTCCATCACGATGATCCGGTCCGCCTTTTTCACCGTGGCCAGACGATGCGCGACGATCACGGTGGTTCGCCCCACCGACAGCTCATCAACGGCGCGCTGCACCGCGCGTTCACTTTCGGCATCCAGCGCGCTTGTCGCCTCGTCCAAAAGCAGGATCGGTGCATCGCGCAGGATGGCCCGGGCAATAGCGATCCGTTGCTTTTGCCCACCCGACAGCATCACACCGCGTTCGCCCAGCCAACTGTCGTAGCCTTCAGGCAGCGCAGCGATGAAATCATGCGCGGCAGCGGCTTGGGCAGCGGCTTCGATCTCGGCATCGGTGGCGTCAGGACGCCCAAAACGGATGTTTTCCCGCGCCGTGTCGGCAAAGATCACCGGATCTTGCGGAACCAGCGCGATATGCTTGCGAAAATCGTCACGGTTCAGGGCGTCGATCCGCGTGCCGTCGATGCAGATTGCGCCCGAATCCGGGTCATAGAAACGTTGGATCAACTGGATGATCGTGGTCTTCCCCGCCCCGCTTGGTCCGACAACGGCCACGGTTTCGCCCGGGGCGATCCGCAGGTTGATCCCGTCAAGCGCGGCCACTCCCGGCCTGCTCGGATACGCGAATTCCACATTCTCAAAGGTGATTTCGCCCCGAACGGGCTCGGACAGCATTGCCGGGTTTTCGGGATCGTTGACCGTGTCTTCGGAATGCAGCAGCTCGACCAGACGTTCGGTGGCCCCTGCCGCGCGTTGCAATTCGCCAAATATTTCGGACAACGCGGCGACTGAGCCCGCGACCATGACCGCGTAGATCACGAATTGTACCAACGCACCTGGCGTCATCATGCCCTGACGCACATCCGTCGCCCCGATCCAAAGCACGCCGACGATGCCGGTGAACACCAGAAAAATCACGATGGCCGTCATTTGCGCACGCGTCCAAATCCGGCGGCGCGCGGCGTCAAAACTTTTTTCCGTGACATCCGAGAACGCCCGGCGGGAAATGGTTTCGTGGGTGAAGGCCTGCACTGTCTGCACCGACGACAGGGATTCCGACGCGCTGCCCGAAGAGGCGGCGATCCAGTCCTGATTTTCACGGCTCAGAACACGCATCTTGCGGCCCAGCACCAAGATCGGAACCACGACCATCGGCACGATCAACAGGACCATCCCGGTCAGCTTGGCAGAAGTGAACAGCATCAGGACCATTCCGCCAAAGAAGATCAGGATATTGCGCAAGGCGATGGAAATGGACGATCCAATCACGCTGAGGATCAGCGTGGTGTCGGTGGTGATGCGACTCAGCACTTCGCCGGTCATCACTTTTTCGAAAAAGCTGGGGCTGAGCCCGATCACGCGGTCAAACACGGCCTTGCGGATATCGGCCACAACCCGTTCGCCCAACCGGGTCACGAGCGCGTAGCGCAACGCGGTGCCAAGCGCCAGCAGTGCCGCGATGCCAAGGGCGGCTGCAAAATACTGGTTGAGCAGCGCATCTTCCTTGGTGTTGAAATTGTCCACCACACGGCGCACCGCCATCGGTAGCGCCAAGGACACCATCGCTGTTGCCGACAAGGCAAACAGCGCGGCCAACATCAAAGCGCGGTAGGGCAGGATAAAGGGCCACAACGCGCGAAGAGAGCCAATCTGCTTGGACTTTTGACGTTCTTCGTTTTTCGCCGGTGGCAGGGTCTGAGTGTCGGCCATGGGTACCTTAACGTGCTGATTGGCAGTTCTTAAACCGTGGGCACATGGGGTGGGTCAAGGTGAACCAAAGGTGCAGGCCGTTTTGCCGCGTCAAAATCGGAGGTTTTTACGCATCCGTGCAGGAAATTCGTGGATTTTGGAGCGGGCGGCGGGAATCGAACCCGCGTCATTAGCTTGGAAGGCTAAGGTCTTACCATTACACAACGCCCGCTCAACGATACCCGAGGTATGTCATGGGTGTTCCGGCGTCAAGTATCTCGGACGTGTCGACTGTCGGAAAATCGCGTTCAGCGGGATCGGATCAGTCGAACGCGAACAGGCGACCGCTCGGGGTACTGGTGCCCGAAAACCCCGCCAATCGGCCCAGATGCCACGCCAGCACCTGATTGCTGGTCAGGACGGGGATGTTCAGGACCACTTCGACCTCTGAGACGATCTCAAGTGCGCGTAGGTTGGTGCAGGACAGAAACACCGCGTCACATGGGCCGCCCTGCCCCACATGAATCGCGGCGTCGCGGACCGATTGGCGCGAAATGCGCACAACGCGATCCTCTTGCGGTTCATCAAAGCTGCCGAACGACACAACCGACACGTCAGACACCTCAAGCCCTTGGATCAGGCGGTCGCTGACCGAGGCCACATAAGGGCTGACCAACCCGATCCGCGTGATCCCGCCCGCTTTGCAGGCTGCGATCAAGGCGGTCAGCGGGTCCGACACATGCGGCGTCGACACACCTGCCCTGATCAACTCTGCCACACGGGCCGCGCCGATGGCGGCGCTGGCCGAGGTGCAACCATAGCCCACCGCCGCGATCTGCGCGCCACGCGGCAACAGCTTTGCCGCGTCGGTCAGACTGTTTTCCATCGCGCGCAGGCTGTCCAGGGACACCGTGGTTCCGGACGGCACCCGCGACACAAGGCATTCCACATCCACAGGCAAAAGCGTGCGAAAATCCCGTTCGATGGTTTCATCGCTTTGCAGCGTAATCAGCCCGATTTGCGTCGGGCGGTCGGTTTCAAACGTATAGGGCAAAGCCATCAGATCACTCTCATGTCGCGTGTCTGGAAATTTGACAGCGCCTCTGGGGCGCCATCGCGGATCACGATGTTTTCTTCGTGCACAAGGATCTTCCCTGGGCTGACTGTCACGGACGGTTCCAGCGTCAGAACCATGCCGGGCACAAGCACGGTGTGGTCCTGCGGAATGATCGACGGCCATTCGGTAAGTTGTAGGCCCAACCCGTGCCCAAGACGACCCGCCTCCATCACGTCACCGCCTGAGTTCACCACGCGGTTCATGGCGTGGAACAGATCGGCGATGGTGCGTCCGGGTGTTGCCGCGTCCAGCGCGGCCTGCGTGGCGTCGATCACGCGGGCATGAGCGGATTGGACTTCTGGCGTAGGTGGACCAAGGCTGTAATTCCTGTCGAAGTCGCAAAAATATCCGTCCCACATAAGCCCGGTGTCGAGCATCAGGACATCACCTTTGGCAATCGGCGCATCGGTCGCGGGGGAAATCACGTCGGCATAGCCGCCCTGACCGGCAGCACCGGCCAAATAGGGGACCCAATCCGCGCCGTGTTCAAGGCATAGCATCTGGAACCGGCGAAACACCTCGGACAGCGGCAGGCCAGCGGACACCCGATCCGGCACGCGATCAAAGGCGCGGTTGGCAATGTTGGCTGCGTGGCAGATTTTGTCGATCTCGGCGTCAGATTTCACAAGCCGCAAGCGGCGGGTGATTGCCGCATCACTGACCAGCCTGCGTGGCATCAATGCCGACTCCAAACGGCGCAGATCGGCCAGCGGCATGCGCACATGGCTTTCCATCTGGTCGGCAATGCCGATGCGCGCCTTTTGGGGCGTAACCTCGGACAGGGCATCGGTTAAAAGCCCGATGCCATCATCGGTGTAATCCGGCGCAGCCCATGTTCGAATGTCCGTGATCCAGCTTTGGCCCATCAGGTGCGCGCCGATCGTCGGGATCACCGCGATCGGATCGCCCTGCGCCGGGACAATCGCAAACCAGGGCCGCGTCGGGCTTTCCCAGAACCGGGTCAGGAACCCGGTATAATAACGGATTTCCGGCTCTGTGGTAAGCAGCAGCGCGGCCAGATCGTGTTGGGCCATCAAGGCCTGCGCCGCCCGGGTCCGGCGCTGGAACTCCTGCACAGGAAAGCCACGCGGCGGCTGCATCACGTAGCCTGCTCGCTCAGGATCACCAGAACGCGTGCATCCAGGGACAGGCCAAGATCAGCCCGGTGGTTTTGTGCCGCGAGCACCCCGGCAACCCCGGCCGCGCCCGACGGCGTGGTGGCAAAGCCCGCATCGGCACAAGCCGCACTGCCTGCGGCACCTTCGGCCTCAGAGATCAGCATGAAATCCGTGGCGTCCCGCGCGAGTCCTTTCAGCGCAATCAACGAAGGTTCCTTGCAATCAAGCCGCCCCATTGCCGATTCCGGGCCTTCGGTTGCTTGCGCGGATCCTGCTTTGATCGACGCATACAGCGCAGGCGCGACATCGGGTTCGACCACGATGATGCGGGGCGCATCGCCCCACGCGAGCCGCGCATAGGCGGCACAAGCTGCGGCCAATCCGCCAACGCCAGCTTGCAAAAAGATATGGGTGGGCGGCGCAGGCATTTGCGCAACGGCCTCTTGCATCAGGACAAGATAGCCCTCCATCAGCGTATGAGGCCGGTCGACATAGCCCGGCCATGAGCTGTCCGAAAGCAGCGCCCAACCCTTGTCTCGAGCGGCCTGCGCGGCCCCTGCCATCGCATCTTCATAGAGTGCGCCTTGGCGAATCACGTCTGCCCCAAAGCTGCGCAAGCGATCAGCAAATCCTTCAGGCACGGTATCGGCAAGATAGATCACTGCCCGCGCGCCAAACGCCTGCGCCCCTGCGGCCACCGACAGCCCGTGATTGCCGGCACTTGCGGTGACATATGTACGCCCACGGGCAACACCGTCTTCGGCCTCGCGGGCAATGACATAGGCCGCGCCCAGCGCTTTGAAGCTGCCCAACCCCATGCGATTGCGTTCATCCTTGATGTGGACATGGCCGACACCGGCGGCTTGCGCCAAACCCGGCGCATCTAGCAACGGTGTTATCGCCGCCGCCGGGCATCGCATCAGCAAAGCGGCGGGCCGGTCTGCGTCAACGCTGGGGAAGGGAATGTCAGACAGACTTGCAAGAACGGCGTCGGCTTGCACGGGGCGTTTGTGAAGATTATCCATGGTCGCATATTGGCAGCGCAAAACCGGGTTCGGCGCGCCAAGTCCGACACAAGCCGCCCCCCAAACGACGCATCTGTTTGCCCTGGCCCGCGAAGCTGTCTAGCGTTTTGCAAAATAACCCGAAGGTTCAGATACATATGGTACACCCCAACAGCACGCTCCGCGCCGCAGACCATCTGGTTGACCAACTGGTCGCGCAAGGAATCACAGCCGCGTTCGGTGTGCCCGGTGAAAGCTATCTACCGGTGTTGGACGCGTTTTACGGGCGCGAACAGGACATCCGGTTTATCACCTGCCGTCAGGAAGGCGGCGCGGCAATGGCGGCTGATGCCTATGGCAAGCTGACAGGGCGTCCGGGGATATGTTTCGCCACGCGTGGCCCCGGTGCCACCAATGCCAGCGCAGGCGTGCATGTCGCCTATCAGGATTCGACCCCGATGATCCTGTTTCTGGGTCAGGTGGCCCGCGACATGGTGGACCGCGAGGCATTTCAGGAAATCGACTACCGCCGCATGTTCGGACAGATGACCAAGTGGGTGGCGCAGATCGACGACGCCTCGCGGCTTCAGGAATATGTCAGCCGCGCGTTTCGCACCGCGATGTCGGGACGTCCCGGCCCGGTGGTGCTCGCCCTGCCCGAGGACATGCTCTATGACGAGATCGTCCAACCCACACCGCCTGCGCGGGTTGAAACACCGCGCTTTCGGCCTGCCTCAGACGCGATGAACGCGCTGAAACAGCGGATCACCAAGGCGAAATCCCCGCTGATAATGGCGGGTGGTGGGGGCTGGACCAAGACCGGCATCGACGCGCTGGCGCGGTTTGCCGAAACCCAAGGCTTGCCTTTATCGGTGTCGTTGAGGTGTCAAAGCCTGATCGACAATCGGCATCCGAACTATATCGGCCATTACGGCGTCGGCACGCCGCCCTACCTCAAGACGATCATGGCCGAGACAGACTTGCTTATCGCCATTGGCCCGCGTCTGGGCGAGATGACAACCGCCGGATACACGATCCTGACGGCTCCGGTGCCAGAGCAGTCACTGGTGCATGTTTTCCCGGAACCCGAAGAGATTGGCAGGGTGTATCAGCCCGACCTCGCGCTGGTTGCGGACACACAAAGCTTTTGCACCGAAGCCGCATCATGGGAAGCTATCGCCCGAGACCGGTTTGAGACCCGGACAAGCGACCTGCATCAACTATATGTTTCGTTCAACGATCCGGCTTCTGTCGCGGGCGACCCGCTGGCCCCCTATTTCGCGCATCTTGCCGACACGCTTCCCGAGGATGCGATCCTGTGCAACGGCGCGGGCAATTACGCCGGATGGCTGCACAGGTTCTACCGCTACCGTGCGCCGGGATCACAGCTTGCCCCGACCTCGGGGTCAATGGGATACGGGCTGCCCGCCGCGATTGGGGCTGCAATATGTGAACCAGACCGTGAAGTCTTCGCCATTGCAGGCGATGGATGCTTCATGATGACCTGTCAGGAAATGGCGACAGCGGTGCATCACAACCTGAGCCTCACCGTGATCATAATCGACAACGCCCGCTACGGCACGATCCGCGCGCATCAGGAACGCGAATACCCGGATCGGGTGTCCGGCACGGGACTGACCAACCCGGATTTCTGCGCGTTTGCCCGGTCATTCGGGGCCAATGCGGATGCGGTCGATGATTACGACAGCTTTGTCACAGCCGTTGCCGCCGCGCGCGCACGCGGGGGTGTCAACCTGATCGCGGTGACGGCAGACCCGTCTTACCTGTCGCCAGGAAACCGCCTGGGCCAAGGGCGGATCTAGGGCAAAAAAAGCTACAAAAACGCGGTGGCAAACAGCAAAAGACTGGTTGCCACCCCCATCACCGGAACGACCACTGGTACGCGAAAATGCGGTTCGGTCGACGGGCCACGCAATTTAAGCCGGATCAGGGCAAGGTTGACGAGCACAAACACGCCCAGAACGATTTGCGATGTGCGTTCGGCAAGCGCGTCAATCGGGAATGTCAGGGCAAGCAACAGGATCGCGCCCACAACCGCGAGCGTGGCAAGGTCGGGCGTCTGTGTGCGCACCGAGACATGGGCCAGCGCTTTGGGCAGATGGCCCCGATCCGCAAGGCCATAGATCACCCGAGAGGCCATGATCATCTGGATCAACACACCGTTCACCGTGGCGACGATGGCAATGATCCCAAATCCCTGTTGCACCGTGTCTGGTGCGCTGGCGAACACCAACGACAATGGGGCCGCCGATGCCGACAAGGCACCCAGAGGCACCGCCATCAGCACTGCCGTTGTCGTGCCGATATAGAGCACCGTTGCAAGCACGAGGGTCCAAACGATCGCTTTCGGCATGGTGTGCACCGGGTCTTTCACCTCTTCGGCGACATTGGCCATGTCCTCGAACCCGACAAAAGCAAAGAACGCGAGCAAGGACGCCGCGCCGATCCCTGCCCAATGCGGTCCCGTCAAAGGGGGGAGGATATCCGTAAGGCCCACGCCAGATGGATCGGCAAAGCCAAATCCCCAGATCATCACAAAAAGCAAACCTGACACCTCGATCACCGTGATGACAGCAGCGACCATGACGGATTGCGTGATCCCCCACAGAGCGATCACTCCCATGGTGATGACCACGCAGACGGTCAGAACAGCTTCGGGCGCGCCCGTAAGCCCGTGCAAATACGACGCTGCCCCAAGCGACACCGCCGCCGCCGAAACCAAGCCCGACATTGCGACAGCCAATCCAACTACGGTGGCCAGCGCAGCTGACGAAAACCCAGCCTCGACATAGGCGGCCTCGCCCGCGCTCACCGGATAGCGGGTGGACAGCTCGGCATAGGAAAAGGCGGTAAAGCCCACGACAATCGCCGCGATGACAAACGAGATCGGCGCAAAGACACCGGCTTCGGCGGCCGTCGCCCCGACCAAGACGTAGATCCCGGCACCCACGGTCACACCCAACCCGTACAGCGTCAGCAACGGGACGTTCAACGCCCGGCGTAGTTTGTCCGGTTGATCAATCACTCTGACACTGCCCCTGACCATGGTGGCCAGCCGATCCTGACTGTGCCGTGGACCAAGCCTAGCCCAGTCCCACCATGCGGGACATGATGTGGGTCAAGCGGTGGGCACGCGCCTAAAGCGAGGATTGAACCCAGCGGGCAAATTCGACAAGCACCTGGTCCGACGCCGCGCTGAATGCATCAATAACAGCAGTCGTTTCGGTAGAGGCCGACGGCGCGCTGGCTGCGAAAGTCCGGCTTGCGATGATGCGGGCATCTTGTTCACGCACCATGCGCACAAGAAAGGTGATCTGTGCTTCTGCTGTGTCGCCCTGCGGAGTCACTTCGGCCTGAAAATCGACGATCTCGGTCACCAGTGCGTAATCGCCACTGACGCCAAGCGGGGTGCGACCGACATAGCGCACGGCCCCGGTTGCCTCGATCGTGCGCAGCATGAGTGTTTGCAGCATGATCGGGGTTGGATCGCTCCAGCGGACATCGGGCAGGTATTGCGCCTGAAGCGCGTTGGGGCGGATCATGATGCGGTCAGTGGACAGCGCCCCGCTGGTGGTGGGCAATTCAACGATCACGTCGCGCGCAATTTGGGCGCGGGAGGTGGCCGCGATAGTGTCTGGCGCGCGCAGTTCAAACACGTCCAAAGGTGTGGCCGCGTCGCTGACAGCAGAAATCGCGGCACATCCTGACAGCAGCGCAAGGCTGATGGCGGCGATGGAACGGCGCAAAAGGGCGGGCAGGATCATCGTCTGAACTCCGGCGTTTCGCGGTCCAGAAAAAACCGCGTTGGGTCGCGTTGGATTTGTTCGGTCAAGCCGTCAAGATTTGCAATCAACGCACGGGTTTCCTGCGCCAGCCGCGCATAAAGCGGCAACGCGGTATTGGTGAATTCGCGGATCGACGGCGATGCCGCATCGGTAATGCTGCGCAATTCAGCAAAAGTGTCTGACGCCGCTTGGCTGGCGGCGCGCAGGTCCGCTGACATCCCCGGCAGATCATCCGAGACCTGCGCAATTGCGCCGTTGAGGCTGCCGAGCGACTGTTCAAGGCCGGCGATCACACCTGACAGGTCTTCGTTGATGACACGGTCCGCGCCAGTAAAGGCCCGTTCTGCCGCGCCCAGCGCGCGGTCACCGGTTTCCAGCGCGCCGTTGATCGCCGAAAGCGTTTCATTGGCCTTGGCAAAGGACACCCGCGCATCGTCCAGCGTCACACGCGCGGTTTGCAAAACGTCCTCGGCGGATTGACTGGAGGCGGTGAGGTTTGTGCCCACATCAGTGGCCACGGTGCGGAAGATTTGGGCCGTCTGGCGGATATCGGCAATGATCACAGGCAGATCGGTCGTGGCGATGGTCGCCACTGATGCAATGGCGCGATCCGCCTCGGCGATCATTGCGCGGGTTTCGGCGACCAAGGGCGCGGCTTCATCCCGGATGAGCGTATCGAGTGTCCCCACGGTATCCCCAAAAATCACCGCCGTGCCGTCAAGCCGCGCGATCAGCGCGTCGGTCGCGGCAAGGGTCGCTTGCGCTTCGGTCAAACGCGCGGTCGCGGTTTCGCCAGCTGTGCCAAGCGTCGTCATCAAGACGCGCGCATCCGCACTCAGCGTTGCGACCTCTTGCTGCAAGGCTGCTGCCGCCGCGCGAAGTTCCTGCGTTGTCTGACTCAGGTCAGTGGCGACATAGGTTTCGGTGCGGGCAATGGCGGATTGTGCGCTGACCAATGTGTCGGCCCCTGTGGCCAGCACGCCTTTGCCCTGTTCGGACAGTTCGCCGATTGAGGCCAGCGTCGTGTCAGCGGTCTGCAAGACTGCGGTCAGATCGCCGGTCAGCGTGTTGAGCGTTGCGTTGAACAGGTTGATCTGTTCGGCAAAGTCGTCAACCGTCGCGCTGATCGATGCAAACCCGTCCAGCGTTTCGGCAAAATCCCCAGAAGCGGATTCAACATTGGCGATGATGCTGTTGAGCCGTTCGCGGTTTTCCGCGCCCAACAAATCGCCCAATTCGGTGACCAGCGTCAGGGCTTCTTCCAACAGGCGGGGCGCGTCTTCGGACAGGCTTTGCAACGTGGAGCGGCCCGCAAGGATTTCTGGCACCGGCTGACCCTCGGTAGATTCCAAAAGGTCCGCCGACCCGGAGCCTGCGTCGATGCCAACAAACGACACGCCCGTCACACCTTGCGCCTCGATCGTGGCTATGCTGTCGCGGCGCACAGGGGTGGCCGCGTCCACCTCGACCCGGACAAGGATGGTGCCGTCCTGATCTGGCGACAAGCGCACATCGACCACCTGCCCCACCGGCAAGCCGCTGAAGCGCACGTCAGACGCATTGCCAAGACCCGACACAGATGAGAACCGGATGTCGTAGTAATCGAACTGGCGGTCCAGTTCGACCTGCGCAAACCATAAGAAGAACCCAAGGATGCCCAGCAACCCCGCAAGGGTGAAGGCGCCGATCAGGACAAAATTTGCCTTGGTTTCCACGTCAGGTGCCTTTCTGGCTAACTTTGGCCGATGCCTCGGATGCCGCAGCAGCGCGGGCGCGGGGCCCGTGGAAATACTCGTGCACCCAAGGATGATCGACCTCTAGCATATCTGTCATCGTACCAGTCACCAGCACCTTTCGTTCCGCCAGCACCGCGATACGATCACAGGTCGCGTGCAGCGTATCAAGATCATGGGTCACCAGAAACACTGTCAGACCCAACGAATGGCTCAACCCCCGGATCAACTGATCAAAGGCCGCAGCGCCAATAGGGTCGAGCCCGGCGGTCGGTTCGTCCAGAAACACGATATCCGGGTCCAGCGCCAGCGCGCGCGCCAGCCCTGCCCGTTTGCGCATCCCCCCAGACAACTCGGACGGGTAATTGTCGCCCGCGCGATAGGTCAGCCCAACCATCGATATTTTCAGATCTGCAAGCTGACGGCGGATATCGGGATCAAGGCCCTCGACCCCGCGCATCGGCACTTCGACATTTTCGCGCACGGTCAGGGACGAAAACAGCGCGCCGTCCTGAAACATCACGCCCCAACGGGATTCGAGCGCCTGCCGCGTGTCTTCGTTCGCATTCAGAACGTCTGTGCCCAGCACATCAACGCTTCCCGCAGCGGGGCGTTGCAGCCCGGCAATGGTGCGCAGCAGTACGGATTTACCGGTGCCTGATCCGCCGACGACCCCAAGGATTTCCCCACGGTAGACATCAAGGTCCAGATCCTCGTGCACCACATGGCTGCCGAACTGGTTGCGGATACCCCGCAGGCGGATGACGACCTCGGGCGCGGTCATATGCCAATCCTCGCAAAGAAGATCGAAAAGACGGCGTCGGCCACGATCACCGCAAAGATCGCTGCCACCACGGCGTTCGACGTCATACGCCCCAGCGATTCCGCGTTGCTTTGAACCTGCATCCCGGCATGGCAGCCCACCACTCCGATGATCAGCGCAAAGACCGGCGCCTTGACCAGTCCGACAAAAACATGCGTCACCGACGTGCCTTCGACCAGCCGGGTCTGGAACATTGCAGGCGAAATCCCAAGGTCGATCCATGCCATTAGCGCACCGCCAAACAGACCGGCAATATTGGCAATCAGCCCAAGGATGGGCAGCATGATGAACAGTGCAAGGATGCGCGGCACAAAAAGGTTCATCGCCGGATCAAGGCCAAGCGTGCGCATTGCGTCGATCTCTTCGCGCATCTTCATGGAACCGATGGCCGCCGTGAATGCCGATGCGGTGCGCCCGGCCACAATGATCGCGGTCAACAGGATGCCCAACTCGCGCAGGATGGAAATGGCGATCAGATCGACCACAAACACCTCGGCGCCGAACTGGCGTAATTGGGTCGAGCCTTGAAACGCCAGAACGACCCCGATCAGAAACGCCATCAAAGACACGATGGGCACCGCCTTGAGACCCACCTCTTCGCAGTGATGCACCAGCGATGTGACGCTGAATTCGCTGGGATGACGTAAGGCACGACCCAAACGGTGCAGGAAAATGCCCAGATACGCCGTCAATGCACGCAGATACAGCATCCCACCAAAGACACGCCTCCCGAACCGGTCCAGCCTATCCGAAACGGTCAGACGCGCCGCAGCGCGCGTTTCCGGGTTTGGCATGGCGTGTTCGACGCTGTCCAAAAGGCTTGCCGCCTCAGGGCTGACCTGAGTAAAGGCAAGCGTGTGCCCTGCTTTGTCAAACCGCGCCTTGAGCGACACCAGCGCCCATGCCCCCGCCGTATCAAGCCGCGTGAGGCCGGACAGATCGAGCCTCGGCACCTCACCCGGTTGCAGCTTTTGCAACTCCGTCTGCGCCAGCGTGACGGTATAGATCGTCAGGACGCCGGAAACGCGTATATCGCCAGACCCATCGGCGGCATGCACCGTGACATGCGGCTTGGTCCCCTCAATCATGTCGATGCTCTTTGGGGTGTCGATTGGGCTGTGTGAAACTGGGCGGCACTGAGTCCATGACATCAGGCTACCTTGTCACGCAGGGACACGAAAGCCGCAACACGCGGTGCTGCGTGGTCTGCGCGCACAAAAAAAACGCAGGCACCGGGCCTGCGTTCTTCACCATTGCAAGAGATGGTTCGAGGGACTTACCAGGAATTGTAGCCAAGGTATTTGCCGGACATTTCTAACTTTACCCGGTCGCCCTTTTCGTGGGGCACACGCGTCAGCTGCATATCAAAGTCAATGGCCGACATGATGCCTGTGCCAAATTTCTCTTCGATCAGTGCCTTGATGGTCGGGCCGTAAACACCGACGATTTCATACAGCCGGTAGATGCAGGGATCTGTTGGAACTGCCTGCTCCCAGACCTTGGTGGGCGGCTCTTCCAGAACACTTGCCGCTTCTTGCGGCAGGCCCATGACAGACACGATCGCCTCGGCCTTTTCCTTGGGGAATGCGTTCATGCCCATGCAAGCGGAATGGGTCCAGACGGGCGACATGCCGATCTTTTCAGCGATGCCTTCCCATGTCATGCCTGCCTGCTTCTTGGCGGACAGGATCATCATTGTCACGTCTTCCTTGGTCATCATGACGGTCACCTCGTAATTGTCTTTCATTGGATTTCCTCCTGGGTCTTGGTGTAAATTTTGCATGTCACAGTCCGAGGTCTGTCAGGCCCGGATGGTCGTCAGGACGGCGGCCTCGCGGCCAATGGAACAGTCGGTCGGCGTCAGAGATCGGCACATCGTTGATCGAGGCATGGCGCACGGCCATGTAGCCCAGCGCGTCAAACTCCCAGTTCTCGTTGCCATGGGCGCGGAACCATTGGCCGGTTGTGTCATGCCATTCGTAACAAAAGCGCACGGCGATCCGCTGGGCAGAATGCGCCCATATCTCTTTGATCAGGCGGTAGCCGTTTTCGACCTCCCACTTGCGGGTCAGGAACGCTTGGACCTCGGCCCGTCCGGTCAAAAACACATCCCGGTTGCGCCAGCGCGTGTCGGGTGTGTAGGCCAACGCGACCTTGGCCGGATCACGGCTGTTCCACGCATCTTCGGCTATGCGCACCTTTTGCACCGCGTCCTCGGGCGAAAACGGCGGCACAGGCGCACGCGGCGTAGTGTGCAGGGTCATGCCCGCCCCCGATCAGTCATTGACAGCCCGCAAGGGCAGAGGCGCGGGATCACCCTCTGCGTTGTCGGGGGTGGTGCGGTCGATGCGCACTGTCTCCGGGCTTTGATCGGCATTCGCGCTTTGTTGTCCGGCCAGTTCCTTGGACCGTTGCCCCAGAAAGTGCACCAGATGATTGCGGATCGCATAGTAGTTCGGATGCTCCACGATCTCGGTCCGGGTGCGCGGGCGCGGAATGGTAATCTCGACCGATTCAGCAATGCGGGCGAATGGCCCGTTGGTCATCAACAAAATGCGGTCGGCAAGCAGGATCGCCTCGTCGATATCGTGGGTGATCATGAACACGGTCTGTTCCGTGCCAGCCCAGACCTTGATCAGCTCTTCCTGAATCGTGCCCCGCGTCAGCGCGTCCAACGCGCCAAAGGGTTCGTCCAGCAAAAGCAGCTTGGGCTGGTTGGCAAAGGCCCGCGCGATCGACACGCGTTGACGCATCCCGCCCGACAGTTGGCTTGGCTTGCGGTGTACCACGTCGCCCTCAAGCCCCACCTTGGCAAGGTAGTCACGGGCATGCGCCTCGATGGCGTCTGCGGTCCAGTCGGGGTAGCGTGCCTTGACACCAAAGGTGACGTTCCTGAGCGCCGAAAGCCATGGGAGCAGGGAATAGTTCTGGAACACGACACCACGGTCCAGAGACGGACCGGACACTTCGAACCCGTCCATCTTGACCACGCCGGACGATGGTTCCGAAAGACCGGCAAGGATGTTCATGATCGTCGATTTGCCACAGCCAGAGTGACCAAGGATGCAGACGAATTCGCCCTTTTCGATGCCAAAGCTGGCGTTTTCAAAGACGGTCAGGGTGCCCCCCTGACCATCGGGATATTGCTGCGTCAGGCGTTCAATGCTGAGAAACGGTTTGGGCATGAAAGCCTCCTTATTCTGCGTAGGCGACGGCGCGTTGCAGGACGCCAAAGGCGGAATCCAGCAACATGCCCACAACGCCGATCATGAGGATTGAAAAAATGACCGAGGTCAGGTCGAGGTTGTTCCACTCGTTCCAGACGTAGTAGCCAATCCCGGTGCCCCCCACGAGCATCTCGGCCGCCACAATCACCAACCACGCAATGCCGATCGAGATACGCATGCCCGTCACGATGGTGGGCGCGGCAGCGGGCAAGATCACGGTGAACGCGGTTTTCAACGCCCCAAGCTCATGTGTGCGGGCGACGTTCACCCAGTCCTTGCGCACGCCCGAGACGCCAAACGCGGTGTTGAGCAGCATCGGCCAGATCGAACAGATGAAGATCACGAAAATCGCCGATGCTTCAGAATCCTGAATGATGAACAACGCAAGAGGCATCCAAGCAAGCGGCGAGATCGGACGTAACACTTGGATAAACGGGTTGAACGCCTTGTAGGCGATCTGGCTCATCCCGATCAGGAAGCCCAGCGGAATGGCGACCAATGCGGCAAGGAAATAGCCCGTCAGCACACGGTAGATCGAATAGCCGATCTGAATGCCGATGCCCTTGTCGTTGGGGCCCGCGTCGTAAAACGGGTTTGAAAGTTCAGCCCACGCCTTGGCAAACACTTGGCTTGGGGGCGGCACACCAGCTTTCTGCGCACCACCTCCGGTAAGGCGTTCATACTCGGTCAGTTCACCCACGGCCTTTTGCGCCGGGATGGCGGCCTCCCATATCAGGAGGCCAACCACCAGCATCACAATCGACAAAATCGCAGCGCGCTTGTTGATTGAAAGATTGTCCAACATGGATCAGTCCTTCTTGATCGGAAAGCTGGCCACGTAGGCTTCGGGCTCGGCCGGATCAAAGGTTTTGCCCATGATGGTGTGCGACTTGTAGGTGATATCCGGCGCGTCATAGCCCAACTCTTCCATCACCTTCTTGGCGTCGGCGGCCAGGTAAACCTGTTCAGCCACTGCGCGATAATCAATATCGCCTTCGATATAGCCCCAGCGCTTCATCTGGGTCAGAATCCACACGCCCATCGAATGCCATGGGAACGGGTCAAAATCGATCCGGTCGGGCACCATCTTCACCTCGCCCAGACCATCGGCATAGGTGCCGGTCAGCACCTGTTCGATCACCTCAACTGGTTGGTTCAGATAGTTGGTCGGCGCAATTGCCGCCGAGATCTCTTTTCGATTTTCCGCGCTCGAGGCGTATTGCGTGGCGTCGATGATCGACTTGAGCAGCGCGCCGTAGGTGTTGGGCAATTCCGTCGCAAACGACAGCGGTGCGGCAAAGGCACAGCACGGGTGACCTTCCCAGATTTCCTTGGTGAGCAAATGGATAAAGCCAATGCCTTCCCAAACTGCGCGCTGGTTGAACGGGTCGGGCGACAGGTACCCATCAAGGTTCCCGGCACGCAGGTTGGCAACCATCTCGGGCGGCGGCACAACGCGGATCTGGATGTCGACATCTGGGTCCAGACCAAACTCGGCCACGTAGTAGCGCAGCAGGAAGTTATGCATCGAGTATTCGAACGGCACACCAAAGGTGAAGCCCTTCCACTGGGTCGGATCACGCTTGTCGAGATGCTCGTTGGACAGCACGATGGCTTGTCCGTTGATATTTTCGACCGCAGGCATGATGTAGGGCGTGGCGACCGATCCCGCGCCCAGCGTCATCGCCAAGGGCATCGGGGTTAGCATGTGCGACGCGTCATATTCCCCCGACAGTGACTTGTCGCGCGCCACGGCCCAGCCTGCCGTCTTGATAACCTGCGCGTTCAGGCCATAGCGTTCATAGAACCCCAAGGGCTGCGCCATAATGATGGGTGTTGCACAGGTGATCGGAACAAAGCCGATATTCAGGTCAGTCTTCTCGGGCGGCCCCAGATTGTCGAGGATTGCAGCCTTGGCCTGATCCATCGGAAAGACAGAGGCCAAGGCGGCGGCCACGGTGCTGCCCCCCATCATCCCCATGAAGGACCGGCGTCCAATGTCGCTTTGTCCAAAGACGGACCGCACAATGGCGCTTTCGACGGCGCGTTCCAACATTTGCTCGGATGACATCTGTGTCGGTGCAAGGTCAGTGTCCTTGTGCGCATGGCCGTGACCCGACGCGCAGGTGTCGCATCCACAATCCGCGCCATGGCGAAGATCAGTTTTTGCAGAAAACGGATTTCCTAGGCTCTTGATCGTCATGTCGTTCCCCTATTTTCGAATTTTGATGTCGAACTAGGGGCATCGTGACAGCCTTTGAGCGGGGCAAACAGGTGGTGGTGAAAATTTGGGCATCGTTAAAAGTTAAACAATTTCATATAATTAAATTACATTTTAGCTAGGCATTTTTACGTTAAATCGTAAATTACGAAATTTCGTTAGTGCGCGCCGCGGTGCAGCAATATCCTTCCGTGCATGACATTGCATATGCCCCAAACCGATTCCCTGCTTCAGGCCATTCCACAGCCCGTTCTGCTGCTGGACACGTCCTGCGACCGCATCGTCGACTGGAACTCTCCTGCCGCACGATTGCTGGCCTGTGACCCCGATGCACCCCCAGCCGCGTTTTCCGACTACCTGCGCAGTGCCCTGCCACAGTTTGTGGTTTTCATCGAAGAGGTGGACCATCGGGGCGAAGGCTGGACCCGCGATGTCACCCTGACCTCTGCCGCCGGAAAACCTTTGCACTGCGAATTACTGGCACGGCCGGTGCCTGGAAAACCCGGTTTACTGACACTCGTCCTCACCGATTTGCGGGCCCTGGACCGGCGGGCCGAACAGGCGGCGGCAGCGGAAACCTTTCGCGCAGGATTGGTCGAATGGAAACGCACCGAAAGTTTTTTCGCCGAACTGGAGCGGCAGAACCAGCTGATCCTCAACGCGGCAGGCGAAGGCATTTACGGTATCAACGCCGAAGGCAAAACCACGTTTGTGAATCGCGCTGCGCAAGAGATGCTGGGCTGGACCAGCGAAGACCTGTTGGGCCGCGATATCCATTCAATGATCCACCATCACCACCTGAACGGGGATGTGTATCCGTCGCAGCAATGCCCGATCTATCAGTCTTTCCGCTATGAAAAGGTCAAACGGATCGAAGACGAGGTTTTTTGGCGCAAGGATGGCAAACCGATCCGCGTCGAATACGTGTCCACGCCGATCTACGACCAGCGCGTTCTGGCCGGTGCGGTGGTGATCTTCCGCGACATCACCGAACGCAAGGAAAGCGAACGCAAGCTGCATGATGCGCTGGCCGAAGTGGCCGCCTTGCGGGACAGGCTGGAGCAGGAAAACGCCTATCTGCAAGAAGCGATCACGTCCGAGCGGGCACATCACAACATCATCGGGTCGTCCCCAGCGATCCGCCAAACCGTGACCCGCATTGATCTTGTCGCTGCCACCGACGCAACCGTGCTGATCAGTGGCGAAACCGGCACCGGAAAATCGCTGGTTGCCACGGCCATCCACAAGGCGAGCCCGCGCGCGCGCCGTCCGCTCATTCATTTCAAATGCAGTTCTGTCGCCCCAGAAGAGGTCGAGGCAGAACTTTGCGGACAGGTCCGGGGCGCACCAAACGGTGCGACGCGTGACAAGCCCGGCAAGCTTGAACTGGCCCATGGTGGCACGCTTTTCCTGGACGATGTAGAAGAGCTTCCCTTCGAGATACAGGGCAAGCTGCTGGCCGCGTTGCAAAACGGCACGGTCACACGGCTTGGCGATACGCGGGAAAAGCCGTTGGATATCCGGGTGATTGCCGCGACTTCGCTGACCGATATTCAGGCGCGACGCTCCTCGCGCATCCGCGAAGACCTGTATCTCTTCCTCAACGTGTTTCCGATCACCTGCCAGCCCTTGCGCGACCGGCAGGAAGACATTCCTCTGCTTGCTGCGCATCTGCTCAAATTCGCCAGCCGCAGGCTCAACCGCCCGGTGCCCGTCATGACCGAACGTGTGGTGCAGCAATTGCAGTCGTATGACTGGCCCGGCAATGTGCGCGAGCTGCGCAACGTGATGGAACGCGCCGCAATCGTGTCACGCGATGAAAAGCTGGTTCTTGAACTTTCGGCCGCGTCTCCTGCTGCGAAAACCAGTTCAAGTTTTCGGACAGAAGCCCAATTGCATGATTTGGCTCGCGGCAATCTGATTGCGGCACTGCGCGAAACCAGCGGACGTATCTCCGGCCCAACCGGGGCTGCCGCGCTTTTGGGCGTCAAACCAACGACGCTGTATTCACGCGTGAAGAACTGGAAGATCCTTGACGAAGACTGGGCCTGATCGCACCCGTCAGCGGATGCGTTTCAGCGCGTTCGTGGTAAATTCGCTGGCCGACAAACCCTGATTGAACTGGTAGTCGCCCCACATCAACTGGGTGCTTGCCCCTGTCAGATGATTGACCATGTTCATCTGAGACGCCCGCCAGAACCGATTGTTATACTTGCGGTACCCGCTGATCGAGAGCGTCTTCAAATGCGCACCGCGGCGATCAAAAAACTGGACCTGTTGCAGCCGCAGCTCGGCTGCATCGAGCCAGATACGTTGACGGCTGTAGCCAGAATTCGTCGTGGGAACGCGGTCAATCACATGGCAGGTACCAGAGGCAGGACACCGCTCATCCGCGACCCATGTGTGGCTGAACTTGTCGACTTCTTGGTCTACCATATCCTCATAGGCGAATTCACTGCCAACGAACGATCCAGACCGCCCCGACCCGCTGATCCGGCGCACCCGTTCCATTGCGGGCAGAAAAAGCCATTGATCGTCGTTTTTGCCTGCATAGACATGCGTCAGCAGCGCAGTATTGCGAATGTCACCGGGCCAACGAAACACCAAAAGGGTCCGGGATGCATCAGTGCCGGTCGAAATCCAACTGCTGTCAAACCGGCGCGTTGCGGATTGGCCGCTGGAAGTTTTGAGGATCATTTCTCCAGAACTGCTGATGTCCTGATACCCGCCCGTGCGATCAGACGCTTCGGTCGCCAACCGCAAGCCCCGTTGTTCTGCGGTCTCAGCATGGGCCATTCCCGTCGCAAGGACAGCAAGCCCGAGCGTAGCTGCAAGAAAACTGCGTCGGATCAAGGTCATCATTTGTCCTCTTGGGTTAATTTTATAATCGACGGCAGCAAAACCAGATCGCACAATAAGGCAAAGACAATCACCACTGCCGTCAACATACCGATATGCTGGTTGATCGAAAACCCCGATGCCGCCATGATGCTGAAGCCCAAGATCATGGCAACAGATGTCAGGGTGATCGATGATCCTACTACCGCAAACGTGTCTTCCAACGCCTCTTGTGTCCCGAGTCCGCGTCGACGGTTTCGCAAGTGATGCATCAGAAAATGGATCGTGTCGTCCACCACGATCCCAAAGGTCATGGTCGTGACCACTGTTGACCCAAGATTGACGTCGCCAAGAGTGAGCCCCCAAAATCCAAAGGCCAACAACGCGGGGGCAAGGTTTGGCGCAAGGCTGATCAATCCGTAGCGTACGCTGCGCAGTGTCACGATCAGGGTCACCGAAATCAGGCACAGCGCGGTCAGGAAACCGAACAGCATTTGCGAATTGTTGCGTTCAGAAATACGCGCAAACGCAATGGCAAGACCGGCAGCACGGGTAGCGATCTGGGGTTCATTCTCGGCCAGCCAGCGCTCTGCCGTTTCGGCAAGATTGCGGGTTACATCGCTATGCGGCGCGCACAGCGTCACATTCAGCAGGGTTTGTGTGCGTTCAACATCCATGATCGTGGTCAGGTCCATGCCCAGTGGCAAGGACAGTTCATAGAACATCAAAAGCTGCGCATTGGCGGGTTGCGTATCGGCAATTGTATAGGCGGCAGGGTCATCGCCACTCATGCTTTGGTTCAGGTCCTTGATAACTTCGGTCAGGGCATTCACCGCAACCACACTGGGTTGGCTTTCCAGCCAAACCGCAAACCGATCAACCGACCGCAGGAATTCCGGGTCAAAGACGCTGGCACCCTCTGGGGCTTGAAACGAGAATTGCAGAGAATCCAGACCTGTCAGGTCAGTCTGAATGGCCTCCGCATCTTGCCGGAATTCGTATCTCAGATCAAAATAGCGGATGACGTGATCGTCATACCCGATACGCGCAACGCCGATGGCCGCCAGCATCCCACTCACCGCGAACACAACAAGCCACAGGCGGCTGTGCCGCAGGACCCAGACCGCAAACGTGCGCATGGAGTCGCCTGCAACCATCAAAAGCCCGACCTTGGAGGGTGGTTTATGGATCAGTATAACAGGCAAGAGCGTAAACACAGCCAGGTGGCCAATAAGAAGGCCAAAGGCAACGATATTGCCCATATCCGCTAGCGGTGGTGACGGCGCGAAATTCAGGCATAAAAACCCTAGGGCCGTGGTCAGATGGCTGACGCTGACCGGTGCCAAGTTGTTTTCGATTGCATAGCGCAGTGGGTCATCCACTTGCCCTTTTTCCGTTGCCCGGATCGTGCTGATCACGATGTGGATGCAACTGGTCGACACCAGAACCAGCACAGCCATCGGACTGATCGCGGTTCCCGCCGTCAACACCACGTTTGTCCAGCCGGCAAATCCGAATGTCGCAAGGGTTGCGCTGGCCAGCACCAGAACCAGCGCTCCGACCGCCAACAGGGATCCAAGCGTCAGGGCAAACAGAACAATCACCGCCAACAATGCCAGCGGCACAAGGTATGTGACATCTTCAATCGCCACACGCGCCAGAAGACTGTTCCCAAGAATGCCGCCCGTCGCGTGGACCGTCCAGTCAGGATATTGCGCAGCCCATGACGCGCGCAGATCGGTCAAAAATTGCGAGACCTCGTCTTGTGCATCAGGTTCATCGTCCGGCAGAACAAAGTGAATGACAATGCCAAAGGCCTCGCCATCTTCGGCCAACAGCGTGTTGCGCAGCCTGTCTGACGCCAAGGCCAGTTCCGTGAACCGACCCGCAGAGCTTTGTGTGATCTCGGCGAACTCGTCCAACATCGGCTCAACAAGGACTTCATCACCCTGCGCATAGGAATGCATATGGTTGCTGGGGGATTCCACCCGCAAGACATAGGGCATTTGCCAGAGGTCTTCGGTCATTTGGCGCAGAACGGTCAGGTTTTCAGGTGAAAAGGCATCGCCCTTGGGCGGCACCCCCATCAGCAAAAGCGTATTGGACTGGGTATATGTCTCGTCGAGATGTAGCAGATCAAGGTATTCAGCGTTGTGCGGCCCAAAGAAGCCACGGCTGTTGGACGACATTTCAAGCCGCGGAACACCGGCTGCCAAAAACGCGACCAGCCCAAGAAAAAACCCAAGAAAAAGATGCCTCTTACGGAAAATAACATCGGTCAGCCGCGCCGCTGCTGTCATTTGGCGACAACCGGCTGTGACGGTACGGGTGCATAGCCATAAAGATCGAACAGGTGCGCAAATTCGCGGTCCAACAAGACGCGCGTGTCCTCATCCAGATCGTAGGTGTTGGGCTTGTAGGGTTTGGGTGTTTCCAATGGCGTTCCGATCTTGGACTGCACAGCATCAAAGCCACCAAGCTTGAGCGCGTCGTAGACACCTCTAAGGCTTGGAATTGTAGCCGAGCGCAAATCTTCATAGCGCAGCGATGTCCAATTCTCCGCCGGGACAAGACCGCGATCCGCTTCGAGCTTTTCATGAAAGGCGACCATGTCAGCGACTTTGTTCTCTGCCCATTCCACTCTGACGGGCAAGCGATCCTGTAACGCACAGACGGTTTCCATGGCTTGGTTCGTATGCCGTTCCGACAGGAAAATCTTGCGCGGATCGCGGCGGATGTGGATGAATTTTGCATTTGGAAACAGCCGCAGGATTTCCGGGATCCTGAGAGAATGCGTGGGTGACTTCAGAACCAACCGCTTTTCAGGATTCACAAACTGGACGCGACGCAGAAAATCGAGCCATTTCTTGCGCCAGATGGCGGCCTCGTGTGACCCCATGTCTTCGGGACTGAAAAGCAAGACCGGAGATTCGCTCGGGAAGAGCAAAGTTCGGTAGGACGACGCGGCACCGGACAGGCAAATTCCGATTTCGTCCTCCTCGGCCTTGTCGAGATCAAGATCAACATTGTCCATCGGCCGCTTGTTCGGCAGCAACGCCTGCAGCAGCGGCTTGATGGTTTTCTGCACGACGAGAAAAAATTCAGGACAGAAACAAGCTGCGCGAGTCGGTGCAGCAAAGCGTGGGTCCATCATGAACAAGTGGTGCAACCACGTTGTGCCACTGCGCCAATGGCCGACGATAAAGATGGGATCGGGTTCGATTACGACGGCGCGCAACCGGCGTCCGTACACCAAAACACTGACCCATTTGAGAAACAGGTTGAACACGCTGAATATCGTGATAGTCACAGCCAGCGGATAGCGCCGTACCGAGACAAGGTGCCAATTGCCCCACATCATCCGCAGCCACGCATCCAGCGCCATTCCGTGCCACAACCGAAGCGACAGGGGATGAAACCCAAATTCGCGCAGGTCCGCGCGCTTTGGCAGGGTCGGGTCGTGCGTCATGCCGTATCCACCTCTACCAGGTCCAGCCCGAGAAGGTCGAAACAGGTTTCGCCCAACTGCTGTATTTCTTCCGTGGTAAAGGCCATCCCGTCATAGGCGATGTGAAAGCCGGCAAGTATATCATCATTTCCCAAAACAACCTGCAACTCTGCCAGGATACGGCTGACTCTTGGCACATTTAAGCTGGTCACCGCGAACGGACCAAGTCGTTGTTCTTCTCCAAATTTGGCTTTCAAGCCCTGACTGAACACCGATTGCTTTTCTCGGACGCTCGCGCGTGGATTGTGGATACTGAACTGGCTAGGGTAGCAACCGGTTTCGATAAGGTCCGCTTCGTAGTCCGTGCCGCGACGGGCAAAATCAGACGGGAGGTGCGCCATAGCGTCATGCATCAAAGCATTCAAATACCGCGTCGCTGGAACGATGTCTTTCTTACCGCATTGTTTATGAAGCAACACCGGATCCAACGTGTGATCGCCCATATATGTCGTCAAAGCTGGATTGGATCGCGCGACATGTGTCATGAACATAACTCGATCCATGCCATATTGATTGCACAGTGCCTCAAGGTGCCCAGCCATAAAGAAAGTGTTTAGCCCAAGTTTGGCCGAGACCGCCTGCGCCTCAAGGCGTGCGATGCTGTCGGGGGTTGCGCGGAATTCAATCATGCGCTGCTCGATCTCGCCCATGCAATCAAAGAGCGGCGGCAGCCCTTTGGCCTTGCGCCCGACATGCGGCGCTTTCGGGAAATCGCGGTGCATGCCCCGCCAGAACGCATCCGTTTCGGCCACCTTGCTGGGCAAGGGTGATTGGTACCGCGTCACGTATTCGCCAAAAGACACTGCATCCCCAAGGACGGGCAAACCGATCAGGTATTTCAGCAGATCTTCGATCAGAACAATCATGCCATACCCATCTGTGATCGTGTGATGCACCCGTGTGACAAGCGCATCGCCCCGCGACCCGCATTTGGCGATGATCATTTCCGCCAGCGGCGCGTCCACCACCTCCATCGGTGCGTTCACCAGACCGGACAAAGCCGCATGAAACGCGCCGTCTTCCAAGTCACCAAGGTCAATCTCGCGGATCATGTCCCGGCCCGGAGGATCAATATGGGCGCGCCATACATCGCCAACCCTGTCGAAGCGGGTGCGCAAACTGTCGTGGCGGATACTGACTTTGTCGACCGCGCGCCGAAACCGGCGCACATCAATCCTGGGACGCACCAATACCACGTGGGATACGATCCAGCGCAGGCGCAAATCTTCGGGGCAGGCCGGATTCGTCACCTGGTCCAGCATGTATCTCTGTTTGATCGAAGCCGGGTAAACTTCGGATTTGGCAGAGGACCGCAGGGGCGAAGTCATGAATACGCCAGCGCCATGACAGTTCCTTTCATCACGACACCAACGCCACGGGTTTTTCGCACACGGCCAACCCCTCAAGGATCGCCTGCGCGGTTTGCGCGGTCACCACATCTTCATCATAGATCAAACGCATCTGTGTTTGGTCCTTTGACGATTTCACCTGAAGCCAGAGATCATGCAAAAGCGCGTTTGGAGCCTCCTTTGAAAGCGCGTCAACTGGCTCAACCAGGATTTGGAACGGCGAGGTGTTCCATGCCGCAAGATCGCTCGAAAATGCTTCTGCCGCGGCAGAGCTGTCAAACGCGGTATGCGCCGCGGATGCTTCCAGAATACGCTCAAACTGCGCCAATGCCACACCGTCGGCACGGTCATGCGGCACCAATAGCGGCTGTTCGATTTCAAACGGACCGATAGCAGCTCCGTCAGGAAGTTTTGATCGAAGCGATATTTTCCGCCCCATGATCATTGGACCCTTGCTGGCCGTCGCCTGTCGCACAGAATGTGCAAAGGCGCACAAGACCGCCGACAATGACCGCGAGAACGGTAGCGTGACATCGATTGCTTTTGCCGCACCGTGATTTCGCCCTGCAATTGCAGGCAACAGCGCACGGCTACGTTTGGCGAAAGGCACGGGGTTTGGCGTAGATGTGGACAAAGCGTACCACCAGAATGATCGATCCCGCTGGGCCATCGGTGTTTCCGGATCATACCGCATGTCGCCAAGGCAAGACATAATGCGCCGGTACGACACAGGCCTGGCAAGGGGTTTGCCGGACAACGCGTCCTCAAGCTCGTGGCCCAAAATATCGGCAGAGACCCGATCTCCAACCACAGAGTGAAGCCGCACGTCCAGATGCGGTTGACCGTCAACCAGATGGTAACACACCCGCACGAGTTCGCCCTGCGCGACGTTAAGCAAGCGCGCGTCGATCCCGTCGGACAGGGTGATGCCCGGACCATCCATGTGGATATGGCCGTTGGCGTCCATGCGCATGGTCAGGAGCGGGTGACGCTTTTCGATCTGGCGCAGCACCTTGGCCAGATCCGCCAAATCGCAAGGTGCAACCAGACGGTGCTGACTATGATGTTCCATCGCTGTTTTTGCGATCTCGGATGTACGGGGTGACAGGCAATCCCGCATCAGGCCCATTTGCAGGTTGCTGGCAAACACACCCTTGTGCTGCTGCGTCTCTGCGCCAGCTGTTTCAGACGCGTCCCCTGCCTCAAGCGCGGCAGCCTCGGCCTTTTGCATGCCATTGATCTCGGAGGACAGCATGATCGCGAGCTCTGCAATGGACGGTGCTTGCAGGAATTTCGACACCGGGATCGTCGTATCAAGCGCGGTTTCAATCCTGACCTTAAGCTCGAACGAAGACAGGCTGTCGAGGCCAAGTTCGCTCATCGGGCGTTCAGATTGGATCGTGGTTTTGTCGATCTTGAGAACCGAGGTGATTTCGTCCTTGATGTAGTCTTCTGCCGCCGCGACAAGCTCTGGACCATCCAGCACCATCAATCGTGACCGCACCTGCGTTGCGCCGCCGCTTTCGTTCATCAGCAGGCCCGACATTCGGGGGCTGTTGCCAAGTGCGGGATTGGCGCGGGCCACCTGTGCCCAGTCCGCACGGGCAAACAGGAAAGTCGGCGTATCGCGTGCAATGGCACATTCCAGCGCACGGTCTGCGTCCTTGCGAACCAGACCGAACTGTCCGACGCTTTCAAGATACGAGGCCAGCCCGGCGTTTCGCGTGACAAACCCCGCGTCGGCGATGACCCCCCAGTCAATTGCGGTGCCGCACCGCCCCAGAGATGTGCGGTAGGCGGCAAGCGCATCCAGAAACGCATTCGCAGCGATGTAGTTGCACTGACCCGCTGATCCAACAACCTGTGCAATCGACGAAAACCCGATCATGAAATCCGGCTCCGCGCCCGCTTGGGCAAAGGCACGATGCAGGTTCCATGCTCCTTTGACCTTGGGGGACAGGGCATCGGTGATCATGTCTGACGTCAACTGATTGGCAAGCCCGTCCTTTATGACAGCAGCGCCGTGCACGACCCCTTTCAAGGGACGATCACTATCAAGGCTTTCGTTCACAAAACGGCTGACGGCATCGCTTTTGGTGATATCAAGCGCGATCACGGACACATCCGTGCCGCGCTTGCGCATCCTGGCGACGTTCTTTTCGTCCGCTGCGGACACCGTGCCAGAGCGCGAGGCCAACACAAGATGCCCGGCCCCTGCCCGTGACAACCAATCGGCGACGCTAAGGCTAAAGCCGCTGGTCCCGCCAGTGATCAGGTAGCTGCCATCTGCCAAGAGCGACACCGGGCGATTCACGTCCCGGCGCACTTCGAAGGCATCCTCTTCCAAGGACACGACGACTTTCCCGACATGCTTGGCTTGGCTCATGTATCGGATGGCATCGCTGATCCGGCTGATTGGAAACTCGGTCAATGGCAAAGGCGCAAGCGTCTTGGCATCCAACATCTCGGACAGTTCGGCGAACAGGTCGCTCATCAGATCCGGGCGTTCCAATCCCATCGCGGCAAGGTCCAGCACGCTCAGCGACACGTTGCGCCGCAGCGCTTTCATCCCGATCGACGCATCTTCGTAGACATCGCGTTTCCCGATTTCGAGATAGCGCCCATACGGTGCCATGATATCAAGACCCTTGGTGATGTAATCACCGGGCAAGGAATTGAGCAGCACATCAACCCCGGTTCCCTTGGTGATCCTCATCACATCGTCCGCAAACTTCAATGTGCGGGAATCCATGACATGCGGGATGCCTTGCTGGCGCAGGATGCGCCGCTTTTCAGGGCTTCCTGCCGTGGCAAAAATCTCGGCGCCTGCGGCTTGGGCCAATTGAACAGCAGCCGTTCCCACGCCACCCGTGGCCACATGGATAAAGACCTTATCCCCTTTTCGCATCCGTCCAATATGGTTCAGCGCATAATGCGCCGTCGCAAAAGCACTTGGGATGGTCGAGGCTTCGGCAAGCGAGATGTGATCTGGCACCAGCGTCAGCGCGCGCGCATCCGTCGTCATGAACCGCTGCAAGCACCGCCGCCCCAACCCCATCACCCGATCACCCGGCTTGAACTGGGTCACGCCATCGCCAACGGTCTCTACAATACCACCGAACTCAAGCCCAAGGTTTCGCCACGCGGGTTCCGGCTCGGCCTCGGCGGGCAAAAGGCCCGTAACCGCCATGATATCGCGGAAATTCAACCCCACCGCCGCGATGCGCACGCGCACCTCACCCTCCCCAACCGGGACAAGCGGGATTTCCGCGAGTTCGACGTTGTCGATCACACCGGGCGTTTGCATGGTTGCGTGGAAATTGGTCTGGATGTCGTCCTGTGTCACCCGAAGCAGCTTCGGGGCGAAATCCTCCTGCGGCACATGGACCAGCCGTGGCGCAAAAGCGAAACCATCACGCAAGATCATCTCGGTTTCGGCACTTGGCGTCAGGATATGCTCGGCAATCCGATTTGCGTCTTTGAGCGATACAGCGTCGGCATCAATGACACGGAACGCGTATTCGGGTGTTTCGGTCGACAAGCCCCGTACGAGACTGGCCAATGGCATCTGCGACAGGATACGGCTGTTCAATGCGTGTGCGCTGCCGTCCGGATACGCGCCGGATGTCAACACGACGATATTCGGCAATCGGTTGGTGCCTGCGCGGGAATAATCCAAAAGCTCACCCAGCGAGATCAGATCTTTCGTACAGGCCTCCAGCGGATCGAAAAGCACATCGACGGATGTGTCTTCGCTGATGTCGGGCATCGTCAGTGGCCACGTCACCACGATCCCTGCGATCTTGCCATCCTCGATCTCTTGCCCAAGGACATCGACCAATGCGTCGCCGGGATTGTCACCCAGCGATGCGCGGGGCAAGCACCGGACGTTTGCGCCCAAAGTCTCCAGCGCTGTTCCGATAGGGGCACCACGAGGGCTTTCATCCTCCAGGACGATCCATGTCCCGTCAGGCGTTTCGGGCGCAACCGGGGCCTGGATCTCTACAATCTCTTGGCGCACGAAATGCGCAGGCACCTTGTCGCTGTCGGTGGCGGCTTTCTTGGCAGGCAGGAATTTCACCCGCATATCCGTCACCGTCACAAGCACATTGCCATCAAGGTCATAAACCGTAAAGCCGACGCTTTCGCCGTCGCCGCGTTTCTTGAACTGGTCGGCCTCGACAATCACCTCGTCCGGGAAATCGGCGTAAACCCGAATGCGTCCACAACCGACAGGCAGCGTCACCGAATCGCCAGCGCGCTGACCTTTCTCAAACGCCTTGCGTGTGAGATTCGGATCAAGAAGCTGTAGGCATCCGTCCAGCAGAGTTGGGTGAAGATGATGACTGTTGCGGGTGGAATAGCCCGTATCCTTGAGAGCCAGACGCGCGTAGGTTTTGCTTTGCGACATCCAGACCTCCTTGATGGTCTGGAACGTGTCTCCGTAATTGACAAACCCCCGCAGCAGGCCTTCGTCATAGACGAAATCCAAGGGAATTTTCACAAAACTGGGATGTGTCGGATCAAGACGCTTTTCCGCCGGTGGCGGCACGTCCGTCACTCGCGCCGTGCTTTCACTTCGCAACACCCATTCGTCCTCGATATCGCGGGCCCGCGAATAGAATTTGATCCGCTTGCGTTCGGGATCATAGACATTGCTGAACAGCACGTCCTGTTCATCCGGCATGAACAAGGCTTCGTGGATGATCGCGTTTTCAAGTTCGATCGTCTTGCCCGCCCCAAACTTGCGACGGCACAGCGCAATCATCGTGTCCAGATAGCCCGCCGCTGGGAACAATGCCTCGGACTGCATACGGTGATCTTTGAGATAGGGATACGCGCGCAGATTGATTTCGGACATCCAGCTTGACGGGGTGCCACGCACCGCAAATCCAAGGAATGGATGCTGCATCGGCTTGAAAAAGAGATCCCGGCTTTCTTCGGAATCCTGCCAGAATTCTTCTTCAATCCAGACATGCGCAGGCAAAGGCACATGATGTTCCGGGGTCCCTGTGATTGCCCGCCATCTTAGCGGGTGTCCTTCGACAAACAGGGTTGCGGCGGCGTGGGCCATCGCGTCGAAGTCATTGTCTTTGCGGTTGATCGAATGCAGGACCGTCACATTGGCGCCCGCCTCAAGCGCGGTGCTTTTCGTTGGTCCGGCAAGGGTTCCCGCAGGTCCAAGCTCAATAAATGTGGTCGTCCCGAACGACAGGGCCGTTTCGACCGCCGCCTGAAAGCGCACCGGCTTGCGCAGGTTGAGCCATCCATAGTCGGTGTCGAAACGCGTTTCCGGCTGGCCCGTCACGGTGGAAATGAACGGCAAGGTGGGAACCGCCCAGTCAATTGACGCCATTTCCGCACAGAACCACGCTTCACCAGCATCCAGATGATGGGAATGCCACGCCGTATCGACGGTCAGGGTGCGAATAAACGTATTGGGATGAGTGATCTGGAACTCATCAACAAACACATGCAGCGCATCGAAATCCCCGCTGATCGTGGTCGACCCCGGACCGTTGATCGCAGCAATGCCAAGCGTTCCATCCTTGGGCAAAAGCGCTTCAACCTGGACATGGTTGAGGCCAATGGCGGCCATTGCGCCTTTGGCCCCAAGCTGGTCCCGGATCGTGCCCCGCTTGGACAGAAACTTGGCCGCACCACTCAGCGACAAGCCCCCCGCAACATAGCTGGCGGCAGCTTCGCCAATAGAGTGCCCAGCGACCATGTCCGGCTCAACACCCAAGGCTTTCCACAGCGCGGCGAGGCCGGACTGAATCGCAAAAAGCGCAGGCTGGGTGACCGTTGTGTCGTCGATGCGGGTGCTGTCTTTATCCTTTGCCAGCTCTTCTCGGATGGACCAGCCGGAAACCGGCAGAAATTCAGCGTCAAACGCATCCACCGCGTCGGAAAACACTGGGCTGTCTTCCAGCAGGTTGCGCGCCATGGCCCACCACTGGCTGCCTTGACCCGAGAACGTAAAACAGAGCTTTGATGTGCCCTTGATCTGGCCCATCACAACAGTGTCGATGTCCGTTTTGCCCGCCGCCAAGGCCCGCAGGGCAGATTTCAGGTCCTTTTCGGTCCGCACCAAAATAACGGCGCGGTACATAAAATGGCTGCGCTTGGTCGCCAGCGCCGCCGAGATGTCGCGCAGCGGTGTATGTTCCAACTTGCCCCGTGCTCCCATCGCCTTGAGCAAAGCCCCCGCGTTCGCCTGAAGCGCCTCTGGCGTGGCACCCGACAGCGGAAACACAAACGGGAAGCCCGCGGCCGCCGGGACCAAGTTGGTGGCCTTGGGCATCACCGAAACGGGATGATGGTCAAAACTTGCATCAGGCGCGGATGATATCAGCGCGCAAGCGTTCGCCCCCCCAAAGCCGAAAGAGTTCACAACCGCATAGCGCCTGCCGTCTGTGTCGGGAAACTCTTCGGGTTTGGTCGGCACACGCAGATTCAGCGCATCGAAGGGGATATGCGGATTGGGGTCTTTGAAGTGGATGTTGGGCGGCACAATCCCCGTCTTCACCGCCATTGCCGCCTTGATCAAACCGGTGATGCCCGCGCCACTTTCCAGATGGCCGACATTGGCCTTGCTTGATCCGACAAAGACCGGGTGGTCGGGCGAATTCTGTCCAATAACCGTACCAATCGCGCCCGCCTCGATCGGGTCGCCGATGGGCGTTCCGGTTCCATGCGCTTCGACAAAGCCGATCTGGTCAGGCGTGATATCAACGCTGTTAAACAGGTTTCGCAGCATCGAGATCTGTGCGGTCTGGTTCGGCGCAGTGATCGTGTTGGTTGCGCCGTCTTGGTTGACCGCAGTGCCATGGATCACAGCGTGAATCCGGTCTCCGTCGATCTGCGCCTTGCGCAAAGTCTTGATGATGACCGTGCCCACCCCTTCGCCACGCACGAACCCATTCGCAGATGCGTCAAACGTGGAAATCTGCCCCGTCGGCGAAATCATCCCCGCTTTTGAAAACGCCAGAAATGACGACGGATGGGTCAGCGCATTGACCCCGCCCACGACAGCAATGTCGCATGTTCCGGTTCGGAGGTTCTGAACAGCCTGGTTCAGGGCCGTCAACGATGACGAACACGCCGTATCGACCGCATAGCTTGGTCCATTCAGGTTCAAACGGTGCGACACGCGGTTTGCTGTGATACAAAGCGCATAGCCCGTCCCAGCATAGGCTTCATTGCTGGTGACACGCATTTCCTGCAACGTCCGATATTCGGATTGCGAGATCCCGATAAAGACCCCGGTGCGATGCTTCGTGAAGTCCTCAAGCGGAATTTGGGCATCGAACATCGCTTCGACAACACTTTGCAAGACCATCCGCTGCTGTGGATCCATGCCTGCCGCTTCGCGTGGCGAAATACCAAAAAACTTGGCATCAAAATTGCGGATGCCCTCCACGAATCCGCCCCATTTGCTAACAGATTTGGCAATCGCGTGGCTGTTGGGGTCAAAAAAGACGCCAGTATCCCAACGATCATCGGGGATTACGACGACGCCACATTTTTTCTTCAGAAGGAAATCAAAGAACTCTTCTGGGGACCGATTTCCACCCGGCAGGTGGCACGACATTCCAACGATTGCGATCGCTTCCTGCGTCTCACTCTGAGACCCATGGCATTGATCTTTCATAGTAATTCCCCAATCAAAAATCCGGCGTAACAACACTGAACGCGCGCTCCACGTGCTGGCGCAAAAACGATCACAACAAATAATTCGCCCAAAAAAACGGGCCTTCAACAAAAGGTCACATATCTACGCGGACAATATCCGCGACGGCTTTCGTGTAAAGCCTGATAGCGCCTTGGCGATTGATTTCACGTCATCTTTGTCGAGAACCAAAGCAAGTCGTACAGCGCGATTCCACTGATTTGTTGCAAAAAAGGTGTCAATTTCCCAAAGAGGCTGATGATGCGCAAAGCTTTAGCATCCTGTGCTTGGAACCTCTTGGCGTCGGGAGTATCGTTTGGGCATTACACGATAGGGATTTGCCTGATGTTTACACGCCCCATAACGACCGGATTGCTTTTCCTGATATGCGCGACACCGGCATGGGCGCAGGACGCAGAATTCAGCATCTCGGGACAAGTTGACCTCGGCTTACGCCACTACACACAAGACGGGGCCTTTGCTGGCCAAAAAGGCAGCAGCGTCGATCCCTTCGCGGGCTTGCGTATCGACGGCACTCTGGCCGTTGGATCAGGCGAGGCTGTATTGCAATTTTCGCACTTGCAGGACGAACGCAACGACCGCAGCTTTTCTAATCTGCAAAAAGCGTATTACACCAACAACTTTGGCAATTGGGACATCGTACTGGGCTACAACATCGAAGACTGGGGCGTCAGCAGCGGGCGCACCACAGTCAACGTTTTGAATGCGCGCAACCAGACAAACCAGTTGGGTCGCTCGGACCGGATCGGCACACCGATGGTCAATGCGAATGTCTTTACGGATATCGGCACGTTCAGCCTGTATGCCTTGGGCGGAGAGGTCCGTGATAATTTTGGTGGGCGGGCCACCCGCCAGCGCGGACCGATTTTCACCGATGATCGTCTGACCCGCTACGAAGACGATGATAGCCTTGATGTCGCGCTGCGCTTTACCAAAAGCTATACGCTTGGCGATGGATCCCTCGACATTGGTGCGTCGGTCTATGATGGCACAAACCGCGAAGCGGTGCTTTTGGGCGGCTGCGTGCAAGCTGATGCGACTGTCAGCGGAGCTTTATGCGATCAGGCCAACCTTACCGTCCAGAACGCCTACGAAGCCGGCTCCACACCAATTGAGAGCGCGATTGCGGCGGGGATCGGATCACTCACCGCGCTTACGCCCTACTATCAGGAAATCCGCCAATACGGGCTCACGGCGGTCTATGCCCAAGGTGATACGCAATTGCGCTTCGAAGGCTTCGTGCGCGAAGCGTCCGGCGAAAGCTTTAACGCGGCGATTATTGGCGGCGACCAGACGTTCTACAACGCCTTTGGGGGCGATGGCACTTTGGTTGCCGCTGTTGAATACCATTATGACGACCGCAGTGATCGGCAGCCTGTGACGATCTATGACGACGATCTGTTTCTTGGTGTGAACTACGCACATAACGACACCAGCGACACCAAGATGGATTTCGGGCTGTTCGTTGATCTGAACGAAGCCTCCAAGATTTACACGATGTCCATATCGCGCCGATTGGGGGACCGTTTTCGTGTCGGCCTGACGGCAAATCATATCCTGTCCGACAGCGACACAGACCCGCTCGCGTCGGCGGACAATGACAGTTATTTCGAAATGTCGGTCTCGACCTTTTTCTGATCCTACCAAGCGAAACCAAAGCGCCTGTCACACCAATGGTGAAACACACCTTTTGCAGCAGGCTGCGGAAACGCTGGATGGTGTGCATGAAATGTGGTTGTGTATCAGCGTATGATTTGCGGCTGTGTGACTGAATCTTGCGATCCTGTCAGGCAGAATTGATTTTTTTACTGATTAACAGGACCTTTTGGTATGAATCCGTTGGTGGAATTCGAGAACACGTTCAACGAAGCGTTCAACGGGCTTCAATCGCTACTTAGCGCCACTGGACAACCTCCGCAGCCCCCGGTGAATGATGTTCTTAGCCTGACCGTCAGCCAATTCACAACCGTGATGAACAACGCCAAGCAGGCGCTTCAGGCAATTCCCCCCGCCAGCATCACGGCCATCCTTCCGCTGGCATCCCTCTTTGTCGATCCGCAGGCGATTGCCATTTTGAACGCCTTGGTCGCTCAGGACTACGCAACCGCCTTTGCCCCTCTGGATGCCGTGCTTGCCACCGTATCGGGCGGCGATCCCAACGAAACGCTGCGCACGGTCATCGCAGGCGATGATACCGGCGGCGGCGACAGCGGCACAGGGGGTGGCGACACGGGCGGCGGTGACGGCGGAACAGGCGGCGGCAGCGCAGGAGGCAACGGCGGCGGTGGAAATTCTGAAGAAAATGCCGATGCAATCGCGTCGCTTCTTGCAACCTACCAGGCACAGCTTTCCGGTCTGCTTTGGTCAGAGGCCAACCGCGAATTTCTGTCGACCGAATTTCTGATCGACGACGCAACAGGCGGCTGGAGCGCATCGGATGGCATCGGCAACTCCCTCTCGGGGTCGTCCTTGCAGGAGCTTTACGACCAGCTGGGCGCAGGTGCCGCGCGTGCGATTATGACCTTTGTGGCAACACGTCAGGATTTGATCAGCAGCGCCGCCCTGAATGGGGCCAATGTGGCAGATTTCCAAGCCGCGCTGGCCGCGATCGCAAACGCTGCAACAAACACATTTGAACTTTTGCAAAGCTTGGGAACCCAACTGACGCAAGGCACGGACCAAAATGCAGTCTTGATTGCCGAACAGGCGGCGACGCAAGCGCAGGTCATGCTCAGCACCTTGGACAACGCTATTTCCAGTTTTGTCGGCGTCTTCGATGACGTGATCGTAGGCTCGCGCAATTCCGACCCAAGTTTCTCGATCAGCCCAGAAGGTGTGACAACCGGGTCCAGCCACGGCGATTGGTTCTTGCTGACACCCAATGACGACACCTTCTCCGGAGGCCTTGGCGAAGACATCCTATTTGGCCTTGCTGGCAACGATACGCTGAGCGGCGGCACGGATGACGACTGGCTTTTCGGCGCTGACGGAGACGACAACTTGTCTGGAGGCGCTGATGATGACGTGCTCATCGGCGGGGTTGGCAATGATACTCTGGATGGCGGTGCAGGCACCGACACAGCAAGCTTTGACGGCCCAATGGGGCGGTACACGCTGCAACTGACACATGACGGGACTGTCATCACCACGGACCGTGCGGCAGGTGGCGAAGGCACCGATACACTCACGAACATCGAAATCCTCAAGTTCACGCAGGGTGCCACGATCTTTGAAGACGGCCTTTTGGATCTGTCGATCATCCAAGGCATCACAAACTTGACCGAAACCCAGATTTCAGACTTCATCGAGCTTTATATCGCCTATTTCAATCGGGCGCCTGATGCCCTTGGCCTCTACTTCTGGGGCTCAAGCTTTGCCAACGGTGTGACCATAGAGGATATAGCCGAAGAGTTCCTCGATCAGGTGGAAACGCGCGCAACTTATCCCGAAGGTGCGTCGAACACCGACTTTGCCACTCAGGTCTACGCCAATGTCTTGGGCCGCTTGCCTGATCAAGACGGGTTGGATTTCTGGATCGGTCAACTGGACAACGGAAATATCAGAGAAGACCAGTTCATTCGGGAAGTTCTGCGCGGGGCCAAAGCTGACCCGGACGAAACGGCGACCCAAGCGTTTATCGACCTGCAATTGGCAGATCAGGCCTATCTGGCCGACAAGACGGATATCGGGAAATATTTTGCCATCATAAACGGATTGTCCAACGTCGCCGATGCATCCGAAGCGATGCAGATTTACGAGCGCGGCAATGCCAGTTCGATCCAGACCGCGCTTATCGAAATCAACCGTGATGCGGCAGCAGCATCAGCCATCGATAGCGGAGAGCTGATCCTCCAGTTGGTGGGCGTGATCGACAATCCGTTCGCAGCGTAAGGGACCATAAGGCGGCGTACCGCGCGCCACCATGTTGCGCCGTGCTCGGCTATGCCCCGAAAACCGGACAGTGACGGAACTGGCAAACTTGTCGAAGTACCGGCAAGTAGTCATGCGACTTGCAAATACAGTCCTTTGCAAATGATATGCTCCCAAAGCCACTTTCAATCGCCCTTCAGCCGTTGGAAGCGCGCGCCAAATCACGGGGCAAAGATCGCATGACATCAGGCAAAACAGTCGCAATCATTGGTGCCGGGATCGTCGGGGTCTCGACCGCGATCTGGCTACAGCGCGACGGTCACTCCGTCACCCTGATCGACCGCGAAGGACCGGCAGCCGGGGCAAGCCATGGGAATGGCGGGGTCCTTGCCAGCTGTGCCATCATTCCGGTCACCGTGCCGGGGCTGATTTGGAAAGCCCCCAAGATGCTGTTGGACCCCAATCAACCGCTGTTTCTGAAATGGGGATATCTGCCGCGCCTGATGCCATGGTTGATGCGCTATCTTGGCACAGCAAACGACAAGGACATGCGTCACCGCGCGGCGGCCCTCGCCAATATCATCGGCGACAGCTTGGCCGATCATCAGGCGCTTGCCGCCGGAACCGGGGCTGAACGCTGGCTGGTGCCGTCGGATTATCTCTACCTATACAAGAACCGGGCCAGCTACGATGCAGATGCCTTGGGCTGGAGCGTGCGCAAAGACCATGGCTTTGAATGGGACTTGCTCGAAGGGCAAGCACTTCGGGACTACGAACCGGCATACGGGCCGCAGAACGGCTTTGCCGCCCGGCTTCACGACCACGGTCGGATTTCGGATCCCGGCGCATACGTCAAGGCACTCGCTGCCCATGCGCAAAATCAAGGCGTGCGCTTTGTCAAAGCCGCTGTCGATGACATCGCCAAAGAGGGCGGCAGGGTCACTGGTATCCGCGCAGGCGGAGATCTGATTCCCTGCGACACGGTTGTGGTGGCAACCGGCGCATGGTCCGGGCCGCTTGCCACGAAACTCGGCCTGAAAGCACCGCTGGAAACCGAACGCGGCTACCATCTTGAACTGTGGGATCCGTCGGTCATGCCACGATCCCCGGTCATGGTGGCCTCGGGCAAATTCGTCGCCACGCCAATGGAGGGGCGGCTACGGCTGGCCGGGGTTGTGGAATTCGGCGGGCTGACAGCACCCCCGTCGCGCGCGCCGTTCAAACTGCTGGAGCGCAACATCCGCACCGCGATCCCCGGCATCACCTGGAAAAAGTCCGTTGAATGGATGGGGCACCGCCCGTCAATGGCGGACTCGATCCCCGTGATCGGCGAAGTGCCCGGCATATCCGGCGCCTATGCCGCCTTTGGACATGATCATGTCGGCCTGACGGGTGGGCCAAAAACGGGCCGTATCATCGCGCAACTGATTTCAGGGCGTCAACCCAACATGGACCTGACCCCCTATGCGCCAGCGCGCTTTGCGCCGTCAGCCTGAGGTAAAGGTCGCACGATACATGTCGCGCAGGATGTTTTTCTGCACCTTGCCCATCGTGTTGCGCGGCAAGCTGTCAACCACGATCAACCGGCGCGGATGTTTGAACCGGGCCAGCGTATCGCCAACCGCATGGCCGATTGCCTCCAGATCAGGGGGGGCTGCAGGATCGGCCACGATCACGCCCAGCACCGTTTCGCCGAAATCAGGATGCGGCACCCCGATGACTGCGCTTTCGATCACTCCGGGCTGGTCATCAAGAACACCTTCGATTTCCTTGGGGTAAATGTTGTAGCCACCGGAAATGATCAGGTCTTTCTCGCGGCCCACAATGTGAACATAGCCGTTCGCGTCGATCTTGCCCAAATCACCGGTGATGAAAAACCCGTCCTCGCGCAATTCTGCGGCGGTTTTCTCGGGCATCTGCCAATAGCCCTTGAAAACATTAGGGCCGCGCACCTCGATCTGTCCGATCTGCTCCGGGCCAAGCGTCACAGCCGTGTCGGGGTCGGTGATCTTTATCTCGACCCCCGGCAAGGGAAAGCCGACGGTTCCGGCACGCCGATCCCCGTCATAGGGATTCGAGCTGTTCATGTTCGTCTCTGTCATCCCGTAGCGTTCCAGTATCCGATGGCCTGTACGGCCCTCAAACTGCACATGTGTTTCCGTCAGCAGCGGCGCACTGCCCGAGATGAACAGCCGCATGTGTCGGGTCAGATCGCGGGTCAGGCGCGCGTCACCCAGCAGGCGGGTATAGAAGGTTGGCACCCCCATCATCACAGTTGCGCGCGGCAGGCCGTCCAGCATCGCATCGAGGTCGAATTTCGGCAAAAAGATCATCGACCCACCCGACGCAAGGATCACGTTGGTGGCGACGAACAATCCGTGGGTGTGAAAAATCGGCAACGCGTGCAAAAGCACGTCCGACGGGGTGAACCGCCAATATTCCGCAAGAGTTTCTGCATTTGACACCAGATTGGCCTGCGTCAGCATCGCGCCTTTCGAACGCCCCGTTGTACCAGAGGTATAGAGCAAAGCCGCCAGATCATCTGATGACCGATGCACTATGGCAAAACGCGTGTCCATGGACGCACAGCGCGCCATCAGGCTGCCTGTCCCATCCCCGCCCAAGGTTTCAAGCGACACATTCAGCGCCGTGATGACTGGACGCAAGGCCGCTTCACGGTGAGGGTCGCAGATAAACATCCCGGCCCCGCTGTCATCGACAAAGTACCGTAGCTCGTCAGCCGTGTAGCCGGTGTTCAGCGGCAAAAACACGATGCCGGCCTGCACACATGCAGCGTAGAGTGCCAAAGCCTCTGGCGATTTTTCGATCTGAACGGCAAGCCGGTCGCCCGGCACCAGCCCCGCATCCGTCAGCACATGGGCGATCTGCGCCGCTTGCTTGAGGAAGGCATCATGCGTGATCACTTTCCCATCCGCGAGATGCAGAAACGGGGTTGCCTGACACTCATGCGTCTTGAACAAGCGGTCATAGAGGTGGTTCGACATGTTCAGATCCTCGGTCCGCAGGAATTATATCGACCCGATTTAGACATCAAACCACGCCCGACTGACAAGTGGACCAGCACACTGAAACCCAAGCATCAAATGAAAAAGGTCGCCCAAGGCGACCCATTCAAATCAGAAGCGGTGTAGTGGCGGACCGAGGAGGATTCGAACCCCCGACCCCTTGATTCGTAGTCAAGTACTCTATCCAGCTGAGCTATCGGTCCACGAGGCGTGGGATAGACGCAGTGTCCGAACGATGCAAGCGCAAATTCGCAGAAATCTCGGCGTCTTGGCCTCATCTGCCCAGCGTCAATTCTCCCATCGGCAGCTGGATGCGAAACTTGGTGCCATGCGCATCACTGCTTAGCAATGTCAGGGTGCCGCCATGACCGCGCACCAGCTCGTCGGCAATGGCCAGTCCAAGACCGGACCCACCCTTGCGCGCACCTCCCTGGAACGGTTGGAACAGGTATTCCTTGGCTTTCGGCGGCAGGCCCGGTCCGGTGTCTGTGACATCGATACACCAAAGATCATCCCCGGCTCTCGCCAGAATGGCGATCTCGCCCGCCTGCCCCGATCCGACGATGGCTTGTCTCGCGTTCCGCACAAGGTTGGACAACACGCGGTACATCTGTTCGGGGTCCGCCCGCACCATCAGGCTGCCGGGAACGTCTTCGCTCAGGCTCAGGTCGTAGTCGCCAATCGCAAGACGTTCACTGTCCAACACATCCGCCACGATCTGCGCAAGGTTCACCAACGACAACACCGGCGCGGGTTCTTCGGCGCGCCCAAAAGCCAGCGTGCTTTCGCACAGCGACACAGCACGCGTGATCGAATTGACCAGCTTGGGGGCCATGCGTTTGACCGCCGGGTCTTCGCTCATCTCGATCCGGTCAGTGAACAATTGGGCTGAAGTGAGGATGTTGCGAAGGTCATGGCTCACCCGCGCCACCGCCCCGCCCAATTGCGCCAGACGTTCCTTTTGCTTGAGCGCTTGCGTCAGCTGCGTCTGCAAAGACTGCAACGCCTCTTCCGCCTCGCGCAGCTCTGTCACGCTGGCCGAGGGTTTGATGATCCGTCGCGCATCCTCGGGGGCCTTGGAGTAGCTTTGCATGTGGCCCACGACACCCTTGATGGGTTTGACCAACAGCACCCGCACCGCAAGAAACAACAATCCCGCCGTGACAATCGAAATCACCGCAGACAGCAACAGAATCCGCAGGCCATAATCGATCATCGCCATGCGCAATTCGTCTGTGTCCAGCGTCACCTCGATCAGCAGACCACCGTCCCGGAACGGATTGCCGATCACCCGGATCGTTTCGGTCTCGGGATTGATCAGCCGGTTCATCGCGTCGCGGATCAATGACACAGCCGTGGCGTCCCGCAGATCGAAAGTGGCATCCACCTCGCCCGGCATCGGCGACGACAGTACCAATTGCCGAAGCTCATCGCGCCGCAGGACCACGTTGAACACACCCGCATTCAGCAGCAGTTCCGCCTCAAGTTCGGAATCGATCATGTCATCAGCCAACAAGGCCAATGACGCGATCTGTGCCCGCTCTAGCCGGTTGAGCAGAAAATCCTCGCGGTAGCGCGCCACAGAGGGGACAAAAATCATCACCTCCGCCAGCATCACAAAGATGGTGGTCAGGATCAGGAAACGGCCCGACAGCGAATTCATACGCGCATCGCCTTCTGGACGGTCATGTCACGGGAGCCATTTCTGAACAAATCCAACCACTTTCTTAACAACGTCGTTTTCAAACAACCGTGGGGAAAAGTAAGCACCCGCTGCCCGTTTGTTAAGCTCTCCAATCGTCGGATAAGGGGCCACCATTGCGGCAACCTGCCCCATCTTCATCTTGTTGGCGATCACCAGCGCCCAAAGGTTGATCAATTCGCCCGCCTGCTCACCGGCAATCGACGCGCCTACAGGGCGCCCCTTGACCACCATCACCTTGATCAGGCCTCGTGTCTTGCGTTCCGCAATGGCGCGGTCATTGTGGTTAAAATGAAAGCGCACGACCTCAAGCTTGATCCCGTGCTCCTTCTTCGCCTGCGCCTCGGTCAGACCAACCTGCGCCAGCTCGGGCTGCGTGTAGGTCGCCCAGGGAATGTGGCGCGTTGTGGCCTTGGATGGCAAGCCAAACAGCATCGACCGGATAATGACCCCAGCATGATACCCTGCCACATGAGTGAATTGCAGCCCACCCGCCACATCGCCAATCGCATAGACCTTTTTGTTGGTGGTGCGCAGCATATCGTCCACCTTGATCCCGGTCCGGGTCGTCGTGATCCCGGCCTTATCCAGATCAAGCGTGTCGATGTTCGACTTGCGCCCAACGGCCACCAGAATATGCGAGCCCTTGAAAACGCGGCCGTCCTCCGTTTCGACCTCGATGGCCCCGGCTTGGCCGCGCACCTCCTTGGCCAAGGCATCCTCGGCAATCTCGATCCCTTCATCGCGCAAGCTCTCCAGCACGATCTCTGCCATTTCCGGGTCATCCTTGCCCAGCGCCTTGGCCCCTTCGATCACGGTGACTTTAGAGCCAAGCCGACGATGCGCCTGCGCCATTTCCATGCCGATAGGACCGCCGCCAATCACCAGCAAATGTTCGGGCTGCTCGCGCAACGCCCACAGCGTCTCGTTGGTGATATACGGCACACTGTCCAAACCGGGGATCGGCGGCACAAAGGGCGACGACCCGGTCGCAATGACAATGCGTCGCGCGGTGATGATATGCTCTCCTGCCTGCACCTCTGTGGGGGACACGAACACACCGCGTTCCTGAATGACGCGCACGCCAAAGCCTTCGAACCGCTCGACGCTGTCCATGGGTTCGATCTGCGCGATCACGTCCGCCACATGGTCCTTGGCTGCGGCATAATCCACCTGTGGCACGGCATCAGCGATGCCGAACTGCTCTGCATGGCGCATTGCGTAGGCCGCCTTGCCGCTTGCCAAAATCGCCTTGGACGGCACACACCCGTAATTCAGGCAATCACCACCCATCTTATGCGCTTCCAGCAGAACAACACTGGCCCCCATTTGCGCAGCGCCTGCCGCAACCGAAAGCCCGCCAGACCCAGCACCAATCACCAGAACGTCTGTTTTGATCTTTTCCATGATTACAGGCCTTTCTTGCCGCGCACGGCCTTCAAAACGATGGGCAAAGCGGCCAGCACACAAAGTCCAAGGATCGGCAACAGGATTTGCGGCTCAAAAATAATTCCAAGGTTGGGCGTCTCGCCACGGGCAAACACCTCGCCCAGACCGGCTCCGACCGAGGTATAGACAACCCCGCCGGGAATGATCCCAAGGAAGGTGGATACGAAAAAGCGGTAGAGCGGCACACCCACCAGCGCAGGCACGATATTGGCCACAAAGAAGGGCACCGCAGGCACCAATCGGATCAGGAACAGCATCGACCACTGATTCTCGTCGATCCCGTCCTTGATCTTGCGCACCGTACCTTCGCCCGCATCCATCTTCGCCGCCAGCTTGTCACCCAACCCATAGCGCGCCGCGAGGAAAATCACTGTCGCACCGACCGTTGCAGCAAACACATTGAACAACGCACCCGGAAACACGCCAAACAGGAACCCACCAGTCAGCGTCGCAATCGTGGCACCGGGCAGTGAAAACCCAACGATCGCCACATAGGCAAGGATGAACGCCCCGACTGTCAGCAGGTAATTCGCGTCCCGAAACGCCGTCAGCGCTTCGCGGTTCGCTGCCAACGCTTCAAAACTTAAGTAATCTTTGAGCGTAACCGCCCCCACCAGCGCGACTGCGCCAATGGCAATCATAGGGGCATAGCGTTTCCAAGCGGGGTGATCTTGGGTGTTGGTCATATCTGTCATGTCATACAGGCCCCGCAGGGCCACCTCTTGATGTGTTGCGTGTTGCTTGCCTAAAACATGCCCCCTGACGCGCCCCAGCAACACCCGCCTCACGCCGCCTTGATCCGGCACTGCCATTTGCGTGAGAATCGACGCCCCACGCCTCTGGATTGAAACAAACACCCCATAGCCACGCGGTCATTGTTGCAGTCTGTGTCAAACAAACACGCCACCGTGTGGCAATGTTTCATCTCCGCTCCCCGCCCTATAGAGTCTGACCGCATCTTCTCTGGTTTAAAATATCCCGGAGGAGTCGCCCAACAGGCGACGGGGGCAGCGCCCCCAACCGGTTTCCGCCACGCACCACCGAAAACCTGCAAAAACCCGGCCCACAGCGTTTGACATCGCAAACCCACCTGCCTATAGCACGGGCTTCGAACACACCCGGCGGACGATTCCGCGCCCCCGGACCGACAAGACGGAGCAGGACGCGATGAAACGCACCTTTCAACCCTCGAATCTCGTACGCAAGCGGCGTCACGGCTTCCGGTCACGCATGGCCACCAAAGCCGGCCGCAAGATCCTGAACGCGCGCCGCGCACGTGGCCGCAAGTCGCTGAGCGCGTAAGCGCCCCGCGACCAATCAGGGTACCAGACATGACACCGCCGGAGGCCTCCTTGGACACAAGGGGAACAACACCTCCGGCGGTGTTGTCATGTCCGCCTGTCACTGTTTTGCGCCACCGTGCTGATTTCCTGCGCGCTGCCCGTTCCTTGCGGCGCGGCACCGAAGGCATGCTGGTGCAGGCACGGGATCGCGGTGACGCGGACCCGACCATCCGGGTTGGCTACACCTGTTCCAAGAAGATCGGCAATGCGGTGGCCCGCAATCGCGCCAAACGCCGCCTGCGCGCCATTGTGGCCGAGGCGCTGTTTCCGGGCGCGCAGCCCGGTTGGGATTATGTGCTGGTAGGACGCCCCGGCATCACCATCGACCGACCCTTTGCCGACCTGGCCAAAGACCTGCGCTATGCGCTGCGCAAACTCCACGCCGAGACATGACCCCCCTCGCCTGGACCCTTGCTTTGCCAGTCAAAGCCTATCGCCTGATCTTTAGCCCCTGGGTCGGACACAATTGCCGCTACCATCCCACCTGTTCCGCCTACGCGCTGGAAGCGTTGCAAAAACATGGCGGGATCAAGGGCGGATGGCTTGCCGCACGGCGCATTGCACGCTGCCAACCATGGGGCGGATCAGGCGTGGACAACGTCCCCGACTAAAAGGGAGATCGGCACAGAGCCTAACGGCCCAACACAGCCGCCTGCACCGCGTCACCCCATCCAAGATAGAGCGTCTCGCCATCCCGGATCACCGGACGGGCCATCACCTTGGGCTGTGCCGCGATCTGCGCCTCTGCCTCGGATGCTTTCAGCCAATCGCTCAATCCGCGATAATCATTCGAGGTGCGATCCACCAAACGATCCCCGAACTCGGTGATCAACTCAGCCAGCTCCACCTCGCTCAAAGGCTCTGACCGGATGTCCCGAAACCTGACGGCCCGGCCATCCGCCTCCAAAGCCTTCTGCGCCTTGCGGCACTCTGAACAGGTGCTCAATCCATAGATATCCATGGCGCAGTCTCCTCGTTCCGCCCAACGCTTTCAAACTGAAAGGCCCGCAATCACTTCTTATCGCGGGCCGCTTTTTCGTCCTTGGTCGGGGTGCTGTTCCAAACATTGTTGCTCAGGCCCAATGCCGGTTTCATCGGCTTGGTCTTGCCAACTTTGATGCTGCCACCCTTGTTCAGAAAATCCTGAACCAGCGCGTCGTCGGTGGTCTTTTTGGGGATATGTTTCATACCTGCATGCTTAAGGGGAAAGGTGCCCCCAAGTCACGCACCAATCCAAGGCGCGCCCACACACACAACGTCAGACCCCCAGACAATACCGCATGATCGCCTTTTGGGCATGCAACCGGTTCTCGGCCTCATCAAAGATCACCGATTGCGGCCCGTCCATCACCTCGGATGTGACCTCTTCTCCGCGATGCGCGGGGAGGCAATGCATGAACAAAGCATCCGGCTTGGCATGGCTCATCAACGCGTCATTCACCTGATAGGCGCGCAGCATGTTGTGCCGCCGCTCCTTGGCCGATTGCGCGTCATGCATGCTGATCCAAGTATCGGCCACCACGAGATCAGCCCCTTCAACCGCCTTGGCCGGATCGCGTTCAATCGCAACCGAAACACCCGCATTGCGCGCCAGCCCGACAAATTCCATTTCCGGATCAAGCTGCACAGGCCCGGTAAAGGTAAAATCAAACCCGAACTGCGCAGCCGCGTGCAGGAAGGACGCACACACATTGTTGCCGTCGCCACACCACACCACCTTCTTGCCCTTGATCGGCCCGCGGTGTTCCTCATAGGTCATAACATCCGCCATGATCTGACAGGGATGGGTCCGGTCGGTCAGCCCGTTGATCACCGGCACGGTGGCATAGTCTGCCATCTCTTCCAGCACGCTTTCGTCAAACGTCCGGATCATGATGAGGTCAACATAACGGCTTAGAACCCGCGCGGTGTCAGCAATGGTCTCGCCATGCCCAAGCTGCATGTCAGAGCCCGAAAGCACCATCGTCTCGCCGCCCATCTGGCGCACGCCCACGTCAAACGAGACCCGCGTCCGCGTCGACGGCTTTTCGAAAATCAGCGCCACCATGTGCCCTGCCAAGGGCAAATGGTCATCCGGCGCGCCCTTGGGGCGCCCTTGACGCGCATCCTTCATCGAAATCGCCTGATCAATCACCTGCCGCAGATCGCCTGCGTCGGTTTTGTGAATATCCAGAAAATGCTTCATATCCCTGCCCTAGCTCATCGCCTCACGGACCGCGTCCGCTGCGAAATCCAGCCGGTTCACGGCTTCTGAAATCTCGTCTTCACTGATGGTCAATGGTGGCAAAAGGCGCACCACATTATCCGCCGCAGGCACGGTGATCACACCGCACTCATAGCCCGCCTTAACGAGGTCGATCGGCGCAATCTTGCACTGGAGGCCCAGCATGAGACCAAGCCCGCGCACCCCCTCAAACAGGTCAGGATGCGACGCAACCAAGCCCTCCAGCTTTTGCCGCAGGTAGCCCGCCCGCGCATTCACCGCCTCAAGGAACGCAGGCTCAGTCACGATATCCATAACCGCGCAGCCGACCGCACAGGCCAGCGGGTTGCCGCCATAGGTCGATCCATGGGTGCCCGCCGTCATCCCTGACGCGGCCTCTTGCGTGGCCAACACGGCACCCAGCGGAAAGCCCCCGCCGATGCCCTTGGCCACCATCATGATGTCTGGCGTCACACCCGCCCATTCATGGGCAAACAAACGCCCCGTCCGCGCCACGCCGCATTGTACTTCGTCAAGGATCAACAGGATGCCCTTGTCATCACACAGCGCCCGCAACCCCTTGAGACAGTGATCAGGAAGCGGCCGAATACCGCCCTCGCCCTGTACCGGCTCTATCAGGATCGCGCCAACCGTATCGTCAATCGCCGCGTGCAGCGCCTCGTGATCGCCCCAGGGCACATGCTTGAAACCTGGCAGCAACGGACCAAACCCCTTGGTCATTTTCTCAGACCCGGCGGCTGCAATCCCGGCCGAGGACCGCCCGTGAAACGACCCCTCAAACGCCACAATCGTGGTCTTTTCGGGTTGGCTTTTGTCGTACCAGTATTTGCGCGCCATCTTGACCGCCAACTCACAGGACTCCGTCCCGGAATTGGTAAAGAAAACCGTATTTGCAAAGCTCGCCGCGACCAGTTTGTCAGCCAGCGCCTGCTGTTGCGGGATCTCGTAAAGGTTCGACACATGCCACAGCTTTTGCGCCTGATCGGTCAAAGCCCGCACCAATGCCGGATGCGCATGGCCCAGCGCGTTCACCGCGATGCCTGCGCCCAGATCCAGAAAACGTCGCCCGTCCTCCTCGATCAGCCAAGAGCCTTCGCCCTTCACAAAATGAAGCGGCGCGCGGGAATAGGTCGGCAGAACAGAGGGGATCATGGGAAACCTCATTTAAAGAAGCCCAAGCCGTGCCAAGCAGCGCGGGCTAAGTCAACGAAAAGGATGGTGATTTCAGACAAAAGGTGACGGATCGCCCACAATCACGGGGCGGCAGGCAAGATCAGATGTCTCGTCGGATATCGGTCACGGGTGTCATGGCGGCGACTTAGTTTCAAATCTTGCCAAAAAGCAATCCCCGATCTTCTTCTTTTTCCAAATACTGCCGGGGTTTGGGGCAGAGCCCCAAGCAGATTTTTCCAAAAATCTGCCCAGCGCGATGCGCCCCGCGCAGCGCAAACCCGGTCAGGCGCGAAACGGATCGTCGGGATAGCCCACGCCCGTCAGGTACAAGCCCTGCGGCGGACAAACCGGCCCACATGCGGCCCTATCCCGCGCCTGCAACGCGTCCCGCACGTCCTCGGCCCCCCATGCACCGGACCCAACCCGTTCAAGCGTGCCTACAAAGCTGCGCACCTGGTTGTGCAGGAACGACCGCGCGCTCAGACGGAACTGAAACTCGGTGCCCCAATCCGTCTTAACCTCGCAGATCTCTAGCGCGTCCAACGTTTTGACCGGGGATGCGGCCTGACACATCGTCGACCGAAAGGTGGTGAAATCATGCAACCCGATCAGATGCTTGGCCGCCTCCCGCATCGGTTCCAACGCCAATGGGTGCTTCACCTGCCAAACCTGCCCTGCCTCAAGCGTCAGCGGCGCGCGGCGCGACACCAGCCGGAACAGATAGCGCCGCTCCACCGCCGAAAACCGCGCGTGCCAGTCATCTGCCACCTCGGCCGCATCCACGACCGCAACCGGCAACGGCTTTAAATGATGGTTCAGCGCCTCGGACAACCGGAACGGCGACCAGTCCTTGACCAGATCACAATGACACACCTGCCCGCGCGCATGCACACCTGCATCTGTGCGCCCGGCAGCGGCAATCGTATGCGCACCGGGTTCCAACCTTGCCAAGGCCGCCTCGATAGCGCCCTGAACCGAAGGCTGATCCGCCTGTCGCTGCCATCCGGCAAACGGCGCACCATCATATTCGACTTTAAGGGCATATCTGGGCATGCGTCCCGCTTAGCCTGACGCAAAGCGCCGAACAATCCCCCTTGCACAGCACTGGTATCCCCGGCCCCCCGCCTTTATCTTTGGGGTCAACGCAATGAAAAGAGGCCGTCCTTGGTCATTTCCGCCATCGCCGACACCCTGAGCCGAGGCATTGAAAACGTCACCGACACCGTGTCGGGTGCCTTTTTTGAACCCGTAATCCGCATTGGCGTGACCGGGTTGGCACGGTCGGGCAAAACAGTGTTCATCACGTCACTGGTGGCAAACCTGATGGATCGCGGGCGCATGCCAGGGCTTTTGGCACAAAGCGAAGGCCGCATATTGTCGGCCTTTCTTCAGCCACAGCCTGACGACACGTTGCCACGGTTTGACTATGAAACCCATCTGGGTGCCCTGACCGCGCGCGATCCGCATTGGCCGGACAGCACCCGCACGATCAGCGAATTGCGCCTGTCGCTCAAGGTGCGGCCGTCCGGGCTTTTGTCCGGGCTTCAGGGCCCGCGGACCATACATCTCGACATTGTGGATTATCCCGGTGAGTGGTTGCTTGATCTGGGGTTGCTGGAAAAAACCTACGCGCAATGGTCTGAAGAAACCCTTAAGCGCATTGAAAATCGGGACACGGCGCAAGACTATCTGGCACAGGCCCGCGCCGAAGATGCGACCGCGCCCTTGGAAGAGCCGCGCGCGCAAAGCCTTGCCGCGCGCTTTACCGCCTACCTGACAGCCGCGCGAAAGGCCGGATTTTCCGACTGCACGCCGGGCCGGTTCCTGCTGCCCGGCGATCTCGCAGGCAGCCCGGTTCTGACCTTCGCCCCGCTGCTACCTCACGCCGCCCCCCCGCGCAAATCGCTCGCACGGGAAATGGAACGCCGGTTCGAAGCGTATAAATCACAGGTCGTCAAACCCTTCTTCCGCGATCATTTTGCCAAGATTGACCGTCAGGTCGTGCTGGTCGATGCGCTCGGGGCGATCCATACAGGTCCGCAAGCGGTAGACGACATGCGCCACGCGATGTCCGATATCCTGACCGCCTTTCGCCCCGGCCAGAACGCGCTTCTAAGCCAGCTATTCTTGGGCAAACGGGTTGAAAAGATCCTCTTTGCTGCGACCAAGGCCGATCATCTGCACCACAGCCAACACGCCCGTTTGACAGCGATCATGGAGGCTCTGACCCGCGATGCCCGCGACCGCGCGCAATTTGCGGGGGCCAAGACCAGCGCCATGTCCATCGCCAGCCTGCGCGCCACGGTCGAGGAAATGCGCGCCCATAAAGGCCATGACCTCGCCTGCGTGCGCGGCACGTTGCTGGACAGTGGCAAACAGGCCGCCTTTTATCCCGGTGAACTGCCACAAGACCCCACACACCTGCTGGGCCCGGCCCGCGACGGCGCGGAAAAATGGCTGGGTCAGGATTACCAGATCATGCGTTTTGCCCCCGCAAAACTCAGCCTGAAACCCGGGATGGGCCCGCCGCATATTCGGCTGGACCGGGCCGCACACTTCCTGATCGGAGACCGCCTGTGATGGTCTTGCGCCCTGCCACTCCGCTGGATGTGGGCCGGGTCGGGGCGATCCTGTCGTCGTGGATCGACGAAACTCCTTGGATGCCCCGCATCCACACCCGCGCCGAAGACATCGCCCATGCCGCGATGATGGTGGATCGCGGCTGGGTCACCGTATCGGCAAACCCCAACATCACCGGGTTCCTTGCCCGCAACAGCGATGACATTCACGCGCTCTACATCGCCCCTGATGCACGCGGACAGGGTATCGGATCGCAGCTGTTGACCGACGCCATGCAGCGCGAAGACCACCTGACGCTCTGGACATTTCAGCACAACATCCGTGCACAGGCGTTTTACGAACGTCACGGCTTTGCGCCTGTGGAACGCACCGATGGGGCGCGCAACGACGAAGGCCTGCCCGACATCCGGTATCACTGGCAAAGGACGCCGCAATGACCAACGCCAAAGGCCCGGTCCTGTTCGATCTGGACGACGACGCCCCCGCGCCCACCCCCGACGCAGCACCGCCCGTGCCCGACATGCTGGACTCCGCCCCGCAAGGGCAGGCCATGACCACTGCCGCCGCTTTGGCCGCGCGCCCGGTGTCGCGGCTGGCGCGGTGGTTCTGGTCGCTGCTGGTCGCGCTGATCACCACAGTGGCATCGGTCGCCGCGTGGAACTTTGTCACCAATCTGGTAAGCCAGAACCTTTACCTTGGCTATGCAGTGGCCACGCTGTTTGCCTTGTTCCTTGCGGTTGTTCTGATGATCGTGATCAAGGAACTGTCGGCCTTTGCCCGGCTTGGCCGCATCGACCGCATTCAACACGCCGCCGAAGCTGCGCTGGCCAGCGAAGACCTGACCGCAGCGCGTGCCGTGATCAAGGACCTGACGGGCCTCTATGGGGGGCGTGACGACACCAAATGGGGCCGCGACCGCCTCAAGGACCGCGCGGCGGATATGTTTGACGCCTCGGCCCTGATCGCGCTGGCCGATCACGAATTGCTGGGCCCGCTGGACCAAGCCGCCCAACGCGAGGTCGAAGCCGCCGCCCGTCAGGTCGCCACGGTCACCGCGCTGGTGCCCCTGGCCCTGGCCGATGTGGTGGCCGCCCTTGGGTCCAACATCCGCATGATCCGGCGCATCGCCGAAATCTATGGCGGGCGGTCTGGCACGCTGGGAAGCTGGCGTCTGACCCGTGCGGTGCTGTCTCATCTGGTGGCCACCGGGGCTGTGGCCGTGGGTGACGATATGCTTGAGCCGATCCTCGGCGGCAGCATCCTTGGCAAACTCTCGCGCCGTTTTGGCGAAGGTCTTGTCAACGGCGCTTTGACCGCCCGCGTCGGTGTGGCCGCGATAGAGGTTTGCCGCCCCCTGCCCTTTGCCCCCGGCAAACGCCCCTCGGTCCGGTCCATCGTCAAGACATCGCTCAGCGGGTTGATCACACAGAAGGGGCGTTGACCCCACACTTGATCCAGAGCAAGGCAGGGTTCCTTTCCGTCACAGCAAGGTGCCCCCATGAAAACTCTTCCCGGTGACCACGGCCACAGCCAAGCCGAAATCGAAGCCCGCATCGGCGCACCCTCGGGGCGCGGCTATCTGCGCGATATAGTCTATGGCGGTATTGACGGGTCCGTAACCACCTTTGCCATTGTTGCGGGCGTGGCCGGGGCCGGGCTGTCCACTTGGGTCATCATCGCGCTTGGCATCGCCAATGTGCTGGCCGACGGCTTTTCGATGGCTGCTGGCAATTACTCGGGCACCAAGGCCGAACTCGACGATGCGCGCCGCCTGCGCGAGGTCGAGGAACGCCACATCCGCACCTATCCCGAAGGCGAACTTAAGGAACTGCGCGAAATCCTGCGCCTCAAGGGGCTGTCCGGCGATGCGCTGGACGGCGCGGTTGCGCAAATCTCGCAGAACCACGACCAATGGGTGCAGCTCATGCTCGAAGGCGAATACGGGCTGGCCTCGGTCGATCCGCACCCGCTCAAGGCCGCGTGGGCCACGTTTGCGGCGTTTCTGGTGGCGGGTATGGTGCCGCTGCTGCCGTTTCTGTTCGGGATGAACGACGCGTTCCGGCTGTCCACGATTGCAACCCTGATCACCTTCTTTGCCATCGGCGCATACAAAGCGCGCTGGTCGCTTGCGCCATGGTGGAAATCCGGGCTTGAGACGCTGGCAATCGGCGGCACCGCCGCGCTGATCGCGTATTTCGTGGGCACGCTGTTCCAGGTCTGATCCCGCATGCGTCTTGGTGTTCCCCCACCTCCGGCTCTCAGGCCGGGAAACACCATCTGGACGTCTGTGCCCGCCCCTCCTATAACCCGCCGCATGACGCATGTGATCGCGATCATTCTTCGAATTACATGCCCGGCGCTCTGAGCAATCGAGCCGCCGGGACAAGGCGTATGGACATCCGCGCCGATCCTCTCACATATCCCTGATCCGAATTTCGAGGACGCCCCAAATGTGCGCCGAAACACCCGACTACAAAGACACGCTGAACCTGCCGAAAACCGAATTCCCGATGCGCGCGGGCCTGCCCAAGCGCGAACCCGAATGGCTTGAGAAATGGGCAAAGATCGGCGTCTATGACCGCCTGCGCGAGAAGGCAGAGGGCAGAACGCCCTTCACCCTGCATGACGGCCCCCCCTACGCCAACGGTCATCTGCATATCGGCCACGCGCTGAACAAGATCCTCAAGGACATGGTGGTCCGCTCTCAGCAGATGATGGGCCGCGATGCGCGCTACATCCCCGGCTGGGATTGCCACGGCCTGCCCATCGAATGGAAGATCGAGGAAAAGTACCGCGCCAAGGGCAAGAACAAGGACGATGTGGACGTTGTCGAATTCCGCCAGGAATGCCGCGAATTTGCCGAAGGCTGGATCGACATCCAGCGCGACGAATTCAAGCGACTGGGCATCACCGGGACGTGGGACAATCCCTACCTGACGATGGATTTCCGCGCCGAACGGATCATCGCGGAGGAGTTCCAGAAGTTCCTGATGAGTGGGACATTGTACCAAGGGTCGAAGCCCGTGATGTGGTCGCCGGTGGAAAAGACCGCGCTGGCCGAGGCCGAGATCGAATACCACGACCACAAATCGCACACGATCTGGGTGCCGTTCAAGGTGGTCGATGAAAACGTCGCCGACCTTGAAGTGATCCAAACAAGCATCCCCGACGATTTGGTCACTTCTTTCGAGTCGTCTGATGGGTTTGAGCGCTACTGCAAAAGCGTCCGGTCACTCGCAAGTGCCAAGGTCGTCATCTGGACAACCACACCCTGGACCATCCCGTCGAACAAGGCCGTCGCCTATGGCAATGGCATCGCCTACGGATTGTACGAAGTCACAGGCCGCCCGGAGGAATGCTGGGCGCGCATTGGTGACCGCTACTTGCTGGCCGATACCTTGGCCGAAGACGTGCTTGGCAAAGCCCGCCTTGAGCCGTCGATGTACCGTCGCCTGCGCGACGTGTCCGCTGATGAGTTGGGCGCGCTGACGCTGGCACACCCGTTCCGCGGCCTCGATGGTGCGGACGGCTTCTGGGACTACGAGGTCCCCATGATCGACGGTGATCACGTCACCGACGACGCAGGTACCGGCTTTGTTCACACCGCACCCAGCCACGGTCAGGAAGACTACGAGGCCTTTGTCGCGCGCAACTGGATGGACCGGATGACACATAATGTGGGTGAGGAATCCGAATTCCTGCCACACGTTCCGCTGTTTGCCGGTCTCAAGGTGCTTGACCACAAAGGTAAAGAAGGCAAAGCCAATACCGCCGTGATCGACAAGCTGGTCGAAGCGGGTGGTCTGCTGGCGCGTGGTCGCATGACTCACTCCTATCCGCATTCCTGGCGCTCCAAGGCGCCGGTGATCTACCGCAACACGCCGCAATGGTTCGCCGCGATCGACCGTCCCGTCGGCGACGGTCAGGACACCTATGGCACCACGATCCGCGAACGGGCGCTGACCTCCATCGACCAGCTGGTCACATGGACACCGCAGACCGGGCGCAACCGGCTTTATTCGATGATCGAAGCGCGGCCTGACTGGGTGCTGTCTCGCCAACGCGCATGGGGTGTGCCGCTCACCTGTTTCGTCAAGAAAGGCGCGCTGCCGACGGATGACGGCTTCCTGCTGAAAGACCCCAAGGTCAACGCCCGCGTCCTTGAAGCGTTCGAAGCCGAAGGCGCGGATGCGTGGTACAAGCCCGGCGCGAAAGAGCGTTTCCTGGGCAACGATTATGCGCCGGATGAGTGGGAGCAAGTGTTCGACATTCTCGACGTCTGGTTCGACTCTGGCTCGACCCATGCGTTCGTTTTGCGCGACCGCGAAGACGGGTCCGAAGACGGGTTGGCAGATCTCTACCTCGAAGGCACAGACCAGCACCGCGGATGGTTCCATAGCTCGATGCTGCAATCCTGCGGTACGCAGGGCCGCGCGCCGTACCGGGGCGTGCTGACCCACGGGTTCACGCTCGACGAGAAGGGCAACAAGATGTCCAAATCGCTGGGCAACACCGTGTCGCCCGATGACGTGACCAAGCAATATGGCGCAGACATCCTGCGCCTTTGGGTCGCTCAGGCCGACTACACCGCCGACCTGCGCATCGGGCCAGAGATCCTCAAAGGGGTCGCCGACAGCTACCGCCGCCTGCGCAACACGATGCGCTATCTGCTGGGCGCGCTGTCGCATTTCGAAGAGTCGGACCGCGTTGAACCCGCAGACATGCCAGAGCTGGAACGCTACATCCTGCACCGTCTGGCCGAACTCGATGAGGTCGTGCGCAAAGGCTACAGCGCCTATGATTTCCAGGGCGTGTTCCAGCAGTTGTTCAACTTCTGCACCGTGGAACTGTCGGCCTTCTACTTCGACATCCGCAAGGACGCCTTGTACTGCGATGGTGACACCGCCCGCCGCCGCGCGGCGCGGACCGTCATGGACATCCTGTTCCACCGCCTGACCACGTGGCTTGCTCCGGTGCTGGTCTTCACGATGGAAGACGTCTGGCTTGACCGCTTCCCGGGCGAGGAGTCGTCGATCCACTTGAAGGATATCCCCGAGACTCCGGCGGCGTGGAAAGACGACGCGCTCGCTGCGAAATGGGCCAAGCTGCGCCGCGCCCGCCGGGCCGTGACAGCGGCGTTGGAGGTCCAGCGGACCAACAAGGTCATCGGTGCCTCGCTGGAGGCCGCTCCGGTGGTGCATGTGGACGATGCAGAGACGCTGGAGGCGCTCAAATCAGTGGCGTTTGACGATCTGTGCATCACCTCTGCCATCCAACTGACAGCCGACCCGGCCCCGTCCGAAGCATTCCGTTTGCCAGAAGTCGAAGGCGTGGGTGTTGTGTTCGAAAAGGCCGATGGCGAAAAGTGCCAGCGTTGCTGGAAGATCCTGCCCGATGTCGGCCAACACAAACACCCCGGCGTCTGCGGGCGCTGCAATGACGCCCTCGGATAAAGAGATCGCGGATGTTCTGCTTGACCTCGCGCATCAGCGCGGGGTCGGCAAAACCTTTTGCCCTTCCGAAGCTGCCCGGCGCTTGTCCGACGACTGGCGCGATGTGATGCCAGACGTGCGGCGCGTGTCGGTCGGTGTTGCGCTGCGGGCGACACAAAAAGGACACGAGGTGGATGCCCGCACGGCGAAAGGCCCGATCCGGTTGGGATTGGCCCCATGAGCCACTTTGAACAGGTTGTTCCCTCCCCATTTGGTCCCCTGACCCTGATCGCCGATGCGGTGGGGATCACCGCGCTGGAATGGCGCGACGGGCGTCAGGACGACACGCCGGTTCTCGTGCAGGCGGCGGCGCAACTGTCCGAGTATTTCGCAGGAAAGCGGCAAGAGTTTACCGTCCCCATCCGGCTGACCTGTTCGGACTTTCAACGCAATGTCTGCGCAGCGATGTCCGCGATCCCGTTCGGCGAGACGCGCAGCTATGGCGATCTGTCAGAGCAGTTGGGGGTTCCCGCACAAGCAATTGGGCAGGCCTGTGGGGGCAATCCGTTGCCGATCCTGATCCCCTGCCACCGGGTTCTTGGTGCACGCGGACTTGGCGGGTATTCCGGCGATGGCGGGATTGAGACGAAAGTTGCGCTGCTGCGTCATGAAGGGGCGGCAGGATTGCTGATCTGATCTGTTCACCGCGGTTTCGGAAAATGTTTCGCATGCGAAACAATAGGTCCGAACCGGACCTAACTTTGCAAACTCGGTTAACAGCGCGTTAGAGTTTGCAAACCTTTAAGATCGGGTTACCGCAGCTTTCTAATTGTTGGCTTTGAGCCCAGACCGTGAACTCGGTTTTCCTGCTGCGCAGCGGAACGTGGACGCCACGGTTGCTATGGGGGGCCGTCGGCACGCCAATGCGCAGAGAGACTTGCACATCGCTACGCGCCAAGACCCCGCCAGATCCGTGGCGCCGGTGAAAGTATCGGCAATGCAGCCGAGCAGCATCGTAAAATTGCACGCCCGTTTTGCAATGTGTGGCGAGTCATGTCCGCGCTTTCTCGAACGCTGTCCAGTGGCGCTCAAACTCCTCGAAGCTTACATCGCCTGCTGCCAATGGTCCCAAGACCAGCGCTTCGCTTTCGGCCAGTTTGTCGAGCGCGGCCTCCAACACCGGGAAGACATCGGGGGGGATGACCAAGGCTCCGTGCCGATCCGCGTGGATCAGATCGCCTTGGACAACACTCAGGCCAAACACCTCCACGGGCTGGCCGATTTCGCGCACATGGACGAAGCCGTGACTGGGGCCGATGCCGCCCGCCAGCACCGGGAAGCCTGCGGGCAAATCGCCCAGATCGCGCATCAACCCGTTGGTAAACGCGCCGGACAGGCCGAAGCCGCGCCCGTGAACCATGGCGTGCACCTCGCCCCACCACGCGCCAAACGCTGCGTCGCCATCCAGATCCTCAATCACCGCAAGGCCGGGACGCGGGCCCTCTGCCATGGATCGGAAGTAATCCATGCGCCGTTGCCGGATCACCTCGGGTGGATCGGACGGCGGCTCTTTCCCCGCGATGCTGGCGGTGCGCGCGAAGCCGACGATCACCGCGCTGGGGTCTCCCGCCCAATGCATCGTACGTTTGGTGAACTGATCAAAGCCGCGCCTGCCCTGAGCGACCTCGATGGCGTTACAGACGGTGGGCGTGTCGCACCGCCGTAGTCGATCCAGTAATCTCGGTGATATAGCGTCCTGCATCATGCCTTCTCCAGAAGGGTTGCGGCAGCTTTGGCGCAGAGCGCAGGATTCTCGACCAGCGCGTAATGGCCGAGGCCCTTTAGCGGGACCACGCGCCCTTGGGGCGTGGCTTGGGCCACATCCTGTGCTATCGACAGCGGGGCCTGCGTGTCATCCGTCCCTGTCAGAAACGCGACCGGAGATTGAGTGCGCGCGAGGGCTTTAAGCGCGCCGGGGCGATTCAGGGCGAGGCTAGTATGAGTTTCGATGTCCTGCGCTGACGCATCTGCCATATTCAACACGAGGGCCCGCGCCGCAATTGGGTCTGGACCTGCCAGCGGCGGAAGGCGCAGCGCAATGGCAGCAGCGCCACCGAGGCGCGCGACATCCTGCGCCAAGGCCTGGCGTCCGTCGCGTTTCGCGGGATCGTCCGCATGGGGGTGAAGCCCAAAGAACAACATCTGCGACGCAGGCAAGCGATTGGCCAGATGCGCCGCCACGATCGCCCCGAGTGAGAAGCCGCAAACAACTGCCCCCGGAGTGACCATGCGCGCCAACTCCTGCGCATAATCTTCGACGTTCGGGTGACATAAGCGCACAACGTGCCGTGCTGCCACGGGCACGTTCAATGCATCAAGAAATTGATCGAACACGGCACCCGTGCAGAGTGTTCCGGGCAACAAAATCCAAGGACGGTCTGCATTCCGATTAGTACCCATGGACGACCTTGGGAGGCACGTCCTGATCGTTGGGCGCATCAAGCAATGCGCGCACCGCGCCCGACACGCTGCGCGTCAGATGGGCGAAGTCATTGCCCGGAGTTACCAAGCCATAGCCTTGATCCATCCGCAGCCGAGCTTCCGTCGCATCGGCGCAGAAGATCCCCACGGGGACGCCCTTTCGTGTTGCCCGCGACAGCACTTTTCCCATGGCCTGTTCGGACGCGGGGCGCGGAAAGCGCACGTGTCCATCCATCGCAAAGGCCATGTCGTTGGGGCCAAGGTAGAGCATGTCGATGCCGTCCACCGAAAGGATATCGTCGATGCGGTCTACCGCTTCTGCCGTCTCGATCATCGGAATGGCCATGACGGTTTCATTGGCGTTCGCCACATAATCCGATCCGCCATAGAGCAGCCCGCGAGACGGGCCGAAGCTGCGGTTGCCGTGGGGCGGATAGCGACAGGCCGCCACCAGTTCGGCGGCTTGTTCAGGTGTAGAGATCATGGGGCAAATGATGCCATAAGCGCCTGCATCCAACAGCTGCATGATCTGGGCCGGTTCCAGATACGGCACGCGCACCATCGGGATTGCAGGCGTGGCCGAGATCGCCTGCAACATGTGCAACGCCTCAGAGAAGCCGAACATGCCGTGTTGCAGATCGACCGTGACGGAGTGCGCGCCGGTATGACCAACCCCCTCCGCCGAGTAACTCGCCCCGATCGACAGCCACGCGTTGATCACGGGATCGCCTGCAGCAAGACGCGTTTTGACAAGGTTCGGACGCATCAGCCAGCCCTCCGGTACATCGGCAGAAGTGCTGCCTTGGCCATGAACCCACCAGCGTCCAGGCCGGTGCCGCAGGCCTCAGCTGCCGTGATGGTATCATCAACGAAAACGGGGCGTTTACGGTGGTCGCCCGAGACGTTGACAAGAGCTTCGACGGCCTCATCACCCAAGGTCTCCATTGATCGCACGGTGTCTGCGGGGATCGAGTAGGTATCCCAAGCGTCCAAGTCCACCGCGACCTCCGCGCCATCATGGAAGGTGATCCGCATCCGGCCCTTGTGCAGGATAATCACCATCTTGTCGGACAGCGCAAAGGGGCTGACACGGGTGCCGGGGGCCATGCGCAACCACTCGGTCGAGAAGCCGTGGGGGTTGGTGATTGGAGCGGCGTGCTCGCGGTTCTGGGTCAGGCCATAGCCGATAACGGGGGCAAGCTCTGCGCCGCAGCCGGGCAGGTCTGCGTCGATGAAGGCGGGGCGGAAATCGCGGTCGGCGGCGGTGACGACGCGCTGGCGCATCGCCTCGGGAGTAACCTCGCGCAGCTGCGCCACTTCCTCGGCGGGCATCGGCGGAATGCGGCCTTCCTCGCCGGGCACAGCATCGCCGCGTGACGTGTCGATCAGGGTGTTCTCGCTGGAGATATAGAGGCCGTAATCCGCCGCCTCGCGGATGATATCGGGATGGAAGATCACGCCCCCCGTGTTGTCGCCGCCCAGGATGGTGAAGAGCCAGCCATCATCGGGGCCCGCATTGGTGAAGCCCCGGAAGATCCACGTGGGCACTGACAGGATATCGCCCTCACGTCCGACAAATTCATTTTCGCCGTTCGATCCCCAACGGAAGGTCCATTCGCCCTTCTGGACGATGAAAACCTCGGCTGTGAAATGGATGTGCAGGTTGTTGGTGATGCCGTGGGGCATGGCGGCGGCGCCGATGTTGAAGCCGTGCGCCTCGGGCAGGTTGATCACCTGATCGGAGGACGAAGTCACGCCGGGGCCGATGATGGAATAGTTCTCTTTCAGGTGCGAGCCGGGCTTTTTGCAGTCGATAAATGCAACCGTGCACGACACGTAGTCCGCGCGCTTGATCCGCCGCGCGTCTGCGTCTTGTTGTGAGAGAGGGGGCATGGGAGGGGTCACCTTGCTTATTGCTTCAGAAATCCAGACGCTCGCCGGACGTTTTGTCGAACAGATGAATGCGCCCGCCGGGTTTGGGGGCCAGCATGCAGCGCGTGTTGATGGCGGCCTCATACTCCGCAGGACCGCGCGCGCAGATGGAAGTGCCCTTTTCGCGCAGGGTCACTAGGGTCGAATCCCCGGTCAGCTCCAGCGCATAGAGGCTGCCGGAGATCGGCGCGTCAGGGGCTTGCGTCAGCTCCAGATCCTCGGGGCGGATGCCCAGGACAACGTCGCCGCGATCGGGTGCGTTGATGGGCATCTGCACACCGGGCGCGGTGAATGTCCCGCCCTTGATGGTCCCTTCGATCAGGTTCATCGAGGGCGACCCGATGAAGCCCGCGACGAACAGGTTCACCGGCTCCGAGTATATCTTCTTTGGCGTATCAAGCTGCACGATCTGCCCGTCTCGCATGACGGCCACACGCGTCGCCAACGTCATCGCCTCCATCTGATCGTGGGTCACGAAGACCGTCGTGACGCCCAATTCATGGTGCAGGTGCTTCAACTCTGCGCGCATGGAGACGCGCAGCTTGGCGTCGAGGTTCGACAGCGGCTCGTCCATCAGGAAGATCTTGGGCGTGCGCACGATGGCGCGGGCAAGTGCCACCCGCTGTCGCTGACCACCCGACAGCTCGGACGGGCGCCGCTTGAGCAATGCGCCAAGCTCCACCTTGTCGGCGGTTTCCTGGACGCGCTTGATGCGCGTCGCCTTGTCCACGCCGCGCAATTTCAGCGGATAGGCAATGTTTTCGCCGACCGTCATATGCGGATAGAGACCATAGTTCTGGAACACCATGGCGATGTCACGGTCCTTGGGTGGTTTGTCATTCACCCGCTGCCCCGCGATCATCAGATCGCCCGAGGTGATATCCTCCAGCCCTGCGATCATCCGCATCGTAGTGGTCTTGCCGCAGCCCGACGGGCCGAGGAGCACCAGAAACTCCCCCTCCTCAATGGTCAGGTTTTGCTTCTTGACCGCATGGAACGCGCCGTAGCGTTTTTCGATATCGACTAGCCGGACTTCAGCCATGCCCCTGCCCCTCTATTTGACCGCGCCGGCAGTCATGCCGCGGGTGAAGTGTTTCTGGATCATCAAAGCCATGATGAAGATCGGGACCGTGATCATGACGCCAGCCGCGCTCATCAACTCCCATAGGTCGCCGCGTTCGGTCCGGAAGTTCACGAGGCCCACGGGCAGTGTCACCGCGTCGCGGCGGGTGAGAATCAGCGAGAACAGGAATTCATTCCACGTCAGGATGAAGCAAAAGATGCTAGACGTCAGGATACCGGGCGCGGCCATCGGCAGGACGATGTCCTTGATCACCCGCAACCGTGACGCGCCGTCGATCATCGCGGCTTCCTCGCTATCCGTTGGAATGGCATCGATGTAGCCCTTGATCATCCAGATCACGAAGGGCGTCACGATGGCGAGGTTCACGATGATCAGGGCAATGCGCGTGTCCAGAAGATCCAGCGTGCGGAACATCAGGAAGAACGGCAGTACGATCACGACGGCGGGGATGAACTGCGTCGACAGAATCAGGAAGAACAGGAACTTCCGGCCTTTTACGCGGAACCGAGAGAACGAATAGGCCGCCAAGGAGGCTGCGGGCACCGCGATCAGCACCGTGACCGAGGCCACAATGACCGAGTTCATCACCATGTCACCAAGGTTCCACGGGTCCGAGAACACGGTGACGAAGTTGTTGAACGTCGGCGTGAAGCTCAGGGACAGGGAATAGGCGTCGATCGGGCGCTTGAACGCGGTCAGGAACATCCAGGCGATCGGGAACAGGACGATTACGCAGATGAAAAGCAGCAGGGCGCGCTCCGCCCACCAGGAGAAAATACGCATCATGCCGTCGCCATCTTTCTCTCGCTCAAGAGCATGCGGACATACCAGATCGAGATTGTCATCATGATTGCCGTCAGAATCCACGCCAGTGCTGATGCGTAGCCCATGTCGTACCATTCAAAGCCCACGTTGAAGATGAAGTAGGCCAGGGTTTCCGTCGATGTGCCGGGGCCGCCGCCGGTCAGCGTGACCACCTGATCGAACATCTTCAGCGCGAAGATCGTCTTGAGGATCGCAGTGACCAAAAGCACGCCCTTCATCTGCGGCAGGATGATGCCAAAAATGATGCGCAGGTTGGACGCGCCGTCGATGCGCGCGGCCTCCTCGGTTTCGCGGGGGATGGAGGCGAGGCCGCCGAGGCACATAAAGGTCATGTAAGGGGCCCAGTGCCAGACATCCGTGACCACGAGAATGGCCATGGCAAGATCTGGGCTCGCCAGCCAAGGCGTGCCTTCAAGCACGGGGAAAACTGCGGCGAGGCCGTTGGACAGGACGCCAAATTCGGGGTTGAACATGAACCGGAAGCTGACGCCAATCAGCGCCGGGCTCATTGCGAAGGGCAGGATCAGGATGACCCGCGTGAAGGTGTGCATCTTTCCCTTGCGGCGCAGCAGAAGCGCCAGCGACATCGCTATGATAAGGGTCAGGATCACGCTGGAGACAACGAAAATCGTCGTCACCCATAGCGAATTGAGGAAGTGGGATTCGCCTGCGGCGCGAATGAAGTTGTCAAAACCAACCCAGCCTTCTGGGCGGCGCGACTGGGTCAGATCCCAGTCTCGAAATGCCGTGGTGAGCGAGTAGGCCAAGGGATAGAAGGTCGTCGCAAGGACGATCAAAAAGCCTGGGACCAGCAAATAATATTGGAGTGATCTATCGCGCATGGCGGGTCCGGTCCCTCAAGGAAAATACCGCGGCCACCCTATGGCAGCCGTGGTGAGGTTGAGCGGTTAGCCGCGGATTTCCGCGATTTCTTCTGCGGCTGAGTCCAGTACGGCGCGAACGTCGTCCTGCTCACCCGAGGCGAGGCTGGAGATTGCCGTTTCCAAAACCTCTACGATGCGCAGCCAGTCGTCACCAAACTTGATGCCGTCCGCCGTCTCCAGCGCGTCAGCGGCAGCGGCATGGATGCCACCCCAACGGGCGTTGACCTCTTCGTCGCGCATATTCGACAGATGCACCGCCACCAACTCGCTCAGCTCGGGGTCCAGCAGAACCTCGCGCTCCAGCGCCGGGTCGGTCAGCCAACCGAGATACTCGATAGCCGCCTCGGGCGTGTCGGAATCCGCCGTCACGCCGAAGATCCAGGTGTTGGTGAACGTGGTACGATCCGAACCCGCGATCGTGGGCAGGGCCGCGAAACCCAGCTGATCGGCGGTGATCGTGGACTGCTCCGGGTCAGTCAACTGAGAGCTGACCCACCACCAAACGGGGAGCATGGCAGAGTTGCCCTGCTTGAAGCTGTTGACCGCGTCCTGCTCTACGAATACGGCCGATCCCGCCGGGGCGATTTCATCCTCGGTCAGGAAGTTGATGTACTGCTCCGTCGCCATGACACCGGCGTCCGAGTTAAAGATCGGCAGGCCCGCATCGTCAAACAGATCACCGCCGTGACCCCACAGCAGGTTGATCCAGACCATCAGGTTCTGGCCGTTCAAGCGCCCGTAAGGAAGCGCGATCCCAGACGCATCGGTGGCCTCTTGGATGGCTTGGCCAGCGGTTACAACATCGGCCCAGGTCTGAGGAACTTCTACGCCAGCCTGCTCGAACAAGTCGGTGCGGTAGAACATCAGTTGCACGTGGCCACGCACGGGAAGGCCGTAGAGCTCTCCATCAATCATGCCATGACGCATGTGGGCGGCAGGGAAATCGGACAGGTCCGTGCCTTGGGCGGCGATGCCATCCCCGATTGGCTGAATCAAGTTGGTGAGCGATGGGACCCACTGGTCCATGATCGACACGACGTCGTAATCGCCGCCGCCACCGATCATCTCGGCGGTCAAGGCTTCGCGCATGTTGGGGAACGGCACATAGTCGACTTCGACGTCGATGCCCGTGGCCTCTTCAAACTCGGCAAAGCGCGCCTCATGGGCTTGGAACTGGCTGGATGTCACCGCCAGGACGCGCACAGTCTGCCCGGCGTAGGGTTGGCCTTCGGTGGCCTCCCATGCGCTGGCATGACCCGCTGCAAGGGCTGCCGCAATGGCAAGCGTACTTGTGAAAACTCTCATCATATCCTCCCTGACAATGATCGACCCATGGTTAAGCGTCCTCTGCAATTTCGTCAATATTATTATTGATAATTTTGTCAATGGTATCTAAGACCCGATTGTGAGTAAGGTTTTCAGACCGCGTATGAACGAGAGAAACATGCCAACCGAACTCGAAAAAGGCTTGGAAAACGATATAATCTTTGGGCTCTATCCGCCCGGGAGCCGCATCACCGAAGACAGCGTGATGGCCCAATACAACGCCAAACGGCATGCGGTGCGCAGTGCCTTTGCGCTGATGGAGGCCCAAGGGCTTCTGGTGCGTTGGCCGCATCGCGGCGTTGAAGTTGTCGAATTGACCCCCGATGAAGTCGACGCGCTCTATGACGTTCGCATTGTGTTGGAAACTGCCGCCGCCGCGCGAACGAGACTTCCCGTTGACCCTCAGATCACGGGCCGCCTTACCGATATCGCCGAACGGCACGCGGCAGCGCTTGAGGCGGGTGACGTCCGAAACGTGTTCTGGTTGAATCAAGAGTTTCACGAGGTGCAGTTTGCGTGCTGCGAGAACCCCCGGCTCATCGCCCTGATCGCGCAGCACGCGCGCATAGCGCAACCCATCAGGGTCGTGAAATATGACGACAGCACACATATGTTGAATGTTGTCGCTCAACACTACGCCATCATTGATGCGATGCGTGGTGACGCTCAAGACACTTATGTCAAGGCAACCCAAGACCACCTTCCAGCCTCGGCCGCCGCCTATCGGTTGCTGTACGAGCGGCGCTATCAACGGCGGCGCGCGTCAAGCTGACATCTACAGGTTGGTCCGGCATACTTCGCTTGCCCATCGGTCTGCATACTTGCGTCGGAATGGTCTTTTTGGTGTGGCTGGCGTTGCGTGTCTTAGGAAAGCGTCTGTGCTATCCCCGACACCAAACGCGCGGCGCCCCGGCTGGCTCCAGTCACATTGCGCGTGGCCAGGCGTTTCACCCCAAGGTTTGATGGTGCGCCATGAAGGGGCGGCAGGATTGCTGATCTGATCTGTTCACCGCTGTTTCAGAAAATGTTTCGCATGCGAAACAATAGATCCGAACCGGACTTAACTTTGCAAACCCGGTTAACGGCGCGTTAGAGTTTGCAAACCGTTAAGAAGCATTAACGTTTGCGCGTCGATGTCGGCAATGAGCCCAAAGTTACCTTTCTGGCTCCTTACTGATTACGGTCGTGACAGTTCGCGTCGAGCGGCTTTGCGTCATGGCTATCGCCTCCAATACCAAAGCGCAGGCAATCGCCTGTGCAGCCGTAATCACTTCACCGAAAGCCAGCACGCCAACGGCAAACATCGTCGGCAATTCAATGCTTCCGATAACAGCCGTGCGCGTCGCACCAATTATAGGTGAACAGACAGTGTAAATCAGCTGCGGAATAAGCGCTGTCACAAGGCCGATCCCAACAACCAGAAACCAGTCGTTCCCACCCTTTGGCAGGATTTCGCCAACCTCAGACGTCAGAATGAGAGGCGCAAGGCCAATGACTGACCCAAGTGAGATCGACGCTATTCTGGCCAAAGGGGCAATGCGAGACAGGCGATGAACGAGAACACATATGCCGAAGCCAAATCCAAAAGGTGCTGCCAATGAGACGAGCAGCGTTGGAATTTGATCAGGAGGCACAGATGCCGGAGACCCCGCAATTGCCGCAGCGAAAAGAATCAATCCAGCCGCAACAAGGCTGCGCCGCGTGGGTTGATCGCCAAAGAGTGCCCACGCGATGACAATCGTAAATACCGGATACGTCATATAGAGAACGCCAACCGTCGATGCCGGAACAGTCTCAAGAGCAGTAACATAGCCTACCCAGCCAAGACCCATCACTGCGCCTGCACCCATACCCCAGACGATTTCCCGCCAATTTGAACGATGCTTTAGGAGTGCTGGCAACAGAACAATCGCTGCCAATATGTACCGATAAAAAGCAACCGCGTAAGGAGCGAGACCTTGATCGGTTAGCCCACGGCTGAAATAGGGCACAAAGCCAAAACAGATAGATGCAAAAAGCACGCCTGCGACCGCGAAGGCATAGGGCGTGACGTCCCGCTTGGCGGAGGTTGGTTTGTCCATTTCTAACAACTAACACACGATACTGCGGTTGGCGTCATCAAGACAATCGAACGGCAGCAAAGTCCCGCACTGCCAACCTTAAATTGACGCTTAGTCGCGTCTGGGGTCTCGTGGATAGGTGCCGAGGACGTTCAGCATGTCAGTGAAGTAGTCCAGTTCCTCAAGCGCGCGGGCGACGGCGGGGTCTTCGGGGTGGCCTTCGATATCGGCATAGAACTGGGTGGCGGTAAACGACCCATCGACCATGTAGGATTCCAGCTTGGTCATGTTCACGCTGTTGGTCGCAAATCCCCCCATCGCCTTGTAGAGCGCGGCGGGGATATTGCGGACCTGAAAGACGAAGGTCGTCATCATGCCGTGATCGCCACGGCGGGTCTGATCGTCGTCGCGCGACATAATAAGGAACCGCGTCGTGTTGCTGTTCGTGTCCTCGATATGGCGGGCCAGCACGTCCAGCCCGTAGATCTCGCCTGCCAGTTCGCTGGCCAAGGCAGCGGCGTGTTTGTCGCCCCGTTCCGAGATTTCGCGCGCGGCGCGGGCGTTGTCGGCGTTCACCCGGCCCCGGATGCCGTGCTGTTCCAGAAAGGTCGCGCATTGTGGCAGCAAGACCAGATGTGAATGCGCCTCGGTCACATCTTCGAGCCGCGCACCGGGCACGCCCAGTAGGTTGATGTGCACACGCACAAAGGCTTCGTCGATGATCCTGAGCCCGCTTTTGGGCAAAAGACGGTGAATGTCTGCCACCCGGCCATAGATCGTGTTTTCGACCGGCAGCATAGCCAGATCGGCCTTGCCGGTTTGCACAGCGGCGATCACATCTTCGAAGGTCCGGCAGGGCAGCGCGTCCATATCGGGACGGGCGTCGCGGCAGGCTTCGTGGGAATAGGCCCCCAATTCCCCCTGAAATGCGATGGCATTGGTCATGCAAACTCCGGCATTCTGGCCCAACGGGCGTTTGGTCGCGGCTTCTACACCTTGCCTTGGTCAAGGGGAAGCAATAGATACCCGCGCGACACGCACGAAACTCTAGCGGACGGGTACGCACATAATGTTGGATACAATGACCTTCACCAAGATCGTCGGCAGCTTTTGTGGCGCGCTTCTGATCTTTCTTCTGGGCAAATGGGCAGCCGAGACACTGTATCATGTTGGTGGCCACCACGGCGAAGAGGTTGCGGTTTACGTAATCGAAACGGGCGATGACGAACCCGCCGAGGCGGAAGAAGTTGTCGAGGTGAACTTTGACACGCTGCTTGAAACCGCAGACGCCAGCGCCGGGGAACGTCAGTGGGGCAAATGCCGCGCCTGCCACGTTCTGGAAGCAGGCGTGAACCGCGCGGGACCGTATCTTTACAACGTCGTCGGTCGGGACGTCGGCATCTCGGAAGGGTTCAACTATTCCGGCGCTCTGAATGAAGTTGCAGATGTCTGGACTGTGGAAAACCTTTACCGTTTCATCGAGAACCCGCGCGGCTGGGCACCCGGCACATCCATGGGGTTTGCTGGTTTGAGCGACTCTGAAGATCGCGCCAACCTGATCGCGTATCTGGCGACATTCTCGGAATAAGCCGGGAACACATGACCGCATTGAGGCCGTTGTCCGCAGGGACAGCGGCCTTTTCTTTTTCACAATCGCGTTTTCCACGGCTGTTTGCGACCGAACCGTGCGATAGAACCTTGAATGTGGGCAAAATCGTTCTTTAGCTTACATACAGAATATGATGCAAAGGCGGAGACAGAGGGGTTTTACGCATGGTTCACCAACAGATCGCCGTGAGGGCGTTGCCGAAGACGACGTTGCGCACTTTGACGATCGGCGGATTGATGGCGTTGACAGTGGTGTTTGCCGCCAGCCATGTCCGGGCAGAGGGCCATGAAAAGGTCATTGAATCGCATGGGTATTCCTATTTTGGAAACCTTGATTACCCAGCGGATTTTCCGCATCTGGCCTATGTGAACCCTGACGCCCCCAAGGGCGGAGAGATTGCGCTGGGCGCGTCGGGCACGTTTGACAGCCTCAACCCCTATTCGCGCAAAGGCAGCGCGGGTGCGTTGACGACATTGCAATATGACCAGCTTATCGAAACCACGTCGGATGCGGTGGGGCAGTATTACGGGGTTGTCGCGCACAGCATCGAATATCCCGAAAGCCGGGATTGGGTGATTTTCCACATGCGTCCTGAGGCAACATTTTCGGACGGCACCCCGGTGACTGCCGAAGATGTCGTGTATAGCCACCGTTTGTTCATCGAACAGGGTTTGCCGTCTTACGCGCAGGCCGTTGGCCGGATGGTGACCGGGGCCGAGGCGCTTGACGATCACCGGGTCAAGTTCACCTTCAATCCCGAGCTGTCCAAGCGCAGCCGGATCGAGACCGTGGGCAGCACGCCGATCTTTTCCAAAGCGTGGTTCGAGGCCGACGAGACCCGCCGTCTGGACGAACCAAGGCTGGAGGTCGCGATTGGGTCGGGGCCCTATATCCTTGAGAGCTACGACATCAATCGCCAGATCGTTTATACGCTGCGCGACGATTACTGGGGCAAGGATTTGCCGTTCAACAAGGGACGGCACAATTACGACACCATCCGCATCGAATATTTCACCGATCAGACGGCCTCGTTCGAGGCATTCAAGGCCGGTGTTTACACGATCCGCGTCGAAAGCGATCCAAAGCTCTGGGCAAGTTCCTACGACTTTCCAAAAATCGACAGTGGCGCGGTTGTGAAATACGAATTGGCAAACGGGTCGCCGCCAAACCCGACAGGGTTTGTTTTCAACCTCGCCAAGCCGGAATTTCAGGACCGTCGTGTGCGCGAGGCTGTGGCACTTGCGTTCAACTTTGAATGGACCAACGAGTCGCTTTTGTTCGGCCTTTATGCGCCGCGCAGTTCCTTTGTCGAAGGCACGCCGATTGAAGCGCAGGACACGCCAACCGGTGCAGAGCTTGCCTTTCTGGAGGCGCTTGGGGATGTTGTGCCGCCCGAGCTTTTGTCCGACCCCGTCCGGATCACCCATGCGTCCGATGGCAGCCGCCTGAGTGACCGCCGCAACATGCGCAGTGCCTCTGGTCTGCTGGAGGATGCAGGTTGGACTGTGGGCGATGATGGCATGCGCCGCAACGTCGATGGCCAGCCGCTTGAGATCACGCTGCTTTACCCGACCAACATTCAGGATTCTGTGGATGCGATGCACGAGACCTATGCCCAGAACCTTGAACAGCTTGGCATCGCGGTGAAGCTCGAAAAGGTCGATCCGTCACAATATACGAACCGTCGCCGCGACCGCGATTATGATATGATGTATTCGACGCGTTATAGCACCTTCCTGTCCACGGGCGGCGGATTGAGCCAGATGTACGGGTCGCAAGAGGCCGAGTTCAGCCTGTTCAACCCTGCCGGGCTGGCCAGCCCTCTCGTTGATGCGATCATCGAAGCGTCGTTTACCACGACAACGCAGGAAGAGACCGACATCGCGCTGATGGCACTGGACCGGGCGCTTCGGCATGAATTCTTTGTGGTGCCGACCGGGTATATCGCGGATCACTGGGTCGCGGCCTATGACAAGTACGAATTCCCCGAAAACCTGCCCCCCTATGATCTGGGCTATCTTGATCTGTGGTGGGTCAACGAGGACAAAGCCGAAGCATTAAGAGCAAGCGGCGCGCTCAACTGATATGGGCGCCTATATCCTCAGACGATTGCTGCTGATCATTCCCACCCTGCTTGGGATCATGATCGTGAACTTTGCGCTTACCCAGTTTGTGCCGGGCGGGCCGATTGAGCAGTATATCGCCCAGTTTGAAGGCGAAGGCGATGTTTTTGAAGGCTTTGCCGGGTCCGGGGATGCGGGTGTTGCAGCCCTTGAGGAAAGCGAACAATACGCAGGCAGCCGGGGCTTGCCGCCGGAATTTCTTGAACAGCTCGAGGTGGATTTCGGCTTTGCCCGGATCGTCTGCGAAGACGGGTTTACGGGAGCGCCCAGCATCGAAGACCCGGCCTGCGTCAAGGAAACGATTGGCGTGGTCGAACGGTTTGGCATGATGATGTGGAACTACATGCGCCTTGATTTCGGAGAGAGCTATTTCCGGTCCATCGGCGTGATGGAGTTGGTGCTGGAAAAGATGCCTGTGTCGATCTCGTTGGGGCTGTGGTCCACGATCATCGCGTATCTCGTGTCGATCCCGCTGGGCATCCGCAAAGCGGTCAATGACGGCACGCCGTTTGACACCTATACCTCAGCGGCAATCATCGTGGCGTATGCGATCCCCGGTTTCCTGTTCGCCATCCTTTTGCTCGTTTTGTTTGCAGGTGGGTCATATTACCAAATCTTCCCGCTGCGGGGACTGACCTCGGATAATTGGGACCAATTGTCGGTCTTCGGGAAAATCGTGGATTACATGTGGCACATCACGTTGCCGGTGGTGGCATCGACGATTTCGGCCTTTGCAACACTGACGTTGCTGACCAAGAACAGCTTTCTGGACGAGATCAAAAAGCAATATGTGATCACCGCGCGGGCCAAAGGCTTGGCTGAACGGCAGGTGCTTTATGGACATGTGTTCCGCAATGCGATGCTGATCGTGATCGCGGGCTTCCCGGCCGTGTTCATCGGTGTGTTCTTTTCCGGGTCGCTGATCATCGAGACGATCTTTTCGCTGGACGGTTTGGGACGGCTTGGATTTGAGGCGGCGGTCGCGCGGGATTATCCGGTGATCTTTGGCACGCTGTTTGTGTTTGGTCTGATCGGTCTGGTCGTCGGTATCCTGTCGGACCTGATGTATGTGTTGGTTGATCCCCGCATCGACTTTGAACGGCGGGAGGGCTGAACATGGTCGCGCAACCCGAGCCCGATGTCGTCACCCAGCCCAGACCGGCTGTGCCCGCTGCACCGAAGCGGGGTTTGTTCACCTTGTCGCCACTGAACCAGAGGCGCTGGAACAATTTCAAACGCAATCGCCGGGCGCTCTGGTCGCTGATCATCTTCTGCGTGCTGTTCGGGCTGTCGCTGTTGGCCGAGTTCATTGCCAATGACAAACCGATCCTCGTGCAATATCGCGGAGAGCTGTATACTCCGATCTTCAATTTCTATCCCGAGACCGAGTTTGGCGGGGATTTCCGCACCGAGGCCGCGTATCGAGACCCCGAGGTGCAGTGCCTGATCCGCACAGGCGGGCTTGAGGACTGTTTCGACGATCCCGAGGGGTTGATTGAACAGGTGGATGCGGGGATGGTTCTGGACGGTGATTTCCAGAAAGGCTGGGCCATCTGGCCGCCCATTCCCTATGATTACCAAACCCCGGTGGACCGCCCCGGTGCGGCGCCCCTGCCCCCGAACGAACAGAACTGGCTGGGTACGGATGACACCAAGCGCGATGTGATGGCGCGGGTGATTTACGGATTCCGATTGTCGATCCTGTTCACGCTGATCGTGACGGCGCTGGCCAGTGTGGTGGGCATTGTCGCGGGGGCATTGCAGGGGTATTTCGGCGGGTGGCTTGACCTGATCTTTCAGCGGATCATCGAGATCTGGTCTTCGACCCCATCGCTTTACATCATCATCATTCTGTTCGCGATCCTGGGGCGAAGTTTCTGGCTGCTTGTGTTCCTGACAGTGTTATTCGGCTGGACCGCGCTGGTGGGCGTGGTTCGGGCAGAATTCCTGCGTGCGCGGAACCTTGAATATGTACGCGCGGCCAAGGCACTGGGCGTGAGCAACGCCACGATCATGTTCCGGCACATGCTGCCCAACGCCATGGTGGCAACGCTGACCATGTTGCCCTTTATCGTAACCGGCACAATCAGCACGCTGGCGGGTCTGGATTTCCTGGGCTTTGGGTTGCCGTCTTCATCCCCATCCTTGGGCGAATTGACCTTGCAGGCGAAACAGAACCTTCAGGCGCCATGGCTTGGCTTTACAGCGTTCTTTGTGTTCGCGTTGATGCTGTCGCTTTTGGTGTTCATCTTTGAAGGCGTGCGCGACGCGTTTGATCCCAGGAAGACCTTTACATGAGCAAGATCCTTGAGGTCAGCAACCTGAGCGTCGGGTTCCGGCAGGATGGCCAGACAGTGGCGGCCGTGCGCGGCGTGTCGTTTGACATCGAACGTGGTGAGACCGTCGCGCTGGTGGGCGAATCCGGATCGGGCAAATCGGTCACGGCCTTGTCCACGGTTTCGCTTTTGGGCGATTCCGCGCGGGTTGCGGGATCGGTGCGTTATAACGGCGAAGAGATGGTTGGCGCGGATGATGCGCAGTTGCGGCGGATCCGGGGCAATGACATCAGCTTTATCTTCCAAGAGCCGATGACATCGCTCAACCCGCTGCATACGCTGGAAAAGCAATTGGCGGAATCTTTGGCGCTGCATCAGGGATTGACCGGCGATGCGGCGCGGACGCGGATCATCGAGCTGATGCACAAAGTGGGCATCCGCGATCCCGAGAGCCGTCTGGGTGCCTATCCGCATCAATTGTCGGGCGGGCAACGGCAGCGCGTGATGATTGCGATGGCGCTGGCGAACGGCCCGGAGCTGCTTATTGCGGATGAACCGACAACGGCGCTGGACGTGACGATTCAGGCGCAAATCCTCGATCTGCTGGCGGAGCTCAAGACCGCAGAGGACATGAGCCTTTTGTTCATCACCCATGACCTTGGAATCGTGCGCAAGATTGCGGACCGGGTTTGCGTGATGAAGGATGGGCAGATCGTTGAGACCGGCCCCACGCGCGACCTTTTTGCCAACCCGCAGCACCCTTACACGCAGATGTTGCTGAGTGCGGAATCCACCGGATCCCCCGATCCGGTCAAGGACGGCGCGGAAGAGATTGCGCGGACCGACGCGCTCAAGATCTGGTTCCCGATTCAGCAGGGGTTTCTGAAGCGGACCGTGGGTTATGTAAAAGCCGTCAATGACGCGACAATTTCGGTGCGGGCGGGCGAAACCGTTGGCATCGTGGGCGAATCCGGGTCGGGCAAGACGACACTTGCGCTGGCGATCATGCGGCTGATCCAGTCGGAAGGCGGGATCACCTATCGCGGTCAAAACGTGCGCGATTGGTCGACACGCGAATTGCGCCGGTTGCGCAGCGACATGCAGATCGTGTTTCAAGACCCGTATGGATCACTGAGCCCGCGCATGACCTGTGAACAGATCATCGCCGAAGGTCTTGGGGTGCACGGCACGCCTGACGGACGGTCACCACGGGAGTTGGTGACAGAGGTGATGGCCGAGGTGGGGCTTGATCCTGCCACGATGCACCGCTACCCGCACGAATTTTCTGGCGGCCAGCGGCAGCGCATCGCAATTGCCCGCGCAATGGTTCTGCGCCCCAAGCTGGTGGTGCTGGATGAACCAACATCTGCGCTGGACATGACGGTGCAGGTGCAGATCGTGAACCTGTTGCGCGACCTGCAACAAAAATACGATCTGGCCTATCTGTTTATCAGTCACGATCTCAAGGTTGTGCGCGCGATGTCCCATAAGGTGATCGTGATGCGCACGGGCGATGTGGTGGAATACGGGTCAGCAGAAGACGTGTTTACCAATCCGCAGACGGACTACACCAAAACCCTGATGGCGGCCGCGTTCGATCTGGCCAGTTAGATCGCAGAGCTGTGCCCGGCTGAGGATAGCTCATACGCATCAAAGCTGCGGGCGATGATCCGGGTCAAGGGACGCGCCTCACGCGGGACAAACAGTCCGGTGTCATCAACGACCAGCAGGTTTTCCAGCTCGGCATTGGCCGCTTTGAGGATAGACGTCACTTCGGCCCGCGTGGTGTCAAAATCGCGGACCAGCGCGGCGGTATCGACGCGGAAATCACACATCAGCATTTCGATCATGCGGGCGCGCAGGTTGTCCTGTTTGCTAAAGCTGTGACCCCGCACTGTCGAAAACCCATGCGCGCGGATCGCCTTGGTATAGGCGGACGTGGCGGGCGCATTTTGTGCATAGCCTTGCGGGAACTTGGAAATCGACGACGCGCCCAGCCCGACAAGCACCTCAGAGGTGTCATCGGTATAGCCCTGGAAATTGCGCCGCAGCGTTCCGCTTCGGGCTGCCACGGACAACCCATCTGACTTGGTGGCGAAATGGTCGATGCCAATTTCATCATAACTGTCCCAGACGAACAGTTTGCGCGCGGTTTCAAACAGCTCAAGCCGTTCATCCGGGCGCGGCAGCGCGTCAGAGGGAATCATCTGCTGACGCTTGGCCATCCATGGCACATGCGCATAGCCATAAAGCGCGACACGGTCCGGCGACAGCGACAACAGCTTTTGGACCGAATCAACAATCTTGCTGCGTGTCTGGTTCGGCAGGCCGTACAGGATATCCGCATTCAGACTTTGGATGCCGCGCTCGCGGATCATGTCGACCGCACGCTTTGTGGTTTCAAAGCTTTGTTCGCGGCCAATGGTTTTCTGGATATCGGGGTCAAAATCCTGCACCCCGATCGAGGCGCGATTCATCCCGCTGTCGAACAGCGCATCCAGACGGGCTGCATCAATTTCGTTCGGATCGATTTCAACGGAAAATTCATAATTATCCGCAAAATCAGCAGCTTCCCGGACCGCCGCTGCCAAGTCACGCATCTGGGCGGCGGACAAAAGCGTCGGTGTCCCGCCCCCCCAGTGCAGCCGCGACAGACGCACACCGCGCGGCAAATGCCGTTTCAGGAGCGTCAATTCATCCTTGAGCGTTTCTACATAGGCGCCAACCGGCTCCCCGCTTGCCGTGCCTTGTGTCCGGCAGGCACAAAACCAACACAGACGGCGACAAAACGGCACATGCAAGTAAAGCGATATGTCCGAATTTTCGGGGATCGCTTCGATCCAATCCGAGAAATCCCCCGGTTTTACATCATTCTTGAAATGCGGAGACGTCGGATAACTCGTATACCGAGGTACCTTCGCGTCGAATAGTCCCAACCGGGAAAGTTGTGTTCTTGTCACCATGTGCCTAGCATTAGGTACGTTACGCCAGCACAGCTTTGATACAGATCAAGACCGGACCCATGTTGAAAGAAAACAGCCTCTCAGTCACCCAGGAATGCGCCGATTGCCCTATTCGCCACAGGGCCGTGTGCGCGCGGTGCGAAGCGGACGAATTGGATCGGCTGGAAGACATCAAGTATTATCGCCGCTTCGAGGCAGGTCAGACCGTGATCTGGTCGGGCGACCGCATGGATTTCGTGGGCTCGGTCGTGTCGGGAATCGCGACCCTGACACAGACCATGGAAGATGGACGCACGCAGATGGTGGGTCTGTTGTTGCCCAGCGATTTCGTAGGTCGCCCGGGTCGGGCCATCGCGGCCTATGATGTGGTGGCAACCACCGATGTGGTGATGTGTTGTTTCCGAAAAACCCCGTTTGAGGACCTGATGGAACGGACACCGCATATCGCGCAGCGTTTGCTTCAGATGACGTTGGACGAATTGGATGCTGCCCGCGAATGGATGCTGGTTTTGGGCCGCAAAACAGCGCGCGAAAAGATCGCGTCACTTCTGTCGATTATTGCGCGGCGGGATGCATCGCTGAATATGGGCGGTCTGGATGGCCCTGTCAGTTTTGATCTGCCCCTCACACGCGAAGCGATGGCCGATTATCTTGGCCTGACGCTCGAAACCGTGTCGCGGCAAGTGTCCGCCCTCAAGAAAGACGGGATCATCACGCTTGAGGGCAAACGCCATATCACGGTGCCGGATATGACAGTCCTGCTTGAAGAGGCCGGAGACGATACTGATGGCGGGATGCTTGTCTGACACTCACTGGTTCATGGCAGCGATGTAACCAACACCTGCTGCCACGATCAGACCCAGCACCACCGCAAAGGTCAGCTTCCACGCCGACCAAGGACGTTCGCCCTGCACAGCCCCCGTCCGGCCATTGACCACAAAGCGATAGCTTTTCCCCCGATATTTGTACGCGGCCAGCCAGACGGGCAGCAGGATATGCTTGAACGTCACGTCCGACACACGCGTGTCGATGTTGTGGATGCGCTGACGGTCACCGCCAATGTCGAATTTCACGTCCCGCGCAATGATCCGGTCCATATGGGTGCGTGCCTCGACATAGCCTTCCTGCAATTCGATCCCGTAGGATTCAGCCCGGAAGCCAGCCAAAAATTCGGGATGATAAGGCTCCAGCGCGGCAAGGTCCCACGGACCAAGCGCGTCGGTATATGCCTTGGGAAGCGACCGGGACGCGAGCACCAGCACATCGTCAAAGAACCGCGCGACACGCCCCGAGGCGGGACGCCAGCGCACCTTGGCCACCCGCACGGTTTCAGTTTTGCCATTCCTCTGAACCCGGCGATTTTCATAATAGACGGTGCCCTGTTCGCCGCGATAGGCGGATTTGGTGTCGGCATCAAAGGTCCAAAAAGGCACATAAATCCCGGTCATCTTGCGGCCCTTGCGGGCATATTCCTGCAACCCGTTGGGCGCGAACCACAGCGCGCCCAGCCAGCCGGTCATCGCCGCCCGCGCAGACGCTTCGTCCAGCGCGAAAGGCAACAGACCCTTGGGTTTGATATGCCGGTTGCTGCCTGTGTCTGTCACAACCGGGGTGGCGCAGAACGGGCATTCCGCGGCGTGCACACCGGGATCGAATTCAACCTGCGCCGCGCAATTGGGGCATTTAGAGACCCGCGTCTCTTCCATTTCCTGCGCCGGAAGGCGGCCAGCAATCGCGGTCTGAAAATCGACCTCGCGGATGCTGTGCCCATCCCAGGGGCCTGCGCCCACGATCTCACTCGTGTGACCACAATGGTCACAGAGCAGGTGCCCACGCTCTGGGTCAAAGCGAAAATCGGCACCGCATTGGTCGCAGGGAAAACGGTGCTCTTCTACGGGTGCGGTAAGACTGTCCTCGGACAAGGCGGCGGTCCCCTGCTTCTTCTTTTTTCAAATATGCAATCGCAGCGCCCGGATCATGCACCCGGCGGGGGCGGTGGAAGAACGGTGAAAAGCTGCGCCAGCTCCATGACGTCGTCAGCTTTTTTCCAACCATCCTGCCCGGCGGTCCAGACGTAGCTGTCGCGCGACAGCGCCCCGTCCGAGGCCATGCGCCCGAGGGCGGCCTTTGAAAACGGTCCTTTGGTTTCTCCGTTTTCGGCGACGTGCCAGACATGTTCAACCGGGGGCGGTGGCGGCATCTGGCGCGACACGGGTACTGCACCCTGAAGCTGCTGTTGCGCGGCGGCGCCCCATGGGCCAGCCTGAGCCGCGGCATGCCCGATCTGCATGCCCAGACCTGCCCCAAGGCCAGCTTGAATGGCAGCGGCCCCCGCCCCGTCCCTGCCCAAGGCTTCGGCAGCCTGAAACTGCATATATTGATTCAGGTTCCCGATCACCCCCATCGACGAACGTTTGTCCAGCACCGCCTCAACCGCCGGAGGGAGCGAGATGTTCTCGATATAAAGCTCGGGCAGTTCAAGCCCGTACTCTGCCAGCGTTGGCGCGATTTCCTTTGCCAGCAATTGTCCCAGCTCGCGCGTGTTGGCCGCCATGTCGAGCACCGGAATCCCAACCCGCGCGATGGTGCGGGAGAATTCCTGCACGATGATGTTGCGTATCTGATAGCTGATCTCGTCCATGGTGAATTCGCCATCAGTGCCGACGATCTCGATCAGGAATTTGGCCGGATCAGTCACGCGCACCGAATACGTGCCAAAGGCGCGCAGGCGCACAGGCCCAAATTCGGGATCGCGGCAGATGATCGGGTTCTTGGTGCCCCATTTGAGGTCTTGGAACCGGGTGGTGTTGACGTAATACACCTCGGATTTGAAGGGCGATTTAAAGCCGTGGTCCCAGTGTTGAAGGCTGGTCATGATCGGCATGTTGTTGGTTTCGAGCATATAAAGACCCGGCGTAAACACATCCGCCAATTGGCCTTCATGCACAAACACCGCCGCCTGCCCTTCGCGCACGGTGAGCTTGGCCCCGTATTTGATCTCGTGGCCCTCGCGTTCAAACCGCCAGACCATCGTATCGCGCGTGTTGTCGGTCCAATGAATCACGTCAATGAATTGGCCGCTCAGGAAGTCGAAAATGGGCATCTGGGGTCTCCGTTAAGTCAGCTTGGTCCGCCGCCAGTCAGGTCGATGGCGAGCGTTCGCACGATGGGGCGGGCCTGATCGGCGCTCATGCCGGGGGTCAGGCGGGGATTATAGAGGATTTTCAACAGCAATTCGTCGTGGCTCGTCAGAAGTGCGAATTCCTCGTCATCGTTAAAGATCGACGGGCGCGCGTTTGGGTCGTCATTGGCAAGGCCAAGACCCTGCGCCAGTTCTTCGTGGTAACAGGCGCGGCGGGACAGATCGGGATGTTCGCTGCGCACAAGCGCAACAGCCTGACGATAGGCGCTGCTGGAGTTCGATTCCGCAAACGCCACAACAAGACAGTGGATCGGGCGCGGCAGATTGAGGAAAATCGCCCGGCTGGACGCCTCCATGCCTGGCGCAATCCGATCAAGCGCGGCGCGCAACTGGTCTTTGTCATCCTCGCCCATCACCAGAACATGGAAATTGGCCTGCGAGGACACCATCGAGATTGGATGCCCGGATACCGCGGACAAACGGCGGGTGTAGGTGCCAAGCGTCTGAAGGTCTTGCGCCTGATCCTCAGCAGACAGGCTGTCGCCGAAAATCACCTCAACACGGACCGGGATACCCCATTTCTTGATCTCGCCCAGCGCACCGCTTGAGGGCTGAAGCCCGGCGCCGCGCGTGTATTCTTCGGCAAGTGCGATGCGTTCAAAATTGCGCGCCAGCATCTGATCGGTGAAGGGCGTGTCGATTCCACCGCCATCCACCCGCAGCAAGCCGCGCGCCAGCAGGTCTTCCTGCACGCGTGCATAATAGGCACTCAGGTCCAAGGCCCGCGCTGACGGAGTGTCGGCTTGAGGCGGCTCAGGCACGGCAGGACGTTCGGGCCGCGTCTGCGGTTTTGTGTCCGCAGGGACAGGTTCTGTCAGCATCGGATCGCATGCCGACAGGGCCACCAAGGCGGCGCAAGACCACAGGATATGAGACCAGCGCCGCCGCACGGCGTTACCGGTCCGGCATCGAGGCGGCAGAGGTGTCGCCCAGCCCATCCTTGCGCGCCTTGGCCGAAGCGAGCGTGTCGCGCAATTCGGCTTCCATCCGCTTGAGCTCAACTTCCGCAGCGGCGCGTTTGGCTTTGCCTTCATCCGCGATTTGCAGGCTTTCGTTGATCGTGCCAATCAAATCGGCATTGGCCTGTTTGACCGCTTCAATATCGAACACGCCGCGTTCCATTTCTTCGCGGATCAGCTTGTTGCTGTCGCGCAGGTTCTTGGCGTTCGAGGTCAGCAGTTCGTTGGTCAGGTTATTGGCGTCACGCACGGCCGCAGCCGCTTCGGCAGAGCGTTGGATGGTGACGGCCTGTGCCAATTGGGTTTCCCACAGCGGTACGGTGTTCACGAGGGTCGAGTTGATCTTGGTGACCAGCGACTTGTCGTTTTCCTGCACCAGACGGATCGACGGCAGCGACTGCATCGTCACCTGTCGCGTCAGTTTGAGGTCATGCACCCGGCGTTCGAGATCATCCCGCGCAGCGCGCATGTCGCGCAATTCCTGCGCTTTCATCACTTGATCGCCTTCGGCAGCGGCCTGAACCTCGGCCTCTTTGGCCGGGATGTCGTTGGCGTCGATCTCTTTGATCTTTTCTTCACCCGCCGCGATATACAGCGCCAGTTCATCATAGAATTGCAGCGTCTTGTCATACAGCATGTCGAGAGACTTGATGTCCTTGAGCAGCGTGTGCTCGTGCCGCAGCAGCTCGTCCGTGATCTTGTCGATCTGGCCCTGCACCTTTTCGAACTGTGCTGTGAACTTTGCAAACGGCGCGGCGCGGCCCAGCAGTTTTTCCCACCAACTGCGTTCGCGGCGTACATCAAGTTCTGACACCGAAAACCCACGGATCGTGCTGACGATACCACGCAGGCTGTCGCCCGCCGGGCCCACATCCTTGTTGCGCACATCGGCCAGCATGGATTGCGAGATTTCCTGCAATTCAGCTTGCGCGTTCGACCCGAAGGACACGATCGATTGCGTGTCAGTCATGTCGATTTCCGCCATCCGCGACCGAATTTCATCGCTCAAGGCCGGGTCAGCGTCGGCCAAAGGCACAATCGCCCCGGCGTCCTTGGGTTCCGGCAGGATGACGGCGTTGACTTCTTCCACCAGGGCCAGCGTGTCCTGGGCTTTGGCGCGAACTGTTTCAGACATCAAAGGTTCCTTTAATACTCATTGCTAGGTTACTGCATATCTCGGTCGATCCGAACGCCTTCGCGCTGCAAGCGGTCTCGCAGGACGTCGATTTCGACTGTCAGGTCTGATCGGTCATCCAGCAGCATCTTGCGTGTGCGGCTCGAAAAGCTTTTTTCAAGGTCGTCCAGCAGGGCTTCGTAATCCGTACGAGCCTGCGGATCATTTGTGCGGGCGTAGACATCGGCAAACTTGATCGTCGCGTCGCGGGCCCCCATCAGGTAGACGCCCAAGTATTTCTTTGCCCCTGTCAAGTCGCGCGGGTCTTCCTCAACGGTGCGGAACAGGTCTTTGGCGGTGGTCTGGAACTGTTCAACCCGCGCGATCATACGTCGGTCCCCCGAACGCAGGACCGCATCGCGCATGGCGACCAGATGGGTTTCAGCCTCATCGACGGCACGGGCGACACGGTCTTGTTGAAAGGTATCGACCCCTTCCATGCCTTTGTCACGCAACGGATCGATGCCGAACGCACCCAGATGCAGCGCACTTGCCGCAGCGCCGTAGATGATCGGGGCAACAAGACCCGGTTCATTGGAAAAGGCCGCAATCCCGACGCCTGAACCCGTCATGACCGCCGCAGCGATCTTGCGTGGAAAAGCCGGTCGGCGGGCCACTTTGCGGGCATTATAGGCGGCTTCGGCGGTCAAGCCGCCGCGCAGCAGCCACGCCCCCAAAAGCAAAACAGCCGCACCAATCAGGCCCAGCCCCATGCCAATGGCGCCTTCGTTGATCGACGTGAACGCCAGAACCACAGGGGGAATAAACAGGATATTGGAGCGGGCACCGACCGGATCGACCGTCGCGCCCTTAAACCCTTTGGCCTTGGGCGTGTCCGCAGGTTGGGACGGCGATCCGTTCGGGCTAAATTTGCCACCAAATCTTTGGGCCATGCCTACAGACCTCCGAGCCAACCGCTGGTCACCCCGAAGAGCAACACGAGTAGCAACGCGTAGCTCAATCGTTGCAAGCCTGCACCGGACATCAAATACCCTTTCCCCAAATACCGATAAGAACTTAGGGGATGTACAGATGGCTTACTAGGGGGAAGTCAGCACAGATCCGCTCAGACCGTGTCTTTGCGCTTCATCCGTTCGAAAAGCAGGTCCGTTTGCAATTCGAAATTGTTGCGCCCGCGTGCGATGCCGCTTTTCCGGGCGCGCCGTTCGAATGCGTCCACAAGCGTCTGCATCTTGATGTGGAACTTGCGGCGCTCGAATTCGTTCGGTGCGGGGTCTGACCCGTCCACGAGCAACGCGACCTCAGCCTCCATCTTGGCCAGCATCTTGGCCACAGACGGCGCAATTTTCGTCAGGGTGGGCGTTGCCAGATCAATCGTCCCAAGTAGCCCCATCACCTTGTTCGACGCGCTTCGGGTGCGTTCAGACAGCTCATCGTCTTCAAGGTCGCGCAAGGCGTAGGACAGGCGTTCGAACCGTTCGTCGAACCCATCATATATTTGTTGGTTGAGCAGGCGCATGCGCTTGGCAGGGTTGTTCATGCCCTTGTCACGCATCGGATCAAGGCCAAAGGACACGAGGCACAGGATGAAAATCGACATTCCAATGACAAACGGAATCGCTGGCACAGTGATCTTGGTGGTGGCCAGAAGGGCCACGACCGCCGCCACGATGCAGCTTCCTATCAGTTTGAACGGCACCTTCGGGCGTGAGGCCACATCTGCACAGGCATAGGCCAGATGGTTCTTTTGTCCCACCGACAAGCACACAAGACCAATTGCAAACAAGGTGATGATCAACAGCGCCGAGGCGAGCCCGGCCACCGTCCCGTCCAAAAGCCAAAGGATCAACGGGCAGGTTGCCAGCACCATGAACCCAACCGGCACGTCATTGACCGGGACCGCCTGCCCCAATGCCGCGCTGCGATTGAAATCGACAAGGCCGGACATCTGAACATCCATCATAACAACCCCAATGCAAAGATCGTGAGCCACAGAACCGCAAACGCGACCCAGGACGCAGCCCCACCTTGGGCGCGGATGCGATGCACGGCAGAGCGCACCGCTTTGGACGTGTCGTCAGCAACGGTCCCGAGGTTGGACAGAACCAGCAGCACCGAGGCCACAAGCACGACAGAGGTGAGGAAGGTGATCAACATTCCCCGACCGTCGCTGCGAATCCGGGCGGAAAATGGGCGCTAAAAGGGAAAGATCAGGGACTCTTTTTTGACCTGTCTGGACGCGGCCCGCGTCGCGGGGCATTTCTGTTTTGTTTCAGGGGCTTGGATGGTTTGGCATCCGGTACGGTTTCCAGCCCCAATTGATCGCGCACAACCTTGCGACGCAGCTCTTCGACGGCGCCTGATTTCAGCTGTCCCAATTGGAACGGCCCATAGGACACCCGGATCAGACGATTCACCGTCAATCCGATGTCGGCAAGCGCGCGCCTGATCTCGCGATTCTTGCCTTCGCGCAGGCCGATCGTCAGCCAGGCATTTGCCCCTTGTTGGCGGTCCAGCGTCACGATCATCGGCTGGAACCGTTCGCCGTCGATAACCATCCCTCTGCGCAATGGCTCAAGGCTTTCTTCGGTGGGCTGTCCTTTGACCCGTGCGCGGTATCTGCGCAACCAGCCTGTCGAGGGCAGTTCCAGTTTGCGCTTCACGCCGCCATCATTGGTCAGCAACAACAGCCCTTCGGAATTAAGGTCAAGCCGCCCGATGCTCATCACACGGGGAAGCTCTTCGGGCAGTTTGTCAAAGATCGTGTCACGGCCCTGTTCGTCCTTGGTCGTCGTCACAAGGCCCACCGGCTTGTGATACAGCCAGATGCGCGGTTCGTCTGGGGTGCCCACAACCTTGCCGTTGACGACAACCTTATCGTCCGGCGTGACGTTCAACGCGGGGCTGCTGATGGTCTTGCCGTTCACGGAAACCCTGCCCTCCAGGATTAACTGTTCCGCCTCACGGCGGCTGGCAAGGCCCGCACGGGCAATGACTTTGGCGATGCGATCACCGGGGGGTGTGTTCTGTGTCATGAGACGCGGCTTAGTCCAATTCAGCCCCTTGGGAAAGGCGATTGCGCGGTCTATGACGGGCGCATGGTGTTCCGTTCAAATATGTCGCTGGCGATTGAAGAAGCCACCAACGCCGCCGCCCGTGGCGAGGTGCCCGTGGGTGCGGTTGTTGTGGCCCCGGACGGGACTGTCGTGGCCGCCGCCGGGAACCGCACACGCGAGCTGAACGACCCGACAGCCCATGCCGAAATGCTGGCAATCCGCGATGCCTGCGCTGTGCTGGGGGTGGAACGACTGACCGGGCATGATCTTTACGTTACGTTGGAACCCTGCCCGATGTGCGCAGGTGCGATTTCCAACGCGCGGATCAAGCGGCTTTACTATGGCGCCCAGGATGCGAAATCGGGGGGTGTCGCCCATGGCGCACGGGTGTTTTCGCATCCCCAATGCCACCACGCCCCCGAAATCTATGACGGCGTCAGCGCAACCGAGGCGGAAACACTGCTGACCGCCTTCTTTGCCGCCAAGCGAGGCCCCGCTGAATGACGCGCATTGTTCTGTTTAACAAACCCTTCGACGTGTTGTCGCAATTTACCGACAAAAGCACCGAAGGCACCGCACGGCGCACGCTGTCCGAGTTTATCAACGTGCCCGGCGTTTATCCCGCAGGGCGGCTGGACCGCGACAGTGAAGGGCTTATGGTGTTGACGGATAATGGCAAATTACAGGCCAAGATCAGCAATCCCAAATTCCGGTCACCAAAAACCTATCTTGCTCAGGTCGAAGGCATTCCGACCGAGGCTTTGCTGGATCAGCTTCGCACAGGTGTCACGCTCAAGGATGGGACAACGCGTCCGGCCCTGGTGGACCAGATCGACGCCCCAGATCTGTGGCCACGCGACCCGCCGGTGCGGTTTCGCAAGACAGTGCCCGATGCGTGGCTGCGACTGACAATCACCGAAGGCCGCAACCGGCAGGTGCGCCGCATGGCAGCCCATGTGGGCCTGCCCTGTCTGCGGCTGGTGCGTTGGTCGGTTGGGGAATGGACGTTGGACGGGATTGATCCCGGCACATGGCGGGACGCGTAGGCGTCAGACCCACTTGGCCAGCGGTGGAAGGCTCATCAGCACCGCATTGGCGTCATGGCCGGTTTCCAGACCGAACTTGGTGCCCCGGTCATAGACCAGATTATATTCGGCATAGAGCCCACGATGCACCAGCTGCGCCTCTTTGTCGGCGTCTGACCAGTCCTGCGCGCGGCGCTTTTCTACGAGTGGCACAAAGGCCGGAAGGAAGGCGCGGCCAATATCCTGCGTCAGGCTGAAATCGGTATCCCAGTCGCCGGTGTTGTGATCGTCCATGAAAATCCCGCCGACGCCACGCGCCCGGCCCCGGTGCGGAATATAGAAATACTCATCCGCCCATTCCTTGAGCCTGGGATAATACGCATCGCCATGCGGATCGAGGTGCTGTTTCTGCGTGTCGTGAAAATGCTGGGTGTCCTCGGTATATTCAAGACACGGGTTCAGATCCGATCCGCCTCCAAACCACCAGGCATGCGGTGTCCAGAACATACGCGTGTTCATATGAACAGCGGGGCAATGCGGGTTTTGCATATGCGCGACAAGGCTGATGCCCGACGCCCAAAAGCGCGGATCATCCTTCATGCCCGGAATGCCTTTGCGCGCGGCCATCGCATGCTGCGCCCGTTCGCCCAAGGTACCATAGACGGTCGAGACATTGACGCCGATCTTTTCAAACACCCGGCCACCGCGCATGACACTCATCAAACCGCCACCCGCGTCCGATCCGTCCTCCGACGTGCGCTTGGTTTCGGTGACCTCGAACCGGCCCGGAGCTGCGTCGTGGAGTGGCCCGGCGTCGTGGCTGTCTTCGAGCGCTTCGAAGGATGCAACGATCTGATCGCGCAATTCCCGAAACCACGCTGAGGCGCGGGCTTTTTCGGTGTCAAAGTTTTCCGTCATGTCACTGTCCTATCTTTGTGACAGGACACTACAACGCGAGGCGCAAATCACAAGTCACCCCAAAGGCTTGCTGTCGGAATGCCGCACTAGTGTGCCGGGGCGCTTACCGGATCAAGAAGCGTCCGCCCACCGTCAATCGTTATGATCTGCCCAGTCACGAAACCCGCCCCTTCGCAGGACAGGAATTGAACCGCCTGCGCCAGTTCAGACGGGCTTGCGATCCGCGAAAGCGGCGTGTTTTCTTCAATTTTCTCGCGGTATCCGTCGTGATCCTTGAGCGCCTGTTTCAGGCTTGCCGACATGACCGACCCCAACGCGACCGAATTCACCCGAATGCGATGTTCAGCCAGCGACACGGCAAGTGATCGTGTCAGTTGATCCAAAGCCGCCATCGATACCGAAAAGCCCAACAATTCAGGCTGCGTGACCCGTGCCGCAATAGAGGACAGGTTCACGATTGCGCCCGCCTGCCCGTCTTCTTTGTCTTCAGCCTGTTTGATCATGCGCTTAGCGACGATCTGTGACAGGCGGAACGTGTTGGTCACGTTCTGCATCATCAGCGCCTCTAACGTGGTGTCATCCATATCAAGCGCGTCAGAAGGCAACACCTGACGGCTGCCATTGATCAGGATATCCACCCGGTCAAACGCGTCAATCGTGGCCGACAGCAGGTTCGCAAGTGTCAGGCGTTCGCGCAGATCGCCGGCAAAATAGCGGATGTTGCCATCTTCTTCAGGGATCTCGCCACATTCATGAGCCAGCCGCGCTTCGTCCATATCCGCAAACATGACATTTGCGCCTTGATCGACAAAATGCCGTGCAATCGCCAAACCAACGCCATTGGCGGCCCCGGTGACAATCGCTGTTTTCCCTTCGATAGAGAATGACATGATGGACCTCCCTTAGCGGCGCAGTGCGCGGCCCGGTTTGTTGGACGTTTTGGGCTGGTCGGCTTGCACGATCTTGAAGCGCGGGTCGCCGTTCAATTCCTGGACCTGTCCAAAACACTCCGCGAGTGTCGTCTCGTAAGGCAGATGCCGGTTCGCAACCATCACCAGCGTGCCCTTCGGCCTGAGTAAGCGCGCAGCGGATCGGATGAATTGCTGACCCAAAGAGGCATCAGGTGTGCGACTGGTATGGAAGGGTGGGTTCATCACGACCCAATCCAAACCGCCCGCATCGCCCCAGACTGTCGCATCCGCCCAATGCAGCGCGACACGATCATCGCTGACGTTCAGCGCCGCACAGGTCAGCGCGCGGTGGTCCGCTTCGATAAGGTCAATATGGGTGACACCGGGCACGCCCAGCAGATGCTTGGTCAGAAAGCCCCAGCCGCCCCCAAGGTCCGCACCCCGCCCCTTGAGCAGTTTGGGAAGCCCGGCCACCAAGGCAACTGATCCCAAATCCGGTCCATCCGCTGAGAACACTCCGGGCTGGGTGATCCAGCCATCGGTGACAGGGGCAGGGTCAGACAGCGCATATTCGGCAAAGGCTGTGCCCGCATCGAACCAGAACACCTTGCCATGTGCCTTGGACACCTGACCGTCAATCGTGACCCGCGCGCGGGCGAATTTCAGGATCGCGTCAATGCCATCGGTCTTGGCCCCGTCCACGATGACTCGCCCTCCGGCGGCCAGCGATTCAGCCTGTGCGATCAGACCGCGCGCAAGTTCCCGGCTGCGCGGCAAGGTGACATGCACCACATCCACGGGCTGCGTGGCTTGGGTCGTGACCGCGACGCCCATGGCATCAAACAGGTCATAGGACGGTTTGAAACTGTGCTGAACGGTGACGTTGCGCGTGGGCAAGACCCCCAGATCAGCATCGGGATTCGGTTCAATAAGAACAACACAAGCGTTCTCTGACAGGTCGAGAGTGCCTGTTTCAAGGGCATGGGCAAGTCTGGATAACGTCATGGGAGACCCGGGATACCCCGGTTATTCCTTTTCCATGGTGCATTGCAGCGGGTGTTGATGACGGCGCGCGAAATCCATCACCTGACCGACTTTGGTCTCTGCGATCTCGTGGCTGAACACACCGACAACGGCAACGCCTTTTTTGTGGACGGTCAACATGATTTCAAAGGCTTGCGCATGCGTCATACCAAAAAACCGCTCAAGCACATGCACGACAAATTCCATCGGCGTGTAATCATCATTGAGCAGCATCACCTTGTAAAGCGGTGGGCGTTTTGTCTTGGCACGGGTTTCCACGACGACACCAGTGTCGTTGTCCTCGTTTGACGGAGGTCCAGCCAATGGGCGGGACGACATGCGTGTGACGGTCAGGTGTGTCATGTGTGGAAAGGTGCCTCGCGTTCCATATCCTTGATGGCTCTATATAACCTGTCCTGACCCCGAGAAAAGAGGCGCAGGCCACACATGGCGCGAAAGCTGCAAACAATCGGCTTCGATGCCGACGATACGCTTTGGCACAACGAGCGGTTTTTCAAACTGACGCAGGACCGGTTTGAAGAGCTTTTGTCAGATTATACGGACACCTCCCAGCTGCATGACCGCCTTGTCGCGGCGGAAAAGCGCAATATCGGCCAATACGGATTCGGCGTGAAAGGGTTTGTCCTGTCGATGATCGAGACCGCGATTGACGTGACGGACGGCGCGGTGCCTGGCCACGTGATCCGCGAGATCCTTGATGCCGGACAGGACATGCTGGCCCATCCCATCGAATTGCTGCCGCACGCACGCACCACGGTTACAGCTTTGTCAGACACGCACCGGCTTGTCCTGATCACCAAGGGCGACCTGCTGCATCAAGAACGCAAATTGGCCCAATCGGGCTTGGGAGACCTGTTCGACGATGTGGCCATCGTGTCGGAAAAAACGGTTGCAACCTATCTTACGGCCTTTGCCAGCCATCCCGGTGGCACAGAGGCCGCAATGATGGTGGGCAATTCCATGCGCTCGGACGTCGTACCAGCAGTTGCCGCAGGCGCATGGGGCGTGTTTGTGCCCCATGCCCTCGAATGGGATCTGGAAAAAGCCGATCCGCCCAAAGCGCCGCGCTATCGCAGCATTGCGGATCTGGGTGATTTGCCCGCGTTGGTGGATCACATCGGCTGATGATCGCTGCCTTACTTCTGCCACATTGGCCGACCTTGTGAGCGAACGTCGCACGCCCCCAACATATTGCGGCACGTCGCTGCAAAATTGGGCAAAAAAGGTATATAAATAAGGACTTTATCGGCCTCTTTTCATATGTTAGGCTAATGGTAATAACAGTGCCGACCGGAAGAATCCGGCGGCCAGAGGCAGAAAAGGCGGAAATCGTGACGGGACGGCGTAGAAAGCCGGGTCGAGTAGGCCTGTATTTAATCACCGCAATCTGGTTGGCCGTTCTGGTCCCGATAAGCGCTATGGCGGCACCCTATGCAGGGGTGGTCATGGACGCGCGAAACGGCGAAGTGATTCACTCGGAAAACGCTGACACGCGTCTGCACCCAGCGTCGCTTACCAAGATGATGACGCTATATGTTGTGTTTGAAGCCGTGCAAAACGGCGAGATCAGCATGGACACACCGGTGCGAATTTCCAAGAAAGCCGCAGCAGAACCGCCCTCAAAGCTTGGCCTGCGGGCAGGATCAACGATCCAGTTGCGCTATCTCGTTCGCGCGGCCGCGATCAAATCTGCCAACGATGCCGCAACTGCCTTGGCCGAGGCGATTTCCGGATCTGAGGCCGCGTTTGCCCGCAGGATGAACCGCACGGCCAAAGCGCTTGGTATGTCGCGCACCACGTTCAAGAACGCCCATGGCCTGACCGAAAGCGGCCATATGTCCACAGCTCGGGACATGACGATCCTTGGACGGCATGTGCTGTATGACTACCCGCAGTATTACAATCTCTTTTCCCGTCGCAGCACGGATGCCGGGATCAAAGCGGTCGCCAACACCAACCGGCGTTTTCTGGACGCCTATAAGGGCGCGGACGGGATCAAGACCGGCTACACCCGCGCGGCGGGCTTCAACCTTGTTGCCTCTGCTGAACGGGGCAACGAACGGATCATCGTGACCGTGTTCGGCGGGAACTCGACCGCGTCGCGCAACGCGCAAGTGGCCAAGCTGATGGACCTTGGCTTCAACAAAGCGCCCAGCCGCATGGCGCTGCGCACACCGCGCAAACCGCCCTATCTGGGGCCAGACACATCTGCACCCACAGAAACCGTAATTGCGCGAAGCCAGACACCCTCGACCAACACGCGCGCGAAATCCATTCGGGTTGTCGCGGCAGCTGTGAAGACAAGCTTGCGCCCGACGGCGCGACCCGTGGCGCAACCTGTCCTGCCAGACGCTTTGGTGGCGGAGTTGCAGCAGGACATCCAATCCGTGCTCGCCGAAGTGCAAACTGAAGCGGTGCAAGAAATCACAGCCACGTCTGCACAAATCGCTTTGCCCATCGCCACACCGAACGTGGCCGAAAAGACAGCGCCCGCTGCGTCGGTCAAGCCGGTGGTCCGCCCGCGCACACTTGTGCTAGCCTCGGCCACAGCACGCCAGGCGCCCGAAGTGCAGCAGCCCGTACAAACCCGCGAAGCCGAAATCGTCACCCGGATCTCGACCTCTGGGGGCCGTCATTGGGGGATCAATGTCGGGCGTTTCCCCAGCCGTTTCGCCGCCGAGAAAGCGTTGCTCACAACCGCGCTGTCCGAGATGTCCACGCTTGACGGATCGTTGCGCAAGGTCGTCAACGGGTCACGCGGGTATGATGCGAATTTCATGGGGCTGAGCCGCGAAAGCGCGGACCTCGCCTGCCGACGGCTTCAAGCACGTCAGGTCACCTGCTTTATGATCGGGCCAAGCTAAGGCCCAAGGTCCTAGGATTTGGGGTGATCGTCGTAATCGTCTGACAGGATGCGCTGTGCGGCGCCATCCGGATCTTCGTATTGCCGGGCCTTCACCGTGAAAACAAACGCGACAAGCCCGATTCCGCCAAGGATCAGCGACACAGGGATCAGATAGGCGAGCACGTTCATCGAAAGCTCCGGGTTATTTCAGACGCAAAGCGTTGAGAGACACAGTAATCGAAGAGGTCGACATCGCCAATGCGGCGATCAGCGGCGAACACAATCCCGCAACCGCAAGCGGCACCGCGATGATGTTGTACCATGTGGCAATCGTAAAGTTCTGACGAATACGCTTGATCGCAACACGCGATGTCGACAGCGCATCCGCAATCGGTTCAAGCGAATTGCCCAGCAACACCACATCCGATGCCACCCGCGCCGCATCCAATGCACTTGCCGGTGAAATCGACGCATGTGCGCCAGCAAGGGCCGCGGTGTCGTTCAGCCCGTCACCGACCATCAAGACATGTTTGCCCGCATCGGTCAGTTGCGCAATCTTGGCGGCTTTTTCTTCTGGCAGGGCTTCGGCCACCCATCTGGCAATGCCCAGCCGGTTGGCAAAGGCCTCGACGGCTTGGGTCGTGTCACCAGACATCAGGATGACGTCATAGCCATCGTTTTGCAGTTTGGTGATCAGCGCCTCGGCCCCGTCCCGAATATGATCGGCAAAGCGGAACGGATCGGCAACCCGATCACCCACACGCAGCCATGCACAGGTCTCGGCGCTCTCTCCGCCGCCAACCCAACTTGCGCGACCCAGACGCACGGTCTGGCCCTTCCAGCGGCCTTCGGTCCCGTGGCCGGGAATTTCGGTGATCTCTGTAACGGCCTCTGGGGCCACTCCTGCTGTGCGGATGGCGTGGGCAAGCGCCTGTGACAGCGGGTGCGATGACCCGTCGGCCAAGGCCAAAGTGATCCCCAGATCACGGCGTGACTGATCGCCCAGATTGGTCACCTCGGGGGTGTCTGCGGTCAAGGTGCCGGTCTTGTCGAACACAACGGTGTCCACCTGCGCCATACGCTCCAGCGCGGTGGCGTCCTTGATCAGCAGCCCCTTGCGGAACAACCGCCCCGACGCCGCTGTTGTCACGGCAGGCACGGCCAGACCCAGCGCACAGGGGCAGGTTATGATCAGCACAGCCGCCGCAATGTTCAGCGCGGTGCGCAGGTCGAACGTGTAAAAGTACCAGCCCAAAAACGCCAAGGCCGACAAGATATGCACGCCCGGCGCATAAAGCTTTGCCGCCTTGTCGGCGAGCGAGGTGTAGCGCGACCGCCCGGATTCGGCGATAGCGACAAGATCGGCCATACGGTGCAACGACGTATCACGGCCAACCGCGTTCGCGCGGATGGTCAGCGGGCCGGTGAGGTTCACTTCGCCTGCGCTGACAATCGACCCCGGTCCGGCATAGATCGGGCGGGTTTCCCCTGTCAGCAGCGATCGGTCCAGTTCGGATTGTCCATCAATGATTTCACCATCCACCGGCATCCGCCCGCCGGGGCGCACGCGGATCAAATCGCCCACAACAAGAGCCGACATGGCGATCTGCTCTTCGCCGGCATCCGTCAGCCGCGACACGCGCGGGACTTCCAAGGCAGCAAGTTCTTCGGCGGCAGAACGCGCGGCAGATCGGGTGCGATGGTCCAGATATCGTCCCGCCAACAGGAAAAAGGTCAACGTGATTGCAGCATCAAAATAGGCATGTTCGCCGGACAGGGTTGTCTCCCAAAGCGATGTCGCCACCGCCAATACAATGGCGAGCGAAATCGGAACATCCATGTTCAGCCGCCCTGCCCGCAAAGCGGTCCAGGCGTGTTTGAAAAACGGCTGTGCTGAAAAGGCGATGGTGGGCAGCGCGATGGCGGCGGAAATCCAGTGGAACAAATCGCGTGTCTGGCCTTCCGCGCCCGACCAAACGGCCACGGACAACAGCATGATGTTCATCGCCGCAAAGAAAGACACGGCCAGCCGCATCAACAGGTCACGTCCCGCTTGGTCGGTCTCGGTCGCACGCAGGGCGGTTGTGTCCAGCTCGTGCGCCTCGAACCCGGCCTTTTCCAGAACCCGGATCAGATGCTCTGCTGTCATATCCGGCGCCGCTTCGATCTGGGCCCGTTTGAGAGTGAGGTTGACGCGTGCGCCCGTCACACCTTCGGTTGCGCCCAAGATGCGCTCTACCCCGGAAATGCAGGCCGAACAGTGGATCGCAGGCAGGGACAGAATGATGTTCACGTCTTTTGGCAAAGCTGCCGCCGCCAGCGCTTCGGCCGCGGGGGCGGCGGAACAGGCGGGACAGGCGGAGGTGGGAGGACGCATCGCGATGGTCATGGCTTAACTCTTGACGTGCAGGACAACGCGCTGTTCGAACAGCGACCCGTCCAGCGCCGTGGCTTTCATGCGGATGTTCCAATTGCCGGGACGCAGTGTTTCGCGCGCAACATAGGCGCGGCCATCAAAGGCAAAGTCCGGCACGCGGTCATCTTGCACATGGGTCGCGCGCCCCAGAACCGCATCAAGCGTGCCAGCCTGAACCGGGCGACCCGTGGCGTCCGTGATGCTCAGGATCAACAATCCACCCTTGGCTTCTGCGTAAACGGTCCAGCCCAGCGCTTCTTGCTCAGCGCGGCGGTCGTCAAACCCCTGCGACGCAACGTAGGAATTCTTGACTTCCAGACCCGGAAACGTGCTGACCGCCGAATAGGCAAGGAACAGGTTGACCGTGATGATGACAGCGAAACAGCTGCCAAAAATGGCCAGCGCGTGCCAACCGGTGAGTTTGCGTTCTTTGACCATCAGTTGCTTCTCCCGTTGAAGATCGTGTCGGTATAGGCGCGGTCGCCATTGGTCAGGTCTTCGACCCAAAACCGGATGTCGGTGCGTTCGTCTTCGGCCGGATCGGCACCGGCAGCTGCCACAACGTAAACGCGTTGCAGGTAGGTTTCGTTCGCCGGCACATTTGCGGTCTCGTAGGGCGTACCCTCAAGCTGGATGCGCAGCGAAGGGTGACCCGCCACAGACATGCGGAACGGACGCGCCTCGCCGTGTTTGTTGAGCAAACGGACGTCATAGGTGTTGCGGATCGACCCGTCGGACAGAGTCACAAAGGTCGGGTTGCGCACCGGCGCCACCGTCATGTCGATCTCGGGGCGGATGAACAGTGCAAAGACCAAACCGATCCCCACCAACGCCCAAAGCGCGGTATACATCATCGTACGAACGCGGAAGATGTGGAACCATGCAGAGCGCGGCGCTTCTCCGGCGCGTTCGCGGGGTTCGTCCGACAGTGCAAGATAGTCGATCAGGCCACGCGGCTTGCCGATCTTTTCCATGATGTCGTCACAGGCGTCGATGCACAGGCCGCAGGTGATACACTCCATCTGCTGACCGTCGCGGATGTCTATCCCCACAGGGCAGACGTTCACGCAGGCCATACAGTCGATACAATCGCCCAACTGCTCTGCGCCTTCACCTTTACGATGCTTGCCGCGCGGTTCGCCGCGCCATTCCCGGTATCCGATGGTCAGCGTGTCTTCGTCCATCATCGCGGCCTGAATACGCGGCCACGGGCAGGCATAGATGCAAATCTGTTCGCGGGCAAAGCCGCCGAAAAAGAAGGTGGTCGCCGTCAGGATCAGCATGGTGGTGTAGGCAACGGGATGCGCCTGTCCCGTGACCAGATTCCACAAAAGCGTCGGTGCGTCGGCAAAGTAGAACACCCACGCCCCGCCTGTCGCCAGACCGATCAGGAACCACGACACCCATTTGGTCACACGCAGGCGTGCCTTGCGGAAATCCATCTTTTCCTGCCGGTGCAGACGCAGGCGCGCGTTGCGGTCACCTTCGATCCACCGCTCGACCAGAATGAACAAATCGGTCCAAACGGTTTGCGGGCAGGCATAGCCGCACCATACCCGGCCCAACGCCGAAGTGAACAGAAACAGACCCAGACCCGCCATGATAAGAAGGCCCGCCACGAAATAAAATTCATGCGGCCAGATTTCAATCCAGAAGAAAAAGAACCGGCGATGCGCAAGATCAATCAGCACAGCCTGATCCGGCAATTCCGGCCCCCGGTCCCATCTGATCCATGGCGTGACATAATAAATGCCCAGCATGACAATCATGAGGATCCATTTGAAGTTGCGGAAATTGCCACTGACCCGCTTGGGGAAAATGGGTTCGCGCGCGGCGTAAAGGTTCGGCGGCGTTTGGTTTTCAGTTTGAGACACGAGACGGTTGGCTCCCAAAGACGTAGTGGCTTGATCGTCTTGTCTCAGGGGGCGGAGCGCCGGGCTTTGACTTGCATCAAATACTGTATCTTTAATTCAGCTTTTCGCGGCTTCCTTGCGAATCCAGCGGACAAACGCCCGCAACGGTGGCCGCAAGACGCCCGGTTTCGTCAGCATGTGATACCCCGCTTGGGGACGATCGCGGAACAGAATCACCAGTCTGCCTGCGGCGACGTCCTCGGCCACGGCCACCCATGTGGTCACTGCGATCCCCTGCCCGCGCCGCGCGGCGTCCAGCATGAGGTTACCCGGCAGCTCTGTGCGCGATTTGACCCGCCTATGCGCAAGGCCCTGCGCCGCCAACCAAGATGTGCTTTCGGTGGTGCCCAATTCTTCGAGCCAAGGATACGCCAACAGCGCCTCTGGGTCGTGGATCGTTGCGTCCTTGATCAACTCAGGGGCGGCGACCGCGACGATGGGCGCGGACATCAGGCAGACATGATCGAACCCCGGCCACGGCCCCTCGCCAAAGCGCAGCGCCACGTCGATGCCCCCGAATGCGGGATCCGTCAAGGCCGGGCTGGGCGTCAGCACCATATCAATACCTGGATGCGCCGATTGGAACCCCGCCAATCGCGGCATCAGCCACGCTGCGGCAAATGTCGGGGTGCAGGCGATGTTCAGGGGGCGTTCGCTGCGGGATTGGGTCGCGTGCAGCACGCCGGTGTTGATGCGCCCAAACCCGTCTTCCAGCGCGCGGGCAAGGTCGCGCCCCTCATCGGTCAGTTCAAGGGCACGGTTGCTGCGGTCAAACAGCGGCGTGCCCAGATGCGTCTCAAGGCTGCGCAACTGCTGCGAGACCGCCGCATGACTGACGTTCAGCGCGGCCCCTGCCCCAACCACAGACCCGCGTTCGACAAATGCGCAAAACGCGCGCAACGCGGCAAGAGAGGGAAGTCTGGACCAGTCAATCATGTAATTTAAACTTACATATTGGATTTATCCCTGAGTCGCACTTTCAGCAAAAATACGCAAGTATGATGTCACAAACACAAAAGAACAGGAGATCATCATGTTCACAACACTTGCACAAACTTACTTTCGCGCCAGTGGACTTTCGCCCACCCGCTACCAGAAAGACTTGCCGCAATCATGGTACCGGGAAGACCTGCGCACAGCCTCGGCGCCAAAGCGATGGGAAGATTGGAAGTGATGGACCCGGTGATCGGCCTACCACTGCGCCTGTGGTACGGGCAGGCACGAAAAAACCGCGCCCGGCAGGAACCGGGGCGCGGTTACATCTGGCGATCCGCCAAATGACAGCGCCGGTGCTTTGAGACGCGCGAACGGAACACAGCACCGGCACCTGATCTTCTGGCCCACGGGCCAGAAGATGTTGCGACTTTATACTTACTCGGGGGACGCTTCGCCACCGCCCAGACCGTGGACATAGGCAGCAACAGCGCGGATTTCAGCCTCGTTCAGACGATCCGCCCAAGAGGGCATTACACCGTAACGGGAATAGGTGATCGTTTCGATCAGCGTGTCGTAATCCCCGCCATAAAGCCAGATCGCGTCCGACAGATTTGGTGCGCCTTGCCAGACATCACCGCTACCGTCATCCATGTGACAAGCCGCGCAGTTATCAAGGTAGACCTCTTCACCTGCTGCTGCGAGCATCGCATCAACCGGGTCCCGACCGGAAAGCGTCATGACATAATTTGCGGCTTGGGCGATCTCTTCCGCTTCGAGCAATTCACCAAACACCGGCATTTCGGAATACCGTGCATCCGGGTCATTCTCGTTGCGGATGCCATGGGCGATGGTCGCGTGGATGCTTTCAATATCCCCACCCCAAAGCCAGTCATCGTCCAGCAGGTTCGGATAGCCCGATGCCTGCACGCCAGCTGCACCTGACCCGTGGCACTGCGAACACCAGGCGCGGAACACCGCCGCCCCCGCGTTCTGGGCGTACTGGTTCAGATCTGGATCGTTTGCAATCTCAGTCAGTTCAACCGATGCAAGCTGTGCGTTGATCCCTGCATTGGCGTCTTCAAACCGGGCGATGTCTTCAGCCACTTCGGCCCGGGTCGAATAGCCAAGAAGACCGGGTGTGGCCGCTGTGATGCCCGGCCATGCAGGATAGGCGATGCTATAAAGCACTGCCCATACGATACAGGCGTAGAACGTCCACAGCCACCAGCGCGGCAGGGGTTTGTTATATTCCTTGATTCCGTCCCACTCGTGGCCAGTTGTCTCGTAGTCGAGATCGTCGTCTTTCTTATTGCTCATTTCCTCGCCTCCTCAGATGCGGCGGGTTTGTCTTCGTAGCGGAACGGGATGTTGGCCGTGTCGCGGTGCGTCTTGTTGCTGCCGGGGCGCATGACCCAAAGGATCACCCCGACAAAGAACAGGAACAGCATAAGCAGCATCCAGCTGTCGGCGAATTCCCTTAGAAACGAATAGGTTTCCATATCGCCCTCCTTAGCGGCTTGCGTCTGGGGTGAAGGTCGAGAAATCGACCAACGTGCCCAACATTTGCAGATAGGCGATCAAGGCATCCGCTTCGGAAATGCCCGGCTGACCGTCGAAGTTTCGAACATTCACCGCTTCGCCATAGCGTTCCAGCAGGCCGTCATAGTCACTGTCCGGGTCCGCTTGGGCGCGGAAGTCCGCGCGGGCGGCTTCGATCATTTCGCTGGTATACGGCACGCCGACGAACGCATTGGTCGACAAGAGATCACCGATATGTTCGCCGTCCAGAAGGGTCGCTTCGAGGAAGCCATATTTCGGCATAACCGATTCCGGCACCACCGATTGCGGATCCCGCAGGTGATCGACGTGCCAATCGTCCGAATAGCGCCCCCCCACACGGGCGAGGTCAGGCCCCGTCCGTTTGGAGCCCCACTGGAACGGGTGATCGTACATCGACTCAGCCGCAAGGCTGTAGTGTCCGTAGCGTTCCACCTCATCCCGCATCGGACGGATCATCTGGCTATGGCAGACATAGCAGCCTTCGCGGACATAGACGTCGCGTCCGGTGAGTTCGAGCGGCGTGTAGGGACGCATGCCGTCTACTTTCTCGATCGTGTTTTCGAGATAGAAGAGCGGCACAATCTGCACCAGACCACCAATCGTGACCACGAGGAAACTGCACACGAGCAGAAGCGTCGCGTTGGTTTCAAGAATCTTGTGCTTGTCAAGAATACCCATTGTCAAAGCCTCCTTATTCGGCCGCGACGGCTGCTGACGCGCCGGCAGTTTCTTTTGCCGGGCCGCGTGTTGCAGTCATCCACAGGTTGTAACACATGATCAGCGCGCCGGTGAGGTACATCACACCCCCAAGACCACGGACCACATACATCGGGAACTTGGCGCTTACGGTGTCGGCAAAGCTGTTCACGAGGAACCCGTTTGCATCGACTTCGCGCCACATCAGGCCTTCCATGATCCCCGTGACCCACATCGAGGCCGCGTAGAGTATGATGCCGATGGTGGCGAGCCAGAAGTGCCAGGACACCATGCTCAGGCTATAAAGCCGTTGCTTGTTCCAGAGCTTCGGCACCAGGAAGTAGAGCGCGCCAAAGGTGATCATGCCGTTCCAGCCAAGCGCGCCGGAATGCACGTGACCGATGGTCCAGTCTGTATAGTGCGACAGCGAGTTCACCGCACGGATCGACATCATCGGACCTTCGAAAGTCGACATGCCGTAGAAACCAAGCGAGATCACCATCATCCGAATGACCGGATCAGTGCGCAGCTTGTCCCATGCACCCGAGAGCGTCATCAGACCGTTGATCATGCCACCCCATGAGGGCATCCAAAGAACGATCGAGAACACCATACCAAGGGTCGACGCCCAATCCGGCAAAGCGGTGTAGTGCAAGTGGTGCGGACCAGCCCAGATATACAGGAAGATCAGCGCCCAGAAGTGGATGATCGACAGTTTGTAGCTAAAGACCGGACGCTCAGCCTGCTTGGGAATGAAGTAGTACATCATGCCAAGGAAACCGGCGGTGAGGAAGAAGCCCACAGCGTTGTGGCCGTACCACCACTGCACCATCGCATCCTGCACACCGGCAAAGACCTGCACCGACTTGGAGCCGAAGATCGAGACCGGAATGCTCAGGTTGTTGAAGACGTGCAGCATCGCAACAGTGACGATAAAGGACAAGAAGAACCAGTTGGCCACATAGATATGCGGCTCTTTACGCTTGATGATCGTGCCGAGGAAAACCGCCAAATAGGCCAGCCAGACGATGGTCAGCCAAAGATCAACATACCATTCCGGTTCCGCGTATTCCTTGGACTGGGTCGCACCCAGAAGGTAGCCCGTTGCGGCCAGCACGATGAAGAGGTTGTAGCCCCAGAACACGAACCATCCCAGGTTCCCGCCCCAAAGGCGCGCGGCGCTGGTGCGCTGCACCACATAAAACGACGTCGCGATCAAAGCGTTGCCGCCAAACGCGAAAATCACCGCAGAGGTGTGCAGCGGACGCAGACGCCCAAAATTCGCGTAGCCCTGCGCCCATTCGAAATTAAGCCCCGGAAACGCCAGCTGGAATGCGATAAAGGTCCCGACAAGGAACCCTACAACACCCCAGAACGCCGTTGCAACCACGCCGTAGCGGATCACGCCGTCCATGTAGCTTGTTTCGAGAATGGCCGCTGGTACCGGTTCATCGGTGTTCCGCAGCGTCCAAAGGAAGAGCCCGGCAGATACCGCCATTATGATGATGGCGTGAACCTGATAGGCTAAATCGCGCGCATAGCTCGCAGCAATCATCGCAAAGAGCGTGATCAAACCAAGCGCGATCAGCTTGATATAGTTCAACATTTTTTTGTCCCTTCGTCTTTCCTGCGCGATTCGGCTGCCGCGCGGGCGGTTTTCAGACTGGGCCCTTAATGCGGAACTTGACGAAACCTATCCTTGATCTGCATCAATAGAATTGCTGGTCATGATTGATGGGTATCAATGCACGCACTGGAACGCCGTGACATGATAGGCGCATAGGACTTATCCAAGGGATCCAATCATGTCTTTCAAAACACTTCTGGCCGTCATCACTGATCAGGCCCAATTGAGCGACACACTCGCGCAGGCTGTCGCCATGGCCAGCGCGCTGGATGCCCATCTGGACGTTGTGTGTATTGGCGTCGACCGCACGCAAACCGGGTATTACTACGCCGGGATGAACGCGGCGGTGCTCCAGGAAACGATGAACCACGCCCGCGAAAACGCCTCTGAAATGTCCGAGGCCGCCAAAAAGGCTTTGAATGTGTCGGGGCTGCGGTGGGGCGTCACCGAAGCGGTGTGCCAGCTTGCCGATGTGTCACGGTTCGTGGCGTCGCATGCGCGGTTTGCGGATCTGGCCATTGTGCCCCGCCCCTATGGCGAGGACCGCGGGATCGAACTTGAGCCCGTCGTAGAAGGCGCGTTGTTCGAGGGGCAATCGCCAGTGATCGTGCTGCCCGATCAGGGGCCCGAGTTGAAAGTGCCTGAAAAAATCGCCATCGGCTGGAACGAAAGCGCCGAGGCTTTGCGCGCCGTGCGCAGCGCCCTGCCCTTGCTCAGCAGCGCCCAGATCGTGCATATCGTGGTCATTGATCCGCCCAAACATGGCCCCACGCGGTCTGACCCCGGTGGTCAATTGTCACAGTTTCTGGCCCGCCACGATGTGAAGGTGGAAATCGACGTGCTGTCCAAGACCATGCCGCGCGTGTCGGATGTGATGCGCCGCCATGTCATCGATATCAACGCTGATCTGATGGTGATGGGCGCGTATGGGCATTCGCGTTTCCGCGAGGCCGTTCTGGGCGGGGTGACCCGCAACATGCTGGAAACCTGCGAAATCCCGGTTTTCATGGCGCATTGAACCGGCGCGCAGATTGGCCTAGCCCGCCAAAAGCCGCAAACCTTGGGTCACATCAGACCGCACCGCAAGTCGCAGGCCGGGTTCATCCCCGGCCTTTAGCGCGGCAATGATCAACCGGTGATATTGTGGCGCTTCGGTACGGCGCAAACGGCCATAGAGCGCCCGCATGGTCGGCCCAAGCTGAAGCCAGACGGTTTCCGCCATCGCCAGCATCGCAGGTGCCTGCGCCCGCAGGTACAGCGTCCGATGAAAATCGAGATTGGTCCGGATATAACCCACTGAATCACGGTTTGAGATCGCATCGGCAATCGTGCCATTGATGCTTTGAAGCCGTTCAATCAGGGCCAAATGTGCCCGAGGCAAGGCCCGGCTGGCCAGCTCGACCTCGATCAGGGCACGCAGGGCAGCCAATTCTTCGATCCGGTCATTCGACAGCTCTGGCGTCGAGACCCGGCCCGAGGCTGACATCGACAACGCACCTTCGGCGACAAGCCGTTGAAATGCTTCGCGCGCGGGGGTCATGGAGACATCGAATTCCCGTCCAACCCCGCGCAGCGTCAGAGGTTCGCCCGGCGACATCTGGCCGAACATGATCCGGTTGCGCAACCCGCGATAGACACGGTCATGCGCGGACAAGGTGGGTTCAGTGGGGCGGGGAATGACGCTCATACCGAACTGTGATCACAGCTGTCAGGGCGGTCAAGCATCAAACCGGAAGCGGTGCAGCTTTGGGCCGTCTTGCCGCAGCCATGCGCGCGCCTCTTGGTGGGGACCGTAAAGCTGATCCACCACGCGCCAGAAATCTGCGGAATGGTTCATTTCCTGCAAATGTGCCACTTCATGCGCCGCGACATAGGCCAGCACCGATTTCGGTGCGAGGATCAACCGCCACGAATACATGAGCGCCCCGGCAGACGAACACGACCCCCAGCGCGACCGCGTGTCCCGCAGGCTCAGCCGCGCATAGCCGCGCCCCAGCCGTTCGGCGTAATGGTCCGATGCACGGGTCAGCTCCGCACGGGCCTGCTCTTTCAGCCAGGCCAACAGATGAAGCCGCCCTTTCTCCACCGGCTGTGGCAGTTCAATTGTGTTGCCCACGACGCGCAATCGTTTGCCCGCGCCCGCGACAAGCTGAAATTGCGCCCCGCCCACATTCAGGGTTTGCCCCGGCCCGACATGAACAGTTGCGGCCTGTTGCGACAGATGGCCAAGCACCCAATCCTGCTTTTCTGCGGCAAAAGCGAGCGCTTCGCGGTCGGACACGCCACGCGGCACGGTCAGGGTCACAGCGCCATCAACGCGCGATATCCGTAGCGTCATGCGCCGTGCCCGCGGGTTTTTCCGCAGTTTCAACGTAATTTCGGGGTTGCCCGGAAGAGTTGTAACGCCCATATGCCGCTCGATGAGATCCGTGCCGTAAAGCCTTTGACACTGGTTCGGTGTTATGGCAGTTGGCGCTGGTTGTCGATATGACCACGCAATTGAAGGGGATAACCCATGCCCAAAGAAGAATGGGGCACCAAGCGCCTTTGCCCCACCACAGGCAAGCGGTTCTATGACCTCAATGCCGATCCGATCGTCAGCCCCTACACGGGCGAAGTGGTCGAGATCGACACAGGCAAGACACGCATGATCGCAGCGGATGCTGCAGACCGGCAAAGCAAAGCCAAGGACACAGAGACCGATGAGGGCGATGTTCTTGAGGATGATGATGTCGATGTCGAACTCGAGGATGATGATGATGTTCTCGAAGACGATGACGATGACAACGTCTCTCTGGACGAGATCGCTGACGTCGCCAGCAACGACGACGATTAATTTCTTCAAAAGGGGCGGAATCACGCTTGATCCCGCCCCAAGCTTTGCGTAGGTGAACACGCACTAACGGGGCCTTAGCTCAGCTGGGAGAGCGCTTGCATGGCATGCAAGAGGTCAGGGGTTCGATCCCCCTAGGCTCCACCAAATTCCCAGCATGCGGAATTTATTGGCCGATTTTACCGACAGGCCTTTACGTCTTCGAAATATATGCGAGCTAGTTGTCCCTGAACCAGGATGGTATGCAGTATGTTTGAAGCACAGCGGCAATGGACCTATCGGCTTGGGCCGTTTGAAGACCGGTTTCGCTACCAATATGTGATTTCAAGAACTGCCGAAGCGCTTGACGGGTTCACCGGGCATGTGGTGGGTAACGTTCATGTGCACTGCGGCAGCCACCTTCCCGTGTCCAATGTGTACGATTCAGCGGATCGCCCGATCGGCCTTTTGCTTGGCATAGCCGCAGGGACCATGGCGGTTACATCTACGAACCGCATCACACTGCCCTTCAGCAGCCGGAGCAAAAATTTCTGGGCGCGATTCGAATCCTTCCTGAACGATGCCGCCGGGCGCTACGCGTTTGTGCTCCATGCGCTCAAGGCGACGCGGCTGTATACCGATCCGGTTGGAATGATTGGCGCGGTATATAATGCAGAAGACGGCTTTGTCGCCTCTTCGCCGCTTCTTGCCATCAAGCGCCCGCTGCGGCCCAATCCCAAGGTCGATCTTGAGTCCATTCGGGACCGGGGTGGGAAACTGTCGTTGTTTAACACCGCAGATGCCGCAGTGCGACGAATGAACCCGAACTGCTATCTGGACCTCGATGCATTGCGTGAACACCGGTTTTGGCCCCGCGACGAACAATTTACGCCGGAACCTGAGACCATTCTGGACATATACGCCCAGATCATCGCCACCACGCGCGCGAATATAGCGGAAATCACAGGGTCCTATCCCTGCTCGCTTCCGGTCACCGGCGGCATGGACAGCCGTCTGATCCTTGCGTTTGCGGGCGAACACGCGGCGAAGCTCGATCAGGTCTACACCCACATCAACAATTATGCGACGCGCCGGGACGCGGCCATCGCCGCTGACCTGTGCCGAGTTGCCGGGGTGGCGCATGACGTTCATGACAAACGTCAGGTGTCGATGACGCCAAAGGACATCCGCCGCACGCTGGCTGCGTATCAGGTCACCTACGGCGCACCTGTCAAACCACCCAAGGAATATCTGAATGGCGTGATCACTGGTGTGCCCGACGGCAATGTTGTCTTGCGGGGGCACCAGACCGATCTGTTGCGGGCGGTGTTTGTGTTCCGATCTGAAAAGCACTGGCGCACTCCGGATTGGCAGATCGAAAGACTGCTCATCGTGCCGCGCGCCGATTTTGACAGCTCAATTGCCGACCGCCACCGCGACGATTTTCTGGCGTGGCAGGCCACATTGCCCGACACGGCCATGGCAAAAGCGGCGGATTTCATGTTCCTTGAGGTGTATTATCCATCCACCGTCGGCGCATCTTTCCCGGCGCTGTGGCGGAATTTCTACCTGTCCCCTTATAACAGCCGGACGTTGATCGCCCTGTCACTGCAATTTTCGGAAAGACGGCGGCGCGCGGCGCTGCCGGTGTTCGAATTGATCGAAGTGATGAACAGCGACCTGTCGAAAATCCCCTTTGATTTCGAAGCGCCCGCAGCACTTGATGACGCCGAAGGATGGCAAACCGGCACCGCGCTGGCCGAGGACCGGATTGAGCGCACCCATGCGTCGCTTGTCCAATACACGCCCTAACAGGCATCACCGGCCCGACACATCGCCCAGAACGGTGATCTCGGGGGCGCGATCCGACAGGGACCGACAAACCAAGGTGGACAAAAGGCGGTAGTCCTCTTCGCGCGATGTGCCCTTGCGCCAGACCATCCCGATGGTCCGCGACGGCGCGGTGCCTCGAAACGGGCGCGCGACAACCAGATCCTGATGCGCCACTTCGGATTTGACGTAAAGCGCTGGCATCAGCGACAGGCCCATCCCAGTCGCCACCATCTGGCGCAGGGTATCAAGGCTGGTGCCTTCGTAATCATGCGAAAGCTCAACCCCATAATCGTCAGAAATCGTACGCACCAATTCGTGCAGACGGTGCCCCGGTTCCAGCGACAGGATGGTTTCGCCGCGCAGCATGACAGGATCAATCTCGGGCTCGGCGGCAAGTCGGTGATCAACGGGCAACACAACCTGAATGGGTTCCCGAAAAAGTGACAGCGTCTCAAGCTCGGCCCTGTTCACCGGCAACGGAAAGAACAGCAAATCCAACGCACCGTCTTCAAGGCTGCGCAACAACAGATCCGGCAATCCTTCGCGGATATAAAGCCCCAGCTTGGGATATTGTGTGTGCAAATCCGGGATCACCAGCGGCAGGAAATAAGACCCGACCGTCTGAACCACACCAATGCGGATCACCGAGTTCAAGACAGATTGGCGCGATTTGGCGATGGTGTGAATCTCGGACACCTCGCGCAGGATGCGCCGCCCGCGCTCTGCAATCTCTTTGCCGGTTGGGGTCATCATCACCTTGGACCGGCTGCGTTCGACCAAAGTGGTGCCAAGCCGCACCTCAAGATCCTTGATTTGCGCGCTCAGAGTCGGCTGGGTGACGTTGCAAACCTCCGCAGCGCGGCGAAAATGCAACTGGTCCGCGACGGCAACAAGGTATCGCAATTGCTGTAAGCTGGGCATGCTCGCGCCTCTGATAGTTATTTTCTATCAAAACTACGCGTATTTTCGATTTGGTCAATGAGACCCACCATCCTATCTCGGATAGTGGGTTAAGGGGCGTTCCGCGTGCAGCGATTCAAGAACATTCTGTTTGTGTGCGATGACCAAAGCGCACATGAGATGGCGCTGGACCGCGTGATCTGGCTTGCCACGGCCAATGATGCCGCCGTGACGCTTGTCAGCACAATCGACAGCGGCGGGGCCAGCGATGTGTCCAAGCTTTTTTCGGTGATCCCCGGATTAGGCAGTCAGGCACTTGGCGAAGCGGTTGTTGCCGTGCACCAGGCGAAACTTGCAGACCGTGCAAAGATGCTGCGCGACAAGGGCATCGCGGTCGACACAAAGCTGCTGATTGGCACACCCTTTATCGAAATCATCAGGCATGTCCTGCGCAACGGGCATGACCTTGTGGTCAAGGGCGCGCATCGCGTCGGCGGACGCCGGTTCTTTCCCGGCGCCGATATGCACCTGTTGCGCAAATGCCCCTGCCCCGTCTGGATTATCAATTCTGCCGCGGAACCACGCGCCCGGCGTATCCTAGTGGCGGTCGATCCAGACCCGAACGATGCCGCGCGCGACGGGCTGAACCATGCGCTGATGGAAATGGCCACGTCGCTTGCGCGCAGCGATGGCGCAAAACTGGACGTGATGACGGTTTGGCGACTTCAGGAAGAGGCCACCTTGCGGCACGGGATCGCCGACATTTCGGATCAGGACATCAACCGATTGGTTGCAAAAGCGCAAGCGTCAAGCAAAGAGCGTCTGCAATCATTGGTTTCGGGCTTTTCCGCGTTTGAAGACATCATGCGCGTGCTGCATATCAAGGGCGTCGCGGGCGATGTGATTCCCGAGCACGTGGCCGCCGAAGGGATCGACACGATCGTCATGGGCACTCTGACTCGCACGGGCGTCGCAGGGTTTTTCATCGGCAACACGGCCGAGACCGTTTTAAATCACGTCAGCTGTTCGGTGCTGACGGCCAAGGCTTCGGGATTTCAATCGCCCGTTGGCGCAGGTTCGCAAGAGGTATCTATCTGATGGCTGGTGGCTTTCCAAAAGACGTAAACGCGAATGGCATAACCGGGGTCATCCCCATTCTGTTTGCCGCAGCGCTGTTTGTCTTTTTTGCATCCATGATCCCGACGATTGCCGCGCAAGAGATCATTCGCGTATCGGTCCCGTGGATTCCATCGCTTGGGATTGAACTGGCGTTTCTGGTCGACGGACTCAGCCTCACGTTCTCCTTGCTGATTTCGGGCATCGGCACGCTGGTGCTGTTGTATTCGAACACCTACCTTGCTGGACATCCGCAATATGCCCGGTTTGCCTTGTTCCTGACGGCCTTCATGGTGTCGATGCTGGGGCTGGTTCTGGCCGACGATCTGATTGTGTTGTTTGTCTTTTGGGAACTGACAACGCTGACCTCGTACATGCTGATCGGCTTTTCGCATGAGGCCGAGAAAAGCCGCCGCAACGCGTTGCAGGCGCTTTTTGTCACCGGCGCGGGCGGGCTCGCGTTTCTGGCGGGTCTGATCCTGCTGGCAGCCGTGTCCGGCACAACCAGCATTTCGGGCCTGCTGACGATGGGCGACGATCTCAAGGCGCATGCGATGTACCTGCCCATCCTGATCCTGTTGCTGGCGGGCACCTTTACCAAATCGGCACAGGTGCCGTTCCATTTCTGGCTGCCCAACGCCATGGCCGCGCCCACCCCGGTCAGCGCGTTTCTGCATTCAGCCACGATGGTCAAAGCAGGCATCTATGTCATGGCGCGCATGCACCCGGCGATGTCCGGCACCGATGTGTGGCTTTGGACGCTCACAGCACTCGGAGCCGCAACCGCCGTCTTCGCAAGCCTTTTGGCCCTGCGCCAGACCGACCTGAAGCAAGCATTGGCCTATACCACGCTGATGGCGCTTGGCACGCTCACGCTGTTCCTGGGGCAAGAGTCCGGCTACGCAATGACCGCTTTTGCGACCTTCCTGATCGTGCATTCGCTTTACAAAGCGGCGCTGTTTTTGGTGGTGGGCTGTATCGACCTGTCGACCGGCACCCGCGAGACAGATCAACTGGGCGGGCTCAGGCGGCTGATGCCGATCACCACCGTCGCGGCTGCACTTGCGGCGCTGTCTATGGCGGGCTTTCCACCCTTCCTTGGCTTTATCGGCAAAGAGCTGAAATATGCCGGCGCGATTGCCGTGGCGTCGGAACCCATATTGGTGGCAGGTGCAGCGCTCTTGGCGAACGCGTTGATGCTGGCCGTTGCGGCTGTGGTTGCCCTGCGCCCGTTCTGGCAAGGCAGCGTGCCGTCGGATCAATCCCCGCGCGAGGCCCCCTGGCAGATGTGGGCCGGGCCGATCATCCTGGCCAGCCTTGGCGCGATCTTTGGCATCTATCCCGACCTGTTGCAGGTGTCGTTGATCAACCCGATGGTAATCTCCCTGACCGGCGAGGTCAGCGAGGCGAAAGAGCTGAAGCTTTGGGCCGGGTTCAACATCCCGCTCCTGCTTAGTGTTGCGACTTTTGTTCTGGGTATCCTCATCTACATGACCCACGTCAAACTGCGCGCGATGCTGGATCGTGGCTTTAACGCCATTCCAAACCTCGACCGGGGATGGGACCGCTTTCTTGACGGGCTGAAAGGCTTTGCGAAGTGGCAAACTCAGCTTGTGCAAAATGGCAAACTCTCCAGCTATTTGTCAGTCACGTTCCTGACGATTGCCTCCGGTGTGCTGTTGACCTTTGTCTATACCGGCCTGCCTGCGATCAACGTTGATCTGTCAGACGTTGAATGGAAGCATGCCTCAATCGCGCTTTTGACGATTGCCGGGTCGATCCTTGCACTAGTCACCAGTTCGCGCATCGCCGGGATTGCAGCGCTTGGCGTGGTCGGGATCGGTATCGCGCTGATCTTCATCTTGTTCAGCGCGCCAGATGTGGCGATCACCCAGCTTCTTGTGGAAACGCTTGTTGTGGTGCTGGTGGCGATTGTGATGCTGCGCCTGCCCTCACTGCCCAAGGCCGAGTTCCGGTTGGGTCACGCCGCGCTGTCCATCGCAATGGGCGTGTCTGTGACATTGATCCTTGTGGCGGTTGTGTCCTCGCCGCTTGACCTGCGGCTGACCGACTATTTCGAAGCGACAAGCTGGCCCGAAGCTTATGGCCGCAACATCGTCAACGTGATCCTCGTGGATTTCCGCGCGCTTGACACTTTTGGCGAAATCGCGGTCGTCGTGATCGCGGCCCTGTCCGCCTATGCGCTGCTGCGCACCACACGCAAAGGAGACCAAAAATGAACTCCGTCATCCTGCGCGTCGGCACGCGGTACCTTGCCGGGCTGCTGCTGGTGTTTTCCTTCTACATGATGCTGCGCGGCCATAACGAACCGGGGGGCGGCTTTATCGGTGGCCTGACCGGCGCAACCGGGTTCGTGCTATATGCGATAGCCTGCGGCACCCAAGACGCCCGCGCGGCGTTGCGTGTTCTGCCGCAGACCCTAGCGATCTGGGGGCTGGGTATCGCGCTTGCGGCGGGCCTCTTCGCTGCGGTGTTCGGAGACGCGCTGTTCACCGGGCAATGGCTTTTTATCGGGGCAACGGAAACAGACAAGGGCCTGCCCCTGTCTACGGTGCTGGTCTTTGACATCGGTGTCTATCTCGTGGTTTTCGGGTCGATCCTGACCCTTGTCTTCGCAATGGAGGAAGAAATCTGATGGAATTCCTCTTTGCCATCACCATCGGTGTTCTGGTGACCTCATCGGTTTACCTGATGCTGTCAAACCACCTGCTGCGGTTCATCTTCGGGCTGGTCCTGATTTCGAACGCCGCAAACCTGACAATCTTTGTCGCCGGACGCCTGACCACGGGCGCCCCGCCGCTGATCCCCGAAGGCGCTGACGCACCGCTGGGTGACATCGCCAACGCATTGCCACAGGCGCTTGTCCTGACGGCTATCGTGATCGGTTTTGGCCTTTTTGCCTTTGCCATCGTGCTGGTCTTCCGCGCGTGGACCACGCTCAATTCCCTGACGCCGGACGACATGCGCCTGGCCGAACCTGAAGAGGCGCACAAGTGAGCTGGCTTCTCGCACTACCTATCGTCATCCCGTTCATAACTGCGGTTCTGGCTTTCCTCATGCGCGTGTCCCCGTGGGGCCGCTGGGTTTCGGTGATCGGCTCGGGCGTTCTTTTGGCCGTGTCCCTTCTCTTGATGAACGCCGTGCTGCGCGAAGGCGTGATTGCCGGGCAAATGGGCCAATGGCCTGCCCCCTTTGGCATCACACTTGTCGCGGACCTTCTGTCAGCGGTGATGGTCCTGATCACGGCCATCGTCGCCGTTGCGGTGTCGGTCTATGCTTTGGCCGATGTGGACGAACACATGGAGCGGCTGGGCTATCACGCGCTGTTCAACATGCTGATCGCGGGTGTGGTCGGGGCGTTCATCACAGGCGACCTGTTCAACCTCTATGTCTGGTTCGAGGTCATGCTGATCGCGTCCTTCGGCCTTCTGGTGCTGGGCGGACGCCCCGAACAGATCGACGGCGGCGTGAAATACGTGGCCCTGAACCTTGTGTCCACGATCATGTTCCTGACAGGCATCGGCCTTTTGTATGGCATGACTGGCACGCTCAACATGGCTGATCTGGCGTCGGCGGTGGACGGTGCGGACCAGCAGCTTTTGACCGTGGTTGCAGTGCTGTTCATGATTGCCTTCGGGGTCAAGGCTGCGGTGTTCCCGCTGTTTTTCTGGCTGCCTGCATCCTACCACACCCCGTCGTTTTCGGTATCGGCGGTGTTTGCCGGGCTTCTGACCAAGGTGGGGGTCTATGCCCTGATGCGGATGTTCACGCTGATCTTTGACCACGACACCGCGTTCACCCATACGATCCTGCTGTGGGTCGCGGGCCTGACGATGGTTGTGGGTGTTCTGGGTGCAGCGGCACAAAGCGATATGCGCAAGATCCTGTCGTTCCACATCGTGAGTCAGATTGGCTACATGATCCTTGGCCTGGCCCTGCTGACGCCGCTGGCCCTCGTGGGGGCGGTGTTCTACCTCGTCCACCACATCGTCGTAAAAGCGAATCTGTTCCTGATTGCAGGGGTCGCCAACAAGATCGCTGGCGGAACCGAGCTTGCGCGCATTGGGGGCCTCTACAAATCGGCTCCGCTCTTGGCCGTTCTGTTCGTCATCCCGGCCTTTTCGCTTGCCGGCTTTCCACCATTGTCAGGCTTCTGGGCGAAGTTCCTTCTGGTCAAGGCGGCGCTCGATATTCAGGCGTGGTTCATTGCCGGGATCGCCCTCGCGGTGGGTCTGTTGACGATCTACTCAATGACCAAGATCTGGGCGCAGGCGTTCTGGGAACCGCATCCCGACGGGATCGAACCCAAATTGTCGTCGCTGTCTGGCCGGGATCGCGCCGCGCTCTTGATCCCGATTGCTGGTCTGGCCGCGCTGACCGTGATGATCGGGGTGATGCCCGAACCGTTTGTGCAATTCGCCCAGGATTCGGCAGCGCAGCTTCTTGATCCATCGGCCTATATTGCTGCGGTGTTGGGGGAACAGCCATGAACACCTTTGGATTGAACATCATTCTGGCCATCGCCTGGGTTGCCTTTACGGGCAGTGTGTCACTGGTCGGGCTGACAACCGGGTTCGTGATTGGCTATGGCGCGCTTTGGCTGATCCAGCCACTTCTGGGCACCAGCACGTATTTCAAACGGGTGACAGCGTGGATCAAGCTGATCGTGATGTTCCACTATGAACTGATCGTCTCAAGCCTTGCTGTCGCCTTTGACATCCTGACACCCCGCCACCGGTCGCGCCCTGCGATCATCGAGGTGCCACTGGATGTAAAGACCGATACCGGCATCCTGCTGGTCACCAATCTGATATCGCTCACCCCCGGCACGCTAAGCCTTGACGTGAGTGAGGATCGCAAGACGCTGCTGGTGCATGCGATGTTTGCCGACGATCACGACGCACTGCGTCGTAGCCTGAAAGACGGTATGGAGCGTTGGGTCATTGACGCTGTGGAGGGGACATAATGAACGGATTTCTGGAACTCAGTCTTGAGATCGGGTTCATGTGCGTGGTGCTGTCGGTGGTGATGGCCTTTATTCGCATGGTCAAAGGGCCAAGCCTTCAGGATCGTGTGGTCGCGCTTGATTTCATGACCGTGGCCATCGTGGCCTTCTGTGGCCTCGCTGCTGTGCGCTATGGCACCAGCGCATTCCTTGACGTGGCGCTGGTGCTGGCGCTGGTCGGGTTCCTCGCAACCGTGGCGCTGGCCCGCTTTGCCGAACGCAACACCCTTCGCAACCGAAAGGAGGCGTCAGATGATTGAGGTCGTCGCAGGCTGTCTCATTATCCTTGGTGGCGTGTTCGCCATCATCGGCGCGCTTGGCCTTCTCAGGATGCCAGACGTGCTGATCCGCATGCATGCCTCCACAAAGATCGGGACGCTGTCCACAGGGCTGATCCTGGCGGGCTGTGCGATTGTCTATGGCAGTTCGGACATCACCATCCGCGTCATAGCGATCATGCTGTTCATTCTTCTCACCGCGCCAATCGGGGCGCATATGATGGGCCGGTCGGTTTTGTCGACGGGCGTGCCCCTGTGGAAGAACGAAGACCTCCCAGAGGACGCATCCAAAGAAGCCCTGCTCAAGGCGCATGACGTGCCGAAAGACAGCTGATACAAAAAAGGCCGCTCAAACGAGCGGCCTTTTCAGCATGTCCAAAAGTCGGATCAGCCGTTTACGCTGTCCTTGAGAGCTTTCGCAATGGTCATCTTGACCACTTTGTCCGCTTCTTTCTTGAACTGCTCACCAGTGGCCGGGTTGCGCACCATGCGCTCGGGCCGCTCGCGGCAATAGATCTTGCCAACACCGGGAAGTGTCACAGCGCCGCCGCCGGATACTTCTTTGGTGATGATGCCGGTGACTGCCTCCAGTGCAGCGCCTGCGGTTTTCTTGTCGCTGCCCATTTCTTCGGCCAGAGCGGCCACAAGCTGGGTCTTGGTCATTGGTTTCGCCATTTCGTGGTCTCCTTCACTGCCCGATCTTGGGCCTCGTGACGAAAAACTAACCGTATATTGAGGGGAAACACAACGGTTGGTGGACCTTTACCAAGTGATTTTCGCCTTTTTTTATGCTTTTCCCCCAGTTTTCATGGGGTGGAACAAACAAATTGGCCGCGGCGTCGCAAAAACCAAGAATCGCTTAGAGGAACGCTGTTTCCTCAAAGCTGCGCAGCTTGCGGCTGTGAATACGCTCAAGAGGCATGTCGCGCAGATGTTCCATGGCGTGAATCCCGATCATCAAATGCCGTGCAACCTGTGTTTTATAAAAATCCGACGCCATGCCAGGCAGCTTCAATTCGCCGTGCAACGGCTTGTCACTCACACACAGTAACGTGCCGTAAGGCACCCGGAACCGGAACCCGTTTGCGGCAATCGTCGCACTTTCCATATCAAGCGCAACAGCCCTGCTCTGGCTTAGCCGCTGAACCGGGCCCTGCTGGTCGCGCAATTCCCAGTTGCGGTTGTCGACACTGGCCACGGTGCCTGTCCGCATGATCCGCTTGAGGTCATATCCCTCAAGCTGCGTTTCTGCCGCCACCGCCCGCTCCAACGCGATCTGTATTTCTGCAAGCGCCGGGATCGGCACCCAGACGGGCAGATCGTCATCCAGCACGCGATCTTCGCGCAGATAGGCATGGGCCAGCACGAAATCCCCAAGGCTTTGCGAATTGCGCAGACCGGCACAATGCCCCACCATCAGCCACGCATGCGGGCGCAACACGGCGATATGGTCAGTTGCGGTTTTCGCATTCGACGGACCCACCCCGATATTGACCAGCGTGATCCCCGCCCCGCCTTTGCGCTTGAGGTGGTAGGTCGGCATCTGGGGCATCTTGTCGACCGCAGGCAACACATCGTCAGCTGAAAAAATCTCGGAATTACCGGTGCTGACAAAACTTGTGTACCCGCTGTCCGGATCAGCCAATTGCGCGCGCGCATAGGCTTCAAACTCGGCCACGTAAAACTGGTAGTTGGTGAACAACACGTGGTTCTGGAAATGATGCGGGTCGGTCGCAGTATAATGCGACAGGCGCGCCAATGAATAATCCACGCGCTGCGCTGTGAACGGGGCAAGCGGTTCGGTTCCATCCGGCGCGGGCTTGGCCACACCGTTGACGATATCGTCATTGGTCGTCGCAAGGTCGGGCACGTCGAACACGTCACGCAGGATAAAATCGGCAGCGCCTTCTTGTGGCACGGTGATCGCCGCATCATTGGCCACCGCGAAATGCACTGGCATCGGGGTGTCCGAGATCCCGATTTCGATCGGCACGCCGTGGTTTTCAAGCAAAAGTGTGATCTGCTGTTCCAGATAGTGCCGAAACAGGTCAGGCCGCGTGATCGTCGCGGCATGGGTGCCGGGATGCGACACGTGACCAAAGCTCAGACGGCTGTCCACCTTGGCAAAGCTGGTCGTGGTAATCCGCACTTCGGGGTAAAACGCCCGGTAGCGCACACCGGGATGCCCCTGCTCCATCGCGGTCTGAAAACTGTCACACAAAAAGCGGGTCGCCTGATCATAAAGGGCACAGAGGCGGTCAACGGCAGCCGTCGCAGTGTCGAACCGTTCCGGCGATGGTGCCTCCGGTGAAAGGATGTCCAGATTGATCGAACGGTCCTGCATGGCCTGCCTTTCTTATGTGTTCACCTGCTTTTGGTGCAGGTTGACAGGTCCATGACACGCAATCAAGCTATCCACAATCACGAGGAGCGTTTGCAGCCTGATGGATTACGAAACCGTCACCCCAAAGGCGTTTGGCGCAAGCTTGCGTGGGCTGGGCCTGAACCTGATCACCCGCGATGTGCGCCACCTGGCCACGCAGCTGTCCCAGGTGTTTGGCATGGCCGCACACAGGCTATCGGATGATTTCGCCATCATGTGCTATGGCGATTAGGTGTTTCAACTCCACGCAGACACGACCTATGGCGCAAACCCGTTGCTGGGGCTGGTGCCGGAAAACCCACCGCGCGGCGCCGGGCTTGAGATCCGTCTGTATGACACGGACCCGGATCACGCCTGCACCTTGGCCCAAGCGGCAGGGTTCACTGTGCTGCAAGCGCCCACCGACAAACCGCACGGCCTACGCGAATGTTACCTGCTGTGCACCGATGGCTATGCATGGGTGCCGTAGCGTCCGCTCTGATCCACCCTGCGCAAATGCCGGACGCGATATCCGACCACGCACGGCTTGACTTCGGCGCACAGACGGCTTGGTCTGGGGAAAACCACAGGAGGCACTCATGACCGTCACGCACTTGGCCCGCAACATAGATCACTGGCAGGAACGAGTTGACCTTGCCGCCGCCTTTCGCTGGACCGCACGCCTGAACATGCATGAAGGCGTCGCCAACCATTTCAGCCTGTCAATCAACGACGATGGCACCCAGTTTTTGATGAACCCCAATCAGGTCCATTTCGCCCGGATCAAGGCCAGCGACCTCTTGGTCGTGGATGCCAATGATCCCGACACGTTGAACGGACCAAACGCGCCCGACCCCACTGCATGGGGCCTGCACGGCGGTCTGCATCGGCATTGCCCCCATGCGCGCTGCGCCATGCACGTCCATTCGATCCACGCCACCGTTCTGGCCTGCCTGCAAGACCCGCGCTTGCCCCCGATCGACCAGAACTGTGCCACCTTCTTCAACCGTACCGTGATCGACAGCCATTACGGAGGGCTGGCCTTTGAAGAAGAAGGCGAACGCTGTGCACAGCTTTTCTCTGACCCCAAGCAAAAGGTCATGATCATGGGCAATCACGGCATCATGGTGATTGGCGACAGCGTGGCCGACACGTTCAACCGTCTATATTACTTCGAACGCGCCGCCGAGACCTATATCCGCGCGCTGCAAACAGGCCAGCCGTTGAAAGTGCTCTCGGACGAGATTGCCGAGAAAACAGCCCAAGAACTCGAAGGCTACCCGGAGCAAGACGCCCGCCATCTGGACGAATTGAAAAAAATTCTCGACGCCGAGGGATCTGATTACGCCGCATGAACGTTAACAAATCAGCGAGGCAGCTCGGCGCCCGCTTGTTTTTGGAATTTGGCGTACCACGTCTTGCTTATGGAAAAGACATTGCTCTCTCTCGGCCACGGCTACAGCGCGGCCTATCTGGCCAAGCGGCTCGTGCCGCAGGGCTGGCGCATTGCGGGCACAACACGCGACCCGGACAATTTCACGGCCCTGCGCGCCCAAGGGATCACACCGCTTTTGTGGGACAGAGACGCCATTCTGCCGTGGTTGGAAAACGCCAGTCACCTGCTCGTCTCCGCAGGCCCAACCGAAACAGGCGACCCGACGCTGGCCCTTTTGAAAGCCGATATCGCGGCACAGGCAGCAAGGCTCGACTGGGTGGGCTATCTGTCCACAACCGGCGTTTACGGCGATGCGCAGGGCGACTGGGTGGATGAAAGCGCGGTGCTCACGCCAGCCACCGAACGTGGCCGCCGGCGTGTCAGGGCCGAAGCCGCTTGGTCGGCCATTGCGGGTCTGTCGCTGCATATCTTCCGTCTCGCGGGAATTTACGGACCCGGTCGTGGCCCCTTCGCCAAGGTGCGCGACGGCACTGCCCGCCGGATCATCAAGCCCGGTCAGGTGTTCAGCCGCATCCATGTCGAAGATATCGCATTGGTGCTTGAGGCGTCGATGAGCCATCCCAAACCGGGCACCGCCTATAACCTGTGCGATGACGATCCTGCACCGCCGCAGGACGTGATTGCCCACGCCGCCACCCTGCTCAGGGTCGAGGCACCGCCCGAACAGGCGTTCGAGGATGCCGAACTGTCCCCCATGGCGCGCAGCTTTTATGCCGAAAGCAAACGGGTGCGGAATGACCGGATCAAATCAGACCTTGGCATAACCTTGCAATATCCCGATTACCGGACTGGTCTCGCCGCCATCCTTGCCGCAGAGCAAACCAAACCGTGACATCCGACCCCAGGGCACCAAGATCGCTGACCAGTCTTCTTGATGCGCTTGATCCGGACATGCCAACGACCGGCGCGGGCACCCAGACACATGATGCGCAAGACGGGCTGACCATTCAGGAGATGTTGGACCGTGTGGGTGCCCGTTCCTTCGGGGCTGCGTTGCTGATCCCGTCACTGATCCTCGTGTCTCCACTGTCGATCATCCCGCTGATGCCAACGCTTGGCGGTTTGGTGATCCTGACCATTTCGATACAGGCGTTTTTCGGACGCACACACCTGTGGTTGCCACGGTTCCTTGCCACACGACGGCTGCGCAAGGACCAACTGACCCGCGCCGTGGCATTCTTGCGCAAACCTGCGGCATGTCTCGACCGCAACAGCCGCGACAGGCTGCGGTTCCTGTCCGCCGCACCCATGGACCGGATCGCCCTCTTGGCGGTGATGAGCGTCGCGGCCACATGGCCGTTTCTGGAAATTCTGCCGATGTTCACATCCGTGAGCGCCACCGGCGTCGCCCTTATTGCGTTTGCGCTGATGGTGCGGGACGGATTTGTCCTGATCGCGGGCTATACCGTGCTCGGGCTGTCGCTATCGGTCGTGGCTGCATTGATCGCCGGGCTGTTCTAGGCCCGTTTGCCAATCGCCGCGACGCCCAGCACATCCAACACTTTCTGTTCGATCTGTTCAGAATTCAGCCCTGCTACAGCATACATCGCCGCCGGACTAGCCTGATCAATAAAGATATCCGGCAGCACCATGGAGCGGAATTTCAGCCCGTGGTCGAACACCTCTTCTTCGGCCAAAAGCTGGGCCACATGGCTGCCAAATCCACCAACAGCCCCTTCTTCGATGGTGATCAGTGCCTCGTGTTCTGCCGCCAGTTTCAGGATCAGATCCCGGTCCAGCGGCTTGGCAAAACGGGCATCGGCCACCGTCGGCGTGATGCCTTTGGCCTCAAGCGCCTCGCAGGCGGTCAGAACCTCGCCCAGACGGGTGCCAAAAGATAGGATCGCAACCTTGCTGCCCTCGCGGATCATCCGCCCTTTACCAATTGGTAAAATCTGGCCGCGCTCGGGCATCTCAACGCCCTGCCCTTCGCCCCGCGGATACCGGAACGCAATCGGACCTTCGTTATGCGCGACGGCGGTGGCGACCATATGCTTCAGCTCGGCCTCGTCCGCCGCTGCCATCACAACAAACCCCGGCAGGTTCGCCAGAAAAGCAATGTCATAGCTTCCCGCATGGGTCGCACCATCGGCCCCGACCAGACCTGCCCGGTCAATCGCAAAGCGCACCGGCAAGCGTTGAATGGCCACGTCATGCACCACCTGATCATAGCCCCGTTGCAGGAATGTCGAATACAGCGTGCAGAACGGCTTCAACCCGCCTGCCGCCAATCCGGCGCAGAACGTCACGCCATGCTGTTCGGCGATCCCCACGTCAAACGTCCGCGACGGGTAGCGCTCGGCAAACAGGTCCAACCCCGTACCATCGGGCATCGCAGCCGTGACCGCACAGATCATCGGATCGTCCGCCGCTTCCTGCAACAGCGCATCGGCGAAGACCTTGGTATAGCTCGGCGCGTTTGACGGCGCTTTCTTCTGCTCTCCGGTCACAAGGTCGAACTTGGCCCGCGCATGCCCGCGATCGGCAGAGTCTTCGGCCGGGCCATAGCCCTTGCCCTTCTTGGTCAGCACATGAATGAGGATCGGCCCATCCGCACGATCCTTGACCGTGCGCAGCACCGGCAAAAGCTGGTCCAGATCATGCCCGTCAATTGGCCCAACATAGGAAAAGCCCAGCGCCTCGAACAAGGTGCCGCCCACGGCCATGCCCTTGAGAAGATCCTTGGCGCGCTTTGCCCCTTCCCGGAACGGAGGCGGCAGCAGGCTCACCGCGCCTTTGGCCGCCTCTTTGAAATCCTGAAACGGCGCACCTGCATATAGCTGCGACAGGTAGGACGACAACGCGCCGACCGGGGGTGCGATGCTCATTTCGTTGTCGTTCAGAATGACGATCAGCCGCTTTTTCAAATGGCCCGCATTGTTCATTGCCTCATAGGCCATGCCCGCGCTCATCGCTCCGTCGCCGATCACCGCAATCGCGTCGCCATGCCCGGTGTCGCAATTGCCGCCCAGATCACGCGCGACGGCAAAGCCAAGCGCGGCTGAAATAGAGGTCGAACTGTGCGCAGCACCAAACGGATCATACGGAGATTCTGACCGTTTGGTAAAACCTGACAGCCCGTCCTCTTGCCGCAGCGTGCCCATACGCGCGCGCCGCCCGGTCAGGATCTTGTGCGGATAACACTGGTGCGACACATCCCAGACGATCTTGTCGCGCGGCGCGTCGAAAATCGCATGCAACGCCACGGTCAGTTCGACCACACCGAGGCCCGCACCCAAATGCCCGCCCGTCCGGGAGACATGGGCAATCGTGTCGCGCCGCAGCTCGTCTGCCAATTGCTCAAGCTGTGTATCGGAAAAGCGCTTCAGATCAGCCGGTGATGTCACCGTATCCAGAAGCGGGGTCGCTGTAGAAAAGGACATGGGCCGCGCCTCCGGGTCGCATCAGGTGTCGCGCGAGATAACGAACTGCGCTGCGTCATTCAAGGTTTGTGCCCGGTCCCCATAGGGTGACAAGGCATCACAGGCGGCAGTGACCAACTCGGACGCCCGGCGTTTCGCGCCATCCAGTCCAAGCAGCGACACAAACGTGGCCTTACCCCGGTGCGCATCTTTGCCGACTGCCTTGCCAACTGTAGTCTCATCGCCCTCAACGTCCAGAATGTCGTCGGCGATTTGAAAGGCAAGGCCCAGCGCCGTCGCATATGCCGTCAATGGCGCGGGATCGACCTGCGCCAACCGCGCCCCCGCCTCGGCAGACCACACGATCAGCGCGCCTGTCTTGCCCGCCTGCAACCGGGTGATCTGGTCCAAGGTCAGCGGCGTCGCTGCGGTTTCGGCCAGAATGTCCAACGCCTGTCCCAGCACCATACCCCTGTGCCCCGAAGCCCGCGCAAGACTTGACGCCAGATCGGCGCGCACAGCCGCGTTCGCATGGCAGGCTGGGTCCAGCACCAGTTCGAACCCAAGGGCCTGCAACGCATCACCCACAAGCACAGCTGTACCGTCATCCCATTTGCGATGCACCGTGGGCAGGCCGCGCCGCAGATCGTCGTCATCCATGCAAGGCAGGTCATCATGCACAAGACTGTAGGCGTGGATTGCCTCAATCGCCGCCGCCGCCCAGATCGCGTGTGCCTCTGGCACACCGTGCAACCGCGCACCTTCGAGCACCAGAAACCCGCGCAGCCGTTTGCCACCTGACAGCGCATAGCGCATGCCGTCGATCACCGGCAGATCAGGCCCGCCCGTCAGAACCTTGGTCAAATGTGCGCCAATGGCATCGGCATCACGGCGCAGCGCGTCGGAAAACATCGCCCTGTCTTACTCGGCGTCGAACGGCGCGGTGCCCTTGGGCTGACCATCCGCGTCCAGCGTGATCGCGGCGACCTTTTCCTGCGCTTCGTTCAGCTTGGCTTCGCAGCGCTTTTTCAATGCAGCACCTCGTTCGTAAAGCGCGATGGATTGCTCCAGCGCCACATCCCCGCGCTCCAGCTGCCCCACGACTTTTTCAAGCTCGGCCATCGCCGCTTCAAAGCTCATCTCGTCTACGGGTGTGTCGCTCATGACGCGGCCTCCATCAAAACGTCTACATGCGCGCGCGCACCTTTTGCCAGCGCAGTCAAATCATACCCACCTTCGAGTGTCGAGACGATGCGCCCGCCGCACAGCTCTTGCGCCAGCGCGCACAGCTCTTCGGTAAGCCAGCGGAAATCCTCGGTCGACCAACAAAGCTGGGCCAGCGGATCATCCTGATGTGCGTCAAACCCGGCAGAAATGATGATCAATTCCGGCGCAAAGGCGCGCAGACGCGGGAACACCTGACCCTCGTAGGCGGCGCGCATCTCGGCCCCGCCCGACTCGGGTGGCAGCGCGATGTTCAGCGCGTTGTCATGACCGCCGCGTTCAGACGGATCGCCTGTCCCGGGCCAAAGCGGCATCTGCTGGCTGGTGACCGTAAATGCACGCGGCTCGGCCCACAGCAAATCCTGCGTGCCATTGCCGTGATGCACGTCGAAATCCACCACGGCAACGCGGTTCAGCCCATGCGCCTCAAGCGCGTGTTTCGCCCCGATAGCCGCATTGCCGAACAGGCAGAACCCCATGGGCGTCGCGGTTTCGGCATGGTGACCGGGCGGGCGAATGGCGCAGAACGCGTTCCCCACCTCACCGCCCAGCACCATATCCACCGCCTTCACCACGGCCCCCGCAGCCCGCAAAGCCGCAGGCACACTGTTCGGCGACATCCAGGTGTCCGCATCAAGCTGGGTGAACCCCTGATCCGGCGCGCCGTTCAGAATTGCATCAACATGCGCCTGCGGGTGGACATACGCCAGATGCGCCATGTCCACCAAAGGGGCCGCTTCGCGCCGCAGGTCCAGCCCTTGGAGCGCATGCAACACATGCTCAAGCCGCGCCACCCGTTCGGGATGACCGTCGGGCGTGATATGATCCAGACAATCTGCATGCGTGATCAATGCCGTCGCCATGCGCGCGTCCCCCTTTTGCTTCTTCTTTTTTCAAATATGCAAAGACCAAACCCGTCAGTCGGGCGCAAGCATATACCCGGCACCACGCACCGTTTGCAGGTAGCGGGGCTGTTTCGGGTTGTCCTCAAGCTTGCGGCGCAGGCGAGTGATCTGCACATCCACCGCGCGTTCCTGGCTCTGACTGCGGTCGCGGCCCAGTTCCTCGACCAATTGCATCCGGCTCAGCGCTTCACCGGGTTTGGCGGCAAAGACCTTCATCAGCTGGATCTCGGTCGAGGTCAGGCGCACAAGGTCTTCGCCCCGCCACATCTCGGCGCGTTCGGTGTCATAGCGGATCGGGCCCAAGCTCAGGTATTTCGGCGCGCCATCATCGGCGACCTGTTCCGGCATCCGCCGCAGGATCGCATTGATCCGCAACAACAGCTCTTTCGGTTCGAACGGTTTGGCAAGGTAATCATCTGCCCCTGCCTCAAGCCCTGCAATCCGGTCTTCGGTTTCGGCCCGTGCGGTCAGCAACAGGATCGGCGTCGACGACCGCTCGCGGATTCCCCGTGTCAGACTAATGCCATCCTCGCCGGGCATCATCACATCCAGAACGATCAGGTCGAAATCCAGCCCCGACAGAATGCGCCTTGCATGGGCCGCGTCGCGCGCAGCGCTGACCAGAAACCCGTTGCGGATCAGGAATTTCTGCAACAGGCCGCGAATGCGTTCGTCATCGTCGACAATCAGCAGGTGGGCATCAGGATCGGCCATATCAGCGCCCCTCTCGCATCGCGTGGTAAGCGCCGCGCATGTCATCATCCATCATCGCTTCCAGCACAGTCTTGAACCCCGCCACCGCGTCCGGCCCGGCCTTGCGATACGCGTCGCGCATGCGCACGCGCTGTGCATCGGACAATTGCTGTTCCAGCGCGCTTCCGGCCTCGGTGAGTGTCAAATGCCGCTCTCTTTTGTCGCTGCGTCCCACATGGCTTGTCACAAGACCATCTTCGATCAAGGTGCGCAACACACGGTTCAGCGATTGCTTGGTGACACCCAGAATGGCCAGCAGGTTGTTCACCGTTGTACCCGGCGCGCAATGGATGAAATGGATCGCCCGATGATGGGCACGTCCATAAGACAGACCTTCAAGAATACGGTCGGGATCCGCGGTGAACCCGCGATAGGCAAAGAACATCGCCTCGATCCCCTGCCGCAGCTGTTCATCAGTGAGGTACAGCAGTGCCTGTCCGCTCGATGTGTTTTGCGTGTGTCCGTCTGCCATGTTCTGCCACCCACTCCGTCTTTTTCTTGGTCTTGAAAATACGTCAGTCTTGTTGACATTCCAAGGATCAAATGGTAGCGAATCTCAGTTTTGGCGCAACATTATGTCCGATACGGACCTTTATTGCGCAATTAATGAAAATCCGAGCGAGGAGAATTGAAATGGCCGGAACCTATGATGACCGCGACGGAACGATCTGGATGGACGGCCAGCTCATCGACTGGCGCGATGCCAATGTCCACATCCTGACCCATGCAATGCACTATGCCAGCTCGGTCTTCGAGGGCGAACGCGCCTATGGCGGCAAGATTTTCAAGTCGCGCGATCACTCCGAACGCCTGAAGCGCTCGGCGCAGATGATCGACTTTGAAATCCCCTACACAGTGGATGAGATCGAAGCAGCCAAAGCGGCCGTGCTGGCGGCAAATGGCAAGTCTGACGCCTATGTCCGTGCCATCGCATGGCGCGGTGCGGGCGAAGATATGGGTGTCGCCTCTGCGCGCAACCCCGTGCGCCTGGCCATCGCAAGCTGGGAATGGGGCGCCTATTACGGCGACGCAAAGATGAAGGGGGCCAAGCTCGACATCTCCAAATGGAAGCGCCCGTCGCCCGAGACAATCCCAAGCCACGCCAAGGCCGCCGGTCTTTACATGATCTGCACCATGTCCAAACACGCGGCTGAAGCAAAAGGCTGCTCCGACGCCATGATGTTCGACTATCGCGGGTATGTGGCCGAGGCGACGGGGGCCAATATCTTCTTCGTCAAAGACGGCGAAGTACACACACCGACGCCCGACTGCTTCCTGAACGGGATCACCCGCCAGACCGTGATCGGCATGCTCAAAGAGCGCAACATCACCGTACATGAGCGTCACATCATGCCGGAAGAACTCGAAGGGTTCGAACAGTGCTGGCTCACCGGCACAGCTGCCGAGGTCACGCCTGTTGGCCAGATCGGCGACTTCACGTTTGAGGTTGGTGCCCTGACCCGCGAAATCGCAGAAGGCTACGAGACGCTGGTTCGCAGCTGATCGCACACCCATATGACGGAAAAAGCCCTGCATCATCTGGTGCAGGGCTTTTTCTTTGGTTCCAAGGAATGTGAAATTACCCCGGCGACATACCGCGCAACTTCTCAGACCGGCGGCGCAGGATCTCGACCACGGTCAAAAGACAGATCGAAATCCCCACAAGGATCGTGGCAGCGGCAAGGATGGTTGGCGAAATCTGCTCGCGCAGACCGGTGAACATCTGCCACGGCAAGGTCTGCAATTCTGCCGATCCGATGAACAGCACCACAACCACCTCGTCAAACGACGTGATGAACGCGAACAACCCGCCCGAGATCACCCCCGGCAAGATCAGCGGCATCTGCACCTTGAAGAAGGTGGTCACCGGGTTGGCTCCCATATTCGCCGCCGCCCGCGTCAGGGACTTGTCAAAGCCAACCAGCGTTGCGGTCACGGTGATGATCACAAAGGGAATGCCCAGAACAGCATGCGCCAGGACGATGCCCCAATAAGTGCCGACAAGACCGATCTTGGAATAGAAGAAATACATGCCTGTCGCCGAGATGATCAACGGCACAATCATCGGCGAAATCAGGATCGCCATGATCGCACGCTTGCCGGGCACATGGCTTTGGCTCAGGCCGATGGCCGCCAGCGTGCCAAGCGTGACCGAGATCAGCGTCGCAACCGGCGCAATCATCAGCGAGTTCTTCACCGCGCTGGTCCATTCCGGGTTGGTCAGGAAGTCACGGTAATGCTTGAGGCTATAGCCCGCCGGATCAAAGCGCAACATCTCTGGTGTGAAGGTGAAGAAGTCCTGCGCATTGAATGACAACGGCATCACCACGATGATCGGGGTGATCAGAAAAATAAAGATCGCGCCGCAGATCACCCGGAACGTGTAGTGCCACAACACTTGTCTGCCGGTGAGGTAAGGCACCAGATGGGCCCGGTAGCGGCCCATGCCGACCCAGTAGATGAACCAGCCAAAGAACCAGCCGAACAACGCGCCAAGGATAAATCCGGGCACCGCACTGAACAGATATCCACCCAATGCGGCTGCCGCAATGACGCCCCAGCGCACCGGCTTTTCAAGTGTTTCGCCCAAGACCTGCATCGCCACAAAGGCAAACCCCGCCATCAGCGCAGCCCCCACGACGATGCCCATCAGACCTGATCCTTGGGCCGTGCCGATGAACAACCCGGCAAAGGCGCCCGCCGCAGCAAGCACGCCAGCGGTGAACCCGATGGGCTTTTTCTCGATAGGTGTGAGAATGGCGTCCGACATGGTTCAGCCCCCCAGTTTCACGTTGTCGATGCCAACGATCCGATCGTAGGCCCAGTAGAGCAACAGAACCACCACCAGCAGGATCGTCCCCAACGCAGCCGCAAGGCCCCAGTTGAGCGAGCTTGAGATGTGATAGGCAATCCGGTTCGAGATAAAGATACCCGACGTGCCACCCACAATTTCCGGCGTGATATAGTAACCGATGGACAGGATGAACACGAGGATCGACCCCGCGCCAATGCCCGGCACCGATTGCGGGAAATAGACCCTCCAGAACGATGTCCAGTTGGTTGCGCCCAGCGATTTGGCCGCTCGCACATAGGTCTGCGGGATCGTCGACATCACCGAATACATCGGCAGGATCATGAACGGCAGCAGGATATGCGTCATCGCCACAATCGTACCGAACTGGTTGTTGATCATCGTCAGACGCGCATCATCGGCCACAAGGCCAAGCCAAACCAACGTGTCGTTGATCACCCCTTGTTGTTGAAGCATCACCTTCCACGCCGATGTCCGCACCAGAAGCGAGGTCCAGAACGGCAGCAGCACAAGGATCATCAACAGGTTTGCCTTGCTCGCAGGAAGGTTCGACAGCAGGTAGGCAATCGGATAGCCAAGCATGATACAGCTTAGGGTGATAACAAGGCTCATGAACATGGTCCGCTGGAACAGCAGACCGTAGATGCGCTCGTCTTCTTCGCGCAGGGCCGGGCCATCTGCGGTCTTTTGCATGTCCACGGAATTCAGGAAATAGCCCGCAGTGTAGGACGGGCTGTAGGTCTTGATCGTCTGCCAGATCTCGGCAGTGACCCAATCCTCATCAATCTCTTCCAAACCGTCACGAAAGGCGATGGTTTCGAAATCAGGGCTGTCAACCAACGCATCCGCGGCTTGCAGCATATCGGCACGCGGACCGGTGTAGCCGGACAGTTCGCTCTCGGACAGGTCTTGATAAAGCGCGGTATGCACAACCGTCCACGGCTCTTCCGCAAGCGGGCTGTCGCCTTCGTCGATCTGCATGAAGCGCGCGAAGATCGCATAGGATTCAGCCGTACGCGGCAGGACGTCGGCAATGCCGTCACGCAAGACGAACGCTGGCATCGAACCTTCGCCATCCCATGACTCTTGCGCGGCAATCCATGCCGGATCACCCATCAGCTCGGCCCAGGGGCGGGCTTCGTCCCAATCGGCGTTCAGGTCTTTGAACTGATCCTGATACACCTCGCCAATGTCATCAATGCCACGGCCAGACTTGCGGAAAAGCGACGATGCGCCGGTTTGCTCGTAGTTCAACCGCGACCCAAGCCGCGTGTGCAGCTTGCGTTCGGCAGCAAAGAACACATCGTAATAGGCAGCCTCGAACACGGCATCGCTGGGCGGCTCGCCCGAGCTTGCGTCATAATCGGCCAGCGCGGCCACGGTGCGCGGCATCGTGTCGGACACGATCTGGTTTTCAACCGACCGGAACAGCATGTCGCCAATCGGCGCGATAAAGCTGACCAGCACGAAAATGAGAAGTGGCGAAATCAACGCCAGAGCCCGCAATTTCTGCGCCCGCAACGCACGGTTCAAGGATTGCTTCAGTGGCGTGCCGTCCGCGGCCAGAACGGACCCATCTGCGGCGCGATGCGCGCTGTCCGGGGTCGGGCTTTTGATCTTGTCGGGTTCAATAGCTGCGTCAGTCATAGCTTAGGTGCCCTCGACTAGAATGATTGTGCTTGTTGCAGTGCGACGGCGAATCTCTGCGACCGCCTGATAGGCAGGGTCGTGATACGCGCGCTGTGCGGTCTCGTAATCGTCGAATTCTATAACGACATGGCGATTTTGCGTGTCGCCCTCCATCGTCTCGGACTGTCCGCCCCGAACAATGAACCTTGCGCCAAAGCTTTCAAGAATCGGCGTATCGCGCTCGATATATTCCTTGTAGGCGTCGGGATCGTTCACCGTGATATGGCCGATGATGTAGCCTTTGGGCATGGAAGTGTCCTTTGAAGCAGGGTGGGCAGTTTTGCCCACCCTTATGTCAGTCAGGCGGGCAAAACTGCCCGCCCTACGCCCGTATCAGGCTTATCGTGCCAACCACGCCTGGAACTTCGCGTCGATATCGTCGCGGTAGTCAGCCCAGAACTCGTAGTTATAGAGGAACGTGTTGGCGGCGTTTGCCGGATCGGTCGGCATATGCTGTGCCATTTCGATGCCCAGATCAGCATGTGTGGACACCAGCGGTGCAGACGACGCACGTGCCGGACCATAGGAAATCCACTTGGCCTGATCCGCCAGACGCTGTGTGTCGGTTGCGAAGCGGACAAAATCCATCACGCGCGCCAGACGATCTTCGGGAAGACCGGTCGGGATGATCCAACCGTCAAGGTCAAATACCTGAGCGTCCCACATCATCGCAACAGGCTGGTCCTGCTCTTCGATCACGCTGAACAGACGACCGTTATAGGTCGAACCCATGAAGATCTCGCCATCCGCCAAAAGCTGCGGCGTGTCCGCACCGGCAGACCACCAGATCACTTCGTCCTTGATGGTGCCCAGCTTGGCGAGGGCCTGGTCCTGACCTTCGTCAGTTTCCAGCACGGAATAGACGTCTTCCTTGGCGACGCCATCACACATCAGCGCCCATTCCATGTTGTTGATCGGACGCTGTTCCAGGGCGCGCTTGCCCGGATAGGTTTCCAGATCGAACACGTCACAGATCTTGCTCGGAGGCGCGACACCTTCCGGGACCATGTCGGTGCGATAGCCGAATGTGGTCGAATACACGATCTGCGGGATGTAGCATTCAGAGACGATCAGGTCGCCGAAATCATCGCTTGCGCTGGTGCCATCGGGCGCAGGCTCAAGCATGGCGTCGTGGTCGATTTCCATCGCCAAACCTTCGTCGCACAAACGGATTGCGTCAGCGGCAACCACGTCGACCAGATCCCAGGTGATGTTGCCCGCTTCGTTCATGGCGCGCAATTTCGCCACGGCTTCGGCCGAGCTTTCGTCCCAGGACGCAGTCAGGCCCGGGTTCATTTCCAGGTAAGGTGCCACATACGCGTTCTGCTGCGACGCCTGATAGGCACCGCCCCAGCTGACAAGAGTCATGCTGTCGGACATACCGTGACCGGCTGCGTAGGCACCTGCGCCCGCGACTGTAAGTGCGCTGGTCGCCAGAAGTGTTTTAGTCAGTTTCATTAATATTCTCCCGTTTCGGTCCGCTTATCAAAAGTGGTGGTGGCTGTCGGACCGCCCAACCATCACCTATGGCGACGCGAAGCCAAGACGTGGCGACGCTAGAAAGTGCTTAGTTGGACGCATCCAGGGCGCGGCAATCCTCGGGCAACCACCCGATATCGATTTGCGTTCCCGGCTCAAGTCGCACCTGATCAGGGGCGTTGCGTGTCTTGATGACGAAATCATCATTCCCAGCGACCCGAAGACGGGTGCGGAAAATGTCGCCCATATACACGAATTCCAGCACCTCGGCTTTCAGCGTATGGGCACCGTCCTGCAAACGATCCTTGTTGATCTCAACCCGTTCCGGGCGGATCGACACGCGGGTGCGTTCGCCAACCTTGCTCACGTTGACCGGCACCGCATCAATCAGATCGCCACCATCAAGCTGCACAACGCACGCGTTGCCCTTGATCTCGCGGATGACCCCTTCGAGCGTGTTATTCTCGCCAATGAACTGCGCCACAAAACTGTTTTGCGGCTTTTCATAAAGTTCGTCCGGCGGAGCAAGCTGCTGAATACGGCCATCATCAAACACCGCAACACGATCCGACATGGTCAGCGCTTCAGTCTGGTCATGGGTCACATAAACAACGGTGATGCCCAGCTTGTGCGCCAGATCAGTGATCTCGAACTGCATCTTTTCGCGCAGCTGCTTGTCCAGAGCGCCCAACGGTTCGTCCATCAAAACCAGTTCAGGTTCGAACACCAACGCCCGCGCCAGTGCGATCCGCTGCTGCTGTCCGCCCGAAAGCTGTGCCGGACGGCGACCTCCAAAGGCCCCCATCTCGACCATGTCCAGCGCCCGTTTGACCTTGGCCTCGCGGTCGGACTTACCGATCTTACGCACTTCCAAAGGAAAGCTCAGGTTCTCGGCAATCGTCATGTGGGGAAACAACGCATAGTTCTGGAAAACCATGCCAATCCCCCGCTTGTGCGGCGGGATATTGTTGATCGGTTTGCCATCAAGCCGGATGTCGCCATGGGTCGCTGTTTCGAACCCGGCCAACATCATGAGGCAGGTGGTCTTACCAGACCCCGACGGCCCGAGCATCGTAAGAAACTCGCCCTTCGGCATGGTCAGGTTAAGGTCTTTCACGACGAGCTGTACGCCGTCGTAGCTTTTTTGCACTCGTTCAAATTCGACGAACGCGTCACTGTTTGACGTGTCGGGCAAAAACGAACTCCCTGTTTGGTCCACGGATTGCTTCCGCTTGTCTGGACGAAATAAATCGCGTTGTGCATCACATTGCAACACGGTCGTCCAAGTTTCGCGCGACACCAGTCATTTGCAGGAATTATGCGCAGAAATTATGCGTCACATCAGGAAGATCGACTGCGCATAGCCAAAAGGCAGGCAAAGTCACCACCGCAAAACAGGACACTCGACTCTCAAGACTCGACAAATGCAAGCGCAATGCCCTCAGAAAACCACCATGCGAAACATCAGGATCGACGATTCGCCACACTCTATGCTCCGAATGTTCACATGTTTTCCGCATCCCGGAAATGCGGGCGGACACCAAGCCACTCCGACATCCGGCCAAACTTCATGACATGCGAGACGCGATGGTCAAAAGTTGACCAACAGAACAATCTTGACCACATGCATTCTAAAGGGTCAGTAGAGGCAACTTGCGCGCAACACTTAACGCGACATCGAAACAGGGAACGTGACACGTGGCACGAAGGCTGCTTGAGAAAATGCGGCGTCGGTTGGCGCCGACACCACCTATTGTGCAATCTGCAGCAGTGTCTGACCAGATCATTGAAGCCCCACAACCCGGCCCAAAGCAGACACACCTGTTCGACTACACTTACATCCCATCGCCCCTCAAACGGCCGCCGATCTGTCAGGCGATGATGGTCGACAAACACAAGCTGATGTATCTGCCGATCGCCAAAAACGCCTGTTCCTCGCTCAAACGCACCGTGGCCATGCTGGGCGGACTGACGCTCGAAAATGGTGAAGACATCCATCACAAGCTGGATTCCGAACGCACCGGCCTCCAGTTCGAAGACCGACCTGACCATGAAATTCGCAAGGCGCTGGCCGCACCCGACTGGATGCGGTTTCTTATTATCCGCGAACCGTTAGACAGGCTTGTCAGCGTCTATGTCGAAAAATTCGTATTCAACCGCAACAAGGCTGATCAGGTGCAGACCATCGGCCCCGCGTTTCAGGCAATCTTGGGAAAAGACACACTCACCCCCGAGGATTTCGACCGCGGCCTGACCTTTCGGGAATTTGTCGAATACATTCTGTCTGAATGCCCGGAAAGGCTCAACGGGCATTGGCGGCCACAATCGGAATATCTGGGCCATATCCCGTTCACCCATGTCTATGATGTCAAACGGCTTGATCTTCTGGCCGAAGACCTGCGCACCCATATCGGCGCTGACATCGAACTGCCACGCATGAATGTGTCACGCGACAAAACCAAGGGCCAAGTTTACCACAAATGGGCCCCCGACGCGCGGCCCGCCGACCTGCCGACACCAAAGCAGCTCAGCATCGAAAGCTTCCTGCCCGAAGATCTCTTTGCCCAGTTGACCGAATACTATGCCACCGACATCACGTTCCACCGTCTGGTTCAGAAGTTGGACAGGGCCAGAACCGGCTGATCCCAAGGGCTCAGAGACAATACCCGCATTTTGCTAAGGATTGGCCACAATCCAGTCAAACTCGACATCTAAACCCTTTGGAAACCATACCGTGCAATGCCTGTACGGATGTAGATCGGGGTTTCGATGCTCGAATTCGACAATGTCAGCAAATCGTTCTGGACCGGGTCGCACCGCAAGGTGATCCTGGATCAGGCGTCGTTTCGCGTCGAACTGGGCGAATCCCTTGGCATCCTTGCACCCAACGGCACCGGCAAGACCACGCTGATCAAGATGATGGCAGGGTTGGAAAAACCCGATGAGGGCGAAATCCGCAAGACCAGCCGCGTGTCCTTTCCGCTTGGGTTCATGGGCGGTGTGGTCCCCAAACACACCGCGATGGAAAACTCGCGGTTCATCGCGCGTCTCTACGGCATCGATCCAGATTACGTCGAAGCATATTGCCGCTGGCTGTGTGATCTGGGCGAATATTTCGACCAACCGCTGGGCACCTATTCGTCAGGCATGCGCGCACGGTTCACCTTTGCGCTGATGCTGGCCCTCGATTTCGACATCTACCTCGTGGACGAGGGCATGCCGACCTACACCGACGTGGAATTCAACCGAAAGGCGGGCGATATCCTCGCGGAACGATTGCGCACCACAACAATGATAATCGTGTCTCACCAACCCGAGACGCTGGCACGCTTTGCCAGCAAGGCTGGCGTCCTGATGGATGGCCAGCTGCATATGTTTGACACCTTGGAGGAAGCGAAGCAGCTCTATGACTACGAAACCCAAGGCTAAACGCTTTCGCATCCGTCGCAGTGAACCGGCACCCGAAACAGGCACCGGCCAAATGGCTGCGGCCGGACACCCGGTATCGGCCACCGCGCCCGCGCCCTCGACGCTGGAACAGCCCCGCATTCAACGCCCCGCCGATGGCGGTGTGGAACAGGCGCTTGCCGCCATCCGCGACGAAGGCCTGACAGGCCGGCAGCTGCGCATGGCACGGCGCATTGCCCAGAAACATGGGCTCAACCCGAACTCGGATTTCGAAGCGGTCTACCTGCTGCGCCTCAAGGGCGTGGACCCGTTTGAACGCGAAAACGCGCTTGACCTGATGCTGCCCCCCGCCGCCACCTCCGAGGCCAAACTGGCAAAAGCCGCCCCTGCCCCGGCAGACGGAAAACCGCTGGCAACACAGCCACAGCTTCCCCAAGCCGTGCGCCCGCAGACCAAGAACCTGCCCGCCACCGACAACCGCACCCCTGCGGAACGGCGCGCGCAGGAAATCATGGCAATTCAAAAAGACATGGCCCGCCGCCGCAGGCAACGGATGCGCATGCTTTTTGCGCGCCTGACCGCCTTTGTCCTGCTGCCCACGCTGGTTGCGGGCTGGTATTTCTTCACGATTGCCACACCCATGTATGCCTCGAAATCAGAATTTTTGATCCTCAAGGCCGAATCCGGCGGCGGCGGCGTGGGTGGGCTCTTCTCGGGCACGCAATTCGCCACGAATCAGGACGCCATCGCGGTGCAAAGCTACCTGACCTCGAAAGACGCCATGCTGCGTCTGGATCAGGACGAAGGTTTCAAATCGCATTTCTCGCAACCGGACCTCGACCCGCTGCGCCGCCTTGAACCAACCGCGACCTCCGAAGAGATGTACAAGCTCTACAAGAAATACGTCCAGATCGGCTATGATCCGACCGAAGGCGTGATCCGCATGGAAGTCGCCGCCGCGAATCCCCAGGTGGCCACGGATTTCTCAACCGCGCTGATCGGCTATGCCGAAGAACGCGTCGACAACCTGTCGGCCCGGAAACGCGAAAACGCGGTCAAAGATGCCCAGCTTGGTCTTGAAGAAGCCGAAGGCGCCCGCCGCGTGGCACAAGAACGGCTGGTCCGTTTGCAACAGGACAGCTCTGTGCTTGACCCGCGCGCCCGCATCGGATCGCTCCAGGCCCGGATCGAATCCGTCGAAACGCAGCTTCAGGAAAAGAATCTGCAACTTCAGGCGCTGCTCGACAACGCCCGCCCGAACCGCAGCCGCGTCGAGGGCGTTGAGGCCGACATTCGCCGCCTCGAAGCGCTCAAGGCCGACATCAATTCAGAGATGACAGCCGAAAGCGAAGGCGCGGGCTCGCTTGCCGAAACCGCCGTGCAGATCCAACTGGCCGAGGCCGATCTGGCGACCCGCGACATGATGCTGGCCGCCGCCCTCGAACGGCTTGATCAGGCGCGCCGCGACGCAGACAGCCAGGCCCGCTACCTGACCACATCGGTCTACCCTTTGGCCGCACAGGACCCCAGCTATCCAAGGTCATTCGAGAACACGCTGCTGACCTTCCTGATCTTCTCGGGAATCTACCTTCTGATCTCATTGACCGCGTCAATCCTACGCGAACAGGTGGCGAACTAACCACCCGGCGGGGCCTCCAAGGCCCCGCCAGAACCGCCCCTGCATCGGGGCGCAAACTGACACAGGTGACATTGCAGAGCGCGCGCCCTATAAGGCGCGCGACCTGATTTTGGCAGAGCAGAGGCCCCCCATGACAACCCTCGTATTCGGACACAAATCCCCCGACACCGACAGCACCGGCAGCCCGATCATCTGGGCGTGGTACCTCAACCAGATCAAGGGCGAAGACGCCAAGCCGGTCCTGCTGGGCGAACCCAACACCGAAGCCGCGTTCATGCTGACCCATTGGGGCCTCGACAAGCCGGATATCATCTCGGACGTGGACGCGGATCAGCCCGTAGTCATCGTTGACACCAACAACCCCGCTGAGCTGCCCCCGGCCATCAACAGCGCCGACATCCGCGCGATCATCGACCACCACAAACTGGTCGGCGGTCTGGAAACCAAAGGCCCCATCGACATCCGCATCGAACCCGTCGCCTGCACCGCCACCATCATGTGGAAGATGATTGGCGACGATCTGGCCCAGGCCCCCAAAGGCATCAAAGGCGCGATGCTGTCCTGCATCCTGTCCGATACGCTGGAATTCCGCTCGCCGACCACAACCCAGGAAGACAAAGCCATCGCCTATGCGCTGGCCGAAGACCTTGGCGTGTCGATCCCCGACTTCGCGGCTGAAATGTTCGCCGCGAAATCTGATGTCTCTGCCTTCTCTGACGCCGAACTCCTGCGCATGGACAGCAAGGAATACCCGGTTGAGGGCACCAAATTCCGCGTCTCGGTCCTTGAAACCACTTCGCCCAAGATCGTGCTCGACCGCAAAGACAGCCTGATGGCCACCATGGCCGATGTCGCAGCCGAGGATGGCGTTGATCAGGTGATCCTGTTTGTCGTCGATATCCTGAACGAAGAAGCAACGCTGCTGGTCCCCAATGATCTGGTCAAAGCACTGGCCGAGAAAAGCTTTGGCGCAACCGTGTCCGGCGACACCGTGGTCCTGCCGGGTGTGGTCAGCCGTAAAAAGCAGATCATCCCGAACCTCAAGCTTTGACCCGAGTCGACCCGAACGACGTTTCAAAGGGGGTGCTGGACGGCACCCCCTTTTTCGTGTGACCTGCCCCCAACACTGCCCGGAAAGATATGCCATGACCCAGATCCTCGACTCCCTCGCCGACATCGCCAACCAATATGACGTGCTGCTGGTCGATCTGTGGGGCTGCGTCCACAACGGTGTGACCGCTTACCAAGACGCCGTGGCCGCGCTCAAGGGCTTCAAACGGGGCGGCGGCACCGTGGTTCTGCTGACCAACGCTCCCCGGTCGCGCGATGAGGTCGCCAAGCAGCTTGTGCGCCTGAACGTCCCGGAAGACTGTTACGACAGCATCGCCACCAGCGGTGACAGCGCCCGTGCGGCGATGTTCCGGGGCGCGGTGGGCGAAAAAATCTGGTTCATGGGTCAGCCCTTTGACGAAAGCTTCTTTGCCCCGATGGACCTGATCGACGATCCCGCTCCCATTCAGCGCGTTGAACTGGAAAACGCCGAAGGCATTGTCTGTTGTGGCCCGTTTGATCCAATGGCCGACCCATCCGTCAACCGCCCGCACTTTCTCTACGCCAAGCAAAAGGGCCAGAAACTGCTTTGTGCAAACCCCGATATCGTGGTGGACCGCGGCGAAACCCGCGAATGGTGCGCGGGTGCCTTGGCTGCGCTGTATACCGAGATGGGCGGCGAAAGCCTTTATTTCGGCAAACCGCACCCGCCGATTTATGACCTGGCCCGCCGGCGGCTGGCCGCATTGGACAGGGATGTGGACCCATCGCGCATTCTGGCCATCGGCGACGGCGCGCATACCGATATCGACGGTGCCATGGGCGAGGACATTGATTCCCTCTTCATCTCGGGGGGCTTGGCCGCAGCAGAGACCAAAACGTCGCATCAGCCTGACCCAGATGCGCTAAACGCCTATATCCAAAAGGAAAAAATCGCGCCGACCTATACTATAGGACAACTGCGCTAGGTCAGATTTTGCTTGATTTTCTGCACTTGCAAAGTAATAAAGTTTCTCAAATGGGAAGCTGATTTACTTTTTATTACTCTTTCCCTATAGTTTGGGTCACAGAGCGGAGTGCGAAATGTTGGACAATCTGCCACGCGGAACAATCTGTATCGAAGACATCGAAATGGGGATGTCGCGTCACCTGCGCAAAGAAGTGACGGATCAGGACATTGAAATGTTCGCACAGATCTCGACCGACCGGAACCCGGTGCATCTTGATGACGACTACGCGCAGGATACCATTTTTGAAGGGCGCATTGCCCACGGGATGCTGACCGCCGGTCTGATCTCTGCGGTCATCGGCGAACAGCTTCCCGGTCACGGGACCGTTTACATGGGCCAAACGCTCAAGTTTCTGGCCCCCGTTCGCCCCGGCGACATGGTTTATGCCGAGGTGAAAGTGGTCGATATCGACATTTCGAAACGCCGCGTCACGCTGGATTGCCATTGTTCCGTCGATGGCAAGAAGGTCCTGATCGGCGAAGCCAAGGTGCTCGCCCCGTCGCGCAAGTTCGACTGACCCAGCCACCGGCAAGGATGCGGTGACGCATCCTCAATTTTCCAGCGTTGGAAAATCACCCGCCTCCTCCGGACCGGGGATTGCAACGCCCCAAAGCCCCCGCTAGTCCTCTGCGCATGAAGATTGTGCGGGATTATCAATTCGTCTCTGACGGCGACAAAAACGCGACGGTTGCCATCGGCAATTTTGACGGCGTGCATTTCGGTCATCAAGCCGTGATCAAGCTTGCCCGTGCTGCGCTGCCCGACGCACCGCTGGGAGTGCTGACGTTTGAACCGCACCCCCGCGAATATTTCGCACCAGACGCTCCACCCTTTCGGCTGATGAACGCCAAGGCGCGGTCAACGCGTCTGAAAAAACTTGGGGTGGATGTGCTCTATGAGCTGACGTTCAACCGGCAACTGGCCGACCTGACACCCGAAGGGTTCGCAGCGACGGTGATCGCCAAAGGACTGGGTCTGCGCCATGTGGTGGTGGGTGCCGATTTCTGCTTTGGCAAAGGCCGCGCGGGGACCGTTGAAGACCTGCAACGCTTTGGCCGCGACATGGGCTTTGGCGTCACCGTGGCTGACCTTATTACCTCCACGTCCGGCGCTGTATCCTCGACCGCGATACGCACCGCGCTGACGGACGGCACACCGCGCGTTGCCGCGGACATGCTGGGCCATTGGCACCGGATCGAAGGCATGGTGATCGGCGGCGAACAGCGGGGCCGCGAATTGGGCTACCCAACCGCCAATATGTCGATCGACGGCCTGCACCCGCCGAAATTCGGGGTCTATGCCGTGCTGGTCGATGTGCTCGACGGGCCTCATGCCGGATCCTATCACGGCGCTTCGTCCATTGGCGTGCGTCCGATGTTTGGCGAAAACCGCGCCAATCTGGAAACATTCCTGTTCGATTTCACCGGCGATCTTTACGGGGCGACCGTGTCGGTTGCGCTGGTAGATTTCCTGCGCCCAGAGCTGAAATTCGACGGTCTTGAGGCCCTGATCACCCAGATGGATGCCGATTGCGCACAGGCGCGCACGATATTGGCCGCGCTATGAGCCATGACCCGATAAAGCGCGACGGCCTTGCCCCCCGCTTTTGGGAACGCAAAGCGTTGACCGACCTCACCCCCAAGGAATGGGAAGCGCTGTGTGACGGGTGCGGAAAATGCTGCCTGAACAAGCTTGAGGACGAAGACACCGGCCATGTCGAACTGACGCGCGTGGCGTGTCGGCTGTTTGACGACAGCACCTGCCGCTGCGCGCAATACGAAATTCGGCATCAGTTTGTGCCCGAATGTATTGTGCTCAAACCATCCAATATCGACGATCATGCTTATTGGATGCCCAAGACCTGCGCCTACCGTCTGCTGTGGGAGGGCAAGCCGCTTTATGACTGGCACCCGCTGATCTCGGGGACGCCGGACAGCGTGCACGACGCCGGTGTTTCGATGCGAAACGCAACTGTGCCGGAATTCGAAGTGCATGAAGACGACTGGGAAGACCACATCATCGAGGAGCCGACCTGATGTTTTTTGCCTCTGACAACAGCGGGCCTGTCCCCCAAGCCGTGTTGGACGCCTTGACCGAAGTCAATCAGGGCTACGCCTTTGGCTACGGGGCCGATGCCATGATGGACGAGGTGCGCCAGCGCATCCGCGATCTGTTCGAGGCACCCGAGGCGGCCGTTTATCTGGTCGCCACCGGAACTGCCGCCAACGCTCTGGCCCTGGCCACGCTGGTTGAACCGTTTGACACGGTGTTCTGCACCCCGATGGCCCATATCGAAGAAGACGAATGCAATGCGCCCGAATTCTACATGGGCGGCGCAAAGCTCACCTTGGTGCAGGGGCCCGACCGCATGACACCAAAGCGGCTGACGGCGTCCATCGAATCCCAAGGTAATCGCGGTGTGCATGGCCCACGCCGGGGCGCTGTGTCGATCACGCAGGTGACCGAGATGGGCAATGTCTACACGCTGGCCGAGTTGCAAGCGCTGTGTGATGTGGCGAAATCCTACGGTTTGCCCGTGCATCTTGACGGTGCGCGCTTTGCCAATGCGGCGGTGTCGCTGGGCTGCACCCCGGCTGAGATGTCGTGGAAGCTGGGTGTGGATGTGGCCGTGTTCGGCGGCACCAAAAACGGATTGATGGGCGTTGAAGCGGTGGTGTTTTTTGACCCGGCCAAGGCGTGGGAGTTCGAACTGCGCCGCAAACGTGGTGGACATCTGTTTTCCAAGCACCGGTATCTGTCCGCCCAGATGGCCGCGTATCTGCGCGACGATCTGTGGTGCGATCTGGCGCAGCGGGCCAATGCCAAGGCGGCGCGTCTTTATGACGGTATGCGCAGCAAAGCCGATGTCCGGTTCCTGAATGAGGTCACTGCGAACATGATCTTTTTCCAGGCCCCGCGTGCGCTGCACCAGACGCTTCAGGCCGGGGGTGCGAAATACTATGTGTCGGGCGGCGTGTTGGAGGATGGCCCTGCGGACGGGCTTTTGACCGGGCGGCTGGTCTGCGACTGGTCCTTGCCCGATCCCGAGATTGACCGCTTTGTTTCGCTACTGAACAGCGCATGAAAAAAGGGCTCCCGACTGGGAGCCCTTACTCGTTACGCCGTGGCAAACCAAGAGAGATGGGTATCAGTTAAACTGGAATTGCAGCTCATAGCTGCCATCCTCGAACGCACCAAAGAGATCGGGCACATCGGGATGTTCGACAGGTTCGCCGGAATAATCGGCGATAAGGTTCTGTTCCGAGACATACGCCACATAGAAGCTTTGTTCGTTCTCGGCCAGCAAGTGATAGAAGGGCTGCGTCTTGGCAGGCCGACTGTCCTCGGGAATGGCGTCGTACCATTCATCGGTGTTGTTGAATTCAGGATCCACATCGAACACCACGCCCCGAAAGGGGTGTTTGCGGTGGCGAACGACCTGGCCGATGTTATATTTTGCGCGTTGTCTGATCATGAGTCCTGTCCGTTGCCACATACCTGCCTGATTTTCGACAAATTGTCCAATTGAACGGGCCACTTTAAGGGAAACAGTCTGTGCACCTTATCGACACAAGGGATTTTCTTTGTGCAGCAAGGGTTTGCCGGTCCAAGCAATTGTGATTTCCCCCGCGCCGACTTTGCGGTACACTTTGTGCAATCTGAAAGACGGAGCAACCGTCTTCGATGAAAAGCGAGAGGCCTATGAGCAGATTCTTTCGCGCCTTGGTGATTGTTTTGCTGGCGGCCTCATGTGGCGGCGGCGGCGGCACATCGGCGCCCCGTAACCTTGATAACGCCTGTTCGATCCTGCAACAGCGCCCCGGATACCTCCGGGCGTTCCGCGCGGCAGAGCGCAAATGGGGCGTGCCGGTACATGTGCAGATGGCCTCCATGTATCAGGAAAGCAAGTTCAAGTCCGACGCACGCACGCCGTTCCGCTATACGCTGGGCGTGATCCCGATGGGGCGTCAAAGTTCGGCCTTTGGCTATAGTCAGGCGCTGAATGGCACCTGGGACGAATATGTTCAGGATCAGCGCGCGTTCCGTGCGAAACGCAACGACATCGACGATGCGGCTGATTTCATGGGCTGGTATATGGCGGAGTCCAATCGCCGTATGGGCATTCCGCTGAACGACGCCCGCAACCAGTACCTTGCCTATCACGAGGGCCGCACCGGGTTTGCCCGTGGGTCATATAACGGCAAAGCGTGGCTGTTGCGCGTATCCGACGAGATTGCCGCACGGTCGATGACCTATCAGCGACAATTGTCCAGTTGCCGGGTTCGAAGATAGGTCCGAAGTGGACCCAATGTTTCGCGCGCGAAACATTGGATGAGTCCTGTTGACCCTTTAATCATATGTTAACACATGAGCCAGATCACCGCAGGCCGATCCCCGGTCATGATGCGGAGCGTGCGGTGGACCCGATCTGGACCCGGTCCAGGATGCCAAGCAGGCAGTGGCGAAGTCCCGCTATGCGGCGTTCGAACACCGCCGCGAAGATCAATCCGACCATGATCGAGCCCAGAAGCAATAGACCGTCACGCGCCAGTGTTTCCTGCGGAAAGACCGCGTCGATCAGGTGCAGCGCCGGATAATGTGTCACGTAGATCGAAAAGCTGGCCCCTGCCCACCAGCGTATACGCATGCTTTCGAGCTTTGACGCCTGCAACACCCGTGCCATGCCCATGATATGCACCGCAGTCATGATCCCGATCATAGCGTTCCACACAAATTCGTCTGAGAAACCCAGAACTGCGCGGTAATGGTTGGGTTGAAATGCTTGCGCGGTCTGTGCCGCCAGCGCCGCCGGAACATCCGTCGCCTGACAGATCACGTAGAACAGCGGGGCGCCCAGTGCGAAAAGGCGTGCCTTGCCCAATGACAGGCGATCCACCCCGCCCGAGGCGACCCAGTTCCAGACCACAACCCCCAAAAGCCATGCGGGCATCAAGAGCAGGACACGGGGGCCAACCAGCACGACAAGCAGCGCAAGCACGGCAACACGGCGTATGCCGGTCAGGAAAAAAGCTGCGGCAAAGATGACGTAATATGCGGCCTCGTAGCTGAGCGACCACAGCGGGCCGTTTGTTCCAAGACGGATACGGTCGAACGCCCCCCACTCGTTGGACATGATCAGTCCACGCACCAACAGTTCCCAAAGCGACGCCGGGTTGTAGAAGGTGGTGTAGGCGTCCGGTCCTATGCTTTTGCCAAGCTGATCGAAGATGAATGTCAGCAAGAGCGCAGGCAGCAACACCGACAGCAGCCGGGTCAGACGGTTGAAGCTGTAGGTCGCAAGGCTCTTGTCGCGTTGCGCGGCGTAGGCGATGACCAGTCCAGATATCACGAAGAAGACGATGACGGCGTCGCTGCCAAAGTTGAGGTCGCGCACCCAAATGTAATCGCCGCGCGTGAACCTTGGGTAGGCGACGTGCGAGATGACGACGATGATCGTCACCCAAACCCGCACCGCATCCAGCCAAAGCGACAGGCCACGCGTCATTGCGCTGTGGTCTCGCCACCGGGCCCGTTCAGGCTCGGGTCGCGGGAGGTGCCTTTCAACAAGGCACGCCAGCAATCGACAAACGGGTGGAACAGCGCGCTGCGCAGCGTTGGATAAGGTTGTTCGATCCGGTTACCGTCTTTATCCGACAGGCCGACCTTGATGTCTTCGTAGCTTCTTGGAACGTAGAGCGTACCGAACATCCAATCCCAAAAGGCAAAAACTTCGCCATAGTTCTTGTTGTAATGCTTGCGTTCGATCGAATGGTGGATGTGATGCTGTGCCGGCGAAATGAAGATATGTTCCAGCACGCGCCCATAGCTGAGCCAGACATGGCTGTGACGCAGGTTCGCGCCGAAGGCGTTGAACAGGAAGTACCCCGCGTTCACGGTGCCGATTGTCAGGATTTCGATCTTGCCCATCAGGGTAAACAACATAATCCCCTGCACGAACCCAACGATCACGGTGTAGATCAGCGCGCGCAAAATCAGAAAGACCGGGTGATTGCGGCTTGCCGTCAGCGGGGTCAGCACTTCGGCCGAATGGTGCAGGGCGTGAAACGGCCACAGAATACTGGTTTCGTGATGCAGGCGGTGCGCCCAGTATTTGCAAAAATCCAGCGTCAGGATCATGATCAACGTGGCAAGCGCCAGCTTGCCCCATGTATCGGCGACCGGAGCCATCGACCCCCCGCTCAAAGACAAGAGGGCATCCAGAACGAACGTCGTCATCAGCGGTGTCATCGTGACCGCAGCAAACAACCCGGCGGCACCGAGCACCACGTTGAACAGAAAAATCTTGATATCCACGATGTTGGATTTGTGCAGATAGACCTCTTTCGGGACAAGAAATGCCACGAAACGTGTGGGCCGCCCGCGCACCGCCCAAATCACCGCCACAAGCACGATGGTGAGCAAAAGGTAAAGCACCGCCATCCGGGATTCCAGGTCGGTGAAATTGCCAATCAGTCTGACGTAAATCTGGTTCAGAAAATCCATGACGGTCTCTCATTGCTTTTGCGTTGAGATACCGTTTGAATTTGTCACCAAAGAGGCTCATTTGTGAGCAAAACAGAACGATTGGCATGCTGCATGGTTCGGAGTCTCGCAGTCACATACGTTACTGATTGGCGGTACGTTCGGCTTCGATGTTGAACAGGCGATTGGCGAGTTGCTTGCGTTCGAGCGCCCCCAGGACAACCGTGGTCTGGCCACCGCCATCATCGGTGATCACCCATTGGCGCAGCTCTACCGGGTCGCCGGTGAACTTGAGCTGGATGCTGCCGTATTCGGGATGTTCGGGATCTTGCGCCGTCACTGTGGTTGCCGTGCCGTCATACCCATGCGCCACCACCATATTCGCGCGGGCCAGATCGACATTGCGCGCAAGGATGAGGCCGAGCGGTGTGCGATCCAGCGGATAGGTCTCGGGGTCGCCGCCCAGTTTGCGGTCAAACACCACCACCGCGCCATTGTTGGCCATCACCAACGCCTGTTCGGGCGGGTTGTATTCAAAGCGTACCTTGCCAGGCCGACGGATATACAGCGTGCCGGTCGAGATCGTGCCATCGGCGTTGATCTGGGTGAAGCTGCCCTCGGCGCTGGTCAGTTGGTTGAGGTAGTTTGACAGCGTGTTGAGCGGGATTTGCTGCGCCGAAGCGGGCAGCACGGATGTCAGGCTCAGAACGGTGATCAGGGCAAGGTATCGGATACGCATAGATGGGGTCCAGTCTGCTCGGAACTCTTTGGACACTATATGCCGAAACGGGCGCTGCTATGCGATAGCGACGCCCGTTTTTGTGATGTGTCGGCAGGTATCTACTGCTCGGGCACCAGAATTTCGCGTTTTCCGACATGATTGGCGGCGCTGACCACGTTTTCGTCTTCCATCTGTTCGACCAGACGTGCGGCTTTGTTGTAGCCGATCGCCAGTTTGCGCTGGATGTAGGAGGTCGAGCATTTGCGATCACGGATCACGATGGCGACGGCCTGATCGTAAAGCGCGTCTTCGCCGTCGGTGTTGCCACCGGTGTTGAGGCCCAGCACCGCGTCGATATTGTCGGCCTTTTCGTCGTCCGGGCCTTGTACGACGCCGCCGACATATTCGGGCGGGCCAAAGGCCTTGAGATGGGTGACGATTTCCTCGACCTCTTCGTCAGACACAAAGGGACCGTGGCAACGGATGATCTTGGACCCGCCCGCCATATAAAGCATGTCGCCCTGCCCCAGAAGTTGTTCCGCGCCCATTTCGCCAAGGATGGTGCGGCTGTCGATCTTTGAGGTCACTTGGAACGAAATCCGGGTCGGGAAATTCGCCTTGATCGTGCCGGTGATAACATCAACGGACGGGCGTTGTGTGGCCATGATAAGGTGAATACCCGAGGCCCGCGCCATCTGGGCGAGGCGTTGGATGCAGGCTTCGATCTCTTTGCCCGCGACCATCATCAGGTCGGCCATCTCGTCGACGATGACGACGATATAGGGCATTTTGACGGGCTGGATTTCTTCGGTCTCGAAAATCGGTTCGCCAGTGTCGTCGTCAAAGCCAGTCTGGACAGTGCGTTCGAACATCTCACCGCGCGACAGCGCATCGGCGACACGGCTGTTATAGCCGTCGATGTTGCGCACGCCCATCTTGGACATCTTGCGGTAGCGGTCTTCCATCTCGCCGACGACCCATTTCAGGGCAACCACAGCTTTTTTCGGGTCTGTCACAACCGGCGACAGCAGGTGCGGGATGCCGTCATAGACTGACAGTTCGAGCATCTTGGGGTCGATCATCACAAGCCGCAGGTCGGCCGGTGTCAGCTTGTAAAGCAGTGACAGGATCATCGTGTTGATCGCCACGGATTTACCGGACCCGGTTGTCCCCGCGATCAGCAGGTGAGGCATCTTGGCGAGGTTGGCAACCACAGGGTCGCCGCCGATGTCCTTGCCCAAGGCAAGCGGCAGTTTCTGGGTGCCGTCGCCGTAATCACGGGTTGAGAGGATCTCGCGGAAACTGACCATCTCGCGGTTTTCGTTTGGCAGTTCAATGCCAATAACGCTGCGCCCCGGTACGGTGGACACACGGGCGGACAGCGCGGACATGGAGCGTGCGATATCGTCGGCCAGACCGATCACGCGCGATGCCTTGAGGCCCGGCGCGGGTTCGAGTTCGTACATGGTCACAACAGGGCCGGGGCGAACCGAGACGATTTCGCCCTTGACGCCGTAATCGTCAAGCACCGCCTCCAACATGCGGGCGTTTTCTTCCAGCGCTTCGTCACTCAGGTGGTGCCGTTCGATATTGGCGGGGTCCATGAGCAAGCCAAGGGGCGGCAGGTCATACTCAACCTGTTTGTCCTCAAATTGCAGGCGCGGCTGTGCTTCTTCCTGCGCGCGCTTGGACGGCTGGATCGGCTTGCGCAGGGGTTGCTGCACAACCTTCTTGGCCTCGGGAACCGGGACGGGTGCGTGCGCAGCGGGCGCGGGTGGCACGGGTGCGTAGGTTTGCACCTCGTCGCCGTAATCATCCCAATCTGCCATATCTTCGAAAATATTGTCTTCGGGGGGATCTGCGCGCAGGGCTGCGGATTGTTCGCCATACGTGGGCTGCGGCTGAAAGGCGGGCTTGGCCGCCGTGACCGGGGGTTCGGCGCGCAGGGGCGCTGCGGCGCGGGCGGTGACCGGCGGTTCCGGCGGAAGTTCCATTGTCGGCTTGAAGATCAACGGAGCGGGACCGTGGCCCCGGCCTTTGGTCAGCGGAGCGGCAACAGCCGAAGTGATGGACGGAGTGCTGCGGACGCGGGATTTGATGGCATCGGCGATTTTGGCGCGGACGCGGTCATCGCCGGGCATCGTGTCAGGCATGTCGCCCAAGGGCCATGTTTCCACCAGTTCGGGTTCGGGCTCGGGGCGGCGCATCAGCGATGGCATCTTGGCCAGAAACCCGGTTTTCTGTGGAGCCTGAACGGGGGGAGCGTCATAGCGGTCATCATTATAGCGGTCTTCGGCATAGACCATCGGTGCCGCCGCAGAGGCGGGTTTGGAGATGCGGGTCACGCGCGGTTCGGCGGCAACGGCGGCTTCGGCGGCGGCCCATTCGGCGGCTTCAGCCTCTTCCTGCGCACGGATCGCGCGGCGTTGCACGTTTTTTGCCTGCAAATCACGCGCGGCAATCAGCGCACCTGATGCGCCTTTACCCAGAACCGACAAGAGCGTGGCATAGACCATGATCACGCCCACCACGAGGAACCGCGCCATGCGCGCCATTTCGATCTTGGTAAAGCCCAGAACAAACGCGCCCATGATAAGAACCACGCCGCCCAGAAGCAGCATCATCAGCTTGAGCGCAAAGGTGGTGCCCAAGGGCAGGATCGTCAGGATTGATCCCATCATCATGTCGCCGAACAGTCCGCCCAGTCCAAAGCTGTGGGTCCAGTGGGCGCTTTCCGGCACACCGGCGGCATAGACGGCGGCCAGCGCCACCCAGATCGGCGCGAAGATCAGGCAGGACAGCGCGCGCTCTTCGCCTTTGTGCAGTGCAAAGCGGGTGCCCCAGACCAGAAGGACAAGCGCCAAGCCCCAGCTGGCCCAGCCCACAATCATGAACAACGGTGCCGCAACCGACGCCCCGGCACGGCCCAGCCAGTTCTGCACGGGCGCATCTGTGGCCGACAGCCAGCTTGGGTCTTGTGGCGAGTACGAATAGATCATCATCGCCGCCATCGCGCCCAGTGCCATAAGCACAAAGCCACCGAGCTCTTTGCCGCGCTTTTCGAGAGCGGCCTGCATGTTGCTGTCAAAGAGGGGGTCACGCCCCCGCGCCTGATATGCCATCGTTCGCCTCTTTATTGGTCTTCACCGCCGTAAAGGCAGTCCCTGATCTGCGTCAGGCCGCGTTCTGTTTCTGCTTTTGGGGCCACCATTGCGACCCGGATATACTGCGTGCCGGGATTTCCGGCCTTGGTGTCCTGGGACAGGTACGCGCCGGGAAGCACCCGGACGCCAGTGTCTTTCCAGAGCTTGAGCGCTGCATCTTCGCCGTTTTCCACCGGCAGCCAGAGAAAGAATCCGGCCTGCGGGGATCGGTAGCCGGGCACATTGCCAAAGATGCGGTCCGCGAGGTCGTATTTCTCGGCGTAAAGCGCGCGGTTTTCCACGACATGCGCCTCGTCCTCCCAGACGGCCTGCGCCACAGCCTGTAGCGGCAAGGGCAGCGGCGCGCCGGAATAGTTGCGGAGCTGTTGCAGACGTTTGATCGTCTCGGGGCCACCCGCCACAAACCCGGATCGCAGGCCCGGAAGATTTGAGCGTTTGGACAACGAATGAAAGATCACCACGCGTTCGGGGTTTGCGCCCATCTCGTGTGCCACCTGCAAAGCGCCGACGGGGGGCGTGTCGCGGTAGATCTCGGAATAGCATTCATCCGCAAGGATCTGGAAATCGTGCTTTTCGGCCAAGCGGATCAGCCGTTCCCAATAATCGCGGTCAGCCACAGCGCCCTGCGGGTTCGCGGGCGAACAGATATAGGCCAACGCGGTGCGGTTCAGAACATCCTCGGACAGGGCTTCGAAATCGGGCAGATGGCCGGTCTCTTCGGTGGCGTTCACGAAGACGGGTTCGGCCGCGACCGAAATCGCCGAGATCAGGTAAACCTGATAGAACGGGTTCGGCATCAGAACGACCGGCTTTGCACCGTTCTTGGTTTCCGGGCAAAGTGCCATGCCGACGTTATACAGCCCTTCGCGCGTGCCATTGAGCGGCATGACCTGTGTGTCAGCGTCCAAGGTCACGCCATAGCGTTGGTTGATCCAGTCACGGATCGCACCGCGCAGTTCGGGTGTGCCTTCGTTCGGCGGGTATTTGTTAAAACCGGCCATATTCTGCGTGAGAATGTCGGAAATCCATGCCGGAAACGCGTGTTTCGGTTCCCCGATTGTCATATGGATCACAGGTCCACCGGGTTCGTGCACGTCCAAAAGGGCGCGCAAACGCGGGAACGCATAAGCCGGAAGGTTCGAAAACCGCTCGGGAAACATGCCAGTACTGCCTCAGAACGAGGGTCGTTATCGCCCTCTTTGCGAACAAATTACATAGGCGGGGCGGGCGCGTCCAGAAAAAGAGCGTGAAGATCAGTCTGTTGTGGCTTTCAGGCCAATGCGGCTTCGGCTGCCAGACCCAGACGCAACAGCGCATTTTCGCCGCGCGGACGCGCCATGAGCGACACACCGCAGGCCGGAACGCCTGTTGGAAGGGTCAGAACGGCCAATCCCATGAGGTTTCCGATACGGGTGTTGCGCAAGGTCAGCAGGTTTTCCGTGACATAATAGTCACTGTCGGTCAGCAGTCGGTCCACGTTGGGCGGGGTGATGGGGCAAGTCGGGCACAGCACCGCGTCAAATGCGGCCGTTGCTGCCAGATACGCGGCGCGGCACCGGTCAAGAGTATGCCATGCGGCCACATACTCTGCTGCGGAAAAAGCGCTGCCCGACCGGAACCGGGCAAGGATTTCGGCGAACATCGCATCGGGGTTTGCCTCGATCACGTCTTTCCAAGTGCCGTAGGCTTCGGAGCTGTAGAGAACGGCAGACAGGGCCATCGCGGTCTCCACCTCGGGAATGGCGCATTCTGTGATCTCGGCCCCGGCATCGCGGAAGCGTTGAAGGGCGTGGTCAAAGCCTTTGCGCGGGGCGTCGCGCAGATCGTCCAGCGCGGTCGTGGTGAGGATCGCCAGCCGTTTGCCCTTGAGCGATGTTGCCGCAAGGTCGATGGGGGCCTGCCCCTGCATGGCGGCGAACAAAAGTGCTGCGTCTTCGACCGATTTGCATAGCGGGCCAACCGTGTCGAATTTTGCGGCAAGCGGAACTGCGCCCTTGAGGCTGAGCACGCCAGAGGTGGTTTTCAGACCGACCAGATCATTCCATGCCGACGGCACGCGCACCGACCCGCCCGTGTCCGATCCGATGGCCGCCGGGGCAAGGCCGAACGCGACCGAAGTTGCGGCCCCCGACGAAGATCCGCCCGGCGCGTTGTCAGGATTGTGGACGTTCGGGGGCGTCGCGGTTTTGGGGTTCAGGCCAAGGCCGGAAAAGGCCAATTCGGTCAGATGCGTCTTACCAAGGCATACCAGCCCTTGCTGGGTGGCAGCGGTCAGGACATCGGCATCCGTATCGGGCGTGCGCCCTTCGAGCAGTTTTGATCCTGCCTCGGTCACCACCCCTGCGGTGTCGAACAGGTCTTTCCAACTGATCGGGACGCCGTCCAGCGGTGAACGGCGCAGTTTCAGGCGCGCGCGTTCTTGGGCGGCTTTGGCTTCGGCCAGGGCCCGGTCAGGCGTGAGGCGGGCATAGATACGATCGCCGTGTTCATGCGCGCGGACGGCATCAAGGAACGATTGGGTCAGGTCGACCGGATCAATCTCGCCCTTGTCGATGCCGCGTCCCAGATCGGCGGCTGTCATTGTCTGCCATTCGGTCATTTTTCCATTCCCTGCCCTGCCGGTTCAGCGTGACGGTAGCGGCACAGAAGCGCATGGACAATCCCACCTGTCGGCACATATGCCAAAGCATGACCCAGACATCCGATATCTTGATTGTTGGCGGGGGGTTGAATGGCCCCATGCTTGCCCTTGCTGCCGCCAAGTCCGGTTTGCGCAGCACCGTGATCGACACCCGCCCCGAAGGTGCGCGGCGCAGCGATAATTTCGACGGGCGGTCCTATGCCTTGGCTTTGGCATCCATACGGATGCTGACCGCGCTTGGCCTGTGGGACGGTCTGAGGGCTGATGCCCAGCCGATGCACGAGATCAAGGTCAGCGATGGGCGCGCGGGTGATGCCGAGGTGTTTCTTGGACTGCATTTCAACAGCGCCGAGATCGAGGAGGGACCGATGGGTCATCTGCTTGAGGATCGGTATTTGCGGCGCGCGTTGCTGGATGCGATGACGGCAGAGCCGCTGGTGACGCATCTTCCCGGTCAGACGGTTGTGGACCAGAGCGTTACCGCGTCGGGAGCGTCGGTGACGCTGGCGTCGGGAGAGGTGCTGGCGTGTGCGCTGATCATTGGGGCGGACGGGCGGCAAAGCGGCACGGGCCTGCGTGCAGGTATCCGGCGCACCGCGTGGGACTATCCGCAAACCGCGCTGGTCTGTGCGATTGCGCATGAAAAGCCGCATGGCGGCGTGGCGCATCAGTTGTTCATGCCTGCCGGGCCTTTGGCGATCCTGCCGCTGACGGGCAATCGGTCGTCGATTGTCTGGAGCGAACGCAAGGGGCTGGCCGAAGAGATCAATGCGCTGCCGGAAGAGGATTACCTGACCGTGCTGCGCCCACGTTTCGGCGATTTTCTGGGCGAGATTTCGTTGGCCGGGGCGCGGTTCACATATCCGCTCGGCCTGACGATGGCGAACCGGTTCATCGGGGATCGGCTGGCGCTTGTCGGCGATGCGGCGCATGGGATGCACCCGATTGCAGGGCAAGGGCTAAATGCCGGGCTGCGTGACGTGGCAGCTTTGGCGCATGTGATCAGCCATGCCGTGCGGCGTGGTGAGGATTTTGCGAGCCCGCTGGTGCTTGCCCGGTACGAGCAATGGCGCAGGTTCGACACGGCGACGCTTTTGACGGCGACGGATGTGTTCAACCGTCTGTTTTCGAACGACAACCCTGTCCTTCGGGCCGGGCGGGATCTGGGCATGGCCGCGCTTAACGCGATCCCCGGCGCGCGCCGCGCATTTATCCGCGAGGCCGCTGGTCTGAACGGGGATTTGCCGGATTTGATGGCCGGGTGAACGGCGGTTTGCGGTTCACTATCGGACGTTATCGCCGGACATGATCCGGTGATCTTTGAGGTTAGATGTCCTCGGGTCGAGCCCGAGGATGATACTGGTATCCTCGAATAGTGGAGCATTTGGGAAAGAGGGCTCAAGAGCCCACCTTACCTGTTACTGAATTCGCATCCCGTTGGCCAAGACATGACCCTGTTCGTTGATCGTCAGGGATGATTTGAGGCTGTCGGGGCCGTCGCCGGGAACGGCGAACATGCTCATCATCATGCGCGCGCCCATGGCGTCTTCGCTGCTTATCAGGCCCATCTCGATCAGCTTGTCGATAAGCGCATTTGCCCCATCGAGCGTCAGGCTCACTGTGCCGTTTGGACGCGGGAAGCCGCCAAAGGTTTGCAGGTCCGTGTTGTCAAAGGTGAACGATCCGGTGCCACCCAACTTTGCGCCAGCGGCCTCGATTGTCAGATCCTTGAGCGTAAGGGTATTCAGTTCCCCCGGGGTTTGCCCGGTTGCATCCAAGCGGGCCATTTCAGACGGGTCGAACAGGTTGATAAATGGCGTGACTTGCCCGGTCAGGTCCAGCGCGATGGTTGCCGGATCGCGCGGCAGGGCGGCACCGGGATCGAACATGTTCCACAGAATATCCGACATCTCGAACCCGCCAAAGGTGAGGCCAAGTGCCATGTCCTGCGGCATGTCGGCTTTGGCGATGGGGGCCACAAGGGTAAAGGCGGTTTCGGCCATGGACACATCCACGGGCACAGGCATGTCAGGGCCAGACAGTGTGATCGCCTGTTCGGTCGCACCGATAGAGTAGCGCAGGGCCGCGCCGTCCATCGCAAACTCGACCGTCACCGCGCCGGTTTTCGTGGTGCCGGACAAGGTGCCTGACGGCTCGGTTGCGGCGAATTGCATCTGGCCGTTTTCATAGCCCATTGCACCGCTTGCGGAAAAACCGCCCGCCGCAAGGCTGCCGGGATCATTGGGGTTGAACCCTTCGGGGAGGTTGGCGGCGCTTGCGATGAACACCGCTGACATGGTCCCCGACACCAGCGCTGTGTCCTCGCTTTCGGGTTCGTTGAACACCATTTCATAGTTGACCGCGCCCGCCTGCACGGTTTGCGTGATCTCGGTGCCGCTTGTGGTCACGCTGGTCGCGGTGCCCGAAACATCGTCCAGCACCACGTCCAGCCGCGCTTCTTGACGGGGGATCAACACGCCATTGACCGACAACTCCGCCAGCGTGACCGCCAATTGGTCGGCGCTGTAGGTGTAGGTCATGTTGTCGGGTGTCCCGGCCACAACCAGCTCCAGCCCCGTATTGGTGTAATCAAGCACCATCGTCACATCGTCTTCACCGTCGGGCGCGGCCTGCATCGTGATCGGAATGGAGGCGGGAAAGGTCATGGTTACAGAGCCATCGCCGTTTTCAACCAGCGACACGGCGTCCATCGTCAGATCGACGGTGGTGTTGTCTTCGGGCACGGCAAAGCGCAGTTCGATATCCGTCACGTCCAACCCGCTGGCAGACGGCGTTTCGGTGGCGCGGATCGCGTAGCCAAACCCTTGGGCGGCGTTTTCGATGCCGTCCCAGACCTGCTGCGCGGTCAGGTCAGCCAAGGCTGGTCCCGCGCCAAGCGCCAAGGCCAGCACAGAGCAGGTCGAGTAACGGGTCATGCGGCGCATTGGTCTATCCTTGATGTCAAACTCCCGGCCCCAGCTTCGGACTCCTGCACGGCGGGGTCAAGTGGCTGGACCCCGTCCGCTGTCCGAAGTAGCACTGCTGTGAACACACAGGGGAGGCCATAGCATGACCGATCTAACCGGACGTACCGTCTTGATCACAGGAGCCAGCCGCGGCATCGGCGCAGAGGCTGCGCGGGTTTTTGCCAAAGCCGGGGCAAATGTCGCGCTTGTGGCGCGCACCGCGGACAGCATCGCTGATCTTGCCGGCGAGCTTGGCCCGCAAGCGGTCGCCATCCCTTGCGATATCAGCCGTTATTGGGAAGTGGCCAAGGCGGTGGAAAACTGCGTCACGGCCTTTGGCGGATTGGACATCCTGATCAACAATGCCGGTGTGATCGAACCGATTTCGCGGATGACCGAGGCCGATCCCGAAAGCTGGGGTCAGGTGATCGACATCAATCTCAAGGGGGTGTTTCACGGCATGCGCGCCGCACTTCCGATTATGGAAGAGGCCGGTGGCGGTACGATCCTGACCATCAGTTCCGGGGCCGCGCATGGCCCGGTTGAGGCGTGGTCGCATTACTGCGCGTCCAAGGCCGGGGCGGCGATGCTGACCAAATGTCTGCACAAGGAAATGGGCGACAGAGGCATTCGCGCGATTGGTTTGTCCCCCGGTACCGTGGCCACCCAAATGCAACGCGAGATCAAGGCGAGCGGCATCAATCCGATCAGCCAGTTGGACTGGTCCGATCACATTCCTGCCGACTGGCCTGCCAAGGCGCTGTTGTGGATGTGCAGCTCTGATGCGGACGCGTATCTGGGCGAGGAAATCTCGCTTAGGGACGAGGGCATCCGCAAGACAGTGGGTTTGGTATGATCGCGGTTCACACCGATGGCCCGTTGTGCGTGCTGACCATCAACCGTCCTGAAAAGGCCAATTCCCTGACCGGCGACATGCTTGAGGCGCTGTGCGTCGGTGTGGAAGAGGCGCGCAGCGCGCGGGCGGTGATCCTGACAGGGCTGGGCAACGTGTTTTCCGCAGGCGCGGATCTGGATGCGGCCAAGGCCGGTCTGGCGACCAGCCCGCTGTGGGAGCGTCTTTCAGGAGCGATTGCGCGTCATCCCGGTCTGACCATTGCCGCGCTCAATGGGACGGTTGCCGGAGGCGCGATGGGAATGGTTCTGGCGTGCGATCTGCGCATTGCGGTGCCCGGCACCAAGGTGTTTTACCCGGTGATGAAGCTGGGTTTTCTGCCGCAACCCTCTGATCCGGCGCGTTTGTCGGCGCTGGTAGGGCCATCACGGGCCAAGATGATCCTGATGGCGGGACAAAAGATTACCACCGAGCATGCGCTTAGTTGGGGGCTGATCGACGAGATCACCGCCCCCGACGCGCTGCTGGAGCGCGCCACTGATCTGACGCGGGATGTCTGCGCCGCCACCGCAGAGCATGCACGCGCCATCAAGGGCCTTGTCAGTCAGGTTTTGCCCTAATCGCCTTGACCCAGCATCGCAGCTTCTTAGGTTGGCGGAATTGCAGAATAAAAGGAACGTCCCATGGCCCAGCACTTGCACATCGTCTTTGGCGGGGAACTGGTGTCGCCGTCGGGCACTGTGTTCAAGGACCCGGACAGCATCCATATCGTGGGGATCTTTGCGGATCGCACAGAGGCCTATGACGCCTGGAAAACCGAAGCGCAACGAACTGTGGACAACGCCCATATGCGCTATTTCGTCGGGGATTTGCAGCAGTTGATGGACGCCAGCAACGCGGCCCCAGACGCGCAGGACTGACCATTTGGCGCGTCGCCCGTTCAGCCTCACGGCCTATCTGGCGCTGGCGCGCGGACAAGACCGCCTTGTCACAGAGGCGGTTAATTGGCCCGCACGCCCCACCGGCCCGGTGCTTTGGCTGCACAGCGACACCCGTACCCGGTTGGAAACGCTGCTGACGCTGATCCAGCGATTGCGTCTGCAACGCGACGATTTCTCGTTGCTACTGACCTGCGATTCCACCAATGACGGTGGGTTTGCGCTGAACGGTCATCCGGTGAGCGCGCCGCCTGCTGAAACCCTGAGCGATGTTCACCGGTTTCTGGATCATTGGCGGCCTGATGTTCTTGTCTGGGCCGGGAACGGGCTGCGGCCCGCGCTGATCCACGAAGCGGCCGAGGCGCGCACGCACCTGCTTTTGGTCGATGCCGCCGATGTTGCGTGGCGACAGCCATCCAAACGGTTCTTGCCAGATGCCACCGCAGGCGCGCTGAGCCTGTTTCACAATATTCTGGCGCAGGACAAGATGGCCGCCCTTCGATTGCGCAGGTTGGGGGTGACGGATGACCGGATCGAGGTCACATCACCGCTGGAGCCCGAGATTTTCCCGCTGTCGAGCCATGACGGCTTGCATGAAGAGCTGACCGCAGTTTTGGCTGGACGCCCTGTCTGGCTTGGCGCGCATATTCAACGCGACGAGACGGATGCGATCCTGCGCGCGCATCGGAGGGCGGCCCGGCTGGCGCATCGGTTGTTGCTGGTGATCGTTCCTGCGGATGCCGAGGACGAGGCCTTTATGGTCGAGCAGTGTCACGAAGTGGGGTTGCGACTGGCGCGGTGGGACAACGGCGAGATGCCGGACGAGAACACGCAGGTGTTACTGGCCGCCGATGATGCCGAATTGGGTCTGTGGTACAGGCTTGCACCGCTTTGTTTTCTAGGCGGATCTTTGGCGGGCAATACCGGCGGGCAATCGCCGATGATGGCAGCAGCACTTGGATCGGCGATTCTCTATGGTCCCAATGTGGGGCGGCATCTGGACGCCTATTCGCGGCTTGTTGCCGCCGGGGCTGCGCGGATCATCAAAGATATGGACTCGCTCAGCGCTGCGGTGTCGCACCTGATTGCGCCGGATCGGGCGGCGGCGATGGCGCATGCCGGGTGGAACGTGGTGTCTGCCGGGGCGGAAACTGCCGACCTTGTGCTGGTGCAGATCAACGAATGGCTGGATGCGATGGAGGGCACGCGATGAGACCGCCGGCGTTTTGGGATGCACCACCTGACGCACCGGGGCTGCGGGCGCGGTTGCTGGCACCGCTTGGGGCCGTTTATGCCGGGCTCACCGCACGGCGTTTGCGGCGGGGGGCGCCGGTTCGGGTTGGAGTGCCAGTGATCTGCGTTGGCAATGTCAATGCGGGCGGCACCGGCAAGACGCCTACGGTGATCGCGCTGATGCAGTTGCTTTCCGACATGGGCAAGACCGCGCATGTGGTGTCGCGCGGCTATGGCGGCACGATCGAGGGGCCAGTTGCGGTTGATCCGCGCCGCCATCAGGCCGCTGACGTGGGGGACGAACCGCTGCTTCTGGCGGCGTTTGGCCCTGTTTGGGTATCACGGGATCGCGCCGCCGGGGCCCATGCGGCGGCAGAGGCCGGGGCGGATGTGATTATTCTTGACGATGGGTTGCAGAACCCGAGCCTTATCAAAGACCTGTCGCTGATCGTGGTTGATGCCACGCGGGGCTTTGGCAATGGGCGCTGCATCCCTGCCGGACCGCTGCGCGAGCCGGTGGCGGCGGCGATGGCGCGCGGCGATATGGTGCTGTCAATTGGACCCGAGTCGGCGCAGGCGGAATTCGCGGTGCATTGGGGCGCACAAATCACGCGTCCGCATCTAACCGGGCATCTGGCACCATTGCAGACAGGCATGGATTGGGACGGCCTGCGCTGTCTGGCATTTGCCGGGATCGGCCATCCCGAGAAGTTCTTTCTGACTTTGCGTGACTTGGGGGCGGAGGTGGTCGAGACACGGGCGCTTGACGATCATCAGCCATTGACCCCTGCCCTGCTGACCCGGCTTGAGAAAGACGCACAGGCGGCGCACGCGCAATTGGTCACAACCGAAAAAGACGCGGTGCGTTTGCCGCAAAGTCACCGAATGAAGGTGCTGACACTGCCTGTACGCCTTGAACTGACGAACAGCGCGCCTTTGCGGGCCGCATTGGCCGCCCTGTTCGCCTGACGCTATTCGGCGGCAAGCGGCATATCGTCGGCCTGACCTGCGGCGGCGATTTCGGCAATGACACTGCGCAAAAGCTTGCGGAAATTGTGAAAATTGGCGTTTGGCCGCACGGTGCGTTCATCCATGTAGATCGCGCGATCAATCTCGATCTGGACAGCGTGCTGATTGCGCGACGGACGCCCGTAGGCCTGCGTGATATAGGCGCCTGCAAAGGGTGTATTGCGCGCCACGATCAGACCCGCATCGGTAAAGGCCGCTTCGATCCGATCCACCACTGTCTGGCTTGCAGAGGCCCCAAAGCGGTCGCCCAGAACGATCTGGGGACGCCGGGCAGAGGATTTGGCTACGCCGTCCAGCGCCTCGTGGGGCATCGAATGGCAATCGACCAGAATCGCTTCGCCGAAGCGCGCATGGGCTTGCTGGATCAACTGGCGCAACTGGGTGTGATAGGGATGCCAGAATTCAGCGATCCGTCGTTCAGCCTCGGCCAAGGGCAGTTTGCCGCGGTAGATTGGACGCCCATTCGCCACCACCCGCGGCACAACGCCGAGCCCAGAGGCGACACGCGGATTGTGGGTCTGACGCCGCACGCCTTCAATCAGCGCCGGATCAAGTTCTTCTGAGGAGCGGTTGAGGTCAATATATGCACGCGGTGCGCCCGCCTTTAGAAACGGCGCGCCAAATTGCGGGGCGCAATCAAAAAGGCGGTCTACAAACGCGTCTTCCGAGGACCGGATCGTGACCTCGTCCAAAGCCGTGTAACGCAGGAAATTCCAGCTATAATCGCGCCCGGAATGGGGCGATGCAAAGACCACCCGCGAGGTGTGGGCTTCTGGCTGAACAAGGTGGTACGCGACTTTTGGCATATGCTCTCCGTATCGCTCAACATAGACTGATTTTTTCTTTGACCAAAAGCCCTTGATCCCTGTTCCGACTCCTTTTATAGACCGCTCCACTGGCGCGGCTTTACGCGCCCCTTTCTTTTGGGGCCTGTGAATCGCAAAGGGATTAAGGGCGATTAGCTCAGTGGTAGAGCACTTCGTTGACATCGAAGGGGTCACAAGTTCGAACCTTGTATCGCCCACCATTGAATTCGCCGTCTTGGTCTTCGGACCAGGGCATACGCAACCATACAGGCGCTCGCGCGCCGCGATAAAAGGAGAGACCAGATGAAGGTCAAGAACTCGCTTCGTTCGCTGAAGAACCGCCATCGCGACTGCCGCGTTGTGCGCCGTAAGGGCCGCGTCTACGTCATCAACAAGACGCAGCCTCGGTTTAAAGCCCGTCAGGGCTAAGCGGACCGCAGATTTTGCGAGAAAGCCATCCTTCGGGGTGGCTTTTTTCGTTTTGGGCCACTTTGGCCATGACCGCGTGGGCGGCTGGCCTCACATCATGATCTTTTCATAAACGTGCCGCTGTCGCGCCCTGTTTCAGATCTAGAAACAATTTGCTTCGTATTTTGTTTTTGTTTTTGGGTAAGCGGTGGACGGCAATGCCACAGCACACAGTCACAGCGTTTCATTGGACCGGCACGGGATACAATGCCGTTTACAACACGTCGTATACCGCCGTGCTAGACGATGATGACGGCACTTACCTCGGTGGCGGCGATTCTGACGAAACGATCTCGATCAACGGTGGCGCATTCAACTCGTCGATCAGTACGCCCTATGTCATCAATGTGAGCTTCACCGACACGCTTGGTGGATCGCATGTGGAACCGTTTTATTTTTTCAACACCGCAGGCCCACCAAGCGGGTGGTACTTTATCCCCGCACCCGGATCTGCCTTTACCGTCGGGGCGCGGCTTGGGAATTACCAAAGCCACACATCGGCGGGCTGGACCTATTCGACTGTCACCTGCTTTGCCGATGGCACACTGATCGACACATTGCGCGGGCCTATGGCGGTTGAAACGCTGCGGCCCGGAATGCGCATCATCCTTGCCGAAGGTGGCGAGGCGACGCTGCGGGCGGTGTTGCACCGTGATGTTCCGGGCGTTTTGCTGGCAGGTGATCCGTCATTGCAGCCCATCAAGATCAGCGCCGGCGCTTTGGGGCTTGGCTTGCCCAAGCGCGATTTGTGGGTATCGCGGCACCACCGGATGCTGGTGTCGTCGCCCGTGTGTGACCGCATGTTCGGCGCGCGCGAAGTTCTGGTGCCCGCGCATCAGCTCTGTGCCCTGCCCAGCATCTATGTGGATGCCGCCCGCGCTGCCGTCACCTATTACCATATGGTGTTTGACGCGCATTGCGTTGTTCTGGCCAACGGTGCACCCAGCGAGAGCTTTTTTCCGGGGCCAGAGGCGCTCAAATCCCTGTCGCCCGAGGCGCGCGCAGAGTTTGAGGCACTGTTTCCGGATTATGTGGCCGCGCCAGAGATGGCGCGGTTTCAACCACCCCCACGCCTGCAACGCAAGCTGATCGAACGTCATGCGCGAAACGCCAAGTCCCTGCTAAGCTAACCTCTTTGTACGGCCCGAGAGGGGCTTGGCGGCATCCGGCCTGCGGCCTTATCAAAGCAGGTTGGCGCTTTTGCCGGAAACGACATAGAGTCTCAGGCAGATGTGACACGGAAGGAACGCTGCGATGCCCCCCTCTGACGACGAAAAAGTCTCTGGCCGTCTTCATGGTGAGCAGTTCGAACCAGAAAAGACCGATTCCCTGATCGAACGGCTGCTGTACATGATCCTGATCGCCGTCATGATCTCGGTCGCGCAGACGATTCTGGGTGTGATGACGGTCCTGCAATTCATCATCATGCTGGTGAACAAGAAACAGCCCAATGCCCGGCTGGCCGAATTCGGCACCGATCTTGGGATCTGGATCGCCAAGGCCGCGCGGTATCAAACGGCGGCGAGCAACGTCAAACCGTGGCCTTGGACCGATCTTGACTGACCGAGGCGTGACTGGTCACTCATAGCTGCGTGCGTCCTCGATCACCAATCCATCCCGCGGGAGCGCCCCCGGCGGCACCAGTTCGACCCGGCCCTTGAGCTTGAGCGTTTCGACAATGCTCGATTCAAACCGCGCAGCATCATCGGCGGCGGTTTCAATACGCACGGTCATCACGTCCATTTCACCGTCACGGCTGGCCACAACGCGGGCGCGGTCAATGTCGGCATGTTTGGCGACAAGCGCCGCAACCTGTTCGGGGCGCACGAACATCCCCTTGATCTTGGTTGTCTGATCCGCACGGCCCATCCAGCCTTTAATGCGACCATTGGTGCGCCCGCACGGGCTTTGGCCCGGCATCATCGCGCTCAGGTCACCGGTGGCAAAGCGCACCAGCGGGTAGTCGGGGTTGAGCGATGTGACCAACACCTCGCCCACTTCGCCCTCGGGCACCGGATCGCCTGTGCCGGGGGTGACAATTTCCACGATCACGCCTTCATCGAGGATCATGCCCTCCATCGCAGGGGTTTCGTAGGCGATGTGGCCGACATCTGCCGTGGCGTAGCATTGCAGGCAGGAAATCCCGCGATCCTTGTACCAATCGCGCAAGGATGGGAAAAGCGCGCCGCCCGAGACCGCCGCTTTGGTGATACCAAGCGTGACACCCATTTCGTCGGCTTTCTCAAGGATCACCTTGAGGTAATCCGGCGTTCCCGCATAGGCGGTGACACCCACATCATGCGCCGCCTGCACTTGTAATTCGGTCTGGCCAGTGCCTGCGGGCAGCACAACCGCCCCCACAGCCCGCGCGCCGCTTTCAAAGATCATCCCAGCCGGTGTGAGGTGATAGCCAAAGCAGTTCTGCACGATATCTGTGCTGCCCACCCCTGCCGCATGCAGAAAGCGCCCCATGCGCCACCAATCATGGGTCACGCCACCGGGTTCATAGATCGGGCCCGGCGATTGGAAGATATGTGCAAGGTTCGACACCGGCAGCCCGCCAAAGGGCGGTTTGTCCTTTTGCCAAGCCACCAGTTGAGATTTCCGCAGGACCGGCAGTTTGATGATGTCATCAAGCGACGCCACCGCACCGTCGGACACCAGACACGACCCTTCGGCGGTCATCGCACGGGCCACCTGCGCAAGAAACGCCGTCTCTTGCGCAGCGCGGCGCGCGTCTGCGCTTCGGGTTTCCAGATCATCGTAATGAAGGGTCATGGCGGATGTGCCTTGTCTTGACAGGTCGGGTTGAAACGAAACGTATGGAAGGGTCACGCGAGCCAGCGTTTCCGGCGGCGGTAGCTGCGCACATTGCGGAACGATTTGCGCCCCTCATCCGAGACGCCAAGGTAGAATTCCTTTACATCCGGGTTTTCACGCAGTTCTGCGGCGGGGCCGTCCATGACGACGCGCCCGTTTTCAAGGATATAGCCTTCATGCGCATAGCGTAGGGCAACATTGGTGTTCTGTTCGGCCAAAAGGAAGGACACACCTTCGTTTTCGTTGACGGATTTTACGATCTCGAAAATCTGTTCGACCAATTGCGGGGCCAGACCCATCGAAGGTTCGTCCAGAAGGATCGTCTGCGGACGTGACATCAGGGCCCGACCGATCGCGGTCATCTGCTGTTCGCCGCCCGAGGTGTAGCCCGCCTGCGATTTGCGACGTTCCTTGAGGCGCGGGAAATAGGAATAGACCAGCTCAAGATCGTTCAGGATCGCGGCTTTGCCATCCTTGCGGGTATAGGCGCCGGTGAGCAGGTTTTCCTCAACGGTGAGGTGGCCGAAGCAATGCCGCCCCTCCATCACCTGAATGACCCCGCGCTTGACCAGCGCCGCCGGGTCCAGATCCTGCACCCGTTCGCCCTGGTAGAGGATCGACCCTTTGGTGACCTCTCCGCGCTCGGAATGGAGCAGGTTGGAGATGGCTTTGAGAGTGGTTGTCTTGCCCGCGCCATTGCCACCAAGAAGGGCTGTGATGCCACCCTTCTTTACGGTCAGGCTCACACCTTTCAAAACGAGGATCACATGATTGTAGATCACCTCGATATTGTTGACCTCAAGCAGGGTCTCGTCTGTGCGTCCGGCGTCCAGCATGGCGGGCCTTTGTGTTTGAAAATGTCCTAAAAGGTCCCCGGCGACCTGTGCCGCCGGGGATCGCGGGCCTTAGTTGGTCGCCGAGCACTCTTCGTTCATCGCCCAAGGCGCGTTCGACGTGGCATATTCTGCCGACGCTTCTGCGATCAGGTTGGCGTAGCCGTCCACGTTCGGCATCAAGAGGTCTGACGCTTTGACAAACTTAGCGCCGTCCCATTCGAGCATCCAACCGCCAGAGTGACCGGTGTGGTTGGCGCAGGACGTGGCGAAGGGTGGCACCATGCCTTCCATGCCCAGCTCTACGATCCGCTCTTCGGTGAGGTTGATGTTCTCAAGCCCCCAACGCAGTTGTGTCGGCGTGATCTGGCTCGCCCCAAAGTTTTCCTGAGCGTTCTTGATCGCTTCGGCAAGGATCGCCGACATGACAAGACCACGGCCGTAGAACACGCCCTGCATCTCTTCTTCGTTGGTCTGGCTCAGACCCGCGTCGATGACACGTTCCTTGATGTCCTTCATCAAAGGCGCGTCCATATTCGGGAAGGACCATGAGATCGACTTGTAGCCTTTGCCTTCTTCACCGACGAGCTTGAGATCCGCATCGTGACCAGCCCACCAAACGCCGAGAAAGTTCTCCATCGGGAACTTGGTCTTCACGGCTTCGGTGATCGCGCCTGCGTTCATCGCACCCCAGCCCCACATCACAACATAATCGGGACGTTCGCGGCGGATTTGCAGCCACTGCGCGGACTGGTTCTGCATTTCCTTGAGGCCGACCGGAATCGGAAGAAGCTCAAACCCTTTGTTGGCGGCATGCATTTCCAGAACAGGCAGAGGTTCCTTGCCGAACGGGTGGTCCAGATGCAGGAAGGCGATTTTTTTGCCGTCCAGCGATCCTTGGTTTTCAAGGTACTGGATGATCATGTCCGCGCCGTCCCAATAGCCTGCGGGCATGTTGAACGCCCACTGGAACACCTTGCCATCAGCCATCGGCGAAAAGCCATAACCGGGGGCGAGGATCGGGATCTCGTCGACATTGGTCTTGGGCAGAACCTGAAGCGTGATGCCGGTGGACCAAGGCTGGGTCACGATGGCCTGACCTTTGGTCTTTTCGTAGCATTCCACACCTTTTTCTGTGGAATAGCCGGTTTCACATTCTTCGAAGTCCACCATCACGCCGCCAATGCCGCCATCGCGTTCATTGAGAAGCGTCATGTAGTCAGCCTGACCGTTCATCAGCGGAATACCTGTCGCCGCAAAGGGGCCGGTCCGGTAGGCGAGGTTCGGGGTGTAGAGACTTTCGGCAATGGCCGCAGTGCCCATCACCGTGCCGAGCGCCGCAGCTGCGGCAATTTTGGTAAACTGTTTCATGGTTGTCCTCCCATTGGGTTCAATTTTTTTGGTCTTTTTCTTGGGCCAGCCCATCAATGCGGGAATGGCCAGATAATCAGTTTTTCCCGAATGAGCCGCCACAGCTGGTTGAGCCCGTGCGGTTCGATGATCAGGAAGAAGACGATAAGTGCGCCGACAATCATCACGTTGATGTGTTCGATCAGCGCGGATTCGATGCGGAAGCCCTGCAATTGAGCATAACCATAGATCAGCGTCACCGCGCCAAAGGCCAGTGCAACGCCCACGCCCCAAAGATTGCGCGCGACCGCGAACAAAAACACCGCCGCTGCGATGACCGCCGTCAGCAGAGCGGCTGATCCGGTGGACATCTGAAACACCTGTGTGCCCGCCACTACGTTCAGCACCACGGGCAAGCCGACGATCAGGATCGCACCAAGGTAATTGCCCATGATCGACCCAAGCCCGCCGATGATGGCGATAAAGAGCACTTGGAACGACAGCGGAATGTCAAAGACATTGGGTTCGGCAGCGCCCTTCCACAAAAAGACGTAAAGTGCGCCTGCGACGCCCACGACATAGCTTGAGACTGCAAAAGCCGTCAGTTTGGATTTCATCAGATTGATGCCGATCAGTTCAGCAGCAATGTCCATATCGCGAGTCGCTTTCCACGTCCGACCCAGATTGCCCCGCGTGAGGTTGATGCAGAGCAGCGTCAAAAGTGAGACGACAAACAGAACGATATAGTATTCCGTGACCGATGCCGCTTGCGGGCCGGAGACGAACATCCCGAACATCTCAAGGTTGGGCACCTGAATGGCCCCCGAGGCATTGTAATTGTAAAGCCACGACCATTTTTCGAACAACCAGACCAGAAAGAACTGCGCCGCCAGCGTGGCGATGGCCAGATAAAACCCCTTGATCCGCAAGCTTGGAATGCCGAAGGCCACGCCAATGGCCGCACTAAAGAACCCCGAGAGCAAAATCGCTACGATCAGGTTCATCTCGGGCATGATCGTGACCATCTTGTAGCACGCGTAGGCCCCAACCCCCATGAACGCGCCGGTGCCAAGGCTGAGCTGTCCGGCAAAGCCGGTCAGGATGTTCAGCCCCATCGCCGCAAGCGCATAGATCAGGATCGGGATCAGAAGTGTCTGGAAGGTGAATTCCGACGCTGTGAGCGGGAACACCACCCACGCAAGGATCACGATCACCCAAAGCAGGAACGCGTCCTGTTTGACCGGGAACAGAGCCTGATCGGCATTGTAGCTCGTTTTGAACTGTCCAGCCGTGCGGTACAGCATCAGACCGCCTCCTCTTCCTGAATAATCGCGCGATTGCGCGGCTTGGCATAGCCGGTCGCTTCAGAGTACCGGATCAGCCAGAAATACGCCCAAAGCCCAAGCGCACCGCCCATCGCGGCGAGCAAGATTGCCACAACCGTCTGCGACCCCGCCTCGGTCCCGCTGGACACCGCAAGATAGCCAAAGGCCCAGAACCCGGACCAGGCGATGACGTTCAGAAGTGCGATCAGCTTTGCCATGATGTCGTGTCTTTCAATATGTATCGTCGGGTGGGCAATGTGGCCCACCAAGTCCAAGTGCAGCGCGCCCCGCGCTGCCCTAGACCCGCTCGATGATCCGTTCTCCAAACAGCCCTTGTGGCCGAAACAGCAGCACGATGAGCGCCAGCACAAAGGCAAACCATGTTTCCGTGTTGCCACCCAGCAAAGGCTGGCCCCAGTAAATCTCGAACAGCTTTTCCAGAATGCCAATCATCAAGCCGCCAACAATGGCTCCAGTGATCGATTCAAGCCCGCCGAGCATGAGCACCGGCAGCGCTTTGTAGGCGATGACTTCAAGCGCGAAACTGACGCCCGCGCGGGCGCCCCAGGCGATGCCGGTGACCAGTGCGATAATGCCCGCGATGAACCAGACCAGCACCCAGATTGTCTGCAACGAGATGCCCACCGACAGCGCGGCTTGGTGATCGTCGCCCAGCGCCCGGATCGCCCGGCCCATCTGCGTGTAGTTGAGGAAGGCCAGCAGCGCCAAGACCAGAAGGGTCGCTACGATCACGACCGTGATGTCGAGATGTTGCAGGATCAAAAGACCACCGAATGGCTCAAGCACCGTGTCACCAGTCGGGATGCCCAGTTCCTCGGTGATCATCACCTTGTTTTCGCCGCCAAATATGGTCTCGCCAAAGCCAATGAGGAACAGGGTGATCCCGATGGTTGCCATGAACAGAATGATGTCAGGCTGCCCCACCAAGGGCCGCAACACCACCCGTTCGATTGTCACCGCCAGCACAAACATCACGCCCAGCGTCAGCAAAACGCTGATCCAGGCCGGGATGCCCATTGCGTGCAGTCCCACAAGCGTCAGCGCGGCGAAGACCACCATAATGCCTTGGGCAAAGTTGAAGATGCGGCTGGACCGAAAAATGAGCACGAAGCCCAGCGCGATCAGCGCATAAAGGATGCCGGATACGAGGCCTTCCCAAAGCACCTGCATCAGGAAATCCGGTGCTTCGACCATGTCCACGAATGGATTGATGAAAATATCTGCTAGCATGGTTCACCTGAATCCCTTGCTGAGTTGCGTGGCTGGCCCAGATCACTCATGCGGCACCCCAAGATAGGCGTCGATCACGGTCTGGTCGTTGCGCACCTCGCTTGGTGTGCCATCGCCGATCTTTTTGCCGTAATCCATCACGACCACGCGGTCGGACAGGTCCATGACGACGCCCATGTCATGTTCGATCAGGCAGATTGTCGTGCCAAATTCGTCGTTCACATCCAGAATGAAGCGGCTCATGTCCTCTTTTTCCTCGACGTTCATGCCCGCCATGGGTTCATCCAGCAGCAGAAGCGATGGCTCTGCCGCCAGTGCGCGGGCCAGTTCAACGCGTTTCTTGAGGCCATATGGCAGACGGCCCACGGGCGTTTTGCGGATGTTCTGGATTTCAAGAAAATCGATCACCCGCTCTACCTTTTCGCGGTTCTCCATTTCCTCGGTCCGGGCCTTGCCCCACCAAAGCGCCTGACTGGCGAGCCCGGCGTTCATATGCGTCAGCCGTCCTGTCATGACGTTGTCGAGAACGGTCATGCCTTCGAACAAAGCGATGTTCTGAAAGGTCCGCGCCACGCCTTGGCGGGCCACTTCGAACGGTTTCATCGGCGGACGTTTCGATCCCTTGTACCAGACCTCGCCCTCGGACGGGGTGTAGAAGCCCGAGATCACGTTCAGCATTGACGACTTGCCCGCGCCGTTTGGCCCAATGATCGCCCGCACCTCGCCCTCGCGGATGTCAAAGCTGATGTCCTGAATGGCCACCACCCCTCCAAAGCGCAGGGTGATGTTCTTCATCTCCATCAGGGTGCCGCCAATTTGGCGACCGTCCTCGGTGACATAGCCTTCGGTATCTTTCATGCCGTGGTTCCTCCGGCGCAGGCCATCGGGGTCAACAATTTATTAGGGGTGTTCGAGAATCTTCGTACGAAGATTCTCAGCTCTCCCCATAAAATTCTGGGACCAGCGGCGTCCGACTGACCAATGCTGGCACGCGCCATTTTGCTGTCAAAACGCACGCCCATCACTCTGCCGCCAATTTCTGCGCTGTTGCCGGCACCACCTTGGCGTCGCGGATTTCCAGCGTTGCCGAGATTTTGCCCTTGCGACCGTCTTCATAGGTCACTTCTGTTTCGGTGTAGATATTGGAGGCCCCTTCATACAGCGCCGTCACCAGATCATCGAACTTCTCGCCGATAATTTTGCGGCGCACTTTGCGCGTCCGGGTCAGCTCACCATCATCGGCATCCAGTTCCTTGTGCAACACAAGGAAGCGGTGCACCTGACATCCCGACAACATCGGATCTTGCGCAATGCTGGCATTGACCTCTTCGATATGGGCTTGAATGGTGTCCAACACCTGCTGGTGACCAGCGAGTTCCTGATAGGATGCATAGGCAATGTTGTTGCGCTCGGCCCAGTTGCCGACGGCGGCAAGATCAATGTTGATGAACGCAGTGCAGCGGTCGCGGCCTGCCCCGAACACAACCGCTTCCAGAATGTTGGGATAGAACTTGAGTTTGTTCTCAACGTATTTCGGCGCGAACATCGCACCATTGGCCATCGCGCCCACATCCTTGGCACGGTCGATGATCCGCAGATGCCCGGTGGCTTCTTCGATAAAACCCGCATCCCCGGTGGCGACCCAGCCTTCGGCATCCTTGGTATCTGCGGTCGATTCTGCGTTCTTGTAGTATTCCACAAACACACCCGGCGATCGGTAATACACCTCACCATTCTCCGCGATGCGGATTTCGACCCCGGGGCTAGGCACGCCCACAGTGTCCGATCGCACTTCGCCATCAGGCTGCTGGGTGATGAACACCGACGCTTCGGTCTGGCCGTATAACTGTTTGAGGTTGATACCCAAGGCGCGATAAAAATCGAAAATCTCGGGGCCGATCGCCTCACCGGCGGTATACCCGACCCGGACATTCGAAAACCCCAGCGCATTCTTCAAAGGCCCATAGACCATGAATTCGCCCAGACGGTATTTCAGTCGGTCAAACGCGCTGACATCGTGCCCATCAAGGATCGCTGGCCCCACCTTGCGGGCGTGTTCCATAAAATAGTCAAACGTCTTTTTCTTGAACGTGCCGCTGTCTTCCATGCGGATCATGATCTGGGTGAGCTGCGTCTCGAACACCCGTGGCGGGGCAAAATAATAGGACGGTGCGATTTCGCGCAGATCGGTCATCATCGTTTCCGGGCTTTCGGGACAGTTCACGCAAAAGCCCGACCAATACGCCTGTCCGATGGAAAAGATGAAATCGCCCACCCACGCCATCGGCAGATAGGCCAGCACTTCGTCATCCACCTTCAGATGGTCAAATTCAGACGAGGCTTTGGCGGTTTCGATGATGTTGCGGTTCGACAGGACCACCCCCTTGGGCTTTCCGGTCGTGCCAGAGGTGTAAAGCATCACACAGGTGCTGTCATACTCCAGCTTGGCTGTGCGCGCCTCTAACTCCTTGATGAATTCGTCATGGGCGGCGCGGCCCTGGTTCTGCACATGGCTGAATTGATGCAGATGCGAATGATCGTATTTCCGCAATCCGCGCGGATCGAGATAGATCATATGCTCGAACTGATGCAGCTTGTCCTGAATCTCGATGACCTTGTCGACCTGCTCCTGGTCGCTCACAATGGCAAAGCGCGCGCCGCAATGGTCGAGCACATATTCCATTTCTTCGGCCACCGCGTCTTGGTAAAGCGGCACAGGGATCGCGCCGACGCGCTGTGCGGCCACCATTGACCAGTACAGGTACGGGCGGTTGCGCCCGATAACGGCAATAAAATCGCCCTCGTTCACACCAAGGTTCAACAATCCCAGCGCAAGCGCCTCAATCTCCTTGGCGGTCTCGGCCCAGGTCCAGCTTTGCCAGATACCATATTCCTTTTCGCGGTAGGCGGGCGAACCGCCAAACTGCGAAGCATTGCGCGCCAATAACGCAGGAACCGAGCGCAGACCCTCTGCGCCCTCGGTCAAATATGCCAAAACGTTTCCTCCCTATGCCCGGGTGAACCCGAACCGGCCGCTTTGCGCGACTCTGTCCCAAGATTGGACAGATGGCAGGTTGACCGTCAACTTTTTCCTGAAGTTTTCACAATCCTTACGAATTGTAACAGGTGCTCCGCCAGACTTTGCCCCGCGCCCATCCAATGCTAGCCAGAAGGGGACGGAACCATTTTCGGAGGTTTTCGCATGCAAACCGACGCGCTCATTCAAGCCGGGCTAAACCTGATCGGACAGGCCTTGTCGATTTATGACAGCGACTTGAAGCTGGCCGCCTGCAATGCCCGCTTTGCCGAGATGTTCAATCTCCCCGACACGCTCACCAAACCGGGTGCCGATTTCGAAGCCACAATCCGTCATCTGGCCGGACGTGGCGAATATGGCGAGATCGACGATTTCGAAAGCTTCATCTGCACCCGCGTTGAACAAGCCCGCGCGTTTCAACCCCATTACATGGAACGCAGCCGCGCCAATGGCCGCACAATCAGCGTCGAAGGCGCGCCCCTGCCTCAAGGCGGTTGGGTTACGGTTTATACCGACATCACCGAGGTCAAGTCGCAGGAGCAGCTTTTGCGCACCCGGTCCGAACTTTTGTCCGAAGAGGTGCTGGCCCGATCAGAGGAACTGGCCGCCACCAACCGCAAACTGGCTGCCACTGTCTCGGCCCTTGAAGAAGCACAGCGCGAACTGAGGGAAATGGAAGCGCGCACCCGGTTGACCACCGAGATGATGCCCGCCCATATCGCGCATGTGGACAGCGCCGGGCATTACACGTTTTCAAACCGCCGCCTGTCCAACGTCATGCCGGGGCGTCCGTCGAAAATCGTCGGCCTGCACATCTCCGAGGCGCTGGGGGCCGATGCCTATGCCCGTGTTTTGCCGCACCTTCAGATGGCCTTGGCGGGCGATCCTTCGACCTTTGAATTTACTGACATCGGCAGTTCCCGCCGCATCCGCGTCGCCTTTACGCCGGACGAATCTGAAAACGGCGTCTACATCTTGTCGATGGATGTGACGGAAGAAACCCAAGCGCGCGCAGCACTTCAGCAAACCCGCCGCCGCGAAATGGCCGCGCAGCTGACCTCTGGCCTTGCCCATGATTTCTCGAACCTGCTGACCATTATCCTTGGCATGCAGTCGAAACTTGCCCGGATGGACCTGCCACCCGATGCCGACCCGCTGATCACCGCCACGCTGCAAGCCGCCCGTCGGGGGGGTGATCTTCTGAACCGAATCGCCGATATAACCGCCCATCGTGCCTGGCGACCCGAACCGCTGGATGTGGCGACGTTTCTGTCCGATCTGCACACGCTGGCGGCCCCTTCGCTGCCCGACAGCATCAGCCTGAGTTTCGAGACATCCATCACCCAACGGGCGCTGCTTGATGCCGGCCAATTGCAGGACAGCCTGCTGAACCTCATCCTCAACGCGCGCGACGCGTGCACCGGCACGGGCAGCATCCGACTGACCGCGTCCGAGATCCGCGATACATGGATCGACTTCACCGTCGAAGACACCGGAACCGGGTTTTCCGAGGATGCCCTGAAACACGCGCTTGATCCGTTCTTCACCACCAAGGGCGATGGCGGGTCCGGGCTTGGCCTGTCCATGGTCTATGACACCGCCAAACTGGCGGGTGGGCAGCTTCAGGTCGGCAACACAGGCACCGGCGCCCGCGTCACCCTACGCCTGCCCTTGCGCCACGCCGCACGCCATCTGACCAACGAACTGGTCCTTCTGGTCGAAGACAGCGGGGATCTGCGTGCCACGATCCGTGAAATGCTCACAAGTCTGGGCCACAGCGTGATCGAAGCCACCTCCGTAGACGAAGCTCTGGCCTTGGCGCAAGGCGTGCCCGACATTGCCTTCGTGCTCTCGGATATTTCCCTGGAAGGACTCACCCTGGGCACAGAGCTTGTCACTGCCCTGCCCAAGAAACCTGTCCATCTGATGACATCGCTGCCCGCCACCGACCCACGCCACAAGGACGCCGCCTCGAAAGCCGCCGTGCTGCGCAAACCCTTTTCCAAATCCGTTCTGGCCGCGTTTCTGGGCCACGAGGCCAACCCGACATGAGCAAGCCACTGATCACCATTCTGGATGACGAACCCGCAATCCGCACCATGCTATCCGAAGCGCTACAGGACGCAGGCTATGACACGCTCAGCTTTGGGCGCGCCGGGGAATTCGAACTGGCGCTGCGCCGCACGACGCCCGATGTCTGCCTTGTCGATCTGAGCCTGCCCGACCGCGACGGCCTCAGCCTTGTGCATCGATTGGCGCTTGAACAAGGGGCCACTGTCATCATCATCTCGGGACGCGCGCAGGTGCAGGACAAGATCACCGGGCTGGAACTGGGTGCTGACGATTACATTATCAAGCCGTTTGATCCGGCCGAGGTTGTCGCCCGTGTCCGTGCCCGTCTGCGCACGCGAACGGCGGTAGCCCCGACTGGCCAGACCGCTCGTTTTAACGGCTGGATCGCTCACTTCGATCGCTATTCCTTGCAAGATGAAACCGGCGCAGAAACCCCGTTCTCGCATGCCGAAGGCGAGGTGCTGCGGCTCTTTCTGGAAAGCCCCAACCGCCTGATCACCCGCGACTACATGCAGGATACACTCGGTGGGGCCGCAGGTGACAGCTTTGATCGCGCGATGGATGTGCGTATCTCGCGCCTACGCACAAAACTGCGCGAAGACCCGAAAAACCCCCGCCTGATCAAGACGATCTACGGTGCCGGGTATATCTTTCTGGGCGACGTGACATGGGCCTGACGCCTCATCAAATCCCCATCACCCAGCGCAACGCCGACAAAACCCCTGCAAACAGCATGGCTGTTATCTCGATGCCATGTGCCCTGACCCCAAAGGGATGACGATAGCACGAAACGCCGGACTACCCCAAAGCGGCAACGGCCCCAGCGAGAACCGAAAGCCCGGTGACCAGATCAGCCTCAGCTGTGTCTTCACCAAACGCATGGCTGATCCCACCGATTGACGGCACAAACAGCATCGCCACCGGCATGAGCCCGGACAGGTTGGTTGCGTCGTGTAGCGCGCCCGATGGCATCACGCGCCAGCGCCCCGGCACCTCGGCCTCTGCCGCGGTTTCGAGCGCCCCGCGCAGCCGAGTGTCCATCTTCACAGGTTCAAGCCCCAGCATTGGCCCGAACCTCAGCTCAAAACCGCCTGACGATGCAACCTCCTGCGCGGTGTCACGGATGATCTGCTCCATCCGGCCAAGCCGGTCCGCATCACCGTCACGCCACTGCATTGAAAATGTGGCCCGACCCGGCACAATAGACGATGCGTTGGGGTGCAGGCTTATATGCCCAATGGTCCAAACCGTGCGCGGCGTGACCACATTGGCAAACCTGTCAGCCAACAACGTGTTGAACCGGGACACCGCCTGAAACGCATCCCGTCGCCCCTGCATCGGCGTGGTGCCCGCGTGGTTCTGTTCACCTTCAAACGTGATCTTCATGTCCCGAATGCCAACAATGGCATCGACCACACCAATCGCCTCGCTCTCGCGGTCCAGAACCGGCCCCTGTTCGATATGCATCTCCAGGAAGCCAGAAAACTGTGAAGGATCGACAAACATCTCTGACCGCCCCGGCATAGATGCGCGCGCCGCGCCAAACGACACACCGTCCCGGTCAACCAGAAGGTCCGCGGCCTTTAGCGTCAGGCTGCCCGACCAAACCGCGCTGCCCGTGGTCACGCCGAACCGGCCCTCTTCGTCCTGAAAGGACACAACCGACACTGCCGGTCCACCGGCCTCACGCGCCGCCCGTGCAATCTCCAGCGCCGCGATCACTCCCAAAGCTCCGTCCAGCCATCCACCCTCCGGCTGGCTGTCCGAATGCGACCCAAGCAAAAGCGACGGCCCTTCAGCCAAGCCAAAGACCGATCCGACAGGATCGACATGCACGCGCAATCCCGCCTCTGTTATACGTGCCGCCAACCACCCCCGCGCCGCGATATCCGCCTCGGAATAAGCCGGACGCACCACACCTTTGCCAAGGCCCGCAGCGCCGAACCCCCGCAAGTTGTGAAGGTCTTCCAGAAAGCGCGCTGGCTGGATCGGGAGCATGACAGATGTCCTTCTTCTTTTTCCAAATACGCCAAAGCAACGTCGTCTCAGGCGACACATCCTCAAAAGCGCCACAGTAGAAAACGTGTCTATGCCGCGCGACGCAAGCCCGTGGCCAAGAAAACCTTTTCGCGTCAGCGCTCTATGTATCTATTCCGCCGCAACCGCCCCGAGATCCGCTGCCTCGACCCGCACGGCCGAAAACTTGAACTCGGGGATCTTGCCATAGGGATCAAGCGCCGAATTGGTCAAGATATTCGCTGCCGCCTCGACATAGGCGAAGGGTAGGAACACCATGTCCGGGGCCACCGCGCGGTCGGCGCGGGCCATCACGACGACGGTGCCACGCTTGGTGGTCAGGCGCACATGACCGCCCGGTTCCACCCCAAGCTTGCGCAAGGTCGAAGGGTGCAGCGAACAGTTCGCTTCCGGTTCGACCGCGTCCAACACAGCAGACCGGCGCGTCATCGACCCGGTGTGCCAATGTTCAAGCTGCCGACCAGTTGTCAGGATCATCGGGTACTCAGCATCAGGCACATCATCGGGTGCAATCACCGATGCAGGCGTGAACCGTGCACGCCCGTGAGGACGGGGGAAGCCGTCGCCGAACACAATCGCCTGACCGGGGTCTTCCGGCGACAGCGACGGATAGGTGACCGCGTTTTGCGCCTCAAGTCGGTCCCAGGTGATGTTCTCCAGCGACCGCATGTTCAGCTTCATTTCCGCAAACACATCCGCCGGGCTGTCATAGTCCCAATCCATGCCACAGCGGCGCGCCAGTTCGGTCGTGATCGCCCAATCTTCGCGCGCCTCACCGGGCGGTGTCACCGCCGCGCGGCCCATCTGCACCTGTCGGTTGGTATTGGTCACGGTGCCGGACTTTTCTGCAAAGGCGCTCGCGGGCAGGATCACGTCGGCATAGTTTGCGGTCTCGGTCAGGAAGATGTCCTGCACCACAAGCATGTCCAAATTGGCCAAGGCATCGCGGGCGTGTTCGACATCGGGGTCCGACATGGCAGGGTTTTCGCCCAGAATATACATCGCCTTGATGTCCCCGTCATGCACCGCATCCATGATCTCGGTCACGGTGAGGCCCTTTTGGTTCGAGAAATCGCCCGACTTCCAGACATCCGTAAAGGCAGATCGCACGCCATCATCCATCACAGACTGGTAATCCGGCAGGAACATCGGGACCAGTCCGGCATCGGATGCGCCCTGCACATTGTTCTGCCCGCGCAGCGGGTGCAATCCGGCGCCGGGGCGCCCGACATGTCCGGTCATCAGCGCCAATGAGATCAGGCAGCGGGAATTATCGGTGCCATGGATATGCTGCGAAATGCCCATTCCCCAGAAAATCATGCCCGCCTTGGCCGTCGCAAAGTCCCGCGCCACAGCGCGCAGCGTCTCTGCATCAATGCCACAAAGATCGGCCATCTTCTCGGGCGAAAAATCCGCCAGATGCGCCTTCTCGGCCTCCCAATTCTCGGTATAGGCCTCGATATATTGACGGTCGAACAGCTCTTCCTCGACAATCACATGCATGATCGCGTTGAGCATGCTGACATCCGCGCCCGGCCGGAATTGCAGCATATGCGTCGCATGGCGTTTTAACGCCTGCCCGCGCGGATCCATCACGATCAGTTTGCCACCGCGCTTGGCGAATTGCTTGAAATATGTCGCGGCAACCGGATGGTTTTCCACCGGGTTCGCCCCGATCACAATCGCCACATCGGCATTTTCGATCTCGTTGAACGTGGCCGTCACAGCCCCCGACCCAACATTCTCCAACAGCGCCGCCACGGACGAGGCATGGCACAGCCGCGTGCAGTGATCGACGTTGTTATGGCCAAATCCCTGACGGATGAACTTCTGAAACAAATACGCTTCTTCGTTCGTACACTTGGCGGACCCAAAGCCCGCCACTTCACGCCCGCGCCCTTTCAGTCCCTTTGCGGCAAAGTCCAACGCCTCGTCCCAAGACGCCTCGCGGAACACCTCCTGCCAGTTATCCGGATCGACGTTCAGCCCCTTTGCGGGCGCATCATCTCGCCGGATCAGCGGTTTCGTCAGACGGTGTTTGTGGTGAATATAGTCAAACCCAAACCGCCCTTTGACGCAGAGTCGCCCTTCGTTGGCTGGCCCATTGATCCCCTCGACATAGACAACGCGGTTGTCTTTGACCTTAAGGCTGACCTGACAACCCACACCGCAGAACGGACAAATGCTTTCGATCTCTTTGTCGTAATCTTTGCTGTCGCCCACTTGCGCGTCATCCAGCACAGTCGCGGGCATCAGTGCGCCCGTGGGGCAAGCCTGCACACATTCACCGCAGGCCACACAGGTGCTGTCGCCCATGGGATCGTCGAAATCGAACACCGGATAGGCATCATGCCCGCGTCCGGCCATGCCGATCACGTCATTGACCTGTACCTCGCGGCAGGCGCGCACGCACAAACCGCATTGGATGCAGGCATCAAGGTTCACCCGCATCGCAACATGGCTGTCATCGAGCAGCGGAATCCGTTCTACATCCAAGGTCGGAAGACGGCTTTCCGATACGCCCGTCGCATCGGCCATGTCCCAAAGATGCGAGGACTTGTCATGCGCGGCATCCCGTTCGGGCTGATCCGCCAGCAGCATCTCGACCACCATCTTGCGCGCTAATGTGGCACGGGCAGAGTCTGTGGTGACCACCATGCCCTCAACAGGTTCGCGGATGCACGACGCCACCAAGGTACGTTCGCCCGCAACCTCGACCATACACGCGCGGCAATTGCCGTCAGGGCGATAGCCGAGCGCCGGTTTGTGACACAGGTGCGGGATCACCAGACCACGGCCATTGGCGACCTCCCAAATGGTCTCGCCAGCGCGGGCCTCAACTTCTGCCCCATCGAGGGTAAAGCGGATCGTGTCGGTCATTGCAGTCTCCCTTGTCGCCCACACTCTAACCGCATTCGGGGGCAACACGGGATCAACAATCCCGACACCTTGGCGCAGATTTGCGTCCGAGCAGTTTCCGATGTGCACAATTCTCTCCCAAGGGGCGCGAGATGCAGTTTCGAAAGCCTGTATTACAGCGCCGCCGCGCGCTGAAACGCGGGCCGGTCCCGAAGGCGGCGCAGATACGCCACCAACACGTCAGGCGCATCTGGGAAATTGGCATTCCGCGCCCAGCCCAGACAGTGTGCCAGCAGGATATCCGGCACGGTCGGATCATCGCCTGTCAGGCAGTCCGACGTCATCTCATCCGCGATGCGATCCATGTTTCCGGCAAATTCGACCCTAAGGCTGTCTTTGATCGCAGGCACACGTTGGTCTTCGGGCAAAATGAAGCTGTGCCGAGCCGCCGTCCACAAGACGCTGTCTACCTCGTCCAACACCCGAAACGTCCAGGCGTCCTGCCGCGCCCGTGCGACTGTGCCCGCCGGATGGGTAAACGCGCCATGCTTATCCGCCAGATAGGTCACAATCGCCATGGAATCAGCAATCACTTGGTCCCCGTCGACCAACACGGGCACTTTGCCCGCAGGGCTGTGCGCGCGCACCTCGTCGGAGCGCGGCGCGGCCGGGATATGCTGGTACGGCACACTCAGTTCTTCGAGCAGCCACAAGGGCCGGAATGCCCGCGTCGCACGATTTCCAACTAGTTTATACATAGTCCCCCCCCAAAGGCCGGGCTTTGGCCCGGCACGCCTCATCTGCGCCCAAGCATCGCCAAGCGGATGAACGCGCGCTCGACAATCGCCATCGCTGGTCCGTGCTGCCCCGCTGAACGCAGCGACAGATCCGTCTCAAGCAACATCTGCAACGCTTGCTCCAACCGGTACATGCCCCAACCGGACGCCTGCCGCGACATGCGATCCCGGCGCGGACCGAAGACCGGCGGACGCAAACGCCCCATACCTTGCCCCACGCCACCCGGATCTGATGCTGCAACGTGCAGCGCCCGGAAATGCCGCGTTGCCATGATCAGAAGCGTCACCGCTGCCGTGCCTTGCGCTTCAAGCCGTGCCATCACGGGGCCAATGTCACCTGTGCGCCCATCAGCCACGATGTTGAGCACATCATCCAGATCGGCCTCGGTCGATCCCGGAGCGCACAACGTCACCTCATCCGGTGTAAGTGGCGTCGCATCGCCCAGTTTATAGAGGGCGATTTTCTCAAGCGTCTGGCGGAAATCCCCCGGATCAATCTCGCGCGATAGGGATGTGAGCATCTCCATCGCCGCGCCATCCGGCCGCGCAAGCCCGGCGCGTGTCAGTTCTGCTTCGATCTCGGCCCGGCTGGGCGGATCATTATACAGTGCCGCCGCATAGGCGTTGGGGTGGCTCTCAAACAGTTTGCGCAATGCCGATTTGGCGGTCAGCTGCCCGCCGGTCACAACAATCTGCGCATCGCCCGGCTGCCAATCTTCGATCGCCGCCGCGACCTGTTTGGCAATCGTGTCATTGGCATCTTCGACAAATGCCACGCGCGGTCCGGGGAAAAATCCAACTGCTTTGATTGCGTCACCCAAAAGCGCGGGCTCCTTGCGCAGCTCTGCAGCTTGAATCCGGGTCAGGCGCATTTCGCTTTCGCCTTCGGGGCCGATCAGCGCCGCGATCAGTTCCTGCCGTTTGAGTGCCACGCGCATTGCGTCTTCGCCAAAGATCAGGATGCCGGTCTTGGCCGGATCGGGCTTGCCAAAATACCCGAACGCTTCGCGCGGGGACAGTTTCATTCGGGCAGGCCATCTGCCGAGATCACCAACCGGTCCACGATCTGGTCGGCCAAGATCACCATCAGCCGCGCGGTTGCATCGCGTTCCGCGGCCAAGGTGGCAACGGTTGATCCTGTGGCCGAAAAGCCGGTGAAATCCGTGACCCTGTCCTTCCGGACAACTGTGTCTGTCTCAAGATCCTTAAGCGCATAATCCGCGCGACCCGTTAGCTGAAACCGGTTGGTTGTGCCCTCGACCGAGGTGGCAAGTCCTTGCCGCTGAAGGAGTGTCGTCACGGTCAGAAGATACCGCCCCGCATCATTGCGACCGAACCGGTCTTCCAAGCGTTGCGACATCAAAAAGCCGTCCCGCCGGTCTGGGACTGCGACCCGAAGATTGTCTTGCAAAACAGACGCGTTACCGCCGGGGCCGTATGCAGGCGTAAACCCGCAGGCCGCCCCCGCGAAAAGCGCCGCAAAAGCAAACAGCGTTTGGCGTCTATGCAACCACATTCACGATCCGACCCGGCACCACGATCACCTTTTTGGGGCTTGCGCCATCCAGCGCACGTTTCACACCATCGGTCGCCAGCGCCAGTTTTTCAACCTCGTCCTTGCCCATATCCTTGGGGACGGTGATCTCGTCGCGGCGTTTGCCGTTCACCTGAATGGGCAGCGTAACGGTGTCTTCGACCATCATCGCCGCATCAGCCACCGGCCAAGGTGCATTGGCAATGAGGCCCTCGCCTCCCAGCAAAGCCCATATCTCCTCGGACACATGCGGGGTCATCGGCGACATCAATTGGGCCAATGTCTTGACCGCCTGACGTTTCGCATCCGACCCGGCCTTGGATTTCGACAGCGCATTGGTGAAGGCATAAAGCCGCGCGATCGACGCGTTGAAGCCAAAGCTTTCGACCCCAAGTGTCACATCATGAATCGCCTTGTGCATCTCGCGCAGCAGCGCGGCATCCTCTGCGTTCGGTGCCTCGTCCGCCTCTGCCGCCTCAGTTGCGATGCGGTAGACACGGCCCAGATGCTTTGATGCGGCCTCGGCGCCCGAGGCCGTCCATTCCACATCCCGTTCGGGAGGCGAATCGGACAGCACGAACCATCGCGCAGTGTCGGCCCCGTATTGCTGGATGATGGCAACCGGATCGACCACGTTGTTCTTCGATTTGGACATCTTGGCCGAAGGGATGATTTGAACCTCGGTCCCGTCTTTCAAAAAGCCTTTACCGTCCCGCAGCGCAACATCCTCGGGGTAGTGATAAACCGGACGGCCATCCGCCCCCTTGGTCTGGTAGATCGCGTGCGTCACCATGCCCTGCGTAAACAGCGCGTTGAACGGCTCTTTGCATTTCTCGGGCAGGTGCCCGGTGATGTGCATCGCCCGCGCAAAGAAGCGCGAATACAGAAGGTGCAGGATCGCGTGTTCGATGCCGCCGATATACTGATCGACATTCATCCAATACTCGGCATCCGCCATATCCGTGGGCGTGTCGGCACGCGGGGCGGTGAAGCGGGCAAAGTACCAGCTTGAGTCGACAAAGGTGTCCATCGTGTCGGTCTCACGCGAGGCCGGCTTGCCACAGCTTGGACAGGGCACAGCGCGCCAGGACGGATGCCGGTCCAGCGGGTTGCCCGGAACATTGAAATCAATCGCAGTGCCGTCCTCATCGTAGGGCAGCGCGATGGGCAGGTTCTCTTTCTTCTCGGGCACCACACCGCAGGCGTCACAATGCACGACGGGAATCGGGCAGCCCCAATAGCGCTGGCGGCTCAGGCCCCAATCACGAAGGCGGAACTTGGTCACACCTTGGCCAATCCCGTTCTGCTCGCAAAAGTCGATGGCGCTGTCGATGCCCTCAAGCCCGGTCTGTTCGGTCTCACCGGCAAAGCCGCGCACATAGACCACGCGGTCAGTTTTCGGCGGCACATAGGCATCGCCACCATCCTCGGGCAGGACCGCACCTGCGTCCGCAACAGGGGCGTAGGTCGAGGTGACGGGCAGGCCATATTTGCGCGCGAAATCAAGGTCACGCTGGTCGTGCGCCGGGCAGCCAAAGATTGCGCCGGTGCCGTAATCCATCAGGATGAAATTCGCCACATAGACCGGCAATTCCCAAGCCGTATCAAATGGATGGCGTACGCGCAGCCCAGTGTCAAAGCCGCGCTTTTCGCCCTTTTCCAACGCTTCTTCGGTCGTCCCACCCTTACGGCACTCGGCGTTGAACGCAGCCAGTTCCGGATTGTCCTTCTCCAGATGCTTGGCCAAGGGGTGATCCGGAGAAATGCCGACAAAACTCGCGCCCATGAGAGTGTCCGGGCGGGTGGTGTAGACCTCGATCCGGTCATGCCCGTCCGGCGCATCAATGGTCGAGAACGCGAATTGAAGACCGCGCGATTTGCCGATCCAGTTGGCCTGCATCAGCTTTACCTTGGCGGGCCAATCGTCCAGACCGTCCAACGCGTCAAGCAATTCGCCGGACATGTCGCTGATCTTGAAGAACCACTGCGTCAGCTCGCGCCGCTCTACCTCGGCACCGGATCGCCAGCCTTTGCCGTCGATCACCTGCTCATTCGCCAGCACGGTCATATCGACCGGATCCCAGTTCACCACCGCGTTTTTGCGATAGACCAGACCGGCCTCCAACATATCCAGGAACAAGGCCTGCTGTTGGCCATAATACTCGGGATCACAGGTCGCAAACATGCGCGACCAATCAAGGCCAAAGCCCAGCGGCTTCATCTGGCTGACCATCGTGTCGATGTTGGAATAGGTCCAATCCTTGGGGTGCCCGCCCGACGCCATCGCGGCGTTTTCAGCAGGCATGCCAAAGGCATCAAACCCCATCGGGTGCAGCACATTGTGCCCGGTGGACATCTTGTAGCGCGCGATCACGTCACCCATCGTGTAGTTGCGCACGTGACCGATATGGATGCGGCCCGACGGATACGGGAACATCTCAAGCACGTAGTATTTGGGCTTGTCGTCTGACCGCACGGCACGAAACGTGTTCTGCTGGTCCCAGACGGCCTGCCATTTGGATTCAATGACAGAGGGGTCATAACGCGACATGAGGTGTGTCCTTCGGGTGTGCATCTTCTGTTGCCAGCGTGATAGGCCGATGCCACAGGATCGTCCAGTCCCGCCCCCAACTGCGCCATTGTGATGCCTGTTTTTTGCAGTCATACCAAAAGGAATTGCTGGAACACACTGCGCAGGCTGATGAAACTCCTTTTGATCCACCAGAATTTCCCCGGCCAATTCAAACATCTTGGCCCTGCACTGGCCAAGCGGGGCGATCAGGTTGTCGTTCTGACTCCCAAGGTCAAAGAACCGTCAAAATGGAGCGGCATCGCGATCCTGCCCTATGAGGTCACGGGCAACAGTACGCCGGGTGTCCACCCGTGGCTGACCGATTTTGAAACCAAACTTTTGCGCGGAACTGCCTGCTTTGAAGCCGCCGTTGCGCTGCGGGACAAGGGGTTTGTCCCCGATGTGATCTTGGCGCATCACGGTTGGGGCGAAAGCCTGTTTCTCAAGGACGTCTGGCCCGACGCGCGCCTTGGGTTGTATTGCGAGCTTTACCACCGCTACGGCGCAGGCCATACCGACTTTGACCCCGAATTCACAAGCCGGACACCAGACCGCGATCCGCTGCGTCTGCGGATGAAGAACCTGAACAACCGCCTGCATGAAGAGGTGATGGACGCGGGCATCAGCCCAACCCAGTTTCAGGCGAGCACCTATCCCGACCATCACCGCGACCGGATCACCATTTGTCATGACGGCGTCGACACCACCTATGTCGTTCCGAACCCTGCCGCCGCGCTGACATTGCCCGACGGCCGCGTTTTGACCCGCGACGATGAAGTCGTGACCTTTATCAACCGCAACCTTGAGCCGTATCGCGGATATCACGTGTTCATGCGGGCCCTTCCCGATCTTCTGCGTCGTCGCCCGTCGGCTCAGGTGGTGCTGCTGGGCGGCGATGACACCAGTTACGGGGCCAAACCGCCCAAGGGCAAGACGTGGAAACAGATCTTCATCGACGAAGTGCGCCCACAAATCTCTGACGCCGATTGGGCGCGCGTGCATTTTCTGGGGCGCGTGCCTTATAACACGTTCCTGTCGATGCTTCAGGTCAGCCGGGTGCACATCTACCTGACCTATCCGTTCGTACTGTCCTGGTCCCTGCTCGAAGCCATGAGCGCCGAATGTGCGATTATCGCATCCGACACGGCCCCCGTGCACGAGGCAATCAAGGACGGCCAGACCGGCGTGATGGTCGACTTCTTCGACCGCGCCACGTTGGCAGACGAAACCTGTGCCCTGCTAGAGTCGCCAGAACGCAGGGCGGCACTCGGTGCAAATGCCCGCCGATTCGCGCAAGCGACCTATGATCTGGAGCGCATTTGCCTTCCAAAACAGCTTAACTGGGTGGATACTCTTGCCAAAGCCACCCCGGTGCGCCGGCCGCGCGACTGAAACTGGACAAGTGGTAGATAGGGACTGTGCGGAAGTTTCAGAGTTTAAACGTCCTACAGACCCGAAAAACCTAGAAACGACTGTCTTGCTGGCGCAATTGGCGGGCCCGAGTAAGGATCGCATCCTCAACGGCGCGCACTGTCGCGCCGTTGACTGGGCCAGAGCGCGTCATCAGCGCCACGTTCAACGACCGCGCGTCGAGTGCCGGGTCATTCACCAGAATCGTCGCACGATACGCCTGACCACCGCCCGGTGGTGTGCCAAATCCGGTTGTGATGACCCCTGTGAACGGATCAACAGACTGTACCGGCAGGAAATCCAACGTCTCAAGCGCGGCGTTCCAAATATACTTGTTAACGGCACCCACCTGCCCGGCATCGTTGCGGTTGCGGAAAAAGTCGAACAATGTCGACTGCGGCCGCTGCCTATCCTGAAAGATAATGTCATCCGCGATTTCTGACGCTGGTGGCGTTTCTACCGGAGCCCGGTCGCCGCCACCGAAAACGCCGCAGCCAGACACGAGAGCTGCAACAAGAACAAAACCACTACCGGTCCTGAAACGTGTAAGGTCCATAGGAAACTGTCCTCGATTGCCTGTTAGCTCAGTGTTTGCTTTAAGGTTTGCATACAAGCCCATCCCGATCACGACAAGCCGAACTTGTCTTGCCCCAATAAGACTGTGATCTTTCGACAGGAAACACCGCCGTGAAGCTTGTGGCAAATGAGCACCACAGAAGGCGAAGTTCCCAAAGGCCTTGCGGCTTGACTTGCAAACAAGCCCCCCCAGAGAGCATAGAGTTTCCAGCTAATCCGGACCATCCGGTTTGGTACGTGCCTTACGAACACATGAGGGAAAAACATGAAAACTCTTCTTCTTGCTTCCACCGCGCTGGTTGCAACTGCTGGCATCGCAGCAGCCGAAGTGTCGATCTCTGGTTACGCCGAAATCGGTGTTATCGGCGGCGACCGCTACGACGTCGGTGCTGCTGACTCCAAGCTTCAGTATCACACAGACGTTGAAGTCACATTCGCCATGACCGGCGAATCCGATGGCGGTCTGGCATTCGGTGCCACTGTCCAGCTCGACGAAATCGCTGGCGCTTCCAACGCTCAGACACAGGGCGGCGAGACATACTTCCTCGCATTCGGCCCGATGCGTCTCGACATGGGCGACACAGATGGCGCGTATGACGCGGCTCTGCAGGAAGTTGCACTTGCTGGCGCATCCATCGCGGATGACGAAACAGAGCACTCCGGCTACAATGGTAACTCCGGCCTGGACGGCGTCCACGGCGGTCAGGTTGCTCGCGTATCCTACTCCACAGGTGGCCTGACACTCGGTCTGTCGGCAAACGTGGCTGACCTTGAAGTTGGCAACGACAACCCCGTTTGGGGCCTTGGCGTTCGCTACGTGACTGACCTTGGTGGCGCAGCCATCGGTGTTGGCCTTGGTTACCAGACTCAGGAAGACTTCGCATCGCTGATCGGCGTGAGCGTTGACGCGAAACTGGCAAACGGTTTCTCGGCTGCGATCAACTACGCTGAAGCAGACATCGACGGCGTGTCCGACAACGGCACATTCATCGGCGTTGGCGTTGGCTACACCATGAACGCACTGTCGATCGGTGTGAACTACGGTGAGTACGAAGATTGGGCAGCGAAATCTGACCCCGATTCGTCCGGCTTCGGCCTCGCGGCAACCTACGACCTGGGCGGCGGTCTCGCAGCTCACGTTGGTTACGGTTCCAGCGACGACGTGACAGTCAACGACGAAGAGAGCTACTCCTTCGGTCTGTCGATGAGCTTCTAATAGCTCATAACCAGATTTGGTTAGGGAAAGAGCGGGCCTTGCGCCCGCTCTTTTCTTTTGTGCACGGTCCAATTAGCAAAGCCTGAAAAGAGGCGAACATGACACCCGGCGCAAAACACCCTATCAAAGCTGAATACGACCGCGCCTTGCGGCTGGCACAAGCGGGCAGTTTGCACGACGCCGCCACCCTGCTGGATGCGTTGGCATTAAAACTGCCCACAGCCGCCGAATTTCCGTACAAACGTGCGCAGATCGCCGCCCGGCTGGGCGATATCGACAGTTGGTGCCTCAACATCGACACCGCATATGCGCTGCGCCCGACCGAACCTGCGATCCTTGACGAAGCTTTGAACGCGCATCGTGCCGCAGGCAACACCGACCGGGTTCTTGCCTTGATGGATGCCAAGATTGCGCGCGACCCGTCTTCCATTGCACCCCAGGCCGACAAGGCCCTGTTCCTCCAACAGACTGGCCAGTTTGCCGCGTCGGAAAAACTGTTTCGCAAGCTGCTGAAAAAGCGCCCCAACGACGCCGAGCTTTACAGGATGTTTGCCGCGACGATCCGGTTCATACCCAACGATCCCCTGATCGGGGCAATGCGACGTCTGGCAAAACATCCCCAGCTTTCCCCACAGGGCAAGATGCACGTGCATTATGCGCTCGCCAAGGCGATGGAAGACATCGCGCAGACCGATAAGGTCTTCCCGCACCTACGACGCGCAAATGCAGCACAGGCCGCGCTTTGGCCGGATGACGTTGTAGCGCGCACGCAGGAATGGGAGGCGGTTGTTGCCGCACAAGCCAACCTGACGTCACTTGGCGACAGCACAGGCAGCGATCCGGGCGTGATCTTTGTCACAGGCCTGCCCCGGTCCGGGACAACGCTGGTCGAGCAGATCATCGCCAGTCATTCACAGGTCCATGCAGGCGGTGAAATGGCCAAAGCGCTGCGCACAGCCTATGCCAGTTTTGGCGCAGGCATTGCCATGCGGCCTTTGGCGTCTGAACCCGTAGACGCGCTGAATAGCTTTGCCACGCAGTTGAACACCCAAATGCGCGTGCATGCCGACGCATCGAAACCATGGCTGACCGACAAGTCAATCATGGCGTTCCTGATTTACAGCCTGCTGCACGCAACCCTGCCCAATGCGCGCTTCATCGTGGTTCACCGCGATCCGCGTGACATCGCAGTGTCGATCTACAAGAACTATTTCAACGGCGGTACGCATCGCTATGCCAATGATCTTGCAACCATCGCCGACACAATCAAGAGCTTCCGCCGGATTGTCGCCCATTGGCGCAAAATTCTGCCGGATAGGTTTACCGAGATACGTTACGAAGACCTCGTAGCCGACCCTGACACACAGTCGAGGCATCTAATCTTGGCCGCAGGTCTGGAGTGGGAAGAGCAGTGTCTCAATTTCCACCAAAGCACAGGCACGGTGAAGACACTTAGCCTGCATCAGGTCCGCCAACCGATCTATCAGAGCTCAGCCGCCGCATGGCGCCGCTATGAAGCTGACTTGCAACCCTTCTTTGACGCCTGGGGAGACACACCATGGGATTGACTGACATCACCGCCCGCATCGCCAAAGCAGCCCAAGAGGCGGGGCGCGATCCGGTCGATGTGGCCCTCATTGCAGTGTCCAAGGTCCAGCCGAATGACCGGGTTGAAGCTGTTCTCAAGGAAGGGCATCGCGTCTTTGGCGAGAACCGTGTGCAAGAAGCTGCTGGCAAATGGCCGGATTTTTGCAACCGCTATGACGGCGTCAACCTGCACTTGATTGGCCCTTTACAAAGCAACAAGGCCCGTCAGGCGTTTGAGATGTTCGATGTCATTCACACGCTCGATCGCTCCAAACTGGCGCACACCTTTGCCCGGATCGCACAAGACATGGGACAGTGCCCGTCACTGTTCATTCAGGTCAACACAGGCGAAGAGCCACAGAAGGCTGGCATCACGCCTGCGGAAACAGACGCCTTTGTCCAGGAATGCCGTGCGCTTGATCTCCCGGTGCAGGGGCTGATGTGTATTCCACCCGTAGACGAAACCCCGTCGCTACATTTTGCGCTGTTGCGCAAACTGGCAGAGCGCAACGGCCTGACGGGGCTTTCGATGGGCATGAGTGATGATTTTGATCAGGCCATCGCCTTTGGCGCGACCCATATCCGCGTAGGTTCTGCACTGTTTGGTGCGCGAGTGCCTGCGGAAGGCTAGCAGGCGTCCTGCACCGTCAACCTCTGTTCGATGCAATCAGTACGAGCGTTGATTGACGCGATGCACTAACTTGCACAGGCGTTGCGCTTTCGTGCGTTACCGAAAAAAACAAAAAACCCCGGCAAAACCGGGGCCTTTTCATTCAGTGACGCAGAAAAGCTTAGTGGAGCTTTTGGCCGACTTCGGCAATCGCAACGTCGATGCTTTGGGCCGCATCCTTGGCCGTCATCTGCTTTGTCACCACGTCACGCGCTGCGTTGATCGCAACAGCGATTGCGCGATCCCGCACTTCCTTGACAGCACCGGCCTGCGCAGACGCGATCTGATCTTGGGCGGCAGCCAACCGGCGCGCGATCGACTTTTCCAAATCGGCGCGGGCTTGCTCACCGGCCAGAACCGCTTCGTCTTTAGCGTGCGCAATGATGCGGTCCGCCTGTTCCTGAACTTCGCGCTGGCGGCGCTCGTACGAGGCCAGCAGGGCTTGCGCTTCTTCACGCAGGGCCTTGGCTTCGTCCAGCTCGCTGCGGATACCCTCAGCGCGCTTGTCCAGCATGCCACCCAAAAGCGTTGGCACCTTGAAATAGAGCACGATGCCGATGAACACGAAAAAGCCGATGGTCACGACAAAATCTGTGTTCGCCAATGAGAAGAACGGTTTGTCACCAGCGGCAAGCGCCGGGCTGGCGATCAGGGTTGCCGCGGCAATGGTCATGATACGTTGCATAGCGCTCACCCCTTCATCTGTGCATCAACGGCTGCGGCAACCGCAGCATCGTCAACCTGTCCACCCAGAGCCGCGACAATGGCCCCTGTGGTGTCTTTGGCCACGGCTTCGACGCTTTCAACAGCCGATGCGCGAATGGCCAAAATTGCTTTTTCCGATTCCGCAGCCTTTGCTGCAATCTCGGCATCGGCCTTGGCGATGGCCTTGTTCAATTCAGCCTGCATGTCGGCCTTGTTTTGCGCGATGATCTCTTGCGCCTGAGCACGCGCATCAGCGAGGGCCTTGTTATAGGCCTCTTCGGCCTCAACAGCCTTCTGCTTGAGATCTTCAGCAGCCGCGAGGTCGTTTGTAATTGCGCCTTGTCGTTCCGCCAGAACCGTCGCAATGCGCGGCAATGCGATGCGGGACAGGACAAAGTAAATCACGACCAGCGCGATCAGAAGCCAGAAAATCTGGTTCGGCATCCAGTCGGCGCAAAGCTGCGGCATCCCGATGGCGCTGCCATCCGGGCCTACACATGCGCTGGCTGTACCAGTGGGTTCGGTTGCCATGTTGTCCTCCGTCGGAACCTGTCGTCACATCGGGCGGGCCGTAAACAAACGGCACCGCCCGCGCGTAAGGATTATAGTCCGGTGCTTAGACGGCGAACATCAGCAGCAGAGCAACCAGGAACGAGAAGATACCCAGAGCTTCTGCAAAGGCGATGCCGATGAAGAGCGTTGCTGTCTGCGACGCAGCAGCAGAGGGGTTGCGCAGAGCGCCGGCAAGGAAGTTGCCGGCAACGTTGCCAACACCCAGAGCCGCGAGGCCCGTACCCAGACCTGCGAGGCCAGCGCCGATATGTGCGAGATCGCCTTCCATGTGAATTCTCCTTACGATTGGAAGTTGAAATAGTGAGTAAGGCGAGCAGGTTGCCCGCCAAGACGTTAGTGATGCGGGTGCAGCGCGTCCTTGAGATAGACGCAAGTCAGAATGGTGAACACGTACGCCTGAATGCCACAAACCAGCACCTCAAGGGCATAGATCGCCACCACACCAAGAACCGACAGCGGTGCCACGATGGCCAACGACGCAAAGGTCGCAAACACCTTGAGAACCGCGTGACCCGCCATGATGTTCCCGGCAAGACGAACCGAATGGCTCACCGGGCGCACGAAATAGGAAATCACCTCGACCACAGCGAGGATGGGGCGCAGCGCCAGCGGCGCGCTCGACACCCAGAACAGGCTCAGGAAACCTGCACCGTTCTTCACAAAGCCCAAAACGGTGATGAAGATGAACACACCAAAGCCGAGCACCGCTGTTGTTGCGATATGAGATGTCGGCGAAAACGACATCGGGATTAGGGCAAGGTAGTTAGAAAACAGGATAAAGATGAACAGGGTAAAGATGTAGGGGAAGTATTTCAGGCCATCCTTGCCCGTGACATCCTCAACCATCTTGTAGACGAACCCGTAAGCCAGCTCAGCAATCGACTGGGTGCGCGTTGGGATGGTCGCGCGCTTGGACGTGCCAAGCACCATCAACGCCAGCGAACACACAACTGCCAACGCAAGCCACAGGGTCACGTTCGTTACCGTGAACATGCCAACCGCACCATCACCAAAAAGCGGCTTCACGATGAACTGATCCATCGGATGGAATTCGGCAAGTCCGCCTGTTTTCGCCTCGTCAGCCATGTTCGTCCCCTTCGCCCTCGCGAGCCTGCGCGGCCAGTTTCTTGTCCTGAAGCTCCTGTGCGGTGCGGATCATGACGTTGACCCCGGCCGCGAAGCCCAGCAATGCAAACAGCACCATCATCCAAGGTCCGGTGCCAAACAGCACGTCCAACCCGTATCCGATGCCAAATCCGATCCCGAGACCGGACACCAATTCGATCACCATGCGCCACGCATGTTGCGCTTGGCTGTAATGTTCCTCTTGATGTGGCTTGTCCTTGGGGGCCCCTTTGGCCGCCGCGATCCGCGCTTCCAGCTCTGCCAGCCTCTGCTTTGGATCGTCTTCAGACACGCACTCCACCTCGGTTGGAACGTTGGCCTTGTGCTACGGTGCAGCACGATCCGAGTCAAGGCAGTGTTGGACACGGCGAAAACGATTTCAAGATACTGATTATAATTGATAATTACCTAGGAAAGCTGCCTCAGACCAAACGGTCGCACGGACAATCAAGTCCAAAAAAGCCGATATCGCATATTCAACTTTTCGGTTGAGTTTCCCAGTCACCCGCGTCTACTGCGTAGCATGCCCAACACGCTCGACACCGTCTTTGCCGCTTTGGCCGATCCAACACGCCGTCAAATCCTGACGATGCTGCTAGAAGACGATATGGCGGTGACCGATGTGGCAGAGCCGTTCGACATGTCACTGGCTGCGATTTCAAAGCACCTGATGATCCTCGCCGGTGCGGGCCTTATCAGCCAGGAAAAGCGCGGGCGCGTGAAATGGTGCAAGCTGGAACCAGACGCGCTCAAGGATGCCAGCGTCTGGATGCAAGCCTTTGGTCAGTTCGAGGCTATTAATCTTGACGCGTTCGAACGCTTTCTTGAAACCGAAAAGCTGACATCAGAGCAATAGCCCCAACTCGTCCAAGAGTTGGGCGCAATCCATCGAAGGATTGCACCCGTGATCCGACGCGCCAAATCCCTGCAAGGGTATCGACCGCCTCAGGCCGCCAATCCGCGCCCCTTGAGCAAAGCCTCGACGCCCGGCATCCGACCGCGGAACTTGGTATAAAGTACATCCGCTTCCTCGGACCCGCCCGCCGACAGGATGAACCGTTCCAGCTTATCCGCCATCTCGGGATCAAACGCGCCGCCTGCCTCTTCAAAGGCCTCGAACGCATCGGCATCCATCACTTCGGACCACATGTAGCTGTAATAGCCCGACGAATAGCCGTCTCCGGTGAACACATGCGCAAAATGCGGCGTCGCGTGGCGCATCACAATCGCCTCGGGCATCCCCAGCTCGGCCAGAACCTTGGCCTGCGCCGCCATCGGATCAGCAGGTGCAGCCCCTTCGTGGAACGCCAGATCGACCAACGCCGAAGCGACATATTCCACAGTCTGGAACCCCATGTCATAGGTCGCAGCCGCAAGAACCTTGTCCAGCATGGCCTGTGGCATCGCCTCTCCGGTGTCGGAGTGTGTTGCGAATTCCTGCAACACCTCGGGCACTTCCAACCAATGCTCGTATAGCTGACTTGGCAGTTCGACAAAATCCCGCGCAACCGATGTGCCCGAGATCATATCATAGGTCACATCCGACAACATCTGATGCAGAGCATGGCCGAATTCATGGAACAACGTCCGCGCATCGTCATATGACAACAGCGCAGGATCGCCCTTGGCGAAGTTGCAGACATTCACCACGATCGGGGCCTGCACATCCGGGAACTTGCGCTGTGACCGCATTGTGGAACACCACGCGCCAGACCGTTTTGACGCCCGCGCGAAATAATCCCCGATGAACACCGCCACGTGTTTCCCGTCACGAGTCACCTCCCAGGCGCGGGCGTCCTTGTGGTACATCGGCACATCAAGCGGCGTGAAGGCCAGGCCGAACAGCCGCGACGCACAAGCAAAAGACGCCTCGATCATCCGCTCTAGTTGCAGATAGGGCTTTAGCTCTGCTTCGTTAAGCGCAAATTCCTCGCGCCGTCGCGCCTCGGAATAGTAGCGCCAATCCCAAGCCTGCAACGGGCCATTGACCCCGTCCGCGCGCATCCGGTCTTCAAGTAGCGCGCCGTCCGACACAGCCCGCGCCTTTGCAGGTTCCCACACATCCATGAGCAGACCGCGCACCGCATCCGGCGTTTTCGCCATCTCGGGCTCAAGCTTATAGGACGCGAAATCATCATAGCCCAACAACCGCGCACGTTCCTGTCGCAGCGCCAAAATTTCGGCCACCGCCGCGCGGTTGTCCGTCGCCCCGCCATTTGCACCACGCACGACCCAAGCGCGCCATGCCTCTTCGCGCAAGGATCGGTTTGGGCAGAACTGCAAGAACGGGACAATCACCGACCGCGACAACGTAAGAACCGGCCCGTCGGCCCCCCGCTCCTTGCCCGCAGCGCGTACCGCGTCAATCACAAAGCCGGGCAGTCCCTCAAGCTCGTCCTCGGCCAAAGCCCGCTGCCACTCGCGCTCATCCGAGAGCAGGTTTTGCCCAAACGCAGTGCCCAAAACCGCCAAGCGGCCTTTGATCTCTTTCATCCGCGTCGCCTCATCCCCGGTCAGCGCCGCACCCGCGCGCACGAACCCTCTATGGGTGAGCATCAACACGCGCGCCTGCTCAGGCGTCAGATCCAGCGCATCCCGCGCCGACCAGACCTGCTCAATACGTGCAAACAACGCCTGATTGCCGTAAATCGCTGCCGAATGCGCGGCAAGCTTGGGTGAATACTCCCGCATAATCTCTTCACGGGCATCGGTGCTGTCGGCGCCAGCCAGATTGTAAAACACCCCCAGCACCCGGTCCAGAACTGCTCCCGTGCGCATCAGCCCTTCAATGGTGTTCTCAAATGTCGGGGGTTCTTGGTTACGCGCAACCGCCTCGACCTCAGCCAACCCTTCTGCCATCGCAGCATCGATGGCAGGTGCGACATGCATATCTTCGATCTGAGCAAAAGGCGGCAATCCAAAGGGCGTGTCCCAAGTCTCAAGCAACGGGTTGGTCATCGAAAGCTCCTATTCGGTATGGTCAAAACCTAGGGTCGAGGCCGCAGAACAACAATGGCCATCTGCGTTAGGCGCGTCCCGTTCCGCACACGGGGCAGTCCGCGCGTGGCTTTAGCCCAATCTTCCGGGTCTCACCCCAAAGAGCGTCATAAATCAGCATCTCGCCCTTGAGCGCCTGACCGGCCCCAGTGATCAGCTTGATCGCTTCAACCGCCATCATCGACCCGATCACACCGGGCAATGGCCCGATTACCCCCGCCTCGGCACAGGATGGGGCCACACCATCCGCGGGCGCTTGCGGGAAAATGCACTGGTAACAAGGCGTGCCACTGCTTGGATCAAAGACGGAAATCTGTCCCTCCCATTGCGACAACGCCCCAGAAACCAACGGCACTCTGCACGCCACGGCCACACGATTGGCAAGATAGCGGGTTTCAAAATTGTCCGTACCGTCCAGCACCAGATCGTACCCACGGAACAGATCTTCAGCCATACCTTCGGTCAATCGCCGATGATAGGGCAGCACCTCAACATGCGGATTCTGCGCGATCATGGCCGATTGCGCCGAAAACACCTTGGGCATACCGATGTCGCGGTCGCGGTGGATCACTTGCCGTTGCAGGTTCGCGTTCTCGACCATGTCGTCGTCAATCACACCGATGGTCCCCACTCCGGCAGCGGCCAGATATTGCAGCGCAGGCGCACCAAGACCACCTGCGCCGATCACCAACACCTTCGCGTCGCGCAACGCCTTCTGTCCCGGACCACCGATTTCACGCAGCACGATATGGCGCGCATAGCGTTCCAATTCGCTTTCCGAAAAGCGCGCACCCCGTGTTACCTTTGGCGCGTCAGCTTGTTCCTTGACCAGCGCACGCCCCTTCAAGACCTTGACGACACGTCCATACACCACGGCCAATGCCGCAAACACGCCCAGCAAAATCCAAAGCGCAGCACTTTCCCCGGTGGCAAGCCGCAAGGGATGTCCCATCGGCAGCGCAATCTGAATGAACAGAACCCCGACATACAGCAGCCCGATCATGTAAAGCCGGGCGCGCCGCGGCATCTTCATGATCGCGCCCAGCCCCCAAAGCGCGGCAGCCATGGAAAAGACAACAATCATTTCGACACCCCGGTCGATCCAAACCCACCTGCACCCCGCGCCGTATCATCCAACGCGGCCACCTCGGAAAAGACCGCACGCACAACCGGGGCCACAACCATTTGCGCAATCCGGTCACCATGCGAAATCTCGAACGGCGTATCCCCGGCATTCATCACGATCACACCAAGCGCCCCGCGATAGTCGCTGTCGATTGTGCCCGGCGCATTGGGCAAAGTGATCCCGTGCTTCAATGCAAGCCCAGACCGGGGCCTGATTTGCACCTCGAACCCTTCGGGAATGGCCATCCGCAAGCCCGTCGGCACCAAGACCCGCGCCCCCGGCTCAAGCACAAGTGCGCCGCGATCGGGAAAATTCGCGCGCAGATCTGCCCCCGCCGCGCCCGCGCTGACGTAGGCAGGCAAGCCCAAAGACCGGTCCGCATCGTCACTCCACGTCAAATCAATCGTGACCACGTCCTGCCCTTCTTCTTTTTCCAAATATGCAAAATGGCCCGCCCACGCCGTCAGACCAGTGCATCGGCTATGCGCGCTGCCAATTGCCGCGCCACAGCGTCCTTGCCCATGCGTGGCCACTCCTCTTGACCAGCGTCCGAGATCAACGTGACTGCGTTTTCCGACCCGCCCATGATACCGGTTGCCGGCGACACGTCATTTGCCACAATCCAATCGCACCCCTTGCGCACGCGCTTGGCGGTGGCGTTCGCAAGGACGTCATCGGTTTCGGCGGCAAAGCCGATCACCAATTCGGGGCGGCCCTCTGTCAATTGCGACACCTCGGCAAGAATATCAGGATTTTCTTCGAACGACAGCGTTGGCAAGGCCCCGGCCACCTTCTTGATCTTGCTATCCGACGCGCCGACCACCCGCCAATCTGCGACCGCAGCGGCGAAAACGGCCGCGTCCGCTGGCAAGGCCGCACGCACCGCCGCCCGCATGTCGCGCGCGGTTTGCACGGGCACCACCTCGACGCCGTCAGGCGGCGACACCTCAGCCGGGCCCGTGACGAACACAACGTCCGCGCCCAGCGCCCGAAGGGCTGCCGCAATCGCAGTGCCTTGTGCCCCCGAGGACCGGTTTGCGATATACCGCACCGGGTCAATCGGCTCGTGCGTCGGACCCGAGGTCACGATGATCCGCTTGCCCCGCAGCGGCCCACCTGTCAGCGCGCCGACAACGGCCTCAACAATCTCCAAGGGTTCGGCCATGCGGCCCGGACCGAATTCCCCACACGCCATATCGCCCTCGTTCGGGCCCACCATTGACACGCCATCCCCGCGCAGCACCGCCAGATTGCGCTGTGTCGCGGCATGGTCCCACATCCGCACATTCATCGCGGGCGCAATCATCACCGGCGTGTGTGTCGCCAAAAGCAAGGTTGTCGCCAAATCCCCCGCCAATCCCTGCGCCATCTTGGCCATCAGGTCCGCCGTGGCCGGAGCAACGAGCACCAGATCGGCGACGCGGGACAGTTGGATATGGCCCATCTCGGCCTCATCCGTCAGGTCAAACAGGTCCGTATAGACCTTTTCGCCAGCCAATGCGGACACCGACAAAGGCGTCACAAACTCGATCGCCGCGCGTGTCATCACGGGCGTGACCGCTGCTCCGCGTTCGCGCAAACGGCGGATCAAATCGAGGCTTTTATACGCCGCGATGCCGCCGCCGATGATCAGAAGGATACGTTTGCCGCTCAACATAAGTCTCAGTCCTGACAGGGTTCAGCGCCTTTGTTACGGGGCCACAGGACAAAACTCAATCAGCGGAACGCCTCGCATGGATCGCCACGATAAACCGGGTTGGACCACGTGATCACGTCAAACACCCCCGAAGGAGGCGCATCTCCCTCGCCCTGCCCCAATGCGGCCAGCGTCAGCGCGGGGGCGGCTGCCATCAGATACACTGGCGCGCCCCAGTCCTTGCGGGCATGGCCGTTGCCGGTGATGACCACGACCGGCCCGCCATACGCCTCGAACGCCTGCACGGCAGAATAGGCCAGTTCCGCATCGCGCAATCGCTGGATATCCACCATCACCGGCAGCATCTCTTGCGGCATGGCATCACAATGTGCCGCCAGTTGCAGCGCCTCGCGCGCGGCCTGCTGGGTCTCGGGCAACGGATCAAGCAATCCAAACACCGTTGCATCGCCCCGAAACGCGGTGCCCACCCCGTCGGACATCGCCTGACGGGCCGCATCGCGGGGCACCGCCGCGCCGAAATACGCCGCATCGGGGGCTGCGGCAAAAATTGGGTAGTACATTGCGAAATCGGGCCAGCCGCTTTCGTCCCAGCCCAGCGCTGTTTCGAGTGCGGTTTCGTCAGCAATTAACTCCGGTGTCACCAGATCAGCCTGCGCCTGCGTCAGCATCTCGAATACCAAGGCAGTGGGGCCCAATTCCGCAACATACTCGGCCTGTCGCACGTGATGCCCCGGATTATCGTGCAGCTCCCCAAGGAACACCACGTCAGCATCATCAAAAACGCCCCCAGCGGCTAAAGCCGTGGGGGCGAAAAACAAGGGGAAGAAATACCGTATCATCCGAGGAAGTGATGCACCTCGGGGCTTTGCGCCTCAAGCGATTTGCGGATCTTGGCAAAGGCTGCCGCTTCAAGCTGCCGCACCCGTTCTTTCGAAAGACCAAGCTCATTGCCAAGGCTTTCCAGAGTGCGCGCGTCTTCCCGCAGCTTGCGTTCGCGCACGATGAAGCGTTCACGCTCATTCAACTGGTTCATCGCCATCATCAACCATTGACGCAACTGCGCAAGGTCCAGATCGGTCTCAACCGTTTCCTCAGCTTGCGCGCTGTCATCCGCCAAAGCATCAATCCATTCGCGGCCTTCATCCTCGGTCGACTGAGTTGCGTTCAGAGAATAGTCTGACCCCGACAAGCGGCCTTCCATCATCTCAACGTCGTGCAGCGGCACCCCGATTTCTTCAGAGATCATTCGACGTAGTTCGTGACCCTCAAGGACTTTGCCCTCGGCCGCAGCCTCACGCTCAAGACGCGCTTGGACCCTTCGCATGTTGAAGAACAGAGACTTTTGAGAGGACGTTGATCCGGTCCGCACAATCGACCAATTGCGCATTACATAATCTTGGATCGACGCCTTGATCCACCAGACCGCGTAGGTCGAAAACCGAACGCCCCGATCCGGGTCAAACTTGTCTGCGGCTTTCATCAGGCCCAGACCCGCCTCTTGGATCAGATCGTTCATCGGCGCGCCGTAACGCTTGAATTTCGACGCCATCGAGATGGCCAACCGCATGTAGGCGGTGATCAAACGGTGCAGCGCAACCTCGTCTCGCTGGTCGCGCCAAGCGTACGCAAGCTTGAGTTCCGTCTCTGCGTCCAGCAATTCTGCCTTCATCGCGCGACGAGACAGGGTTTGGTCGTTAAACGAGTCCAGTGCCATGATGCCCCCTGAGTGTAGTTCTTATATCATCTACGGCAGCAACCGCGTGATGGATCAAAGTTTCATCGAAAAATTTTAACGCAGCCCTGTGCGTCCCCGCTCAAATTCACAACCGTGATAGACCTGCACACAATTCACGATTGGGAGACGCCCTCGGGATGCGCTAGCGTTGCTCAAAAGGATTGCAACAGAGGGCTGCCCTGCATGACATATGAGCTTTTTATCGGCGATTACACCTATTCAAGCTGGTCACTGCGCGGCTGGCTGTTGTTCCGCAAACTGGGCCTGACATCGCAAATCCATCTTGTGGCATTCGACAAAGCCAGCGTTGCCGATCAATTGCCCCAGATTGCCCCCGCCCGCACCGTGCCCGCCATGCGGACCCCCGAAGGCACCGTGGTTTGGGAATCGCTGGCAATGGCCGAAGACCTGCACGACCGCCACCCGGACGGCGGCCTTTGGCCCACGGACCCCGCCGCGCGCAGTCTGGGCCGGGCGCTGGCCGCTGAAATGCACGCCGGGTTCACGGCCCTGCGCGGCGAATGCCCCATGAACCTGCGCACCGCCTATCACAACGTGCCGTTATCTGACGCGACACGCGCCGATATCGCCCGGATTGAGACCATATGGAGCCATGCGCGAACCAAATATGCAGATCAGGGCCCCTGGCTCTTGGGCAGCTATTCTATCGCGGATATCGCCTTTGCCCCCGTAGCCGCGCGGTTTGCGGGCTATGACGTGGCGCTGTCGAACATGGCACAGGCCTATGTGGACGCACACCTGTCCGACACGATGTTCCGGCAGTGGCGCACCATGGCGCTGGTGACCGGCAACACGCTTCAACGCTACGCCAAGCCGTTCGACACAAAGCCTTGGCCCGGTCCCAAACCGCGTGCCGCCACACCGGTTGACACCGGCCCCGCCGTCAACGCGACCTGCCCGTTCACCGGCGGCACACCAGCCTATTTTCTGGACTTGAACGGCACGATCTACGGCTTTGAAAACAAGCTGTGCCGAGACGAGACAGCCCATGACCCCGACGCGTGGCCCGCGTTCATGGCAATGGCAAAAGACCTCTAGCAGGGTAAAACAGCATCCTCAGACATAGGCGGGAAATCTCTTGCCAGAGATTTCCCGCACCCGCGTTAACCATTTCGCAACCATGATTGGCACAATCTCTGCAGGAATTGGGGACAAGACCACATGGTTGCGCACGCCTATACCGTCGCTTTCGAAGGCGTTGATGCCCGCATGGTCGAAGTCCAATGCGCCATCACCGCTGGCATGCCCGCGTTTTCCGTCGTCGGCCTGCCCGACAAGGCGGTATCGGAATCCCGCGACCGGGTGCGTGGCGCGCTCTCGACCCTCCATATCGCGCTGCCCTCAAAACGCATCACGGTGAACCTGTCACCCGCGGACCTGCCCAAGGAAGGGTCACATTTCGATCTGCCCATTGCCTTGGCGCTGCTGGCAGAGCTGGAAATCCTACCCAAAGATGCGGTGGCCGACACCGTTGCGCTTGGGGAATTGTCCCTCGACGGCGCCCTGATCCCGGTGATCGGTGCCCTACCCGCCGCTATGGCCGCCGCCGCGGAGAACCGCGCTCTCATCTGCCCCGCCGCTTCGGGGGCCGAAGCTGCATGGGTCGGCGGGTGTCAGGTCATCGGCGCAAAGGGCCTGATGGATGTGATTCAGCACATGACAGGCCGCACCCCTCTGCCACCTTGCGATCCCGGCGAGGTCACCCAAGCCGTAGACCGCCGCGATATGCGCGATGTCAAAGGCCAGGAACGGGCCAAACGCGCGCTCGAAATCGCCGCTACCGGTCGACATCACGTTCTGATGGTCGGCACGCCGGGTTCAGGAAAATCCATGCTGGCCGCGCGTTTGCCCGGCATCCTGCCCCCCCTGACACCAGCCGAGGCGCTGGAAACCTCGATGGTGCATTCGCTCTCTGGGCTGATCGACGCCGGTGGCATCTCGCGCCACCGCCCGTTTCGGGAACCGCATCACACGGCCTCCATGGCTGCCATTGTTGGCGGCGGTCGCACCGCCAAGCCGGGCGAGATCAGCCTCGCTCATAACGGCGTGCTCTTTATGGACGAATTCCCCGAATTCCCCCGCGCCGTACTGGAAACCCTGCGCCAACCGATCGAAACCGGCGAGGTCATGATCGCCCGCGCCAACGCGCATATCAAATATCCCTGCCGCTTTATGTTGGTCGCCGCCGCCAACCCCTGCAAATGCGGGTATCTCAGCGATCCTGCCCGCGCCTGTTCTCGCGCTCCAAATTGTGGTGAGGATTACATGGGCCGTATCTCGGGCCCGCTGATGGACAGATTTGATCTGCGCGTTGACGTCCCGCCTGTGGCGTTTCGCGATCTCGACCTGCCCAGTTCAGGTGCCAGCAGCAGCGACATCGCCACGCGTGTATCTGACGCGCGCAAGATCCAGTCGGACCGCTTTCGCCACCATCCCGCGATGCGCCAAAACGCAGATCTCGAAGGTGACATTTTGGATCAGGCCACCACCCTCGACCCGGCGGCACGCACGCTCTTGACCAACGCCGCAGACCGTTTCGGCCTTTCAGCACGCGGCTATCACCGTGTCCTGCGTGTCGCCCGAAGCATTGCTGATCTCGAAGCCACAGGGGCCATCACCCGCGACCATATTGCCGAAGCCCTCAGCTACCGATTGCCAAACAGCGGCAAGTGACCAAGTGCCAATGTCGAGGGACCATCAGGCAAGTACGGCCAAATCAACACCCGCAAGAGGGGCTCATGCGGGTTAAAGCTTCGCCTCGATCGCCTGCCAGATCATCTCGGCCACGTTGATCCCGTCAAACCGTTCCAGTTCCTGAATGCCGGTGGGTGAGGTCACGTTGATCTCGGTCAGGTAGTCTCCGATCACGTCGATCCCGACAAACACCTGCCCCTTTTCCTTCAACAGCGGCCCAATCCGCGCGCAGATCTCCAGATCCCGCTCAGACAGGCCAATCTTCTCGGGCCGTCCGCCCACATGCATGTTCGATCGCGTTTCGCCGGCCGCCGGCACCCGGTTGATCGCACCAACCGGTGCGCCGTCTACAAGGATCACCCGCTTGTCCCCCGCCGATACATCCGGCAGGAATTTCTGCACGATCAACGGCTCGCGCGAAAACCCGGTAAACAGCTCGTGCAGCGATGTCAGATTGCGATCGTTCGCGTCCAAACGGAACACCCCCGCGCCGCCATTGCCGTAAAGCGGCTTGAGAATGACGTCGCCATACCGCGCCTTGAACGCCTTGATCGTTTCCAGATCCCGCGCGATCATCGTCGGCGGTGTGAGATCCGGGAAATCCAACACCAAAAGTTTTTCCGGGTAATTCCGTACCCAGAACGGATCATTTACCACCAAAGCCTTGCCGCGCAGCCGGTCCAGCAGATGCGTCGAGGTGATGTAATGCATGTCAAACGGCGGATCCTGCCGAAGCCAGACCACATCGAACTCTGCAAGATCAACCTGCTCTTGCGGGCCAAGCGCCACGTGGTCGCCCTGCACCCGCTGTACGGTAAAGCTGTTTCCAATCGCCAGAATACGCCCCTCGTCATAGGCGAGCTTGTCAGGGCCGTAAAAAAACAGTTCGTGCCCGCGCGCCTGTGCCTCTTCGGCAAGACGGAAACTGCTGTCGGCATTGATGTTGACCGACTGGATCGGGTCCATCTGAAACGCGATTTTCATGTACTGCCCTTTGCAAACTCTGCCCTTCTAATGGCCCAAGGCACAGATACGTGCAAGATCGCGGCATCAGGCCCCCATGCTTGCATTCGGGATAATGTCGATCCGGCCCTGATCATCGACCAGCGCCACGTCCAACCGCGCATCAGTCAGCGATCCGTTGGGACAACTGCCCAGATAATCCTCGGCACTGAGCAGCAAACGCGCCATTTGCCGCGTCGAGACCCGTTGTGCGGCCTGAGCATGAGTGCGGCTTTTCTTGACCTCGACAAACACAATCGTGTCGCCTTCGGACAGAATCAAATCGATCTCGCCGCAACGCCCGCGCCAACGGGTTTCGCGCAGCGTCGCACCCTGGCGGCAATAATGGCGTTGCACCGCCAGTTCCGCGCTGACACCGGCGTGGTAATTCCTGCGCCGCGCTTCACTGACCGATCCAAGATCGTTCTGAAAATCAAATGGCATCCATTTCCCCTTTCAGCCTCACCCTAAATCCCAACCTTCTAATTTTCGCCTAACGCCATTGCCCGTTGATAGGCATCCCGCCGCGAAATACCAAAAACCCCAGACACTTCGCTTGCCGCATCCTTGACCGACAGACGCCCCAACGCATCGCGCAGCGCTTCGTCCAGTGTCGCCTGATCGGTTTGCACACCGATGCCGCGATCAATCAGGACAACGATTTCCCCTTTCGGAGTCTCGGTCACATATTTTTTTGATAAATCGGCCAAACTGCCCGCACAACGCTCTTCGAACTTCTTGGTTAACTCCCGGCACACCACCGCCGAACGGTCCGCCCCGAGAACCTCTGCCGCGTCGCGCAGCATTGCGCCAAGCCGTTTGGGCGATTCGTAAAAGATCAGCGTTGCAGGCACCGCCAAAAACTCGGCCAAGGCGGTTTTGCGCTTGCCCGAGCTGTTGGGCAGAAACCCCGCGAACAAAAACCGGTCGGAGGGCAATCCAGACAAGGTCAATGCGGCCACAGCTGCCGTCGCACCGGGGGCCGTGGTGCAGGGCAATCCCGCTTCAAGCGCCGCGCGCATCAGGTCGAACCCGGGGTCCGAGATCAGCGGCGTGCCCGCTTCGGACGCATAGACCACCGAGTGTCCCGCCTCGAGCGCCGCCATCAGCCGAGGGCGCGCTCGGTCACCGTTGTGATCGTGATAGGCCACCAAAGGACGATCCCGCAAAGGCACGCCGTGAATGTCCATCAACCGCCGCAAAGACCGTGTGTCCTCGGCGGCAAGCACATCTGCACCCGCTAGCAGGTCCAGCGCCCGTAGCGTGATGTCCCGCGCATTGCCCAGCGGTGTCGCCACCAGGTACAATCCCGGCGCGATATCGCGTGTCTGCCAATTCATGTCTGGACCCGCCTTTCGCGTTGTCTATTATTGCCCCCAATCAAAATGGCGCGCGCCGCGGCGTGACGCGATCAGGGAGTTCGTATTATGTTGGCTGTTTTGTCCACCCCCCGCAAGCTGTTGCGCAAAGCCGTGGCGGTGGCCGCATTTATGGGCCTTGCGGCCTGTGATCCAGCCATGATGGCAAGTCCCAGCAGCGACGCGGGCCCGCGTGTGAACACCAACGCCCCCGTTCCCGTGGCTCTTTTGATCCCGCGCACTGACGCCAATGCAGGTGCCGTAGCTGCCAGCCTTGAAAACGCCGCACGCCTTGCACTGGCCTCGCTTGACGGGGTGCAGATCGACCTGCGCGTGTATGACACCGGCGGCAACGCCCAGCGCGCCGCCGTACAGGCCGAAACTGCTGTCGCCGAAGGAGCCCAGATCATTCTCGGCCCGCTTTTTGGCGAAGCCGCCAACGCCGCGGGTGTGGCCGTGGCTGACAATGGCATCAACGTACTCAGCTTTTCGAACAACCCGTCGATTGCCGGTGGCAACGTGTTTGTTCTTGGCCCCACCTTCCGCAATACTGCAAAGCGCCTGTTGGGCTACGCGTCCCGGCAAGGCAAAAACTCGGTTGTGATCGTGCATCCACAGACCGTCGAAGGTGAATTTGGCAAGGCCGCGATCCAGGCCGCCGCGTCGCAGAACGGCGTCCGTGTGGCTGCGGTTGAAGCGTTCCCCTTCTCGCAAGAGGGCGTCGCCTCGGCGGTGCCCCGCATTCGCGATAGTGTCGCATCAACCGGTGCGGATTCGGTGTTTTTGACGTCAAACGCCGCAGGGGCCCTGCCCATTTTGCTGCAACTCTTGCCAGAAGCCGGGCTAAGCCCGTCCAACACGCAATATATGGGTCTTGCCCGCTGGGATGTGCCGCAGCAAATCCTGTCCATGCCGGGCGCGCAGGGTGGGTATTTCACCCTGCCCGACACCGCGTCAAAATCTGCCTTTGACAGCCGCTACCGCGCTCAGTTCGGACAAGATCCGCACCCGCTTGCCGGGCTTGCCTTTGACGGCATCGCCGCCATTGGTGCGCTGGTCCGCCAGGGCAGAACTGACGCGCTCAGCGCACGCGCACTCACACAAAACTCGGGCTTTCAGGGGGCCAACGGGGTCTTCCGCATCCGCCCGGACGGAACCAATGAACGCGGTCTTGCCATTGCGACCGTGCGCAACAATCAGGTGACCATCCTTGACCCAGCCCCATCCGGCTTCGGCGGCGCAGGCTTCTAAGTCCTTGACCCATGATCAGACGTCGGGCGCCGCAGCGGAGTCCGACAGCTTTGACGACGTGCTTGACGTTGCAAAGCTTCGCGACACCCTGTGGAATAGCTTCGGCGACACAACCGATGAACGTGACATCCGCGCAAGCGTGGTAGGCATCCTCAAGGACGCCCAGAAAACCGCGCGTGCGGCGATTGCCGCCCGGCTTGACGCACATCCACGCAACGCGCTTCCTGTGACGAAGGGCTACACTTGGCTGACCGATCAGCTTGTTGCGCTCACGTTTAAAATCGTCACCGAGCGGATACACCGCAACCCAAACCCAACCGAAGGCGAACGGCTTACTGTGCTTGCTGTTGGCGGATACGGGCGGGGTGAAATGGCGCCATTCTCGGATGTCGACCTGCTATTCCTGACGCCCTACAAAATCACCGCCTGGGCCGAGAGTGTGATCGAATCCATGCTTTACATCCTGTGGGATCTCAAGCTGAAGGTCGGTCATTCGTCACGCACCGTCAAAGACTGCCTGCGCCTCGGGGCCGAGGATTTTACGATCCGCACGGCCATGCTCGAACACCGTTTTCTGGTCGGCCATGAAACGCTGGCAGATGAGTTGGACAGCAAGCTCTGGTCTACCCTGTTCCGTGGCACCGAGGTCGAATTTGTCGAAGCGAAACTCGCCGAACGCGATGCACGGCACCTCAAGCAGGGCCAGCGCTACATGGTCGAACCCAATGTCAAAGAGGGCAAAGGCGGCCTTCGTGACCTGCAATCGCTGTTCTGGATCGCCAAGTACATCCACCACACTGACGATCTTGGCAAACTGGTGCGGGCTGGCGTGTTCCGCCCCGAAGAATTCGAAACGTTTGTCAAAGCCGAGAATTTTCTCTGGGCCGTGCGATGCCATTTGCACCTTGCCGCTGGGCGCGCCACCGAGCAACTGACATTCGATATGCAAGTCGAAGTGGCTGAACGCATGGGGTATACAGATCGGGCAGGACGCCGCGCGGTCGAAGTGTTTATGCAGGATTTCTTCCGCTATGCCACCTCCGTCGGCGACCTGACACGCATCTTCCTGACGTCGCTCGAAGCGTCCCAGCAAAAAGAACCGCCGCTTCTGATGCGGTTGCTGAAACGCGCCCCCAAGATGAAGGACGGCTACGAGGTGGTGAACAACCGCCTGGCCATCACCGACGATGCCGCGTTCCTCGCTGACAAGATGAACCTTTTGCGCATCTTCGAAGAAGCCCTGCGCACCGGCCTCTTGATACATGCTGACGCCATGCGCCTGATCAGCGCAAACCTGCACCTGATCGACCGTGACATGCGCAACGACAAAGAAGCGCAACGCATTTTCCTTGACCTCATGCTCAAGCATGGCAACCCAGAACGCGCCCTGCGCCGCATGAATGAGCTGGGTGTTCTGGCCGCCTTTATACCCGAGTTTGAGCCAATCGTGGCGATGATGCAGTTCAACATGTACCACCACTACACGGTGGACGAACACACGATCCAATGCATCTGGCACCTGTCCGAGATCGAAAACGGCCATCTTGCCGAAGACCTGCCCGTGGCCAGCTCCATCCTCAAGCATGGCGTCAACCGCAAGGTGCTTTATGTCGCCTTGCTGCTTCACGATATCGGCAAGGGTCAGAACGAAGACCATTCCGTGCTTGGCGCTAAGATCGCACGCAAGGTCGCGCCCCGGCTGGGCCTGAACAAACAGGAATGCGCCACCGTCGAATGGCTGGTTCGCTATCACCTGCTGATGTCCGACATGGCCCAAAAGCGCGATATCGCCGATCCGCGCACGGTGCGTGATTTCGCCAAGGCGGTGCAGACCCGAGAACGACTTGACCTGCTTTGCGTGCTCACCGTGTGCGACATTCGCGGTGTCGGACCGGGCACGTGGAACAACTGGAAAGCGGTCCTCATTCGCGCACTTTACCGTCAAACCCGCCGCGCGCTTGAGGACGGGATGGAGGCGCTCAACCGCGAAAATCGCGGCACCGAAGCCAAAAAAGCACTGCGCGACGCGCTTGACGGCTGGGACGCCAAGGACTTGCGGGCGGAAACCTCCCGGCATTATCCGCCCTATTGGCAGGGCTTGCATCTCACCGCCCACAAGGTGTTCGCGGAATTGTTGCGCGATATTGGCGACAACGAAATCTGCATTGATATCCACCCCGACGAAGACCGTGACGCGACCCGTGTCTGCTTTGCGCTGTCCGATCACCCCGGCATCTTTTCCCGGCTCGCCGGGGCGCTTGCGCTGGTTGGCGCAAACGTGGTCGACGCCCGCACGTTCACGTCAAAAGACGGGTTCGCCACCGCCGCATTCTGGATTCAGGACGGCGATGGGTCGCCCTATGAAGACGTGCGTATCCCGCGCCTGCGCGACATGATCACCAAAACCCTGCGCGGCGACGTGGTGCCGCGCGACGCAATGAAACCGCGCGACAAGATCAAGAAACGCGAACGCGCGTTCCGGGTTCCGACCTCGATCACCTTCGACAATGAAGGATCAGAAATCTACACCATCATTGAGGTCGACACCCGCGATCGCCCAGGCCTGTTGTTCGACCTCACCCGCACATTGGCCAACGCGAATGTCTACATCGCCTCTGCGGTCATCGCGACCTACGGGGAACAGGTTGTAGACACCTTTTACGTAAAAGATATGTTTGGCCTCAAATTCCATTCCGAAAGCAAACAAAAAGCACTTGAGACCAAACTGCGCACCGCCATTTCCGAAGGGGCTGCACGCGCCAAGGAATGACTTATATGATTAAGCAAGATTAGGAGGCCAAATTGCAATTTAGCTATACAGGCAACAATACGTTTTTCCTCGAACAATCGTTTTTCGACACCCAAGGCGTCCTGAGCGTCGCTGTCAGATCCGTCGCGCCAACCGAAATTGTTTTGGAGCATACGGTCTTTGTGACCTCGAACGTGACGGTCACGTTCCGGGGCACCGATTTTGCAGCCAATGATTTCGGTGTTTTCACAGATGGTCGGATCACTTCGGTTGAATTTGGCGGCGTCGGTGTGCGTCAGGCGACGATAACCGGGATCGACTGGGATGCCGTGTCCTTCCAAACCGCACTTTTCACAGCAGCGAACACATCGGACTATTCTGCTCTGTCTGCCCTGTTCAGCAGCGCGGGCCCCATAACAATCGATGCCAGCGCAGCGCTTGGGCCATACAATCAGGCGCTCAGCTGGCAGCCGTTCTTGCCTGACTTGACCCAGCCGATCACTTTCATCGGCTCTGCATTCGACGATGCCGTCGAAGGGACGTCTGGGGATGATATCATAAACACAGGCCTCAACACCCGGAACGGGGACCGCATCATCGCCAGCGACGGCAATGACCGCATTGTCTTTGATGTCCCCGACGGCACAAACGTATCCGGGTTCACGCTGGATTACGATAGGATCAGCGCGCCTGTCACGTTTGACATCAACGGAACCACCAACAGCGCCACGGTGACGGGGCCAGGCTTTGTCGACCAACTTGAGAACGTGAACGACGCCCTTGATTTCTATCTCGGCCTTGAAGGGACCGTTGGCGCAGACACCTATTCTATCCAGCTTGAGCCCGAACAGGTGGTTGCCGTACTTGGCGGTGGGGGCGCGGACAGTTACAGCATCGCGGCAGACGGGGCGATCCCGATCCTGGATTTCCTGTTTTCCAACGCAACTGCCGGGCTTGATTTCAACATTGGCACCGGCTTGATCGCAGATGACGGGTTCGGTTTTGCCGAGACGGTCGAAATCACGGGAACTCCGGATCGGTTGATCGTCATCGGTACAAATCTTGACGACCGCATCACTGACGGCGCCGAGGATCAGCTTGTTCGGCTCTTTGGTGGTGATGATTTGTTTATCGCCGGGCAATCCGGACAAGACAGTGTCGATGGCGGCGACGGCGTTGACACCGTCCGCTTTGATACCCTGTCTCAAGGCAACACAACGATCACCTTCCAGAATGACATCAGCACTGTAATTGACCGCAGGAACCCTGACGCAAGCACCGCCCTTTTCGAAGTTGATATCCTCGAAACCGCAGGTGGCGTGCAGCTCGAGCTTGGCAAACATGACGGGATCGGTCTGATTTCCGCCGCAAACCTCACCACGCTGACAGAGCTTTACATTGCCTATTTTGATCGGGCTGCTGATGCCCTTGGCCTGTCGTTCTGGGCGACTGCGTTTCAGAAAAATAACTTCAGTTTTGAAGACATCGCCGACCTGTTCTTCACTCAGCCCGAAACAACTGCGCTTTACGCTGATATGAGCGACGGGGATTTTGTCACCGCCGTTTACAACAACGTTCTGGGCCGTGATCCCGATCTGGATGGTTTCCGATTCTGGACAACGCAGCTTGCCGATGGTGGATCTACGGAAAGCGGGTTCATCCTTGATCTGCTGGCCGGTGCGCGCGCGACGACCGGGTCGCTCGCCGATGTGGCCTATATCGAGAACAAGACCGATATCGGGCTCTACTTCGCGGTTATTCAGGGGCAAAGCGACCTGGAGGCAGCCAATGCCGTGATGGATGCGTTCAACGGCACCGTGGGGAGCCTGTCTACCGCGCAGGCTTTGGCCGATGCAGCGTTCGCAGAGGCCCAAAGCGGGTCGACCGATCTGCTTTTGCCCGTAGTCGGCGGAATCGCCAACCCGTTTGCGGATATCGCATAACAAACGCACCCCCCAGTCTTGGCACAAACACCAAAACACTGCCCATCAGGGCCGTGTTTTTGGGTGCAGGACCGTAAGCACATCACCGCAAAGGCAGTCTAGGCTGACATCTTCGACACAGGACAGGGCGTTGCTGCACACTGAATCGGCTCTCAGACCATCTTGGTGCCTCAACTTGCGAACAAATCATTGACAAAAGGTAACGCCAACACACCGCCAATGACTTTGTATGCGCGCACCGCATAAAGACAGAAACCCGGCCAGATCGCGGTGTAATCCGCACAACCCCTCAGCCGTCACAGAGCAACAGGCACTTTTCGCCGGTCGATTTCTGCTCTACGCCACTGTCACGCAGAAGGAGCGCCATGAAACCTATTCGCCTCATTTCCGGTGTTCTCACCGTCGGCTTCTGGACCCTGATGAGCCGCATCCTTGGTGTGCTGCGCGAAATCATGATCCTTGCTTTGATCGGCCCCGGCCCCGTCATGGATGCCTTCGTCGCGGCCTTCCGCCTGCCCAATATGTTTCGCCGCTTCTTTGCCGAAGGCGCTTTCAACGCGTCCTTCGTTCCCATGTTTTCCAAACGCTTAGAGGCCAATGACGACCCCATCGGCTTTGCCAGTCAGGCGCTCAGCGGGTTGGCCTTTGTTCTGCTGATCCTGAGCGCCGTTGCGATGATCTTTATGCCCGGTCTTGTCTGGCTGACCGCCGGTGGGTTCGTTGGCGATGCCCGGTTTGACCTTACGGTCGACTATGGCCGCATCGTGTTTCCCTACATCCTTCTGATCTCTCTGACAGCGCTTTTTTCCGGGGTTCTGAACGCCACGGGCCGCTTTGCTGCCGCCGCCGCTGCGCCTGTATTCCTGAATATTTTTGTGTGTGTTTCAATGGCCTGGGCGGCCTACTCGGGCGGCGAAGTCATCCGCTGGCTGATCTGGACGGTGCCGTTGGCGGGCTTTGCGCAACTGGCTCTTGTCTGGGTCGCCGCTGACCGCGCTGGCATCCGCTTGCGCCCATCACGCCCGCGCTGGACACCCGAGATGAAGCGCCTTGTCGTTGTCGCCATTCCGGCCGCGCTGGCAGGCGGCGTGATGCAGATAAATCTGCTTGTCGGTCAACAGGTTGCGTCGCATTTCGAAAAGGCCGTGGGCTGGCTTTATGCGGCGGATCGGTTGTATCAATTGCCGCTTGGCGTGGTTGGGATCGCGGTTGGCATCGTTCTGTTGCCGGACCTCTCCAGACGCCTGAGCGCCCAAGACGACGTGGGCGCGAAACACGCGTTTTCCCGCGCGGGCGAGCTGTCACTGGCACTGACAATTCCGGCAGCGGTTGCGTTGGTGGTGATTCCACTTCCCGTAGTGACGGTCCTTTTCGAACGTGGGGCCACTGGGGCAGACGATTCCGCAGCCATCGCAGCCGCGGTTGCCATCTACGGCTTGGGCCTTCCTGCCTTTGTGTTGCAAAAAGTGCTGCAACCGCTGTTCTTTGCCCGTGAAGACACCAAATCGCCCTTCCGCTATGCGGTTTGGGCGATGATCGTGAACGCAGCTGTGGCAGTGGGTCTCGCCCCTGTCCTCGGATGGATTGCGCCAGCAATTGCGACAACTCTGGCCGGGTGGATCATGGTGGGCATGCTGGCGCGGGGTGGCCGCAAACTGGGCGATGTGGCGCGCTTTGATGCGCAATTCCGACGCCGGATCTGGCGGATTTGCGTGGCCTCTGCGGTCATGGGTGCGGTGCTTTGGGCAACAACGATCGCACTGGGTCCGTTCTTTGCCATGGCAGGCATCCGCTTTATCGCGTTGGCAGTTTTGGTCTGCGTTGGCATGGTCAGCTACGGCTTTGCGGGACAGGTGATTGGTGCCTTTTCCCTACGCGACTTCCGTAACGCATTCCGACGCCGCAAGGCCTAGTCGCGCTGGCGCACACGGTCAACCAGCTTGGCCCACCCACCGGGCACCAACACAATCGAAAGCACAAAGCCAATCGAGAACCCTGCAAGATCTGCAACCCATTCGGCATTCGGTCCAAACAGAAGTCCGAAAATCAGCTGGATCGCCAAAAGGAACCCGATCAGCGAAAACGCCCGGATCTGGCTTTCCCCAAGCGATCCAAGCCGCAGCCACAACAGATAGGTGAAACCACCGATCAATCCGTACACCGCTGGAAACGCACCTATAAGCGGTGCGAACCCTCCCAAGGTGACGGCATAAACCAACGCCCCCCCCGCCGCCGAGGCAAAAAAGATCGCGACAACAGCAAGGCTGCCCATCGCCTCGCCCACCATCTTGCCCAGCGCCAACAGCATCACCCCCGCAAACAACGCATGGGTAAAGCTGGCATGGACAAACGGGTAGGACAGAAACCGCAGCATATGCTCAACCGGCCAGCGGCCACTCTCACGCATCCAGGCGAAAATCTCGGACGAAAACGCGAACCGCTCTAACGTACCAAGCCGCCAACCCACCGCTTGCGGGCCGCCGATCAACCCGCGCGCGCCAAGATTGAACGCGATCTCGATCCCGATGATCACCAGAAACAGCGCGATCACAACAGGCGGCAGAGGATTGAGCGGGGGTTCGTTATGGGGATCGGTCACGGCACAGGGCCCTTGCTTGACGGCATTGGGTGCCATCGGTAAGGCACCGCAAGCACTTTTGCCAGATGGAGTTTGGCCATGACCACGGCACCTTCCGAGGGGGTCCAAACCTCTCGTGCCTTCACACCCCGTGTTTTTTCGGGGATTCAGCCGTCCGGCGGGCTGACCTTGGGCAACTACCTTGGCGCGATGAAGCGTTTCGTGGAAATGCAGGGCCAGGGCTTTGAGACGATCTACTGCTTGGTTGACATGCACGCGATCACCGTTTGGCAGGACCCCGAGGCGCTGCGCCGCCAGACCCGCGAATTGGCGGCAGGCTATATCGCAAGCGGCATCGACCCCGATAAATCCATCTTGTTCAACCAGTCACAGGTTGCCGAACATGCGCAGCTGGCCTGGGTCTTCAACTGTGTTGCCCGCATGGGCTGGATGCAGCGGATGACCCAGTGGAAGGACAAGGCCGGCAAAAATCAGCAGAACGCGTCTCTGGGCCTGCTTGCGTATCCTGCGCTGATGGCCGCGGATATCCTGCTCTATCACGCGACCCATGTGCCCGTGGGTGAAGATCAAAAGCAGCATCTTGAACTGACGCGCGACATTGCGACCAAGTTCAACCATGACTTCAAAACCGATTTCTTTCCGATCACCGAACCTGTGATCGAAGGGGCCGCAACTCGGGTCATGTCCCTGCGTGACGGGGCCAAGAAGATGTCGAAGTCCGATCCGTCGGACGCCAGCCGCATCAACATGACCGACGATGCCGACACGATTGCCCAGAAGATCCGCAAGGCCAAGACCGACCCCGATGCCCTGCCCTCCGAGGCAGATGGGCTCGAAGGCCGGCCCGAGGCACGCAACCTGGTGAACATCTACGCCGCCCTCGCCGATCAATCGGTGGACTCAGTGCTGAGCGATGTCGGGGGCAAGCCGTTCTCGGACTTCAAACCGCTTCTGTCGGACCTTGCCGTTGCCAAACTTGCGCCGATCTCGACCGAGATGGCGCGCCTGATGCAACAGCCAGACGAAATTGACGCAATCCTGCGCAAAGGCGCGGATCGCGCGCGGATCATTGCAGCACCCATCCTCAAACAGACCTACGACATCGTCGGCATGATCCGCTAATCCCGCAGAACGCCCAAGCCTTTTGAAAAGGCTTGGGCCCGCGGCTGAGCGCTTTCGGTGAAAGCTTCCTGCAAGGAGTTTTCCACACTGCATCCTCTGGACCTTCCCACACCCCGGACCTAACCTGACACCAAATCAGGAGGGCCCGATGGCAACCGGCACAAACATCCGAACCTATTTCAACGGCGCATGGCACGCAGGCGACATTCCCGTCATCAACGCCGCCGATCATGGCGCGTGGCTTGGCAGCGGCGTGTTCGACGGGGCGCGTTATGTGAACGGCGCTGTCCCAGACCTGCTCGCCCATTGCCAGCGCGTGAACCGATCCGCCGAGGCGCTTATGGTCACGCCCACCGTTACCGCCGAGGACATGGTCCAGATCGTCTGGGACGGGCTGCGCGCCTATGCCAAGGACACCGCTGTCTATATCCGGCCCATGTATTGGGGCATCGATGGCGATGCGACAGCGATCTTGCCTTCCGCCGCCAAGACCGGTTTTGCGATCTGCCTCGAAGAGATCCCAATGGCACCTGAAACTGCCAGCGTGTCGCTGGGCAAAACACAGTTTCGGCGTCCCGTTCTGGAAAGCTCGGTGGTGAATGCCAAGGCCGGGTGCCTTTACCCAAACAACGCGCGGATGCTGCGCGAAGTGCGCGCGCGCGGGTTCCAGAACGCTCTGGTCACGGACGCGATGGGCAATGTCGCCGAAAGTGCGACCGCCAATGTGTTCATGGTCAAGGACGGTGAGGTCTTTACCCCCATCGCCAATGGCACATTTCTTGCTGGGATCACCCGCGCCCGCCACATGACCCACCTGCGTGCCGATGGCACAAAGGTGCATGAAACCGTTCTCAGCTTTGCCGATTTTGAAGCCGCGGACGAGGTGTTCCTGTCGGGCAACATGAACAAGGTCACCCCTGTGGTTGGGTTTGAAGACACCTCGTATCAGGTCGGTCCCGTCACCCGCCGGGTGCGGGACATGTATTGGGACTGGGCCCACTCCGAATGACGCACACCGCTCTGAGCCTTGCACCGTTCACGGCACCGGAAATCAACACTGATTTACTGCCAACGCTGCCGTAGCGTAGAACCACGCATGGTCTATTGCACGGCCCTTGTTCCTGCGTCATGATCCCTGCGGGAGAACATCTATGCGTAAATTTCTTGTTGTGCTGGATGACAGCCGCGAATGCCTGAATGCGATGCGATTTGCGGCAATGCGTGCGGCAAATACCGGCGGCGGTGTCGAAATCCTGTCCATCATCCCGGCAGATGAATTCAACCACTGGATCGGTGTCGGCGAAGTCATGCGCGAAGAAGCCCGCGAACGGATTCACGCGCATTTCGAAGTTTTCGCCAAATGGATGCGCGACAAGCAGGGCGTCGATCCCGAACTGGTGATCCGCGAAGGCGAAGCCGTCACCGAAATCATCGCGCTCGTGCAGGAAGACCCTGAAATCGGTGTTTTGGTACTGGGCGCAAACAGCGGCAAAAAAGGCCCCGGCCCGTTGGTCACACAACTGACCAAGAACGCTGGTAGTCTGCCGATCCCGATCACCATCGTGCCGGGTGAATTGTCCAAGGAACGGCTCGAAGCGATCACCTGAGCTTCGTCACAGATCACAATTCGCATTGGGCAATGGTCAAAGCATCACAACGAACTTAGAACTGTTCTAATCCTTGACGCTGGCTCAGAGGCACCTCATATATGGAACGTCCATCAGGAGGCGATCCCATGTTTATCCAGACCGAATCCACGCCGAACCCCGCCACTCTCAAGTTTCTGCCCGGTCAGACCGTGCTCGACATGGGCACAGCCGACTTTCCAACAGCCGAGGGCGCATCGGCCTCTCCGCTGGCGACGCGCCTGTTTGGTGTAGCAGGCATCAAGGGCGTGTTCTTTGGTCATGACTTTGTCACCGTGACCAAGGATGAAAACTCGGATTGGGACCACCTGAAACCCGCGCTTCTGGGTGCGATCATGGAACATTTCCAATCTGGCGATCCAGTCATGTCCGGCGATGCGCAGGCCCCTTCGGGCCACGCGGAACACACCGGCGAAGATGGTGAAATCGTGGGCCAGATCAAAGAACTGCTCGACAGCCGCGTGCGTCCTGCCGTGGCGCAGGATGGCGGTGACATCACGTTCCACGGGTTTGACCGGGGGATCGTGTACCTTCACATGCAGGGGGCCTGCGCAGGCTGCCCGTCCTCGACCCTGACGCTCAAGATGGGGATCGAGAACCTGCTGCGCCACTACATCCCCGAGGTGACCGAGGTGCGGCCGGTTGCCGTCTGACACGACACTACTGGCGTTTGATACATCGGCTGCGCATTGCGCAGCCGCTTTGTTTTGGGATGGCCGCGTCGTCGCAACCTGCGTCGATCCCATGTCACGCGGTCAGGCGGAACACCTGATGCCTATGATCGAGGCATTTCTGGCTGAGCACGGAAAGACATGGACCGACCTGACCTGCGTCGGCGTGGGCGTGGGCCCCGGCAATTTCACGGGCATCCGTATCTCTGTCTCGGCCGCGCGTGGTCTGGCCCTGGGCCTTGGCGTCCCCGCCATCGGGGTCTCGACCCTTGAGGCGATCCACCATCTGCACCCTAACGTCACAGCCGCCGTCAGTGCCCCGCGCGATATGCTCTACGCGCAATCCCCCGGCGGCACAGCCCGGCTTGTTCCCACCTCAGAAGTGCCAGACGCCCTGTTACCCCCGGAACCCGACACCCTGATCGCCGCCATGGCCAGAGTTGCGGCACTGGCTGATCCATCTCAGGCCGAGCGCCCAAAACCGCTCTATATCAAGCCCGCAGATGCCGCCCCCGCGCGCGATGCTGCCCCGGTGATGCTGTCGTGACACCCGACGCGTTCGCGGCAATCATGGACCGCGCTTATGTGCAAATGCGGCCGTGGTCGGCGCAGGACATCGCGGACACCCTTGCCAATCGCCATGTACAGTTCCTAACCCACCCTCAAGGCGGGCTGATCGCGCAATTGGTTGCCGACGAATGCGAAATCCTTGCCATCGCCACAAACCCGGACGCTCAGCGGCAGGGCATTGCGTCCGCGCTCATGCAAGACCTCATCGCGCTTGCCGAAACCCGGAACGCCGCGCGCATCTTTCTTGAAGTGGCTGAGCAGAACCATCCCGCACGCGCTTTTTACGCGCTCCACGGATTCGCTCCATTGGGAATGCGCCGCGCCTATTACACGCTCCGGAATGGCACAAAAGACGATGCTTTGCTGCTTTCCCGCCCCGTGGCGCAGCGTCACGCGCATGATACGCCAACGTCCCAAGGCACTTAGGCAAAAAGCGGTTGACCCTTTGTCGCGCCTGCGGCCTTAATTGCACCTGATCACCCGATCTGTCCAAGCGACGCAATCAAGCCGTCGAAGTCCAACACCTGGGAGCTGCAAATGACACTTATGACCAAACTTTACGGTGCCGCCGCTGCATTGGCGCTGACCGCCGGCGCGGCTGTCGCCGAACCAGCCCTGATCTTTGATCTGGGCGGCAAGTTTGACAAATCCTTCAACGAAGCCGCCTTTAACGGCGGCAAGCGTTGGGCCGAAGAAACCGGCAACACCTTCCGCGAGATCGAGCTTCAGTCCGAAGCGCAGCGCGAACAGGCACTCCGCCGCTTTGCCGAAAACGGCAACAACCCCATCGTGATGACCGGCTTTGCCTTCGGCAACGTGCTGGCCGAAGTGGCCCCCGATTACCCGGACACCAAGTTCGCAATCATCGACATGGTTGTCGATCAGCCCAACGTCCGCTCGGTCGTGTTCAACGAACATGAAGGCTCTTACCTCGTTGGCATGATGGCCGCGATGGCCTCCGAATCGGGCACCGTCGGATTTATCGGTGGCATGGACATCCCGCTCATCCGTAAATTCGCCTGTGGTTACGCCCAAGGCGTAAAGGCCGTGAACGCAGACGCAACCGTTGTCGCCAACATGACCGGCACAACACCAGCAGCATGGAACGACCCAGTCAAAGGGTCCGAACTGACCAAAGCGCAAATCAGCCAAGGCGCTGACGTGGTTTATGCGGCTGCAGGCGGCACAGGTGTGGGCGTTCTGCAAACCGCAGCCGACGAAGGCATCCTGTCCATTGGTGTGGACAGCAACCAGAACTACCTTCACCCCGGGCAGGTTCTCACCTCCATGATGAAGCGGGTAGACAACGCCGTCTATGACGCGATGACCATGGGCACCGACCTTGAAATCGGCATTAACGTCATGGGCATCGCCAATGGCGGCGTCGGCTACGCGTTGGACGAATTCAACGCAGAGCTGGTCAGCGCCGAAATGCAGGCAGCGGTTGATGCGGCCTCCGCTCAGATCGCCAGCGGCGAATTGATGGTCCACGACTACATGTCTGACGACAGCTGCCCGGCGATCAACTTCTGATCCTGCCAAACGGCCCACAGCACACCCAGAGCGGCCGACACAGGCCGCTCTGCACCATACCGGGCGACAGACCCGAAGACCGATGCAGGGATAGTTCATGACCACCGCCGTTGACGCCCCCGAGACCGACACAATGACGGTCGCACCCGCAATCGAACTCAGGGGCATCTCAAAGGCGTTTGGCCCGGTTCAGGCCAACAAGAATATCTCGATCCGCGTGCGCCCCGGCACGATCCACGGCATCATCGGCGAAAACGGTGCGGGCAAATCCACGCTCATGTCGATCCTGTACGGGTTCTACAAAGCCGACAGCGGCCAGATTTTCATCAATGGCCGCGAGACCCAGATCCCCGACAGTCAGGCCGCGATCAAGGCCGGTATCGGTATGGTCTTCCAGCATTTCAAGCTGGTGCAGAACTTTACCGTTCTGGAAAACGTCATCCTTGGTGCCGAAGACGGCCCCCTGCTCCGCCCATCGCTGAACAAGGCGCGTGGCGTGTTGAAGCAACTGGCCGAAGAATACGAACTCAACGTCGATCCCGACGCGATCATCGAAAACCTCAGCGTAGGCCACCAGCAGCGTGTCGAAATCCTCAAGGCGCTTTACCGTCAGGCCGATATCCTGATCCTCGATGAACCGACCGGCGTTCTGACACCCGCCGAGGCCGACCACCTGTTCCGCATCCTTGATAACCTGCGCAAAGAGGGCAAAACGATCATCCTGATCACCCACAAGCTGCGCGAGATCATGGAGACCACCGACACCGTGTCCGTCATGCGCCGTGGTGAGATGACAGCGACCGTTCAGACCTCGGAAACCAGCCCCGAACGGCTGGCCGAGATGATGGTGGGACGCAAGGTGCTGTTGCAGGTCGACAAGAAAGAAGCCACCCCCGGCGCACCCGTGCTCGAAGTCGAAAACCTGCGGCTGGTCGACGACAAAGGCGTCGAACGGCTCAAGGGCATATCGCTGGAACTGCGCGCCGGTGAAATCCTTGGCATTGCGGGTGTTGCCGGCAACGGTCAGTCCGAACTTCTCGAAATGCTGGGCGGCTATGCCAACGGCACCGGCACCGTCCGCGTCAAAGGCGAGGAAATAGACCTGACCGGAAGCGCGTCAGACGGCCAGTCGCGCCGCGCGCGCGGCATCGCGCATGTCCCCGAAGACCGCCACCGCGAAGGGCTGATCATGCCGTTCGCCGCGTGGGAAAACACCGTCTTCGGCTATCACCGCGACCCCGGCATCCAATCCGGCCCGTTGATGAACAACGCCGCGATCAAGGCCGAAGCCGCCGCCAAGATGGACCGTTTCGATGTGCGCCCGCCCAACCCGAAACTGGCCGCCCGCAATTTTTCTGGCGGCAACCAGCAAAAGATCGTTCTCGCCCGCGAGATTGAACGCAACCCCGATATCCTGCTGATCGGTCAACCCACACGCGGCGTTGATATCGGCGCAATTGAATTCATCCACCAACAAATCATTCGCCTGCGCGACGAAGGCAAAGCGATCCTGCTCGTTTCGGTCGAGCTTGATGAGATATTCTCGCTCTCCGACCGCATCGCGGTGATGTTTGACGGCCAGATCATGGGCGAACGCATCCCCAGCCAAACCAATGAACAGGAACTTGGCCTGCTGATGGCCGGGATCACCGACACCGCCCATGTCGTGCCCAAAGCCGCGCCCATGGCGCTGACCGAGGACCCAGAGGCAACCGTTGAAACACCCCAAGCGCTGGAAACAAGCACAGAGATCAGCTTAGAACCGGACGCTCCGATCACCGACACGCCCACGGACGTTGCCGACGCGCGCACGATAGACACAACCGAACTGTCCATCTCAACCGAACCCGACAACAGCCTGAGCATTGGCGGCTTCAGCGCCACGATCCAGCAAGGCGTGCCATCAATCACAACGACCCCGGCCAAACCCAAAGACCCCCAGGAAGGTGACAAAGATGGATAAGATGCCCGCCTGGGCCGATGCGGTCCTTGTCCCGCTGATATCGCTCATCCTTGCCGCAATCCTGTCGGCGCTGGTGATTATCGGCATCGGCGAAGACCCGGTTGCCGCGTTCAAACTGATGGTCGATGGCGCGCTCATGCGGTCGTCGGGCTGGGGATATACGCTCTACTACGCGACCAACTTCATCTTCACCGGCCTTGCCGTGTCGATCGCCTTTCATGCGCGGCTGTTCAATATCGGCGGCGAAGGTCAGGCAATGATCGGCGGCCTCGGTGTGGCGCTGGCCTGTCTCTATATCCCATGGCCGAACTGGTACGTGGCGCTTTTGGGCGCGACCGTCTCGGCTGCTTTGTTCGGAGCGATGTGGGCGTTTATCCCCGCCTATCTCCAAGCCAAACGCGGCAGCCACATCGTGATCACAACGATCATGTTCAACTTCATCGCCGCCGCCGTGCTGAACTACGTCCTCGTCAACATCCTGCGCCCCCAAGGCGCGATGGACCCGGCCACCGCCCGCTTTCCCGAAGCGGTGCGTCTGCCCACGTTTCAGGATATGTTCTCAACCGCAGCCGAACCGATGTTCCGCGGCGCACCTGCCAACGTGACCTTTTTCCTCGCCTTGTTCATGTGCTTGGCCATTTGGGTTCTGATCTGGCGCACCAAGCTGGGCTACGAGATCCGCGCCTTTGGTCAAAGCGAATCCGCCGCGAAATACGCAGGCATCAGCCCGGTCAAGATCACCGTGGTCGCCATGCTCATCTCGGGTGGTCTTGCGGGCATGATGGCGCTCAACACCACGATGGGCGAGGCCGAACGCCTGGTGATGAACGCCACCGAAGGCGCGGGCTTCATCGGCATCGCCGTCGCTCTGATGGGCCGATCACATCCTTTGGGTGTTCTGCTCGCCGCGCTGCTCTTCGGCTTCCTTTACCAAGGCGGCGCGGAGCTGGCCCTTTGGACGAATATCCCGCGCGAACTGATCGTGGTGATTCAGGCGCTGGTCATCCTGTTCACAGGTGCACTCGACAACATGGTGCGGATGCCGCTTGAAAAACTCTTCCTCGCTGCCCGGAGGAAAGCCTGATGGATTTCGCAACCCTTCTGCAAGTGCTCGACAGCACCGTGCGCCTTGCCACGCCGCTGCTTTTGGCCTGCCTTGCCGGTCTGTTCTCCGAACGCGCCGGGATTTTCGACATCGGGCTTGAAGGCAAAATGCTCGCCGCCGCGTTCATGTCTGCGGCCGTTGCGGCCATCACCGGCGATGTCTGGATGGGCCTTGGCGCAGGTATTCTCGCCTCATTGGCGCTCAGCCTGATCCATGGGCTGGCCTCCATCACCTTCCGGGGCAACCAGCTTATCTCGGGTGTGGCGATCAACTTTCTGGCCGCTGGCCTCACCGTTCTCATAGCACAGGATTGGTTCAGCCAAGGCGGGCGCACACCGTCGCTGATGGGCGCTGGCCGGTTCGAGCCGATCACCCTGCCGGGGGCCGAAGCGCTGGCTGGCGTGCCGCTGATTGGTCCGGTCTACGCGGAACTGATCTCGGGGCACTCAATCCTGGTCTATGTCGCCTTTGCCATGGTGCCACTGACCTGGTGGCTGCTCTACCGCACCCGTTTCGGCCTGCGCCTGCGCGCTGTGGGCGAAGCGCCCGAAGCGGTGGACACCGCTGGTATATCGGTGGTCGGCCTGCGCTTTGTTGCGGTTGGCATTTGCGGCATTCTGTGCGGCGTTGCAGGGGCCTACCTCGCCACGGCGCTTCAGGCCGGGTTCGTCAAGGACATGACCGCGGGGCGTGGCTTTATCGCGCTGGCCGCACTGATCTTCGCCAAATGGCGGCCGTGGTACGCACTTTATGCCTGCCTGCTGTTTGGCCTGCTGCAAGCGGTGGCACTGCGGTATCAGAACATCGACCTTGGCGCGTTTGTCGTGCCGGTGCAGTTCATGGACGCCCTGCCCTATATCCTGACCGTGGTGATCCTTGCAGGTTTTGTCGGCAAAGCCATCCCACCGCGCGCCGGTGGCGAGCCCTACGTAAAGGAACGCTGACAGCTCGATTAAGTGGGCGTTTCCATAACGCCGAAACAGGTGATGCGTCGGCGCATCACCTGCCGCGCCCTAAGTCCAGATGATCCATATTCATAAGTCCTTTTTGCACCTGCGGCACCGCACCGCTTGAAACAGCGCGGTGCTTGGGTTTAAGGACAAATATGATGATCTACCTCCCCATCGCCGAGGTCTCCGTCAACGCCTTCCTTCTTCTTGGATTGGGCGGAGCCGTGGGTGTGCTCTCGGGCATGTTCGGTGTGGGTGGCGGCTTCCTGATGACACCGCTCTTGTTCTTCATCGGTATCCCGCCCGCAGTGGCCGTCGCCACCGAAGCCAACCAGATCGTGGCCTCATCGTTTTCCGGTGTTCTGGCCCACCTGCGGCGCAAAACCGTCGACCTGAGGATGGGCACCGTGCTGCTTGTCGGCGGTCTGGTCGGCGCCGCGATGGGTGTGGGCGTCTTCAACTACCTCAAGAGCCTCGGTCAGGTCGATCTGCTGGTCAAGCTTTGCTACGTCTTCTTCCTTGGCATCATCGGGTCACTGATGTTTGTCGAAAGCCTGAACGCGATCCGCAAGATCAAATCCGGCAAGCCTGTCGCGCGCAAGAAACACAACTGGATTCACGGCCTTCCCTTCAAGATGCGGTTCCGCACATCCGGTCTCTATATCTCGGTGATTCCTCCGTTGATCGTTGGCGTGCTGGTGGGCATCCTCGCAGCGATCATGGGGGTTGGTGGCGGATTCATCATGGTGCCTGCGATGATCTATCTGCTTGGTATGCCGACGAAAGTTGTGGTGGGCACTTCGCTGTTCCAGATCATCTTTGTCACCGGCTTTACCACGCTGCTCCACGCCACCACCAACTACACCGTCGATATGGTGCTCGCGGTGCTGCTGTTGATCGGCGGTGTGATCGGCGCGCAGTTCGGGACCGTCATCGGGGCCAAGCTCAAAGCCGAACAACTGCGCATCCTGCTGGCCATCATGGTACTGGCCGTCTGCGGCAAGCTGGCGCTCGACCTGCTGATCCAACCCTCCGAGCTGTTCTCGATCGGTACGGCGGGGGGCCATTGATGCGCGCGCTGCTGGCCCTTCTGGCACTGATCGCCGCGCCACTTTACGCCGAAGAAGTGGTGCTGGGCCTCAGTCAGGATCAGGTGTCGATCTCGACCAGTTTCGATGGCTCCGAAATTCTGCTCTACGGCGCGGTGAAACGCGAAACACCGATCCGGTTAGACACACCCTTGCAGGTGATCGTCACCGTGTCCGGTCCTTTGGAACCCGTCACTGTGCGCCGCAAGGAAAAGCGACTTGGCATCTGGGTGAATGTGGATGCTGTCGATGTCGACGCCGCACCCAGCTTTTATGCCGTCGCCACGTCAGCCCCGTGGAAAGACGTGATCAGCGATACCGAAGACCTCCGCCACAGGATCTCAATTCCCCGCGCCATCCGCTCAGTCGGGGCTCCGATGAACGTAGATGAGCCGCAGGCCTTCACGGATGCGGTGATCCGCATCCGCATGAACAACGGCCTCTATGCCCTCAAGGAAGGTGCGGTTGACCTGCAACAATCCACCCTGTTCCGTACAGAGATCCAGATGCCCGCCAACCTGACCGAAGGCGATTACGCAGCGCGCATCTTTCTTACCCGGAATGGCCGCGTGATCTCGGACTATCAAACCAGCATTGACGTCCGAAAGGTCGGGCTGGAACGCTGGCTCTTCAACCTGTCGCGCCAACAACCGCTGGTCTACGGACTGCTCTCTCTCGCCATTGCCATCGCGGCCGGGTGGGGCGCCTCTGCCGCGTTCCGCCTGTTGCGCTCGGGCTGATGCCGCGCACGCCCCCCGGAACCCGCGCCGATTACCGCGCCTTCCGCACCTTGCCCACCCGCTGGCAGGACAATGACGAATACGGTCACCTCAACAACGCCACCTACTACGCGCTCTTCGATACCGCGGTCAGCCTTTGGCAAATCGACCAAGGCATCGCACTCCGCGGGCCCAACGCCACCAAATTCCTCGTGGTAGAAAGTGGCTGCCGCTACCACGCCGAACTGGGCTTTCCCGACATCCTGACCGCTGGGTTGCGCATCACCCATATCGGAACCTCGTCGTTCCGCTACGACATCGCGCTGTTTGCCACTGGCGCGGACTCCGCCGGGGCCGAAGGCTTCTTTACCCAGGTGCATGTCACCGACAGCGGCACACCAGCCCCGCTATCAACCGAAATCCGCACCACGCTGGAACAGCTTCTGACCTAGGTCTTCTTTGGGCTGGAAAATACCTCCGCCGGAGGCAAACCCGAGGACGCAGCGCAACGCGCTGTGACCGAGATATCAAGCGTGCGCGCCAGCGCACCCATTCCGCCCAAGCCTAGCCGTTCTCGTGGAAAAACCCGTAGATGCGTTCGGCCAACGCCTCGCTGACCCCGTCCACCGCTTTCAAATCCGCCAGGTTCGCCCGACTGACCGCCTTGGCCGACCCGAAATGTGCCAGAAGCGCCCGTTTGCGGGCACCACCCACCCCCGAAATCTCGTCCAGCGGATTGGCCATCTGCGACTTCGCCCGTTTCGCCCGGTGTGTGCCAATGGCAAAGCGGTGCGCTTCATCGCGCAGGCGCTGAACAAAGTACAAAACCGGATCATTGTGGCGCAGCGCGAAAGGGCGCATTCCCGTGCGGTGGAATTCTTCCTTGCCCGCATCACGATCAACGCCCTTGGCGACGCCCACCATCGGCACATCCTCGACCGCGTATTCTTTCATGATGGCGCGCACAGCCGATACTTGCCCGGCACCACCGTCGATCAGCAAAAGATCGGGCCACAGCCCCTTGTCCCGGTCTGGATCATCCTTGAGCAAGCGCTTGAAGCGCCGGGTCAGGACCTCTTTCATCATCCCGAAATCATCACCGGGAGTCAGGTCATCATCCTTGATGTTGAACTTGCGGTACTGGTTCTTGATGAACCCGTCCGGCCCCGCAACAATCATGGCGCCCACGGCATTGGTGCCCTGAATGTGGCTGTTGTCGTAAACCTCTATCCGTTCCGGCGGAGCCTCCAGACCAAATGCTTCGCCCAGTCCACGCAGCAGCTTGGCCTGCGTTGCCGTCTCGGCCATCCGCCGCGCCAGAGATTCCCGTGCATTGCGCAGCGCGCCGTCCACCAGCTCGGATTTCTCGCCGCGCAGCGGCACCGCGACATCCACCTTGCGGCCCAGCTTGTCCGACAGCGCTTGCGTCATCAGGTCTTCGTTCTCAATCGCATGCGACAACAACAAAAGCCGCGCAGGTTCCTTGGTGTCGTAGAACTGCCCCAAGAACGCCTCCAGCACCTCGGCCTCGTCCACATCCGGGCCGACACGCGGATAAAAATCGCGGTTCCCCCAATTCTGGTTCGCCCGGATAAAGAACACCTGCACACAGGCCTGCCCTTTCTCCAGATGCAGCGCGATAACGTCCGCCTCGGCCACGCCGCGCGGGTTGATCCCCTGCGCCGTCTGCACCTGCGTCAGCGCGCGGATACGGTCACGCAGCGCGGCGGCGCGTTCGAACTCCATATCCTCGGACGCCTGCGCCATCTGCACGGCCAGCGTTTCCTGCACATTGGTGGATTTTCCCGACAGGAACCGCTCGGCATCACGGACACTCTCGGCATAGTCCGCAGCCGAGATTTTGCCGACACATGGACCAGAGCAGCGTTTGATCTGGTATTGCAGGCAAGGTCGCGTACGACTGTCAAACATCGCGTCCGTGCAATTGCGCAGCAAAAACACCCGCTGCAATTGGCTCAGCGTGCGGTTCACCGCCCCCGCGCTGGCAAAGGGGCCATAATACGCACCCTTATCCTTTTTCGCGCCTCGGTGCTTGTGGATCATCGGATAGGCGTGATCGGTCACATGAATGTTGGGAAAGGATTTATCATCCCGCAACAACACGTTGTAGCGCGGCTTGAGTTGCTTGATGAGGTTCTGTTCAAGCAGCAGCGCCTCGGTTTCCGTCCGCGTCGTGAGGAACATCATCGACGCAGTTTCCGAGATCATCCGCGCGATGCGGCCCGAATGCTGCGGCGACGGTCGTGAATAGTTCGACACCCGTGCCCGCAGGTTGCGCGCCTTGCCCACATACAAAACCCGCGCCTGTGAATCGAGCATCCGGTAGACGCCGGGGCTTGAATCCAGCGTCTTGAGATAACCCTGAATGCGGTCATGCCCGGTCAGGGTGTCAGTGTCAGTTTCATTGGGCATGTCAGTCTGTTTCGACGCTTTCGCAGTTTCCACGATTCTCTGTGTCGCTGCCCGATTGGTCTGGTCTATGCAACTGTTAAGGCATCCACGATTTCTGTGGATAAGTCTGCGGAGAAGTTTTGGACGTTAACGTTTTTCCTTTGTTTTTCGGCGCGTTCACTGATTTGCCCATTTTTTAGGCGACAAAATAAGTCATTGATATATCACAATATTTTTGTTTCCCGGTCAGAAGCTACTGAAAACATTAAGACTTTCGTAACACTTTCGTAACGGTATCGAGAGCGGTGCAAAACTTGTCTTCACCATATATCATTCAACGCCAATCACGTCCGGCGTCTGCCATCCAAGGTGTTGGCCACCATCTACGCATAACAGCTGTCCGGTAACCGCCGGAGCGTCCAGAAAATACCCCAGCGCTGCGGTGATATCAGACGTGTTTGCCCCACGCTCAAGGATCGTCGCAGCGCGCTGTTTGGCGAAATGCGCTTCGCTCTGACGCCCCCCCCTGAGGGTTGGCCCCGGCCCGATGGCATTTACCCGGCACGTCGGAGCGAGTGCCTGTGCGGCGGTCTGGGTAAACGCCCAGAGGCCCATCTTGGCGATGGTGTAGCTCATGAACTCAGGCGTCAGCTTGCGCACCCGCTGGTCGATCATGTTGATCACCAGCCCCGACGCCACGGGCTCGCCCTGCGCGTCGGTCTGTGCACCCGGCAGTTGCGCTGCGAAACACTGGGTCAGAACAAATGGCGCGCGCAGGTTGCTTTCCAGATGCCGGTCCCAGCTTTCGCGGGTTGCGGTGCCCAGAGTGTCATACTCAAAAATCGACGCGTTGTTGATCAGCACCGTTAATGGCCCGCCAAGTCCTGCAATCGCGCTGTCGGTCAGCGCCTGCGTGGCCGTTTCGTTCAGAAGATCAGCCTGTACCGTGCAGGCCATGCGCCCCTTGGCGCGGATCAGGTCGGCGACCTCTTCGGCCTCGCGCTGTGAACTGGCGTAATGCACCGCGATGTCGTAACCGCGATCGGCAAGATAGAGCGCCATCGCGCGCCCCAGCCGTTTTCCCGCGCCGGTGATCAAAGCTCTGCTCATTGGGGTCGCCCCTGTGGTTAGAAGATGACCAGCGCAATGTAGCCCAGATACAGCGCCGACAAGGTCACGCCCCAGATGCGGGTCAGGTCTTTGGCCATAAACACCAACGGGAAGATCAAAAGCGATGCGCCCAGCATGACCCACAGGTCAAAGCGCAGGAATTCCGGGTCCACAGGGATCGGCGCAATGAGCGAGGCCACCCCGATAATGGCCAACAGGTTGAACATGTTCGACCCGATCACATTGCCCAGCGCCACATCCGCCTGACGGCGCAATGCGGCCATAACGGTGGTGGCCAGTTCCGGCAGCGACGTGCCCAATGCCACAAGCGTGAGGCCGATCACGGTGTCACTGACTCCGTATATTTTGGCGATCTTGACGGAACTGTCGACGAGCAGATCCGCACCCAAAGGTAGACCGACCAAACCCAGAACAAGGAACAGATTGATCTTCCACCACGGCATGTCCGGGTCTGCGCCTTCCGGCTCTTCCTCGTCTTCTGCGGCCTGTCCAGCGCGGCGATGGGCCAGCGCTTCGCGCAGGGAATCGCCAAGGATGACGGCCAGAACAGCCAAAAGGATGATCCCGGACATCCAGTCAAAGACACCCCGGAAGGCCAATGCGATAAACAACACCGATGCGGCCAACATGATGACATAGCTTTTTCGCGTGTTGCATTCGCTGGTGTGCATGACAGCCAGAAGCGCGGGAATGCCCAGAACAAGCAGGATGTTGGCTGTGTTCGATCCCACCACATTGCCCAGCGCGATGCCCGGCACGTTGTCCATTGCCGCCTTGATCGAGATAAGAAGCTCGGGCGCAGAGGTACCAAACGCCACCACCGTCAGGCTGACGATCAGGGCCGGGATACCGATGCGGAGCGACAGGTTCACCGCGCCCTTGACCAAGGCATCCCCGGCCAAGAGCAGGATCACCAGCCCGACAACAACGCTACCCCAGATCATCAGCATGTCAGCCTGCCTTTCCGTCGCAGGGGCATGGACCCTTGCCGATGCGGTATCGTCCGCATTTCTTGCATTTTGCATCGCTCAGGCGCTTGGCACCGGGGATGCGCAGCTTGCCGAACATCGCAAGGATCGCCATGAACGCGAGAAACAGGAAAACGATCTTTGTAACCACGTTACAGCCCGTAGCGCGCAAATTCGGCGCGTTCTTCGATGGCGCTGAGCGCATCAGAGGTCAGGGTCGCACCGAAACGGCTGAGCAAGGGGCGGCGCTGTTCGTAGCGGCGGAATTTAACCTTGTCGCCAAAGCGCTCTTTCATTGCAGGCACCAGATGCCCGACATGATCCGCCAGCCCCACATCGACAGCCCCCTGCCCGACCCAGATGTCGCCGGTAAAAAGATCCGGATTATCGGCAAGCTTGTCGCCGCGCCGGGTTTTGATCTGGGTGATGAACGTGTCATGCAACTGCCCCAAAAGACGGTTCAAACGGGCCACGTCTTCTTCATTTTCGGGACGGAAGGGATCGAGCATGGATTTGGATTTTCCCGCCGTGTAGACGCGCCGCTCAATGCCCTGGCGTTGCAGAAACACATGCGCGCCAAAGCCTGCCGAGATCACACCGATTGATCCAAGGATCGACGCGGGATCGGCGTAAATCTCGTCTGCCGCCGATGCGATCCAGTAGCCACCCGAGGCCGCCACGTCTTCGACAAAGGCAAAGACCGGGATTTCGGTTTCGTCCGACAGACGGCGGATGCGCGCACCGATCAGCGAGCTTTGCACCGGAGAGCCGCCCGGAGAATTGATTTCGAGAGCCACAGCCGCTGGTTTGCCCTTGCGGAACGCCTTTTCAAGCAGACCGCGCAGGCCCGCATCGCTGAGCGTGGCGCGAGACCCCGCCGCGATGGTGCCTTGCATCCGAACAACGGCTACGGTGGGATCAGATTTCACAAATGGTATAAAGCGCTTCATGAAGGCTCATGTAGAATGGGGTCGACGGGCATACAAGGCGCGCCAGCAAATATGGCTGGCCTGTGGATTGTAGGACGCGGGCGAAAGGGTGCATATGCTGACCCATTGTTTCGCGCGCGAAACATTGGGGCCGGAGCGGACCTATTAAGATTTTGTTAAGGTTCAGGCGCTCTTGGTGCTGCGGTTTTCGAACGTGTCGCACCGAGCAACGTGACTTGAAAGCCGATCACCTGATTTCTGGCACGAACGGCCTCAACACGTGCTTGCGTTGTCATTTCCGCATGGATGCGATGACGCATCCCGCTGCTTCGGTTGACCGAAAGCGCACATCGACAGTCTGCTTCAGTAGAAACTCTGGGGATCAATATCTATGGCCATGCGCAGATCACCCTTGAGCTTGAACGGCGCGACCCATTCTGAAAGGGCGGGTTGCAGCGCCGTGCCTTTGGGGGCTTTGACCAACAGACGCACGCGGTGGCGGCCCCGCACACGGGCGATGGGTGCAGGCGCAGGGCCATAGACCTGTGCACCCACGCGGCGCAGCGGGCCATCATTGCGCGCCATGGCGTTGCCGAGGTCAAACACCTCTTGCATGTCGGTGGAGGACAGGATGATCCCGGCCAGACGCCCGTAAGGCGGCACACCAGCGGCGCGGCGTTCGCCGGCTTCGGCAGTCCAGAAGTCCTGTTCGTCGCCAGACAGGATCGCGCGGATCACCGGGTGCTCGGGCTGGTAGGTTTGCATCAGGGCCTGACCCGGCTTGTCAGCGCGCCCAGCCCGGCCTGCCACTTGTCGCATGAGCTGAAACGTGCGTTCCGCCGCGCGCAGGTCGGACCCTTGCAGGCCAAGGTCTGCGTCGATCACGCCCACAAGCGTCAGCAACGGGAAGTTGTGGCCCTTGGCAACCAGCTGTGTGCCGATAATCAAATCCGCACCACCGCTGGCGATGGTTTCGATCTCGGCCTTGATGGCGCGGGCAGAGCCGAACATGTCGGACGACAACACCGCCAAGCGCGCGTCAGGGAACAAGCTCTGCGCCTCTTCGGCAAGGCGTTCGACACCGGGGCCCACGGCGGCCAGTTTGTCTTCGGCCTCGCAGGCGGGACAGACCGAGGGCATCGGTTTGGTCTCACCGCATTGGTGGCAGACAAGCCGTTTGAGAAAGCGGTGTTCGACCATCCGCGCGTCGCAGTGGTCGCATCCGATCTGGTGTCCGCACGCGCGGCAGATCGTAACCGGCGCATAGCCGCGCCGGTTGATGAACAAAAGCGCCTGTTCCTGTTTGTCGAGCCGCTGTTGGACGGCGCGTTGCAGCGTTGGCGAAATCCAGCTTGATCCCGGCAGATCTTCGTTGCGCATGTCGATGGCCCGCATTTCAGGCATGACAGCCGCCCCAAAGCGCGCGGTCAGGTCGAGCTTGGTGTATTTGCCCGCGTCGGCATTTGCCCAGGACTCGAGGCTGGGCGTGGCAGAAGCGAGGATCACCTGCGCGCCACAGATCGATGCGCGCAGAACGGCCATGTCGCGGGCGTTATACAGCACGCCGTCCTCTTGTTTGTACGAGGTGTCGTGTTCTTCATCCACCACGATCAGACCCAGATCACGGAACGGCAGGAACAGCGCGGATCGCGCGCCAACCACCAGTTGCGCGCCGCCCTGCGCCACCATCTTCCAGACGCGGCGGCGGTCGGTGATCGTGACACCAGAGTGCCATTCGGCCGGGTGTGCACCAAAACGGGCATCAACGCGGGTGATGAATTCTGACGTGAGCGCGATTTCAGGCAGCAGGACGAGCGCCTGACGGCCTTGAGCCAGACATTCGGCCACCGCTTCGAGGTAAACCTCGGTCTTGCCCGATCCGGTGACACCCTTGAGCAGCGTCGTGCCGTAACTGCGGGTAGCGACGGCGGCGCGCAGGGTGGCGGAGGCAGCGGCCTGATCATCGGTCAGATCCTTGCCGGTCTGGTTCGGGTCCAGCGTCGGGAACGGCGTGTCGCGCGGGCTGTCTTCTTCGCGCACCGCACCAAGCTTGGCGAGGCCCTTGACCACCGATGTGGTCACGCCTGCCGCCTCGGCCAGTTCGCGCAGGGTCAGGGACAGTCCGCCCATATCGCGCAACGCGTCGAGCACGCGGGTGCGCGCATCGGTCATGCGGTCAGGTGTGGTGTCGCCCAAGCGGTAAATCTTGCGCATCGACGGCGGATCGCCCAGCCCCGGCGCGCGAGTGGCAAGGCGCAGCATCGCGGTCAGCGGGGTCAGCGTGTAGTCGCCCGCGCGGGTGAGGAACGCCATCAGCTCTTCGCGCATCGGAGCGGCATCAAGCACACGGATCACCGCTCGGATCTTTGAGATGTCGTAGTTGCCCCTGCCGGCCCCCCACACGACACCAAGCACCTTGCGCGGACCCAGCGGCACTTCGACAAAGGCCCCAAGATGACACCCGCCTTCGGGCGCGCGGTAGTCCAGCACCCGGTCCAATGGCTGGGTGGTGAGCACGCCAATCAAGGTGCCCTCGTCAAAATAGCCGGGTGTTAGCGCCATCAGGTCAAGGTTTCAGTCATCATTGTCATGGGGTAAAGCGCGCGTTAGGAAAGGCCAACCCATCAGAGGATGAAGCCCATGAGATTTTTTGTCGATACCGCCGAAATTGATGCCATTGCTGAACTGAACGATCTGGGCATGGTGGATGGTGTCACCACGAACCCGTCCCTGATCAAGAAATCCGGTCGGGATATCCTCGAAGTCACCAAGGAAATCTGTGATCTGGTTGATGGCCCGGTGTCTGCCGAAGTCGTCGCGCTCAAGGCCGAAGACATGATCGCTGAGGGCCGCAAGCTGGCCGAGATTGCAGAGAATATCGCGGTGAAGGTGCCGTTGACATGGGACGGCTTGAAAGCCTGCAAGGTGCTGACCGACGAAGGCAAAATGGTCAATGTGACGCTTTGTTTTTCGGCAAATCAGGCGCTTTTGGCGGCCAAGGCGGGGGCGACATTTATCTCTCCGTTCATTGGGCGTCTGGACGATCTGAACCTTGATGGTTTGGACCTGATCGCGGATATCCGCGAGATTTACGACAATTACGGGTTCGAGACGAACATCCTTGCCGCATCGATCCGCACGGCCAATCACATGAGCGAATGTGCCAAGATCGGAGCCGATGTGGCCACAGCCCCCCCCGCAGTGATCAAGGCGATGGCCAACCACATGCTGACAGACAAGGGTCTGGACCAGTTCGTCAAGGACGCGGCGGCCGCAAACATCAAGATCCTCTGAGGATCGCAAAGGCGGGGTCGCCCCCGCTTTTGGAGCGCCCGTCGAAGGGCGTTCCTGCGCTTCTGCCACAGTTTCGCAGATCGGCCGTATTTTACGGAAAAAACGCGGGCATCGTTCAGAGCTTCCTGATAGGGTCTGCAAAAATAAACCAGAACGAGGTTGGCATGAGCAGCCCCCGTATCGACGACGAATTGCGCGAAACGATCATGACGCGCCCCGATGTGATTCTGGAAGATCAGGATCTCATGCGTGCCCTGATCGCCGCGAATGAGCGCGCGATGGGGGGCAATATCGTTGACCTGCGCGGAATCGCAATGGACCGGCTTGAGGCGCGTCTTGACCGGTTGGAAGACACGCATCGGTCGGTGATTGCTGCCGCGTACGAAAACCTTGCTGGCACCAATCAGGTGCATCGCGCGATCCTTCGGATGCTGGACCCAGTGGAATTTGAACCCTTCCTGCGCGATCTGGGCGGCGACGTGGCCGAGATTTTGCGCGTCGACGTGATCAAGCTGGTGCTTGAATCGGTCCAGAATGACGAAGACCCAGCCATCAAGCGGCTTGGGGCGGTGCTGTCGGTCGCGGAACCGGGATTCATTGATGACTACCTTCTCACCGGGCGCGCCACGACAGTGCGGCAGGTGACCTTGCGCCAGATCGAAAAAGGCCGCCGCGAGATTTACGGCGAAAAGGCCGATTGGATCCGTTCTGAGGCCTGTTTGAAGCTGAATTTCGGGCCGGGGCGGTTGCCGGGACTGTTGGTCATGGGGGCCGAAGATCCGCACCAGTTCACGCCGCAACAAGGCACCGACCTTTTGACATTTTTTACCGGTGTGTTCGAGCGGCAGATGCGGCGCTGGCTGTCGTGACGCTCATGATCTCTCCGGCAGCGCGGGACGCGTTGGAGGGATGGCTGGCGTCAAGCCGTGCATTGAACGGCACCGCCGAAAACACCCTGACCGCTTATCGCGGTGATGTGGTTGATTTCATTGCTTTCCTGACTGAATATCACGGCGACGCCCAAGGGCTGACGCCGCTGTCGCGGATCACGGTGCCGGATATGCGGGCCTGGATGGCGCAGACGCGCAGCGGCGGAGCCAGCGCGCGGTCGCTGGCGCGCAAACTGTCGGCGGTTAAATCCTTCTATCGCTGGCTGGCAGAACGCGAAGGGTTCGAACCCACCGCCGTGCTGTCCACGCGCGCGCCCAAGTTTCAGAAGAAACTGCCCCGCCCTTTGAACGAATATGCCGCGCGGGCGATGATCGAAACCGTGGGCCAACAATCCCTCAAGGGATGGGTCGGCGCGCGGGATATGGCGGTTGTGACGCTGCTTTATGGCTGCGGGCTGCGGATTTCCGAAGCGCTTGGGATGATGGGCCGCGACCTGCCATTGGGCGAGGCGATGCGGATCATCGGCAAAGGCGGCAAGGAACGGGTTGTGCCCGTCTTGCCTGTCGCGCGGCAGGCGGTGCAGACCTATGTGCGGCTGTGCCCGTTCGAGATGGAGGCCAATGCGCCAGTGTTTCGCGGCGTGCGCGGGGGCGCTTTGAACGCGCGTCTTGTGCAAAAGGTAACCGAACAGGCACGGATGCAATTGGGCCTGCCCGCAACGGCAACACCGCATGCGATGCGGCACAGCTTTGCCACGCATCTGCTGTCTGCGGGGGGCGACTTGCGCACGATACAGGAATTGCTGGGGCACGCATCCTTGTCGACGACCCAGGCCTATACCTCGGTCGATACGGTGCATCTGATGAAGGTCTACGAGGCGTCGCACCCCAAGGCGGGCTGAGTGTTGCGATACAATGTTTTTCGGGATTTTCCGAAACCGCCATGCGAGATGTTTGGAGCACCGCAACCATCCACTGAGCCGCCCTCATGCATCCCAACCCGAGCTTTCACAGCAGTGACCACGCCAAAGACATCGCCTTTGTGCGGGACCGGGCCTTTGGCAGCTTGATGGTGAACGGCGATCCGGTGCCGTTGGTGGCGCATGTTCCGGTGCTGATGTCCCAAGATGGGCGCGAGGTGTTGATCCATCTGGTGCGCTCCAACCCGATTGCGCGGTCCCTGAAGATGCCCCGTTCTGCACGGATCGCAGTGACCGGCTCGGATGCCTATATCTCGCCGGATTGGTACGGAATCGTCGATCAGGTGCCGACATGGAACTATGTTGCCGTGCAGATCACCGGCAAACTGACTTTGCTGCCGCAGGATGAGATGCGGCAGGTGCTGGACACACAATCCGCGTTCTTTGAGGCACGGCTTGCGCCGAAACCGCCCTGGACCACGGGTAAGATGACGCCCGAGGTGCTGGACAAGATGATGCGGATGATCGTGCCGTGCCGGATGACGGTGAGCGACATAGCGGCAACCTGGAAGCTTGGTCAGAACAAGGACGATGCGGTGCGGGCACGGGCGGCAACGCTTGTTCCCGGTGGTCTTGGATCCGAGCTGGAAGCGCTGGCCGCGTTGATGGCAGACCCCCCTGCGCTTTGAGCGCGACTTTCCCGTCGACGGAAAGACGGTGGCGCCCCAACGCACCGTCACGCGCCGCTTGGCAAGTGCTGCGCTGACAGCGTAGCTAGGGCACAGCCGTCATTTGGAGAACGCATATGCAACTACTTCGCTCGGGCCCGTCCCCCTTTGTCCGCAAGGTTCTCGTGTTGCTGCACGAGACCGGCCAATATGATGATATCGAACATGTCGATGTTGCGACCACACCGCTTGCACCCGATTCCAAGCTGATCGCGGCGAACCCGGTGGGCAAGATCCCCGCATTGCTGCGCTCTGATGGCCCCGCACTCTATGACAGCCGGGTGATCTGCCGGTTTCTGGATGCGCGCGCGGGCGGTGCACTCTACCCCGAACAGCGCATCTGGGACACGCTGACCCTTGAGGCGACGGCGGACGGTATTCTCGATGCGGCGGTGCTTATGGTCTACGAGACGCGGTTCCGCCCCGAGGAAAAGGTGATGATCGAATGGGTCGATGGCCAATGGAGCAAGGTGTCCCGCGCTCTGGACGCGCTCAACACGCGCTGGATGAGCCATCTCAACGGGCGTATGGATATGGGACATATCGCGGTGGCCTGTGCCCTGGGCTATCTGGACCTGCGGCACCCCGAACGGTCTTGGCGCACCGGGCGCGACGGCTTGGCCGCGTGGTTCGAGACATTTGAGACGCGCGACAGCATGGTGGCGACACATCCGGGCGCATGATCTGCGACGGGAGGCATGGCTTGCACGTTCGTCTGCGCAGGTTTACCGACGCGTAACGTTTTTACAGGATACTGTCCCGACATGACCAATGCCAATGGCGAGAAACTGACGCTGGTTCAGCTGCTGCCGAACATGCTGACTGTCACCGCCATTTGCGCGGGAATGACGGCAATCCGGTTCGGGTTGCAGGGAAATTACGAACTGGCAGTCCAGCTGATCTTGCTGGCTGCCATTCTGGACGGTCTGGATGGGCGGCTGGCACGTGCCCTTGGTAGTGACAGCAAGATGGGCGCAGAGCTGGATTCGCTGGCTGATTTCCTGAATTTCGGGGTCGCACCGGGGATGCTTTTGTATGTCTGGGCACTTGAAGACACGCGACAACTGGGCTGGTTGGCCGTTCTGGTTTACGCAGTTTGCGCCGTGACCCGGCTTGCCCGGTTCAACGTGGCCCGCAAAGCCGAGAACGGATCGGCGGAAAGCGCATATTTCATAGGGATTCCGTCGCCTGCCGGGGCGATCCTGGTGATGCTGCCAATGTACGCGTCATTTGCCTTTGACAGCATTCAGATCGTCCCGGACGTGATTTTGGCAGGCTATATCGCGCTGGTCGGCATGTTGATGATCGGGCGCTTTCCGGTCTGGTCGTTCAAGACCACACAGATCAGCCAACGCCGGGTCAAGGTGTTTCTTGTCGGCTTTGCCGCTATTGGCGCGGCGGTTGCGATCTATACTTGGATTGCGCTTGTCGTTCTCAGCCTGATCTACATCGGAGCCGTGGTGTGGATGCTGCCCGCGTCGCGCCGTGCCTTGGCACAGTCGCGCAACAAGGCAGACACCTGATCAGAACTTGAGCGTCAGGCCGACATTCAACGCGTTGGTCTTGATGTCGGTCTCAAGCGACCCGCCTTCGGGCAGATCAACCGAGTTGCTGGAATATGTGAACTGATACTCGCCAAACACCGCGAACCTGTCATTGAGGTCATAGCTGACCCCGGCCGACACGCGCGCGGCGGGACCGGTGTATTGAAAGCCGTATTCTTCGATCCCCGTGGTCGTGTCCACATCGACATGCGGCACGGCAATACCAACGCCGCCGCCCACATAGGGCGTGATTGACCCTTCGGCCCAAAGACCCGGCCAGCGCTGGTAGGCGTTGACCGTGATAATGTTCAGGCCATCGGTGAATTCGAGGTCGGAAAACCCGATCGCGGCTTTTTCATCATCCGGCGCGTACACTTTGGCGTGGGTGAATTCGAGGCCAAAGCCCAGCGTTTCGGTCTTCCACCATGTGCCACGCACACCGTAATAGGGTGGCATCTCAAACGACCGGCCTTCCCAGCCGATCAGCGCGTCTATTTCGGCGCCGGTGCCCGGATAATCACCATATATCCGGCTGTGCGGGGATGTTTGCCAACCTGAGTAGATTGACAGCTCCATCTCCGCCAGCGCGGGCGATGCCACCGCACACGCGCAGAGCGCAAGAGTACCTGACAGAATCGTTTTCCGCATGATCAGCCGTCCATTTCGCATTTTGTCGTTGCCTAACACGGCAATATAGCACCGTCAGCGCATATTACCGCGACACTTCGGCGCTTATTTCTAACCTAAGCCGTCTGGAGGTGGACGACTAGGGGGTAGCCCGCTAAATACCCGTTCGGAGCGCCGCTCGGATTGCGGCCTAACCGTATTGTGGCCAATCGAACGGCCGATGAATGGAGAAAACCTCGTGTCCAACGCAGAACACCACGAAGGTACCCGGAGGGACTTTCTGTACTATGCGACTGCCGGTGCCGGTGCAGTTGCGACAGGTGCAGCGGTTTGGCCTCTGGTCAACCAGATGAACCCGTCCGCAGACGTTTTGGCCTTGTCCTCTATCCGTGTGGACATTTCCGGCGTTTCGGAAGGATCGCAGATCACGGTTAAGTGGCTCGGCAAGCCGGTCTTTATCCGCCGCCGCACCGCCGAAGAGATCGAAGCTGCACGGAATGTTGAGCTGTCCGACCTCCCCGATCAGGTCGCACGCAATGCGAATTTGGATGACGGTGCGGACGCGAGCGACGAAAACCGTGCTATGGACGAAAGCGGCGAATGGCTGGTTCAGATGGGCGTGTGTACGCACCTTGGATGTGTGCCTCTGGGTAACGCGGGTGACTTCATGGCCGACAGCGGCGTTGGCGGCTGGTTCTGCCCGTGCCATGGATCGCACTACGACACGTCCGGCCGCATCCGCCGCGGTCCAGCCCCGGAAAACCTTCCGGTGCCGCCTGCCGAGTTTGTTGACGAAACAACCATCCTGCTGGGATAAGGAGACGCGCGAATGTCTGGAATTCCACACGACCATTACGAGCCCAAGACCGGCGGCGAAAAGTGGCTTCACAGCCGCCTGCCGATCGTGGGCCTGCTGTACGATACGCTGACCATCCCCACACCCAAGAACCTGAACTGGATGTGGATCTGGGGTATCGTTCTGACCTTCTGTCTTGCGTTGCAGATCATCACGGGCATCGTTCTAGCGATGCACTATACGCCGCATGTCGATCAGGCCTTTGCGAGCATCGAACACATCATGCGCAACGTGAATGGCGGCGCAATGCTGCGCTATCTGCACATGAACGGCGCGTCGCTATTCTTTGTGGCGGTCTATGCGCATATCTTCCGCGGTCTTTACTACGGGTCATACAAGGCACCGCGTGAGATTACGTGGATCATCGGCATGCTTATCTACCTGCTGATGATGGGCACCGCGTTCATGGGCTACGTTCTTCCCTGGGGTCAGATGTCCTTCTGGGGTGCGACTGTGATCACCGGTCTGTTTGGTGCGATCCCGTTCGTCGGTGAATCGATCCAGACGTGGCTGTTGGGCGGACCTGCCGTGGACAATGCCACGCTGAACCGCTTCTTCTCGTTGCATTACCTGCTGCCCTTCGTGATTGCAGGTCTCGTGATCGTGCACATCTGGGCCTTCCACACCACTGGCAACAACAACCCGACCGGTGTTGAAGTGCGCCGCACGTCCAAGGCAGATGCCGAGAAAGACACGCTTCCGTTCTGGCCCTACTTCGTGATCAAGGACCTGTTCGCGCTGGCGATCATCCTCGCGGTCTTCTTTGCCGTTGTCGGGTACATGCCGAACTATCTTGGTCACCCGGACAACTACATCGAAGCCAACCCACTGGTCACACCCGCACACATCGTGCCGGAATGGTACTTCCTGCCATTCTATGCGATTCTGCGCGCGTTCGACGGTGACGTGTGGGTGGTTATCGCAGCCAGCTTCCTGACCGGGGGCATCATCGATGCGAAGTTCTTTGGTGTTCTGGCCATGTTCGGCTCGATCGCGGTAATGGCGCTGGCACCTTGGCTCGACACGTCGTCGGTACGCTCTGGCCGTTACCGCCCGATGTTCAAGTGGTGGTTCTGGGTCTTCGTGGTGAACTTCTTTGTGCTGATGTGGGTGGGCGCGATGCCGGCTGAAGGGATCTACCCATACATCGCCTTGGTCGGGTCCACCTATTGGTTCGCCTATTTCCTCGTGATCCTGCCGCTGCTTGGTGTGCTTGAAAAGCCACTGCCGCAGCCCGAGACGATCGAGGAAGACTTCAACGCGAACTACGGCAAGTCCTCGACCACACAGGGCGCAGCATCTGCGACCCCGGCCGAGTAAGAAAGGACAAGCGAACAATGCTTAAGAAACTTGCCCTCGCGGCCACATTGGCCCTGGCACCCCTCTCCGGCGCATATGCCGCCGGAGCCTCGGGTTATGTCGAGAACTTTGAGTTCTCGTTTGAGGGTCCGTTTGGCACCTTCGATCAAGCGCAGTTGCAGCGAGGCCTTCAGATCTACACTCAGGTCTGCTCCGCCTGCCATGGCATGCAATACGTGCCGCTGCGCACTCTTTCGGCAGCGGACGGCCCCGGCATGCCCGAAGATCAGGTTCTCGCCTATGCGGAACAGTTCTTTGAAGTGTATGACGAGGAAATCGAAGATTTCCGTCCGGCCCGTCCCACAGACCACTTCCCGGCCAACACTGCGGCCGGAGCACCTGATCTTAGCATGATGGCCAAAGCCCGTGCTGGTTTTCATGGCCCCTACGGCCTTGGGATCAACCAGTTCTTCAAAGGCATGGGTGGCCCGGAATATATCGCGTCCATGCTGTCCGGTTATACCGGTGAAGAAAAAGAAGAAGCAGGCACCGTCCTTTACGAGAACAAGGCGTTCCCGGGTGGCTGGATTTCCATGGCACCGGTGTTCTATGGCGATGACGTTGAATTCGCTGATGGCACAGAAGCCACGGTCGAGCAGCAAGCCCAAGACGTGGCTGCGTTCCTGATGTGGGCAGCAGAGCCCAAACTGATGGCACGCAAGCAAGCCGGTTTTGTTGGTGTCATCTTTCTGACAGTGCTGTCGGTCTTGCTGTACCTGACCAACAAGCGTCTTTGGGCGCCGATCAAGGCACGCGCAAAAGAGTAACCTTTGGGTTTACTGAGAATTTGAAAGGCCCCGCCAATTTGGTGGGGCTTTTTCATATGGAGGTCAGCACCCGCCCCGTGCGTTTAGCCTGCCCCCAAATATGCACGAAGTGTCGGTGGCGGATTGTCCAACAGAGCGTGTGTGTCCTGAGGTGGGCTGACATGGCCCTCCTCGACGACAAGGCTTTGAGGTGCAAAGCGCCGCGCATCCTTCGGGTCATGCGAGACAAGCAAAACCGTCAGGGTTTCCGCGTCTGCAACCTCGGCCACCAGATCCAACATCTCGTCCTTGAGCGCCGGGCCCAACGCCGCAAAGGGTTCGTCCAGAAGCAACACAGGTCGCGCCTGTATCAGCACCCGTGCCAAGGCGGCACGGCTTTGCTGGCCACCCGACATCTCGGACAGATGGCGCGGGGCGAACCCGGCAAGACCGACGCGCGACAGCACAGTTTCGATCAGCTCACGGTCACCGGGCTTCAGGCGGCCATTGGCCGGACGCAGCGCAAGCGCAAGGTTTTGCTGAATCGTCAGATGCGGAAACAGGTTCGTGTCCTGAAACAGGATGCTGACCGGTCTAAGTGCCGGGGCGCTGTGCGTGATGTCCTGCCCGTTCCAGCGCACAGCGCCTATCAGCGGGCACAGGAATCCTGCGACCACATCCAGAAGGGTCGATTTTCCCGACCCTGATGCGCCAATGATGGCAACCCGTTGACCAACCGCAACCGATAGGTTTGCCGTGATGTCGAACGTGCCAGCCCGTGCATGGATATGATCAAGATGCAGTCCCAACGCGCCCTCCCCTGTCAAACAGCCAAAACAAGCTCAGGCTGAGGATCAGCAGCACAAGCGCTGCACCCGCCGCCTGCTCCATCCGGTAGGCCCCCATCAATTGATACACCTTGAGCGGCAAGGTCGCTCGGTCCGGGTCCGCGAAAAGCGCAATCACTCCAAGATCACCCATCGACAGCGCCGCAGTCAGCCCAGCGGCAAAGCCCAAGGGCCGTTTCAAACGCGGCAACAGCACCCAGCGCAGCCACGCCCAGTCCGACAGACCCAGCGCCCCGCGCAGACGCGCGTAATCGGTGCGGATCACCTCGGCCTCGGGGCGGAGGATGCGCAGAACGAACGGCAGGCTGACAAAGGCGTTGACCGTCGCTGTGACGTAAAGCGCCAGTTCGAACGGGTTGGCAAAGGGGCGCACGATCAGGAACAGCCCGATGCCCAGAACCAGCGGCGAGAGCGCGATCCCGGCCAGGCCCAACCATTCGCCCCAACGGGTTGCCAATGGCACCGCCCACAGCAGGCACAACAGCGTCGATCCAAGGGCGACCATGATCGAATGCCCTGCCGCCTGCCAGACCGACGCGCCCAACGTGGTGATCCCGGCAATGCCATTCAGAACCACCATCGTCAGCGGCGTCAGCAGGAACAGCGCAGCCAGACAAATCCACACTGCATCTGCACAGATCGCGCGGCGGTCGGCGCGGTCCCAGCGCGGCAACGGACGGTCAAGCGCCCGGGCCGCGACGGGCAGGCTCGTCATCCGCAGTGCGACAAGCCCCGCGCAAAGCGCCAGCGCCAGCTGCACAAGGCCCAGCACAGCCGCGCGTGCCAAATCAAAATCGAACCGCATGGATTGGTAGATCGCCAGTTCCAGAGTTGTGGCGCGCGGCCCGCCGCCAAGCGTCAGCGCAACGGCAAAGGATGACAGGCAGATCACAAAGATCACCGCAAACGCCCCCGGCACGATCCGGCGCAGCATCGGCATCTCGACCGACAGCCACATCGCACGCCGCCTCAGACCCAGCGTCGCAGCAAGGCGGAAGTGTTCGGCAGGAAGGGCCAGCCATCCTTGCAGGATCAGCCGGGTCGCCAAGGGCAGATTGAAGAACACATGCGCCAAAAGCACACCATGCAAGCCGTAAATCTGCACCTCGGGCACTCCCAGCGGGGCCAGAACGCGGTTGAGCAGCCCCGACTGACCAAACACCGCCAGCAGGCCCAGCACTGCAACGATCACCGGCAGGATGAACGGCGCACCCAAGAGCGCCACCAAAAGCCCTCGTCCGACGAACTGCCGTCGGGCCAAAGCGCGGGCCAAAGGAATGGCAAACAGCACGCTGAGCGCTGCCGACAGCGTCGCCTGCAACAGCGTGAACCTAAGCGCCTGCCAGTCTGCGGGGCGAAACCCGGTGAAGGCGTCAGCCCGCAGCACGACTGCCGTGACCGGGCCGATCACCAGACCGGCCACGGTCAGCGCCGCAATTATTGAGACAAGGCGCGACGCCATTCCTCAACCGTTTCATCCCGCAACGCTGCGGCCTCTGCTTCGGTGTAGAACAGCACTTTTTCCGGCAGGTTCAGTTCCTTGAACCGGTCAGGCCATTTGGATGCGTCCAGTTTCGCCGGGAAAGACCAGTTTCCAGTGGCGATCATGGTCTGGAATTCTTCGGACAGTTGGAAAGCAAGAAACTGATCCGCCAATTCGGGAACATCTGTGCCCACAACCTTGGCCGACAGCTCGACCATGAAGTAGTGACCTTCAGGAAAGATCGCCGCTTTCTTGGTGCGGTCGTCTTCTGCGATGATGTGATAGGCCGGTGAGGTGGTGTAACTCAGAACCATGTCCGCTTCGCCGTCGGTGAACAGGCCATAGCTTTCGGACCAGCCCTTGGTGACGGTCAGGATCTTCGGTGCCAGCCGTCCCCACACCTGTTCGGCCTCGTCGCCATAGATCGCCTTTACCCAAAGCACGAGCGCCAGCCCAGAGATCGAAGAACGCGGGTCCTGGATCACGATTTTGAGGTCATCCGGTGCGTCCAACAATGCCGCGAAACTGGCAGGCACGTCCGATATCCGCTCTGAATTGTAGATGAACGCGGTGTGGCCATAGTTGAACGGCAAAAACACCTCGTCGGTCCACGCCACCGGAAGCGTCAGCGCCGTAGTGTCCTGCCCATGTGGCGCGAACAATCCGCTTTCGCGGGCTTTTTGAGTCACATCCGTGTTCAGACCAAACACGATATCCGCATCGGTCTGGTCGCCCTCAAGCAGGATGCGGGGCAAAAGATCACCGGGCTTGAATTGTAGATCACACGCGCATTGTGCTTCGAACATTTCTTCGATCTTGGGGCCGGGGCCCCACTCTGAGACGATGTAGTCGCCCGCGTAGACAGTCAGAACGGGGGGTTCCTGGGCCGCAACCAGACTGGTCGTGGCAAGAAGTCCCGCAGCAAATGTAAGGGCCGTTTTCATGGCATCCTCCTGTTTTGCGGCGAGAGGGCAAAGCAGGACCAGGTCCAGACCTTCCCTCCGCCGGTGTTAACCGGTTCAGGTTCAACGGGTTCGCTTGCGCATCTCAGCCAGTTCTGGCACCCCGAGGTAAGCACAGGCGTAATCCGCAAAGCCCAGCCCTGCAAGCCCCTTCCAGATCCCGGTTTCTTTGGGCCGAAAATACCTCGGGCAGCGCCCCTCGCTTCTGTCGGATGGGCATAGCCCATTCGAAACATCTTGAGGACCACCGCCCGCTGCCCTAGGACACGGACAAGCCAAGGAGACCGCCATGAGCCTGAACACATTTGGACATCTCTTCCGAGTCACCACATGGGGCGAAAGCCACGGGCCTGCCTTGGGTGCAACCGTCGATGGCTGCCCTCCGGGGGTGCCGATTGATGCAGGTATGATCCAGCACTGGCTGGACAAGCGCAAACCGGGGCAGAACAAGTTCACCACCCAGCGGCGCGAGGCCGACGAGGTCAAGATCCTGTCGGGGGTGTTCGAAGGTCAGACCACCGGCACGCCGGTGCAGTTGATGATCGAAAACACCGATCAGCGGTCCAAGGACTATTCCGACATCATGGAAAAGTTCCGCCCCGGTCATGCCGATATCACCTATTGGCAGAAATACGGCATCCGCGATTATCGCGGTGGCGGACGGTCCTCGGCGCGGGAAACGGCCGCGCGTGTGGCGGCGGGCGGTCTTGCGCGCGAGGCGATCAAGGCGATGCTGCCGGGTGTGCAGATCACTGGCTATATGACCCAGATGGGACCACACCAGATTGACCGGGGCCGGTTCGACTGGGACGAGATCGAAAACAACCCGTTCTGGGTGCCGGATGCACAGGCGGCCAGCGATTGGGCTGACTACCTCGACGGGTTGCGCAAGTCAGGCGAAAGCGTGGGTGCCGTCATCGAAGTGGTCGCGCGCGGTGTGCCAGCCGGACTGGGTGCGCCGATTTACGGCAAGATCGACACTGATCTGGCCGCCGCGATGATGAGCATCAATGCCGTCAAAGGGGTCGAGATCGGCGAAGGCATGGCCTCGGCCAGTTTGACCGGGACGGCCAATGCGGATGAGATTTTCATGGGTCCGAACGGGCCGGAGTACAGCTCCAACCACGCGGGCGGTGTTCTGGGCGGGATTTCCACGGGGCAAGACATTGTCGTGCGGTTTGCGGTCAAACCGACCTCGTCGATCCTGAGCACGCGTCGAACGATCACCAAGTCAGGCGAAGAAACCGAGATCATCACAAAGGGCCGCCACGACCCTTGCGTTGGTATTCGTGCCGTGCCGGTGGGTGAAGCAATGATGGCCTGTGTGATCCTCGACCACCTGTTGCTGCATCGCGGACAGGTGGGCAAGAACCAAGGCAAGATCGGCTAAATGCACTCTGCAAGGCCGATGCAAGCGGCTGTGATGCCACCTCTACGAGGTGGCGGCAGACAAGGCTGTATCCATCAAAGCCTGAATTTCGGACTGGCCCGTCTGGGCCACGATGCGACCCAATTCCTGATCGCCTTTCAGCACTACAAGCGTTGACCGGCGCGGGATTTGCAGCGATTGGGCAAGCTCGGACGTGCCGTAGGTGTCCCAGTCGACATCAATAAACGTGACCGCCTGACCGTAAGCCGGGTTCGCCACCTTGAGTGCTTGGATCGTGCGGCCTTGTGACCGGCAGGTCGAACACCACGACGCGGTGAAATCCAGAAAGACGGTTTCGCCTTTGGCCAACCGCTCCTGCACAAGGCCGGGGGTATAGTCGAGGATGTCGGCACTGGCTGCGAAGGGCAAAGTGGCAGTGGCAGCGGTCAAGGCGATAAAGGTACGGCGATCCATGAAGGTGTCTCCTTTTGAGGGTCAAAAACGTACGGACAGATCGACCAGCCAAGGCGGCAAAGTGTCGAGCAGCCAAATTTCGATCATGTGGTTCCATTGCAGTAGCAGGCCAATCCCAACGAGCAGGAACGCACCGCCAAGAACTGGGCGGCTGGCCTGTGCGATCTGGCGCAGCCGTGCCGTGTTGCGGCCCACAGCGCCACGCGCACCATAAGCAAGACCAAGGATAATGCTGGACACGCCCAGCGCAAAGGCTGTCATGATCAGGGTGACATGGCCAAGGCTTTGGCCTTGGCTGGCCAATGCGATGGCACCGCCCAGTGTCGGGCCGATACAGGGGCTCCAGACTGCGCCAAGCAGCGCGCCTCCGGCGAATTGGCCGCGCAGGCTGTGCCGATCCAGATCGTCGATCCCGGCGTCGGCCCGCGCCGACAGCCCCGCAGTGGCCGAGGCCATGACAGCCGCGCCTTTGGGAACCAGCAAGAGCAAACCAAACCCGATCATCATCCATGCGCCGATCATGGCCAGGGTATCGACTGTCAGCCCGATCAGGTGGCCGAAGGCGGTCACGCTGACGCCAAGCACGACGAAAGACAGGCTCATCCCGGCGGCAAGCGCCAAGGGACCACGCCTGTCCGCTTGTACGGCAGAGGCCAGCACAATGGGCAAAACCGGGATCACGCACGGGTTAATGAGCGTCAGGAGACCGGCCAGATATGCGAACACAAATTCCATACGGCTTTGCGTAAACCAGCCTAGGCCAATCTGTCATCTGACGTCTGCTCACTTCCCCGTGGCGATTGTTTCAGAATTGTCCGTCTGGCGCGACAATTGCACCGCAAGGATGCCCCCGGTTATGATGACCACGCCGATCACGTCGGTCAGGCCCAGCCCTTCGGACAGAATCAGCGCAGCTATTGCGACGCCCAGAAACGGGTTCAGGAAGTGGAAGGTTGCCGCCTTGACCGCGCCGATCCGGTTGACCAGCCAGAACCAGACCAGTGTGGCGGCCAGACCGGGCACCAGCGTGGTATAGACAAAAGCCAGCACCAGCTTCGGGGACATCGTCACCTCAAGCGTTTCGAGGATAAGTGCCGCTGGCCAAAGAACCGCGCTTCCGATCAGCATCTGAAGTCCAACAATCATCATGAAATTGCCACCAGAGCTGGCATTGCGCAGCGCCAGTGTGGCGACGGTCAGCGACAAAACCCCAATGAGGCACAGTCCAACACCCAGCAGGTCCGCCCCTGCCCCCAGCCGCGCGCCCATGATGATGACCACACCGCAGAACCCTGCGACGAGACCAAGCACGCCCAACGGCGACATGCGCTGACCCGCGAACAACCAACCGGCCACCCCGACAAGTAGCGGCATGCTTGAGGCGATGATCGCGGCTAGCGACGCTTCGATCCGTTGCATCGCCACGAAGTTCAGCCCGAGATAAAGCGCGTTTTGGCAAATGCCAAAAATGATCGTCGCGCGCCATTGGAGTTTGGTCAGCCGCCAGCTTTGGCCCATCCAGAGCGCGATCAGCACCGCCAGCGCACCCGAGATTGCAAAGCGAAAGGCAAGCGCCATCAAAGGCGGCGCGTCGGCGACGATGATCCGTGCCGAAGTGAAGGCCGAGGACCACATGACGGCAAAGGCCAGTCCCATCAGGATTGCGCGAATGTCCAAGAAAGCCTCCGGGGATGGGATGCAACGTTTACGTGCGTTGCCTTCGGCGCACTCTACGCATCGCGCGGCGGGAACTTCAACGCCTTTGGTATGCCAAAATTTCGGCCGCCACGCAGGTCACATTGCTTTGGCTTGGTCAGCGGCGCGCTGTGATCATTGCGGCACCGATGCCATGCTGTGTACCCGAGATGGTCAGACAGTCTTGCGGCCCCAGACAAGGAGTGCGACCTTCGTCGCAACATAACACAGTAGAATGAGTGCACCATGACCACACCCAAGGCTATTTTCGCAGGCTCTTTGTTCTTTCTGGGCCTTGCCGCGTGTGAACCCGTACCCGGAACCGGCGGGTCCACAGGGGTCAATTCCATCACTGTGCCGGAATCAGTGTCCTCAATCGCCGCATCGTTTCAAGACCTGAGCACCGCGCGCGTGAAACAAGAGGACGGGTGCTATTGGTACACGCACCGTGGGCCTGTCGAGACGACAGAGCTGCCGTTGCGCACAACCAACGGCAACCCGATCTGTGTGCGTCCCGCCGATTCGTGATGCGCTGAGTTACAGCGCGCCGCCGTCTGTCGGATAGAGATACGCTGTCTTGCCCGTGTCCACCTGATCATAAAGCGTGTTGATATGCGCCATCACCATGCGCACGCAGCCAGAGCTTGCCCGTGTCCCGATAGAGCGCGGCGCAGGTGTGCCATGCACACGCAAATAAGTGTCGCGGTTGCCGACATAGAGATAGAGCGCGCGTGACCCCAAGGCGTTTTCAGGACCGGGGGGCATTCCATCTTCCCAGCGGGCGTATTTTTCGGGCTCGCGTTCGATCATCGCGGGCGTCGGTGTCCATTTGGGCCATTTTGCCTTGCGCCGGATCGTGTAGACGCCGGGTTCGTACAACCCGTCACGGCCAATGGCGACCCCGTAGCGCATCGCACTGCCATCGTCCTGTATGTGGTAGAGATAGCGCGCCACCGCATCGACATGCACATCGCCCGGCGTCAGGTTGGGATTCGCTGTGACCCGCTGTGGTAGGTAGCGGGGATGCAGGCCCCAAGGGTTGCTGGTGCCCAGATCAAAATTCGCCGGGGTCACTTGCGCATCCCATCCGTCCCATTCGCTGGGTGCGGCGAAGGCGGGCCGGATCAATGCTGGCGTGGCAAGCGCCGTAAGTCCGGCAATCATGAAGCGTCGAGTAACCATGCGAAACCTTTCAATCAAATCACAGCTGCGAATGTGGCCGTTCGTGAAATGGTGGACCTACGATGCCACGTTTCATGAAACCGCCAAAGCCGCTTCGGGTTCCCTGCCAGTTTGCACGGGTCGAGGGCGGATTTGCAAGGTGGCAGGCCCGTACAAAGCGGTTAACAAATGCGCGAGGTCCATAGTTTTGGGCAGATGTGCCCAAAGCTTTGCCGTCTATGCCGAGGGTCAGCCCAACTATATCAGGTCTCGACCGGGGCCGTCATCGTGACAGACACACTACCGATGCCGTCAATCGCAACATCCACAACCATCCCCGCCTTGACAGGGCGCGCCCCGAGCGAGGTGCCGCAGGCAATCAGGTCGCCGGGATTGAGGGTCATGTCCTGTGACAACAGGCTGACGATCTGCGCGGGCGGCAGGATCATGTCATTCGCCGGATAGGATTGACGTTCGCGGTCGTTCACCAGAACCGTAATGGTCAGATCTTGCCACGCCACCTCAGTTTCAATGACCGGACCCACGACGCCAAACCCGTCAAAGCTTTTGGCACGAGTCCATTGCGGGAAAGACGGGTCCGCATTGAGTACATCCAGCGAGGTGAAATCATTGATGCAAGTGTAGCCGAAAATGGCGGCCTCGGCCTCGGCCACAGAGACGTTCTTGCAGGTGTTCCCGAGTACGATGCCCAGCTCACCTTCGAAAACAACGCGGCCTGCGGAAACAGGAATAGCGACCTCTGCCCCCGGCCCTGCGAGAGACGTGTCGGCCTTGAAGAAATACAGCGGATGGGTTGGATGATCTTGGCCACCCTTTTCGGCTGCGGCCTTGAAGTTGTTCCACAGTCCGATGAATTTTCCCGGCACCACCGGCGAAAGGAGCGTGACATCCGCCAGAGCGATTGGGTCGCCTGAAGCGGTGTCGGACCCAAGGCTGGAACGCGGGTGGAACATACCATCCATTACTAGTCCTGTGCTCTCGGTCTCGTCACTATTGCGAACGCGGGCCCATTTCATCGCAGGTCTTCCTTTCGGTCTGCTGCTTGCGTTGCCGTGCAGCTGTGGTGTCAAGTCTGATCCGGTATACTGCCTATACCGGCCGTGTCACGACACTTTGGACGTTGGATCACCATGGGTCTGGAGAAACTCAACAGCCTGACAGCAGATGAAAAAAGCCCCGCCGAAGGTCGGCGGGGCAAGGTGTGGTGCCGCGATTACATGGCCGCAGGCACCGGCGGTGTTCTGTTGAAAATCAGTTTAACTCGGACCGTATCTGCTGACGCAGAACGTCGATGGGAACGGTTTTGCCATCACGTTTGAAGCACCAATAGGTCCAGCCATTGCAGCTTGGTGCGCCTTCAAGATGTGCACCCACCTGGTGGATCGATCCCTTGATGTCATTCCCGATAAGGGTGCCGTCCGCGCGCACCTTGGCCTTGTGACGCCCGTTCATGCTCAGCAATTCTTCGCCCGGGCGCAGCATGCCTCGCTCGACCAGTTGGCCAAAGGGCACGCGCGGTTCCGCGCGCTTGCTTGTCGTGGTTTCAAGCGCGGCCTTGTCCAGACGCCGCACCGCAGCGATCCGCTGCTCGGCGACCACGCGGTATTTTTCTTCGCGTTCAATGCCGATCCAATCCCGGCCCAGCATCTTGGCCACGGCCCCGGTTGTGCCCGTTCCAAAGAAGGGATCGAGCACGATATCGCCCGGTTTGGTCGCGCCAACCAGTACACGGTGAAGCAACGCCTGCGGTTTCTGCGTCGGATGCGCCTTGTCGCCTGCCGCATCCTTGAGGCGCTCACCGCCATTGCAGATCGGCAGAACCCAGTCCGACCGCATCTGGATACCTTCGTTCAACGCCTTGAGGGCTTCGTAGTTGAAGGTGTATTTCGCGCCTTCGGATTTCGACGCCCAGATCATGGTTTCATGCGCGTTGGTGAAACGTTTTCCCCGGAAATTCGGCATCGGGTTCGACTTGCGCCAGATCACGTCGTTGAGGATCCAGTAGCCTTCATCCTGAAGCGCAGATCCGACGCGGAAAATATTGTGATACGACCCGATCACCCAGATCGCGCCATCGGGCTTCAACAAACGACGCGCCGCCTTGAGCCAGGCACGGGTGAATTCGTCATACACTTTGAAGCTTGAAAACTGATCCCAGTCGTCATCCACAGCATCGACAAGTGAATTGTCGGGGCGGTGCAAATCGCCCCTGAGCTGGAGGTTATAGGGTGGGTCTGCAAAAATCAGATCGACCGACGCAGCGGGCAACCCGTTCATGACATCGATGCAGTCGCCCGCAAGTATGGTGTTGATCGGCAACGCGTCCGCGCTGTTCGGCTTGGTCATCTTTGTCATTACTCTGCCTATCGTGCCGGCGCAATTATTGCGCTCTGTCGTTGGGCCTAAAGATGAGTCAAAGCCGATTCGCGGTCAATTTCTTTTTTGAATCAAGTGGTTATGATTTTTCCTTGTCACAACATATTGTGGACCGGCTTGAACGAACGTCTATGGTGTGGGGTTACACCAAGATTTCGAAGGGCTTCTTTGTGACATTTTGTAGGGTAACCTTGGTTCGTTTCCCAACCATAGCCAGGACACTGTTGCGCCAAATCCCACATGATTGCGTCACGCCTTGTTTTGGCCACAATCGACGCCGCTGCGATGCTCAGAGACAGACTGTCTCCTTTGATGATTGGGGTTGCCGAAAGGGTTAGTTCCCGTGGCACAAGGTTGCCGTCGATCAGCACATGATCCGGGGTGTGCGGCAGAGCGTCAATGGCTCTGCACATGGCAAGGTGGCTGGCACGTAGGATATTGATCTCGTCAATTTCCTGAACGCTCGCCTCTCCTATCCCGACTTGTGCGTGTTCGAGGATCAAACTGAGCAACGCACCACGCTTGTGCGCAGTAAGGACTTTGGAATCGTTAAGCCCAACCGGCACAGTATCCGCCTTCAAAACGACAGCCGCCGCTACGACAGGCCCCGCCAAAGGCCCGCGCCCGGCTTCGTCAACCCCCGCGATCCGTAGCATACCGCCCGCCCGCAAACGGTCTTCGAATTCAAAACTTGGAATCATCCGCTCAGGTTGCTGATATCACCGAGGATGGCAAGCCACCTGCCCCTCTCTCACCGTACCACATTGATACAATCCAACATGAAATTTGTTTTTATGCTTTCGTATCAAAACCCACTGGACACGCCCCAAACCGTCACATAGAACGCTGCAACCCGAACGTCGAACGTTCACCCGTGCCCGGGTAGCTCAGGGGTAGAGCAGTGGATTGAAAATCCTCGTGTCGGTGGTTCGATTCCGCCCCCGGG